>NZ_JBEZYV010000023.1:0-113910 GCF_040638905.1 Streptomyces virginiae | reverse complement strand
TGCGCACGATGCTGCGCATGCCGGTCGACATCCGGCCCGTACCGGAGCTGGTCCAGCGGCAGAGCGAGGCCGGCCCCGCCGTGGGCCGTGTCGGGACTTTGACGACACCACCAGTGGCCCGGGCGGGGACCCCCGTTTGCCCGCCCCGAATGGCGCAGTGGGCGGAAGCGGCCCTCAATGTAACAAAGCGTGCGCTTCCCATGACGCACGATGACCGGCGCGCGATTGCGTAGACCCGCGCGTCGGCGAACGGAGCTTTCCATGAATGACCCCATCGCTCTCGCGGCGACGCAACACGAAGACCGCCACGGGACCCCCGACACCACCGCCCCGGAGATCTCGGACATACCGAACGCCGCCGACGTCCCGGACACATCCGAGGCCCTGGACCCGCCCGACCCGCCCGACGCCTCCGACGCGCAGACCACCCAGCGCATGCGGACCCTCCTCGAAACCGCCGCCACCTGCCGTCCGGTGGAGGAGGTCACCGCGCTGGTGAGCCTCCTCAAGGAGGACGGCCCACTGCCCGACGCCGGACACGACGTGCTGCGCACGGCCGCCGTGACCCGGCCCGTGCGGGACGTACAGCGGATGGTCACCCTGTTGGGCGAGGCCCCGCAGGAGGTGGGCGAAGCGGACATCACGCTGCGGGCCGCCGCCGTCGGACGGTCGATCGAGGACGTCGCCCTGCTGGTGAACATCCTCGGCAAGGACGCGCCCGGCGAGCCGGAACAGCAGCACCGCACCGGGCCCGCCGGAGCCGCCGGGGCGGCCGTACCCGCCGTACCGGCCGTGGCTCCGTCCCCGGGACGGCGCGAGGAGCCGTACGGAGTCCCGTATCCGACCCTGTATGACGCGCCCCACCAGGTGCAGTCCCGGCGGCCCGCTCCCGCCCCCGCCGGGGAAGCGGCCCGCACGCCGGCGCTGCGGCACGCACTGCGCTGGCCGGTGGCGATCGCCCTGCTGGTCAGCGGTGCCCTCCACCTGCCGGAGGATGTGATGGCCCTGCCGCTGGCGAGACCGCTCGGCCTCCTGCCCCTCCTGGTCACCGTGGTGTGCCTGGGCATCGGTGGGCTGGTGGCGCTGCGCGACACCACGGCCGTGTGGCGGGCCGGCGCGGGCACGGCGCTGGGCGTGGTCGCCCTGCACGTGATCGGCGGCTCGCTCGCCTTCGACCCGCTGGCCGGCACCGTGGGCGGCTCGCAGACCTGGGCCGCGGCCGCCGTCATGCTGAGCGCGGCGGCCGGCGCGGTCCTGGCCGGTCTGGCACTGAGGAACCGGCAGGAGCCCTCGGGCTGACCGACCGGCGGCCGCAACCGCCGCAGCGGCACCCCGCGCATCCGCGCGCGGGGTGCCGCTGCGGCGGCGCCTCCGCCTCGGCCCCAGTCTCCGCCTCCGCCTCCGCCTCGGTCCTCAGCCTCAGGCGAGCAGGTTGACCGCCCTCGTGAACACGCGTGGCAGCCGTGCGGCCAGCGGGACGATCCGGGGTGCGAGGCGCGGCCGCCGACGGGCCCAGAGCAGCGACTCGGTGAGGGCGCGGTAGTTGCGCGACAGGTCCCGCCAGGCCTGCTCGTAGGCCTGCGGCCGACCCGCCCGTACGCAGCGCACCAGCTCGCCTGCGGCCGTCACGGCCAGGGTGAGCCCCTCGCCGGTCAGGGCGTCCACGTATCCCGCGGCGTCCCCGACGAACAGCACCCGCCCCGAGACGCGTACGCGCGCGCCCTGGCGCAGCGGCCCGGCGCCGCGCACGGGCGTGTCGTCGCAACCGGCGAGCCGGGCCGCCAGTCGGGGGAAGCGGGCGAGCTGTTCGTCGAAGGGCGCCTGGTCGGTGGTGAGGACCGCCACGCCGATCCGGTCGGGCGCCAGCGGGGTGACGTAGGCCTCGCACCGCGGCGACCAGTGCACTTCGACGAGGTCGCTCCACGGCTCGACGGCGTAGTGGCGGCGCAGGCCGTAGCGGGCCGGCCTGCGGGCAGTGGCCGGCGCCGACAGGCCCAGTCCGCGCCGGACGGGGGAGTGCAGGCCGTCCGCCGCCACGAGGTAGCGGGCGGTGAGCCCGGCCGCGGTGACGTGGTCGACGCCCTGGCGCACCTGGCCGACGCGTTGCGGCAGGACCTGTACGCCGAGCCGCGCCGCCCGCTCGGCGAGCGCGGCCTGAAGGTCCGTACGGCGGGCGCCGAGGCCGGGCCCGGCCCGGAAGAGCCCCTCCGCCTGCAGGCCGCTCGCGTCGTCGACGTAGCGGATGCCGCGGAACGGCTGCCCGGCCACGGACACGCCCAGCTCTCCGAGGCGGCGGACCGCCCCGGGCATCAGGCCTTCTCCGCAGGCCTTGTCGATGGGGGTGGGCCGCGGTTCCACCACCACGACCTCCAGGCCGGCGAGGGCGCCGTGGATGGCGGTCGCCAGCCCGGCGGGACCACCGCCCGCGATCAGCAGGTCGATCATGACGGCGCACCCGTCGACGGGACGGAGGCGGGGGCGCGCAGCCGTCCGCCGTCCGTCAGGGCCGCGTCCTCGCAGCCGATCCGTACGCGCAGCAGCACCAGATTGAGCACGGTGAAGCCGAGTGCGGTCACCCAGGCGGAGTGCACCAGGGGCAGCGCGGCCCCCTCCGCGACCACCGCCACGTAGTTGGGGTGGCGCAGCACCCGGTACGGGCCACGCTCCACCAGCGGCAGTCCGGGTACGACGATCACCCGGGTGTTCCAGCGCGGACCGAGGGCGGCGATGCACCACCAGCGCAGGCCCTGCGCCGCGACGACGACGGCGAGGGCCGACCAGCCGAGCAGCGGGACGAACGGCCGCCCCGCCACCGCCGGTTCGACCACGCAGCCCACCAGCAGAGCGGTGTGCAGGGCGACCATGGCCGGGTAGTGGCCGCGGCCGTACTCGCGGCCGCCGCGCGCCAGGCTCCAGGCGGCGTGGCGGCGGGCGGTGACGAGCTCGGCGAGCCGCTCGGCGGCGACGAGGCAGATGAGCAGCAGGTACAGGCTCATGGAGGTCAGCGAGGTCAGTGAGGTCATCGAGTTCACCGGGGTCACCAGCGCAGGAGGACGAGTTCGGAGGCGAAGCCGGGGCCGAAGCCGAGCATCAGCCCGACCGACCCGGGCGGCGGTCCGGCACTGCGGACGCCTTCGAGGATGTGCAGGACCGAGGCGGAGGAGAGGTTGCCCACGGCGGCCAGCGAACGCCGGCTCGCCGCGAACGCCGACTCCGGCAGCCCCAGCGCGTCCGAGAGCGCGTCGAGGATCTTCGGGCCGCCGGGATGGCAGATCCAGGCGTCGACGTCCGCGGGTTTGAGGTCGTGGGCGGCGAGGAAGCTCTCCACCTCCTCGGCCACGTGCAGCCGTGCCAGGTCCGGGAGTTCACGGCCGAGCACCATGCGCATGCCCCAGTGGCCGATGTCCCAGCCGAGGAGGTGTTCGGTGCCGGGGTAGAGACGGCTGCGCGTGGCGACGACTTCGGGGCCGGCGCCCGTCGCGTGCAGGGGATGGTCGTGGCCCACCGCCACCAGGGCGGCCGCACCGTCGCCGAAGAGGGCGCCCGCGACCAGGTTCGCCATCGAGGAGTCGGTGGCCTGGAGGGTGAGGGAACAGAGCTCGGTGGAGAGCAGGACCGCCGCGTGGCCGGGCCGCCCCGCGAGCAGGTCGTGCAGATGGCCCAGCCCGGCGGCTCCGGCGGCGCATCCGAGGCCGAAGAGCGGCAGCCGGCGTACGTCGGGTCGCAGCCCGGCCCGGGTGGCGAGGCGGGCCTCCAGCGAGGGCGTCGCCAGCCCGGTCACGGTGGTCGACATGACCAGGTCGACCTCGGAAGCCGTCACGCCGGCGTCGGCAAGGGCGAGTTCGAGCACCCGCGGCCCGAGTTCGAGGGCCGTCTCCACGAACAGGGCGTTCGTCATGCCGAAGTCGTTCGCGGGCCCGTAGCGCTCCAGGGGGAGCGCGAGATTGCGGCTCTCCACGCCCACGGAGGCGTGGACCCGGCGCAGCAGGGCGGTGTCGGAGCCGGGAGGCAGGAAGCGGGCGAGCGCCTCCGTGATCTCGGCCTGCGGATGGCGATGGGGCGGGAACACGCTGCGCACTGCCAGGACACGTGTCATTGAGTCACCATAGAAAACAACTGACACTTCGTTACGAATCACCGAATTCCGGCGCGGCGCCACATAGCGTGTCGCCGTGCCCGTGCGAACCCCGCAGATCACCGAGAACGGCAGCAGTGGTGCGGTCGCCCGCGCCGGACGTGCCCTCTCGGGCCTGCCGGCGGCGTGCCACCCGCTGCCCGCGTTGGCCGTGACCCTCTTCACCGCCGTGCTGGCGGTCGCCGCGGGCCACGGCCCGTCGGGGGTCGCCCTCACCGCCGGGGCGGTGGCCGCCGGCCAGCTGTCGGTGGGCTGGTGCAACGACCGGGCCGACCTGTCGCGCGACCGGGTCACGGGCCGACGGGACAAGCCCCTGGTCGCCGGTACGGCGTCACCCGCCGCGGTGGCCCGAGCGGCCGCGGTGGCGCTCCTGGCCTGCGTTGCGCTGTCGCTGGCGGCCGGTGCGCCCGCCGGCTGCGTGCACCTGGCCGGTGTGGCGGCCGCCTGGGGGTACAACCTGCGGCTCAAGGGCACGGTCGTCTCCTGGGCCCCGTACGCCCTGGCCTTCGGCCTGCTGCCCGCCTTCGTCACCCTCGGCCTGCCCGGTGCGCCCTGGCCGCCGCCGTGGCTGATGGCGGCCGCGGCCCTGCTCGGCGCGGGCGCGCACTTCGCCAACGTCCTGCCCGACATCGACGACGACCTGGCCACCGGCGTGGTGGGACTGCCCCAGCGGCTCGGTGCCCGGCGCTCGGCCGCCCTGGCCGGGCTGCTCGTCCTGGGCTCGGCCGCGGCCCTCGTGGCGGGCCCGCCGGGGCGGGTGACGGCGTACGGCTGGGCGCTGCTGGCCGCGACGGCCACGGCCCTGTTCCTCGCATCCCGCAGACCCGCGGGCAGGATCCCCTTCCGCACGGTGATGGCGGTGGCCGGAGCCGATGTGATCCTGCTGGCGGCCGAACTCCGCCCCTGAGCGCCGTGCCACGGGAACGCGTCGCGCAGCGGCAGGGTGAGACCCCTGGGTCGTGTCGTCAAAGTCCCGCCTGGTCGGCGGGGCGCCGACCCCGCCCTTCGGGCGGCCGACGCCACTTCGACGACACTCCCTAAGGCGCGCGCCGGGTGCGGGTCCAGGCCAGGAGGTCGTCCGCCGGCCAGGTGTTGACGACGCGTTCCGTCGGGACACCGCATTCCACGGCCCGTTCGCAGCCGAGGACCTGCCAGTCCAGCTGGCCCGGGGCGTGCGCGTCCGTGTCGATCGCGAAGAAAGTTCCGGCCGCCACGGCCAGCCGCAGCAGCCGCCGGGGCGGGTCCAGACGTTCGGGCCGGCTGTTGATCTCCACGGCGGTACCGGCCTCCGCGCAGGCCGCGAACACCGCCTCGGCGTCGAACTGCGACTCCGGACGGCCGCGGCCGGTGACCAGCCGGCCCGTGCAGTGGCCCAGGACGTCCATCAGCGGATTGCGTACGGCCGCCACCAACCGCCGGGTCATCGCGGGCGCGTCCATCCGCAGTTTCGAGTGGACCGAGCCGACGACGAGATCGAGCCGTTCCAGCAGCTCCGGCTCCTGGTCGAGCGCCCCGTCGTCGAGGATGTCGCACTCGATCCCGGTCAGCAGCCGGAAGGGCGCCCAGCCGGCGTTGAGCTCGGCCACCACGTCGAGCTGTTCGCGCAGCCGGTCCGGGGAGAGGCCCCGGGCGACCGTCAGCCGCGGCGAGTGGTCGGTCAGCACCGCCCACTCGTGGCCCAGACCGGCCGCCGCCCGGCCCATCGCCTCGATCGGGCTGCCGCCGTCCGACCAGTCCGAGTGCAGGTGGCAGTCCCCGCGCAGCGCCGCCCGCAGCGCGGCGGCGGCGGGCGGGGCCGGAGGCCCCTCCGGAAGCGCGGCGGCCTCGTCCTCCAGGGCCTGCAGATAGGACGGCACCGTGCCGGCGAGAGCCTCCTGCACGACCTTCACCGTCTTGGGGCCGAGGCCCCTGACTGCTTCCAGGGAGCCGGCGGCGGCCCGCTGGGCCACTTCCTCCCGGCCCATGCGCGCGACGACGGCGGACGCCGTCCGGAAGGCCCGCACCCGGTAGGTGGGTGCCAGTGAGCGCTCCAGCAGGAACGCGATCCGGTCCAGCGCCGCAACCGGGTCCATCGGCCACCTCCTGCCGCACGCCGCTCGGGTCGGGTGGCCCCAGTGTCCGTCGCGGACGGCGGCTACGCCTCCCGTGCCTCCTCAGTGGGCACCGCGGCGTCCAGCGCGGCGGTGAGGCGGCTCAGCCGGGCCTGGAGGTCGACGACCTCGGCCAGGTCGAAGCCGGTGGCCGCCGCGATCCGCCGCGGCACCTCCACCGCACGGGCGCGCAGCGCCGCGCCCTCCCCGGTCAGGCGGGCGCGCACGGAGCGCTCGTCCTCGGTGCTGCGCTCGCGGCTGATCAGCCCGGCCGCCTCCAGTCGTTTGAGCAGGGGCGACAGGGTGCCCGAGTCCAGCCGCAGGTGCCGGCCGATCTCCTTGACCGGCATCTCGCCGTGCTCCCAGAGCACCAGCATCACGAGGTACTGGGGGTACGTGAGCCCCAGATCCTTGAGGACCACGCGGTAGAGGCCGCCGAAGGCGCGGCTCGCGGCGTTCAGCGCGAAGCAGATCTGGCCGTCGAGGCGCAGGAAGTCCTGGTCGGCGCGGGTCGTGGTGGGCTGCTCGGTCATGTCCGCCAGTGTACCGGGGGCGAAGCTTGAACGGCATTGAATTGCGCACAACTGAATTGCGTGCTCTACTGGTGGAGCGCGGTCGGGAACCACCGGCCGCCGCCACGGTTCATTTCTGCGAGAGGAACTCTCATGGACGCGCTCTACACCGCTGTCGCCACCGCCAACGGCCGCGAGGGCCGCACCGTCAGCTCCGACGGCCAGATCGACCTCGCCCTGGCCATGCCCCCGGCGCTGGGCGGCAACGGGCAGGGCACGAACCCCGAGCAGCTCTTCGCCGCCGGCTACGCCGCCTGCTTCGCCAGCGCGCTCGGCCTGGTCGGCCGTCAGGCCAAGGCGGACACCAGCGAGGTCTCGGTCACCGCGGAGGTCTCCATCGGCAAGGACGGCGCCGGCTTCGGGCTCGGGGTCACCCTGCGGGTCGAGCTCCCGGACTCCCTGGCCGGCGAGACGGGCGCCCTCCTGGTGAAGCAGGCCCACGAGGTCTGCCCGTACTCCCGCGCCACCCGCGGCAACATCGACGTCGAGCTCGTCGTCGAGTAACCGACACCGCACGAAGACCGCACGAAGATCGAAGATCGCACGGAGATGCCGGACGCCCGGCGGACGGCCACCATGGAGTCAGACCGACTCTGACGGGGGCCGCACGCCGGGAGACGCCAGTGGGGCACAGCAGCACGACGGACGTTCTGGTCGTAGGCGCCGGCCCCATCGGGCTGACCGCCGCCGCGGAGCTCCGCCGGCGCGGCGTCTCCTGCCGCATCGTCGACCGGCTCCCCGCCCCGCTGCCGTTCGCCAAGGCCGTGGGCATCCAGCCGCGCACCCTGGAGATCTTGGACCGCATGGGGACGGTCCGCGCCGTCCTGGACGCGGCCGTCCCCATGCGCGGACAGATCACGTACGTCAACGGCGTCGAGCAGCCCCGGATCGACCTCGTCCTGCCGCCCGAAGTGCCCTACCGCTTCGCGGCCCTGCCGCAGTACGAGACCGAGCGCATCCTCGCCGAACACCTGGGCCGCTGGGGGACCGCCGTCGAACGCGGCACCGAACTGGTGTCCTTCAGCCAGGACACCGACGGCGTCACCAGCCGGCTGCACACCCCCTCCGGCGCCGAGGAGGAGCTGCGCACCCGGTACCTCGTGGGCTGCGACGGCGCCCACAGCATCGTCCGCAAGGGGCTCGGGCTCTCCTTCGAGGGCGGCGCCTTCCCCGAGGAGTACATGCTCGCCGACGTCGAGGCCGACTGGGACCTGCCGTACGGATACTCCCTGCGCGCCATGCACCTGGACGGCGCCGGCGCCGTCGACGACGTCCTCGTGTGCATCCCGCTGCCGGGCCGCGGCCGCTACCGGATGTCCATGAAGGTGCCTCCCGAACTGTCCACCGCCCAGCAGGCGGCGGCCGCCGCCGACGGTGTCGTCCACGGCCTCCAGGGCGGACGGGCCCCGCAACTGGCCGACATCCAGACCGTCCTGGACCGCCTCTCGCCGACCCCCACCACCGCCTCCGACATCCGCTGGTCATCGGTCTTCCGCATCAGCCACCGGATCGTCGACCGGTACGGCCACGGCCGGGTCTTCATCGCCGGGGACGCCGCGCACATCCACCCGCCGACCGGCGCCCAGGGCATGAACACCGGCATCCAGGACGCCTGGAACCTCGCATGGAAGCTCGCCCTGGCCGTCGACGGCGCCGCCCACCCCGGCCTCCTGCCCAGCTACGACACCGAACGCCGGCCGGTCGGCGAGGAGGTCGTCGGCCGCACCGTGCGCCACGCCTCCGCCCAGGGCGTCCAGTCCGACCCCGAGGACACCGACACCCTGATGCTGCGCGAGGCCCAACTGCTCGTCGGCTACCGCGGAAGCCCCGTCGTCGACCCGCCCGGCGAGGGCCCCGGACCACGCCCCGGCGACCGGGCCCCCGACTGCGGCGGCCTCACCTCACCGATCGCCGCCGTCCCGCTCCGCCTCGCCGACCTCCTGCGCGAGCGCGAACACGTCCTGCTGCTCTACGGGACCGGCCTCGACGAACTCGCCCGGACTGCCCGGGAATCCTCCGGCGGCCGCGTCGGGACGTGTGTCGTCCTGCCGGCCGACACCCCGCCCGACACCCCTGCGGGCCCGGCCGCACTGTCGGCCTACCACGACACCGGCGGCGAATTCGCCCGTGTCTACGCGGCCGAACAGCCGACCGCGTTCCTCGTCCGCCCGGACGGACACCTCGGCGCCCGGCTCTGCCCTCCCACCCCGCAGCGACTGGCCGCACACCTCGCGACCGTCTTCGCCCCGACCGCCCGGCACTGACCCTCCGTCACCGGCTGCTCGGCACTGACCGTCCGGCACCGGTCGCTCCGTCACTGACCGTCCGTCACCGGCCGCTTTGGCCGGTTCACGTCGCGGTCAGGCCTGCGCCGCGCCGCGCGCGGCCTCCCGGCGCTGCCGCTTGCCCAGCGGAGCCAGCGAAAGGTCCTGGGCCTGCGACCGCAACTGCTTGAAGCCGTATCCGCGTTCTGTCAGCCAGCCCTCCGCGGCCAGCTCCGCGCGGGCCGTCGCGTCGAGGACGTCCTCCTCCGCCTCGCCGGAATCCAGGAAGCGGAAGGTGAAGAACGGACGGGCCGCCAGGTCGTATGTGAGGTGCCCCTCGGCGGTGAACTCCGCACGCAGCATGTCGTGCGCGGGCGCGGCCGCGAGCAGCTCGGCCCGCTGGTCGTCGGTCAGCCCGTCGAACGCGCCGCGGACGGTGATACGGAAGGTACGGGTGCTCATCCGGTCAGCCTAGGCCGCGGGCTCCGTCCCGCGCATCCGGATATCGACCGGTCCGCGCCGCCCCGATTTTTGGATTGCCGGACGATCCTCAATACGATCCGGCGATGATCACTAGAAAACGGCTTGCGGCCAGGGCGTGCGGCCTGTTCGCCGCACTGGCCGTCGGGCTCTTCCCGGCGGGCGCCACAGCCGCCGACGCACCGACGGCGAAGGAACCCCCCAAGGTCGACCTCGTCCTGGACGTCAGCGGCTCCATGCGGGCCAACGACATCGACGGCGGGTCCCGCATGGCCGCTGCGAAGCAGGCTTTCAACGAGGTCATCGACGCCGTACCCGCCGAAGTCCAGCTCGGCATACGGACCCTGGGCGCCGACTACCCCGGTGACGACCGGACGCTCGGCTGCAAGGACACCAAGCAGCTCTACAAGGTGGGCCCCCTCGACCGGACCGAGGCCAAGACCGCCGTCGCGACGCTCGCCCCGACCGGCTGGACCCCCATCGGACCGGCCCTGCTCGGCGCGGCCCAGGACCTGGAGGGCGGCAACGCCACCAAGCGGATCGTGCTCATCACGGACGGCGAGGACACCTGCGCCCCGCTCGACCCGTGCGAAGTCGCCCGCGACATCGCGGCCAAGGGCATCCACCTGGTCATCGACACCCTCGGCCTGGTCCCGGACGCCAAGACCCGGGCCCAGCTGACCTGCATCGCCGAGGCCACCGGCGGTACGTACACCTCCGTGCAGCACAAGGCAGAACTCTCCGGCAGGGTCCGCCAACTCGTCGACCGGGCCGCCGACCCGGTCGTCAACCCCGTCGCGACCGAGGGCGCCAAGCAGTGCGAGGGCGCCCCGCAGTTGAAGGCCGGCCTCTACAGCGACCGCGAGACCTTCGGCGAGCACCGCTGGTACCGGGTGGACGTCCTGCCCGGCCAGGAACTGCGCGCCTCGGTGAGCATCGGCGCCGACCGGGCCGTCAACAACGACTACGGCGTCCTGCTGCGCGCCACGACCGTCCACGGGCGGGAGATCGTACGCGGCTCGGAGGCGGGCGACGGCCGAACCGACGTCCTCTCCACCGGCCTGCGCTACCCCAAGGCCGAGACCGACGACGACTCGGACTCGGACGCGAAGCCCGCGGCGGAGACCGTCTGCCTCCAGGTCAGCAACTCCTTCTCCGCTCCCGCGTCCGTCAAGACCACCCCCGGCATGCCCGTCGAGCTGACCATCGACCTGGTGAACGGTCCCGACAGTGCCTCCGACGCCGCGGCATTCGGCCTCGGGCGCGGCTGGTGGACGCTGGCCGTGCTGGTGCTGGCCGGACTGCTGGCCGGTCTGGTGTGGGGATGGATCTCGCGCTGGCGCATCTCCGTCTGGAGGACCAACTGATGCGTACCGTACGCACACTGACCGCGGGCCTGCTCGCGGCGGCCGCCGCCCTCGCTGTGGCCGGTACGGCCGCTGGCACGGCCTTCGCGGACACCCCGTCGCCGAGCGCCACCACCGGTAAGGGCGGCGCCGGAGCCGAGTCCGCCCCGACCGAGGCGGGCACGAGCTTCCGTACCGCCACGCCGTTCCGGCCCGGCCAGAAGGCCACGGCCGGCGCCTCCAGCGGCGACTACCTGTACTGGGTGCTCCCGGTCGACGCCCAGCAGCGCGTCACCGTCAAGGCAGCCGTCACCCTGCCCGAGTCCGCCGCCCGGCACGGCGCCTCGACCTGGCAGCTCGACGTGTACGACGGCCTGCGCCGCCGACAGGCCTGCACCTACGGCACGCAGAGCCGGTCGGCGGCCAAGGAGGCCGCCTCGGTCGAACTGTCCTGCACCCTGCGCACGGTCCGCGCCGGAGCGGAGCCGTGGGCCAACGACCCGCTCCCCGGCAGCTACTACGTCCGGCTGACGGTAGTGGACCTGCCCGAGGAGGACCTGGGCCTGCCGGTACGCGCGGCCGTCGAGGCCGACGTACATGAGGCCGGAGGCGCCTACGCGGTGGACGGGGCCCTCGCCGCGCCGCTGGTCGCCGGCACCGTGACCGGCTCCCTGCGCGAGCCGGAGGACGGCTGGTCCGGCGGCCGGTGGTCGGACCGCTGGCTCTGGACCGCGGCCGGGGGAGTACTCGGCGCCCTCGCGGGCATCTTCGGGTACTGCCTGACGCGCGGCACGGGCCGCCCGTCCCGGGTGCCGCCCGGCGCCTGACCCGGCGCACCCGGCCGGGCAGGGCGGTCACGGACCGTGCCGTGACCGCCCTGCCCGCAGCCGCGGCGGCGGACGGGTCCGGCGGCAGGCGCTGGGCCATGTGAGGACCGGCTGCTCAAGCGTTCCCGGACCCCGTCCGAAGGAGAGGGAGGCCGCGACCGACCACGGCGAGGACGCGGCCGTCTCCTGACGACCGCCGACCTCCCGGGGAGTACCTCCATGCGCCTGCTCGCACGTCTGACCACCGCGGCCCTGATCGCGGCGGCCCCCGCACTCGCCGGCGCCGCGGCCGCGGACGTCCCGGAACCCGTGCGGGCTCCGCTCCTCGTGTCCACCGCCGCCGTCCCCGGCAAGTACATCGTCAGCCTCGACGAGGGCGTGGACGCCACCGGGCTCGCGGAACGGCTCGGGCTGGAGCCCACGTTCGTGTACGGGTCCGCGATGAACGGCTTCGCGGTACCGCTGACCGCGCAACAGCTCGACGACGTCCGTACGACCCCCGGCGTCCGCTCGGTGGAGGCGGACGCGGAAGTCTCCGCCCCGCCGACCCCGGCCGGCCCCGCAGCCCTCTCCGCCGCCGGGGTTCCCGCCGCGACCTGGGGCTTGGACCGCATCGACCAGCGGACCCTCCCGCTCGACGGCGGCTTCTCCACGGCCGGCGACGGCGCCGGGGTGACCGCGTACATCCTCGACACCGGGATCGACTACGACCACGCCGAGTTCGAGGGCCGCGCCGAGCCCGGATTCGACGCCGTCGGGGACGGCGGCAACGGCCGGGACTGCGAGGGCCACGGCACGCACGTCGCGGGCACGGTCGGCGGCCGGACCTACGGCGTCGCACGCGCCGCCCGCCTGGTCAGCGTCCGCGTACTCGGCTGCGACGGGCGCGGCGAGTACTCGGCGGTCGTCGCCGGCCTGGACTGGGTGGCGGAGAATGCCAGGCAGCCGGCCGTCCTGAACGTCTCCCTGGGCGGGAGCCGCTCCGATGCCGTGAACAGGGCCGCGACCGCCGTGGCCGAGTCGGGCACCCTGCCGCTCATCGCCGCGGGCAACTCCGCGGCCGACGCCTGCACGGTCTCCCCCGCCTCGGCCGACCGGGTGGTGACGGTGGCCGCGAGCAACCAGGCCGACGAGCAGTCCGGATTCTCCAGCCGCGGCGAGTGCGTCGAGATCCACGCCCCCGGCGAGCAGATCGACTCGGCGATGCTCGGCGGCGGCAGCGTCGCCCTGGATGGCACCTCCATGGCCACCCCGCACGTCACCGGAACGGCGGCCCTCTACAAGGCTGCGCACCCGGCCGCCACGCCCGAGGAGGTCGCCGGCTGGCTCGTCGAGACGTCCACCGAGAACCTCCTGACCGGAACCGGTACCCCCAACCGGCTGCTGTTCACGGACGGCGTCTGACGGCCGGCCGCCGCCCGTCCTCAGCCGCCCGCCCGCCGGTTCGGTGACCGAACCGGCGGACGGCACCGGCCCAGCCGGTGGTCGGGGGCCGCTGGCCGGGGGCACCGGCCGCTCAGCCGAGACGCGTGAGCCTCGTACCGAACGAGGGCTCGGCCAAGACCCCCTTGACGGCCACCGGGACGCTCTTGACACCCTCGCCCTCACCCGCCGTCAGCACACCGACCTCCGTCCCGTCCTTCGCGGTGTGCGGCAGCGGCGAGGCACCGGCGTTCAGGGACAGCTCGAACCGCTGGCCGGGCACGCTGATCACGTTCAGGTCCTTGACGGCCACGAGCGGAGTCCGGCCGCCGAGCCCGTCGTCCACGTACCCGACGACGTCGCCCTTGCGGACGAGCGGGGCGGAGGCGAGGGCCGTCCGTACCGCCTCGATGATCTTCTTGCTGTTCGCCTTCACGAGGGCCAGGCTGTTGAGGGCGTCCTTGTCGGGGGCGGGCGCGCGCTGCTCCATCAACGAGCCGACGATCAGCGGGGTCTCGTCACCGACCTCCTTGTAAGCCGCCCACACGAAGCTTCCGCCGGCGGGTGTGCTGGAGCCGGTCTTGATGCCGCGGATGCTCAGGCCCTGCACCGTGAGCAGGTCGTTGTTGTTGACGAGCTTCTTGCCCAGGCCCTTGATGGGGGCCTCGGGCAGGGCGACGATCACGCGGAACGCCTCGTCCTTCATCACCGCCTCGGCGAGCTTCAGCTGATCGGTGGCGGTGCTGACGGTGCCCGCGTCCAGACCGCTCGGATCGGTGTACGTGGTGTCCTTCATCCCGAGTTCGCGGGCGGCGGCGTTCATCTTCTCCACGAACGCGGCCTCGGTGTCGGTGCCCGTGTCCCAGCGTGCCAGCAGGCGGGCGACGTTGTTGCCCGAGGGGATCATGAGCATCTTCAGCATGTCCTGCTGGCTGAACCTGGAGCCGACGGTGAGGCCCGTGATCCGGGACTCGTGCTCGGAATTGCCGTCCGCCACGGTCTTCGCGTCGACCGTGATGTCGGGACCGGGCTCGTTCTTGCGCAGCGGGTGGCCCTTGAGGATCACGTAGGCCGTCATGATCTTGGCGACGCTGGCCGTCGGGACGGGCTTCTGATCGCCGAAGGTGCCGATGTCGCCGGAGCCGGAGACGCGAACGGCGCCCTGGCCCTTGGCGGGCCACGGTATGGAGAACTGCCCGTCGACGGTGTGGTCGGTCTCGGCGGCGACGAGCCGGGGGGCGGGCAGGGGCCGCAGCATCTGGCCGCCGATGCAGGCGCCGACGAGCAGCAGCAGGATCGGCGTCCACACCTTGACGCGGCGCAGCGCGGTCCGCCGGGGGGTCTGCGGCGGGGGAGGGGTGTTGGTGAGGTCGGCCAGCAGGTCCAGCGGGGGCAGGGGCGGCGCGGTGGCCGCCCGCGCGGGTGCGGGTGCCTGCGGCTGGGGGCGCGCCGGGACGGGCGGCGGGACGTCGAGGTCCTTGAGCGCGACGAACTGGCTCGTCCGCTCGGAGTCCTTGTCCTTCGCCGCTCTGGCCCATCCGGGCACCCGCGGCCCGTCGCGGTCGTCACCGGCGGTGTCCGGGCCGGCGGAGCGACCCGCTCCGGGCTCGGCCCCGTCGCGCGACGCGTCGGCGTCCGCCTTCAGCAGGGGCCAGGCGGCCTTGTCCGCGGCGGACCGCTCCTGGGCTGCGCCGTCCGTCTCCTCGTCGGCCCGGCCGCCCGGCTCGCCGTCCTTGGCCTCGGTGCGGCTCGTCCCGGAAGCCTTGGCCTTGGCGGCGGGGCTTTCCGGGCCGCGCGGGACGTCGGCCGTGGCCTTGGGCTCGGTGGAGGCCGGCGCGGGCATCTTGAGTACGCGTGTGGCGTCGGAAGCCTCTGTGACCTCGTCCTCCGCGTCGGTGCCGCTCGGGACGTCGGCCGTGGCCCTGGGCTCGGTGGCGGGGCCTTTCGGGCCGGTCGGGGTTTCCGTGTCGGCGTCGTCGGGCGCGGCGGTGGTACGCGCCGGCATCTTGAGCACGCGTGTGGCGTCGGAAGCCTCCGTGGCTTCGTCTTCCGCGTCCGTGCCCTGGGGCTCGCCGGCCTCGGCCGTGGGCTCCGGAGCCTCGGCGTCGGCCTCGGGTTTGGCGGTGCCGGTTGTAGGTCCCGCCGGAACCTCGGCGGGCGCGGACGTGTCGTCGGCTCCCTCGACGCCGTCGTCGGGAGTGGTAGCGGTGGTGGTACGCGCCGGCATCTTGAGCACGCGTGTGGCATCGGAAGCCTCCGGGGCTTCGTCCTCCGCGTCCGTGCCCTTGGGCTCGCCTGCGGCGTCGGCGTCAGCCTCGGGTTTGGCGGTGCCGGCTGCAGGTCCCGCCGGAACCTCGGCGGGCGCGGACGTGTCGTCGGCTCCCCCGACGCCGTCGTCGGGAGTGGTAGGGGTGGAGGCCGGCGACGCCGGCACCTTGAGCACCCGTGTGGCGTCGGAAGCCTCCGGGGCATCGTCGGCCTTGGCCGGGGGCTTCGGAGCGTCGGCCTCGGGTTCGGCGTTGCCGGCTTCAGGCCCCGTCGGGGCTTCGGCGAGCGCGGACGTGTCGTCGGGAGTGGTGGCGGTGGTACGCGCGGGCATCTTGAGTACGCGTGTGGCGTCGGAAGCCTCCGGGGCCGCGTCCTCCGAATCGGTGTCCGCGGGCTCGTCCGAGCCGGGCTCGGGCTCGGGCTCCGGCCCGGCCTCGGGCACCGGCTCGTCGTTCCGCGCCGCGGCGCCGTCGGCCTCGGCCGACCCCGCCTGGTCATCGGTGTCAGGTTCCGTGGACGTGTCATCACGGTCCGCCCCCGCGACGGTGGTTCCCTCGATCTTCGGGTCGTCCGAGGAACCGCCCGTCACCCTTACCGTCTTCATCCCAGCCCCGCCTTGCCGCTCACACTGTGCAGATACCGTTCGGCGGCGCCCGAAGAGGGCCCCGCCGCACTTCTAGATGCGGGCCGTGAACCACGCGTTCCCCGAGCCCGATCTTGTGACCGTTCGGTCATATTCGGTGAGTACGGCTACTCATGACCGCGCCCCCACCCCCGCCGACGATGGACCGCAACACCACCGCACCGCCACCGCACCACCACCGAACGGGGCCGTCCATGCTCAGCCGAATCGCCTCCGCCCTGGTCCCCGCCTTCGGGCGGCTGACCGTCACCGCCGACCCCGGTGCCCGACCCGCCACCGGTTCCATCCTCGTGGCCAACCACACCTCGCTCGCCGACCCCGCCGTCGTGGTCGCGGCATTGCGCCGGCACGGGATCGAGCCGGTCATCCTGGCCACCGCCGGCCTGTGGCGCGTACCGCTGCTCGGTCCGGCGCTGCGCCGCGAGGGGCACATCGCCGTCCACCGCGGTACCGCCCGGGCCGCGGACTCCCTGGACGCCGCTGCCGTGGCCCTCGCCTCGGGCCGCAGCGTGCTGCTCTACGGCGAAGGCGGCCTGCCCGCGCGCCGCGACGCGGGGGAATCCGCCCCGGGCCCCTTCCGCAGCGGACTGGCCCGTCTCGCCGCCGCCACCGGAGCCCCCGTCGTGCCCGTGGGCCAGGCCGGCTCCCGCCGACTGTGCTCCGGCAGCCGCACCAAGCAGCTCGCGGGAGTCTTCACGGCGCCGCTGCGCAGGCCCTGCCTCCACGTGCACATCGGGTCGCCGCTGCAGCTCCCCACCCGGGTGCCGGAGGCGACGGACCGGGCCCGTGACGCCGTCACCGCGGCCTGGCGTACTGCGGCGTCCGCCGTCGGGGAGACCTGCGCGGCCGCCTGAGGACGGCTCAGCCGGTGCTGTGCCCGAGCAGGACATGGGCCGCGGCCTCCCGGTCGGCGTCGGTGTCGATGAAGGACATGACCACCGGGCTGCTGCCCGCCGGGCCGCCGGCCGTCGCGCGCAGCCGGTAACGCTCGATACGGACCGCCCCGCGGGCGAGCGGCTCGCCGCCCGTGAACAGCGACAGCGGCTTGGCGTCGTTCGCGACACGCAGCTCGGCCGACCGCCAAATGCCCGAGGTCCGGTCGAACCGCTCCAGCAGGAACCCCGGCCCGCTGCCCGCCCTGTCTCCCGGTTCACCGACGAGGATCTCCATCTGGAGGGCGACCAGCAGATGCCGGTACTCGGCGGAGTTCCCGTTCCGCAGGGTGACGGTGAACTCCTGCGCGGCGCCGCCCCGTACGAGGGCGAGCCGGCCGCCGCGGGTCTCCACCGCGACGGTCAGCCGGGTCGGAGCCGCAGGCGGCGTCGTTGCCGCCCCGGTCGTGGGCGCGGCCGACGCAGTGGCGGTACCGGGCGTGGAGGCAGCCGCGGAGGGAGCCCCGGAAGCAGTGGACGCAGTCGAATTCGTGGCGGTGGCCGTGGACGTGGCCGTCACGGGAGCGGAGGCCGCAGCCGAGACCGAGGACCCCCCGCCGTCCTCCGTGCCGCATCCGGAGGAGCCGGCGAGCAGGACGGCGGCCACGGCCGCGGCGCACAGGCCGCTGCGGGGCACTGTACGGGGCCTCGGGCTACGGGCATGGGATCGGTTCCCCCGGGGTCGGCGACGTCAGGAACCTAACAAGCGGGTGCCGGGCCGACGAGCCCGATCGGGCCTCGGGGCGGCGACGGTTCGGTCACGGAAAACGCGACCGGCCCCCTCAGCGGAGCGGCTTCTCGAAGCTGAAGGCGGTCACGGCCATCCGCTCGCGGAAGTAGAAGCGGTGCGCGTCGGTCCGCTGGGTGCCGGAGTCCAGGGTGAGGGCGGTGCACCGGGCGGCCACGGCGTGCTGCTCCAGGTGTGCGAGCAGGGCGCGGCCCACACCGGTGGACCGGGCGGTGGCGGACGTGACGAGATCGTCGACGTAGAGCTTGCGGACCATGGCCGTGGTGGCGACGATGCGCCAGCCCGCCGCGCCCACGCACACCCCGTCCGCGTCATAGGCCGCGGTGAAGCGCAGCCCCTGGCCCTGCCCCTCCGCGAGGACCGAGAGGAAGAGCTCCTCAGTGAGGTGGGGACGCAGTTCGAGCAGCACGGGCAGCAGGTCGGCGGTGAGCCGGGCGTCGTCGGGCTCCAGGTCGATGATCTTCATAGCGGCAGGGTACGGGCTCACCCGGCGCGGCGTTCTCGCGCGGTTGCGGCCCACGTGTCGAAATGGGAGGGACGGCTCCGACGTCCCGTGCGAAAGGCTCCCCACCCAGGAGCCCGCGACCAGAACAGAAGGAGTGGCACCCCATGAAGTACATGCTGATGGTCCTCGGGAGTCAGGCGGACTACGACGCCATGGGCGGTCGGGCGAGCACCGGCAACCCCGCATGGTCGGAGGCGGAGCTGAAGGCGATGTTCGACTACATGGCCGCCCTCAACGACGACCTCGCCGAATCCGGCGAGTGGGTCGACGGGCAGGGGCTCACCGAACCCCGCCAGGCCCGGCTGGTGACCGCGGGCGCCGACGGCACACCGGTGGTCTCCGACGGGCCGTACGGCGAGGCCAAGGAGGTGCTCGCCGGCTACTGGATCGTCGACGTCCCCGACTTCGCCCGGGCCGCCGAGATCGCCGCCCGCGCCCACGCCTGCCCGGTGCCCGAGGGGGCACCGAACTACCCGGTCGTCGTCCGGCCCGTCGACTCCGCCGCGGGCACCGAAATGTGACGACGCCTAGACGCACCTCTGCTCCCGCACCCCGATGACGCACCCCGCCCCCGAACCCGCGAGTGAGGACCTGCTGCGCCGGCTGGCGCCGCAGGTCCTCGGCGCGCTCGTCCGCCGCTACGGGCACTTCGACGCCGCGGAAGACGCGGTGCAGGAGGCCCTGCTCGCCGCGACCCGGCAGTGGCCCGAGGAGGGCCGCCCCCGCAATCCGCGCGGCTGGCTGATCCGCGTCGCCTCCCGTCGGCTCACCGACCAGCTGCGCAGCGAGGACGCCCGCAGGCGGCGCGAGGAGACGGCCGCGGCGCTGACGCCCCGTGACGAGTTCGTCGCACCACCACCCGGCGAGGACCGCGCGCCCGCCGAGGACGACACCCTCACGCTGCTCTTCCTCTGCTGCGGTGCCGACCTGCCCGCCGCCGGCCGGATCGCCCTCACCCTGCGGGCCGTCGGCGGCCTCACCACGGCCGAGATCGCCCGCGCCCTCCTCGTACCCGAAGCCACGATGGCGCAGCGCATCAGCCGCGCGAAACGACGCATCAAGACCTCCCCGTCGCCGTTCGGCACCCCCGACGGGCAAGAGGACGCGGCACGGCTCGCCGACGTGCTCCACGTCCTCTACCTGATCTTCAACGAGGGCTACACCGCCAGCTCCGGCCGCGAGCTGCAACGCGCCGACCTCGCCGCCGAGGCGATCCGCCTCACCCGCGCCGTCCACGCACTGCTGCCGGACGACGGAGAGGTGGCCGGCCTGCTTGCCCTGATGCTGCTCACCGACGCCCGCCGCGCCGCCCGCACCGGGCCGGACGGCAGCCTGATCCCCCTCGCGGAGCAGGACCGTACCCGCTGGGACCGCGCCGCCGTCGCCGAAGGGGTCGCCCTCGTCAGCGACGCCCTCACCCGCACCCCGCTCGGCCCGTACCAGGTGCGCGCCGCGATCGCCGCAGTCCACGACGAGGCGGCGAGCGACGAGGACACCGACTGGGCGGAGATCCTGGGCCTCTACGAGGTGCTGGTCCGGCTGGTCCCTGGGCCCGCGGAACGCCTGGGCCACGCCGTCGCCGTGGCCATGGTGCACGGCCCGCGACGGGCCCTGGACCTGCTCGCCGCACTGGACGAAGACGACCGCCTCGCCGGCCACCACCGCCTGGAAGCCGTACGGGCCCACCTGCTGGAGATGGCGGGCGACCGGGCGGCGGCCCGCGCCGCCTACGCGAAGGCCGCGGGCCTCACCCTCAGCACCCCGGAACGCCGCTACCTCCGGTCCAGGGCCGCCCGTATCGCCGAATGAGTCCATCATCGCGGGGCCCGCCGTCCGCATGCCGGACATCGACCACGGTTGTCGGAGCCCGGCCCCTACTCTTGATCACGTGAGCCCGACGCCTGACGACCACCCGGCCCCCGAACGCTCCCTCGCCGAGATCAACGCCGACATCCGCTGTCTCTTCGCGCGCGCCGAGGGCCGCCTCTCCGACGCGGAGCGGGTCCGCCACGCCACACTGCTCCAGGAATGGGCCGCGGCCATGCGCGCATCGGTGGTCCCGGCCGCGTAGCGGAGCAGCCGGGGCGCGAGCCGGCCCTGGGTACCCGGCGGTCGAGGCGCGGGAGGCGGCGAACGACGTGACACTCCCTAGCGGCCGAGGACGCGCCGGAGCCAGCGGACGCGGGCGTCACGGGCGTCCCGGGTCAGGGCCGCGCCCGGTGCGAAGGAGTCGAAGCCGTGGAACGCCCCGGGCCACACGTGCAGTTCGGCCTCACCGCCCGCCCGCCAGAGCGCGTCGGCGTACGCCACGTCCTCGTCCCTGAACGTCTCGGCCGACCCGACGTCGATGTACGCCGGAGGCAGCCCGGACAGATCCGTCGCCCGCGCGGGAGCCGCGTACGGCGGTACGTCCGAGGTGCCGTACAGGTCGCCCAACAGCGCCTGCCACGCCGTCGCGTTGGAGGTGCGGTCCCAGATGTCGACGCCGGCCATCTGGTGGCCGGAGACGCTGTCGCCGCGGTCGTCGAGCATCGGGCACAGGAGCAGCTGCCCGATGGGTGTGGGACCGCCCCGGTCGCGGGTGAGCAGGGCGAGCGCCGCGGCGAGGCCGCCGCCCGCGCTCTTCCCGCCGATCACGATGCGTTCCGGGTCGATGCCCAGCTCCTCCGCGTGTGCGGCCGCCCAGACGAAACCGGCGTAGCAGTCCTCCACCGGTCCGGGATGGCGCACCCGGGGCGCCAGCCGGTACTCGACGGAGATGACGGCCAGCTCCAGGGGGAGGGCCCACTCGCGGAGCAACTGCGGAAGCACGCACGAGGCGTTGCCCATGATCATGCCGCCGCCGTGCATGTAGTACAGCAGCGGCAGCGGCCCGTCGAGGCCGGCGGGCCGCGCGCTCACCAGCGTCACCTCGGGCTCACCCGGCGGCCCCGGCACGCACAGCTCGTCGACCTCGAAGCGGCCGCCGTCCCGAAGGTCCCGCACGGACGGTCGAGGCCGCACGGCGGCGTCCCGCTCCCGCCGGGCCGCGAGGTTTTCCGGAGTGAACGGCTCCCCGACCACCCCGCCCCCCAAAGCCGCCAGCGCCAGCGCCAGTTCGGGGTCCAGCGCAGGCGCACACCACGCCACGGAGTCGGGCCCGGTTCGCGTGAAATCCATGCCCCCAGTCAACCACCCACCCCTGAGCGTCAGCCGAGTTCGAGCCGTCCGAGCCGTCGGCCGACCGCCTGGCCTGCAGCTGGAACCGCAGAAGTTCTGTGGGTCCCACAGTCGAACGGTGCCGCCTGTTGAGTGGTCAATTGAATAGTCCACGTCCTCGACTTGCAAGCCGACCGGCCGGTGGCAAGCTATAAGCGAACCGCGTGTTCGGAATCGGATCCACCTTGACGATGCAACCATTGCATGAATGAGCGGAAGGTTGGATTTCATGGAAAACAAGCTGTCGCGCATCGATGATGCCGTTGTGGAAGGAGACTGCGTGGTCTCCGGAAGTCGCGACTCGGTGATCGAGCTGGTGAAGCAGGTGGTTGAGTCTGGGATCTCGGCGTCGTTCTACGTTCCCCGCAGCATCGCCGAAGCTGTCTTGGCCTGGTACTGGACTGCCGAAAGAATTCGGGAAGTCGGAGTGGAGGTAGTGTCGAGCGAAGAGCAGAGAAGAATTGAGAAGGAGCTCGGGCTCGAGGGCGTCATCCACTTCGCGAATCGCACCGAATGCGAGAACTGCGGTCACGTGTACGGGGCCTTCGAGTTTGTGGAGCAGGGAATTCGGACGCACGGGAGGGAAGCGGTCGAAGCTGTCCTGGAGCTCAAGAGTGCTGTCCTGATTCGCGTGAACCCCACCGAGGTCTCCGTCTGCCCCGATTGTGAACAGCGGATCACGCAGGGCGGCCTCAAGCTGGGGGAAAGAATTGTCGGCGGAACTGAAGTCCCTCACTACTATGGCGGGACATCTGCGTATGCGGGCTGCTGCAGAGGAGGACAACTTCAGAGGTAGCCCTCCTCGCACCACCGCACCGCGGACCTGGACGCGCCGGTCGGCCCCGTCCGCCGACGGGCCCGTCAGGCCCCGTCCGGTGGGGGGACGTGCCCCGCAGCCCGCTGCACCATGGCCTCCAGCTCGTCGCGGTCCAGACCGGTCGCCTCCGCGTAGTTCTCCAGGGCCGTGTCCAGCAACCACCAGGGCTCGCGAGCGTCTTCCCACGCGTCCCGCCAGGTCACATGCTGCTCGTCGGTCCACTGAGACGTTTCGCCGAGCTCTTTCTGAAGGAGCATCAACTCGGCGTGCGCCTCGTCGGACGCCTCCTGCAACTCCACCAGTTCGTCCAGTGCGTCAGACAGTTCGATTTCCACCCCGGGATCCTAACGGTGAGGGCGACGGATGGCCTCGCCCTCGCTACGCACGCCCGCCGTCGGTGGCGGGAGCCGTCGCCGCGTCGCTGCGCAGGCGGCGCTTGTCCGGTTTGCCGCGGGGGGTCAGGGGGATCTCCCGGAGCCAGAACACCGCGGTGGGGCGGTGTGCGCGGGCCAGCTCCCGTTCCACCGCGTCGCATACCTCGTCGGCCACGCCCGGACCCGGCGCGTACCCTGCCGCCGGGACGAGGAAGGCGCACACCTCCTCCCCGGTGAGGTCGCTGTGCCGGCCCACCACCACGGCCTGGGCCACGGCGGGGTGCCGGGTGAGGGCCGCCTCGACCGGCAGGCAGTACACGTTGTCCCCGTCGACCATCACCACGTCCGCGGTCCGGTCGTCGAGGTACAGGTAGCCGTCCCCGTCGAAGTGCCCAAGGTCCCCGGTCCGCAGCCAGCCGTCCCGCAGCACCTCGGCCGTCAGCTCGGGCCTGCCCCAGTAGCCGGCCATCACGGCCTGCGACCGGGCCCACACCTCACCGGTGCGCCCTGCCGCCACCGTCGCGCCCCGCTCGTCGCGTACCTCGGCCTCCACCCCGTCGACGGGCCTCCCGACCGACGCCAGCAGCTCCGGCCGCCCCCGCACCGCCGCGTCGTGGTCTGCCGGGGTCAGCCGGCAGACCACTCCCGCCTCGTTCGTGCCGTAGCCCTGCCGCCAGCGCCCGCCCCAGCGCGTCACCGCCTCCCGCAGCCGTTGCGGATGGACCGGCGAATCCCCGTACGAGATCACCTCCAGCCCGGGCACCCCATGGGCGGTCACCGGGTCGTCCAGCAACCGGTACACCATCGATGTCGTCAGGTACGTGGACACCGGTCCCAGGCGCAGGCAGGCCGCCGCGAACTCCCGCGTTCCGAACGGCTCCAGGATCTCCACCCGTCCCCCGGCCCGGAACTGCTCCAGGCACCGGCCCCCGGACCGCTGCGCCAGCGAGGTGACCGACAGGTAGTCCGTCCTGGCCCAGCCGGCCGGCCGTACGGTGTTCCGCGCGGCCATCGCGCCGAAGGTCGAGGCCACCCCCTTGGGCCGCCCCGTCGTCCCGCCGGTGTACGTCACCCGCGCCACGTCGTCGTCCCGCGCCCCCACGGACACCGGCCCGGCAGCCGCGCGTCCGCCGGCCTCGCGGACCGCTTCGTCCAGGTCCAGCTGCCGCGCCCTCGCAGCGGGCACCGGTACGTCGTGCACCACCAGGTCCGGCCGGCAGTCCCGCAGGATGAAGTCCAACCCGTGCAGGGCGGGTCCGGCGAGGACCTGCGTCAGCCGCGCACCGAGCAGGTGCGCGGCGATCCGCACCAGCAGCACCTCCGGCCGGTTGGTGCCCGCGACACAGGCCAGCCCCGAACCGCGCCCGATCCCCGCATCGGCCAGCACCCCGGCGAGCCGCCAGGACGCGTCGAGCACGTCCTGGAACTCCAGCACGACGGGTCCGGTCCCGAGCGCCGGCCGCCCCGCGTGGCGCTCGAACGCCCCGACCAGCTCCGTGACATACCGCGCGGCGACCATCCGCGATCCACCTCTCCACGTACTGCTGATGATCGTACGGGGCCTGCCGGGCCGCCGGCCCCACCACACCGGCGGCCCACTCCACGGACGGGCGGCCCACCGGCATCATGGGCGGCATGACGACCGAATCCCGTGCTCGTTCATTCAGCTCCGCGGCCGCGCGCTACGCCGCGAACCGCCCCTCGTATCCGCCCGAGCTCTTCGACGCGCTGGAGCAACTGGCCGGGTTTCCCCTGGCCGGCGCCCGCGTCGCCGACGTGGGCGCGGGTACGGGAATCGCCACCTCGCTGCTGGAGGCCCGGGGCGCCCGCGTCGTCGGCGTAGAGCCGGGCGAGGGCATGGCCGCCGAGTTCCGGCGCCGCAACCCCCGCACACCACTGGTCCGCGCGGACGGCAACAGGCTGCCGTTGACGTCCGGATGCCTGGACCTGCTGACGTACGCGCAGTCCTGGCACTGGACCGATCCGGACCGCGCGGTCCCCGAGGCGCTGCGGGTCCTGCGGCCCGGCGGGGCGCTCGCGATCTGGCACAACGACCCCGACGTCACGGTCGGATGGATCGCGGAGCAGCAGGCGCGCATCGAGGCCCGGTTCGGGCCCGGCTGGTACATCAACGAACGCGCCCGCTCACAGGACGGGCTGCGGTTCACCGACCGTCACCTGCCGTGGTCGCGCCGGGTCCCGGTCGACACGCACCTGGCCAAACTGTCCACCCACTCCCTCTTCCTCGTCGGCGAGCCCGGCACGGACGCCTTCCTGTCCGACGAACGCGCCCTCCTCATGGGCCGCTTCCCCGACGGCTGGGTGGAGGAGCACTACGTGGTCGAGCTGAACGTTGCCGTCCGAGGAGCGTGACGGGCAGCATGCCGCCGAACGGGTGAAGCACCGGAACCCGGCGCCGCCCCGGCCGTTGATCAAGGCGCTCACCCCCACGCACTCGTGTGACATAAGGACCTCTGATGCTCAAGAAGATCATGGCCACCGCCGCCGCCACCGCATCCATCGTCGGCGCGGGCGCCGCGGTCGCCGCCCCGGCCATGGCCATCGGCAACGACAACGGGATCAACACCGTCAACGGCAACGGCGCCCAGCAGATCTACGGCAACCAGAAGACCCACGGCGACCAGAGCCCGCAGCTCGGCCTGGTCCAGGGCACCCTGAACAAGCCCTGCATCGGCCTGCCGGCCAAGGTCAACGTCCAGTCCGTACTGGCGCTCATCGCCAACATCGGCGTTCAGGACATCAACGTCCTGTCCAACCCGCAGAACCAGCAGTGCACCGAGAACTCCACCCAGGCCAAGGGTGACGAGCCGCTCTCCCACATTCTGGACAACATCCCGGTCCTGTCCGGCAACCTGTCGGCCGGCAGCTGACGCAGGCCCCTTGTGCGAGCCGGGGCCTCCGACGCCTGCGCGAGTGCCCACGGGGCCCCGGCTTGTTCCACCCGGATCCGCCGATCCGACGCTTCCAACGGCACGCGCCGGCCATACGGCCTCGACGTGGGCACCGAACCTCGCAGCACAGAGCCTCCAGCCCGACCGGGCCGGAGGCTCTGTCGCGTTCCGCGAACCGCGTCAGCAGGACCTGAAGTTGCTGGCGCCGATGTTGCCTTTCCCGAACGGTTGGTGGACCGAGGCCTTCAGGGTGGTGCCATAGACCGGGAGCATGTCGAGGAAGCGGGAGATCGTCGGATCGCTCGGGATGCCGCCGTGACCCCCCTGTACACGGAGACCCTCGGCCTGGTCGTCACCGCCGAGGACGGCGGCCCGGATGCGGGGCTCCCGCCCCTGCCCGTACGCGACCTCGCCGCGCGCCGACTGGCCCTGCCCAGCGGGGACTTCCCCACCCCCGGTCACATCGACGACTACCTCGCCGCGCACGGCATCCGGCCGCACACCGCGGTCGAGGCGAACTCCGCCCAGGCGCTCACCGAGATCGTCCGGCGCACCTCGCTGGCCACCGTCCTGCCCAACGCCGTCACCCTGCTGCACCGGGAAAGCGCGCACGAGAGCGCCGCGTCGCGCACCTTCACCGAGCCGGCCGCCCGCCTGGTCCGCACCCGCGGGTATCCGCGTCCGAGGGGGCGGCCGGGTGGCCGGCCCGTGCGTGGCGCGCTCAGCGGGGGGGCGTGACCCGGCCCCGGCGGCCGGTGATCGTGGTGCGGCGCCGCGACGTGTGAAACCGGCTGCGCGCTTCCCCATCCGGTAGCTTCGGTTCCATGACCACTGAGCCGCAGAGCTTCGAGATCCTGGTGGTGCCCGAGCACATCGAGAACCTCCGTGGCGCCTCCCCGGCGGACCGCGCACTGAGGTCGGCCGTGGTCGAGGCGACCGGCGAACAGGGGGCCTCCGGGTACCCGCGCTACCGGGGGCAGGGCGTGGAGGCCGACATCGACCCCGACACGCGCACCATCGAGGCCCTGCTCATCGACGGCGCGGAGCTGGACTACGGGCTGATCGCCATGATCGCCCCCGAGGAGAAGGGCCGGGGAGGCCGCCGGACGTAGCGGCGTACGGCCGGGTGAACCGGGGCGTTTCGGTCGTATTGATGTTGGCCGGGAGCGGGCCAGCGCGGGCCGGGTGCGGCGCCGTAGCGTCTTTCCCATCGGGAAGAACGTGACTGGCGCGCATCGAGGAGACCGACGGATGACCAAGCCCGTTCCCCAGCAGACGAGTTCGCGTGCCGCCGTGCGGGAGGTCCTGGATCGGGCGGTGAGCGGGGCCGGCCTCCCCGGCATGGTCGCCGAGGTCCTGGACCGCCGGGGCCGGTGGTTCGGAGCGGCGGGGGTGGCCGACACGGCGACCGGGCGCGAACGGCTGCCCGAGGAGCAGTACCGCATCGGGAGCACCACCAAGACCTTCACGGCCACCCTCGCCCTCCTGCTCGCCGCCGAGCGCAAACTCTCCCTGGACGACACCGTCGAGCGATGGCTCCCGGGCCTGGTCAAGGGCAACGGCAACGACGCCGGCGCGATCACCGTCCGGCACCTGCTCGGCATGACCAGCGGGCTCTTCAACTACTCCGTGGACGAGGGGCTGCTCTCCCGGCACTACGGCCCGGCCTTCCTGGAGCACCGCTACGACCGCTTCAGCCCCGAGCAGCTGGTGGAGATCGCGACCTCCCACGCCCCGGACTTCGCCCCGGGCGAGGGCTGGACGTACAGCAACACCGGCTACGTCCTGGTCGGACTGATCATCGAGCGGGCGACCGGCCGGACCTTCGCCCACCAGGTGGAGCAGCGCATCGCCCGCCCGTTGGAGCTGACCGGCACCTACGTCCCGGGCGACGACGAGCACGGGCTGCGCGGACCGCACGCCCGGCTGTACAGCAAGAACTTCCTCACCGCGCCCGACGCCGAGATCCACGACGTGACCGAGCTCGACACCAGCTTCGCCTGGTCGGCCGGCGGCATGGTCTCCACCGCCGGTGACCTGAACCGCTTCTTCGCCGAGCTGCTGGGCGGCCGGCTGCTGCCGCCCGCCCAGCAGGAGGAGATGTTCGCGGCCCGCCCGACTCCCGAGGGCAAGTGGATCCCCGGCGCCTCCTACGGCCTGGGCATGTCGTCGATGACGGTGCCCTCGGGCGCGACGGTCTGGGGCATGGGCGGCGCCATCAACGGCTCGTTCTGCTACACCTACGGCACCCGCGACGGCGAGCACCTCGTGGCCCAGAGCGTCAACGGCGACTGGAACGACCCGATCGGACTCTTCACGCAGGTCCTCGAAGCGGAGTTCGCCGCCGACGGCCCCGCCTGACGGCCCGGCGTGACGGCCCCGCGTACGGAGGCCGGTGCGCGGGCGCCCCGGTGACAAGCGTCCGGCCCGGCCCCCGTGGGTGAACCGGTCGTAGACGACGCTCTCGTCCTCGTCCGTGTCGATGTGCAGGAAGAAGCCGAGCCGGTGCGAGGCGCAGGCCGAGGGGACGGATGGGGACTGCGAGGCGCTGTCCGCGTGGGTGGACCCGTACCCGTTGAGCCAGGCGTCGTAGCTGCCGCCGTGCGGGGCCTGGCCGGACTGGTTGGTGATGACGTGCATCCGGTCATCGACTGACCGGCCGGGTGGCCCCGGGGCGGGCGTCTCAGCTGCGGCGGTGGGCGGTCAGCAGGAGGTACCCCCACTCCATGACGCCGTCCGTGGTGTGCTCGGCGGCGAGGGCGTCGAGCGCCGCGTCCAGGGCCGCGACCTTCTCCGGATCGTCGCCCACCGCGCGGTACACGGCGATGGTCGGCCCGTAACAGGCCTTGAAGAACTCTCGGAAGTCCGACGGGTTCTTGAAGAGGGTCACGGGGACCGTCCGGCGGCGGGCGACCACGTCGGTCACCGCGTCGCCGAGCAGCTCGTGGACGTACTCCTCGTTGCCCCACAGGGGCGGCGGCTGCACACCGGGCGGGGGCGGCGGGGCGTACGGCTTCATCGTGGCGAAGAGTCGGCCGACGAAACCCTCGGGGGTCCAGCTGAGCAGCCCGACCGTCCCGCCGGCCCGGCACACGCGGAGCATCTCATCGGCGGCGGTGCGGTGGTGGGGAGCGAACATGATGCCGATGCAGGACATGACGACGTCGAACTCGCCGTCCGCGAAGGGCAGGGCCTCGGCGTCCGCCTCCCGCCACTCCAGCTTCGCGCCCTGCACGGCGGCCAGGTGCCGTCCGACCTCGAGCAGTTCGGGGGTCAGGTCCGACGCCACGACGTCCGCCCCGGCCAGCGCGGCCGGGATGGCGGCGTTGCCGGAGCCCGCCGCGATGTCGAGGACCCGGTCGCCGATCTGGATCCCGCACTCCTTCACCAGCAGGGGCCCCAGGGGGGAGACGACATGGGATGCGACGGACGGATAGTCGCCCAGTGCCCACATCGCCCGGTGCTTGGCCTTCAGGGTGCGGTCGGCCTGCCCCGCCTCGCTCGTATCGGTCACGACAGCCGTCCTCCAGCGCTCGAAGCGGTCCTTCCCCGAGCCTAGGGACGGTCGCGCGGACCGGCCCGTCGGCGGAGCCGCCCGGGTGACGGGTGCCTGCGGCGGACCGCGCCGGGCCACGGCCCGTCAGCCGTGGCCGTCCGCCGTGGCCGTCAGTCACGGGCCGCGAGGCCCCCGAAATCGCGGGCGAAGCCTTCGCGGAAGCCGGGGCGTTCGAGGGCCTCCTCGAAGGCCCGGGCGGCGCGCGCGAGCGCGGTCGCGTTCTCCTGGGCGGCGGTGAGTTCGGCGAGGTACGCGCGCAGGCTCAGTCCGCGGTCGGCGGCGAGCACGGCGAGCCGGTCGCGCACGTCGGTGTCGACCTCGACGGTGGTGGTGTCGGCCATCCTCCGAGTATGCGCGCCCGGCGCCCGCCCGGGGGCCCGTTCGCCCCCGCCGGCCCGCACCCCTGGGGAGTGTCGTCGAAGTCCCGCCTGGCGGGCGGGGTCTGGCACGCGGGTCCCGCCCTTCGGCGGCCGACGCCACTTTGACGACACTGCCTAGCCCGCCCAGCGTCCGGTGAGGAAGGTGACGGCCACCACGGTGCACAGCGGCCCCGCGACGTACAGGTAGGCGCTGCGCACCCAGGGGCGGCGCATGCTCCAGCCCGCCAGGCCGATCCACAGCGGCCACCACAGCAGGGTGGAGCGGGGCAGGGAGGTGTACCAGTAGGACGTGCCCAGGGCCCAGAGGGTGAGGGCGATGTAGAGGGCCTCCGGCCAGCGGCGGCCCCGTACCAGCACGGCCAGGAGGGCGAGGCCGGTCACCATGGCCAGGAGCTCGGCCTGCGACATCAGTGCGTAGCCCGTGGGCTGGGTGTGCTCGAAGGCGGCCGTCCAGGTGTGGGACCAGGCCTCCCACGGCAGGTGGAAGTCGCGGTACCAGCCCCGCTCCTGGGAGTGCTTCCAGGCCATCCAGTCGCCGGTCCACGCGTGCAGGTACCAGCTGTGCAGCACCGGTGGGAGGGCGGGCAGGAACAGCCAGGGGGCGGACCGCCAGGCGGCGCGGGTCCGGGCGGTCAGGAGGAAGTGGAGGGCGAGCGCGGCCGCGAGGAAGAGCCCGGTGACGCGCACCGAGCAGGCCAGGCAGGCAAGGACCGAGGCGACGGCCCAGCTCCGGCGCTGCGCCGCCAGCCAGGCGGGCAGGGCCAGCGCCAGGAAGAGCGACTCCGTGTAGCCGGCGGCGAGGAACACCGCGCAGGGCGAGACCAGCAGGAAGGCCACTGCCCGTCGGCCGGCCTCGTGGTCGCCCGGCAGGCCGCGGGCCAGGCGGGCGAGCGCCAGGACGGCGACGCCCCCCGCGGCGAAGGAGATCAGTGCTCCGGACGCGGCCCAGGAGGGGACGACCGTGTGCACGGCGCGCAGGGCGAGGGGGAAGCCGGGGAGGAAGGCCTCCCGGTTGTCCCAGCCGACCGTCCAGGGTCCCGCCCCGCCGGGGAAGTAGCCGTCCTTGGCTATGTGGAAGTAGAACGACCAGTCCCATCGCTGCCAGGGCGCGAGCAGCGACAGGGGCCGGTGGCTCTCGCCGTCGGAGGGGAACAGCCGGCCGACGGCGCCCGCGGTGGCCCAGATACCGGCGCGGGTCACCAGGTAGAGCCACAGCACCTCCCGGTCGGCCCTCCCGAGCCACCGCAGGGCGGGGAGCGCGCGGCGGGGACGAGGGATGGCGGGACGGCCCGCGGGTGCCGGCCGCCGGCCGGGGGTCTCGGACGGCCGAGTCGGGGCTGATAGGGACATAAGGGATCTCCTGGGCCGTCTGAGGGTGTGCGGAACCGCCGGCCCGGGGAGTCCGAGCCGGTGTCCGCAGGCGGCGGTGTGGGGCGGGGTGAAGGCGAAGGGCAGCGGGGCGGGCAGGGCCGGCGGGACGCCGCTACGGCGGCGGCTGCGCGGTGGTGGGGGCGCCGGGGTACGTCGACCCCTGGGGCGGGCGGGCGCTCATCGTCCAGGTGGGGTCGGGGCTACCCGCGCCCGCGGTCGCGGACGGCGGCGGGCTCGGCGCAGTCGTCGTGCTCTGCCCTGCCGTGGTGCTCTGCGCCGAGGGGGGAGGGGACGCCGGGACGGAGGTCGGCAGGTCGGACGGGGCGACCGGAGAGGGAGTGGTCGCCGGGAGCGTCGGCCGGCCGGAGTCCTGCGGGAGGAGCGCTGCCAGCGCCGCGCCGGATCCGCCCAGGAGCAGACAGCAGGCGGCGGCGATGCCCGCGATCCGGCGCCGCCGCACCAGTTCACCGCGGTGTTCGATGGCGGAGACGGGCGGGAGCGAGGTCGCGGACTGCCCGGCGGAGGCCGCGGCGCGGAAGGCCGACCGCAGGGGGTCGTGGGACTCAGGCATCGGGAGCCTCCTCGGTGCGCGGATCCTGCAGATGACGTGAGAGGGCGGCGCGGCCGCGGGAGAGGTGCGTCTTGACCGTGCTCGCGGACAGCGAGGTCTCGGCGGCGATCTGTTCGACGGTCAGGTCGCACAGGTAGTGCAGCGCCATCGTGCGGCGCTGCTTCAGGGGAAGCTGCCGCAGCGCCTCGACGAGGGCCACCGCCTCGGGCCCGGGCCCCTCCGCGTGCGGCTCGGGAGCGGTGCGCCGCCACGCCTCGGCGCTGCGCCGGCGCACCCGCCAGCGGCTGACCGCGAGCCGCCACGCGACGGTACGGATCCACGCTTCCGGGCGGCCGTCGCGGTCCAGCTGGCGCCGGCGACCCCATCCCCGGACGAAGGCCTCCTGTACCACGTCCTGTGCCTCGTGATGATCACCGAGCATCACGTACAGCTGTCCTGTGAGCCTTCCCGCCGCTTGTGCGTAGAACGCTTCGAACTCCTCGACGGTCAAAAATCGCTCCCGGATCCATGTGTCCCTCTCATCGGGCATACGCCCGGCGCACCGCATCCGGTCGACATCGGACGACGGGTTCTTCTTGTGACTGCGGTCACACGGCGTGCGGCCGGCTCATTGTCGCGTCGGCCGTCCCGGGGGCGGCGGCGCCAGGAGGCCGGACAGGGCCTGGCGGGTGAGGCGGATCCGGATCCGGACCCGCGGGAAATGCGGGGTCTGTTGCGGCCGCGGCTCCGCAGCTGCCCGGAAACGGCGGAAGGGCCCGGATCCACAAGGATCCGGGCCCTTCCGTGCAGTAGCGGGGACAGGATTTGAACCTGCGACCTCTGGGTTATGAGCCCAGCGAGCTACCGAGCTGCTCCACCCCGCGTCGGTGGACCTCACCCTACGGCATCCGGGGGACGCCCTTCGACGAATTTTCCGGCGGCGACGCCCGGCAAGTCCGTACAAGGGCGAAATCCCGCCGCGCAGGCGTGATCATTCCCCCTGGTGACAGTGCGTGCAGGCGTGTACCTTCTCCGGTAGCTGTCGTGGTTCCGAGTGCCTTGCCCGCGCCTTCTGGTGTGGGCAGTTTTGCTGTGTTGTGCCGTAGGACCAGGGCGATCACCTCCGTCCTCCACGCCGTGTGGAGGACGTACGTCAACGGGAAGGCATGAACATGGCTACGGGAACCGTGAAGTGGTTCAACTCTGAAAAGGGCTTCGGCTTCATCGCCCAGGACGGTGGCGGCCCGGACGTCTTCGCCCACTACTCGGCGATCAACGCCTCGGGCTACCGTGAGCTCCAGGAGGGTCAGGCCGTGACCTTCGACATCACGCAGGGCCAGAAGGGCCCGCAGGCGGAGAACATCACCCCCGCCTGATCCACGGCCGGCCCGGGCTGTGGCCCGGGCTCCGGAGAACCGTTTCCTCCTCCGGTGTGAACCGGGGGAGTGGACGATGAGGGCCGTGCGGCACCGCCGCACGGCCCTCATCCGCGCACGGGCCGGGACGCCGGCCGGCGCGTGCTCCGGAGCCGGACCGCCGCCCCGACGGCGGCGAGTGCGACCGTCGCGATCCCCGACGCCGCCAGCACCCCCCGGGGGCCCATCAGCGCGGTCAGGGGCCCGCCGAGCGCCGTGCCCACCGGCCCGGCGGTCAGGAGTGCCGCGCTACGGGCCGCGAGGACGGTCGTCAGCCAGGCGGCCGGGGTGCGTTCCTGGAACAGGGTGTACGACAGCGCCGTGAACGGGCCGTAGATCAGGCCGCCCAGGGTGAAACAGGCCAGCGTGACGGGTGCGGACGCGCCCAGGCCGAAGGGCACGAGAGCGAACCCCCAGCCCGCGACGATCCCCAGCGTCACCGGCCAGAGCGGGAACCTCCGCAGCGCGCCGGCGGCCAGCCCGCCCAGCACGGCGCCCGCGCCGAACAGCGCCCAGTACAGCCCGAGAAGAGCCGCCCCGGCATGCAGGTCGTCGGTGACGTGCAACGGCAGCGCGACCTCCGCCGGCCCGTACAGGAAGTTGAAGAACCAGGTCAGGGCCAGGACGCCGAGGAGTTCGGGCTGCTTCCGCAACAACCGCAGGCCGGCGGACGGTCGGTCGGCGCCGGCACCCGCCTGCGGCCCTGCCTCCGCATCTGCCTCCGCCTCCGACTCCCACTCCGTCTTCGGTTCCGTCTTCGGCTCACCGCCCGGGGCCCGGACCCTGCCCACCTGCACGGCGAGCACGGCGAAGGACAACGCGTCGAGGCCGATCAGCCAGGCGGGGCTCACCCCCGCGGCCAGGAACCCGGCCAGGGCCGGCCCGACGACGATCGAGGCCGCGACGCTCGACGACAGGAGGGCGTTGGCGGCCAGCCGCTGGTCCGGCGGGAGCATCTGCGCGACCAGCGAATACCGCCCCGCGTTGCCCCATGCGTGCAGTACGGACGAACCCGCGAGCAGGGCCACGTACAGCACGGGGTGCAGCAACCCGGCGGCCCAGGCCAGGGGTACGCAGCCGAGGAGGACCGCGCGGATCCGGCTGTCGGCCGCGAGCAGCCGCGCCGCGGGAAGGCGGCGCAGCAGGCGCCCGAACAGCAGCGCGCCCAGGGCGCCGGGAAGTGCGTACGCGGCGAGCGCGGCCCCCAGGAGCAGGCCCGAACGACCGGGAGGCGCGATCTCGATGGCCAACCAGGCCACCGCCACCACGCTCATCCCGTCACCGAGATCGGAGGCCGCCAGGGCCGGCAGCAGGCGTCTGAAGCCGGTGTGGGCGAAGAGCGGACGGTAGGCCTGCGGCAGGAGGCGAGTTGTCTGTGCGGGAGTCACCAGGTCAGACTCCTGGTTCAAGCGCACTTGAGGTCAAGGGGGAGCGGTCGGTGCGACAGCTCGGGATAGGAGAGCTCGCGCGACGGGTCGGTATGCGGCCCTCGGCTCTGCGCTACTACGAGAGCGTCGGGCTGTTGCCGTCCGCCGAGCGGACGGCGGGCCGACGGGTCTACCCGGTCGCCACCCTGCGCCGGATCGCCCTGATCAAGATGGCGCAGCGGGCCGGCTTCACCCTGGCCGAGATCCGAGCCCTGCTGGACACCGACGGGGACCGCGGCACCACCCGGCAGTGGCGCGCCCTCGCCGAGAGCAAGCTCCCCGAGCTGGACCGGTTCATCCGGCAGACGCAGATGCTGCGCGACGCCGTCGCGGACTGCCTCGCCTGCGGATGCATGAACTTCGACAAGTGCGGGCTGCTCGCCGAGGACGGTCCGGGGACCGCGCAGCCCCGGGGATGAGGCATGATCGGGGGATGTCTGATCGCATCATTGCCGCCTGTGACGGAGCGGCGAAGGGTAACCCCGGGCCCGCCGGCTGGGGATGGGTCATCGCCGACGCCGAAGGACGCCCGGAGCGCTGGGAGGCCGGTCCCCTGGGGCGGGCCACCAACAACATCGGAGAACTCACCGCGCTCCAGCGGCTGCTGGAGGCACTGGCGCCCGGTACGGCCGTCGAGGTGCGGATGGATTCGCAGTACGCGATGAAGGCCGTCACGCAGTGGCTGCCCGGCTGGAAGCGCAACGGATGGAAGACCTCGTCCGGCCAGCCCGTCGCCAACCGCGAACTCGTCGAGGAGATCGACCGGCTGCTGGCCGACCGCGACGTGACCTTCCAGTACGTTCCCGCGCACCGCGAGGACGGCGACCACCTGAACGCGATCGCCGACCAGGCCGCCAGCGACGCGGCCCTGCGGCAGGAGGCCGCGGGCACGGCCCTCGGGAACGCGGACATGCCCGTACCGGCGCCCGCCGCACCCGCGCGGAGCAAGTCCGGGACGGCGAAGAAGCGATCGGCCGCCGGCTCCGCGACGGGCCGGGGGAGCCGGGCCATCAAGGCGAAGTTCCCCGGCAGCTGCCCCTGCGGGAAGCCGTACGCCGTCGGCGACATGATCGCCAAGAACGGCAGCCGCTGGGGTCACGAGAGCTGCGCGACCGCCGTGACCGACTAGGTCGCGGTCAGGCCGCGGCTCGTGTCCCACAGCCGCGCCGCGACGTGGGGGCGGCGACGTGGTCCCACACCGGTTCGCGCCGCTGCTCGCCCCGCAGGCCGAACGCCCGCGTCCGCCGCGTCGAGCGGGGCGAGGGCGGCGAGGTCCAGCCGTACGGCCCGGACCCGCGCGCCCGGGACCCCGCGTACGGAGCGATGCCGGGGCGGCCTCGGCCCCGGCGGGGTCCCGGCAGCCGAGCACGACGGTGGCCCCGAGGGACGGCCGCCCCCGGCGGGCACACCGGTCCCCACGCTGCCGCCCCCCGCCGACGGCCCAGCGCCACCCCTACGGGCGGATCACGCGGAGGTAGGCCACCTCGAAGGACATCTCGGACACGTCCCGGTCGGGCGCGGGGTGGTAGCGGCCCGCGCAGACCGAGAGGTTGACGATGAGGTACGCGCGCCAGCGGCGGCCCACCCCGCGCCGGTCGGCGAAGACCTGCGTGCCGTTGACCCACCACACGACCGAGCGGGACCCGAACTCGACCTTGAGGTCCACCCAGCGACCGGGTCCGACCGCCGCGTCGCGGTGGTAACGGGAGCCGCCCTTGACGTGGTTGGACAGTTCGAGGAGGTCGGGGTTGTCCGGGTGGTACTCGAAGACGTCGATCTCGTTGCCGCCGTCCAGCCAGGTCCAGATCGCGGGCCAGGCCCCGAGCTCGGAGGGAAGCCGTACGCGGGACTCCAGCACGTCCCCGGTCCGCACCATGAACCCTTCGTCGCTGCCCTCGGTGGTCAACAGGCCCGTGTTCCAGTTGCCGTCGGGGCGGCGGACGGCCCGGAAGGTGCCGCTGCGGCTGTAGGAAGGGTCATGGACGAGGTGGTCGAGCTTGTTGTCGCCGGGGTTGGTCGGGCCGCCGTTCGGATAGGCCCAGGAACGGCCGGCGACCCACTGGCGGGTCGAGCCGAAGTCCGCCGTGAAGACCGGGGTCCGGGCGTTCGCCGGGCCGGCGCCGTCACGTTCGGGAGCGGAGGTGGAGGTAGAGGAAGAGGAAGAGGGGCGTCCGAGGAGCCGTCGGATCCGGTCGAGAACCTGAGTGAGCACATCGCTCCTTCCCGAGAACGCGAGCCCTTGCAGCATGCCCGCCTCCCGGACCATACATACCGGTCCACCGGTTTGTATTTCACCCACCCCGACGTGTAATAATCCAAATGCATTTTCAGCCATTACGTGAGAGGGTGGGTCCGCCGGGCGGTGGCACGTGTCCGGGGCACCGACTCGAAGAGCCGTGCAGGGAGTTGCACCAGTATGTGGAAGTGTGAGCGGGTCATCGGCGCCGACCTCGATGTCGAGGAGGTGCTCGGCGTCTACCGCGCCTCCACCCTCGCCGAGCGGCGCCCCGTGCACGACGTCGAGCGGTTCGCCCGCATGCTGGCCGGAGCCAACCTGGTCGTCGTCGCCCGCGACGAGGACGGCCACCTCATCGGCATCGCCCGCTCGATCACCGACGGCGCCTACTCGACCTACCTCGCCGACCTGGCCGTCGACGTCGCCCACCAGGGCAGGGGCGTGGGCCGCGACCTCATCCGGGTCACCCGGGAAGCGGTCCCCGAGGCGAAGGTGGTCCTGCTCTCCGCACCCGCCGCGGTCGACTACTACCCGCACATCGGATTCACCCGCCACGAATCCGCCTGGACCATGGACCGCTTGTCCCAGGGGCAGTCCTGAGCCGCATGCCATGCGCCAACAACGCTTGTGCATAAGACAGTTGCGCACGCCCACGGCGGGGTACGATCCGTGCCGTGGGGGGAAACGTGACACGACGTGATGTCGCGCTGCGCGCCTGCGGCTGCGCGGCGACAGGCTTGTTCTTCATGGTCATGGCCGGGTGCACGGCCGACGGAACGGCCGGAGGCGGGGCGACGAGCCGCGCCCCGGCCGCGTCACCGGCATCACCCACCTCACCCGCACCGCCGCCGTCCACCGCCCAGCCCTCACCAGGGGCCTCGCCCCTCTCCCTCGTACCGGAGCTGGACGAGTCCAAGCAGCCGAAGACGGCCGCCGAGGCACGCGCGCTGCTCGACCGGATCGTCATCACCGAGGACGCCTTCGGCCCGGACGTCGTGCGCCGCACCCCGTTCGAGAGCCGGCCGGACCGTTGGCCCGTCCTCGACGAGCAGTGCGTGTGGCAGACCGCCGACCTGCCGCGGGACGTACTCGCCACCAACACCCGCTACTTCCAGATCCCGGCCGGGAGCGGCCACGGCCGCGTTCAGATCAACGCCACGGTGACCGTCCACCACAACCGCGCGGAATCGGGCTGGGAGACCGCCCGCGCCATGGAGGAGGTCGTGCGCTGCCCCGACCAGAAGCTGCGCGAGGGCGAGGACATCAAGGGGCTGCTGGGCACCGCGAACCACCAGGGCGAACAGATGAACAACTGGAGCGAGGACGCCTTCAGCGAGTTCGGCACGTACGTCAGCGCACAGGGGGGCGAACCCCAGCGCTACTTCTGGTACCAGGCGCAGTTCGGCCCCGTCACCGTGGCCATCGCCGGCAAGGGCGCCGAGGGCTTCAAGCAGGAGACCCTCACCCAGCTCGTCGTGCAGGGCAACAGCCGCATGATCGCGCAGGCCAAGCAGGCCCTCGGAAAGGCGGCCGGCTGATGGAGCAGCTGCACCCCTCGGACCCGTCCCGGATCGGCGGCCACCGCCTCCTCGGACGGCTCGGCGCCGGCGGCATGGGCGTCGTCTACCTCGGCCGCACCGACGACGGTGCGCTCGCCGCCGTCAAGGTCATCCGTGCTGAATACGCCGAAGAGGCCGACTTCCGGGCCCGCTTCCGCCGCGAGGCCGAGATCGCCGCCGAGGTCGACACCCCGTGGGCCGTACGGATCACCGGCGCCGACCCCGACGCCCGCGAACCGTGGCTGGCCACCGCCTTCGTCGCGGGACCCTCCCTGGCCGAGGCCGTCTCCGCCCACGGGCCGCTCCCGCTGCGCGCCGTACGGATCCTCGGCAAGGCCTTGGCCAAAGCCCTTCAGGTAATGCACGCGCAGGGCCTCGTCCACCGCGACGTCAAACCCGGCAACGTACTCCTCGGCATGGACCGGCCCCGGCTCATCGACTTCGGCATCGCCCGCGGCGGTGAGCACACCGCTCTGACCTCCGCCGACGCCGTACTCGGCACACCCGGCTTCATCCCGCCCGAGCAGGCCGAGGGCCGCCCCGCCGAACCGTCCGGCGACATCTTCTCCCTCGGCTGCCTCCTCGCGTACGCCGCCACCGGCCGGCTGCCCTTCGACGCCGGCACCGCGGAGGCCGTGCTCTACCGCACCGTCCACGACGAGCCCGACCTCGGCCCGGAACTCCTCGCCGACCCCGAACTGACCGGCCTGCTGCGGACCTGCCTCGCCAAGCACCCCGACGTCCGCCCCACCGCGGCCGGGCTCGACGAGGCCCTCACCGAGGACACCCCGGGCGAGGGCACCGACTGGCTGCCCGACCCGGTCGTCGCCACCATCGCCGAACGGGCCGCCGCCCTGCTCGCCCTGCCCGGCATCGAGGAGACCGCCGCCGACCCGAAGGCCGCCCCGGCACCCGGCAGCACCGGCCCGGCGCCGTCCCGCAGGCGTTTCCTCGGCTTCGCCGCCGGCGCCGTACTCGCGATCGGCGGGGGCACCGCCACCTGGCTGGCCCTGCACGAGGACGACGACCCCGAAGGCACACCGGCGGCCGCTCCCCGGCCGTGGGTGATCGGCGTACAGGCCGACCTCTCCGGCCCGCAGAAGGCCGCCGGACTCGCACAGGAGCGCGGGGTGCGTCTCGCCGTCGACGCCTTCAACTCCCGCAAGGACAAACCCTTCACGCTCACCGTCGCCACCGCCGACGACGCGGGCGCGGCGGACCGCGCCCCGGCCGCCGCCACCAGCCTGATCTCGAACGCGGACGTGCTCGCCGTGATCGGCCCGACCGGCAACGCCACGGTCACGCCCTGCCTGGAGCTGTACGGGGAGGCGGCCCTGCCCCTGCTCACGGTCTCGGCCCTGGCGAGCGCCTTCAGCGTCGCCGACCGGCGCAGCTTCTTCCAGGTCAGCCCCATCTCCTTCATCCAGGGCTCGGCCCTCAACACGGCGCTGGCCCGCCAGCAGGGGGTGAGCAGGCTGGGCGTCCTGTGCGACCGGGACGGTGACGGAGAAGGCTGGCAGGCGATCCTGCACGCCAGCCGCACCATCGCCGGCTACGTTCCCGGAGCCACCGTCTACCCGCGGGTCGTCCCGCGCGGTACCCAGGACCTCTCCCCGGTCGTCACCGACATGCTCGCGCACGGCGTCGACGCCTTCTTCTACTCCGGCACCCCGCAGGGCGCGGCCAGGACCGCCACCCTGCTGGCGGCCACCGGGTACCGGGGGCACCGGGCCGCCGACTACGCCAGCATGGGCCCGGAGTTCCTCGCCGCGGCGGGCCCGGCCGCCGAGGGCTGGCAGTTCGTCGCCCCGTACACCGGCCCCGAAGCCCCCGAGACGGCCGAGTTGGCCCGCGCGCACAAGGCCGCCTACGGCACGGCGCCCGACGTGTGGACGGCGGAGGCCTACGACGCGGCCGGCCTGGTCATCGACCGGCTCGTCACGGCGGCCCGCGGCGGGAGCCGCCCGGCCCGCGCCGAACTGCTGACCTCCCTGGCGCAGGGCACCTTCCGCGGCCTGACCAAGGAGTACGCCTTCGGCGAGGACCGGACGGTGAAGGGCAACACCTACTTCCTCCACCGGGTGGAAGGCGGCCGGATCCGCTACGTGGGCCCGGCCGCCGAACCCCCTGCGGGATAGCGGCCGATGCGCCCCCTCCTGCCCGCCGATCCGGCCGCGATCGGCGGGAACCGGCTGCTGGGCCGCCTCGGCTCGGGCGGCATGGGCACCGTCTACCTGGGCCGTTCCCCCGAGGGCGTCCTCGTCGCCGTCAAGGTGATCCGCGCCGACCACGCCGCGGACCCCGCCTTCCGGGCCCGGTTCCGCCGTGAGGCGCAGGCCGCCGGCGGGCTGACCGGGCGCTGGGTCGTGCCGGTGATCGCCGCCGACCCCGAGGCCCGCGAACCGTGGCTGGCCACCCCGTTCGTCCCCGGCCCCTCGCTGGCCGAGGCGGTGGGCGGGTACGGGCCGCTGCCCGTCCGGACCGTGCGGATCCTCGGCACGCGCCTCGCCGAGGCCCTGGCCGAGGTGCACACGGCCGGGCTGATCCACCGCGACGTCAAGCCGGGCAACGTCCTACTGGCCCCCGACGGGCCCCGCCTGATCGACTTCGGGATCGCGCGGGTGGCCGGCGCGACCACGCTCACGGCCGTGGACGCCGTCGTCGGCACCCCGGGCTACCTGGCCCCCGAGCTGGCCCGCGCGGGCGGTCCGGTCGCGGGACCGGCCGGCGACGTGTTCTCCCTCGGCTGCGTGCTCGCGTACGCGGCGACCGGGACCGGCCCGTTCGGCGGCGGGCACGCGGCCGCGGTGGTCTTCCGCACCGTCCACGAGGAGCCGCACCTCGGCTCGCTGCCGGAGGAGTTGCGGGAGGCCGTCGGCGGCTGCCTGCTGAAGGAGCCGGCGGACCGGCCGACGCTCGGCGAGCTCACCGCACTCCTCGGACCCGACCCGGGCGGTGCGGGCTCAGCGGCGGCCGCGGACTGGCTGCCCGCCCCGCTGCCCCGGATCATCGCCGAACGCTCCACCCGGGCCCTGGACCTGCCCGCGCCCGAACCCACCCGGATCGACGCCCCGGCGCCCGCCCGGCAGTTCACCCGCAGGCGCCTGCTCGCGGCCGGCGGAGCCCTGGTCGCCGCCGCCGCGCCGATCGCCTGGTTCACCGCCCGGGGGCCGGGCGGCCGCGGCGCACCGCCCGCCGACGCCGACCGGGACCTCCCCGTCCCCGTCCTCACCCTCGGCCTGCAGGCCGACCTGACCGGACCCGGCCGGGCGACCGGCCGGGCACACGAGCGGGGCATGCGGCTGGCCGCGGACCGGCACAACGCCCGGGCCGACGCCCCCTTCCGGCTGGCCCTGCGGGTCGCCGACGACGGCGGCGACATGCAGCGCGCCGCCCCGGCCGCCAAGGAGCTGGTCGCCGACCCGGCCGTGCTCGCCCTCGTCGGCCCCACCTGGGACGCGGCCGTACCGGAGCTGGCCGGGGCCTGCCTCGCCGCGGACCTCGCCCTGGTGCTGGTGTCGGTGAACAGTCCGGAGAACACCCAGACGCTGTGGCGCACGGCGTGCGCCACCCGCCCGTCCGACGAGGGCCTCGGCCTGCCGGTCCTGCACTACCTGTCCCAGGTGCGGATCTCGCGCCGCACGGCGGTCGTGGAGGACGCGGCCGACGGATCGACGGCGTGGCAGGTCACCAGGGTGCTCCAGCAGAGCCCCCCGGCGCAGGGCACGGTGAGCGTCCACCGCGCCCCCGAGGGGGGCTCCGACTTCGCGGGCACCGTACGCGCGCTGACCGAGGCCCGCGCCGAGGCGGTCGTGTACGCCGGTACCTCACCCCAGCGCGCGGCCGAGCTGGCCCGCGCGCTGACCGACGCCGGCTTCCGGGGCCCGCGCGTGGGCCTCCAGCAGGCCATGGAACCGGCCTTCCTCACCTCGGCCGGCCAGGCGGCCGAGGGCTGGGTTTTCAGCGCCCTGTACACCGACCCCCTGGCCACGCCCCCGGCCGCCGAGTTCGTCGCGGCCCACCGGAGCGCGTACGGCGAACCGCCCGCCCGGTGGGCCACCGAGGCGTACGACGCGGTGGGGCTGCTGGCCACCGCCCTGGCCGGGCTGGAGGGGGAGGGCCGGGACCGGGCGGGTCTTTCCCGCCGGATCTTCCGCACGACGTACCAGGGCCTCGCCAAGGCGGTCGCCTTCGACACCGGGACGCGCGCCCTGACCGGAGACGCCCTCGGCCACCTCTACCGGGCCGAGGCGGGCGCCTTCCGGTACCTGGGCCGCTACGCGGACGTGAGGAGCGACCCGTGAGCACCGACCCGTGACCTGCGACCCGTGAGCGGCCTACTCGAACCGTGAGGTGTCTCCGGCCCCCCGGCGCACGATCTCCACGTCACCACCCGAGAAGTCGATCACCGTGGTGGGCTCGGTGCCGCAGTCACCCGAGTCCAGTACGGCGTCCACCTCGTGGTCGAGCCGCTCCTTGATCTCCCAGCCCTGCGTCATCGGCTCCGCCTCGTCCGGCAGCAGAAGCGTGCTGGACAGCAGCGGCTCGCCCAGCTCCGCGAGCAGGGCCTGGGTGACCACGTGGTCGGGGATCCGGACGCCCACGGTCTTCTTCTTCGGGTGCAGCAGCTGGCGCGGCACCTCCGAGGTCGCCGGGAGGATGAACGTGTAGCTGCCGGGCGTGGCCGCCTTGATGGCGCGGAACACGTTGTTGTCGATCTGCACGAACTGCCCCAGCTGGGCGAAGTTCTGGCACACCAGGGTGAAGTGGTGGCGGTCGTCGAGGTTGCGGATCGACCGGATCCTGTTGATGCCGTCCCGGTTGCCCAACTGGCATCCCAGCGCGAAGCAGGAGTCGGTCGGGTACGCGACGAGCTTGCCGGAGCGGATCATGTCGACCACGTTGTCGATGGTGCGCCGCTGGGGGTTCTCGGGGTGCACGTCGAAGTATTTCGCCATCCGCCGAGCCTACGCGGTCGTGGCGGGGCCCGGTCACGGCCGCTCGGGACGCTTCCCGGCGCTTTCGGGGGCACGATGAGAGGTAACCGTGCGCCCTGGACCGGCCCGGACCACCCCGAACGGGGGAGGAGCGGCCCGGGGCGGGTGGCCGCCGGGCCGACGGTGCCGGAAGGGAGCATCGCCGATGGGTGCGATCGACGGGTCGGGGGCCAACGGGAGGCGGCCCGCCGCGGCCGGACTCGCCCCGCCGAGCGGGCTGCTCGACGTCCTGAACGTCGCGGCCGTCGTCCTCGACGCCGAAGGCCGGGTAGCCCTGTGGAGCCCGCAGGCCGAGCAGCTGTTCGGCTGGACGGCGGCCGAGGCCCTGGGCCAGCCCGCCGCCCGGCTGCTCGCCGCCCCCCAGCACGTGGGCCTGGTGTCGGAGCTGTTCGCCCGGGTCATGGGCGGTGCCGGCGACTGGGCGGGCGCCTTCCCGGTGCGGCACAAGGACGGCAGCACACGCCTCGTGGAGTTCCGCAACATGCGGCTGCTCGACGAACGCGGCGACCTGTACGCCCTGGGCATCGCCACCGACCGCACCACGCTGCGGCAGCTGGAGCGGGACCTCGCCCTGTCCGCCCGCCTGGTGGCCCAGTCCCCGATCGGGCTCGCGGTCCTGGACACCGAGCTGCGCTACGTCCTGGTCAACCCCACGCTGGAGCGGATCAACGGGCTGCCCGCCTCCGAGCACATCGGCCGGGGGGTTCGGGAGGCGCTGTCCTTCCTCGACGACACGGAGGCCGCCGAATCGGCGATGCGCCAGGTCCTGGCCACCGGCACGCCGCTGCTGGAGCAGTTCACGGCCGGCCGCACCCACGGCGGGCACCGCGCCGAACACGCCTGGTCGGTGTCCTACTACCGGCTGGAGGACGCCACCGGCCGGGTCCTGGGCCTGGCCACCTCCGTGGTGGACGTCACCCAGAGTCACCAGGCGGCCCTGGAGATCGCCCGCAGCCGCCGCCGCCTCGCCCTGATCGCTGACGCCACCGTCCGTATCGGCACCACCCTGGACCTGGACCAGACCGCGCGCGAGCTCGCCGACGTCGTCGTGCCGGAGCTCGCGGACATCGCCGCCGTCGACATCCTCGACTCGGTCCTGGAAGGCCGGCCCACCCTGAGGTCCTCGGCCCACGAGCCCGCGGTGTTCCGCGCCCTCGCCGTCGCGGCCGCCTACCCGAGCGAGGCCGTCCGCGCCGCCGACCCGCCGGGGGACATCGCCCGCTACGCCGCGGACCGGCTGGTCACCCAGTCCGTGACGACCGGCCATCCCGTGCTCGTCGCGCACGTCCAGGCCCGGGACATCTCCCGGATCGCCCGTGACAGCAACGCCGCCTCCCTGCTGACCCGCGCGGGCCTGCGCTCCTACCTGGCCGTGCCGCTGATCGCGCGCGGCGAGGTCCTCGGCGCCCTCGACCTCAAACGCACCCGCAACCCGCTGCCCTTCAACGACGACGACATCGTGCTGGCCGGCGAACTGGCCGCACGGGCCGCCGTGTGCATCGACAACGCCCGCTGGTACCGCAACGCCCACCACACCGCCCTCGCGCTCCAGCACCACCTCCTGCCCCACCACCCGCCGACCACCCCCGGCCTGGAGGTCGCCTCGCGCTACCGGCCCGCCGCCGCCAGCAGCGAGATCGGCGGCGACTGGTTCGACGCCATCGCCGGACCGGACGACACCACCGTCCTCGTCATCGGGGACGTCATGGGCAGCGGCATCAACGCCGCCGCCAGCATGGGACAGTTGCGCACCGCGACCCGCACCCTCGCCGAACTCGCCCTGGACCCGCCCCAGGTGCTCCAGCAACTGGACCGCACCACGGCCGCCCTCGAGGAGACCATCGCCACCTGCGTCTACGTCGTCCACGACCCGCACCGGGCACAGTGCCGCATCGCCGTCGCCGGCCACCTCCCTCCCGTGCTCATCCGCTCCGGCCACGCACCCCGGCTGCTCGACCTGCCCACCGGCGCACCGCTGGGCGTGGGCGGCATCCCCTTCGAGGCCACCACCGTCGCCATGGCGCCGGGAGACCAACTGGTGCTCTACACCGACGGCTTGGTGGAGACCCGGGACCAGCCCATCGACGAACGGCTCGACCTCCTCCTGGACCTGCTCGCCGACACCGGCCGCCCGCTGGAGGAGACCTGCGACCGGCTCCTGGACTCCCTGCGCCGCCCCGACGACCACGACGACGTCGCCCTGGTCATCGCCCGCGCCAGGTCCCTGACGCCGGGCGACGGCTCGCCTCGCGGCCCCGCCGGTACGGGCCTAGGCTGACCGTGCATGCCTTGCCCTGGTCCTCGTACCGAAGGAGGCATTGGTGAAAACGACGCACGCACGGCTTCGCCGGGCCTGCGCGGCCACCGCCGCGGCGGGCCTGCTCCTCACCGGGGCCGTCACGGCCACCGCGTACGGCGCCCCCACTCCCGGACCGTCCGTTACCGCCACCCCCTCCCCGGACACGGCCGGGGAGTTCAAGCAGCTCACCCCGGCCGTCGCGCTCCAACTCGACGCCGCCGTCCGACAGGTCATGCGCGAGGCCCAGGTCCCGGGCGTGATCGTGGGGCTGTGGGCACCCGGCAAGGGAAGCTACGTGAAGGCCTTCGGCGTCGCCGACAAGGCGACCGGCGCGCCCATGCGGACCGACTTCAACACGCGCATCGGCAGCCAGACCAAGACGTTCACGGTCACCGCCCTCCTCCAGCTGGTCGACCAGGGCAAGGCCGGCCTCGACGACCCGATCGGCGACTACATCTCCGGCGTGCCGAACGGCGACCGCATCACCCTGCGCGAACTGGCCGGCATGCGCAGCGGGCTGTTCAACTACAGCGAGGACCCGGACTTCGACAAGGCGTTCACCACCGACCCCGACCGCCGTTTCACCCCGCAGGAGTTGCTCGACTACTCCTTCAAACACCCGGTGCAGTTCGCGCCGAACGCGGAGTTCCAGTACTCCAACACCAACCTGGTCCTGCTCGGCCTGGTGATCGAGAAAATCACCGGCCGGCCGCTCGCCGAGGTCATCGACAAGAACGTCGTGGAACCGGCGGGCCTGGGCCGCACCTTCTTCCCGACCGGCGCCGAGTTCCCCCAGCCGCACGCGCAGGGCTACACCGACCAGACCGCCACCGGCAAGGTCGAGGTGGCGACCGACTGGGACCCGTCCTGGGCCTGGGCGGCCGGGGCGATGATCTCCGACCTGCAGAACCTGCGCAGCTGGGCGCGCACCCTCGCCACCGGCACGCTGCTGACGCCCGCGACACAGGCCCAGCGCCTGAAGACCACGTCGGTCGGCATCCCCGGCGCCGGCTACGGCCTGGGCCTCTTCAACGTCCAGGGCTGGATCGGCCACAACGGGTCGCTCCCGGGCTACGAGAGCCTCGGCGTCTACCTCCCGCAGGCGCAGGCGACCATGGTCGTCATCCTCAACACCGACATCCTGCACGACGGCCAGGAACCCAGCACGCTCTTCGGCGAGGCGATCACCAGCATTGTGACCCCCGGCAACGTCTACCCCGGTCACAAGCCGTCCGAGCCGAAAAGCGGCTGACCGGGTCGGATGATCCGACTGTTAGGGTCCGAGGTATGCCCGAGCTCATCGCCCCCACCCCCCGCCTGCACCGATCCTGGACCGCCGCGCAGGAGGAATGGGGGCCCGACGCCCACATGGACGGCGCGGGGCTCGGCTCCGACGACGACGTCGACAGCCCCGAGGGCTTCGCCGCCTGGACGCAGAAGCTGCGCGGGTACGCGGACCGCTCGGTGCCGGTCGACCACGGCCGCGTCCACGCGACGTACTGGTGGATCGCCGAGGGCGACACCTACCTGGGCGCCATAGACCTGCGCCACTACCTCAACGGCTTCCTCCTCGACGCCGGCGGCCACATCGGCTACAGCATCCGGCCCTCGGCCCGCAGGCGGGGCCTCGCCACCTGGGCCCTGTCCGCGGTCCTCCACGAGGCGCGCGTCCTGGGAATGGACCGCGTCCTGCTGACCTGCGACCCGGGCAACGAAGGGTCCGTCCGCACCATCGAGCGCGGCGGCGGCGTGCTGGAGGACGTGCGCGAGACCCTGATCGGACCGAAGCGGCGCTACTGGATCACCCTCTGACCACCCCGGCCGGCCCGGGCGCACTGGCGGCCTGACCGTCCGGCGGCACGTGGGCGGCCCGTCGGCAGCACCGGCATCCCGGTGCGCTTCGGCCGACCCTGCGGGCCGTTGCCGCTCCCTGACGGCGCCGCCGCCCAGACCTGCTCCCCGGGCGATTGCGGACGGCGACCCGGCCACATAGTGTCGCGTCCATGTCCAAGGCCGAGATCGACGGGGTGACCGCCGAGTTCTTCGGCTCGTTCGACAACCGGGGCGGCAAGGCCGCCGACGTGGCCCGGATCCGCAGGCTCGCCCTGCCCGGCGCGGTGATCGTCATGACCGGCCCGCGGTTCACGGTCTACACCGTCGAGGAGTTCATCGAACCGCGCCGGGAACTGCCGGCCGGGGGCCGGCTGGTGGAGTTCTCCGAGTGGGAGACCTCCGAACGCACCGACATCTCGGGCGACATCGCCTCGAGGTTCGGCGAGTACCGCAAGTCGGGGGTGCTGGACGGCGAACCGTTCGAGGGCGGCGGCACCAAGACCATCCAGTTCGTACGCACCGCGGAGGGCTGGCGGATCGCGGCGTTCTCCTGGTACGACCGGCCCTGACCGGGCGGCCCGCTACACCCCGCCCTCCGCGCCGCCGCAGCAGCCGTCGCGGAGCATCTGGTGCAGCACCCCGCGCCAGTCGTCGGCCGCCGCGCCCGCCGGCGTCCCGTAGCCGGTGAAGGCCCGCTCCAGTACGGGGCGTTGGTGCCGGAACCCGCCGCGGAGGGTCGCGCGCACCCGGACCAGGTCCGCGAAGTCGGCGAAGGGATCGCCGTCGACGAGGGTGAGGTCGGCGATCCGCCCCGGTTCGACCGTGCCGAGCCGGTCCGCGACGCCGAAGACGCGGGCCGGAGTCCGGGTCACGGACCTCGGCGACGACCCGGTCCCCGCCCGCGGTGGCCGTCGCGGCGCCGTTGGTCGCACGGGTGAAGCGGAGTCTGACCGGGGCCGTCGGGCGCGGCCGCGCGGGCGTCCGCGGGGGAACGCCCCAGCAGTGCCGCAGCGGCGCCCGACGACGCCGCCTGGAGCACGGTTCTGCGCGCGACTCGCATCCCGACCACTCGCCTCACGTGTAGAGGTAACCGGTGACGACGGCCCGGACGGCCCGTCCGCCAGCGAACGATCAAGACCCCTTCCGGGCAACGGCGCCACGGAAGGGACCGGTCGGGACCCGCCGGGACCGCCGGGACGAGTCGGGACAGGTCGGGACGGGTCGGGACGGGCGGTGATCGGTCGGGGAAACCGTTTGACCCCGGCCGTTGCCGACGGGTCGGATGACCGTCGTGAGCACAGGACAGATGCACCCCGGGCAGTACCCGGTCGACGAACACCTCGTACGGCGGCTGCTCGCCGGGCAGTTTCCGCAGTGGGCGGGGTTGAGGGTGGAGAGGTTCCCGTCCGGCGGCACGGTCAACGCCATGTACCGGCTCGGCGAGGACATGGTCGTACGGCTGCCGCTGTACGAGGGCGGGGCCGAGGACGTGGTGACGGAACGGGACTGGCTGCCCCGCCTCGCTCCCCGGCTGCCGACGGCCGTCCCGCAGGTGCTGGGCGACGGCGAGCCGGCGGAGGGGTATCCCTGGCGCTGGTCGGTCTGCCGGTGGCTGGCGGGGGAGAACCCGGAGGCGGGGGCGCTGGGCGAGCCCGCCGCCCAGGACCTGGCGCGGGATCTGGCCGCCTTCGTCGCGGCGATGCGGAGCATCACCCTGCCCGGGGCGCCCCTGGCCCACCGCGGCGGGCCGGTCGCCTCGCTGGACGCGTCGACCCGGGCGGCGATCGGGGAGCTGCGGCTGGTCCCGGAGGAGGGCGTCGACTGCGATGCCGTGACGGCCGTATGGGAGGACGCGTTGCGGGTCCCGGAGTGGGGCGGGCCGCCGGTGTGGCTGCACGGCGACCTGATGCCGGGCAACGTCCTGGTGGACGGCGGCAGGCTGACCTCGGTCATCGACTTCGGCTGCACGGGGGTGGGGGACCCGGCGTGCGACCTGTTCCCGGCGTGGAACCTGCTGCCCGCCGCTGCGCGAGGGGTGTTCCGCGAAGCGCTCGGCGTGGACGACGCGACCTGGATCCGCGGCCGCGGACGGACGCTCTCCCAGGCCGTGATCGCCCTGCCCTATTACCGGACGACGAATCCGGCGATGGCGCGCAACGCCCGGCACGTGATCCGGGAGGTCCTGGCGGAGGGCTGACGGGCGGGGTCGGCCGGGCGGGGGAGGGGCGGTCGCGCGCTCTCAGGCGCCGCCCCTGAGGCGGTCGCGCTGGAGCTGGCGGGCGACGGCCCGGCGTACCGACGCCGGGGCCGACCCGGGGGCGGCCGGCTCCGGGCCGACGTCGAGGCCGCGGCTGATCTCGTCGTACGCGGCCCGGAAGGCGGCGGGCAGCTCCGCGGCGCCCAGCCGGAGATCCTCTTCGAGGAGGCGCCGCAGCTCGTCGGAGCTCTCCGGCGTGAACCGCTTCCGCCCCCTGGCGAGGGCGCCGACGAAGCGCGTACAGCGTGCGGCGTCCAGGGTCTCGGCGACCTCCTCCGCCAGCGCCCACAGGCGCCCTTCGAGCCATGCGGCGTCGGGCTGGTCGAGGGCGAGTCCCAGGTGCGGCGCCGGTCCGTCGGCCGCGAACCGCGTGATCTGCTTGGACACGGCGGGTTGGCTCATGTCCGTGATGCGGGCGATCTTGTCCTGCGTCCAGCCGAAGCCGGCGAACAGTTTGATCATCTCGGTGCGCAGCCTGCGCATCTCCTCACCCGCGCGGATGACCTCGTTCATCCCGGCGAGCATCCGCGCCGCCTGTTCCTCGGTCAGGGCCCCGGGCCCGTGCCGTACTCCGTCTTCCGCGTTCACAACCCGGTTATACACCCGAAGCGCACGCCCGCCATAACCGGGTTGTACAACCTGGTTATGGATGTCAGGATCCGCGTCATGCCCACATCCGCGTTCACCGCACCTGACGGAACCCTCCTCGCCTACCGCACCCACGGCAGCGGCGAGCCGCTCCTCTGCGTCCCCGGCGGACCCGCGGACTCCGCCTACCTCGGCGACCTCGGCGGCCTGTCCGCCCACCGCCGCCTGGTCGTCCTGGACCTGCGCGGCACCGGCCGCTCCGCGGTCCCGCGGGACACCTCGTCCTACCGCAGCGACCGTCTTGTCGACGACATCGAGGCCCTGCGCGAGCATCTCGGCCTCGGCCGGATCGATCTGCTCGCCCACTCGGCCGGGGCCAACCCCGCGACGCAGTACGCGGCCCGGCACCCCGACCGCGTCGGCAGGCTCGCCCTGATCGCACCCGGCACCCGCGCCGTCGGAACGGTGATCACGGGGGACACCCGGCGGGAACTCGCCCGTCTGCGCGCGCACGAACCGTGGTTCCCGGCGGCGTTCGCCGCGCTGGAGGACCTCATCGAGGGCGCCGGCGGCGACCGCGACGCCATCGCCCCCTTCTTCTACGGCCGTTGGGACGCCGAAGCGCGGCGCCACCACGCGGCGGGCCGCCCGGACAATCCGGCGGCCGTCGCCCACTTCGGAGCCGAGGGCGCCTTCGACCCGGAGGCCACCCGCGCCGGTCTCGCGGCCCTGCGCGCCCCGGCCCTCCTGCTCGCCGGGGAGTTCGACCTGAACAGCCCGCCCCGGACGGTCGCCGAGTGCGCGGAGCTGTTCCCCAACGCCACGCTCGTCGTACAGCCGGGAGCGGGCCACTACCCCTGGCTCGACGACGCCGGCCGGTTCGTGGCGGCCACCGCGGCGTTCCTGGGGTGAGCCCGCCGGCGGCGCGCGCAGCGCCCCCAGCCCGCCGCCGCCGTCGGCCGAGCCGCCCGTACGCTGCCGCCCGTACGCCCCCCGTACGCACGGCGACGGCCCCAGCCGGATTCCCCCCGGCCGGGGCCGTCTTCAACGTGCGGGCGCGCCGCCGCGCGCCGGCGCCGCTACCAGAGGACGGGGAGCCGCTCCGGCAGACGCTTCATGAAACGGGTGCGCCAGACGAGCTGGTCGAACGGCACGGCCAGCTGCAGGTTGGGCATCTTCTCCAGCAGTACCTCGATGGCGATCTCCGTGTGCCGCTTGCCGAGGGCGGTCGCCGGGCAGTAGTGCGGTCCGCCGCCGAAGGACAGGTGCGTACCCGCGTTCGCCCGGTCGATGTCGAAGACGTGCGGGTCGGTGTAGACGGCCGGGTCGGTGTTGGCGGCCTCGACCAGGACGAGCAGCAGCTCGCCCTTCTTGACCTCGACGTCGCCGAGGGTGACGTCCTCCAGCGCGAGCCGCGGCAGGCCGTCGGCGATCGACAGGTTGACCCGCAGGAGCTCGTCCACGGCGGACGGGATCTTCTCCGGGGACGTGCGCAGCTGCTCCCACACGTCGGGGTTCTGCAGGAGCGAGACGATCGCCATGGTCAGGAAGCCCATGGTCGAGATGACTCCCGCGCCGAACAGCGTGACGCCGACGGTTGCCAGCATCTCGTCCGTCAGGTGCGCGTAGTCGGGGTCCTCGCGCAGCGCGGCGAGTTCGGCCATCAGCCCGACGGTGGCCGGGTCGTCGAGGCGCTCCACCATGTAGGCCATGTCGCGGTCCCAGTTGAGCTTGGCGCCCGTGACGGGGCAGGCCGAGTTCATGAACGCGATGTCCAGGCTGGCGGCCAGGCGCGGGGCGTCGGCCTCCGGGATGCCGAGGATGCGGCAGTGGAGGTTCTCCGCGTACGGGTTGGTGAACGCGCCGCGCAGGTCGACCGGCGCACCGCTGCGCAGGATGTCGTCGACGAGGGTGTTCGCCTGGTCGCGCATCCAACCCGTGAGGTTGTCGGTCTTCGGGTTGATCGCCTTGAGCACGGCCTTGCGCAGGCCGGCGCCGGTGATGTTGCCCATGTTGTTGACGACCTCGGGCGGGATCGTCAGGGCGTACTGACGGGGCACGCCGGGGGCGGAGGTGTCCTTCAGACTGAACCGCGGGTCTTCGAGGACCTGCTTGCAGAGCGAATAGGACGAGACGAGCCACGCTTCGTCGCCGGCTATCGTGCGGACGCGCTTGACCGGTTCGTTCCGCAACTGTTCGACTTCAGCGGGGAGTTGGTCGCCGCGTGCGGAGAACGGGAAGTCGAGGAGGGTGTCAGCGGTCATCGGAGTCTCCTTCGGCGGGGGTGATGATGGCGTGGCCCTGGTTGCGTGAGGCACGAAGCCCCGAGCCGCGCGAGTAGAGCAGTTCCGCCATGGGCAGGAGCTGGTGGTAGCAGTTGAGGGAGGACGGCACGCCCAGGATGGCGGGCGTGTCCAGGAACAGCGGCGCCTCGGCGCAGACGTATTCCAGGCAGACCTCGCGCTGACGGGTGGTGGCTGCCTTGCCGTTCAGCACCTTCGAGGAAAGGAACGCGTCGACGAGGGAGTTGCAGGTCTCGCGGAACTCCGGGTCGATGTCGAGCAGGTTGTTCAGGTGGTTGTGGAGCGTCCGGTACGCCGGGATGTCGGTGAGGGACGACATCGGACGGGCCCGGAGGCGGGTGCCGGTGGGGTCGGCTTCGGCGGCGGCGTTGTTGACCTTGGCGCGGACACCGCGCAGGTTCTTCACCGCCTTGCGGCGTGCTTCGTCCTCGCCGTATCCGAGGGCCTCGTACATCTCCGCGACGTGCATGTCGGTGTAAATGAGGTCGACCTGCGCGAAGTTGCGCAGGCCCCACTGGGCGAGGTCGTTGACCCGCTGGGCCGAGAAGTAGCTGTTGCCCGGCGAGATGCCGATGACGGCGTGATCACCTTCGTCGTTGATCACCTGGCAGTGCGGGGTGTACGGACGGACTGTGAAGACTTCGGTTGCTGTCGTCAACAGGGGTCGGGTCCTTTGCGCCGCAAGTCCCGTGGGGCCCTGTGCCCCGGGTGTGGCGGCGACGTGATGGAAGGTACCCGAACTCTGAGCGACGTTCCATGTCTTCTGGGTAGTAACTCATCTGGCGGACAGAGCAGTTGACCAGGGCATCTTTCCTCGCCCCGGGCGGGCGGCCCGATACCGGCGACCTGCTGCTCGTCCGATCCGGTCGCCTCGGGCGTCTCCTTGGACGGCTGGGCTCCGTTCCGTGCCCTGAGTGTTCATCAGGACTTGACCCGGGGCTCAGTACTCGAGTTCCGTGAGGACCGGTGCGTGGTCCGACGGACTGTCGTGCGCGGCGGCCGGACGCGCCTCTTCCACGGTCGGCAGCCGCTCGGGTCCTGTGAAGACCTTCTCCACACGGTCCAACACGCCCCGGCTCACGAGGATGTGGTCGATGAGTTCCTTCTGGCCCTCGAAGATCCGGGAGAACCCGCCCTTCTCAAGGATGTGCGGAGCGAGGTTCCACAGCCGTCTCGGGTCCCCGAGGTCGGTGTCCCTGAAGCCCCCGGTCCCGATCTGGGAGCCGGGCGGCCCGTACAGGATCTGCGTGGTGGCGGCCTCGAACGCGTCGTTGAGGTCCCCCATCACGATCACCTCGTGCGCGGCGCCGTCGCCCTGGAGCAGCCGGTCGGCCATGGCGCGGAGGGTGACGGCCTCCGCCGCCCGCCGGTACAGGGCGTACGCGGCGTAGCGGGCGCGCAGTTCCTCGTCGTCGGTGCTGTGCCGGTTGCCGGGGAAGGTCAGCAGCTTCGACTTCAGGTGGCAGACGACCACGTCGACGCTCTGCCCGGCCGCCGGACTCCACCGCACCGCCAGCGCCCCGCGGCCCATCCGCCTGATGGTGGTCCCGTCGTCCTCGACCTGGACCCGGGGCAGGTGCTCCGGGAAGGCGGTGCGGTCCTCGGTGACGGTGAGCGGCCGGCGGCTGAGGAAACCGACCCGGATGCCGCGGCGGTCGGCGTGCTTCGACAGGGCGGTGTGCCACTCGCCGTCCAGCCGCTCCACCAGGTCGGCCAGCGCCTCGGGACCGCCCACCTCCTGCACGCCGAGCAGATCGGGCGCGAGGTGGCCGACGGTGGCGGCCAGACCCTCCAGCTTCGCCTCGTACGCGGCCCGGTCCTTGGCGGCGCACCTGCCGGAGGGCGGGCTGCCGGGGGCGAGGGGGCGGCAGAGGTTCTCCACGTTCCACGTACCGATGACCACACCCACAGCGGCTCCCGCCCTCCTCGACCAGGTCCCCCGTCGCCGCCAGTCTTCCGGCCGCCTCGGCGGCAGGCGGGCAAGCGACCGGGACTCGCTCACGTGTTCACCCGATCGCCGCGCCGACGCGGCCGGCCGGTTCCGGCCGGCCGAGGAAGACGTCCCGCCCCGGGTCGAGGAGGCGTCGGTGTGGTGACAGTGCACTGGCTCGATGCCAGGGGTGAATCGTGTGCCGCATCATGGTGAGCCCGGGTCATCCCCGACGAGACCTCCGGAGGCCGGCAGTGGAAGGACCGTCGCGCCGCGCCGTGCTGGGCGCCGGGCTCGGTGCCGTCGCGGCGCCGCTCGGCGGATGCTCCGGGGCCACGGGCCCCGTGCGGCGGCTGCGGCTCGCGACGGGCCCCGAGGGCGGCCCGTACAACGCCTTCGGGAAGGCCCTGGCGATCGCCGTCGGCGCGAGCGGTCTGCCGCTGGAGATCGTCCCCGTGAGTACCGCGGCGAGTGTGAACAACCTGCGCGGCCTCGACGAGGGCTCCGCGGAGCTGGCCCTGGCCATGGCGGACACCGCCGAGGACGCGGTGCTCGGGCGCGACACCTTCACCAGGCCGGCCGCCGTGACGGCACTGGCCCGCGTCTACGTCAACTACACGCACCTCGTCGTCCCGGCGGACGGGCCGGTGCGCGCGGTGACGGACCTGGCCGGACGTCCGGTCGCGGCCGGTGCCACGGGATCGGGCGTCCGGGTGGTGGCCCAGCGGGTCCTGCGGGCGGCCGGACCGGCCGACGAGCGGCCACTGGGCCTCGCCGCGTCGGTGACGGCCCTGCGCGAGGGCACGGTCGACGCGCTGTTCTGGTCCGGCGGCGTGCCCACACCGGCGCTGGCCGCGCTGGCGCGCGAGCTGCCCCTGCGGTTCCTCCCGCTGGACGCCTACGTGGCCCCGCTGCGGGAGCGCTACGCCCCCGTCTACACGGCGGTGACCCTGCCCGCCGGGGTCTACGGGCTGCGGGAACCGGTGGGCACCATCGGCGTCGGCAACTACCTCCTGGCCCGCACCGATGTGGACGCGGGCGTCGTACGGGGCCTGCTGCGGGTCGTCTTCGACCAGTGGCGCGACCTCCTGCGGGAGGTGACGGCGGGCGCCCGCCTGGAGCCCCGCTTCGCCATCTCGACCGGCCAGGTCCCCCTCCACCCCGGCGCGGCCGCGTACTACCGCTCGGTCTACGGCTAGGCCGTGTCTCGCGGAGGCGGGAGGCGGACTTGGGCGACCAGGCCGTGCGGGGTGTTGGCGGCGAGGTCGAGGGCGCCGCCGCTGATGCGGGCGATCTCGTCGGCGATGGCCAGGCCCAGACCGCTGCCGGGGACGTTCTGGTGTCCGGGCGCGCGGGTGAAGCGCCGCAGCAGCATCCCGAGCTGCTCCTGCGGCACGCCCGGGCCGTCGTCCGCGACCCGGATGGCGGTGCTCCCGTCCGACGCGCGCGAGGCGCCTACCTCGACCCGGCCGCCGCACGGCACGAACTTGACCGCGTTGTCCAGGAGCGCGTCCAGGATGCGGCCGGCCGCGTCGGGCAGGGCGCGGGCCCACAGGCCCTCCGGGACACCGTCGGCCGTCAGTTCCAGCCCCGCCGCGTGGAAGACCGGGGTCCATGCCGTCACCCGGTCCCGTACCGCCCGTGACACGTCCTGCCGGGTCGGTTCGGCCGTGCCGGATTCGACGCGCGCCAGGGCCAGGAGACCGTCGAGGAGCTCCTCCAGGCGTTCCGCCTCGTCCAGGGCGCGGGCGTGTTCGGCGAGGCCGGGCCCGGGGGCGACGTGCGGTTCGACGTTCTCCAGCTGCAGCACCAGGGTGGCCAGGGGATTGCGCAGCTGGTGGGAGGCATCCGCGACGAAGTCGCGCTGGCGGCCGATGGAGTCGGCCACGGCCTCCGCCATGGTGTTGAAGTGCTGCCGCAGTCGGCGCAGTTCGGGCGGACCGGTGTCCGAGCCTGCGCGGGCCTGGAGGCTGCCGGCCGCCAGCCGTTCCACCGCCCGGTCCAGATCCAGGACCGGCCGCATCAGCCAGCGGGCGATCCCCGCGGCGACCAGGGCGGCCGCCGCGAAGGAGGCGAGCGCCCCGGCGGCGATGAGCGACCAGCGGACCGTGACGTCCCGGCGTGCGGCGTCGGTGGGGACCGCCAGCAGGACCGCCCCGCTGACCCGCTCGTCGCGGCCCACCGGCTCGGCGAGCACGACACTGTCCGGCCCCCAGGGGCGCAACGTCGGCAGCCGGTCGGTCGAGCGGCCGGTGAGGGCGCGGCCGCGGGCCTCCGCCGCCCCTCTCCCGTCCGCGCCTGTCTCGTCCGCGCCGGGGCCGGTCCCGGCCCGCAGCAGCGTCGCGCCCGCCGTGTCGACGACCGCCACGCCCGCCCCGTACAGATCGGCGTACCGACCGATCTCAGCCGCCAGTTCGGCCCGGTCGGCCTCGGTACGCATCCGCTCGGCTAGATCGGCGAAGCGCACGGCCTCCGAGCGCCGCTGCAGCAGCAGGTGCTCGGTCCGCCCGCGCGCGTACCCCTCGGCCAGGGGGAGGCACAGGAGCAGCGCCGCCACCCCCATGAGCACCGTCAGCACGGCGAGGAGCCTGCGCCTCACCGCTCCCCGCCGAGCTGGTACCCGTACCCGCGGACGGTGCGCACCAGCCCGGAGCGGCCGGTCTTGGCGCGGATGCCCGCCACGTGGACGTCCAGCGACCGCGAGGCGGCGAGGAATGCGTCGCCCCAGATCCGGTCCAGGATCTCCTCGCGGGAGTGCACCTCCTCCGGCCGGGCGGCGAGGAAGGCGAGGACGTCGAACTCCCGCCGCGTCAGACGTACTTCGACACCCGCGACGGTGACCGTACGGCCCGCCGGGTCCACCTCGACGTCCCCTCGGCGCACGGCCGCCGCCGCACCCGGAGCGGTGCGGTCGGCGTGTGCGTCCGTACGACGCCGTACGGTGTCGATGCGGGCCATCAGCTCGGCCATCCGGAACGGCTTGACGACGTAGTCGTCGGCGCCCGCCCGCAGCCCCTGCACGATGTCGCGCTCCTCGCAGCGCGCGGTCACCACGATCAGCGGCACGCCGCAAACGGTCCGCAGCCGCCGCAGCAGCTCTATCCCGTCCAGGTCGGGCAGCCCCAGATCGAGCAGCACGAATTCCGCCTCGCGGGTGTGGCGCAGCGCGTCCTGGGCCCGCGCGACCCGGCGGACGGTGTGCCCGCGCTGGGCGAGGGCGGTGCCCAGCGCCCGGGCCATCCTGTCGTCGTCCTCGACGAGGAGCGCGTGCATGGGGTGCCTCCTCGCGGCGGGGCGTGCGGCCCGCGCGGCCGCCGCCCCAGGCTACCGCCGCCTCTCAGCGGACGGGCTCGACGGGAGCCGCTGCCGTATCCCCCCGGCCGGCAGCGCGATCGGCGTCCGCCCCGCCGTCCGCACCGGCCTCCGCGCGGCTGAGGGCCGCGTCGCGGGTGTCCGGCATCAGCACGTAGGTCACGAGGGAGATCAGCGCGCAGCCGGAGACGTACCAGAAGAACATGGTCTCGTGACCACTGTTCTTGAACCAGAGGGCCACGTACTCGGCCGTGCCGCCGAAGAGCGCGTTGGCGATGGCGTACGGCAGTGCCACGCCCAGGGCGCGCACCCTGGTGGGGAACAGTTCGGCCTTGACCGCCGCGTTGATGGACGTGTAGCCGGTGATGATCACCAGGGCGAGCAGGGACAGGCCGAGCGCGGACCAGTACGAGGACGCCGAGCCCAGGGCGGTCATGATCGGATACGTGCCGAGGGTGCATCCCACCGCGAAGGTGATCAGCAGCGGGCGGCGGCCGATCCGGTCGGACAGCATGCCGGCGAAGGGCTGGAGCACGGCGAAGAGGGTCAGTGCGGTGAAGCTGACCAGGGTGGCCGTCGTCTTCGGCATGCCCGCGCTGCCGACCAGGTACTTGGTCAGGTAGGTGGTGTAGGTGTAGTAGGCCACGGTGCCGCCGAGGGTGAGGGCCATGACGAGGCCGGCCTGCCGCCGGTAGTGCCACAGGGCCCGCAGCGTGCCGCGCGTGCTGTCGTCGTGCGCGTCCTCTCCGGACGCAGCCTCCTCCTTGAAGGCGTCGGTCTCCTGGAGCCGGCGCCGCAGCCAGAAGACGACCACCGCGAACAACGCCCCGAGCACGAAGGGGATCCGCCACCCCCAGCTCTCCAACTGCGCGGTGGTGAGGGTGTGCTGCATCGTGATCAGGATGCCCAGGCCCAGCAGCTGGCCGCAGGTCATCGAGACGTACTGGAAGGACGAGCCGAGGCCGCGCCGGTTGCGGGCCGAGGCCTCGGTCAGGTAGGTGGCGCTGGCGGCGTACTCGCCTCCGATGCTCATCCCCTGGAGCAGGCGGGCCAGCAGCAGCACCAGCGCGCCGAAGTAGCCGGCCTGGCCGTAGGTCGGGGCCACGGCGATGAGCAGCGCGGCGACGGACATCATGGTGACGGTGAGCGTGAGCGCGCTCTTGCGTCCGTGCCGGTCGGCGGCGCGGCCGAGGATCCAGCCGCCCACGGGGCGCATCAGGAAGCCGACGGCGAAGATCCCCGCCGTGTTCATCAGCTGCGTGGTCGGGTTGTCGCCGGGGAAGAAGGAGTCGGCGAAGTAGATGGCGAAGCTGGCGTAGACGAACCAGTCGTACCACTCGACGAGATTGCCGAGCGATCCGCCGACCAGTGCCAGACGGCGCTTCGCGCGCTCGTCTCCGGGCGGCGGGGCGGGGGTCCGACCGGGCTGGGATCCGGGCGCGACGGCGGACGGGGACATGGCGGCTCCAGAGGGAAGTCCCTGAGGGGAGAGAGGGCACTGGCCCCGGCGACGGGGGAGTGTCCAGAGCATGCGGGCGTCGTCGGACCCGGACAAGCTCCGCCGCGCAGATCTAACGTTCCGCTAAGGAAGCGGGCCGGTACGGGATTTCACGGCGCGGTCATGTCCACGTCATGTCCGCTCCATGGTCCTCACCCGCGGAGGGCCCACGGTGGGGGCGGCCCGTCCGCGGAGCACCCGTGGGACCCGACTCCGCGGCCGGCCCCACCCCGTGACCCCCGTGACCCCGTGACCCACCCCGTGACCCACCCCGTGACCCCCTCACCAGGAGGCAAGATGACCGCGATCTCGAGAAGGCGGGCGACGGCCGTCGGCGTGGCCGCCGTCGTGGCCCTGGGCGTGATCGCCGTGCCGGCGCACGCCGGCGGGGACGGCGGCGCCCCGCCCTCACTGCCCCACGTGCCCGCCTCCGTCGAGACGCCCTCCCTCTTCGACGACGAGGCCGGCGGCAACGCCAACGCGGACGACCCCGCGATCTGGCGCAACGTCAAGGACCCCGACCGCAGCCTGGTCATCGCCACCGCCAAGGAGGGCGGGCTGCGCGTGTACGACCTGGACGGGCGCCAGGTGCAGTCGCTGCCCGCCCCGCCGCCGCCCCGCGAGGGGGACGCCCCCGGCCGGTTCAACAACGTCGACCTCATCGCCGGACTCCGCTTCCCCGACGGCCCCCACGACGTGGCCGTGGTCTCCGACCGGGGCCGCGACCAGCTGCGCGTCTTCCGGATCGACGCCCGGCGGACCGGCGCGCCCCTGGTCGACGTCACGGACGAGACCGCGGCCCCGCTCGTCTTCTCGACCGGTCCGGACGAGGTCGCCGACCAGCGGACCGCCTACGGCCTGGCCGCCCACACCGACCGCCGCAGCGGCCGCTCGTTCGCGGTCACCAGCCGGCGCCACGAAACCGCGCTCGCCCTGGCCGAACTCCTGCCCACCGCGCAGGGGAAGGTCGGCTACCGCACCGTCCGCACCACCTCGCTGCCCGCCGCCTTCCCGCTGCCCGACGGCAAGACCTGGACGCCCTGCGGCGAACCGGGCGAGCTGCCCCAGGTCGAGGGGATGGTCATCGACCCCGACACCGGAGACCTGTACGCGGGCCAGGAGGACGTCGGCATCTGGAAGCTCGACGCCGACCTGCGTTCGCCCGCCCGGCTGATCGAGAAGGTCCGCTCCTTCGGAGTGCCCGGCACCTGGAACCCGCAGACCGAGGAATGCGACGCGGGCGCCGACCCCGGCTACGGCGGCCGGCACCTCACCGCCGACGTGGAGGGCCTGACCATCTGGCGCGATCCCGAACACCCGCGCCGCGGGGGCTACCTGCTCGCCTCCAGCCAGGGTGACGACACCTTCGCCGTCTTCGACCGCGAGCGCGGTGACGCCTACGTCCGCGGCTTCCGCATCACCGCGGGCGGCGGGGCAGCAGCGCCCGACGGCTCGCAGGAGTGCGACGGCGCCGCCGTCACGAGCGCCCCGCTGGGCAGGAGGTTCCCCAACGGCCTCCTCGTCGTCCAGGACGGGGCCAACACCCCCGCGGGCACCGGCCCCGACGGGGAGGCCCGTACCGACACCGACTTCAAGTTCGTGGACCTGGGCCGCGTCCGGCGCGCCGTACGCCTGTGACCGGGGCCGGGCGGCCGCGCGGAACCGCGGCGGCCCGGCTCGGTAGGCTCGCCACCGCACACGACGGAAAGCGATCATGGCGGACAGCGTCCGCTCAGGCCTCCTAGGAGCGATCGGGGCCGGCCGGCACAGCCCGGCCGGCCCCGACTGCGACATCAGGCGAGGTCGAACCGGTCGAGGTTCATCACCTTGTCCCACGCGGCGACGAAGTCCCGGGCGAACTTCTCCTTCGCGTCGTCGCTCGCGTAGACCTCCGCCAGCGCACGCAGCTCGGAGTTGGAGCCGAAGACCAGGTCGGCACGGGTGCCGGTCCACTTGACCTCGCCGGTGGCGGTGTCACGGCCCTCGAAGGTGTTGGCGTCCCCGCCCGCCGACGTCCAGGTCGTGCCCAGGTCCAGGAGGTTGACGAAGAAGTCGTTCGTCAGCGTGCCCGGGCGGTCCGTGAATACGCCGTGCGCGGTGTCGGCGTGGTTGGCGCCGAGGACGCGCAGACCGCCGACGAGGACGGTCAGCTCGGGCGCGCTCAGGCCCAGCAGGTTCGCCCGGTCGAGCAGCAGGTACTCGGCGGGCAGGCGGTTGCCCTTGCCGAGGTAGTTGCGGAAGCCGTCAGCGGTGGGCTCCAGCGCGGCGAAGGACTCGGCGTCCGTGTGCTCCTCGGTGGCGTCCACCCGGCCCGGGGTGAAGGGCACCACGATGTCGTGACCGGCGTCCCGGGCGGCCTTCTCCACGGCGGCGGCGCCGCCGAGGACGATCAGGTCGGCCAGGGAGACCTGCTTGGCGCCGGAGTTGAACTCCGACCGGACGCTCTCCAGGACCCGCAGGACCTGCGCCAGCTCGTCGGGCTCGTTGACCTCCCAGCCGGCCTGCGGCTGGAGGCGTACGCGCGCGCCGTTGGCGCCGCCGCGCTTGTCGCTGGTGCGGAAGGTGGAGGCCGACGCCCACGCGGTGGAGACCAGCTGGGAGACGGTGAGGCCGGAGGCGAGCACCGCGTCCTTGAGGGCGGCGGTGTCGGCGGCGTCCAGGGGCTCGCCCTGGGCCGCGGGCAGCGGGTCCTGCCACAGCAGGGTCTCCGCCGGGACCTCGGGGCCGAGGTAGAGCGACTTCGGGCCCATGTCACGGTGGGTCAGCTTGTACCAGGCGCGGGCGAAGGCATCGGCGAACTCCGCGGGGTTCTCGTAGAACCGGCGCGAGATCTGCTCGTAGACCGGGTCGAAGCGCAGCGACAGGTCGGTGGTGAGCATGGTCGGAAGGTGCTTCTTCGACGCGTCGTGGGCGTCGGGGATGATCGCCTCCGCATTCTTCGCCACCCACTGGTGGGCGCCGGCCGGGCTCGCCGTCAGCTCGTACTCGTACTCGAAGAGGTTCTTGAAGAAGCCGTTGCTCCACTGGGTGGGCGTGGTGGTCCAGGTGACCTCCAGACCGCTGGTGATCGCGTCGGCGCCCTTGCCGGTGCCGAAGGAGTTGGCCCAGCCCAGGCCCTGCGCCTCGATGGGGGCGGCCTCGGGGTCGTCGCCGACATGGTCCGCCGGGCCGGCGCCGTGGGTCTTGCCGAAGGTGTGGCCCCCCGCGATCAGGGCCACCGTCTCCTCGTCGTTCATCGCCATCCGGCGGAACGTCTCGCGGATGTCGCGGGCCGCGGCGATCGGGTCCGGGTTGCCGTTGGGGCCCTCCGGGTTGACGTAGATCAGACCCATCTGGACGGCGCCGAGGGGGTTCTCCAGCTCACGGTCACCGGTGTAGCGCTGGTCGTCGAGCCAGGTGGTCTCGGGACCCCAGTACACGTCCTCGTCCGGCTCCCAGACATCGGCGCGGCCGCCCGCGAAGCCGAAGGTCTCGAAGCCCATCTGCTCCAGCGCCACGTTGCCGGCGAGAATCATCAGGTCGGCCCACGACAGGCTCTGGCCGTACTTCTTCTTGACCGGCCACAGCAGGCGGCGGGCCTTGTCCAGGTTGCCGTTGTCCGGCCAGCTGTTGAGGGGCGCGAAGCGCTGCTGGCCCGCACCGGCGCCGCCGCGTCCGTCACTGATCCGGTAGGTGCCGGCGCTGTGCCACGCCATGCGGACCATCAACGGGCCGTAGTGGCCGAAGTCGGCGGGCCACCAGTCCTGGGAGGTCGTCAGGACCTCAGCGATGTCCTGCTTCACCGCGGGCAGGTCGAGGGCCTGGAACGCCGCCGCGTAGTTGAACTCCTCGCCCAGCGGGTTGGCCACCGCGGGGTTCTTGGCCAGGATCTTCAGGTTCAGCCGTTCGGGCCACCACTGGCGGTTTCCGCCGCCCTGGGTGGGGTGCGCGGCCCGCTCGTGCGCCACGGGACAGCCGCCCCCGCCCTGCGCCTTGTCGTCCGTGACGATCGCGTCGTGGTTCTCAGACATGGGAATCCTTCCGTACCAGGGAGATCGCGGTGCTCAGATCGCCGTCCCGTACTCCCGCCGTTCGGGAGTCTTCCTACCTCTTGGTTATGAACGGAACCGATCCTACGATGGACCCAATCCAAGTCAAGATGAGTACCAAGCCCATATTCGATCGGATCCCGCAAGCCCGCCGGCGCACGGAGGGCAGACCGCGGAATCCTGGTTGGGGGAGCCGATATGAGTGACCTGCTGGAGCGGCTGCGAGGGCGCGGCTGGCGGCTTACGTCCCAGCGCCGGGTCGTCGCAGAGGTCCTCGACGGGGACCACGTGCACCTGACCGCCGACGAGGTGCACGCCCGCGCGGTCCGGCGGCTGCCGGAGATCTCCCGGGCCACCGTCTACAACGCCCTGGGCGAGCTCGTGGCCCTCGGAGAGGTCGTCGAGGTCACCACCGACGGCCGCGCGAAGCGCTACGACCCCAACGCGCACCGCCCGCACCAGCACCTGGTGTGCTCCGGCTGCGGCGTCATCCGCGACGTCCACCCGCACGGCGACCCGCTGGCCGTGCTGCCCACGGAGGAACGCTTCGGGTTCACCGTCGCCGCGGTCGAGATCACCTACCGGGGCCTGTGTCCGGCCTGCGCCTGACGCGGGGCCGCCACCCCTGGATTGACGTCCCGCATGCGGGGGTAGGCGCCGTGCAGAACCGGGCGAGCGACGCCGGAACGACCTCGGCGGACGCGGCCGATCACCGGTCGCGGAGCGCGGAGGGCAGCAGGACGAAGGCCCACACGTACCTGCGCACTGGGAAGAGGTGGTTCCCGATGGCCCCGCCGGCGGACGGTGAGCGATTCGCCGTGGAGGTGCGGTCCGAGGGCGACGTGCTCGTGTTCACCCTGGACGGGGAGCTGGACCACGACACGGCCGAACCCCTGCGCGCGGCACTCACCGCGGCCGTCGACGGCGGCGCCCGCAGGCTGCTGGTGGACTTCTCCGGGGTGCGGTTCTGCGATTCCACGGGTCTGAACGTGCTGCTGCACAGCCGGCTCTCGCTGCGGGACGCGGGGGGCAGCATCGCCTTGGCCGGGCTGCGCGCACCTGTCGCCCGGATGTTCCGCATCACCGGTGCCGACGGGATCTTCCCCGTACACCCCGACGTGGCGCACGCGTTGGCCGAGCCGCGGCACGCGTGAGGGAGGAGCGCGCCATGGAGCCACGGCCACTCGACCGGAGGCGGAGCCTCCTGCTGACGGGCATGACGGACGTCGTCACCCGTTGCCGTGACTTCACCCGTGCCGCCCTGATCGACTGGAAGTGGATGCCGAGCGCCCGCGACGACGCGGAGGACGTCCTGCTGCTGGTGTCCGAGGTGGTCGCCAACGCCTGCCTGCACGCGGGCGGGCCGCACGCGCTGCTGCTGGAGTGCACGGACGACCGGCTGCGCGTCGAGGTCACCGACGGCAACCCCGCCGCCCCCACCCCGCGCCGCTCACGTCCGGATCCGGCCCGCCCGGGAGGTTACGGCCTGCTCATCGTGGAGCGGATCGCCCGGCGCTGGGGCACGCTGCCCCTCGCGGACGGAAAGTGCGTGTGGGCGGAGATCGACTCGCCACTGCGGTCCCCGGACCTCTGGGGACCGCAGCCCGTTTCCTGACGCGCCCAGTGGCCGGCGGGGGGCGCGCGCCGCGCGGCGGCCTCCGCGCCGGCCTCAGTGCACGCCGTCGTCCTCCGGCGGGTGCGCCCGCTCCTCGCCGTCCTCGGCGTCCTCCAGCATTCCCGCGCGCAGCTTCGCCATGATCCGGCTGAGGAGCCTGGACACGTGCATCTGCGAGATGCCGAGGCGCTCGCCGATCTGCGACTGGGTGAGCTCGTCGCCGAAGCGCAGCTGGAGGACCAGCCGGTCGCGCTCACCGAGCGCGGTGAGAAGGGGCTTGAGGGTCTCCAGGTCCTCTATGCGCTGGTACGCCTCCTCCTCCGAGCCCAGGGAACGCGGCAGGGAGCCGCCGTCGGAGTCCTGGCCGACGGAGGTGCTGAGGGACTCGGCGACGTAGCAGTTGGCGGCCTGCCGGCCTTCGGCCAGGGTGTCGTCACTGACGCCGAGGTGTTCCGCGAGCTCGTGGTCGGTCGGCCGGCGGCCCAGGTCCTGTTCCATCGCGTCACAGGACTTCGCCATGTCCAGGCGCAGCTCCTGGAGACGCCGCGGTACCTTCACCGACCAGCTGGTGTCCCGGAAGAAGCGCTTCATCTCGCCCGTGATCGTCGGTACGGCGAAGGTGGCGAACTCCACCCCGCGCTCGACGTCGTACCGGTTGATGGCCTTGATCAGGCCGATCGTGCCGACCTGGACGATGTCCTCGAAGGGTTCGCTGCGGTTGCGGAAGCGCCGGGCGGCGTACTTCACCAGGCTGAGGTTCAGCTCCACCAGCGTGTTGCGGACGTAGGAGTACTCAGGAGTGCCCTCGGCCAGGGAGCGCAGACGGTGGAAGAGCGCTACGGACATGCTCCGGGCGTCGTCCGTACTGACGGCCAGGGGGTTCTCGGGAATCTCGATGGTGTCCGCCGGGAGCCCGGTATGGACGCGGTCCGCGGTGCTGCGGGGCAGGGGGGTCATCAGTTTCCTCCGACGGGTCGGGGGGCTGCGCGAGGCGCAGCGGGGCCGTCGTGGGTTTCCCGTTCGGTTATATACCCGATCGTCGCGCGCTGACCCTTCCGGCGCCCCTCAGCCGGGCGACGGGGAGAGGTGGTACACGGCGAAGGCGCGGTCGATGACGGGCATGGCGACGTTGCGTACCCGCACCCCGCCGCTGGTCATCCCGTGTTCCGTGCCGAGGTGGGCGTGCCCGTGGACCGCGAGGTCCGCCCCGGCGCCGTCGATGGCCTCCGCCAGCAGGTAGCTGCCGAGGAAGGGGTAGATCTCCAGCGGTTCGCCCGCCAGGGTGTCCGGCACGGGCGAGAAGTGGGTGAGGGCCACACGGAGTCCGCTGCCCCGGGCGTCCAGCTCGCGCAGCGTGCGGCCGAGCCCGTCCGCGCACGCCCGGGAGTACCGGATGAAGGCCTTCATCTCCGGTTCCCCGAACTCTGTGGCGCTGCGGCCCGCGAAACCCCCGCCGAATCCCTTCGTCCCGGCGATCCCCACGGTGACGCCCCGGATGTCGAAGGTGGCGCAGTCACCCTCCAGGACGTGGACGCCTCCCTCGGCCAGCTCACGGGCCACGAGGTCCGGCTGGTCGCTCTGGTAGTCGTGATTGCCGAGGACGGCGACCACGGGCACGGGCAGGCCGCCGACCTCGGCGGCCACCACGCGGGCCTCCTCGCGGGTGCCGTGCCGGGTGAGGTCACCGGCCAGCAGCAGCAGGTCGGCGCAGTCACCGAGGGTGTCGAAGGCAGGCCGCAGGGAGCCGGCGCTGTCCGGTCCGAGGTGGATGTCCCCGACGGCGGCGATGCGGATCACGACAGCACCTCCGCCGGCCCGGGCGGCCCGACCCGGTGCACGGTCAGGTCCTCGTGCCAGGGCACGCCCTCCAGTTCCTCCGCGGCGATCCGCAGCACGGCCGCCCTGGAGGCGGCGTCGGTGACGACGCCCCAGACCATCACCCACGCGCCGCGCGCCTCCACGCGTACGCCCAGCTCGGCGATGTCCTCGCGCGCCAGGCGGTCGCGCAGGTGTCCCACGCGGTAGTCGAGGTTCTCGACGGAAGTCATGAGGTCCCCTTCCCCCGGTCGATGACCCGGAGCCGGTCGAGGAGGTACAGGAAGGCGTCGGGGAGCGGGGAGTCCCGGTGTACGCGGTCCAGCCGGCCCCAGTCGATCTGCTCGCGCAGCATCCGGGCCATCGGCAGCAGGTCTCCGAAGTCGCAGTAGTGCTCGGACAGGGCGGCGAGCAGGCTGTCCATCAGGTCGGTGGGGGCGAGGACCGGCATCCACACCGAGTCCACCGACTTCACCGGCGCCCGCTCCAGCAGCTCCGTGCTGACAGGCCGCCGGGCGAGCTCGAAGATCAGGTCGATCTCCTCCCCTCCCGTACGGCCCTTGACCAGCCAGTCCTCCGCGGCCCGGCGCATTTCGATGCCGCCGGCCTCCAGGGCCTTGATCGCCGCGTCGGCGTCCTCGCGCCGCATGCAGAAGTCCGTGTCGTGCTGGAACCGGGCCGGGACGCCGTGGGCGAACGCGGCCACGCTGCCGGCGAGCGCGAACGGCTGCCCCGACTGCTTCAGCAGCGCCGCGACACGTTTGGTGACCTGCAGGATCGCCTGGGTGTGGTCCTCGGGGAGCTGGCCGTCGGTCATGGTGGGCGGGCTCAGGGCCTCCTCCGGGGGAGGAGCCCCGCCGGAGGTGTCGGCCGGAGGGTTGTTCACGGAGGACCTCGCTCGTTCGATCCGGTAGACGGGCCGGGGATCCGCGCTGACGGCAGGCACCTTACCCGTCCGGCGCCGCCGAAACCCCCGTGCGGGGCCGGGCGAGTGGCCGGGAGAGCCGGGGGTAGGCGCCGTACGAGGCGGGGGCACCGGCGTTCCCGCACGGCCCCGGCCAACGATCCGTAGGGAGGCGGAAGATGAACCGCGCCGCTCTGTTCGATGTCGACGGGACCCTCGCCGACACCAACCACCTGCACGTCACGTGCTGGTGGGAGGCTTTCCGCCAGGCGGGCCACGACGTGGCGATGCACGACATCCACCGCGCCATCGGCCTTCCGGGCGAGGACCTCCTCGTCCACCTGCTGGGGGACGACCGCGACACCAGCGGGGACGAGCGGCTCACCGCGGCGCACGACACGCTGTACGCCACCTGGTTCGACCGGCTGCCCGGTCTCGACCGTGCCGCCGACCTGCTGCGCGAACTCGACCGCCGGGGCTGGCGGGTCGTCCTGGTCACGTCCGCGAGCGAGGCCGAGCTCACCGCGCTGAGGAGAGCTATCGGCGCCGACGACGCCATCACCGCCACCGCCAGCTCCGACGACGTCAGCGAGGGCAAGCCGGCCCCGGATCCGGTACGCCATGCCCTCGAACTCGCCGGGGCGGCCGCGCGCGACGCCGTGTTCGTGGGCGACACCGTCTGGGACATGAAGGCCGCGACGCGGGCCGATGTCGTCTGCCTGGGGCTGCTCAGCGGCGGGATCCCCCGGCGGGACCTGGAGGAGGCCGGGGCGCGTGCCGTCTACCGGCACCCGGCCGACCTGCTGGCCCGCCTCGACGACAGCCCCTTCGCCGACGGGTCCGGCAAAAGTGGGAAGTAGCACTCCGGCCGGTGAGCCGGGGCGGCGGCGCCCCGGGCCACACGAAACCCCACACGAAACCAAGGAGAGGGAATGACCGGCACCACCGAGGGACGGGACGAGAGCAAGCAGGAGCGCGCCGACCGGCAGTGGCAGGAGCTGATCCAGGAGATAAGAGTCGCCCAGACGGGCGTGCAGATCCTCTTCGGCTTCCTCCTGACCGTGGTCTTCACGCCCCTCTTCCACGAGCTCCCCCAGACGGACCAGACCATCTACGTCGTCACCATCGTCCTCGGCTCCCTCGCGACCGGCGCGCTCATCGGGCCCGTGGCCTTCCACCGCATCGTCTCCGGCCGGCAGATCAAGCCCGAGGCCGTGGCCTGGGCCTCGCGCCTCACCTTCGCCGGCCTCGTCCTGTTGCTGGCCACGTGCACGGCGGCGCTGTTCCTCGTCCTGCGGGTGGCCGCCCACGACGCCCTCGTGCCCTGGCTGGTGACCGGCGTGCTGGTCTGGTACCTCCTGTGCTGGTTCGCCTTGCCCCTGTGGGCGCGGATCCGCTACACGGTCGAGAAATGACGCGGGAACCGGATCAGGAACCGAAAGCCACCGATCCCGGCCGGACAGGAGACCGTCGCCAACCGGCCAGACCCGAGGCTTCAACGAGAAAATCCTTGACCGCGCACTAGGCTGGGGGGTTGTTCGGCAACAGACCGGGACAAAAGGGGTGAGTCAGGTCTCAGCCGAGGGAGCGGACCAACTGCCGGAACGACACGCGAGGGCCGATGCCAGCCACACCAGAACGCACTGAACTCGCCCTCCTCGACGACCGCGGCACCTACGACGCCACGGACGGAGCAACGGGAACGCACGAGGAAACCGCCAAGGCCGCCCGATTCCGTGCCGGGCCCGCCGCCCCGCCCCGCACGCTCGTCGACATCCTCGAAGCCACCGTACGGGCGTACCCCGACGAACCCGCCCTCGACGACGGCGCCACCCGCCTCACCTACCGCGCCCTGGCCGCCGAGGTCGAACGCGGCCGCCGCGCCCTCGCCGCCGCCGGGATCGGTGCCGGCGACCGCGTCGGCGTACGCGTCCCCTCCGGCACCGGCGATCTGTACGTGGCGATCCTCGCCGTCCTCGCCGCGGGAGCCGCCTACGTGCCCGTCGACGCCGAGGACCCGGACGAACGCGCCGACCTCGTCTTCGGCGAGGCCGGAGTACGGGCGGTGGTGGGCGCCGGACGGCACATCGACATCACGGGCGCCGCCGGCACCACGGGCGTCAGCGGCCCCGGCGGCGACCGCTCCGCCCGCCCCGGCCCCGACCACGACGCGTGGATCATCTTCACCTCCGGCTCCACCGGAAAGCCCAAGGGCGTCGCCGTCACCCACCGCAGCGCCGCGGCCTTCGTCGACGCCGAAGCCGCACTCTTCCTCGCCGAGGAGCCGATCGGACCCGGGGACCGGGTCATGGCCGGCCTGTCCGTCGCCTTCGACGCCTCCTGCGAGGAGATGTGGCTGGCCTGGCGCCAGGGCGCCTGCCTCGTGCCCGTCCCGCGCAGCCAGGTCCGCAGCGGCGCCGACCTCGGCCCCTGGCTGGTCGAACAGGAGATCACCGTGGTCTCCACGGTCCCCACCCTGGCCGCCCTCTGGGAGAGCGAGGCCCTCGGCGAGGTCCGACTGCTCATCTTCGGCGGCGAGGCCTGCCCGCCCGAACTGACCCAGCGGCTGGTCACCGAGGGCCGCGAGGTCTGGAACACCTACGGCCCCACCGAAGCCACCGTCGTCGCCTGTGCCGCACTCCTGACCGGCGGGGAACCCGTCCGCATCGGCCTCCCGCTGAACGGCTGGGAACTCGCCGTCGTCGACGGAGCCGGCGACCCGGTCCCGATGGGCGGCAGCGGCGAACTCGTCATCGGCGGCGTCGGCCTGGCCCGCTACCTCGACCCCGACAAGGACGCCGAGAAGTACGCCCCCCTCACCTCCCTCGGCTGGCAGCGCGCCTACCGCAGCGGCGACCTCGTCCGCGCGGAACCGGAAGGGCTCGTCTTCCTCGGCCGCGCCGACGAGCAGATCAAACTCGGAGGCCGCCGCATCGAACTGGGCGAGGTCGACGCCGCCCTCCAGGCCCTGCCGAACGTGGCGGGCGCCGCGGCCGCCGTCCGCACCGCGCGCAGCGGCAACCAGCTGCTCGTCGGCTACCTCGTCACCCAGGACGGCTGGGACCGTGCCGCGGCCGTCGAACGCCTGCGCGCCGAGCTGCCCGCTGCCCTCGTACCGCTCCTCGCGCCCGTCACCGAACTGCCCACCCGCACCTCCGGCAAGGTGGACCGCGACGCACTGCCCTGGCCGCTGCCCGACCAGGAGACCGCCCGCCCCGCCGAAGAGCTCCACGGCACCGAGGCCTGGCTCGCCGAGCAGTGGCGGGAGGTCCTCGGCGCGGCCGTCACCAGCGCGTCCGACGACTTCTTCGCGATCGGCGGCAACAGCATCGCCGCCGCCCAGCTCACCACCCGGCTGCGCACCCGCTACCCGAGCGCGGCCGTGCTCGACATCTACCAGCAGCCCACCCTGCGCAAGCTGGCCCGCCGCCTGGGGAAGTCCGTACCGGACGCGGGCGCGGCCCGCCCCGTCGCACCGGTGCCCTTCCGCTCCCAAGCCGTCCAGTCCCTCCTGCTGCTGCCGCTCCTCACCGTGCTCGGCCTGCGCTGGACGGTCGCGCTGCTGGCGCTCGGCAACGTACTGCACTGGTTCGGCCCCTACCCATGGGTGCCGTCGGCCTCCTGGTGGCTCGTGGCCGCCGGCGCCGTCCTGCTCTTCAGCCCCCCGGGGCGCCTCGCCATCGCCGCCGGCGGCGCCCGCCTGCTCCTGCGCGGGGTCGAGGCCGGACGGCACCCGCGCGGCGGCAGCGTGCACCTCCGGCTGTGGACCGCCGAGCGGCTGGCCGAATGCGCGGGCGCGACCTCCCTGACCGGATCCTGGCTGGAACGCTACGCCCGGGCCCTGGGAGCCAAGGTCGGTCCCGAGGTCGACCTGTACGCCCTGCCCCCCGTCACCGGCATGCTCAAGCTCGGCCGCGGCTGCGCCGTCGAGGCCGAGGTCGACCTCTCCGGGCACTGGCTGGACGGGGACCAGCTCGAGATCGGTCCCATGAGGATCGGCGCGGGAGCGGTGGTCGGCACCCGCAGCGTGCTCTTCCCCGGGGCGCGGATCGGCAAGCGGGCCGAGGTCGCCCCCGGCTCCGCCGTGGTCGGGACCGTCCCGACCGGCCAGCGCTGGGCCGGCGCGCCCGCCGTCAAACTCGGCAAGGCCAAACGGAACTGGCCCGACGAACGCCCGCCGCGCGCGGTCCACTGGCGCGCCATGTACGGGACCACCGGTTTCTGCCTCACCGTGCTGCCCGTCCTCGCCACCGTGCCCGCCCTGCTCGTGCTGAGCCGCTTCGTGCCCGCGGACGCCGGGCTCGTCGAGGCCCTGCGCGGGGCCCTGGTCGCCGTGGTGCCCGCGGCGCTCGCCTTCGGCCTCGCCTACGCGCTGCTGCTGCTGGTCGGCGTACGGCTGCTGAGCCTCGGCCTGCGCGCCGGGAACCATCCGACGCACAGCCGGATCGGCTGGCAGGCCTGGACGGTCACCCAGCTCATGGACCTGGCCAGGGAGACCCTCTTCCCGCTCTACGCCGGTCTGATCACACCGGTCTGGCTGCGCCTGCTCGGCATGAAGATCGGCCGCGGGGCCGAGGTGTCCACCGTACTGGCGCTGCCGAGCCTCACCACGGTGGGCGAAGGCGCGTTCCTCGCCGACGACACCCTCACCGCCCCCTTCGAACTGGGCGGCGGCTGGGTGCGGATCGGACACTCCGCGATCGGCCGCCGGGCCTTCCTCGGCAACTCGGGCATGGCCGCTCCCGGCCGCACCGTGCCGGACGACGGGCTGATCGGCGTGCTGTCCGCCGCCCCGAAGAAGGCCAAGAAGGGCAGCTCGTACCTGGGCCTGCCCCCGGTCAAACTGCCTCGGTCGGCCGCCGCCGCCGACCACAGCCGGACCTACGACCCGCCCGCACACCTGCTGTGGGCCCGCGGCCTGGTGGAGCTCTGCCGGCTCCTGCCCGTGTTCTGCTCGGCGGCGCTGGCCGTGCTGGCCGTGGCGGCCCTGTGCGCGCTGACCGCGCGGAGCGGCCTGGGCATCTGGGGCGCGGCACTGCTGTCCGGAACCGTCCTGCTGGCCGCCGGAACGGCCGCCTGCTGTGTGGCGGGCACCGCGAAGTGGCTGCTGGTGGGCCGACACCGGCCGAGCGAGCACCCGCTGTGGAGCGGCTTCGTCTGGCGCAACGAACTCGCCGACACCTTCGTCGAGGTACTGGCCGTGCCCTGGCTGGCCGGATCGGTGCCCGGGACGCCGCTGATGGCCTTGTGGCTGCGCGGGCTCGGCGCCCGGATCGGCCGCGGCGTGTGGTGCGAAAGCTACTGGCTGCCCGAGACCGACCTGGTCACCTTGGGCGACGGGGTCAGCGTGAACCGCGGCTGTGTGCTGCAGACCCACCTCTTCCACGACCGGATCTTGAGGACGGATACTGTGATCCTCCGCGAGGGTGCCACCCTGGGCCCGGGCGGCATCGTCCTGCCCGGCAGCACGGTCGGGGCGCGCAGCACCCTGGGCCCCGCCTCCCTCGTGATGGCCGGGGAGTCCGTCCCCGCCGACACCCGCTGGCTGGGCAACCCGATCGAGGCGTGGCGGTCCTGAGGGGCGGTGGCGCCGGCCGGGACGGGAGCGGCAGCGGGCACGACAGGGGCACACCAGCACGGCGTACGAGCACGGCGCAGGGAGCGGAAGCGGCAGTGAGCGGCCAGACCACAGCGGTATCGGACCCGTACTTTCCGGCCAACGGGGACGCCCGATACCGCGTGCACCGGTACGAGCTCGCCCTGGACTACCGTCCCGCCCCCAACCGGCTGGCCGGAACGGGCCGCCTCAGCGCGATCGCCGGCCGGGCGCCGCTCACCGAGTTCCACCTGAACCTGGCCGATTTCAAGATAGGCCGAGTCCTGGTCGACGGGCGGGCGCCGCAGTACACCCACCGCGGCGGCAGGCTCCGCATCCGGCCGGCCAAGCCGCTGCCGGCCGGAGCCGCCTTCACCGTCGACGTGCAGTGGTCGGGCAACCCCAAGCCGGTGCGCAGCCCCTGGGGCGGCCTCGGCTGGGAGGAGCTGACCGACGGCGCCCTCGTGGCCAGCCAGCCGGTCGGCGCCCCCTCCTGGTACCCGTGCAACGACCGCCCCGCCGACAAGGCCTCGTACCAGATCTCCGTCAACACGCCGTCCGCCTACACGGTCGTGGCCGGCGGCCGGCTGCTCACCCGGACCACCAGGGCCAGCACCACCACCTGGGTGTACGAGCAGCCCGCGCCGACCTCCAGCTATCTGGTCGGCCTGTCCATCGGCATGTACCAGACGGTGCTCCTCGGCGACCCCGGGCTCGGCGGCGTGGCACAGAGCGCCCACGTGCCCGCCCACCTGCTCCCGCGGTTCGCCCGGGACTTCGCCCGGCAGCCCGCCATGATGCAGCTCTTCGAGGAACTCTTCGGCCCCTACCCCTTCGGCGAATACGCGGTGGTCGTCGCCGACGAGGAACTGGACGTGCCGGTGGAGGCGCAGGGCCTCTCCCTCTTCGGGGCCAACCACGTGGACGGCGTACGCGGATCGGAGCGCCTCATCGCCCACGAACTCGCGCACCAGTGGTTCGGCAACAGCGTGACGATCACCGACTGGCGCCACATCTGGCTCAACGAGGGCTTCGCGAAGTACGCCGAATGGCTCTGGTCGGAGCGCTCCGGCGGCCGCACCGCACACGAGCAGGCGGCCGCCGCGCACCGGTCGCTGACCGCCCTGCCGCAGGACCTGCGGCTGGTCGACCCCGGCCGGAAGCTGATGTTCGACGACCGCCTGTACCAGCGCGGCGGCCTCGCCGTCCACGCGATCCGCCGCGCCCTCGGTGACGAGGCCTTCTTCCGCATGCTGCGCGACTGGGCCACCGTGCACCGTCACGGTGTGGTGAGCACCGCCGCCTTCACCACCCACGCCGCACGCTACGCGGCCGATCCGCTGGACGACCTGTACTCGGCCTGGCTGTACGAGGCACCCCTCCCGCCCCTGCCCGGGTAGTTTCCGGACGCGTTGCGTCCCCACCGCTCCACCCCTCCTCGGTGATCGTGCAGGTCAGAGGCTTGCCCGAGGCGGCCGGAAGTCGGTGGGGAGGGGCAGGGCCGTTCTTGCCCGGGGCCTATGCGGCTGCCAGCATTCAGCGCGCGCCCCGCGGGGCGCCGGGGCGGGAGCAGATCCCGGCGCCCCCCGTCGCACGGTTGTCGTCCGGTGAACAACGAGCCAGGAGTGCATCCCGTGATCCGATCGAAACTGCGTACGCTGCTGCTCGGTGGCGGCAGCGCGGCCGTCATGCTGGCCACCGCCCTCGCCCCCGCCACCGCGTCCGCCTCCCCGGCCCCGCACGCCACGGCCACGGCCGCCGGCTTCTGGTCCTGTACCGTCCCGCCCGGCTACACCTTCTCCTCCACCACCAACACCCTGAACTGCGGGGGCAGCGGCTTTCGCACCTACTACTTCGTCCAGCCGCCCAGCGACGGACTGTGGGCCTGCACCATGTCCGACGGGTTCACCTACTCCTCCACCCAGAACACGCTCGACTGCTCCACCGGTGGGGGCTTCCGCACCAAATACCTGCTGCGCACGCCGACGACCGGTCTGTGGGCGTGCACCGTCCCCTCCGGCTTCACCTACACGAGCACGCAGAACAGCCTCGACTGCTCGACCAGCGGCGGCTTCCGCACCAAGTACCTCCTGCGGGCCTTCTGACGCGGCGTCCGGGCGCCCGCCGGAGCGGTACGCACGCTCCGGCAGGCGCCCGGCTGCGGCCCCAGCGGCAGCGGCGCCGGCCGGGTACTACGTTCGCGGCGTGGGGGTGGGCGCCGGGGAGGTGGTGGTGGAGCCGCCCGCCTCCAGGCAGGTCAGGGACATCACCACCATGGCCTGGATGCCCTGCGCCGGTTCCGGGGCCGGGAAGCTCGCCAGGACGGTCCAGTTGCCCTTCGTGAGGGTCAGCGTGCCGCTGCCCAGGTCGGGGCCGGCCTGCCAGCCGTACTCGGAACGGGCCCGCGCGAAGGCCGACTTGAGGGCGGAGTCCACGGTGTCCGGGGCATGCCGGCCCGACAGCCGTTCACTGCACCGGCCCAGGGTGTCCGAGGGCTGCCGGGTGACCGTGACGCCCTCCGCCGCGAGGGCCGACGTCATCTCCGACACCACCGTGTCCGCCGGCAGCGGCGGACCCGAGAAGCGCGGGGGCAGCGGGCCGAGGTCCTGCAGGGCGGTGCCGCAGGCCGTGGCCGTCGCCGTCATCATTACCGCCATGACCAGGGACGCCAGGGCTTCGCGCCCCTGTTGCCGTCGCACGATGGTGTCCGCCCTCTCGGTTCGCCGTACGGTCGGCCAGTGTGCCATCCCGCCGATCGTGACGAACATCGGCCACCGTCGCGGGCGCGTCGGCCGGCCCTGATCCGCCGGACACCCCCTCAACCCTGCTTCGTCCAGCGCTGGGACGCCTCCCCGCCGCAGGTCTTCGTCACCAGGCCGCTGCTCATGCCGAGGTCCAGGCAGCCGCCGCCGAGGTCGCTGCGCAGGGCACCGCCCGAGCCCGTGCGCCACACCCGGCCGATGTCCTGGGCGCAGTCGCCGACGAAGACGGCCTGGCCGAGGCCGTTGGAGTAGAGGCAGCCCCCGCTCTGCTGGTTGACCAGCTTGAAGCTCCCGTCCGACCTGCTCTGTACGGTCCACCGGGCGGAGCCGCTCGCACAGTCCCCGAAGTCCGAGGACCCGAAGACCTGGGTGATGCACTTGCCGTTGTTGCCGTTGCGGTAGCGGTAGGTGCCGGAGTCGGGGGGCGGGGGAGGCTGCGCCGGGGCCTTGGTGGGCGCCGTCGACGTCCCTCCGGCGGACGGCCCGGATCCGCCGCCGTTGCCGCCGCCGGCGTTCGCCGAGCTTCCTGGGCCGCCCGAGCCCGGTGGGGCGCCGCCGCCGGGAACCGTGGCCGCGCCGGGACCGGTTCCGGCACCGTCGGCCGCCGTCACCGGTGCGCCGCCCGTGGCGCCCTGCGCCTGCCCCGGGTCCTGGGCCGGCGGCTGTGCGGGGGAAGCCGTACCGGACGGGCTGCCACCGGCCGCCGACGCCGGGTCGGCCTGGGCCGTCACGGGAGCCGTCGGGGTGTTCTGTGCTCCGGCCCGCGGCGAGGAGGCGTGCGGCAGGTACTGGATGGCGAGTGTCGTGCCGCCGGACACCACGACGACGGGGAGGACCGCGAGGAGGACACGGGTACGGCGGCGCCGCTCGCGCCTCCCGGGCCCGTCCGGGGCGGACCCGACGGCGGGCGTGGGCTCGGGTCGGCGGGCCTCGGCCTCCTCCTTCCCCGCTGCTGCCGGGTCCGGCCCCTCACTGGTGAGCGGGAGCGTGGGCACGTCGACGGCCTGCACGTTCGCGGCGAAGGCGGCCCGTTCGGCCAGGCGCTCGTCGATGGCCACCGGCCACAGCGGTCGCGTGAACGGGCCCTGCCGGGCAGCGCGTGCGAGGAGTTCCGGGGCCGTGGGACGGTCATCCGGATCCTTGGCGAGGCAGGCTTCGACGAGCTCGGCCAGCTCCGGCTCCAGCCCCCGCAGCGGCTCCAGGTCGGGCTCCTCGTGGACGAAGCGGTACAGCACGCCGTGCCCCGACTCGTCCCCGAAGGGCGGCCGGCCGCACGCCGCGTACGCGAGTACCGAACCCAGCGCGAAGACGTCGGTGGCGCCGCTCACCCGCCGCTTCCCCGACGCCTGCTCGGGAGCCATGTAGGCGGGCGTGCCCACGACCATGCCGGTCCTGGTCAGCCGGCTCTGTTCGGCGGCCCGGGCGACGCCGAAGTCGATCAGGGTCAGCCCGTCCAGGGTCAGCATGACGTTCGAGGGTTTGAGGTCGCGGTGCACCATGTCCAGCGCGTGCACTGGCGCCAGGCTCGCCGCGGCCTCCCGCAGCAGCAGCCACAGCGCGTCCACCGGCAGCGGCCCGCCGTGCAGCGTGACGGCTTCCCGCAGGGTGAGCCCGGGGAGGTAGGCGGTGGCGAACCACGGCGGCTTCGCCTCGCGGTCACTGGCGAGCAGCGGCGCGGTGGCGTCGGCGGGCAGCCGGGCGAGGTTGTCCAGCTCGTGCCCGAAGCGCCGCAGGAAGTCCTCGTCCTCGGCGACGACGGAGGACAGGAGCTGCTTGACGGCGACGTACTGTCCCTCACGGACGCCGAGGAACACCCGTCCCATGCCGCCGGCCCCGAGCCGCCCCGCCAGCGGGATCGGTCCGATTCGAACCGGATCCTCCGCCTCCAGCGGCTCGGCCCCGCTCCCCGTCAGCTCTAACACGTCGCCTGCCCCGCTTGATGTGGAAACAACTTCCGGAAATCTATCCCGATGGTCCCAAGAGGGCAGCGAGCCTGATGGGCAGCCGAGTTGCCGCTCCGCGGCGGGTGCGGACCGTATGGCGCCACGAGGCGGGGGAGCCCCTGACCGCCCCCGGTCGGCGGCCGGCTCGGGAGATACCCGGGGCGGGTGTGGGCGGACGATGCGGTTCCCCGTCCGGGGTGGGCCGCAGCGGCCGCGCCGACAGCGGGAGGATCGCCGCGGCCCGCCCCGGCAGCATCGTGAGAATCCTTACATTCATCCCTCAATTGCCCCTTTTGGGGGAATCATGATTGCCGGTAACTGTCGTCTATGAGCCGCGCGAGCCGCGGCCCGCGCCGTCCGGGGACGGTCGGCGCCACTGGGAGTGACATGGGACGCGTGCGCGGCTTGACGGGCAACCGGCGGACGGCCCTGCCGATGGTGGCGGGCGGAGCCGTCGTCCTCGGTCTGGGCGGCCTCTACGTCACCGGCCTGGTGGTCGGCGGGGACGTCGACCGGGGCACGCGCGTACACGGCGTGGACATCGGCGCAATGACCGCGGCGCAGGCCCGCCGGGCGCTGGACCGGGAGCTCGGCCCCACCGCCGCGGCGCCCGTAGCCCTGAAGATCGGCGACCACGTCGAGAAGGCCGATCCCGCCGCGCTCGGGCTGTCCCTCGACACCGAGGCGACCGCCGACCGCGCCGTACGCAAGGGCTACGACCCCGTCACCGTCATCGGCGGCCTCTTCGCCTCCGGCCGGCGCGACGTCGAACCCGTGATCCGCGCGGACGAGGAGAAGGGCCGGGCCGCGCTCGACCGCATCGCCGAGACCACCGCCCGCGCGCCCCGCGACGGAGCCATCGCCTTCGAGAAGGGCGCGGTGAAGGCCGTCACTCCCCTTCCCGGCGTCACCCTCGTCGCGGACCGGGCCCTCGCCACCGTCCGCGACTCCTATCTGGGCACCGGCACCTCCCCGGTCGTGCTGCCGGTCGAGCGCACCGAGCCGGCCGTCGGCGCCGAGGAGACCGGGCGGGCCCTGAAGCAGTTCGCGCAGCCCGCCATGTCGGGTCCCGTCGTGCTCACCGTCGCCGGCAAGAGCATGTCCATCACGCCCGCCGTGCTCGGCGAGCACCTGAAGATGCGGCCCGACGCCCAGGGCCGTCTCGTGCCCGCCCTCGACTCCAAGGGCCTGCTCGCCGAGCCCGCCGTGGCCCGCCCGATCGAGGAGGCCAGTCGTCCGCCCCTGGACGCCGCACCCCACGTCGGCCCGGACGGCACCGTGGTCCTGGCCCAGCAGAGCCGTGCGGGACGCAAGGTCACCGAGGACGCGCTCGGCAAGGCCGTGCTTCCGCTCCTGACCCGTACGGGCGCCGCCCGCAGCGGCGAGGTCGCCACCGTGGCCGTCCAGCCGGAACTCACGAGCGAGGCGGCCCGGCTCGGCATCAAGGAGAAGATCTCCTCCTTCACCGTCGAATTCCCCGCCGCCCCCTACCGCAGCACCAACATCGGCCGCGCCGTGGAGCTCATCAACGGCTCCGTCGTCCAGCCGGGCAAAGAGTGGAGCTTCAACCGCACGGTCGGTGAGCGCACCAAGGAGAACGGTTTCGTCGACGGCATCATGATCAATGACGGCCAGTACGTGAAGTCGCCCGGCGGCGGCGTCTCCGCGGTCGCCACGACCATGTACAACGCCGTGTTCTTCGCGGGCCTCAAGCCCGTCGAGCACGGCGCCCACTCCTTCTACATCGAGCGCTACCCCGAGGGCCGCGAGGCCACCGTCGCCTGGGGCACCCTGGACCTGCGCTGGATCAACGACTCCGGCCACCCCGTCTACATACAGGCCGAGTCCACCGACACCTCGCTGACCATCACCCTCCTGGGCACCAGGAAGTACGACGAGATACGCGCGACCAAGGGGCCGCGCAGCAACATCACGCAGCCTGCGAAGCGCACCGGGACCGGCCCGGCCTGCGAGGCCCAGACCCCCCTGGAAGGCTTCGACGTGACCGTCGGCCGCGTCTTCGTCCAGGGCGGCAAGGAAGTCCGCAGGGAAGAGTTCAAGACGCACTACACCCCGCGCGACGAGGTCGTCTGCACCCCGGAAACCCCCGGCGGGCCGCAGCCCCCGGCCCCGACGGCGCAAGCCGCGCCCGCCCCGTCCGGCACCGCGGCCGGCCACTTCAGCGCCGCGGGCGCACCCCGCTCGTCCTGAGCGACGGCTCGGGACAAGGGGTGACACTCCCAGCGCGGATTGTGCATGCCGGGAGCCATGGAGGCCCGGAAGTGCTACAACTGGGTTCGTGACCATTCCTCGCCACCCGTGCCGGGCACGTCGGTGCGGTCACCTCTAGGCAACCGCTTCAGGAGCGTCGCCGGCCAGGTATTCGTCCTCCAGGTGGCGATCGTGGTGTTGCTCGCCGCCGGAGCGCTCCTGGCCCTCGTCCTCCAGTCGCGGCACGACATCGACCGCGAGGCACGCAACCGGTCGGTGTCCGTCGCCGAGACCTTCGCCCACTCCCTGGGCCTCCGGTCCGCGCTGAAGACCTCCGACCCCTCCGCGGTCCTGCAGCCCCTCGCCGAGGAGACGCGCAAGGCCGCCGGCGTCGACTTCATCGTGGTGATGGACACCGACGGCATCCGCTACACCCACCCCCAGCCGGACCGCATCGGGAAACGGTTCGTCGGCACGATCAAACCCTCCCTCGCCGGGAACGTCCTCACCGAGAGCGTCCAGGGCCCGCTCGGCAAGGAGATCCAGGCGGTCGTCCCGGTCAAGGACCCCGACGGCAAGGTCGTGGCCCTCGTCTCGGCGGGCCTCACCGTCGAGAACGTCACCGGCGCCCTCGACCGCCAGCTCCCCGTCATCCTCCTGGCCATCGCCACGGGCCTGGCCCTGGCGACGGTCGGCACCTGGCTGATCAGCAGACGCCTGCGCCGCCAGACCCACGGGCTCGGCACGCAGGAGATGACCCGCATGTACGAGCACCACGACGCGGTGCTCCACGCGGTCCGCGAGGGCGTCCTGATCACCGATGGTGACGGACAGCTACTGTTGGCCAACGACGAGGCCAAACGCCTGCTCGGCCTGCCCGACGACGCGGAGGGCCGCCACATCGGCGACGTGCCCGGCCTGGAGCGCCGGATGGCCGACCTGCTGCTCTCCGGCCGCGAGGCCACCGACGAGGTGATCGGCTCCGGCGACCGCCTGCTCGTCGTCAACCAGCGGCCCACCCACCCCCGCGGCCGGCCCGAGGGCGCCGCGGTCACCATCCGCGACTCCACCGAGATGCAGATCCTCACCACGCGGGCCGAGACCGCCCGCAGGCGTCTCAAGCTGCTGTACGACGCCGGCGGCGACGTCGGCACCACCCTCGACGTGGTCCGTACCGCCGAGGAACTCGCCGCCGTCGCCGTCCCCCGCTTCGCCGACTTCGTCACCGTCGACCTCGCCGACCAGGTCATCGACGGCGACGAGCCCGCCCCGGGCGCCGACATGCGGCGCACGGCGATCAGCGGCATCCGCTCCGACCACCCCCTCTACCCCGTCGGCCGGCTGATCGACTTCCTGCCGTCCACCCCGCAGGCCCGCGGCTACGGCACCGGCCGGGCGGAACTCGTACCCGACCTGTCCAAGGCGCCGGGCTGGCAGGCCCAGGACCCGCCGCGCGCCCGCGCCATCGTCGACTACGGCATCCACTCGCTCATCGCGGCCCCCCTCATGGCCCGGGGCGTCGTCCTCGGCGTGGTCAACTTCTGGCGGTCGCAGAAACAGGAGCCCTTCGACGAGGACGAGCTGTCCCTCGCCGAGGAACTCGTCGCCCGCGCGGCGGTCAGCATGGACAACGCCCGCCGCTACACCCGCGAGCACGCCCTCGCCGTCACCCTCCAGCGCAGCCTGCTGCCGCGCGCCCTGCCCGAACAGAGCGCCATGGATGTCGCGCACTTCTACCTGCCCGCCCAGTCGGGAGTCGGCGGCGACTGGTTCGACGTGATCCCGCTCCCCGGCAGCCGCGTCGCCCTGGTCGTCGGTGACGTCGTCGGACACGGCCTGCACGCCGCCGCCACCATGGGCCGGCTGCGCACCGCGGTCCACAACTTCACCTCCCTCGACCTGCCGCCCGACGAGATCCTCGCCCGCCTGGACGACCTCGTACAGCGCATCGACCACGACCACAACGGCGACGCCGACGACGCGGACGGCGGCGGCGTCCTGGGCGCCACCTGCCTGTACGCCGTCTACGACCCGGTGTCCCAGCGCTGCACGATGGCCCGGGCCGGGCACCTTCCTCCGCTCGTCGTCGCCCCCGACGGCACCACGGAGATCGTCGAGCTGCCCGCCGGACCGCCGCTGGGCCTGGGCGGCATGCCGTTCGAGACCGCGGAACTGGAGCTGGCCGAAGGCAGCCAGCTGGTCCTCTACACCGACGGGCTGGTGGAGGAACGCACCCGGGACATCGGCGAGGGCCTGGAACTGCTCCGGGCGGCGCTGAGCCACCCCGACCGCGACCCCCACGACAGCTGCCGGGCCGTGCTCGACATGATGCTCCCCGCCCGGCCGACCGACGACGTGGCCCTGCTCATCGCGCGGACCCGGACCCTCGGCCCGGACCGGGTCGCCCAATGGGACGTGCCCTTCGAGCCGAGTGCGGTCGGCGCCATGCGCAGCGTCGCCGCCAAGAAGCTCGACGAATGGGACCTGACGGAACTCGGCTTCGCCGCGGAACTGATCCTCAGCGAGCTGATCACCAACGCGCTGCGGCACGGAAGCGAGCCGGTGCGGGTACGGCTCCTGCGCGACCACAACCTGACCTGTGAGGTGTGGGACGGCAGCAGCACGGCTCCCCACCTGCGGTACGCCGCCACCACCGACGAGGGAGGACGCGGACTGTTCCTGGTGGCGCAGCTCAGCGAGCACTGGGGCACCCGCTACACGCCCGACGGCAAGGTCATCTGGGCGGAACTGGCCCTGCCGGGTACCCCCGGCGGCGGCGAGGCCGTCCTCTCGGCCTTCCTGGACGTCGACCCCCTCTGACCGCCCTGACGCCTCTGACCCCTCTGACGGCGCACCCTCAGGGGGTGCCGGGCTCGGCGAGCAGATCGTCGACGATCTGCAGACGGGTCTCCGGGAAGCGCTCCTCGACGGCCACCGCCATCATGGCCACGCCCTCCGCGTCGGGCACCGAGCACCGCTCCCGCGCCGCCTCGTCGGGCCAGCGGGCACAGGCCTGGTGCTCCATGCCCGGACGGAGCCGCCACCGGTAGATCACAGCGAACATTTCCCCCTCGTCGGGGGTCGGTCGTACTGCCGTGATCATCTTGCCGGTCGGGCGGGGCCCGGTGTGCCGTCCCCCTCCCGGAAAAGACCTGCTCCGCACGGGCCGTGATCGCTACCATCGCCCGGTGCACCGTGAACCCGACTGGTCCCCCTATCCCAAGATCCCCGCGAACACCCGGCTGGGGGAGGCCCGCGGCCGGACGTGGGTGGCCCACGAGAAGATCCACGGCGCCAACTTCGCCGTCGTGTGCGACGCGGCGGGCGTCCACCCCGCCAAGCGGCGCGAGCTGCTGGCCGACGGCGGACTGGACGACTTCTTCGGCGTCGGCCGGATCTGGCCCGCGCTGGCGGTCGCCGCGACCCGTTGCGCGCGAGCCCTGCGGGCGGCCGTCGGCGCCGAGCCGTCGGCGGTCGTGACCGTGTACGGCGAACTGGCCGGCGGCCGCTACCCCCACCCCGACGTACCGGCCGTGCCGGGCGCGGGGGCCGTACAGACCGGCGTCTGGTACGCCCCCGACCTGATCTGGCTGCCCTTCGACGCGACCGTGACCGACGAGGACGGGCCGTGCTGGGTCGCCGACCGCACCCTGCGTGCGGCGGCGGAGTCGGCGGGCCTGCTCTGCGTGCCGCTGCTGGCCGAGGGGCCGCTCGCACGGCTCCAGGAGCTGCCGGCGCTCTTCCCGACCAGGCTGCCCGGCCTGCTCGGTCTGCCGGCGCTGCCTGAGAACCTCGCGGAGGGATTCGTCGTCAAACCTGCGGGGGAGTCCCGGGGGCCCGTCCGGCCCATGGCCAAGGCCAAGCAGCCCGCCTTCGCCGAGGACGAGCGGTTCGACGGCGCGCGCCCCTACCAGGCGCCGGCCGAAGGCGCCGCGGGCGTCCCCGGCTGGCTGCTCGCCCACGGCACCGGCCTGCTCACCCCGGCCCGCGCCGCGTCGGCGGTCAGCAAGCTGGGGCCCCGTACTCCGCCGGCGGACGTGGCCGCCGAGATCGCCCGGGACGCCGCCGAGGAGGCCGCCCAGGAGCTGGGCGGCCTGGACGGGGCCATGCAGCGGGCCCTGGAGGACTCCCTCCGCGCGGGCGCCCTGGCCCTGGCCCGCTTCGACGCCTCCGACCGCCGGTCCTGACGCCGCGGCCCGCCGGCAGGCGCGGCCGGCCCGGGCCTCACCGGCCGGTCCGGTGGTTCCTGCCGATGCGGGCCGTCAGCAGGGCGATGTCGTCGTCGGCGGACGCCGGGACGAGGTGGGCGATCAGAGAGTCGCACAGGTGGTCGAGGGGCTGGAGGGGTTCTGTGAGGAGGCCGGTCAGCTCGCCCAGGCGCTCGTCGATGTCACGGTTGCGGGCCTCGATCAGCCCGTCGGTGTACAGGACGAGCAGGCTGCCTCCGGGGAGGGTGATGTCGGTGGTGGTGAAGGAGACCCCGCCGACACCCAGCGGCGCGCCGGGCGGGGTCTTCACCAGGTAGACGGTCCCGTCGGGCTCGGCCACGGCGGGCGGCGGGTGACCGGCGCGCGTGACCGTGCAGCGGCCGGTCGCCGGGTCGCACACCACGTACAGGAACGTGGCGAGCATCGGCTCCGCGAGGTCCGCGAGGGTCGCCTCCAGCTGGTGCAGCAGTGCGGCCGGTGGCATGTCGAGCCGTGCGAGGGCGCGGACGGTCGCGGAGAGGCGCCCCATCACCGCGGCGGCGGCGATGCCGTGCCCCATCACGTCGCCCATGAGCAGGCCGGCCCTGCCACCGGTCAGGGGGACGACGTCGTACCAGTCCCCGCCCACCTCGTTGACGTCGCTGGCCGGCAGGTACCGGTGGGCGATCTCGATGCCCGGCGGCGGGGTGATGTGCTGCGGCAGCATGCTGCGCTGCAGGACGACCGCGGTCTCGTGCTCGTGGTGGTAGAGGCGGGCGTTGTCGATGCTGATGGCGGCCCGCGCGGCGAGCTCGCCGGCGAGGGTGACGTCGTCGGAGCCGAACGGTTCGAAGGGCCGGGTGCGGAAGAAGGAGGCCACACCGAGGACGAGACCCCGCGCGATGAGCGGGACCATCATGAGCGAGTGCACGCCCGCCTCGACGAGCTGCGCGGGCCTCGGGGTGTGCCGGGCGGCCGAGGCGACCACCATGGCGTCGAGGTGGGCGACCAGGAAGGGCTGGCGGGCCGCGAGGGCCTGGGTGTACGGGGCGGTCGCGGGGAAGGTGAGGGTCCTGCCCAGCGGCGCGAGGATCTGTGTGACCGTGGTGCCGGCCAGCGGGGCCTTGCCCAGACGGCGCAGCGCCACGCCGCCGGTCAGCCCCATTCCCGGTTCGTTGCCGCAGGCGAGAGAGTCCAGGACGTCGACGGTGACGGCACTCGCCAGGTGCGGGACGGCCAGGTCGGCCAGCTCCTGCGCGGTGCGTTCGAGGTCGAGGCTGGCTCCGATGCGGGAGCTGGCCTCCGTGAGCAGGGCGAGCCGGCGCCGCCCCGCCTCGGCCTCGGTGTGGTCGCGCTGCTGCGTGGTGATGTCCAGCAGGGAGGCGATCACGCCGATCGGCTGGCCGCCGGGGTCCTCGGCCCGTACGTACGAGCACGCCCACACGTGGTCGTGGTCGGGGTCGGCGGGGGTCCTGCCACTGCGCAGGCGGTTGAGGACCGGTTCACCGGTCTCCAGCACCTGGCGCATGGCCTCCTCCATCTCGCCCGCGTTCACCTCCGGCAGCACCTCGGCCAGACGCCGGCCCACATGGGCCGACTCCGTCAGACCGTTCATCGCCTCCAGAGCCGGATTGACCTGCAGGAACCGCAACTGCGTGTCGAGGACGGCGATCCCGACGGGCGAGCGGGCGAACAGGCCGTCCCACACCGCCGAGGCTCCCCGGATCCGGCGTGCCGCGTGCGCGTCCGCGGCTAACACCAGCACGGCCGAGGCGCCGTGCCGCCGATCTGGAACGGGGCAGGCCCAGATCTCCAGTTCGAGCGGATGGCCGTTGCGGTGCCAGGCGGTGACCGTACCCATCACCCCGCGGCCGGTGGCGGCCGTCTCCCACAGGGAACGGCCCAGACTGCGGTCGGCGCCGGGGTGGAGGAGTTCGGCGATGTGCCGTCCGAGCACCTGCGGCGGGTCATAGCCCAGCAGCTCCTGCGCGCCGTGGTTCCACCGCACGATCATCCCGTCGCCGCTCGTGGCCACGAGCGCCACCGGCAGGGCGCCCAGCCATCCTCCGGCGTCCTGTGCGGCGCTGCTGATCAGGTCCTCCAGCGGCATCTCCTCATGCATCCCGCACCCGCTCCTTCCGGGCGGACCCGGCCCGGCCGCACGGCCGGCCCGGATCGCGGCGCAGCTCCCGGCGGCCGCTCGCCGAGTGCGGTCCGCGGCTGCGTCTGTTCCCCTTCATCACCTTCATCCTCGCTCCGGGCGGCGGGCGGCGCCCCCCGGCCGCCGCACTCGGGTGCGCGGGCCGCCCGTGTGCGGCGGCCGGCCCGTACCGGTCGGGTTCATCCGGTCGGCCGAGCACAGCAAGCCACCCGTGCCACGCCGGGCCACGCTGTGGGCAAGGACCGCCACCACCGCACAGACGAGGACCGCACCATGTCCCACAGGCGACGTATCGGCATCATCGCGGGGGCCGCAGCGCTGCTGCTCAGCGCCACCGCTTGCTCGGGTCTGGGTCGGACCACGGTCGGCCAGCTCAGCTTCCGGGGCCATGACTCGCCGGTCGAGATCAACTACAACAACACCCTCGTCACCGGTTGCCACCGGATCGCCATCCCGGACGGTGCCACGCACGTCGCGAACCACACCCTCGTCGACGTCATCCTCTACCAGAACTTCGACTGCAGGCAGACCGACGAGCCCGACGACGGGATCTACGTGGCGACGACCCTCTCGGACGTGACGGCCCCCAGGACCCGCCCCTGGCGGAGCTTCAGCGTGGTCCACTGAGGCCTGCCAGTCGCTGCCGGCCAGGCGCTGCCGACCGGTCAGGGGCCGGCGGCGGCGCGGCGGACCGAGTCCAGCGCGCGCGTCACGTCGTCGTCGTTCGTCGACCAGTTGCTCACCGAGATGCGCATGACGCGCCGGCCGTGCCAGGTGGATCCGCTGATCCACGTCGTACCGTCGTCGAGCAGCCGTGTGAGTACCCGCTCGGTGCGCTCGTCGCCGCCGAAATCGGCGCACACCTGCGTGAACACCACTTCGTTGAGCACCCGGGCGCCGTCGATGGCGGCGATGCCGTCGGCGAACGCGCAGGCGTGCCGGCACAGTCGGTCGACGAGTTCGGCGACCCCCGAGCGGCCGAGCGACCTGAGCGCCGCCCACACCGTGAACGCCCTTCCGCGACGGGAGAGCTCGGGGACCTTGTCGACCGGGTCCCCGTGTTCGTGCTGGATGAGGTAGTCGCCGCGCAGACCCATCGCGGCCCGGAGCGCGGACGGGTCGCGCACGACGGCGAGACCACAGTCGTAGGGGACGTTCAGGGTCTTGTGCGCGTCCGTCGCCCACGAATCGGCGTACGCGCAGCCGTCGGTCAGGTGCGCGTGCCGCGGAGAGGCGGCCGCCCACAGCCCGAAGGCCCCGTCCACGTGCACCCACGCGTCCGCTTCGCGGGCGGCGCGTACGGTCTCGGCGAAGGGGTCGAATGCGCCGGAGTGGATGTCTCCGGCCTGGAGGATCACGATGGCGGGACCGGGCCCGCCCTGGACCAGGACGCGCCGCAGGGCCTCCGGATCCATGCGCCCCTGGTCGTCGGCCTCCACCAGGGCGGGGGCGCCGAGCCCCAGGTAGCGCAGCGCCAGGTCCACGGCCATGTGCCGGTCCGCGCCGGCGACGGCCCGTACGGGCGGACCTCCGACGAGGCCGTCACGGGCGACGCTCCAGCCGGAGCGCCGCAACACCTCGTCGCGCGCGGCGGCGAGGCAGGTGAAGTTCGCCATCGTGGCACCGGTGGTGAAGCCGACGCCGCAGTCCTGCGGCAGACCCAGCAGATCGAGCAGCCACGCGCCGGCGACCTCTTCCACCGCCGCGTACGCGGGCGAGGCGGCCCGCATCACGGAGTTCTGGTCCCAGGCGCTGACCAGCCAGTCCGCGGCGAGCGCGGCAGGCTCCGTACCACCGACCACGAACCCGTAGAACCGGCCGCTCGGGAACGCGGTCAGTCCCGGCTCGCAGGCCGTTGCCAGCAGGTCGACGACATCGGCCGGAATGCCGGGGGCATCGGGCAGTCCGGTCCCGAGCGCGCGCACGATCTCGTCGACCGAAGCGCGTGCGGGAACCGGCCGCTCGGACAGGCTCGCCAGCCACCGGACGGCATGCTCGTGCGCCCGCCGGAGCGCGGCCTCGCGCGCGTCCATACTTCGGACTATGGGACAGGAGCCGCCGCCCCGCAAGCCGCGGCTCGTACGTATGTTCCCCCTCGGTGGCGGTCCGTGCGGATCCGGGCGGTCGGTCGGCGCCGGTCAGTGCTGGACGGCGGTGTGGTCGAGGCCGCCCAGGGCGGCGGCCCAGGGGAAGGGGGCGGCGTCGGCGGCGGTGTTGTCGTGCTGGAGGAGCTGGACCCCTGCGTTCCGCAGCGTGGTGAGGGAGGTCTCGTACTGGGGGTGCGCGGCGAGGGCGCTGTTGGTGCACGAAATGGCGGTGACGGGGGTGCCGTTGCCGAGGGCTTCGGCGGCGAGGCCGATGGCGAGCCGGTCGGTGAGGCCCAGGGCCCAGGCGTTGACGGTGTTGAAGGTGGCGGGGGCGTAGAGGAGCGCGTCGGGGGTCGGCCACTGGTCCGGTTCGCCGGGCAGCTGGTACTGCCAGAGGACCGGGTGGCCGGTGAGTGCGGCCAGTCCGTCGAGGCTCTCCGCGAGCCAGTGTGCGGCGGTGGGGGTGAGCCCGAGGCAGACGTTCCAGCCGCGGGCCTGGGCGTCTTCGATGACGTGGGCGACGTCGAACACGGGTGGCGCGGCGGAGCAGAGCAGATAGAGGGTCTTCGTGGTCATGCGGCAATATGATCATATCGCTTGACCTCGAGTGTGGTTGAGGGAGCAAGATCGAGCCCATGGACACCGCACGGAGCGAACTCCTCCGGGAGGCCCTGGGCGGTGTCCGGCGCCCCTGTCGCAGCGCAACCGCCGGTGGGGGACAGTGGAGCTGTGGTCGATGTCGACGCGGTGGCAGCCGAGCTGTACGGGCTCAGGCCGGAGGAGTTCACGGCCGTCCGGGCCGCTCACGCGGCCACCGCGCGCAAGGCGGGGCAGCGGGCCGAAGCGAAACGCATCGCCGCCCTGCGCAAGCCCACGCTCGCGGTGTGGGCCGCGAACCGGCTCGCCCGTGCCGACGCGGACCAGGCCCAGCACCTGCTGGAACTGGGCCGGGATCTGCGCGAGGCGCACCGGACCCTGTCGGGCCAGGACTTGCGCAAGCTGTCCCACCAGCAGCACGTGGTCATCGCGGCGATGGCCGGCGAGGCCCGTCGCCTGGCCGGCGAAGCGGGGCAGGACCTTTCCGCCGGGGTACAGCGGGAGGTCGAGCAGATCCTGCGCAGCGTCCTCGCCGACCCCGAGGCGGCCGACACCTGGGCGCGCGGAGTACTGGACAAGACGCCGTCCCCTGCCGTCGGCTTCGCCGAGGTGGCACCCGCACCGGGTACGGCGCCGCGACCGCAGCAGCCCGAGCCCGAGACCGGGCCGCAGCGGCAGCCGGAGCCGGAGCCGAACCCGAAGGCCGATACGCAGGAGGCGGAGCGGACGAGCCGGGAGGCCGAGCTGGCCGAGGAGGCCCTGGCGCTGGCGGAGACGGAGCGGGAACAGGCCCGCACCGGCCTCGGCGCGCTCGACGAGCAGATCGCACAGCTGCAGGAGCGGCTGGACCGCGCCCGAGCGGAGCGCGAGCGCCTCGCGGCCGCCGTGGAGGCCGCCGAACGCAGCTACCAAGAGGCCGTGCGGGAGGCGAAAAGGGCCCGCACAGCGGCCCGGAAGGCCCGGCGCAGCTGACCGGACCGCGCCTCAGTACAGGCCTCAGTACAGGGGTGTACGGCCAGTCCGCACAGGCCGATCCCGTTCCGAGCGGCGTGCCGCCACAGGCGCATCGGGCCGTCGAGGACCCCGCTCCTCGCGTCGGGTGCAGGAGAGCCAGTCCTGGGAGTCCGCCGCGGCGCGTTCGACCGGCTGAAGGACAGCGCGCGCCCCACGGCCCCCAGGTGCTGCCGGACCTGAGCGGAGGTCAGCAGGGGGTACCCGCACCAGCCCGGCAGGAGGGCCGCTCGGGCCGGACCGATGGCATGGAGGAAGGACGCGACCGGGTACTCCTCGGAGTGCACGGAGATGAACACGTCCTCCTGCGCCTGCTCGGCCCACACGCCGGGCGACCACGTGGAAGAGCGGGTCGGCGGTGCCGTCGCAGGCGTCCACGTGCTGCCCCGGGGCCGGGAACTCCCCGAGCGAGTCCACGGCCGCGTGGGCGGCCGCGATGGCGGCGGGGGCACCCGTCGTACCAGGTGGCGCGGTCCGGCCGCGGCGCCTGCTGCCGGCGCCTCCAACGGTCCTGCGCACAGGGCCGGGCGCGATCCGCATCCATGGCCGGCAGCAGCCTCGGCGACAGCTCGGCCACGAAGGAGTCGGCGTGGCCGCTGATCGCCCGGGCGCTGGTGGATCCCATCCGCCCGACGCTACCGCCGTGCACCGACGCCGGTGTCACAGCGCCCCCCGAGGGGATGGCTCGGCGATCATGCCGGGCTCTCGGCGCCCGGTGCCGCGCCTCGCCGCGTTGTCCCCGGTCGCCTTGCGATCCCTCCCCTCGGCCCTGCGGGCCCGGGGAGGCCCCGTGACGCCAGACCCCGCTCCTGATCCTGCCTGATCGACGGGACACCCCGTAGGGTCCTACGCATGATCATGAAGACTGAGTTCAGCGACGCCTTCCTGCTGGAAGCCGAACGGCACGCGGCGTGGGGGGCCGCACAACTGGAGGCCCTGACCGCGTTCATGCCGGCGGGACCCTGGACCGCGGACCTGGAGGCGTGTCTGTACCGGCAGGGCGATCTGCAACTCCGGGTCGCCGTGCTCGGCACGTACGACTTCCGCGAGCGGTCCTGGATGTGGGGCTGGGCCAACCCGGGGCTCCGCGGCAGCGAGGCCGTCGCCCTGACCGGCGCGATCGAGCGCTATGGACGGGCCCACGGGATCGCCGAGTTCACCGAGGAGGTCCTGGACCTGTCCGGCTTCGAGGACCCCCGGCGGGCCGCGGAGACGCTGGCCTTCGCGGGCATGGGTGTGGCCGAGGCGCCCGGGTACCTGGCCCTTCGGGCGGGGCCGGACAGCCAGGTCTACTTCCTGCCGGACGATCCGCAGGTCCCGCGGGCCGGCCTGGACGCGGTGTCGCTGCCGCGCCAACTCGTCACCGGAGCCGGCCTGATCGGCCGTTCTGCCCGGCGGGTGGTCACCGGTTATCTGGAGCACCACGGCCTGCCGTCCCGGGAGGACGGGCGCCTGATCCGGACCGACCTTCCCGGCGGCAGCGCGGCGGAGATCGAGTTCGACGACGCGGGCCGCATCGCCGCCGTACGCCTTACCGCGGTCTGACCGACGGACCGCAGGCGCCGGGTCCTGTACGCACCCCACCCCGCCGCGGCCGCCTCGGGCGGCCGGCCCCCCTCGCGGACCCTCCCCAGGACGCCGCCGGGCCTCCGTGCCCGGTTTCCGGACCGCGCCGACCGGCCTGCCCGCCCCGCCGCCCGCCGCGGCGGGGCACCCGGGCCGGTCGCTCCGGCCAAGTTGCGCAGCGTGCCTCTCGGGCCGTCAGTCCCGGCCGCTCCGGCGGCCCGCCGCCCCACCTGCGTCGCGACGTACCGCGGCCCGGCCCGGCGGGCATGGAACGCCAGGGTCGGCTGCGCCTGCTGGGGCCGGAGTCGACCCCGCCCGCCCGACCGAACCGGGCCATTCCGGTCCATCGTGGGCATCGCCGCCGGTCGGGCGGGAGGCCTCCGGCCCTCGGGGCCGGATACGCGCCGTCGTAGCGGAATTCGGCCACTGGACGGGTGCGCGCAGCGTGTCGGGGCGGTTGTCCATATCCCGTCCTGTCGCCGCACCGCACCCCGTGGTGGCATGTGCATGCCGAAATCGGATCGGCGGCCCCCGATGAATGGAGAAACAAGGATGTTGCTCCGCAGGCTGACGGTCGGCGCGGCGGTGGTGGCGTTGTCCACCCTGGCGATGCCGGCACAGGCCCATGACGTCACGTATCCACCCGGGAGAATCACGGTCGACGTCGTCGGCGTGAACGGTTCGGGGTGTCCGCAGGGAACGGCGAGCGTCGCTGCCGCCTCCGACAACACCTCCTTCACGGTCACGTACAGCGACTACCTCGCCCAGACCGGCGCCGGCTCCGGCGGGACCGATTTCCGCAAGAACTGCCAGCTCGCCCTCCAGATCCACGTGCCGCAGGGCTTCACGTACGCCATCGCCCGGGCGGACTACCGCGGCTTCGCCCACCTCCAGCGCGGGGCCTACGGCCAGGAGCGCGCCAACTACTACTTCCAGGGCATGGCCCAGACGACCCGCAGGACCCACCAGTTCAACGGCCCCTACTCCGACAACTGGCAGGCGAGCGACCAGACGGAGTACGCCGACCTGGTCTGGGCGCCGTGCGGCGAGGAGCGCAACCTCAACGTCAACAGCGAACTGCGCGTGTACGCCGGAACATCGAGCCCGCAGGCCCTGAGCTTCATGAGCATGGACTCCACGGACGGCAGCGTCAGCACGGTCTACCACTTCGCGTGGAAGGAATGTCCCGCGGTCTGACACGGCGTGAGCCCTCGGAACCAGCACATCACGGTCAGGAGTGACAACGATGTCCCATTCCTTGCCCCGCACCCTGTTCACCGGCGCCGCGGCCGCGGCACTGATCGCCACGGCGACCCCGGCCGGAGCCGCCGGTCCCACCCCGCAGATCACCGCACCGCCCGACAAGATCGTGATCGAACTCGCCACGGTGAACGGGTCCGGCTGTCGGGAGGGCACCGCGGAAGTGGCCGTCGCACCCGACAACACTGCCTTCACCGTCACCTACAGTGACTACCTGGCCCAGGTCGGGCCCGGCGCGCCGCCGACCGGATTCCGCAAGAACTGCCAGCTCAATCTGCGGGTCCACGTTCCCTCGGGATTCACCTACGCCATTGTCCAGGCGGACTACCGCGGATTCGCATTCCTCCAGCCGGGTGCCTGGGGTCAGGAGAAGGCGAACTACTACTTCCAGGGAATGCCGCAGACCACCCAGCGCACCCATCAGTTCAACGGACCGCTCAATGACAACTGGCAGGCGACCGACAGGACGGAGTACGCGGATCTCGTCTGGGCGCCGTGCGGTGAGAAACGCAATTTCAACATCAATACCGAACTGCGCGTCAACGCGGGCACGTCCAACCCGCAGACGGCCACCAGCTTCATGACGATGGACTCCACCGACGCGAGCGTGAGCACGCTCTACCACCTCGCCTGGCAGGCCTGCCCGGCTCCCCGGCCCCGTCCGAGCCAGGTCGGGTCCGTGGGGCCGGCATCCTGAGCGGACCGTCGAGTGAGACACAAGGGCGGTACGGGCCCCGCGGCCCGTACCGCCGTGCGCGTGGCCCGCTCAGGCGGTGCGCCGCGTCCCCGACGGGAAGTGGGCGCGGGCCTCGGGCGGGTACATGGGGACGACGGCGGCCGCGGCCGGCACATCGGGCAGGGCGTTGACGACGGCCCACCAGGCGGGGTCGATCCCGTCCATGCCGAGCCCGCCGACCCGCAAGGCCAGGAACACCCCGACCGTGAGCACCGCCCGGGCCCACCCGCCCGGCCCGCATCCGGGCCGCCACGACCAGCCACGAGCCCAGGAGCACGGCCGGCACACCCGCCGACCGGGCGAGTTGGGTGGTGGCGGTGCTCCGCCCGGCGAACCCGGTCAGCTCCTCCAGGCCGGTGGGCGCTACCACGAACACCCCCAACACCCAGACCAGGCCTCCGCCGCGACGGCCGCCAGGGTGAGTGCCCACGCCGCCTCCACCTGCTTCGGGCGCCCTGGGCCCGCGCTGCCGGTACCTGCCTTCATGAGGGCCCCCTCCCGGTCACGCCCCGTGAGAGTGCGAACGGGACGCCGAGGTTCTCCCGTCCACCACGCGCGTGCGCGGCACCGGTGATCGGTTAGGTTGGCGCGATGTCCGAACTGCGAACCGAACGCCTTGTCCTGCGCGAGTGGCGGGACTCCGACCTGCGACCCTGGGCGGCGATGAACGCCGACCCCGACGTCCGCGAACACTTCGACGGAGTACTCACCCGCGAGCAGAGCGAGGCGTCCGCGGCCCGCTTCCAGGCCGCCATCGAGCAGCGGGGCTGGGGCTGGTGGGCCGTCGAGGTGCGGGACACCGGCGAGTTCATCGGCTTCACGGGACTGGACCCGGTGGACGAGGACATGCCCTTCACGGGGGTGGAGGTGGGCTGGCGGCTGGCCCGCTCGGCCTGGGGACACGGCTTCGCCACCGAGGCCGCCCTCGCCGCCGTGGCCTTCGGATTCGACACCCTCGCACTGCCCGAGCTCCTCGCGGTGACCACGGCCGGCAACCTCCGTTCCCAGGCGGTGATGCGCCGCATCGGGATGACCCGTGACCCGGCCGACGACTTCGACGACCTCACCGTGCCCGACGGACCGCTGCGCCCGAGCGTGGTGTACCGGCTCCGGGCAGAGAGCCGCCACCCCGCCGGGAGGTGACCGGCGCAGGACGGCGCATCCGCGCACGCGGCCGCCCCGACAGGAGCCGCCCCTTCGCCACGGTCGGCGGTCCAAGGCGGCTGACCTGCAGGGGAGACGGCGACACCGGGGCGGGGGCCCTGTACGGCCGCGGCCCGGGGCGGGATACCGTATCCCTTCATTCGAGGGGGAAACAGAGATGTCGCACAACACGGGGTGGGCGCAACACCCGGGACAGCCCATGCCACAGTGGGGAGGCGGCTGGGTGCCGCCGTCGGCGCCGAAACCGGGCGTCATACCCCTCCAACCGCTCAGCGTGGGCGACATACTCGGCGGCGCCTTCTCGGCCTTCCGCCGAAACTGGAAGGCCTTGGTCGGCATCGTCCTCGCCGTACAGGGCATCGGAATCCTGCTCGTGACCCTCGCGATCGGCATCGCCGTCGCGGTCGTGCACGACCGGTTCTCCGCCGTCTTCGACCTCGGGCCGGGGGAAACCGCCGCCGCCGACGACGTGATGGCCCTGCTCCTGGCCTTCGTACCGGCCGCGGTGCTCCTCATGGTCACGTTGACGGTCGGCGCGGCGATGATCAGCGCGCTGGGCCCGGCCGTGGTCCAGGAGGCCGTCGTCGGCCGCACCACGACGTTCGGCGCGATGTGGCGCCGCTGCTGGTCCCGGCTGCCGGCGGTGCTCGGCACCGTGCTGCTCGCCGGGCTGATCGCGGGCGGCCCGATGCTGCTCGTCTATGCGGTCTGCGTGCCGCTGGTCATCATGTCCGCTGACGGATCCGGGCCGCCGGCCGCGCTGTTCGTGCTGATCCCGGGCGTCCTGGTCTGCCTGCCCCTCTCGGTGTGGCTCGCGACGCGCCTCGGCCTCGCGCCCGCCGTCGCCGTGTGCGAGGGACTCGGGACCGTCGCGGCACTGCGGCGCTCCGCCCAGTTGGTCAAGGACGGCTGGTGGCGCGTGTTCGGCATCTCCATGCTGGGCTATTTCGTGGCGATGGCCGTGGGCTACGCCATCCAGATGCCGTTCAGCTTCATCGGGATGGCGGCGTTCCTGCCGAGCATGCTGGAGGCGGGTGACGGTAGCGCGGACCCGAGCGTGGCGATCGTCGGACTCGGCGTGTACGTGATCTGCATCGTGATCGGCGGCCTGGCCGGCGGGCTCTTCCAGTTCGGCTTCCCGCCGCTGGTCCTGGCCCTGCTCTACGTCGACCTGCGGATCCGCAAGGAGAACCTCGCGGAGTCCCTGATCGCAGCGGCGATTCCGACCGACGCCCCGGCCCCGCCCCCGGCGGCGGCTCCGGAACCCGACCAGCCATGACAGTGCCCGCTCAGCACGGAGGATGACCGCCCGATCGACAGGGCCGTCGCCCCCCGACGCACGTTCCCGGCCGGCGACATGACTTCCGCCGGCGACCGCGGTGCCGCCCTCGACCTTGGGCGGCACCGCACCCGTCTCGGTGTCAAACGTCGAACGCATCATGCGCCACCTCCTCCCCGCTGGGTCATTTCCTGAAGTGCCCACGGAAGCCGTCCGAGCCATCGGGGTGACCGGAGCGGTCGGCTGATCGATCGGCTTCGCCAGTACAGCGACGGGGAGATTTTTCGTCAACGCTTTTCACAAGGATTGAAGAAACTCCGAGTTCACAGCCTTGGCACGCAGATGTCGTCCCATCCGGCCTTCGATTCGTGAACGCTCAAGCCCTTGACGGCCTCCCCGGTGGGCAGTTCACTCACGCTTCGATCCCTCGGATCCACGACGTCAGGAGCACCCCCACATGCCTCCACGCCCCAGGCCGTCCCTCGCCGCGGCCCTCGCCACCGCGCTGGTGGCCGCCCTCCTCGTGCTGCTGCCCGGCAGTACGACCGCCCGGGCGGCGCCCGTTCTGCTCTCGCAGGGGAAGCCGGCCACCGCCTCCAGCATCGAAGGCGCCGGCACCCCCGCCTCTGCCGCCGTCGACGGTGACAACGGCACCCGCTGGTCGAGCCAGTTCGCCGACCCGCAGTGGATACAGGTCGACCTCGGCGCCGCTGCCCAGCTGAGCCAGGTGGTGCTGCGCTGGGAGACCGCCCACGCCCGCGCGTACCGGATCGAACTGTCCACGGACGGATCGAACTGGACCACGGCCCACTCCACCGCCGCCGGCACCGGAGGGGTGCAGACCCTCGACATCACCGGCACCGCCCGCCACGTGCGGGTGTACGGGACCCAGCGCGCCACCGCCTGGGGCTACTCGCTCTGGGAGTTCCAGGTCTACGGGACCACCGACACCGGCCCCACCCTCCCCGGCGGCGGCGACCTCGGTCCGAACGTGATCGTCTTCGACCCCTCCACCCCGGGCATCCAGGCCCGGCTCGACCAGGTCTTCCAACAGCAGGAGTCCGCGCAGTTCGGTTCCGGCCGCTACCAGTTCCTGTTCAAGCCCGGGACCTACAACGGCCTCAACGCCCAGATCGGCTTCTACACGGCCGTCTCCGGCCTCGGCCTGAGCCCGGACGACACCACCATCAACGGTGACGTGACCGTCGACGCCGGCTGGTTCAACGGCAACGCCACCCAGAACTTCTGGCGCTCCGCCGAGAACCTCGCCCTCAACCCGGTCAACGGCACCGACCGCTGGGCCGTCTCCCAGGCCGCGCCGTTCCGCCGGATGCACGTCAGAGGAGGCCTCAACCTCGCCCCCAACGGCTACGGCTGGGCCTCAGGCGGCTACATCGCCGACTCCAAGATCGACGGTCAGGTGGGCAACTACTCGCAGCAGCAGTGGTACACCCGCGACAGCTCGATCGGCGGCTGGTCCAACGGCGTCTGGAACCAGGTCTTCTCCGGCACCCAGGGCGCACCCGCGCAGGGCTTCCCGAACCCGCCGTACACCACCCTGGACACCACTCCGGTCTCCCGCGAGAAGCCCTTCCTGTACCTCGACGGCGACGACTACAAGGTGTTCGTGCCCGCCAAGCGGGTCAACGCGCGCGGCACCTCATGGGGCAACGGGACCGCCCCGCAGGGCAGCTCCGTCCCGCTCAGCCAGTTCTACGTGGTCAAGCCGGGCGCGAGCGCCGCGACGATCAACCAGGCGCTGGCGCAGGGCCTGCACCTGCTCTTCACCCCGGGCGTCTACCACGTCGACCGGACCATCCAGGTCAACCGGCCCGGCACCGTGGTCCTGGGTCTCGGCCTCGCCACCATCGTCCCGGACAACGGGGTGACCGCCATGAAGGTCGGCGACGTCGACGGGGTGCGCCTGGCCGGATTCCTGATCGACGCCGGACCCGTCAACTCGCCCTCACTGCTGGAGGTCGGCCCCGCCGGCACCACCACCGACCACGCCGCCGACCCGACCACCGTGCAGGACGTGTTCATCCGCGTCGGCGGCGCCGGACCTGGCAGGGCCACCCTCGGCATGGTCGTCAACAACCACGACACGATCGTCGACCACACCTGGATCTGGCGGGCCGACCACGGCGACGGAGTCGGCTGGGAGACCAACCGCTCCGACTACGGCTTCCGCGTCAACGGCGACGACGTACTGGCCACCGGGCTGTTCGTGGAGCACTTCAACAAGTACGACGTGCAGTGGAACGGCGAACGCGGCCGGACGATCTTCTTCCAGAACGAGAAGGCCTACGACGCCCCCAACCAGGCGGCGATCCAGAACGGCTCCGTCAAGGGCTACGCCGCCTACCAGGTGGCCGACTCCGTCAACGTCCACGAGGGCTGGGGACTGGGCAGCTACTGCTACTACAACGTCGACCCGACGATCCGTCAGGAGCACGGCTTCCAGGCGCCGGTCAAGCCGGGCGTGAGGTTCCACGACCTGCTGGTGGTCTCGCTCGGCGGCAACGGCCAGTACGAGCACGTGATCAACGGCACGGGAGCCCCTACGTCGGGCACCTCCACCGTCCCCTCCACGATCGTCTCCTTCCCCTGACCCCCTGACCCCCTGACGGCGCTGCGGGGCGGCCGGAGCCGCCCCGCAGCGCACTGCCCGCAGCCGCTGTCACCGGGTCCGGTGGGCGGCGATGATCCCGGCGTAGTGGCGGCCGCTCGACTTGACCGTGCGCCGCTGGGTGGCGTAGTCGACGTGGACCAGGCCGAAGCGCTTGTCGTAGCCGTAGGCCCACTCGAAGTTGTCCAGCAGAGACCAGGCGTAGTAGCCCGCCACCGGCGCCCCCCTGCGGGCCGCCCGGGCACAGGCGGCGAGATGGGCCGTCAGGTAGGCGGCCCGTTCCGGATCGTGCACGGTGCCGTCCGGGGCGACGGTGTCGGGGTAGGCCGAGCCGTTCTCGGTGATGTGGACGGGCCCGGCGCCGTACTCCAGGTGCAGCCGCATGATCAGGGTCTCGAGACCGCCGGCGTCGACCTCCCAGTCCATGCCGGTGCGGTGGACGCCGGGGCGCGCGACCTGCCGGGCGTACGGGGCCGGACCGTCCGGATCGGCGGTGACGACCTGCGGGAAGTAGTAGTTGAGGCCGATCCAGTCCAGCGGAGCGGCGATGGCGGCGAGGTCCCCGGCGCGCTCGGGGAGGTCGACCCGGTACACCTCGCGCATGTCGGCGGGGAAGCCGCGGCCGTGGACCGGGTCCAGCCACCAGCGGTTGACGTGGCCGTCCATACGGCGGGCGGCGGCCAGGTCGGCCTCGCGGGGGGTCGCGGGCGCGACGGTGGAGAGGTTGTTCACGATGCCGATCCGGGCGCCGGGCGCGGCAGCGCGCACGGCGCGGGCGGCGAGCCCGTGCCCCAGGAGGAGGTGGTAGGAGGCCCGGACGGCGGCGGTCAGGTCGGTCAGCCCGGGGGCCATCCGGCCCTCCAGATGGCCGATCCAGGCGGAGCACAGCGGCTCGTTGAGGGTGGCCCACTGGGTGACGCGGTCACCGAGGCGCGCGGCCACGAGCCCCGCGTACGAGGCGAAGTGCTCGGCGGTCTCCCGTACGGGCCAGCCCCCGCGGTCCTGGAGGGCCTGCGGCAGGTCCCAGTGGTAGAGGGTGACGGAGGGCTGGATGCCGGCGGCGAGGAGCCCGTCGACGAGGCGGTCGTAGAAGTCCAGGCCCCTGGGGTTGGCCGGGCCGTCGCCGCCGGGGACGACACGCGGCCAGGCGACGGAGAGCCGGTAGGCGTTGGTGCCCAGCTCCCGCATCAGGGCGATGTCCTCGGGCCAGCGGTGGTAGTGGTCGCAGGCGGTGTCACCGGTGTGGCCGCCGTCGACGGCGCCGGGGACACGGGAGAAGGTGTCCCAGATGGACGGGCCCCGGCCGTCCTCGGCGACGGCTCCCTCGATCTGGTAGGCGGAGGTGGCGGTGCCCCAGAGGAAGTCGCGGGGCAGCGCACCGAAGTCGACGGCGTCCACGCCGGTGTCGGGGAGGCTTTCGGAGAGGGTCATTTGACGGCTCCTGCCGTGAGTCCGGCCACCAAGTACTTCTGGAGCAGAAGGAATCCGGCGACGACGGGGATGCTGACGACGAGCGAGGCGGCCATGATCTGGTTCCAGTAGACGTCGTTCTGCGTGGAGTAGCCCTGGAGGCCGACCGCCAGCGTGCGGGTGGTGTCGTTGGTCATGACGGAGGCGAAGAGGACCTCGCCCCAGGCCGTCATGAAGGCGTAGACGGCGACGGCGACGATGCCGGGCACCGCTGCGGGCACCACCACGCGGAAGAGGGCGCCGAGGGGCCCGCAGCCGTCGACGGTGGCCGCCTCGTCGAGGTCGCGCGGCACCGAGTCGAAGTAGCCGATCAGCATCCAGATGGAGAAGGGGAGGGAGAAGGTGAGGTAGGTGAGGATCAGCGCGCCGCGGGATCCGTAGAGGGCGATTCCGGTGGCGTTGCCGATGTTCACGAAGATCAGGAACAGGGGGAGGAGGAAGAGGATCCCCGGGAACATCTGGGTGGAGAGCACCGTCAGGGTGAACAGGCGCTTGCCGCGGAAGCGGTGGCGGCTCACGGCGTAGGCCGCGAAGACGGCGATGACGACGGACGCCACGGTGGCGGTGCCCGCCACGATCAGCGAGTTCACCAGGTACTTGGCGAGCGGGACGGTGTGCCAGATGTCGGTGTAGGGGCGCAGCGTGAGCCCACTCGGGATCCACCGGAACCGTCCGGTGACGTCCTGGAGCGGTTTGAGGGAGCTGGTGACCATCACGAAGACGGGCAGCAGTGTGAAGGCGGCGAGCAGGGTGAGGAATACGGCCCGCAGCGCCCGGAACGAGGCCGGCGGATCGAGCGGGCCGCGGGTGCGGCGGCCGCCGCCCCTGGAGGAGTGCGTACTAGCGGGCATCGGCGTCCTTCCGGCCGCGACCGGTCAGGAGGAGGTACGCGGCGGTGACGAGAAGCAGGAAGAGCAGCAGCAGGACGGACATGGCCGAACCGGTGCCGAAGTTCCAGGTGACGAAGCTCGATTGGTAGATGTGGATGGAGACGAGGTCGGCGGCCTCGGGGGCCGATCTGCCGAAGAGCAGGAAGGGGGTGTTGAAGTCGTTGAAGGTCCACAGGAACAGGACGAGGACCAGGACCTGGTTGACGGCGCCGAGCGAGGGCAGGGTGATGCGCCGGATCTGCTGCCACACGCCGGCGCCGTCGAGTGCCGCGGCCTCGTACAGGTCCCGGGGGATGTTCTGCAGGGCGGCCGTCACGATGAGGAAGGCGAAGGGCCAGCTCTTCCAGACGGAGACGGTCAGCATGGCCCAGAAGCTGTTGTCGCCGATCAGCCAGAAGGTGTGCTCGGCGCCGCCGAGGCCCAGCTGGTCGTGGATGACGTGGTTCACCAGGCCGTTGTCCCTCTGGAACATGAACGCCCAGGTGATGACCGCCGCGTAGGCGGGCAGGGCGTACGGGACGAAGAACAGCGCGCGCAGCAGACCGCGGCCGCGGAAGGAGTGCTGGGTGCAGACGGCGGCCGCGGTCCCCAGCAGCCAGCACAGGGCGACGGACAGGAAGGTGAACAGGCAGGTGGTGAGGAAGGAGTCGAGGAGTGCCTTGCCGACGGGCCGGTTGACGTCGACGGCGAGCTCGTAGTTGTCGAAGCCCGTCCACGGGGCCCGGGACCAGTCCCGGATGAAGAACTGGGTGAGCTTGCGGAAGCTCATCAGGGTCCCCATCACCATCGGGACGAGGTGGACGAGCAGTTCGAGGAGCAGGGCGGGCAGCAGGAGCAGGTAGGGCAGGGCGCCGCGGCGGGCCCGCCCGGGGCGGCGGGGGCCGCCGCCGGACCGGCGGACGCGCGCGATGACGCCTCCGGTCCCGCGCGCGGTGGTCCCGGCCGCGGCCGTGGTGTGGGAGCCGGTCCCGGGTGGGACCGTACTGGGGGCGGAGGTCATGGCCGGCGTCTCAGTTCGCCATCTGCTGCTGGGCCTTGGCGAGCTTGGCCCTGACCGACTCGGTGGTCACCGGCCGGCCCGCCGCGGCATCGGCGAAGAGCTCCTTGACGGCCGTGCCGACGGTGGTCTCGAACTGCGACTCCTCGGGCACCTGGGGGAGCGGGGCGGCGCTGGTGGCGAGCGTGTCGCGCAGCACGGTGAGGTCCTGGTCCGCGAAGGCGGGGTCGCTCTGCGCCGCCTTGACGGGCGGGATGGAGCCGTAGGTCCTGTTGAGCACCTTCTGCTCCTCGTCGCTGGTCATGAACCCCACGAACTTCAGGGCGCCGTCGAGGTTGTCGGTGTTCTTGAAGACGGCCATGTTGATGCCGGCGACCATGGAGTTGACGTTCGCGCCGCTCGCGTCCGTTCCCGGGGCGGCGCCGGCCGGGACCGGGACGGGGGCCGTGCCCCAGTCGCCCTCCTTCATGCCGTGGGCCTTGAACGAACCGGCCGCGTTCTGCCACAGCACCATGGCGGTCCGGCCGCTCGCGAAGTCCTGGAGGGACTGGTTCTTGTCGTATTCGGCATTGCCCGGCGCGACGATCCCGTCCTTGGCCATCAGGTCGACGTACTGCTTGACGGCGTCGACGTTGGCAGGGGTGTCGAAGGTGGGCCTGCCGGCGGCGTCGAAGAAGGAACCGCCGTGCTGCCGGGACAGGACGAAGACCTGGTGGATGTTGTTGGCGAGGTTGGCGCCCTCGGCCCCCAGGGCCCACTTGCCGGACTTTCCGTCGCCGCTGATCCTCCGGCCGGTCTCGACGAGCTCGTCCCAGGTGGCGGGCGGCTTGTCGATGCCCGCCTCCTGGAACATCTTCTTGTTGTAGTAGAGGGCGTACGCCATGGAGTAGAGGGGGACGGCGGCCGGGTCCTGGCCGGCGGCCCCGGCCGAGCCCATGGCCGACGCCACGAAGCGGTCCCGGCCTCCGACGGCCTCGAAGTTCTCGGTGTTCCAGGGCAGCAGCGCCCCGGTGGCCTGCAGCGAGGCGGACCAGGTGTTGCCGATGTTCAGGACGTCGGGTCCCTGCCCGGAGGCGGTCGCGGCGAGGATCCGGTTGAGCAGGTCGGACCATGGGATCACCTCCAGTTTGACCTTGATGCCGGTCCGCTCCTCGAACTTCTTCAGCTCCGGGCCGAGGGCGGCCTGGTCGGCGGCTATGTCAGCGCCCTGGTTGGAGGCCCAGTACGTGAGCTCGCCGGGGGCGGAGTTCGAGCCGGCGCCGTCGGTGGAACCGCCACCGCACCCGGTGGCGGTGGCGAGCAGGGCGGCGGCGGTGACGGCTGCGGCCGTGGCTTTGACCGCGGCTGTGGTTGTGGCTGTGGTTGTGCATCTGCGCATGACGGCTCGGTCCCTTTCGGAGAGGTCGGGAGGAAGGCCGGTGTCCTGCGGAACGCCTGCTGCGCTGGACCGACGGTTTGGCCCAGGGCTTAATTTAGGACGTGAGTTAAGCCTCGTGGAAGGGTCGCGTCAAGTGGTCGCGCAAGGGTATGTTGCGAGCGGTGTCACGAGGACGTGACGGTGGAAGGGGCCAGATGACCACAGGGCGAGGCGGACGCACGGTACGGGACCTGCGGCGCGGCAACCGCAGCGCCGTGCTCCAGCGGCTGTACTTCGGGGGCCCCATGAGCCGCCAGGAACTCGGACCGGCCACCGGGCTGAGTTCCGGATCCGTCAGTAACGTCGTCGGCGAACTCGTCGCCGACGGGCTGCTGGAGGAGGCCGGGGTCGTCGACTCGGACGGCGGCCGGCCCCGCACCCTGCTGCGTGTCCGCCCCGGCAGCGCACACATGATCGGCGTCGACGTCGGCGAGACCCGGGTCCGCGTCGAGCTGTTCGACCTCGCCCTGACCGAACTCGCCCGCGCCGAGATGCCGTTGCTGCCGCGCGGCTGCTACGACGTCGGCCCGATCGTCGACCACGTCAGGACGGGCATCGCCACCGTCCTGGCCGACGCGGGGATCGGCGCGGGCCGGCTGCTGGGCGTCGGGGTCGGCGTGCCGGGCATCGTGGACCACGACGCACCGGGCGGATCCATGGTCCACGGCCAGACGATCGGCTGGGACGCGGTCCCGCTGGAACGGCTGCTGCGGGCCACCGGGGCCCTGCCCGAGGAGGTCCCCTACATCATCGACAACGGCGCGCGCACGCTCGGCCAGGCGGAGATGTGGTTCGGCGCCGGACGGGGCGCCAAGGACGCGGTCGTCGTGCTCTTCGGCTCGGGCGTCGGCGCGAGCCTGATCACCGACGGCTCCCCGGACGGCGGAAGCACCGAGGGCACCCCCCTCGAGTGGGGCCACCTGACCGTCTCCGTGCGCGGCAGGCGCTGCCGTTGCGGCGCGCTGGGCTGTCTGGAGGCATACACGGGCGCGGAGTCACTGCTGGCCCGGTGGGCGGAACGCGGCGGCGGCCCCGGCCGGCCCGGGGCAGTGGACGAGGAGGAGGCCCTCGCGGACCTGCTCGCAGCGGCGCGCGCGGCGGATCCGGTGGCCGTGGAGGTCCTGGAGGAGACTGCGGAGTACCTGGGCGCCGGCCTGTCGGACCTGGTCAACCTGTTCCAGCCGGAGCGGATCCTGATCGGCGGCTGGGCGGGCCTGCTGCTCGGCCCCTACATCCTGCCGTCGGTCCGGGAGCACACGACCCGCTACTCGCTGCGCCACCCGGCCGGACGGGTCACGGTGGGCCTCGGTTCGCTGGGACCGGACGCGGTCACGGTCGGCGCGGCCACGCTCCCGCTGTCGGCCTTCTTCGCGACGGGCGGCCGCCGGGCCGCGCCGGAGCCGGCCGCGGAACCCCCGGCCTGGCACGCCTCGCTCTCCACCCGGGCGGGCGGAGCCTGACGGCGCGCACACCCGGCCCGGTCCCGTGCGGCGGGCCCTGCGCCACGCGGGCACGGCCGATCGACGGGACAATTGCCCCATGGCTGACACAGGACTGTCACCGGAAGGCGCCGGCTCCCCGGGCGAGGGGCGTTACGGCGAGCGGGTCTTCCGGCCGGACCAGGGAGGCGAGGGCGACCGGATCGACCTCGGAGCCCTCACGTACGACGACACGACCATGGCCCGGCTCCGCACGCTGGGAGCGGGCCCCGGCTGGACCTGCCTGGAGGTGGGAGCGGGAACGGGCACGGTGGCCCGCCGCCTCCTGGAGGAAGCGGGCGTCGCCGAGGTCCTGGCCGTGGACCGCGACGTGCGCTTCCTCGCCGCGCACCCCGTGACCGGACTGACCGTGCTCCAGGCGGACGTCACCGCCGACGACTTCACTCAGGGCGCCTTCCGGCTGGTCCACGCCCGGTTCGTGCTCATGCACCTGCCCTCACCGCAGCGCATGGTCGCCAGGCTGAGCCGGCTTCTCGCACCCGGCGGCGTACTCGTCGTCAGCGACGCGGTCGACCTGACCACGGCCTCCGCGCCCGACACGCCGTACACCCGCGCCATGCGGGCCATGTGGCAGGGGCTGCGCGAGAGCATCGGCACGGACGTCTCCCAAGTGCCCCGCCATCCCGAACTGTTGCGGGAGGCCGGTCTGGAATCCGTGGCGGCCGAGATCCACGTACTGCCCCTCCAGCCGGGCAGCCCGATCAGCAGGTTCTGGGCCGACACCTGGGAACGTGCCCGCGAGGCCATGGTGGGCACCGGCCTGGTCGACGACGGACAGCTCGACGAGGCCGTGCGCTACCTCGATTCCCCCGGATGCACGGGATTGTCACCGGGCATGCTCACGGCCTGGGGCTGGAAGCGGCCTTGAGCAGGCACTCACGGTCCTCCGTGCTTTCCGCCCGCGGCGCGGGCCTCGGGCAGGATACGCACGTGAAGACGACGACGGAGCTGGTGGCGAGGGCGGCCGCGCTGGCCGCGCAGGGCGGCCGGCGGATCCTCGGGGTGGCCGGACCGCCGGGCGCCGGTAAGTCGACCCTCGCCGCCCGGCTGGCCGAAGCGCTCGGTCCGCGCACGGCCGTGGTGGTCCCCATGGACGGGTTCCACCTCGCCCAGGCCGAGCTGCACCGGCTGGGGCGCGCCGACCGCAAGGGCGCCCCGGACACCTTCGACGCGGCCGGATACGTGTCGCTGCTGCTCCGCCTGCGCGCGCCCGACGGGGCCACGGTCTACGCGCCCGCCTTCGACCGCTCCATCGAGGAGCCGATCGCCGGCAGCATCCCCGTCCCTCCGGACGTACCGCTGGTGATCACCGAGGGGAACTACCTGCTGCACGACGCGGGGGAATGGGCCGGGGTGCGGCCGCTGCTGGACGAGACCTGGTACTGCGCCCCGGACGAGGAGACACGGGTCCGTCGCCTGGTCGAACGGCATGTGCGCCACGGCAGGGAGCCGGCCGACGCGCGTGCGTGGGTGGCCCGTTCGGACGAGGCGAACGCCCGCCTCATCGCCCGCGGCCGCCACCGTGCCGACCTCGTCGTCGACGCCGGCTGAGGGCGGCCGGGGGCCGTTCGGGGGTGCGGGCGTGGCGCAATGGCATCGAAGGGCGTTGTCCGAATCCGCTGTTAGGGTGACGTGTGCTCGTCAAGGTGAGCGCATTTCGGTTCCTGACATTCCAACGGGGTTCAAACGTGAAGTTTCGTCATGTCCGTGCCATAGCCGTCTTCGGCATCGCCATCGTCGCGCTGACGGGTGCCCGGGGTTCCCACGGCGCCAGCTGTGGCGGAAGCAGCAGCTCCAGCAGCTCCGGCGGCAGCAGCGGTAGCACCACCAGCGGTAGCGGCGGCAGCGACAGCACCAGCGGCGCCAGCGGTACGAGCAGCAGCTCCGGCGGCACCACCACCGGCGGTACCAGCAGGGACAAGGCCGAGCGCGACATCAGGATCGACAGCTGCAAGCTGGACAGCTCCGGCAAGAACCTGGTCGCCCGACTGACCGTCACCAACAGCGGCTCGCTGGACCAGACTTACAGCATCACCATGAAGTTCAACCCGGCCGCCGGCTCCAGCGCGGTCGCGGCCCAGGCCCGGGTGACCGGACTCAAGGTCAAGGCCGGCGCCTCCCAGCAGACCGAGGCCACCGCGCCGTACACCGGCAAGGGCGACGGCAGCGAGTACAAGGAGTGCGTCGTCTCCACCGCGTCGAAGAGCTCCCTCTGACACACGGCTGACGTCCCGGCCGGCCGCCACGAGCGGCCGGCCGGGACTCCCGCGTCAGACGAGGTCGAACCGGTCGAGGTTCATGACCTTGTCCCAGGCCGCCACGAAGTCACGGACGAACTTCTCCCGCGCGTCCTCGGACGCGTAGACCTCCGAGATGGCCCGGAGCTGGGAGTTCGCACCGAACACGAGGTCCACGGCGGTGGCGGTCCACTTGGGTTCGCCCTCGCCGCCGGCGTCGCGTCCCTCGAACACGTTCTCGTCCGCGGCCGACGCCTTCCACTGCGTGCCCATGTCGAGCAGGTTGACGAAGAAGTCGTTGGTCAGCGTCTCCGGCCGGTCGGTGAACACACCGTGCGCGGCGCGCCCGAAGCCGGTGTTCAGGGCCCGCATACCGCCGACCAGCACCGTCATCTCGGGCGCCGTCAGGTTGAGCATGCTCGCACGGTCCAGCAGCAGGGTCTCCGGCGACAGCTTCTCTCCCGCCGGGAGGTAGTTGCGGAATCCGTCGGCCCTCGGTTCGAGCACGGCGAAGGACTCCAGGTCGGTCTGTTCCTGCGTGGCGTCCGTGCGCCCCGGCGCGAACGGGACCGTGATGTCGTGCCCGGCGTTCTTCGCGGCCTGTTCGACCGCCGCACACCCGCCCAGGACGATCAGGTCGGCGAGGGAAACCTTGGTCCCCCCGTCCTGGGAGCCGTTGAAGTCCTGCTGGATCCCTTCAAGGGCCCGCACCACCTCGGTCACCTCGGGCAGGTCGTTGACCTCCCAGTCCTTCTGCGGCGCGAGCCGGATCCGGGCGCCGTTGGCCCCGCCGCGCTTGTCGGTGCTGCGGAAGCTGGCCGCGGACGCCCAGGCCGTGGTGACCAGTTGGGAGACGGTCAGTCCCGAGGCGAGGATCCGGCCCTTGAGGGCGGCGACGTCCCCGGCCGAGACCAGCTCGTGGTCGACCGCGGGGAGGGGGTCCTGCCACAGCTGCGGTTCGGGGATCCACGGGCCGAGGTACCGCGAGATGGGCCCCATGTCGCGGTGCAGCAGCTTGTACCAGGCCTTGGCGAACGCCTCGGCGAGCTTGTCCGGGTTCTCGTGGAAGCTCTTCGAGATCGGCGCGTAGACCGGATCCACCTTCAGCGCGAGGTCCGTCGTCAGCATCATGGGGGCGTGCCGCTTGGCGGGATCGTGCGCGTCCGGCACCGTGCCCTGCGCCGCGGCATCCTTGGGCGTCCACTGCTGCGCGCCGGCGGGGCTCCTCGTCAGCTCCCAGTCGTACGTGAACAGGTTGTCCAGATAGCCGTTGTCCCACTTCGTCGGCTCGGTCGTCCACGCGCCCTCGAGCCCGCTGGTGATCGTGTCGACGCCCCTGCCGCTGCCGTGCGAGTTGTGCCAGCCGAGGCCCTGCTGCTCCAGCGGGGCGGCCTCCGGCTCCGGACCGACGTACTCGGGGTCGACCGCACCGTGACACTTGCCGAACGTGTGGCCGCCGACGATGAGCGCGACGGTCTCCTCGTCGTTCATCGCCATGCGCCCGAACGTTTCACGAATGTCCCTGGCGGCGGCGATCGGATCCGGATTGCCGTCGGGGCCCTCGGGATTGACGTAGATCAAACCCATCTGCACCGCGCCGAAAGGACCGGTGAGTTCCCGGTCGCCGCTGTAGCGCTCGTCCCCGAGCCAGGTGTCCTCGGGGCCCCAGAAGACCTCCTCGGGCTCCCAGATGTCCTCCCGTCCGAAGCCGAATCCGAACGTCTTGAACCCCATTGATTCCATAGCGCAGTTGCCCGCGAAAACCAGAAGGTCGGCCCACGAGATCTTCCGCCCGTACTTCCGCTTGACCGGCCAGAGCAGACGGCGCGCCTTGTCCAGACTCGCGTTGTCCGGCCAGCTGTTGAGGGGGGCGAAGCGCTGCGCGCCGGAACCTCCGCCGCCGCGGCCGTCGGCGATGCGGTAGGTACCCGCGGCGTGCCAGCTCATCCGGATGAAGAGCGGCCCGTAGTGGCCGTAGTCGGCGGGCCACCACTCCTGCGAGGTCGTCATCACCTCGAAGACGTCCCGCTTCAGCGCGTCGACGTCCAGGGTCGCGAACTCTTCCGCGTAGTCGAAGCCCTCGTCCATCGGATTGGCCTGGGGCGAGTTCTGGTGGAGAACCTGAAGGTCCAGCTGATTCGGCCACCAGTCCCGGTTCGTCCTGGGACGAGTGGGCGCGGGGGTCGGGGAAGGGATTGCTGGGTTCTCGCTTTCGCTGCCGGACACGTCCGTCCTTCTTCCTGTCTCGGTGCTTCCAACTGCTGGCTGCTCGCTCTTGACGGCGTCCGTATGGTCGCGCACCGCGGACCGCGCGGCGGAGAGAACACGCAGGGCTTCCCCGCCCAACCGGCTTTCCCGGTTTCCGCCCGCGCGGGAAAGAGGGGATAAGGGGAAGGATCGTAGGATCATCGTTATCGCGCAGGCGTTGTGGAAAGCCCCGCCCGCATCATCGCCGGGTAACCTGTAGCTCGCTTTTCGGGCCCGTGACAGGTCCGCCCACTTCCTTTGTCCCGCCGAGTCCGAACTGGTGAGCGAAATGAGTGACCTGCTGGAGCGGCTGCGGGGGCGCGGCTGGCGCATGACGTCCCAGCGGCGTGTCGTCGCGGAGGTCCTCGACGGCGAGCACGTGCACCTCACCGCCGACGAGGTGCACGCCCGTGCGGCCCGGCGGCTGCCCGAGATCTCCCGGGCCAGCGTCTACAACACCCTGGGCGAGCTGGTCGCCCTCGGTGAGGTCGCGGAACTCTCCGCGCACGGGCGCGCCAAGCGCTACGACCCCAACGCGCACCACCCGCACCAGCACCTCGTGTGCTCCGGCTGCGGCCTCATCCGCGACGTCCACCCGACCGGCGACGCGCTGGCGGGCCTGCCGACGCAGGAGCGTTTCGGCTTCGCGGTGTCCGACGTCGAGATCGTCTACCGCGGGCTGTGCCCCTCCTGCGCGGCCGGTCCGCCGCGTGCGTGACCCCGGTCCGCCGGCGTGCGTGACCCCGGTCCGCCGCGCGTGACCACGGAGCGACGGCTACCACTCGGGGTGGACGTCGTGACTGTCGTAGCGATCGCCCGCGGCGGTGACCCAGGGCCGGAAGCGGCCGGGCCCGGTGCTGTCGTGGGCGTAGCTCACCGGCTCGCGGGTGTCGTCGGTCACGATGACGGCCCCGGCCCGCTGGGCACTGCGCAGCGCATGCGTCCAGTGGCGGCCGCGGTGGCCGGTGCGGTAGTCGGGGACCTTGCACTGGGACATCTCTGGTCTCGCCGTCTGGGTCTCTTCACCGAATCCAGACAGGACGTATACCCCTTTCGGCCCGGTTCGAACGTGTGTGTCCGGGCGGCCGGCCGTGCCGTGCACCGCGCCCCTCTCGTGCCGGGCGCGTGATGGCCCCAGAGTGGTCGATCGCACCTCCTCCGCATCCGACAGCACCACTCGACCCATGGAGTTCCGCCGTGGCCACGACCTCCGCATCACCGGGAACGACACCCGCCGCCACCCCGCCAGCAGAACCGGGCGCCGTCCGGATCGAACGGGACGGCCCCGTCACCACGGTGATCCTCGACCGCCCGGGGGTCCGCAACGCGGTCGACGGCCCGACCGCGGCCCGGCTCGCCGAGGCCTTCCGCGCCTTCGAGGCGGACGAGGACGCGGCCGTCGCCGTCCTGTGGGGCGAGGGCGGTACGTTCTGCGCGGGCGCCGACCTGAAGGCCGTCGGGACCGACCGCGGCAACCGGGTGCGGGCCGAGGGCGACGGCCCCATGGGTCCCACGCGGATGGAGCTGAGCAAACCCGTGATCGCCGCGATCAGCGGGCACGCGGTGGCGGGCGGGCTCGAACTGGCCCTGTGGTGTGATCTGAGGGTCGCGGAGGAGGACGCGACCCTCGGTGTGTTCTGCCGTCGCTGGGGAGTGCCGCTGATCGACGGCGGTACGGTGCGGCTGCCCCGCCTGATCGGCGAGAGCCGCGCCATGGACCTGATCCTCACCGGCCGCCCCGTGACCGCCGCCGAGGCCCACGGGATCGGGCTCGTCAACCGCCTCGTACCGCCCGGGGAAGCCCGCACCGCGGCGGAACGCCTCGCGCACGAGATCGCCGGGTTCCCGCAGGCCTGCCTGCGCCACGACCGGCTCTCCGTACGACAACAGCACGGCCTGGGGGAGCGGGAGGCCCTGGCGGCCGAATACCGGCACGGCCTCGTTCCGCTCACCACCGGTGAGACCCAGGCCGGCGCCGACCGTTTCGCGGCCGGAGCGGGCCGCCACGGCTCGTTCACCGGCTGAGGCCGCCGGCCCACGTCCTTGGCCGGTGTCCGGGGGCATCATGGCCGTGTGAACGTGTCCCCGGCCGCCGACGGCGGAGCCGGCGTCCCCGCCGTCCCCGGCTTCCTGGGGGTGGCACCCACGCCCCGGACCGCCGTGGTGTGGCTTCCGCCGGCCGGACTGTGGCCCGCCGTCCAGAGCATCCGGGCGGAGCACGACCCCCAGATCCGCCGCTGGCCCCCGCACGTGAACCTGGTCTTCGGCTTCGTCCCGGAGGACGACTTCGACCTTGCCGCCCCGCTGCTGGCGGCCGCGGCCGCCGGCATCGAGCCGTTCGACATCCGGCTCGGCGGGGTGCGCGCGTTCCGGCACCGCGGCTACGCCACCGTGTGGCTGGACCCCGCCGCGGCCGGCCTCGCCCCGTGGACGGCGCTCCAGGAGAGCCTCGCGGAGCCCTTTCCGGCATGCCGCGGCCGGTTCCCCTCGTTCACCCCGCACCTCTCCCTCGGGCGTACCCGCGACCCCCGGGGCCTGGCCGCGCAATGCACGGCCCGCCTGGGCAGCACGGCGGCACGGGTGGACGAGGTCGTGCTGCTCTCCCGCCGCGGTGACGAGCCCATGCGGCCCCGTGCCACGATCGGCCTGGGCACGGGCACGACCACGTGGTCAGCGCGGTGACGCCGTCCCCCTGCTCTCGGGCAGAGCGTCACGCAGGCGCTCCAGGAGCGCCCGCGCGGCGGGGCTCGCGGGTCCGGTGGCCGGCCAGGCGAGGACGATACGGGCACGCAGGCCCGGCTCCACGATCCTCAGGGAGCGCAGCACACCGCCGGGACGGGGCCCCTCTTCCCCGAGGGGCATCACCGCGATGCCCAGCCCGCGGGCGGCGAGTTGCGCGAGGACCTGCGGGGACGCCGCCTCGAAGGCCACCCGGGGCCGGAACCCGGCCCGGGCGCAGCCCCGTTCGAGTGCCGCCCGTACGCCGGTACCGCGCGGGAGGCAGATCAGCGGCCGGCCGCGCAACTCGGCCAGGGGAACCGTGGTGCGGCCGGCGGGGGCGAGCAGCGGGTCACCGGATGCGACGGCGGCGCCGAGCGGCACGTCGATGACCGTCCGGTGGGTGAGGCCTGGCGGGGGCTCTTCCCCCGTGGGTCCGAGGAGGGCGATGTCGATCTCGCCGGCCAGCAGCGCGGTCTGCATCCGCTCCGAGGTGTCCTCGGTCAGGGCGATCTCCAGGGCGGGGTGGGCGCCGTGGAACTCCGCGAGGAACGCGGCGACGTCGAAGGCATGGCCGGTGGCCCCGGAGACCAGCCCCAGCGTGACCCTGCCGCGCAGCAGCCCGGTGTGCTCGTCCACGGTCTGGCGCACCGCGTCCGCGGCGGCCAGCGCCGCCCGCGCGTACGGCAGGACGGCCCGGCCCACCTCGGTCGGCGTCACCGACCGGCCGGACCGGTCGAGCAGCGGCTGCCCGAGCTCCTTCTCCAACTGGCGGATCTGGGCGCTGAGCCCGGGCTGGGCCAGATGCAGCCGGGCGGCGGCGCGGGTGAAACCGCCCTCCTCGACGACGGCGACGAGATAGCGCAGCTGGCGGAGTTCCATAACCGATGATTCTAGGCAGGAGCAGATCAATCTATTGGAGGTATGGCGGCGTTGGCCGCAGGCTGGATCACATGGCGAACACGACTTCTCACAAGGTGCGGAAGGCCCAGATCAGGGCTTTGATCGCGGCGGAACGCCACGAGTTGGCCGATCTGCTCGACGCCCTGCGGGACGACCAGTGGAACGAGCCCAGCCTTTGCGTGGGTTGGCGGGTCCGCGAGGTCGTGGCCCACATGTCGATGGGGTTCCGGCTCTCCCTGGCCGCGACCATGGGCGAACTCGCCAAGGCCCGCGGGAACCTGCACCGCATGACCGACCGGCTTGCGCGCAGGGACGCGGCCGCCCATTCGACGGCCGAGCTCTCGGCGTTCCTGCGGGACGGCGCCCACCACCCGTGGACGCCGCCGGTCGGCGGGTTCGCGGCGGCCCTCGGCCACGACGTGGTGCACGGACTGGACATCACGGTCGCCCTCGGCCTCGACCGGCGCGTCCCCGAGGACCGGCTGCGCGTCCTGCTCGCCGGGATCCGGCCCAGCGGCCTGCGGTTCTTCGGGGTCGACATGGACGGAGTACGGCTGTGCGCCGAGGACCTGGACTGGTCGTACGGCTCCGGCTCGCCCGTCCGGGGCACGGCGCAGGACCTGCTCCTGCTCGCCTTCGGCCGCCGGCTGCCGCCCGGCCGACTCCGCGGTGAAGCGGGCGCCCGCTTCACCGCGGCCTGAGTCATGCGGCCCGCCCCGGCCGTGGCCGCTGGTGCCGGGGCTCCGCCCCGGACCCCGCGCCTCAATCGCCGGCGGCGCTGGGTTCGGCTGCGCGTTCCGGGAGCGAGCCGGTCGGTCCGGGATCCGGGCCCGGCGCGGGCCGGTCCGCGGGGCCGGGGAGGGGTGTCTCCTCGGCTCGGCGCGTGCGAGCGATCGCGGCTGTGCCCGGTGGTTGCGCGCTCGTCCTGCGGGGACAC
>NZ_JBEZYV010000022.1:0-119364 GCF_040638905.1 Streptomyces virginiae | reverse complement strand
CGCTGGTGGAACCCGGCCGTCGAGGAACAGGCCACCGACCGCGCCTACCGGATCGGCCAGACCCAGCCCGTACAGGTCCACCGGATCATCGCCGAGGGCACCGTCGAGGACCGCATCGCCGAAATGCTGGAGGCGAAGCGGGCGTTGGCCGACGCGGTCCTCGGCTCCGGCGAGGCGGCGCTGACCGAGCTGACCGACCGCGAGCTCGCCGACCTCGTCTCGCTGCGGAGGCCCGCATGATCACCGCGCGGGACGACCGCCGCCGCACCTTCGAGACCGTGCCCGCCGGGGCGGCGGCGGTGAGCTGGTGGGGCCGGGCCTGGGTGTCGGCCCTGGAAGAGGTCTCCGGCGATCCGGCCCGCCTGGCCCGGGGCCGCGCCTACGCCACCGCCGGGCACGTCGACGCCGTGACCGTCACCCCCGGCCGCATCGTCGCGTACGTTCGGGGCAGCAGGCCGCGCCCGTACCGCACCGAGCTGACCCTGCCGGCTTTCGCGGACGCGGAGTGGGGCGAGCTGCTGGAAGACGTCGCCGCCGACCCGGCGGCGCTCGGCGCGCTCCTGGAGCGGGAGGTCCCGCAGTCGCTGGCGGGGACCGTCCTGCCCGGCGCGGGCGAGCTCGTCCCGCACTGCTCCTGCCCGGACGTCGGGCGTCCGCCGTGCAAGCACGCCGCCGCCCTCTGCTACCGCGCGGCCCGCCTCCTCGACGAGGACCCCTTCGTCCTGCTGCTCCTGCGCGGCCGCGGCGAGCGGGAACTCCTCGAAGACCTCACCCGCCGCAACGCCGCCCACGCCGCACGTGAACAGCCAGGTACGGCACCGGACTTCCCCGGAGTCGCCGCCCGGGCAGCGCTCGCCCGCACGGTCCTGCCGCCGCTGCCCGCGCCGCTCGCCCCACCCGCGGCGGCCGGCCTTCCGCCCGCCTACCCGGCAGACCCGGCGGCACCGGACCCGCTCGCCCTCGACCAGCTCGCCTCCGACGCGGCCGCCCGCGCCCTCACCCTGCTCACCACAGGCGAGGACCCGATCGCCGGGCTCTCCCTCTGGCACGACGCCGTACGGCTGGCCTCCGCGCACCCCACGGCCGGCCTGACGGGCGCCGCCCGCACCCTCTACCGGGAGCTGGCCCGCGCCACCGGGCGCACCACCACCGACCTCGCGCGGGCAGCGGCGGCCTGGCGCCAGGGCGGCCGCCCGGCCCTCGCCGCGCTCGAAGAGGCCTGGGATCCGCCGGCCGGCCCCTTCGACCGGGCCCGCCCGGCGCTCCTCGCCGCGTCCCAGGGCGCCTTCCGCCCCGACCGCAACCGCCTGACCGCCCACACCCGCCAGCTGCGGCTCGGCCGCGACGCCCTCTGGTACGCCTACGAGTCCCGCCCGGGCGACGACGACTGGTGGCCCACGGGCCGCCCCTCACCGGACCCGGTCACCGCCCTGCGGGGCTGAGACCCTCCGCCCAGCGCGTCAACGCGGTGAAGTCGCGGTCCCTCAGGCCGTGGCGCGGGTGGATGCGCAGCAGGAGGGCCGGTGCCGGATGGTGGGCGGCGATCCAGGCCCGGTCACGGGGGGTGATCATGTCGTCGACCCAGGCGAACGGGCGGCCGGCCGCCCAGTCCCGCAGATGGCGGGTCTTCCAGGAGAGACCGTCGGGGTCCTCGGCGAACAGGTCGGGCCATTCGACGACGGACAGGTCGCCCGGGAGCCCGATGTGAGGCGAGATCAAAGTGTTGGCCTGGTGCGTCCAGGCGGTTGCCCAGGCGAGCTCGAAGGGCAGGGCCAGCAGCCGGGAGCCGTGGGACGGATGGAGGCGGATCCGCGCGCCGCGCCGGGCCCTGCGGGATTCCGGGTCGCGGTAGGAGAGCCAGACTTCCGGCCACATGCGGTGGCTCTTGTAACCGCGCAACCCGGCGAAGGGCGCACGGAAGGGGTTCAGCGGGCCGTCCACGTCGAGGAGGAGCAGCGGGCGTTCAGTCATGAAGTAGCCAGTACCCAGCACACGATTGAGTGAAATGCGTACCGCCTCTATAACCCGTACGGGTTTGGAGGCGTTGTTTCCGGTGCGGGGCAAGGCCTCGAAATCCACCGGAAGGCAGGAAAGTGATGCGTCACAGTCGTCGAAATGGCTTGATCGCGGCGGTCGTCGCGGGCGGCGGTCTGGCGGTCGCGGGCGTGAGCGGGCTCGCCCACGCCGATGCGGACGCGGGCGGCAGGGCCGAGCGCTCGCCGGGTCTGCTGTCCGGGAACCTCGTGCAGCTGCCGGTGAACGTGCCGGTCAACGCGTGCGGCAACACCGTGAGCGTCGTCGGCCTGCTCAACCCGGCCGCCGGCAACCGCTGTACGAACGTGTCGCAGGGCGGTGGCGCGCACTCCGGCCAGAGCACCTCACACCGGTCGGCGCCGGCGGCGGGCAACGGCGGCGGAGCGGTCGCGAGCGGTCAGACGAAGGATTCCCCCGGAGTGCTCTCCGGCAACGGTCTCCAGCTCCCCGTCGACCTGCCGGTCAACATCAGCGGCAACTCCGTCAACGTGGTCGGCATCGGAAACCCCTCGCACGGCAACACGTCCGTCAACGTCGAGCAGCCCGGCCCCGGCAAGCCCGTTCAGCCGCCCGTCGTCGAGAAGCCGGTCACCCCGGTCACCCCGGCCGTCCCGACCCCGCCGACCTCACCCGTCACCAGGGTCACCCCGCCCGAGCCCCCGCGGCACAGCGAGGCCCTCGCCCACACCGGGGCGGACGGCGTCGGCTACCTGCTGCCCAGCGGCGGCGCCCTGCTGCTCGGCGGCCTCATGCTCTACCGCCGCTTCCGGGTCAACTAGCCTGATCCCGGCTCATGGTGCGCCATCCGTCCAGGATGGCGTCGATCCGCGGGGCCAGCCGGGCGCGGGCCGCGAAACGGGGAACGCCCGCCATCAGCAGGGCGTCGTACTCGGTGTCGGTGTGCCGGACCGCCGCCCGCACCGCCACCGAGACCGCCGTCTCGTCCAGGGCCCGACCGGCCGCGGTGCGCCCCACCCGGCCGCTGCCGCGCACCGAGGCATGGGTGGCGATCGCCACGGCCCGGTCGGCCGGGCAGCCGGGGAACAGCCGCACTATCTCGGCGGCGAAGGCCGCCGTGAAGCGGACGTCCTCCGCCGCACGACGCAGCCGGTCGCGCTCCCGGCGACGCGCCCGCGCCTCGGAGTCCGCGAGACAGGCGCGTTCCGCGCCGGCCAGGGCGGCATCCTCCACGAACAGCCCCAGGCGCTCGTACCGGCGGCGCCGCTTGTGGAAGCGGACCACGACGGCGGACAGCGAACTGGCCTCACGGGCACGGCGCGTCAGCGCGGCGTCCCCGCGCGGAAGGTAAACGAGGTGCCCAAGGTCCGCACAGTCCAGGCAGCGGGGCACACCGGCCTCGCGCACCAGGTGCCGGAGCGGGCCGCGCCGGCACTCCGCGCAGTGGATCTGCTTCACGGACTCGAAGACGACCAGGCTCATACAGGTGTGATACCGCCCTCCGCCCCTCATATCACCTGATGGGGAAGGCAGGTTGGGGTTTCACCGACTCTTCCTGAATCGGCCTGATCGCTCCTACGGTGGACCCCATGGACCCCATGGACCGCGGGGCCGGTCCACGGAGGAGGAGCACATGGGCGTACGGCGGACGACGACGGCACGGCCGCAGGTGACCGGCTTCGGCTTCGGGATCGGCACCGGCAGAGCACGCGTCACCACGATCCCCGCGGGCCGGGAGATAGTCATCCCGCCGGGCGGCTGCACCGGCTGGCACTTCCACCGGGTGCGGCTCGAAGCCGTCGTCCTCTCGGGCACCCTGACCCGGGTCCTGCACGACCTCACCGTCGAGGTGCACCGGCCGGGGACCACCTTCGTGGAGCCCGCCGGCATCGGGCACATACACCTGGGCCACAACCTCGGCACCGAGCCGGTCGTGCTCCACGTGACCCCCCGGCTGCCCGAAGGGACCCCCTTCTCCATACCCACGCCCGCCCCCGCCGGTGCCGGCCCGCTGGTGTGCCGGCAGCACACCACGGAGCCGCAGCCAGAGCCCGTCGGCAGTACTCACACTAGTCGGCGTATCTCCCCGCGGACCCGGTAGAAGCCCCCGGAGGCCGCGTGCAGGCCGTCCACCACGTACCGGGCGCCGGCCTCCCGGATCCCCCGCGGGAACTGCACGTTCCAGGACGGCTCGAAGCCGCTCGACACCACCTGCACCCGCATCCGGCCACCCTGCTGGACGCACTCCACCACCACACCGCCCGCCGGATCCGAGGCCACCGCGGCCATCGAGACCGTCGCCACCGCCGAAGCCGACGCGGCCGGCGTGAACACGGGCAGCGCGGCCGCCGACTTCACGTCCATCGGCGCGGGCACCGAACCCTGCTGGGCCGCCGCGATCGCCTGCTCGCTCGCGTCCACGCACACCAGGGAGCCGTCCGTGGTGACGAGGTACAGCCGCCCGTCCAGGTACTGCATCGACAGCGCCGAACCGCCGCCCGTCCCCAGCTTCCACAGCCGGTGCCCGTCCGCGTCGAAGCAGTAGACCGACGAGGAGGAATCGCCGGCGAAGACGTGGCGGCCGTCGGGGGAGGTCGCGCACGAATACACCGCCGCGTCACACAGGTAGGCGGCCTCCGTCGCCCCCGAGGCCTTCGACAGCCGCTGCACGGTGTTGCGGACCGTACCCGCGTACACCGAGTGCTCCTCCTGCCAGCCGAACAGGACACCGCCGGGGGTCGCGCTGTGCCACAACTGCCCGGTGCCGTCGGCCGCGTAGGCCGTCACGCCGCCGCTGTGCCCGTGGTAGACCGCCCGCTCGTCGGCCCGGACCATCCACGCACCCGTCCCGGCGGACTTCCGCGACCACTGGTGCTCGTCCTCGTGGTCGATGACCGTCAGGCCGCCGTTCGCGTCCGAGACGTCGAGCACGCCCTCGTGGATGTCCAGCCAGTAGATGTCCACGTCCGGGGCGATGGTGTAGGCGCCGAAGGGGACCTTCGAGGACAGGTCGTACACCGTGCCGTCGTCGCAGCCGGCATATATCCAGAACTCGTCCGCCACCAGGCACTTCACCCCGTCCGGCAGCGAATAGTGCGCCAGCACCTCACCGCCGTGGCTCAGCGTGTAGACGTCACCGGCCTGGTTGCCGACCCAGCAGCGGTCCTCGTCGACATGGATCCCGAAGGCCGAGGAACCGGTACGGAAACGCCACAGCACCGGCGCGACGGCACGCGCCGTCGACGGCGCCGACGTCACCTGGCGGCGCGTCACCGCACGGGAGGCGCGCTGCCCCTGCACCGCCGGGGCGTACCCCTTGCGGACCTTCTCCCCGATCTTCTTCGCGGCGGCCGCGCGGGCCTTCTCGACGGTCGGGAACGAGGAGCTCTGCAACTGGCCCGGCGCGCCGATGCGTCCGTAGCGCACGGAGACGGCGGTGCCGTCCACGATCACCTCGTAGAACTTGTGCGCCCCGCCGCCGTCCTGGGACAGCTCCAGATACGTCGTCTCCCGAGCCATGACAGACCCCTCCCCGAAAGCCGGGCCACCGGCGCCCTTTCCGCGGTGATCCCTCGTGAAAAAAGCTACGGCCGACCACTGACAATGGGCCGGTGCAGTGGGAAGCGATCACATGGCAGCGGATGGCCGAGCGTCTCGCCGGTCACCTCGACGACCCCGGCAACGCCCCCGGGCCCGGCGGCCGGCAGCGCGTGGGCATCGACGGCGCGCCCGCGGCGGACACCGGCACCCTCGCCGGGCGGCTCGCGGAGGAGCTGCGGCTGCGCGGACGCTCGGTCCTGGTGGTCCCGACCGCCGGCTTCCTGCGGCCGGCCTCCCTCCGCTTCGAGTTCGGCCGACAGGACGTGGACGCGTACCTGGACGGCTGGTACGACACGGCCGCGCTCTGGCGGGAGGTGTTCGGCCCGACCGACCCCGGCGGCACGGGGCGGGTGCTGCCGGACCTGTGGGATCCGGTGACCGACCGGGCGACCCGCAGCCCCTACGCCCAACTCCCGGCCGGCGGTGTGCTGCTGGTGCACGGACCGCTGCTGCTGGGGCGGTGGTTCCCCTTCGACCTGAGCGTCCACGTCCGGCTGTCGGCGGGGGCGCTCGCGCGGCGGACCGAGGAGTCAGAGCGGTGGACGGGGGCGGCGTTCGCCCGGTACGAGGCCGAGGTGGACCCGGCTTCCGCCGCCGATGTGGTGGTGCGGGCGGATGATCCCAGGCATCCTGCCTGGACGGGGATCCGGGGGAGCTGACCCCGGGCGGGGCCCGGCAGGGTATGGGTGCCGCTGCGCGGAGCCCTCTCCCCGCCCCGCCCCTTCTCCGGTTCCCGGGCCCTGCCCGGCTCTGTGCTGCGGACGCCGGCGGGGCCGGGTGGGGCGTTGCCCGGACCCGCGGCGCCGGCGACGGGCGTTGGCCCGGACCCGGACCTGCGCTTCGGACGTCGGTGGGGGCGGGGCCAGGTCGTGTCGTCAAAGCCCCGCCTGACCGGCGGGGCCCGCCCTTCGGGCGGACGACGCCACTTTGACGACACTCCCCCTAGGGGCGGCCGCCTGTTCGCGTTATGGCCCGGGCTGCCGCCCGGGAGCCCGCTCGGGTGGATTCCGTCGGGTCCGCGCCCTCCAGGCGGGAGGCGAGGAAGGCACCGGTGAAGGCATCGCCGGCGCCCGTGGAGTCCACCACCGGTTCGGCCGGCTGCGCGGCCGCCACCTCCGCCGTGAGCCGGCCCCCCTCGGCCACCAGCGCCCCCGCCGGGCCCCGGGTCACCACCACGAGCGGCACCCGCCGGCTCAGCGCCATCGCCGCCCGGGCCACCCCCGACCCTTCCGGCAGCCCCGCCAGCAGCCGGGCCTCGTCCTCGTTCGGCAGCAGCAGGCACGCGCCCGCCACGGCGTCCAGGAAGCGCTGCGGGCCCAGTGCCGCCAGGAATCCGGCCGACGCGGGATCCACGCTCACCGGCACCCCCCGCGTCCGCGCCGCCCGCAGCGCGACCAGCGCCAGCTCCCGGCTGCTGTCGGCGAAGAACAGATAACCCGACAGGTGCAGGTGCGCCGCACCGTCCAGCAGGGACGGAGCCCAGTCGGCCGGGCACAGCCGCAGCGAGGCCCCGCTGTCGGTCAGGAAGGTCCGCTCCGCGTCCTTGCCGACGAGGGCCACCACCGTCCCGGTCGGCTCCTGCGGATCGATCACCAGCCGGGGCCGCACCCCCGCGTCCACGAGCGCCCGTTCGTGCCACCGCGCCGATTCCGTGCCCACCCGCGCGAGGAGGCGCACCTCCGCGCTCCCCGTACGGGCGGCCCAGCACGCCGCGTTGGCCCCCGCGCCGCCCGGCAGGGTGCGGATGCGGGCCGCGGTGTCGGTGGCCGGAGCCAACGGCTCCGTGTGGACGGCCACCACGTCCGTCACCACGTCCCCGACGACGAGCAGCGCCCCCGCCGCCGTCATGCCCGCGCCGCCCAGGCCCCGGCGATCCGGGCACCGAGCCGCACGTTGCCGCGTACCGCCGCCAGGTTCGCCTCCAGCGAGGCCCCGCCCGTCGCCCGTACCAGGAACCCCAGAAGGAACGGCGTCACCGCCTGCCCCGTGATGCCCTGCTCGCGGCACTCGGCGAGCGCCTCGGCCAGGACCCGGTCGTGCAGCTGCGGATCCAGCTGCTCCGCGGCAGCCACCGGATTGGCCACGAGCAGCGCCGACTCAGGTCCGCCGAGTGCGTCCTGAGCGGCCATCACCGCCGCGACCTCCTCCGGCCGGTGCACGGTCCAGTCCACCGCCTCACCGGAGTCGGCCAGGTAGAACCCGGGGAAGCGGTCCGTCCCGTAGCCGAGCACCCCGACGCCCAGCGTCTCCAGCCGCTGCAGCGTGGCCGGCACGTCAAGGATCGACTTCACCCCCGCGCAGACCACCGTGATCCGGGTGCGGGCCAGCAGGGAGAGGTCCGCCGACTCGTCCTGCGTCTGGACCCATTCACGGTGTACGCCGCCCAGGCCGCCCGTCGCGAAGACGCGCAGGCCCGCCCTGGCCGCGAGGAACGCCGTCGCGGAAACCGTCGTCGCGCCGGTCGCGCCCGTCGCCAGCGCGGGTGCCAGATCCCGGTGCCCGAGCTTGCGTACGCCGTCACCGGCCGCGATCCGCTCCAGCTGCTCCTTGTCCAGGCCCGCGTGCGCGACGCCGTCCAGGACCGCGACCGTCGCCGGAACCGCCCCCTCCGCGCGGACCAGCTCCTCCAGTTCCAGGCCCACCTCCAGGTTGCGGGGGCGGGGCAGGCCGTGCGCGATGATCGTCGACTCCAGGGCCACCACGGGCCTGCCCCGGTCGAGCGCCTCGCGCACCTCGGCCGACAGGACCGGCCCACCGGACGGGGATTCAGTTGCTCTGTGCTGTGACATGTCCCCATCCATGGCACGGGATCGGCGGCCCCAAACGCACTCCTGTCACACCCGTCCCGAGCTGTCCGAGTAGCGTTCCCCCTGGACACGCGCGGCTTCTACGACGGCTCGCCGACCGCTACGACCTCGTCCACGCGGACCGGGACGCGTCCGTCACCCGGCAGGCCGGGCCCTCTGCACCCTGCTCACCGCAGCATCGGGCCCGGACCGCACAAGTCCTCGACAACGCCGGCGCCACCGGCACCCACGCCCTCGGCGACGACGTCTCGGGACCGACCTGAGCCCCCCCTGCGCCGCCCGCACCGCGGGGAGGCCGCCGGCCGCGCACTCGCCGTGCCCGTCGCCGCGGCGCGCTGCCCCACCTGCTGACCGCACGGGACGTGCGCGTCGAACTGGCCGAAACCCTGCGGGTCCCGCGCCCCGGCCCGACTGGACAGGGTGACTCGTAGGCCGGTCCGTTCCTGGACGCTGTGGTCACCGCGCCGCGCGGGCGGGCCGATCTAGGCTGGCGGGCCATGAGCACCAGTGATCACTCCGCCGCCCCCGCAGCCGCCCCCGCCTCGTTCGCCGTCGACGTGGCGGACGTGGAGCTGGAGCCCGACGACCTCGACCCCGCGCAGATCGTCTCCGGGGATCCCGTCGTCACGGGCAAGGTCCTGTGGGAGTCGGCCGACGGCAAGCAGGTGCGCGGGATCTGGCAGATCACCCCGGGCGTGGTCACCGACGTCGAGGCGAACGAGCTGTTCGTGGTGGTCAGCGGCCGCGCCACCGTCGAGGTCGAGGGCGGCGGGACGCTGGAGGTGGGTCCGGGCTCGGCATGCGTCCTGCGCGAGGGCGACAAGACCGTATGGACCGTCCACGAGACCCTGCGCAAGGCCTACCACATCAGCTACTGACCCCCGGCGGGGGCGTCTTGGCGTCCACGGGGTGGCGGCGGGCGGTGAACAGGGCGAGCGCCGCCATCGGCAGCAGCAGCGAGGCACCGACGGCGTTCAGCCAGCCGTAGCCCGCCTGGGACATGATCACGCCGGCGGCGGCCCCGCCCACGCCCGCGGCCGTGTTCATCGTGAGGTCGCTCAGACCCTGTACGGCGGCCCGCGCGGGCTGCGGAACCGAGTCGGTCAGCAGGGCCGAGCCGGACACCATCCCCGCGGACCAGCCGAGGCCGAGCAGGAAGAGGCCGAGCGCGCTCTGGCCGTGGCTCGGCCCGGCCGTCCCGGCGAGCAGCGCGGCGGCCGACAGCAGTCCTGCGCCGAGGCCGATCACGGAGAGCCGTCCGAGACGGTCCGCGAGCCAGCCCATGAGCGGGGAGAAGGCGAACATCCCCGCGATGTGACCGCTGATCACCAGACCGACGAGCTCCAGCCCGGCACCGTGGTGGCCGAGGTCCATCGGCGTCATGACCATGATCGAGACCATGGTGGTGTGGGACACGGCGACGGTGAGGAGGGCGAGCCGAGCCCGCGGCGAGGCCCGCACGGCGGCGATCCCGGCGCGGATCGAGCGGCCCTCGCGGCTCCGCTCCTCGGGTGCCGCGAGCGCCCGCGCCGTCAGCAGGGGGTCCGGGCGCAGGAGTACGGCGATCAGCGCGCCGGTCAGCACGAACACGACGGCGGCCCACACGAAGGGGCCCGCCGTCTCGGGTATGGAGGTCCCGGCGAAGCTGCGGCTCGCCGGAGCGGACAGGTTGGGGCCGAGCACCGCGCCGAGGGTGGACGCCCACACGACGACCGAGATGGCCCGGGCCCGGTGGTCCGGGGCGGCGAGGTCCGCGGCGGCGAACCGGGCCTGGAGGTTGGCGGAGGAGGCGGCGCCGAAGGCGGCCATGCCGAGCAGCAGCAGCGGGAAGCTCTTGATGGTGGCGGCGAGGACGACGAGGCCCGCCCCGACGGCGCCGATCCCGTAGGCCAGGACCAGCCCGGGGCGCCGGCCGCGCGCGGTCATCAGGGCGGCGAGCGGCAGCGAGACGAGGGCGGTGCCGATCACCGAGGCGGTGGAGGCGAAGCCGGACAGCGCCTCGGTGCCGCTGACCTCGGTGGCGAGTACGGGGGCCAGGGCGATGCTGATGGGCACGCCGAGGCCGCCGAGTATCTGGCCGGCCATGAGCACCCGGGAGGTGCGCTTGCGCAGCCGCGCGAGCTCCGGGAGGCCGAGCGGTGGGGCGGGCCGGTCCGTGCCGGGCGAGGCGGTCACGCCGTACCCCGCACTCGCGGGTGCGCGGCGCGGGGCGCGGGGGAGGCGATGGGGCCGGGTGCGGCGGCTGCAGTAGTCACCGCCGCAGTGTGCCACCCCTTACCGTCGGGCGGAACCGCGCCGTCGGCGCGGTCGGACCCGCAGGTCACAGCCGTCACAGCCGCCCGACCCGGCGGGTGCGCCCCGCACGGCGCGGGGCGGGCGTGAGGGGGCACGCGGCGCTCAGAACAGCGGCTGCGGGAGCACTCCCTCCAGCGCGAGCAGCTGCCGCTTGGTCTCCACGCCGCCGCCGAACCCCCCGATGCCGCCGTCGTTCTCCACGACCCGGTGGCAGGGCACCACCACCGGCAGCGGGTTCGAGCCCATGGCGTTGCCCACGGCCTGGGCGGCGCCGGGCTGTCCGGCGCGGGCGGCCAGCTCCCCGTAGCCGACGACCGACCCGTAGGGCACGGAACGGTCCAGCTCCTGGAGCACCTGCCGGTTGAAGCCGGAGCTGAGGCGCCAGTCCAGCGGCAGGTCGAAGCGCCGCAGCGAACCGGCGAAGTAGGCGGCCATCTGGCGCACCGGCTCGGCCAGCAGCACCTCCTCGCCCGGCGCGGGCCTGCGGGCGTCGGCGCCCAGCCGGGAGACCAGCGGGCCCATCATCCGGTCGACCCGGTCCGGCCCGGCATGGAACTCGACCCGGACCAGCCCCTCCGGGGTCGCGGCCAGGAGCAGGGGACCGATGTCGCTGGCGACGACGGTCCATTCGAGGTGCGGCCCGCGGGGCCGCTCGGTGCTGTCCACGCGTCCACGGTACGACCCGCCTCCGACAGGGCCGCTCAGAAGCCCCCGACCGCCTCCCGGACCACGTCCGGGGCGTTCGTGATGATCCCGTCCACGCCCATCTCCTGCACCTTCCGGGCCGTCGCGGCGTCGTCCACGATCCAGGTGTCCACCTCCATCGCCCTGCCGTGGGCTCCCAGCAGGCCGTGCACCGCCGCGACCCAGTCGGCCGAGATGGTGGTGTGCCACGGGTTGATCCGGTCGGTGAACTCCGCGTACCGCGGCAGGTCCGCCACGGGAGGGGTGCCCAGGAAGGCCGTCACCAGGTCGGGGCGCAGCCCGTGCACGACGCGCACGCAGTCGGCGCTGAAGCTCTGCACCACAAGGCGCCGCGCGACGTGGCGCGGGTCGAGCCAGCCCGCCTCGCCCAGGACCTTCAGGGTCTGCTCCTCGATCCCCGGGTACAGCTCCGGCCTCTTGATCTCCAGCAGCAGCCGCTGCCGGTTGCGCTGCACACGGTCGAGGTACTGCCGCAGGGTCGGCACGGCGGCGCCCGCGTACTCCTCGCCGAACCAGCTGCCCGCGTCCAGCCGGGCGATCTCGGCCGCCGTGAAGTCCTTGACCTTCCAGGGCCTCCGGTCCGGGAAGAGCTGTTCGACGTCCGTGGTCCGGGCCAGGGTGTCGTCGTGGATCACGACCAGCTCGCCGTCCTTGGTGCGCTGCACGTCGTTCTCGACCCAGGCGAAGCCCAGGCGCATCGCCAGGTCGACCGCTGCGAGGGTGTTCTCCGGGGCGTACGCCGAGGCCCCCCGGTGGGCGTACACGACGGGACCCCCCAGGCCCAGCGGTCCGGCGGCGGATCCGGGGCCGGTGGCGGCGTACGACGCCGTCCCGCCCAGCAGGGTGAGGGTGAAGCCCAGGAATGCGGCGGCGGCCGCGGCGGCGGGTCGGACGTGCATGTGCGTTCTCCTCGGGTCGTGAGCCCTGTTCCTGCGTCAGACGGGTGCGGAGCGGCAGACGTTGTGGCGATGCACTTCACCGCGATCATGGGGTTGAAGATCATGGAGCCGCCACCGAACTACGACAAACGGACCAGAACGGATGACGCCGGCCGGGCCCGGCGGGGCAGCCCGGAGCGTGCCGGGGCCCGGCGGGGAGACGTGAGTGTCAGTGGAGGGTCGTACGGTGGACTCATGCGGCCCGTATCGAAGATCGAACGCACGGTGGCGCCTTTCGAGGTCGTCAGCCCCTACCAGCCCAGCGGCGACCAGCCGGCGGCCATCGCCGAGCTGGAGAAGCGCATCCGTGCAGGTGAGAAGGATGTCGTCCTGCTGGGTGCGACCGGCACCGGCAAGTCGGCGACCACCGCCTGGATGATCGAGAAGCTCCAGCGCCCCACCCTGGTCATGGCGCCGAACAAGACGCTGGCCGCCCAGCTGGCGAACGAGTTCCGCGAGCTCCTGCCGAACAACGCCGTCGAGTACTTCGTCTCGTACTACGACTACTACCAGCCCGAGGCCTACGTACCGCAGTCGGACACGTACATCGAGAAGGACTCCTCGATCAACGAGGAGGTGGAGCGGCTGCGCCACTCCGCCACCAATTCGCTGCTGACCAGGCGGGACGTGATCGTCGTCGCCTCCGTGTCCTGCATCTACGGCCTCGGCACCCCGCAGGAGTACGTCGACCGGATGGTCGCGCTCAAGGTGGGCGAGGAGATCGACCGGGACCAGCTGCTGCGCCGCTTCGTCGACATCCAGTACACGCGCAACGACGTCGCCTTCACCCGCGGCACCTTCCGGGTCCGCGGCGACACCATCGAGATCTTCCCGGTCTACGAGGAACTGGCCGTCCGCATCGAGATGTTCGGCGACGAGATCGAGGCCCTCTCCACCCTGCACCCGCTGACCGGCGAGGTCATCAGCGAGGACCGCGAGCTCTACGTCTTCCCCGCCAGCCACTACGTCGCCGGCCCGGAGCGCATGGAGAAGGCGATCGCCGGCATCGAGGCCGAGCTGGCCGAGCGCCTCGCCGAGCTGGAGAAGCAGGGCAAGATGCTGGAGGCGCAGCGCCTGCGCATGCGCACCACCTACGACCTGGAGATGATGCGCCAGATCGGGTCCTGCTCCGGCATCGAGAACTACTCCCTGCACATGGACGACCGCGAGCGGGGATCGGCGCCCAACACCCTCATCGACTACTTCCCGGAGGACTTCCTCCTGGTCATCGACGAGTCGCACGTCACCGTGCCGCAGATCGGCGCCATGTACGAGGGCGACGCCTCCCGCAAGCGGACCCTGGTCGACCACGGCTTCCGGCTGCCGTCCGCGCTGGACAACCGGCCGCTGAAGTGGGAGGAGTTCCAGGAGCGCATCGGCCAGACCGTCTACCTGTCGGCCACTCCCGGGAAGTACGAGCTCTCCCGCGGCGACGGCTTCGTCGAACAGATCATCCGCCCCACCGGCCTCATCGACCCCGAGGTCGTGGTCAAGCCCACCGAGGGCCAGATCGACGACCTGGTGCACGAGATCCGCCAGCGCGTCGAGAAGGACGAGCGGGTCCTGGTCACCACCCTCACCAAGAAGATGGCCGAGGACCTCACGGACTACTTCCTGGAGCTCGGCATCCAGGTCCGCTACCTGCACAGCGACGTCGACACCCTGCGCCGCATCGAGCTGCTGCGCGAGCTGCGGTCCGGCGAGTTCGACGTCCTGGTCGGCATCAACCTGCTGCGCGAGGGCCTGGACCTGCCCGAGGTCTCCCTGGTGGCGATCCTCGACGCCGACAAGCAGGGCTTCCTGCGCTCGGGCACCTCCCTGATCCAGACCATCGGCCGCGCGGCGCGCAACGTCTCCGGCCAGGTCCACATGTACGCGGACATCATCACCCCGGCGATGGCCCAGGCGATCGACGAGACGAACCGGCGCCGCGAGAAGCAGGTCGCCTACAACACGGCCAACGGCATCGACCCACAGCCGCTCCGCAAGAAGATCAACGACATCGTCGCCACCATCGCCCGCGAGGAACTGGACACCGAGCAGCTCCTCGGCACCGGATACCGGCAGGCGAAGGAGGGCAAGGGCGCCAAGGCGCCCGTGCCGGCGCTCGGCGGTCTCGCGGGCCACGCCCCGGCAGGCGCCAAGGGCGGCAGGGGCGGCAAGGGTGCCAAAGCGGCCAAGGGGGCCACGGGCACCGAGGTGCTCACCGACCGGCCGGCCGCCGAACTCGCCTCGCTCATCGAGCAGATGACCGAACGCATGCGCGCCGCCGCGGCGGAGCTCCAGTTCGAGGTCGCGGCCCGGATCCGGGACGAGGTCGGCGAGCTGAAGAAGGAGCTCCGGCAGATGAAGGAAGCGGGCCTCGCCTGAGCCGGGGGCTGTCAGTAGGGTTGGGTCACAGCCGCAGGAACACGCTGCGCACCAGTCAGCTGGGGCGGGCTATGGAGAGGGGACGCGCGTGACGGTCAACATGACCAAGGGTCAGGCCATCAGTCTGCAGAAGTCGGACGGAGGGACGCTGACCGCGGTCCGGATGGGCCTGGGCTGGCAGGCGGCGAAGCGCCGCGGACTGTTCGGCTCGCGGACGCGGGAGATCGACCTCGACGCGTCGGCGGTGCTCTTCGCCGACAAGCAGCCGGTCGACGTGGTCTTCTTCCGCCACCTGCAGAGCGACGACGGCTCGGTGCGCCACACCGGCGACAACCTCGTCGGCGGCGTCGGCCAGGGCGGGGACGACGAGGCGATCCTCGTCGACCTCCAGCGCGTGCCGGTCCACATCGACCAGATCGTCTTCACGGTGAACTCCTTCACCGGCCAGACGTTCCAGGAGGTGCAGAACGCCTTCTGCCGCATCGTCGACGAGACCAACGGCCAGGAGCTGGCCCGCTACACCCTCGACGGCGGCGGCGCGTACACCGCCCAGATCATGGCGAAGGTGTCCCGCGCGGGCACCGGCTGGCAGATGACGGCCCTGGGCAACCCGGCCAACGGCCGGACCTTCCAGGACCTGATGCCGGCGATCCTGCCGCACCTGTAGCAGTACCGGAAGAAGAGAAGAAGGCGCGGGGGAGGGGCTGCACGATGACGGCCGAACTGGTCCGGGGGCAGAACCACCCCGTGTCCCAGAGCCGGGTGGAGATCAGGGTATCGGCGGGCACGCCCGTGCTGGCCCTGGCCTCACTCGCCGACGAACAGGGCCGGTTCTCCGGCAGCGAGGTCCTGGCCCACCCGGGCGCCAGGTCCCTCCCCGGCGTCCGGGCGCCGGCGGAACCCGCCGACCGGCACACCTTCGCCGTGGACCTCGAAGCCGTCGCGGCGGACGTCCACCGCATCGGCGTGCTGCTCGTACTGCCGCCCGGCGGCCCGGTCCGCTTCGGCGCGGTCCCGGCCTCCCACGTGGCCGTGGCCGCCCCCGACGGCGGCACCGAGATCGCCGGCTACACCCTGACCGGGCTGGACGCCGAGACCGCCGTGATCGCCCTGGAGCTCTACCGCCGCCAGGGCGCCTGGAAGGTCCGCGCCGTCGGCCAGGGCTACGCCGACGGCCTCGGCGCGCTGCTCGCCGACGGCGGACTGCCCGCACCGGCCGCCGGGGAGCTGGCCGCCGCCGCGCTGCGCACCGCCGCCCCGGTGAAGGAGACGGACGCGACGCTCGCGGCCCTGCCCACCCTCGTCGGCGACCTGCGCGCCCCGCAGACCCCGGCCGAGGCCCCTGCGGCCGCCCCGGAACCCCCGGACCCGCTCCCGGTCTCCGCCGTCCCGTACGCCGGCACGCCCGGCCCCGCGCCCGCCGGCGACGGCGACGGCTCCCCTCCCACGATCAGCTACACCCACCCGCGCCGCCGGCGCACCAGCAGCGAGCCGCCCGAGCCGGCCCCCCGGCCCGCCGCCGCGGCGGAGCCCGGGCAGCCCCCGCGGCCGGTCGCCGGCGACGCCGGCGGCTGGTCCATGGACGAACGGCTCTACAACCAGGTGTGGGGCATGTTCGAGGACCTGGCCCGCACGGTCGCCGCCTACCGCAGCGCCGTGGAGTTCGCCGACTCCCGCATGGACCGAGAGCTCGACGACGCCCTCTCGGACCCACGCCACCGCCTCGGCGGCTCCGGCAACGCCGCCCGCGACACCGCCCGGGCCCGCCGCGAGGAACTGGTCGCCCAGGCCCAGGCCGTCCTCGACCGGGACCTCGCCCAGCTGATCGCCGAGTCGGAGGTCGTCGAGCCCGCGCTGCCGGCCCCGTACGCCCGCTGGGACAACCCGGTCTGGCACGGCCACCGCACGCCCGAGGAGGGCCCGCTGGCCCTGCGCCTGGGCGACCTGCACCTGCCCGAGCGGCCCGACCTGCGCATCCCCATGCTGGTCCGGCTCCCTCTGGAGCGCGGCCTGTGGATCGACAACGGCCGTACCGGGTCCGAGGCCGCGATGGCCATGGACACCGACCGGCTGCGCCGTGCCGCCATGGACATGGCCGTCGCCCACGCGGTCCGGCTTCTCGCGGTCCATCCCGCCGACCGGTTCTCCGTCCACGTCATCGACGCGGCCGGGGCCGCCGCCGCCTCCCTGGCGCCGCTCGTACGGGCCGGGGTGCTGGCAGCGCCGCCCGCCGCCGGGGCCGCGGGAGTCACCCGGACGCTGGCCGAGCTGACCCGGCGGGTGGACCTCGTACAGATGGCGCTGCGGGCCGGGGCCCCCGAGGACCTGCCGCCGGACGTGGACACGGCCGAGCAGCTGCTCATCGTGCACGACTTCCCGCACGGCTTCGACGACCGGGCCGTCACGCAGCTGCGCTACCTCGCCGACGAGGGCGCGGCCGTCGGCGTGCACCTGCTGATGGTCGCGGACCGCGACGAGGCCTCCGCCTACGGGCCGCTGCTGGACCCGTTGTGGCGCTCCCTGATGCGGCTGTCGCCGGTCCCGGACAACCACCTCGCCGACCCCTGGGTGCAGCACGCCTGGACCTTCGAACCGAACCTCCCGCCGCAGGGCAGCCGGGTCCTCGACCAGGCGCTCGACCGGGTGGCGGAGGCCCGGCGCACTACCCGTCCGTGACCATCCTTTGGCATTCCCTTTACCTTTTCCGCCTTCGGCGGGTAAGCTCGTCAGCGCGGAGGGGAGTATTCCTGCTTTCCTGCTACGGCGTACCCGTCAATACGGACCACTGCGGCACCACGAGCGCGGTCGGTCCCGGGGCGCCGGCCCACGGCCTCCAGGCCGCCCGGGTGGAAGAGACCTCCGGCAGCGATGACGCTGACGAAGTGCTGAGCCATCCGCCGGAGGCGTGTTCACCATGGAAGTTTCCTGGGCCCTTTGGGTCGCGACCATTCTCGGTCTGTCCCTCCTCATCGGTGCCGACTTCTTCATCGGCCGCAAGCCCCACGATGTGTCGATCAAGGAAGCCGGCACCTGGACGGTCGTCTGGATCGTCCTCGCCGCACTCTTCGGCCTCGGCCTGTGGTTCTTCGGGACCCCGCAGGCGTCGCAGGAGTTCTTCGCGGGCTTCATCACCGAGAAGTCCCTGAGCGTCGACAACCTCTTCGTCTTCGTCCTGATCATGGCGAAGTTCGCGGTGCCCTCCCACCTCCAGCAGCGGGTGCTGCTCGTGGGCGTGCTGATCGCGCTCGTCCTGCGCGCGATCTTCATCGCCGCCGGCGCCGCGATCATCGCCAGCTTCAGCTGGGTCTTCTACATCTTCGGCGCGTTCCTGATCTACACCGCCTGGAAGCTGATCCAGGAGGCCCGCAAGGACGAGGACGACGAGGAGTTCGAGGAGAACCGCCTCCTCAAGTCCGTCGAGAAGAAGTTCGGCGTCGCCGACCAGTACCACGGCACCAAGCTCTTCATCATCAACAACGGCAAGCGCGTGCTGACGCCGCTGATGATCGTCATGCTGGCCATCGGCACCACCGACGTGCTGTTCGCGCTGGACTCGATCCCCGCCATCTTCGGCCTCACCCAGGACCCCTACATCGTCTTCACGGCCAACGCCTTCGCGCTGATGGGTCTGCGCCAGCTGTACTTCCTCATCGGCGGCCTGCTGGAGAAGCTGGTCCACCTCAGCTACGGCCTGTCGATCATCCTCGGCTTCATCGGCGTCAAGCTGGTGCTGCACGCCCTGCACGAGTCCGGGGTGCACGTCCCGGAGATCTCGATCCCCGTCTCCCTCGGCGTCATCTGCGGTGTCCTGGTCATCACCACCATCACCAGCCTGATCGCCTCGAAGAAGCAGGCGGCGGCCGAGGCCGCCGCCCGCACCGAGAGCATCGACGCCTGACCCGGCCCGCGGAGCTCTCCGCGGGGCTACACGGGGGCGGCCGAAGCGGCCGCCCCCGTTTCCGTTTCCATTCCGTCGAAGCCCGTGCCCGTCCGCTTCTGCACCACCAGCGGGCTGGTCTCGGGCAGCAGCGCGAAGCACGCGAGGCTGACCAGGGCGATCGCGGTGAGGTACGTCGCGACGCCCCACGGCGGACCGGAGCCGTCCGCCAGCGCCGTCGCCACGATCGGGGTCAGCGCCCCGCCCAGCACCCCGCCCAGGTTGTAGCCGACGGCCGCACCCGTGCACCGGATCCGCGGGGCGTACAGCTCCGGCAGGTACGCGCCCACCACGGCGAACATCGTCACCATGCCCAGCAGCGCCACCGCGAAGCCCAGCGTCATCAGCAGCGGGTCGGCCGTCCGCATCAGCGCCACCAGCGGGAACATCCACACGGCGCTGGCCGCGCACCCCGCCAGGCACAGCGGCCGCCGACCGTAGCGGTCGCCGAGCATCGCCATCAGGGGGGTCATAAGGCCCTTGAACGCGACCGCCGCCATGATGCAGGCCAGCATCGTCGTGCGGCTCACCGAGAGGTGCTCGGTGGCGTAGGCGAGGGACCAGGTGGTGACCGCGTAGAAGACGGCGTAGCCGACGGCGAGGGCCCCGCCGGTCAGCAGGAGCAGCCGCCAGTGGCCCCGGAACACCTCGGCGAGCGGGGCGTCGGCCCGCCGCCCGGTCGCCGCGAGCGCACGGAACTGCGGGGTCTCCTCCACCGAGCGGCGCAGCCACAGGCCCGCCAGGGCCAGCAGGCCGGCCGCCCAGAAAGGCACGCGCCACCCCCAGGAAGTGAACTGGGCGTCGGTCAGCGAGGCGGACAGCCCCAGCATCAGGCCGTTGGCCAGCAGGAATCCCACCGCCGGGCCGATCTGCGGGAAACTCGCCCACAGTCCGCGCCGGCGTTCCGGCGCGTGCTCGGCGGTCAGCAGCACCGCACCGCCCCACTCCCCGCCGAGCCCGAGGCCCTGGAGGAAGCGCAGCAGGAGCAGCAGCACCGGCGCGGCAATGCCGATCGTCCCGTACGTCGGTACGCAGCCGACGGCGACCGTGGCGAGGCCGGTGAGCAGCAGTGAGGCCAGCAGGACCGGGCGCCGGCCGTAGCGGTCGCCGATGTGGCCGAAGAGGGCGGATCCCAGCGGGCGGGCGAGGAAGCCGACGCCGAAGGTGCCGAAGGCGGCGAGGGTCCCGGCGAGCGGGGAGAAGGACGGGAAGAAGAGCGGCCCGAGCACGAGCGCCGCGGCCGTGCCGTAGACGAAGAAGTCGTAGAACTCGATGGCGGTCCCGGCGAGCGCGGCGAAGGCGAGCCGCAGTATGCCGGGCCGCCGGGCGGGGCCGCCGTCGTCAGCGGCCCGCGGGGCCGGAGCGGGGGCGGCGGCGGGGGGCGGGGAGGGGTCCTGTTGCATGCCGCACCAGATACCGCCTCCCCGTCCGCCGGGACAGGAGTTCGGCCGTCAACGACCGGAAGGAGTGCTCCGCGTCGGGAAGTTGACGCGTTGCGGTCCCTACCAGCCGCGCTCGCGCCACTCCGCCAGGTGCGGACGCTCCGCGCCGAGCGTGGTGTCGTCGCCGTGGCCCGGGTAGACCCAGGTCTCGTCCGACAGCTGCTCGAAGAGCTTGTGCTGGACGTCGTCGAGGAGGCTCTTGAACGCCTCCGGGTCGTCGTGGGTGTTGCCGACGCCGCCCGGGAACAGGCAGTCGCCGGTGAACACGTGCGCGTGGCCGTGCGGGTCGTCGTAGACCAGCGCGATCGAGCCGGGGGTGTGGCCGACCAGGTGCCGTGCGGTCAGCTCGACCCGCCCGACGCGCACGGTGTCCCCGTCCGCGACCGGGACGTCGGTCGCGACCGGAATGCCCTCGGCGTCGAGGGCGCCCGCGTAGGTCCTCGCCCCGGTGGCCGCCACGACCTCCGCCAGCGCGCCCCAGTGGTCGCCGTGCCGGTGGGTGGTGACGACGGAGGCGATGCCGTCGTCGCCGATCAGGTTCAGCAGCGTCTGCGGTTCGGCGGCCGCGTCGATGAGCAGCTGCTCGTCGGTGGCCCGGCAGCGCAGCAGGTACGCGTTGTTGTTCATCGAACCCACCGCGACCTTGGAAATCATCAGGTCCGCGAGCTCGTGCACGTCGGCCGGACCGCCGACCTTGACCTCTCCGGTGTACGTCATGTCTTGATCCTAGAGGTGTCTTCCTACAACGGCGGGAGCTCGGGCAGGGGGCCGCCCGCGGTGGTCAGGGAGGCGCCCTTGTCGCCGCGGCCGGCGAGCCAGGCGAGCAGTGCGGCGGGGGAGCCGGAGACGGTCACGACCGGGTCGCCGGCGGAGCCGGTGCGCCAGGTGCGCCCGTCGGCGGTGGCCAGGGCCGTCGCAGGCACCTCCGGACGACCGGCCCAGCGGTCGGCGAGGAAGGTGATCTCGCGGTCGGTGAACTCCTCCGGGAGGTCGGAGAGCTCGTAGCCGATGTTCAGGTCGACGTGGTGCAGGTCCACCTCGACCCAGCGGCGGAAGGGCACGTTCGCCGCGAGGTCCGTGACGCCGTTGCGCAGCTCGACGGTGCGCGACCAGTCCTGGTCGTGCTCGGTGGTGGCGAGGAAGCGGGCCGCGGAATCACCGAGGTCCGTCAGGTGTTCTTCCAGGGACCGGCCGGCGTCGCGGGCGATGTCCGCGTCGCGCGTCTCGCCGCTCTCATACATCGGGCGGCCCTCGAAGACGTTGACGAGGGCGTCGGCGTTGCGCGCGAGGTGGGCCAGGATGTGGCCGCGGGTCCAGCCGGGGAGGTGTGACTCCTCGGCGAGGGCGCCGTTGTCCATTTTCGCGACCGCGGTCAGCAGCCGGTCCGTGGCTTCACGTACAGATCGCAGGTCGTGCACATGATCAGTCATGACTTCGAGCCTAGTGGCTCGGGGACGGCGGCCACACGATCGGGTGAAGAGGTTTGCGGAGTGCCGTAAATCGAATGTGCGTGCTATACGCTCGAAGTCCAAGCTCCATCTCCACCGCAGAGGCGCCCCCCATACCCTGGGACGGGGGCCGTGCCCCCCGCTCTCTCAAGAAAGGTGCGGACCGGCGTGACCGACCGTCTCATCGTTCGTGGCGCTCGCGAGCACAACCTGAAGAACGTCTCGCTCGACCTGCCCCGCGACTCTCTCATCGTCTTCACCGGACTCTCCGGGTCGGGCAAGTCCTCCCTGGCCTTCGACACGATCTTCGCCGAGGGGCAGCGCCGCTACGTCGAGTCGCTCTCGTCGTACGCCCGTCAGTTCCTCGGGCAGATGGACAAGCCCGACGTCGACTTCATCGAGGGCCTCTCCCCGGCCGTCTCGATCGACCAGAAGTCCACCTCGCGCAACCCGCGCTCGACCGTCGGCACCATCACCGAGGTCTACGACTACCTCCGCCTGCTCTTCGCCCGCATCGGCAAGCCGCACTGCCCCGAGTGCCGCCGGCCCATCTCGCGCCAGTCGCCGCAGGCGATCGTGGACAAGGTGCTCGCGCTCCCCGAGGGCAACCGCTTCCAGGTGCTCTCGCCGCTGGTGCGCGAGCGCAAGGGCGAGTTCGTCGACCTCTTCGCCGACCTCCAGACCAAGGGCTACAGCCGGGCGCGGGTGGACGGGCAGACCATCCAGCTCTCCGAGCCGCCGACCCTGAAGAAGCAGGAGAAGCACACGATCGAGGTGGTCATCGACCGCCTCACCGTCAAGGACAGCGCCAAGCGCCGGCTCACCGACTCCGTGGAGACGGCCCTCGGTCTCTCCGGCGGCATGGTGATCCTGGACTTCGTCGACCTCGCCGAGGACGACCCCGAGCGTGAGCGGATGTATTCCGAGCACCTCTACTGCCCGTACGACGACCTGTCCTTCGAGGAGCTGGAGCCGCGCTCTTTCTCATTCAACTCGCCCTTCGGCGCCTGCCCCGAGTGCACCGGCATCGGCACGCGCATGGAGGTGGACCCGGAGCTGATCGTTCCCGATGAGGACAAGTCCCTCGACGAGGGCGCGGTCTCGCCGTGGTCGCTCGGCCACACCAAGGACTACTTCCAGCGGCTGATCGGCGCGCTGGCCGGGGAGCTGGGCTTCCGCACGGACATCCCGTGGGCCGGGCTGCCGGTGCGTGCGAAGAAGGCCCTGCTCTATGGTCACCGGACGCAGATCGAGGTCCGCTACCGCAACCGCTACGGGCGCGAAAGGGCCTACACGACCGCCTTCGAGGGCGCCGTGCCGTTCGTGAAGCGGCGGCACTCGGAGTCCGAGAGCGACGCCAGCCGCGAGCGCTTCGAGGGCTACATGCGCGAGGTGCCCTGCCCGACCTGTGAGGGCACGCGCCTCAAGCCGATCGTGCTCGCCGTCACGGTGATGGAGAAATCCATCGCCGAGGTCGCCGCCATGTCGATCAGCGAGTGCGCGGACTTCCTGGGGCGGCTGCGCCTCGACGCCCGCGACAAGAAGATCGCCGAGCGGGTCCTGAAGGAGGTCAACGAGCGGCTCCGCTTCCTCGTGGACGTCGGCCTGGACTACCTCTCCCTCAACCGCGCCGCCGGCACCCTGTCGGGCGGCGAGGCCCAGCGCATCCGGCTCGCCACGCAGATCGGCTCCGGCCTCGTCGGCGTGCTCTACGTGCTGGACGAGCCCTCCATCGGCCTGCACCAGCGCGACAACCACCGGCTGATCGAGACGCTGGTGCGGCTGCGGGACATGGGCAACACCCTCATCGTCGTCGAGCACGACGAGGACACCATCAAGGTGGCCGACTGGGTCGTGGACATCGGTCCGGGCGCGGGCGAGCACGGCGGCAAGGTGGTCCACAGCGGTTCGCTCAAGGAGCTGCTGAAGAACACCGAGTCGATGACCGGGCAGTACCTGTCGGGCAAGAGGTCCATCGAGATCCCGGACATCCGCCGGCCCGTGAACGGCGAGCGCAGGCTGACCGTCCACGGAGCCAAGGAGAACAACCTGCGGGACATCGACGTGTCCTTCCCGCTGGGCGTGCTCACGGCCGTGACCGGTGTCTCGGGCTCCGGAAAGTCGACCCTGGTCAACGACATCCTCTACACCCACCTGGCGCGCGAGCTGAACGGCGCCCGGTCGGTGCCGGGCCGCCACACCCGCGTGGAGGGGGACGACCTCGTCGACAAGGTGGTCCACGTCGACCAGTCGCCCATCGGCCGGACGCCCCGGTCGAACCCGGCCACGTACACCGGCGTCTTCGACCACGTGCGCAAGCTCTTCGCGGAGACGATGGAGGCGAAGGTGCGCGGCTACCTGCCGGGCCGCTTCTCCTTCAACGTCAAGGGCGGCCGGTGCGAGAACTGCTCCGGCGACGGCACGATCAAGATCGAGATGAACTTCCTGCCCGACGTCTACGTCCCGTGCGAGGTCTGCCACGGCGACCGGTACAACCGGGAGACGCTGGAGGTCCACTACAAGGGCAAGTCCATCGCGGAAGTCCTGAACATGCCGATCGAGGAGGCGCTGGGCTTCTTCGAGGCGGTTCCGACGATCGCGCGGCACCTCAAGACGCTGAACGAGGTCGGACTGGGCTACGTCCGCCTCGGCCAGTCCGCGCCGACGCTGTCGGGCGGCGAGGCGCAGCGCGTCAAGCTGGCCTCCGAGCTGCAGAAGCGCTCGACGGGCCGGACGGTGTACGTGCTGGACGAGCCGACGACGGGTCTGCACTTCGAGGACATCTCGAAGCTGATCAAGGTGCTGTCGGGGCTGGTCGACAAGGGCAACTCGGTGATCGTCATCGAGCACAACCTGGACGTCATCAAGACCGCGGACTGGGTCATCGACATGGGCCCCGAAGGCGGTTACGGCGGCGGCCTGGTGGTGGCCGAGGGTACGCCCGAGCAGGTGGCCTCGGTGGGCGCGAGCCACACGGGCAAATTCCTGCGGGACATCCTGGGCGCGGACCGGGTCTCCGACGCCGGGGCGTCCCCGGTGCGGGCCACGGCGAAGAAGGCCCCGGCCAAGAAGGCGGCTGCGGCGAAAAAGGCGGTGGCCGCGACGAAGGCGGCTCCGGCGAAGAAGGCGGCGGCCAAGAAGACGGCGACGCGGGCCCGCAAAGCCTAGGCCGTCTCTTTCGGATCGTGCCGGGCCCGGCGGGCCCGGCGCCGCGCCCCGCCGCGATGTCGGGGCTCCCGCGTACGCCCGTCCGGTTCACGGGAGCTCCTGCGCCTTGCGAGGCACGGCACCGGACGACGCGGGCTCGGCCGACACGATCCGAAAGAGACGACCCGGTCGCTGCCCTCAGTCCGGCAGAGGAGGGGTCCGGCCGTCGTGCCGGGCCCTCTCGCCGTCCGGGTCTACGAGGCGACGCCCACAGCGTGGCCGGTACAGGACGGGTCTTTCAGGCTCGCCAGGAGGGCGTCGGCGACGTCGGCGCGGGGGATGACCCGGCCGCCCGGGACATTGGCATCGATCGCACGCCGGTAGGTGCCGGTGTGGGGGGTGTTCCGCAGCATCGGCGGCCTGATGACCGTCCACTGCGTCCCGCTCGCGGCCATCGCCGCCTCCATGGTGCGCGTGCTGATGGAACGCACCCCCAACGCCGGCCCGCTCATGGCCGCCCTGCAGGCCGGCCCCGGTGACCTGGACGTCGGTGTCGAGGAGGCGCTCGCCGACATCGCCCGGCACGCCTCGCTCTTCTACGCCGACGCCATGCCCATGGCCGCCTCGCTCTTCGCCGACCCCGCCCTGCTCACCCGCCACCGCGAGGGCGCCCAGGAGCTGGGGGCGGGCCCGCACCTGGTGCTGGACACGCTCGCTGCCAGGCTGCGGCGCGAGCTGGACGCCGGCCGCCTGGGGCCGACGCGGATCCCCGCACGGCCGCCGCGCTGCTGCTCGGCGCCTGCTTCCAGCGGGCCTTCTTCCTGCACTGCACTTCTCCGGCGCCCATGTGGTCCAGCCGGTCGAGCAGTTCGCCCCGGCCGTGGCCCGCAGCGTCTGGGCCGCTATTCGCTGAGCTCCGACGCGTACGGGGGCTCCGCCCCCGGGCGGGTGCAGGTCAGGGCCGCCGCGTGGGCGGCGTAGGCCAGGACGTCCGGCCAGTCCACCGGGCCGCCCGGGGCCGCGGCGAGGCGGTGCAGGAGGGCGGCGTTGACGGTGTCGCCCGCCCCGATCGTGTCCGCCACCGCGACCGGGCGGGCCGCGGCCGAATACTCTGCGCCCTCCCGCGTCCAGACCGTCAGGCCCGCCGCGCCGCGGGTCAGCACCACCGCCGAGGGCCCGGCCGCCAGCCAGTCGCCGACCCGCCCGCCCAGCCAGGCCGCGTCCTCCTCCGACACCTTCAGGACGCCCGTGTGCGGCAGGAGCCGGTCGGTGAAGCGGGCGCGGTAGCCCGCCGGGTCCGCGATCAGCGCCGGCCGGATGTTGGGGTCCAGCAGGGTCAGGAGCCCGCGCCGCGACTCCCGGCGCAGCAGGGCCTCGTACGCGCTCGCGCCCGGCTCCAGGACGAGCGAGCAGGTGCCGAGCGCGAGGGCGCGCACCCCCTCCGGGAGGGCGGGCGGCAGGCTGAACAGCCGGTCGGCGGTGCCCTCGACGTAGAACCCGTACGAGGCCGAGCCGTCCGGGGCCAGCGACGGCACGGCGAGGGTGGTCGGCTCCGGCCCGCGCTGGACCAGCGACACGTCCACCCCGGCCGCCCGCAGGCCGGCCAGCAGGCTCTCGCCGAAACCGTCCGTCGAGACCCGGGAGCAGAAGGCGACCCCCGCGCCGAGGCGCCCGAGGGCGCGCGCGGTGTTGTACGGGCCGCCGCCGGGGCGGGGCAGCAGTGCGCCCGGCGGACCGGCCGCGGGCACCAGGTCGATGAGGGCTTCTCCGCCGACGACGATCACGCGGAGGAAGGTACTCCATGGGGCGGCGGTATCGTCGGGTGGGCCGTCCGCCCCATGGCCCCCGTCCGTGCACCTCAGGAGAACCGCATGCCCGCGCCGCAGTCCGCCGCCCGCCGTACCGTCCTCAAGGGCGCCGCCGCGCTCGCGGGAGCCGCCGGCGCCGGAGCGGCGCTCACGGCCTGCTCCACCGAGACCAACAGCGGCGGCAGCACCCCCGCCACCCCCACCGCACCCGTCGAGCTGGGCGCCGCGGCCGACGTCCCGGTGGGCGGCGCGAAGCTCTACCGGGAGCGGAAGCTGATCGTCAGCTGTCCGGCGGAGGGCCGGTACAAGGCGTTCAGCGCCCAGTGCACACACGCGGGCTGCGTCCTCGACAAGATCGACGAGGGGGAGGGGAACTGCCCCTGCCACGGCAGCCGTTTCGACGTGTCGACGGGCAAGGTCCTTCGCGGCCCGGCCGACCGGCCGCTGCCGGAGGTGCCGGTCCGAGCGGAGAACGGCAAGCTCGTCGCGGGCTGACCCGCGCCGGGCACCGGCAAGGCCGTCGCGCGTCAGTCCCAGTCCCAGGCGATCCCGAGGATCCCGCGCCGCACCGCCTGCTCCACCAGGTGCACCGCCCGGTGCCGGCCGCTCGGCGTCAGATCCGCCAGGCCGGTGCGCGGGGCGTCCGGCCCGCTGCGGGCGAAACGCCGGCAGCGCACCGGGAGGGCCGCCTCGTCGAAGCGGACCTGGAGCACGTACTGGCCGCCCGCGTAGCTGAAACCGCGCACGTACTCACCGCTGCGGGGCCCCGTGCCGTCCTCGACGCCGTAGCCGAAGACATAGGTGTCGCCGCGCCGCAGCCGGGCGTCGAAGAGCAGCTCCGCGACCACCACCCCGGCCTCCGGATGGCACCGCACCCGGCCCGTACGGCAGTTCTCGTAGGCGGTCACGCGCACCCGGGAGACGTCGCAGCCCGGGTCGCCGTGGTGGACGGCGAGGTAGCGGTCGACCCCGTCCCGGTGGGCCCGGACGATCTGCTGAGACTCGCGGACCCGCAGCTCGCCCGCCGGTCCGATGCGGACCCGCTCGTGGTGGCCGAGCGAGTGCAGCCCGCCGTCCGGCGGGAGTTCCATCCCGTCCAGCAGCCGCTCCACCGTCCCGCCCCCGCTGAACAGGGCCCGGTAGGAGCGCCCGGCGGGCCGGGCGGGCCCGGAGCCGGGCACCGGGTCCGCCAGCAGCCGGACCAGGGCTCCGTCGGGCAGCTCCAGGATCCGCTCCAGGGCGGTGACGGCCCGCAGGGACTCCGGGTGGCGCGGCCTGCGGGCGCCCTGCTGCCAGTAACTGAGGCTGGTCACCCCGACCTTGATGCCCTGTGCCGCGAGCCGGTGCTGCACGCGTTGCAGCGGCAGGCCGCGGGCGGCCAGGGCGGCGCGCAGGGCGAGGTGGAAGGGGCCGCCGTGCAAGAGCCGGTTCAGTTCGGCCAGGTCCGCCGGATCCGTGGAAGGCCGCATGGCGACTCCTCTGTGAACGTTCACGCGCCGGGGTGGGGGGATCACGGCGGCAGCCCCGGGGGACCAGGTGGAACGGCAGTAACCGTTCACACCGCAGTCCCACCGTTCACACTGCAACGTCATCGCGTATTCAAGCGCGTTGACCTGATCGCGACAACTCCCTGATGCTCCTCCACAGCGTCCGGACGCGCTCCTCCACCCCCCACTCCCCACCTCGGGAGGAACGCGATGCGCAATCGAAACCGGCGGCTTTCCCCGGCCGCCGCCCTCACCGCCCTGCTCAGCGCCCTGATCCTCGCCCTGCCCGCCGGCACCGCCACCGCCGCGCAGACCCGCGCCGACTCCGCCCTCGCCCACAAACGCCTCGGCATCACCATGCAGGCGCAGGCGAAGACCAACTGGTGCTGGGCCGCAGGCGGCAACACCATCGCCACCTGGTTCGGCCGGAACTACTCGCAGAACCAGTTCTGCAACGCCGCCTTCAACCGTCAGCAGGGCACCGACTGCCCCAACAACCAGGCCACCCTCGGCAACGTCCAGACCGGACTGCGCTGGGCGGGCGTCAACCCCGGCTCGTACGTCACCGGCTGGCTGCAGTACTCCACCGTCCAGACCGAGATCAACGCGGGCCGGCCCATCGAGACCCGGATCCAGTGGTCGAACGGCGGCGGCCACATGCACGTCGTCTACGGCTACGACACCGCGAGCAGCTGGGTCTACTGGGGCGACCCCTGGCCCTCCAGCGACCGCTACAACTGGGCCTCCCATGCCTGGTACGTCAACAACAACACCTTCTCCTGGACCCACTCCCTCTACCGGATCGGGGCGTGACCGCCATGACCCTGCGCGCTTCGGCCGCCGCGGCCGTCCTCGCCGCCACCGCCCTCCTCGGACTCGCCCCGCAGGCCGTCGCGGCCTCCGTGCCGCAGCCGGTGCCGCAGCCCGGGGCGGCCACCGCCGAACACCGGGCCGCCGCCGAGCGGGCGGCCGGCGCACCCGACACCCTCGCCACGCTCTCCCGGTTCTTCGCCCGGGAGGGCAAGGTCTCCCTCGCCGCCGCGCAGCCCCGCATCGAGGGCGAGGCGGTCCCGGTCAACCACCTCTCCCCGGACTTCGTCGCGGGCCGGCCGGGCGCGTCCGTCGCCCGCCTGGAGTTCCTCGCCAGCCGGGCGGTCTCCTCCGACGGGCAGCAGGCCGCGCTGTGGACCGCGCGGACGGAGAACGGCTGGCAGGTGGTGAACATCGCCACCGGCGACGACGAATTCCGCTACGCGCGACTGGGTGCCGAGAAACTGCCCGGCGGGACCGTGTTCCGGGAACCGCAGATCGGCGCCTGGTACGTGGCCGGGGGCGGGCGGGTACTGCCGCTCGACGAGGACGGCGTGCGGGCGGTGGGCGGGGGCGGCACGACACTCGGCGCGTACCGGGCGCGGGTCGTCAAGGCGTACGGGGACAAGCTTCCCGGCTCCGCCTATGCCGAGGGCGGCATGGCGGGGGGCTACGCCGAGCCCGGCCCGGCTGCCGGGGTGCCGCTCGCGGCCGCGGCGGGGGCCGGGGCCGGGGCGCTCGCGCTGGGCGGGGCCGGCGTGCTGCTCCTGCGCCGCCGCCGGGCCGCCGTCGCGTAGCCCTCGCCGCCCGCAGGGTCCGGCTGCCGCCGGAGGCCGGGCCCTGCGGGCAGCTCTCCCCGCCCGCCCTGCCCCCGCTCCCCGGGCTCCGCCCCCGGGCCCCGCGCCTCAAGCGCCGGCGGGGCTGGATTTCCAGCCCGTCCGGCGTTCGAGGACCAGGTCCGGGCGGAGCCCGGGAAGCCCCGTGCAGCGGGTCGGCCGCACGGTCACCCGGAGCCCGCGAGGCCATCCGCGCACCGGGCCGGAGGCCGGACGGCTGCGGGTCGTTGTCGGTGCGCGCCAGTAGGGTGGTTGGCATGGCCGACCCTTCCAGCTACCGCCCCCAGCCGGGGCAGGTCCCCGACTCCCCGGGGGTCTACAGATTCCGCGACGAGCACCGCCGGGTGATCTACGTCGGGAAGGCCAAGAGCCTGCGCCAGCGCCTGGCCAACTACTTCCAGGACGTCGCGGGCCTGCACCCCCGTACCGCCACCATGGTGACCACCGCCGCCTCCGTCGAGTGGACCGTGGTCTCCACCGAGGTCGAGGCGCTCCAGCTGGAGTACTCCTGGATCAAGGAGTACGACCCCCGGTTCAACGTCAAGTACCGGGACGACAAGAGCTACCCCTCGCTCGCCGTCACCCTGAACGAGGAGTACCCCCGGGTCCAGGTCATGCGGGGCCCCAAGAAGAAGGGCGTGCGCTACTTCGGTCCGTACGCCCACGCCTGGGCGATCCGCGAGACCGTCGACCTGATGCTGCGGGTCTTCCCGGTACGGACCTGCTCCGCCGGGGTGTTCAAGCGCTCCGCCCAGATCGGCCGCCCCTGCCTCCTCGGCTACATCGGCAAGTGCTCCGCGCCCTGCGTCGGCCGGGTCACCCCCGAGGAGCACCGCGAACTGGCCGAGGACTTCTGCGACTTCATGGCCGGCCGCACCGGCGCCTACCTCTCCCGGCTGGAGAAGGAGATGCACGCGGCGGCCGAGGAGACGGAGTACGAGAAGGCCGCCCGGCTGCGCGACGACATCGGAGCGCTGCGCCGCGCCATGGAGAAGAACGCCGTGGTGCTCGCCGACGCCACCGACGCCGACCTGATCGCCGTCGCCGAGGACGAGCTCGAAGCGGCCGTGCAGATCTTTCACGTCCGCGGCGGCCGCGTCCGAGGCCAGCGCGGCTGGGTCACCGACAAGGTCGAGGCCGTCGACACCGCCGGCCTCGTCGAGCACGCCCTCCAGCAGCTCTACGGCGAGGAGAAGGGCGAGGCCGTCCCCAAGGAGGTGCTGGTCCCCGCGCTCCCCGAGGACACGCCCGCGCTGGGCCAGTGGCTCGCCGAGCGCCGCGGGTCCCAGGTCAGCCTGCGGATACCGCAGCGCGGCGACAAGAAGGCCCTGATGGAGACCGTGCACCGCAACGCGCTCCAGTCCCTCGCCCTGCACAAGACCAAGCGCGCCAGCGACCTCACCACGCGCTCCCGGGCGCTGGAGGAAATCGCCGAGGCGCTGGACCTCGACAGCGCCCCGCTGCGCATCGAGTGCTTCGACATCTCCCACCTGCAGGGAGACGACGTCGTCGCGTCGATGGTCGTCTTCGAGGACGGGCTGGCCCGCAAGAGCGAGTACCGGCGCTTCCAGATCAAGTCGTTCGAGGGGCAGGACGACGTCCGCTCCATGCACGAGGTGGTCTCCCGGCGCTTCCGCCGCTACCTCCAGGAGAAGCTGAAAACGGGGGAGTGGGACCCCGAAGAGGGCGAGGACGCCGCCGGGCCGGCCCCCGAGGACGACGGGAAGCCCAAGCGCTTCGCCTACCCGCCCCAGCTCGTCGTCGTCGACGGCGGACAGCCGCAGGTGGCCGCCGCCCAGCGGGCCCTGGACGAGCTCGGCATCGACGACGTCGCCGTCTGCGGCCTGGCCAAGCGGCTGGAGGAGGTCTGGGTGCCCGGCGAGGACGACCCCGTCGTCCTGCCCCGCAGCAGCGAGGGCCTCTACCTGCTCCAGCGGGTGCGTGACGAAGCCCACCGCTTCGCCATCCGGTACCAGCGCAGCAAGCGCGGCAAGCGCCTGAAGTCGGGGCCGCTGGACGAGGTGCCCGGCCTCGGCGAGAGCCGCAAGCACGCCCTGGTGAAGCACTTCGGTTCGGTGAAGAAGCTGAGACAGGCGACAATCGACCAGATCTGCGAGGTCCCGGGCATAGGACGGAAGACGGCCGAGACCGTGGCCGCGGCCCTCGCCGGGGCGGTCCCCGCCGGTCCTGCCGTCAACACGGCCACAGGAGAGATCATTGAGGATGAGAACCCCGCGCCAGCGGGAGCATCGTCCGAACGGGGGACCGAGCAATGACCGAGCACGAGACCACGCACGACCGAGACGGAGCACAGGTGAGTACGGGCACGACAATGGAGCCCGGCGAGACCGCCGAGGCGGCCATCCCCGAGCTGGTGATCATCTCCGGCATGTCCGGGGCCGGCCGCAGCACGGCGGCCAAGTGTCTGGAGGACCTCGGCTGGTTCGTCGTCGACAACCTGCCGCCCGCGCTGATCCCCACCATGGTGGAGCTCGGCGCCCGCTCCCAGGGCAACGTGGCCCGCATCGCGGTCGTCGTCGACGTCCGCGGCCGCCAGTTCTTCGACGCCCTGCGCGAGTCCCTCGCCGACCTCGACAGCAAGGGCGTCACCCGCCGCATCGTCTTCCTGGAGTCCTCCGACGACGCGCTGGTCCGCCGCTTCGAGTCGGTCCGCCGCCCGCACCCGCTCCAGGGAGACGGGCGCATCACCGACGGCATCGCCGCCGAGCGCGACCTCCTGCGCGAGCTGCGCGGCGACGCCGACCTGGTGATCGACACCTCCAGCCTCAACGTGCACGAGCTGCGCGCCAAGATGGACGCCCAGTTCGCGGGGGACGAGGAGCCCGAGCTGCGGGCCACCGTCATGTCCTTCGGCTACAAGTACGGCCTCCCCGTCGACGCCGACCTCGTCGTCGACTGCCGCTTCATCCCGAACCCGCACTGGGTCCCGGAGCTGCGCCCCTTCACCGGGCTCAACGAGGAGGTGTCGGGGTACGTCTTCAGCCAGCCCGGCGCCAAGGAGTTCCTCGACCGCTACACCGAGCTGCTCCAGCTCATCGCCACCGGCTACCGCCGTGAGGGCAAGCGGTACGTGACCATCGCGGTCGGGTGCACGGGCGGCAAGCACCGCAGCGTGGCCATGTCCGAGAAGCTCGCCGCCCGCCTCGCCTCCGAGGGAGTCGAGACCGTCGTCGTCCACCGGGACATGGGGCGCGAGTGACCGCACGGACCCCGCGGCTGAGCCGCCTGCGCCGCCTCACCCCGGGACGGGGAGAGGAAGGCGCGGGCCGCTCCGGCCGCCGGAGGGGCGCCACGCCCAAGGTGGTCGCGCTCGGTGGCGGCCAGGGCCTGTCGGCCTCCCTCGCCGCCCTGCGCCGGATCACCGGTGACCTCACCGCCGTGGTCACCGTCGCCGACGACGGCGGCTCCAGCGGACGGCTCCGGGAGGAGCTCGGCGTCCTGCCGCCCGGCGACCTGCGCAAGGCGCTGGCAGCGCTGTGCGGGGACGACGACTGGGGCCAGACCTGGGCCCGCGTCATCCAGCACCGCTTCCAGTCCGAGGGCGACCTGCACGGCCACGCCGTCGGCAACCTGCTGATCGTCGCCCTGTGGGAACAGCTCGGCGACCCCGTCCAGGCCCTCGACCTCGTGGGCCGGCTGCTCGGCGCACACGGCCGGGTGCTGCCGATGTCGGCGGTGCCGCTGGAGCTCCAGGCCCTGGTCAGGGGCCACGACCCGGCCCGTCCCGAGGACGTCGACACCGTACGCGGGCAGGCCACCGTGGCCCTGACACCGGGCGAGGTGCTCTCCGTGCAGGTCGTGCCGAGCGCCCCGCCGGCCGTACCGGAAGCCGTCGCGGCGGTCCTGGACGCCGACTGGGTGGTGCTGGGTCCCGGCTCGTGGTTCTCCTCCGTGATTCCGCACCTGTTGGTGCCGGAACTGCTGGACGCGCTCGTCGAGACCAAGGCCCGGCGGGTGCTGTCGTTGAACCTCGCGCCGCAGCCCGGCGAAACAGAGGGCTTCTCTCCGCAGCGTCATTTGGAGGTTTTGGCCCGACACGCCCCTAAACTCGCCCTGGACGTGGTGCTGGCCGACGAGGCCGCCGTGCCCGACCGCGAGTCCCTCGCCGATGCCGCGAAACGGTTCGGTGCCGCGGTCGAGCTGGCCCCCGTGGCCAGGCAGGACGGCTCACCGAAGCACGACCCGGAGCTGCTGGCCGCCGCGTACGACCGTATTTTTCGGATGCATGGAAGGATCGGCCCATGGCGATGACGCCAGCGGTGAAGGATGAGATCTCCCGGCTCCCCGTCACCCGGACCTGCTGCAGAAAAGCGGAGGTCTCGGCGATCCTTCGGTTCGCGGGCGGGCTGCACCTGGTGAGCGGCCGGATCGTCATCGAGGCGGAGCTCGACACCGGGATCGCCGCCCGCCGCCTGCGCAAGGACATCCTGGAGATCTTCGGCCACTCCTCGGACCTGGTGGTGATGGCCCCCGGCGGACTGCGCCGCGGCAGCCGCTACGTGGTCCGCGTCGTGGCCGGAGGTGACCAGCTGGCGCGCCAGACGGGCCTCGTGGACGGCCGCGGACGCCCCATCCGGGGTCTTCCGCCCCAGGTGGTCTCCGGGGCCACCTGTGACGCCGAGGCAGCGTGGCGCGGCGCCTTCCTGGCCCACGGCTCGCTCACCGAGCCGGGCCGGTCCTCCTCCCTGGAGGTCACCTGCCCCGGCCCGGAGGCCGCCCTGGCCCTGGTGGGCGCCGCCCGCAGGCTCTCCATCGCCGCCAAGGCGCGCGAGGTGCGCGGCGTGGACCGGGTCGTGGTCCGCGACGGCGACGCGATCGGCGCTCTGCTGACCCGGCTCGGCGCACACGAGTCGGTGCTGGCCTGGGAGGAGCGGCGGATGCGGCGCGAGGTGCGCGCCACCGCCAACCGCCTCGCCAACTTCGACGACGCCAACCTGCGCCGTTCGGCGCGGGCCGCCGTGGCCGCCGGAGCCCGCGTCCAGCGCGCGCTGGAGATCCTCGGCGAGGAGGTCCCCGAGCACCTCGCAGCGGCCGGCCGGCTGCGCATGGAGCACAAGCAGGCCTCCCTGGAGGAGCTGGGCGCGCTCGCCGACCCGCCGCTGACCAAGGACGCCGTCGCCGGCCGGATCCGCCGCCTGCTCGCGATGGCCGACAAGCGGGCCCAGGACCTCGGCATCCCGGGCACCGAGTCGAACCTCGACCTCAGCGAGGAGATGGCCGACAACATGGCCGGATAGGCCCTGTGGCCGAGACACTCCCTACGGCAGAAGGGGCTCGCGCGATCACTCGTGCGGGCCCCTTTCCCGCATGCCCCATTGACATGAGCATGGGCCGGTCTTGAGTCTGGCGTCCGAACCTTTCGTGGCAGCCGACGCCCAGGGGGGCACATGAGTCACCGCGCGAGAGTCATCCTCGCCGCAAGCGCACTCGTCTTCGGAACCACACTCGCCGCCTTGCCCGCGACCGCCCAGGCGCGGCCCGGCACCGCCGCGCCCGGCCCCGCGTCCGGCGCCGAGGAGGTGCGGGTCTACGACGCCGACATCACCCGGGAACAGGTGCCGCTGGTCCTCGCGGCCGGCCAGGACGCCCACGAGCTCACCGAGCGCGCCCCGGAGACCGGGACCGCCCGGGTCGAGCTCTTCCTGACGGAAGCACAGGCGGGCGAGCTGGCAGCCCAGGGCGTCGAGCTCGCCGAGCGCAGGATCCCGGCCCAGGCCCTGGCCCGCGCCAAGGCGGCCGGGGACGGCGTGTTCCGCCCGTACAGCGGCAAGGGCGGCCTCCAGGAGGAGATCCTGCGCACGGCCCAGGAGCACCCGGCGCTCACCAAGGTCGTCTCCATCGGCAAGACCGTCCAGGGCAAGGACATCCTCGCCCTGAAGGTCAGCAAGAACGCGAAGAAGACCGAGGACGGCGCCAAGCCCTCGGTGCTCTACATGTCCAACCAGCACGCCCGCGAGTGGATCACCCCCGAGATGACCCGGCGGTTGATGCACCACACGCTCGACAACTACGGCAAGGACCAGCGGATCACCAGGCTGGTGGACTCCAGCGAGCTGTGGTTCCTGCTCAGCGCCAACCCCGACGGCTACGACCACACGCACGCCGCCGACAGCCAGCGGCTGTGGCGCAAGAACCTCCGCGACAACAACGGCGACGGCCAGATCACCGCCGGCGACGGCGTCGACCTCAACCGCAACTTCGCCTTCAAGTGGGGCTACGACAACGAGGGCTCCTCGCCGAACCGGGCGAGCGAGACCTACCGCGGCCCCAAGGCCTCCTCCGAGCCCGAGACCGCCGCCCTCGACGCCTTCGAGAAGCGCGTCGGCTTCGACTACGCCATCAACTACCACTCGGCCGCCGAGCTGATCCTCTACGGCGTGGGGTGGCAGGTGGCCACCCCCACGCCCGACGACGTGGCCTACAAGGCCCTCGCCGGCACCCCCGAGAACCCGGCCGTCCCCGGCTACTACCCCCAGGTGTCCTCCGAGCTGTACACCACCAACGGCGAGGCCGACGGCCACGCGTCCAACGTCAACGGCATCATGATGTTCACGCCGGAGATGACCACCTGCCAGACCGCCTCGGCGGCCGACCCGGCCGACCGGTGGAAGCCCGAGGACTGCGCATCGGGCTTCAACTTCCCGGACGACGAGAAGCTCATCCAGGCGGAGTTCGCCAAGAACGTCCCCTTCGCCCTCGCGGTCGGCGAGAGCGCCGCGCACCCAGACCGCCCCTCGTCCCCCGTCGGGCTGAGCGCGGCCGACTTCACCACCGACCCCTTCACCACCTCCTACGCGGCCCGGGGCCAGGACCAGGAGGTCGCCGTCACGGCCCGCAAGGCGCTGAAGGGCAAGGAACTCAAGTACCGGATCAACGGCGGCCGCACGCACGACGAGGACCTCAGGGCCTGGAAGGGCGGTGACGTCTACGGCGGCGAGGACAACAACTGGTTCGACGAGTACCGCGCCGAGGTCGAGGGCACCGGGCCCGGCGACAAGGTCGAGGTCTGGTTCACCGGCCGCGACCGCTCCGGCAAGCAGGTCTCCAGCGAGCACTTCACGTACACGGTGGCCGAGCGGCCCCGCGCGGACGTCCTGGTGATCGCCGAGGAGGGCGCCGCGGCCCAGCACGCCCAGAAGTACGTCGACGCGCTGCGCGCCAACGGCAGGTCCGCCGCGGTCTGGGACGTCGCCGTCCAGGGCGTCCCGCACCACCTCGGGGTCCTCTCCCACTTCGGCACGGCCGTCCACTACACCGGAGCCAAGACGCCCGGCGGAGAGACGCAGTTGGCGGTCCGTGACTTCCTGAACGAAGGCGGCAGGCTGATCGAGGCCGGCGAGCCGGCCGGCGGCAACGCCCAGGTCGGCCGCGCCGTGACCAACGACTTCAGCCAGTACTGGCTCGGCGCCTACAGCCGCAACAGCACCCCCGGCGCCACCGGCTTCACCGGCGCCGGCGCCCTGCAGGGCGCGAACGGCGGCCTCGGCGACGCCGCGGGCAACCCGCTGAACGCGCCCGGCGCCTACACGGTGACCTCCGAGACCCTGGCCCCCGCGCAGTTCCCGCAGTTCAGCAGCGCACAGGCCGGCCGGTACACCGGGATCACGAACCAGTACGCCCCCTACGCCGGCGCCGGGATGGCCTCGGCGCTGCACACCGACAGCGACTGGAAGCGGCTCGTCCGCACCATCGACCTCACCGGCGTCACCGCGGCCGACCGGCCGCAGCTGAAGCTCGCCCTCAACTGGAACCTCGAAGAGGGCTACGACCACGCCGCGCTGGAGGCCCGCAGCGCCGGCGGCGACGACTGGACCATGCTGCCGGAGGCGGGCGGCCTGAGCAGCCCGGCCGTCCCCGAGGAGTGCGCGGCCGGCTTCTTCATCAACGGCCACCCGTTCCTTCGCCGCTACCTCACCCTGGAGGGCGGCGGCTGCACCCCGCACGGCACCAGCGGCCAGTGGAACACCTTCACCGGCTCCTCCGGCGGCTGGAAGCAGGTCTCCTTCGACCTGAGCGCCTACGCGGGCCGGTCCGTCGAGCTCTCCCTCTCCTCCATCACCGACCCGAGCACGGGCGGACGCGGCGTCTTCGCGGACGAGGTGCGCCTGTCGACCGGCGGCGGGGAGCAGGCGGCCGAGGGGTTCGAGGCCTCGCTCGGCGCCTGGGCGGCCCAGGGCGCACCGGCCGGAAGCCCCGACGTCGCGGGCGACTGGTCCCGGACAGGAGAGCTCTTCCGGTCCTACGCCTCGGTGACCACGCGTGACACCGTACTTCTGGGCTTCGGCCTGGAACACCTGCCCGCGGCGGCGGATCGCGCTCTACTCGTCGGTAAGGCGCTCCGCTCGCTCAACCGCTGAACAGCGCCACCTTCGACGCTCACCCAGAGTGACCGGGGCCAAGGTCCCCGGGGCCCGCGCCGGAGCGTCCGGGGCGGGCTCCGGCGGGGGTACCCCGCGAAGTGGGGGGAGTGTCAGCCCTCGACCGATGTCACCCAAAAGCTCACGGAGAGGTAGGGTCGTAAGCGGTCGGGGACATCCCATTTACAGCTCGCCGGCGCTCTCACCGGCGCACCAACGAGGAGATCGGTTCGTGACGATCCGCGTAGGCATCAACGGTTTTGGCCGCATTGGCCGCAACTACTTCCGGGCCCTCCTGGAGCAGGGAGCGGACATCGAGATCGTCGGTGTCAACGACCTGACTGACAACGCCACCCTGGTGCACCTTCTCAAGTACGACACCATTCTGGGCCGCCTCAAGGCCCAGGTGTCCCACACCGACGACACCATCACCGTCGCCGGCAACACCTTCAAGACCTTCGCCGAGCGCGACCCCGCGAACCTCCCCTGGGGCGAACTGGGCGCCGACATCGTCATCGAGTCGACCGGCATCTTCACGAAGAAGGCGGACGCCGCCAAGCACATCGCGGCCGGCGCGAAGAAGGTCCTCATCTCGGCTCCCGCCAAGGACGAGGACATCACCATCGTGATGGGCGTCAACCAGGACAAGTACGACGCGGCCAACCACCACGTCATCTCCAACGCGTCCTGCACCACGAACTGCGTGGCGCCGATGGCCAAGGTCCTCGACGAGAACTTCGGCATCGTCAAGGGGATGATGACGACGGTCCACGCGTACACGAACGACCAGCGCATCCTGGACTTCCCGCACTCGGACCTGCGCCGCGCCCGCGCCGCCGCCGAGAACATCATCCCGACCTCGACGGGTGCCGCCAAGGCCACCGCGCTGGTCCTGCCGCAGCTCAAGGGCAAGCTGGACGGCATCGCGATGCGCGTCCCGGTGCCGACCGGCTCGGTCACGGACCTCGTGCTGGAGCTCGACCGCGAGGTCACCAAGGACGAGATCAACGCCGCCTTCCAGAAGGCCTCCGAGGGCCAGCTGAAGGGCATCCTCGACTACACCGAGGACGCGATCGTCTCTTCCGACATCGTGAACTGGCCGGCGTCCTGCACCTTCGACTCCTCCCTGACCATGGTTCAGGGCAAGCAGGTCAAGGTCGTCGGCTGGTACGACAACGAGTGGGGCTACTCCAACCGCCTCGTGGACCTGACGGTCTTCGTCGGCGGCCAGCTCTGAGTTCCAGGGCTGACACCACGATGTGAAGCACAGGGTCCGGGCCGCGCGACGATGCGCAGCCCGGACCCTGTAGCTTGCCAGTCGTTCTTCGCCCCCGACACGGGCGCCCAAAGGAGTCAGAAACACATGAAGACGATCGACGAACTGCTCGCCGAAGGCGTCAAGGGCAAGCGGGTCTTCGTCCGCGCGGACCTCAACGTTCCGCTCGCCGAGGGCACGATCACCGACGACGGCCGCATCCGCGCCGTCCAGCCCACGATCGCGAAGCTCGCCGAAGCCGGCGCCCGCGTCGTCGTGGCCTCGCACCTCGGCCGCCCCAAGGGCGCCCCGGAGCCGGCCTTCTCGCTCGCGCCGGCCGCCGCGCGCCTCGGTGAACTGCTGGGCGCGGACGTCGCGTTCGCCACCGACACCGTGGGTTCCTCCGCCAAGGAGACCGTCGCCGCCCTCACCGACGGCCAGGTGGCCGTCATCGAGAACCTCCGCTTCAACGCCGGTGAGACCTCGAAGGACGACGCCGAGCGCGGCGCCTTCGCGGACCAGCTCGCGGAACTCGCCGACATCTACGTCGGCGACGGCTTCGGCGCCGTCCACCGCAAGCACGCCTCGGTCTTCGACCTGCCCGCGCGGCTCCCGCACGCGGCCGGCCAGCTCATCGCCACCGAGGTCGGCGTCCTGAAGAAGCTGACGGACGAGGTCAAGCGCCCGTACGTCGTGGTCCTCGGCGGCGCCAAGGTCTCCGACAAGCTCGCCGTCATCGACGAGCTGCTCGGCAAGGCCGACCGCCTCCTGATCGGCGGCGGCATGGCCTACACCTTCCTCCACGCCCAGGGCCACGAGGTCGGCATCTCCCTGCTCCAGAAGGACCAGGTCGACAAGGTCAAGGAGTACATGGCCCGGGCCGAGTCCACCGGCGTCGAGCTCGTCCTGCCGGTCGACATCCTGGCCTCGACGGACTTCCCCGACCTGAAGACCAAGGCCCCGGCCGAGTACACCACCGTCGACGCGGACAAGATCCCCGCCGACAAGGAGGGTCTGGACATCGGTCCGAAGACCCGTGAGCTGTACGCCTCGAAGATCGCCGACGCGGAGACCGTCTTCTGGAACGGCCCCCTGGGCGTCTTCGAGCACCCCGACTACGCCGGCGGCACCCGCGCGATCGCGCAGGCCCTCGTCGACAGCGACGCCTTCACCGTGGTCGGCGGCGGCGACTCTGCCGCCGCGGTCCGCACGCTCGGCTTCGACGAGAACGCTTTCGGCCACATTTCTACCGGCGGCGGCGCCTCCCTCGAGTACCTCGAGGGCAAGACGCTCCCCGGCCTCGCCGCCCTGGAGGGCTGAACCCGTATGACCACCCGCACCCCGCTCATGGCGGGCAACTGGAAGATGAACCTCAACCACCTCGAGGCCATCGCCCACGTCCAGAAGCTCGCCTTCGCGCTCACCGACAAGGACCACGACGCCGTCGAGGTCGCGGTCCTGCCGCCCTTCGTCGACCTGCGCTCCGTCCAGACCCTGGTCGACGGCGACAAGCTGAAGATCAAGTACGGCGCCCAGGACATCTCCGCGCACGACTCCGGCGCCTACACCGGCGAGATCTCCGGCCCGATGCTGTCGAAGCTGCGGTGCACGTACGTGGCCGTCGGCCACAGCGAGCGCCGCCAGTACCACGGCGAGACCGACGAGATCTGCAACGCCAAGGTCAAGGCCGCCTTCAAGCACGGGATCACCCCGATCCTGTGCGTCGGCGAGGGCCTGGACATCCGCAAAGCCGGCCAGCAGGTCCCGTACACGATCACCCAGCTCGACGGCGGCCTCAAGGACGTCCCGGCCGAGCAGGTCGAGTCCATCGTGATCGCCTACGAGCCCGTCTGGGCCATCGGGACCGGCGAGGTCGCCACCCCCGAGGACGCCCAGGAGGTCTGCGGGGCGATCCGCGGCCGCCTCGCGGAGCTGTACTCGCAGGAGCTGGCCGACAAGGTCCGCATCCAGTACGGCGGCTCCGTGAAGTCCGGGAACATCGCGGCGATCATGGCGCAGCCCGACGTCGACGGCGCCCTGATCGGCGGCGCGGCGCTCGACGCGGACGAGTTCGTCAAGATCGTCCGCTTCCGCGACCAGTGAGTATGCGGTAGGGCCGATCCGTCGTACCCTTGCGGGGGCCAGAGGCTGAACCACCAGCCGCTGGCCCCCGCGCACATCTCGCAAAGCCGGAAAGCCTGAAAAGCCAGAAAGTAGGAATCAGCCGTGATTATGGGGTTCTCGATCGCCCTGATCGTCTTCAGCGCCCTGCTGATGCTGCTCGTGCTGATGCACAAGGGCAAGGGCGGCGGCCTCTCCGACATGTTCGGCGGCGGCATGCAGTCGTCGGTCGGCGGCTCCTCCGTCGCGGAGCGGAACCTGGACCGCATCACCGTCGTGGTGGGTCTGCTCTGGTTCGCGTGCATCGTCGCGCTCGGCCTCGTGATGAAGACGGGCAGCTGACCGTTCTCGCCATTCCGGCAGTCCGGTCGGCATCGCCCGGCCTATCATGAGGCTGGCGTTCACGACGTGGAATCAGTAACTCCGCTCACTGGACGTGCGTTGGGCCTTACGTAGACTTGGGCGCTCCGCGGCGGAAATTCCACTCACACTCCGCGGCACCATCACGCAGGGAGTTACGACCGTGGCAAGTGGCAACGCGATCCGTGGTAGCCGGGTCGGAGCGGGGCCGATGGGTGAGGCAGAGCGCGGGGAGTCCGCGCCCCGCCTGCGCATCTCCTTCTGGTGCTCGAACGGGCACGAGACGCAGCCGAGCTTCGCCAGCGATGCGCAGGTGCCGGACACCTGGGACTGCCCGCGCTGCGGGTTCCCGGCCGGCCAGGACCGGGACAACCCGCCCGCGCCGCCGCGCACCGAACCGTACAAGACGCACCTGGCGTACGTGCGCGAGCGGCGCTCCGACGCCGACGGCGAGGCGATCCTCGCCGAGGCGCTCGCCAAGCTCCGGGGCGAGATCTGACCCCGCCCGGCGAATGTGACGTGTGGCCCGGCCCCGCAGGAACCTCTCCTGCGGGGCCGGGCCTCTTTGTGTGCGTTGCGCCGCTTGTGATCCCTTAAGTTGGTGAACGGCGGGGCACGACAGGACGGAAGAAGTGGGTTGATGTCCGAGATGAACGCAGGCAGCCGTACGAAGCTCAACCGGACGCCCGAGTGGCAGGCACTCGGCAAGCACCGGGAGGAGTTCGGCCAGACGCATCTGCGGCAGCTGTTCGAGGAGAATCCCGGCCGCGGCGCCGGCTACACGCTGCGGGTCGGCGACCTGCACATCGACTACTCCAAGCACCTCGTCACCGACGAGACGCTGGAGCTGCTGCGCGAACTGGCTGCGGCGGCGGGCGTGGCCGAGCTGCGCGAGGCCATGTTCCGCGGCGAGAAGATCAACACGACCGAGGACCGGGCGGTCCTGCACACCGCGCTGCGCGCACCGGCCGACACCGTCGTCGAGGTGGACGGCGAGGACGTCGTCCCCGGCGTGCACGCGGTCCTCGACAAGATGGCGGCCTTCTCCGAGCAGATCAGGTCGGGGAAGTGGACCGGCTTCACCGGCAAGCGCATCAGGAACGTCGTCAACATCGGCATCGGCGGCTCCGACCTCGGTCCCGCCATGGCCTACGAGGCCCTGCGCGCCTTCGCCGACCGCGCCCTGACCGTGCGTTTCGTGTCCAACGTCGACGGGGCGGACCTGCACGAGGCCGTGCGCGACCTGGACCCGGAGGAGACGCTGTTCATCATCGCCTCCAAGACCTTCACCACCATCGAGACCATCACGAACGCCACGTCGGCGCGCAGCTGGCTGCTCGCCGGACTGGGCGGCGACCAGGCTGCCGTGGCACGGCACTTCGTGGCGCTGTCGACCAACGCGGAGAAGGTCACCGAGTTCGGCATCGACCCGGCCAACATGTTCGAGTTCTGGGACTGGGTCGGCGGGCGCTACTCCTTCGACTCGGCCATCGGGCTCTCCCTGATGATCGCGATCGGCCCGGGCGCCTTCCGCGACCTGCTGGCCGGCTTCCACCTGATGGACCAGCACTTCCGCACGGCGCCCGCCGAGGAGAACGCCCCGCTGCTGATGGGCCTGTTGGGGATCTGGTACGGCGCCTTCTTCGACGCGCAGTCGCACGCGGTGCTCCCGTACAGCCACTACCTCTCGCGCTTCACCGCGTACCTGCAGCAGTTGGACATGGAGTCCAACGGCAAGTCCGTGGACCGCGACGGCAATCCGGTGGAGTGGCAGACCGGCCCGGTGGTCTGGGGCACGCCCGGCACCAACGGCCAGCACGCCTACTACCAGCTCATCCACCAGGGGACGAAGGTGATCCCCGCGGACTTCATCGGCTTCGCGAACCCGGTGGCCGAGCTGGAAGCGGCCCCGGCGGCCCAGCACGACCTGCTGATGGCCAACTTCTTCGCGCAGACCCAGGCACTGGCCTTCGGCAAGACGGCCGACGAGGTCCGCGCGGAAGGGGCGCCGGAGTCGCTGGTCCCGCACAAGACCTTCCACGGCAACCATCCGACGACCACCATCCTGGCCACGGAACTCACCCCCGGGGTACTGGGCCAGCTGATCGCGCTGTACGAGCACAAGGTGTTCGTCCAGGGCGCCGTGTGGAACATCGACTCCTTCGACCAGTGGGGCGTGGAGCTCGGGAAGGTGCTCGCCAAGCGCATCGAGCCCGCCCTGACCGAAGGCGCGGACGTGCCCGGTCTGGACGCCTCGACGCAGGCGCTGGTGACCACCTACCGGACGCTGCGCGGACGCGGCTGACGGGTGCGCAAAGGGCCCGCTCTCCCGGAGGAGGGCGGGCCCTTCGCGTCGGCTCCCGTCAGTCGGCTCCCGTCAGGAGGAGGCCGGAGGATACATCCCGGACGGCAGCTTGGCCGCCGCCGCACGGTCCAGGAGCCACAGGGTGCGCGAGCGCCCGTACGCCTCCGCGGCCGGCGCCTGCACGCCGCCCGCCCCGCCGAGGGCGATGGCTACCGCTCCGGCCTTGTCCTCCCCCGCCGCCAGCAGCCAGACCTCGCGGGCCGCCCGGATGGCCGGGAGGGTCAGTGAGATCCGGGTGGGCGGGGGCTTGGGGGCGCCGTGCACGCCGACGACCGTGCGGTCGGTCTCCCGGGTCGCAGGGTGCTCGGGGAACAGCGAGGCCACGTGCGTGTCCGGGCCGACGCCGAGCATCAGCACGTCGAAGGTGGGGACCGGGCCGTGGTCCTCCGGGCCGGCCGCCCTGGCCAGCTCGGCCGCGTACGCGGAGGCCGCCGCGTCCACGTCGGCGCCGTAGGGGCCGTCCGAGGCCGGCATGGCGTGCACGCGGGCGGGGTCGACCGGGACGGAGTCCAGGAGGGCCGCGCGGGCCTGGGTGTGATTGCGCTCGGGGTCGTCGGCGGGCACGTACCGCTCGTCGCCCCACCACAGGTCGAGCCGCTGCCAGTCGATCGCGTCGCGGGCCGGGGCGGTGGCCAGCGCGGCGAGGAGCCCGTTGCCGTTGCGTCCGCCGGTGAGGACCACGGACGCGGTGCCGCGGGCCGTCTGGGCGTCCACGATCTTCGTGATGAGCCGGGCCGCGGTGGCCTGGGCCATCAGTTCCTTGTCCCGGTGGACGACGACCTGAGGAGTCGTCATACCCATGTGCTGCCGCCTTCTGTGTAGTTCAGGGTGTGCGGTGGTGCGCACACCGCTGCGCGGAGCCGCTCCCCGCCCCGCCCTTTCGCCGTTTCCTGGGGCTCCGCCCCGGTTTGGAGAAGGGGCGGGGTGGGGCAAGGGCTCCGCGCAGCGGCCGCACCTACTTGGCCGGGGCCTTCTTCGCCGGCTTGGCGGCCGGCTTCGAGGGCTCGGCCTTGGCCGGAGCGTCCTCCTCCGCCTTCGCGGGAGCCTCGGGCTCGGGCGCGGCGGTCGCCGCCGCCAGCTGCGACACGCCGTACTTCAGCGAGGCCGCGTACGTGTTGTCCGGGTCCAGCCGGCGCAGCTCCTCCGCCAGGAGCTCAGCCGTGTCGCGGCGCTTGAGCGCCACGTTCCGGTCGGGCTGCCCCGGCATGCACAGCGTGGCCAGCCCGCCGTCCGCCCGGTTCAGGACGATGTCGCCGTCCTTCGTCGCCAGACGTACGGCGGTCAGGCCCGGCCCAGGCGACAGCTGGCGGCGGACGGGGACCTGCAGCCGGTCCGCCAGCCACATGGCCAGCAGCTCACAGCTCGGGTTGTCGCCCTCGCCCTCGACGGTCGCCGAGACGACCGTCAGGGCCTGCTGGTCCAGCGCCGCGGCCAGCATGGAGCGCCACGGGGTGATCCGGGTCCACGCCAGGTCCGTGTCCCCCGGTGCGTACGCGCCGGCCCGGGCGCCGAGCATCCCGACCGGGTTCTCGCAGGAGTACGTGTCCGTGATGCGGCGCTGCCCGAGCGCACCCAGCGGATCGCCCGCCAGGTCCGTGGGAGCACCGTCCGGCCACCAGACGACCACAGGCGCATCCGGAAGGAGCAGCGGGAGAACCACCGACTGGGCGTGGTCGACCAGTTCGCCGTGAAGGCGCAGCACGACCGTCTCACCGCTGCCGGCGTCCGCCCCGACGCGGACTTCCGCGTCGAGCCGGGCGTCACGGCGGCTGCGCGGCGAGCGGCTGGCCCGCTTGATGACGACGACGATCCGCGAGGGGTGTTCGTGGGACGCGTCGTTCGCCGACTTGAGCGCGTCGTACGCGTTCTCCTCGTCGGTCACGATCACCAGCGTGAGGACCATGCCGACGGCCGGCGTGCCGATGTCCCGGCGTGCCTGCACCATCGCAGCATTGATCTTGCTGGAGTTGGTCTCCGTGAGGTCGATCTTCATGGCCGGCGCCAGCTCCGTCCGTCTCGTGCGAGCATCTCGTCCGCCTCGACCGGCCCCCAGGTGCCCGCCGGGTACTGCGCGGGCTTGCCGTGCTTGTCCCAGTACTCCTCGATCGGGTCGAGGATGTTCCAGGACAGCTCCACTTCCTGGTGACGGGGGAAGAGGTTCGCGTCGCCGAGGAGCACGTCCAGGATGAGCCGCTCGTACGCCTCGGGGCTCGACTCCGTGAAGGACTCGCCGTAGGCGAAGTCCATCGTGACGTCCCGGACCTCCATGGAGGTGCCCGGAACCTTGGAACCGAAGCGCACCGTCACGCCCTCGTCCGGCTGGACCCGGATGACCAGGGCGTTCTGCCCCAGCTCCTCGGTCGCGCCCGACTCGAAGGGCAGGTACGGGGCCCGCTTGAAGACGACCGCGATCTCGGTCACCCGGCGGCCCAGGCGCTTGCCCGTCCGCAGGTAGAAGGGGACGCCCGCCCAGCGGCGGTTGTTGATCTCCAGGCGGATGGCCGCGTAGGTGTCGGTCTTCGACTTGGGGTCGATGCCGTCCTCTTCGAGGTACCCGACGACCTTCTCGCCGCCCTGCCAGGCCGCCGCGTACTGGCCGCGCACGGTGTGCTTGCCCAGGTCCTCCGGCAGCTGCACCGCCGTCAGGACCTTGAGCTTCTCCGCCACCAGCGCCTTGGGGTGGAAGGAGCCGGGCTCCTCCATCGCGGTCAGCGCGAGCAGCTGGAGCAGGTGGTTCTGGATGACGTCGCGGGCCGCGCCGATGCCGTCGTAGTAGCCCGCCCGGCCGCCGATGCCGATGTCCTCGGCCATGGTGATCTGCACGTGGTCGACGTACGACCGGTTCCAGATCGGCTCGAACATGGTGTTGGCGAAGCGGAGCGCCAGGATGTTCTGGACGGTCTCCTTGCCGAGGTAGTGGTCGATCCGGAAGACCTCGTCACGCGGGAAGACCTCGTGGACGACCTTGTTGAGCTCCTCGGCGCTCTTCAGGTCGTGGCCGAAGGGCTTCTCGATGACGGCACGCCGCCAGGAGCCCTCCTTCTGCGCCAGGCCGTGGTCCTTGAGCTGCTGGACCACCTTGGGGAAGAACTTCGGCGGGACGGACAGGTAGAAGGCGAAGTTGCCTCCGGTGCCCTGCGCCTTGTCGAGCTCGTCGATCGTCGCCTTCAGCGTCTCGAAGGCGGCGTCGTCGTCGAAGTCGCCCTGGACGAAGCGGCAGCCCTGGACCAGCTGCTGCCAGACCTCCTCCCGGAAGGGGGTGCGCGAGTGCTCCTTGACCGCCTCGTACACCTCCTGGGCGAAGTCCTCGTGCTCCCACTCCCGGCGGGCGAACCCGATGAGGGAGAAGCCCGGCGGGAGCAGGCCGCGGTTGGCCAGGTCGTAGACGGCAGGCATCAGCTTCTTGCGCGACAGGTCACCCGTAACGCCGAAAATGACCAGGCCGGACGGCCCCGCGATGCGCGGGAGCCGCCGGTCCTGTGCGTCACGAAGCGGGTTCGCTCCGTTGAGAGACAAGGTGTTCAGGCCTCCGTGGGGGCGAGGCGCTCGAGCTCCGCCTCGGTCGACTTCAGCAGGTCGTTCCAGGACGCCTCGAACTTCTCGACGCCCTCGTCTTCCAGCAGCTGAACGACATCGTCGTACGAGATGCCCAGCTTCGCGACCGCGTCGAGCTCGGCGCGGGCCTGCTCGTAGGTACCGCGGACGGTGTCACCGGTGATCTGCCCGTGGTCCGCGGCGGCCTCCAGGGTGGCCTCCGGCATGGTGTTCACCGTGTTCGGGGCGACCAGGTCGTCCACGTACAGGGTGTCCTTGTACGCCGGGTCCTTGACGCCCGTCGAGGCCCACAGCGCACGCTGCTTGTTGGCTCCGGCGCGTTCCAGGGCGGTCCAGCGGTCCGAGGAGAAGACCTCCTCGTAGGCCTCGTAGGCCAGACGGGCGTTGGCGAGGGCCGCCTTGCCCTTGAGGGCCTTCGCCTCGTCGGTGCCGACGGCGTCCAGGCGCTTGTCGATCTCGGTGTCCACGCGGGACACGAAGAAGGAGGCGACCGAGTGGATCAGGGAGAGGTCCAGGCCGGCGGCCTTGGCCTTTTCCAGACCGGCCACGTACGCGTCCATCACCTCGCGGTAGCGCTCCAGCGAGAAGATCAGCGTGACGTTGACGCTGATGCCCTTGCCGATGACCTCGGTGATCGCCGGCAGGCCGGCCTTCGTCGCCGGGATCTTGATGAGCGTGTTCGGGCGGTCCACCAGCCATGCGAGCTGCTTGGCCTCGGCGACGGTCGCAGCGGTGTCGTGCGCCAGACGGGGGTCGACCTCGATGGACACGCGGCCGTCCTGGCCGTCGGTGCGGTCGTAGACCGGGCGCAGGATGTCGGCGGCGTCCCTGACGTCCGCCGTCGTGATCATGCGCAGGGCCTCTTCCACGGTGACCTTGCGGGTCGCGAGGTCGGTGAGCTGCTGCTCGTAACCCTCGCCGCCGCTGATCGCCTTCTGGAAGATCGCCGGGTTGGTGGTGACACCGACCACGTGCGACTGGTCGATGAGCTCGGCCAGGTTGCCGGACGTGATGCGCTTGCGGGACAGGTCGTCCAGCCAGATCGCGACGCCTTCGTCGGAGAGGCGCTTGAGTGCGTCTGTCATGGGATTACATCTCCTACTGGTTGCGTGCGGCGTCAGCGCGCGGCGGCGGCGAGGCGTACTGCATCGATGCTGGCCTGTGCGGCGGCCACCACGTTCTCGGGGGTGAAGCCGAACTCGCGGAAGAGCACCTTCGCGTCGGCGGAGGCACCGAAGTGCTCCAGCGACACGATCCGGCCGGCGTCGCCGACGTAGCGGTGCCAGGTCAGGCCGATGCCCGCCTCGACCGCGACGCGCGCCTTGACCGACGGCGGCAGGACGCTGTCCTTGTACTCCTGGCTCTGCTCCTCGAACCACTCGACCGACGGCATCGAGACGACCCGGGTCGGGACGCCCTGCGCCTGGAGCTGCTCGCGGGCCTCGACGGCCACGTGCACCTCGGAGCCGGTGCCGATGAGGACGACCTGCGCCGGGCCGCCCTCGGCCTCGAACAGGACGTACCCGCCCTTGGCGGCGGCCTCGTTGCGCTCGTAGGTCGGCACGCCCTGGCGGGTCAGCGCCAGGCCGTGCGGGGCGCCCTTGCCGAAGACCTTGGTGTGGCGGCGCAGGATCTCGCGCCAGGCGATGGCGGTCTCGTTCGCGTCGGCCGGGCGGACGATGTTCAGGCCCGGGATCGCGCGCAGCGAGGCGAGGTGCTCGACCGGCTGGTGGGTCGGGCCGTCCTCGCCGAGGCCGATGGAGTCGTGCGTCCACACGTAGGTCACCGGCAGGTGCATCAGCGCGGACAGGCGCACGGCGTTGCGCATGTAGTCGGAGAACACCAGGAAGGTGCCGCCGTAGATGCGGGTGTGGCCGTGCAGCGCGATGCCGTTCATGGCCGCGGCCATGGCGTGCTCGCGGATGCCGAAGTGGATGGTGCGGCCGTACGGGTCGGCCTCCGGCAGCGGGTTGCCCACCGGCAGGAACGAGGAGTCCTTGTCGATGGTGGTGTTGTTGGAGCCGGCCAGGTCGGCCGAGCCGCCCCACAGCTCCGGGATGACCGCGCCGAGCGCCTGCAGGACCTTGCCGGACGCTGCACGGGTGGCGACGCCCTTGCCGGTCTCGAAGACGGGGAGCTTGTCCTCCCAGCCCGCGGGCAGCTCGTTGGCGTTGATGCGGTCGAACTCGGCGGCGCGCTCCGGGTTGGCGGTGCGCCAGGCGGAGAAGTCCTTCTCCCAGGCGGCCTTGGCCTCGCGGCCGCGGTCCAAGGCCTTGCGGGTGTGGGCGATGACCTCGTCGGAGACCTCGAAGGTCTGCTCCGGGTCGAAGCCGAGCACGCGCTTGGTGGCCGCGACCTCGTCGTCGCCGAGCGCCGAGCCGTGGGCGGCCTCGGTGTTCTGGGCGTGCGGGGCGGGCCAGGCGATGATCGAGCGGGCCGCGATGAAGGACGGGCGGTCCGTCACGGCCTTGGCGGCCTGGAGCGCGGCGAAGAGCGCCTTCGGGTCGAGGTCGCCGTTCTCCTGCTGCTCGACGCGCTGGACGTGCCAGCCGTACGCCTCGTAGCGCTTCATGGTGTCCTCGGAGACGGCCGTCTCCGTGTCACCCTCGATGGAGATGTGGTTGTCGTCCCACAGCAGGACGAGGTTGCCCAGCTTCTGGTGGCCGGCCAGCGCGGACGCCTCGTGGGAGATGCCCTCCTGGAGGCAGCCGTCGCCCGCGACCGCGTAGACCATGTGGTCGAACGGGGAGGTGCCGGGGGCGGCCTGCGGGTCGAAGAGACCGCGCTCGTAGCGGGCGGCCATGGCCATGCCCACCGCGTTGGCGACACCCTGGCCGAGGGGGCCGGTGGTGGTCTCGACGCCGGCCGTGTGGCCGTACTCCGGGTGGCCGGGGGTCTTGGAGCCCCAGGTGCGGAACGACTTCAGGTCGTCCAGTTCCAGCCCGAACCCGCCCAGGTACAGCTGGGTGTAGAGGGTCAGGGACGAGTGCCCCGCGGAGAGCACGAAACGGTCGCGGCCCACCCACTCGGGGTCCGCCGGGTCGTGCCGCATCACCTTCTGGAAGAGGGTGTACGCGGCGGGGGCCAGGCTCATCGCCGTACCGGGGTGGCCGTTTCCGACCTTCTGGACCGCGTCAGCGGCCAGGATGCGGGCGGTGTCGACGGCCCGCTGGTCCAGTTCGGTCCACTCGAGCTCTGTGGTGGTCGGCTTGGTGCTCACCGTGGGTCAGGGCTCCTCTCCACATGTTTGTATCCCGGTGACGAACGGTGCACCGGCGCGATTCCGAGCCTACCCCCGCAACGGCGTGCAGCTATTCGAGTGCAGGCGGTCCGTCATCGCGCCGCCGGCCCGCGTTCACCCGGCCACGGGGCGCGGGCGGTGTCGTCCCCCGTATGTATGCACGGTCCGATCGGCTCAACACGAGGCGACCCCGGCGCGGGGCGACGTAAGCGCAACGTCTACAGTGGCGTGGTACGCGCAAGCCTTAACCGGGCCTTCATGTTGTGAACGGCCCGAGTCGGAGCTTGCTGGATTCTCTCTCAGGGGTGTGCGTGACGGCCGTCGAATCCCGTCCAGCGGGGGTGCTCGGGACGAGCCCCGGTCACCGGCCGTTCGGGACCCGCGTCATGGCTTTCGTGGCATTGACCAAGCCGCGGATCATCGAACTTCTGCTGATCACCACAGTGCCGGTGATGTTCCTCGCGGAGCAGGGCGTTCCGTCGCTGTGGCTGGTCCTGGTGACCTGCGTCGGCGGCTACCTGTCCGCGGGCGGCGCGAACGCGCTGAACATGTACATCGACCGCGACATCGACGCGCTGATGGACCGCACCTCGCAGCGCCCGCTGGTGACCGGCATGGTCAGCCCGCGGGAGTGCCTGGTCTTCGGCATCACGCTCGGCGTGGTCTCCACCCTGTTCTTCGGCCTGCTCGTCAACTGGCTGTCGGCGGCACTCTCCCTCGGGGCGCTCCTCTTCTACGTCATCGTCTACACGATGCTGCTGAAGCGGCGCACGACCCAGAACATCGTCTGGGGCGGCATCGCGGGCTGCCTGCCGGTGCTCATCGGCTGGTCCGCCGTCCGCAACGAGCTCTCCTGGGCCGCGGTCATCCTCTTCCTCGTCATCTTCTTCTGGACGCCGCCGCACTACTGGCCGCTGTCGATGAAGGTGGCCGACGACTACGCGCGCGTCGGGGTGCCGATGCTCCCCGTCGTCGCGGGCAACAAGGTCGTGGCGCGCCAGATCGTGCTCTACAGCTGGGTGATGGTCGGTGTCTCGCTGCTGCTGACCCCGCTGGGGTACACCGGCTGGTTCTACACCTCGGTCGCGCTGCTGGCCGGCGGCTGGTGGCTGTGGGAGGCGCACGCGCTGCACGCGCGGGCCAAGTCGGGCGTGACGGGCGCGAAGCTCAAGGAGATGCGCCTGTTCCACTGGTCGATCACCTATGTGTCGCTGCTGTTCGTGGCGGTGGCCGTGGATCCCTTCCTCCGTTGATTACTCGCCGGTAGCATGGCCTCCATGGGAGACACCGCAGACAGCGCGGCCGCCGCAGGCGCCGCGGACAAGAAGCAGGACCGTACCGCCGCGAAGCTGGCCAGGCAGATCGGCGCCTTCGCCAAGCAGCACGGCGGCGCCGAGGGCCAGCTCGCCCACATGGGCCAGGCCGGCACCCGCATCGTGCTCGTGGGCACGGACGGCGGCTGGGGCGACCTGGTGGCCCCGACCTTCGCGGTGGCGCAGCTCGCCGCGCAGAAGGCCGGGCTGACCCTCCACGAGGAGTTCGACGGGGAGTTCGCCGCGCGGGTGCGGACCGGCCCGTACGAGTGGTCGCGGATGGCCGGCATCCAGCTCGGCGGATCCGAGAACCCGGCGGCCTGACCGCCGCCCGGACGGCGTCCTGAGGACCGGAGTGCGGTCTCGGTCAACAGCCCGAGCAACACCTCACACCCGGCTCACCCGTTAGGACGTGTGGAAGCGCCTTCCTCACGTCCGCAACGGGATGCCCGGATGATCGAAACGCCGCCCCTGGTGGACCAGTACTGCCACGGAGTCCTCCGTACGGAGCTGGGCCTGGGCACCTTCGAGGCCCAGCTGATCCACTCGGCCGGCCCGCCCGCCGCGGGCACGACCTTCTTCGACACCCAGACCGGCTTCGCCGTCCGCCGGTGGTGTCCGCCGCTGCTGGGACTGGAGCCGCACGCCGCCCCCGCCCGCTATCTGGCCAGGCGCCGCGAGCTGGGTCCGGTCGAGTCCGCGCGGCGGCTGCTGCGGGGGTCCGGAGTCGCCGCCTACCTGGTCGACACGGGTATGGCCGGGGACCTGACGTGCCCCAAGGACATGGCGCTGGCCGCCGGCGCCGAGGCATTCGAGACGGTCGGGCTGGAGTTACTGGCCGAACAGGCCGCCGACACCTCCGGGACGGTGGCCGCCTTCCTCGCCAATCTCGCCGAGGCCGTGCACCACGCCTCCGCCGGGGCCGCCGCCTTCTCCTGCGCCACGGCCCTCGGCCGCGCGGACGGCGCTCTCCTCGACCCCGAGCCGCCCGGTCCGGGCGAGGTGCGCGGGGCGGCCGGACGGTGGCTGGCCGGGCGGGCGCGCGGCGGAGCGCTGCGGGACCCCGTGCTCCTGCGGCACCTGCTCTGGAGCGCGGTGGCGTCCGGGCTGCCGCTCCAGCTGCACACCGGTACGGGGGACCCCTCGGCGCTGACCGGGTTCGTACGGGCCACCGTGGGGTCGGGCACGCAGCTGGTGCTGCTCGGCGGATATCCCCACCACCGGCACGCGGCGCGGCTCGCGGAGGCCTTCCCGCACGTCTACGCCGACGCGGGCGCGGGCCTCGGGCGCACCGGGGCGCGGGCCGCGGCGGTCCTGGCCGAGCTGCTGGAGCTCGCGCCGTTCGGGAAGCTGCTGTTCTCCAGCGGGGGACGGCGGTTGCCCGAACTGCACGCGGTGGGCGCCCTGGTGTTCCGGGAGGCGCTGGCCCGGGTGCTGGGCGGCTGGGTCGCCGAGGGGTCCTGGTCCTGGCGGGACGCGGACCGGGTGGCGGCCATGGTCGCGGCGGGCAACGCCCGCCGCGTCTACCGGCTGGACCGGCCGTGAGGCCGGTCCGGGGGCGTACCGCCCGGCCGGCTCAGACGGAGGAGAGCTGGGCGTCGCCCGGTGCGATGATCCCCACCTCGTCCGCCGGCCGCTCGCGCAGGCTCAGGGCGAGCCGGAGCACCGCGATCCACACCAGGCAGGAGCCCAGCATGTGGACGGCGACGAGGACCTCGGGCAGGTCGGTGAAGAACTGCACGTAGCCGATGCCGCCCTGGGCGAGCAGCACGAGAAGCAGGTCGCGCGCACGGGCCCGGGTGTCGACGGGGGCGTCGACGACGCGCAGCACCAGCCACATCGCGACGGCCAGCGCGCAGACCACCCAGGCGGCGATCGCGTGCACGTGCGCGGTGGCCTCCCAGTCGAACGGCATCCGCTTGATCTCGCTGCTGTCACCGGCGTGCGGGCCGGAACCGGTGACCACCGTGCCCGCGGCGATCAGCACGAGGGTGGTCAGGATCAGTGCCCACGACAGCTTGCGGACCGGGCCGGGGACGCGCGGGCGGGGGGCGGTGTCGCCCTCGCCGACGCGCTGCCAGGTGACGGTCGTCACGGCGATCAGCGTGGTGGCCAGCAGGAAGTGCCCCGCCACGCTGTACGGGTTGAGGCCCGTCATGACGGTGATGCCGCCGAGCACGGCGTTGCACATCACGAGGGCGAACTGGATCCAGCCGAGCTTCGTCAGCGAGCGGCGCCAGGGCTCCGCCGAGCGGGCCGCGACGATCACCCAGCCGACGGCGGCGCAGAGCACGTACGTCAGCATCCGGTTGCCGAATTCGACGGCGCCGTGGAAGCCCTGCTCCTGCGTCACGATCAGACTGTCGTCGGTGCACTTTGGCCAGGTGTCGCAGCCGAGACCGGATCCGGTCAGCCGCACCGCGCCGCCGGTGACGACGATGGCCACGCTCATGAGGAGCGCGGCGAGCGCGGCCCGCCGGACGATCCGGGGTGACGGAGTCCAGCGGCTGGCGATGTATGCGAGGGGGTTCAACACGCCCCATATCGTAGGCGACCCCTTGTGCAAAGTTTCACGAGGGGGTGGGGGGTGGTGTGTCGGGGCCGACGAGCAGCCGGAACCGGGCTCCGGCGGGGTCGCCCTCCTCGTGCCACCACAGGAGGACGCGCCAATGCGCGGCGTCGCCCGGGTAGTCCGGCGAACTCGTGAACCCGCGAAGTAATTCGCCCGCTACGTCCTCGGCTGTCCGGTTCCTCACCTCTGTGGCGCTGTGCCAGGGATGGGGGAGTGCGCCCCACCGTCCGTCAGGGCCGCGGACGTCGAAGCGCCACACCGCGAGCCACGGCGTGACCTCCAGCATCGTGCGCACCTGTTCGGTGTCGAGGTGCAGCCGGGCCGCGATCTCGGGCTCCGCCACCGACCGGATGCGGGCGGCCACCACGGCCCGGGGCAGCAGCCTTTCGGGCAGCAGTCCCCGGGCGCGCAGGCCGACCAGTTCGTCGAAGGCCAGGTGGCGCAGGCGCAGCTCCAGCTGGCGGCCGATGTGGTCGAGGGCCTCCTCGGCCGCCTCGGCCTCCTCCGCGCCGGGGTCGGCCAGGAGCAGCCGGCGGAAGTCGGACTCCGCGTCCACGGCCCAGGCCACCGCCTCCTCGGCGGAGCCCAGCTCGGCGAGGCGGTCCCCGAGGAACACCTTGGCCTGGGCGAGGCCCCGCCGGTTGACCGGATCGGCCTGGTCCAGTCCCGCCCACACCTCCACCGCGGTACGGGTCAGATCGCGGGCGCGCTCACCGGCGGCCCGCTCCATGGCGCTCGGGCCGTCGCCGGCGGCCGGGCCCAGCGGATGCTTCGGCAGCCGGTCCGCGTCGCTCAGCGGCCAGGCCAGCCAGACACCGTGGTTGATCAGCCCGCGGGCGTACCAGCGGGCGTACTCCGGGGTGTGCCGGGCGGCGCGTTCGGAGCTGCGCAGGCCCTCCTCGATGGTGGCGAGGGCGCCCGCGCGGTCTCCCGCGGCGAACCGCAGGGCGGCCCGGTCGGCGAGGCGCAGCCCGAGCAGGGCGGTGCACTCAGGATCGTCGGTGAGCGTGCGCAGGGCGCCGATCAGCTCGTCCAGGAGCCTTTCGCGCTCCGCCGGCTCCGCCCGCGCGGCCCCCGCCCGCACACGCGCCCATTGGTCGTCCAGCCGAAGAACGGCCTCCCGCTGCACCATGTCCGCCCCCCGGCTTCATGTGTGGAGGCGCCCATCCTCCCGGCCGCGCCGCCGCGAGGGAAAGGGTTTCATTCCCAGCGGAAGAGCCGCGCGGCGGCGCCCAGACCGAGTACGGCCCAGGCCGCGAGGACGGCCGCGTCGCCCCACGGCAGCGCGGCCCCGTGCCGCAGCACCTCGCGCAGCCCGTCGGACAGGGCCGAGATCGGCAGCAGCTCCAGGACGGACCGCACCGAATCCGGGAACTTGTCGAGCGGCACGATCACCCCGCCGCCGACCAGCAGCAGCAGGAAGACCAGGTTGGCGGCGGCCAGGGTGGCCTCGGCCTTGAGCGTGCCCGCCATCAGCAGGCCGAGCCCCGAGAAGGCGGCGGTGCCCAGCAGGACCAGCGCGGCGACCGACAGCGGGTTCCCCTGCGGGGACCAGCCCAGGGCGAGGGCGATCACCGTCAGCAGGGCGATCTGCAGCACCTCGGTGACCAGCACCGAGAGGGTCTTGGCGGCCATCAGCGCCCAGCGCGGCAGCGGGGAGGCCCCGAGCCGCTTGAGCACCCCGTAGCGGCGGTCGAAGCCGGTGGCGATGGCCTGGCCGGTGAAGGCGGTGGACATCACGGCGAGGGCGAGGACGCCGGGGGCGAGGAAGTCCACCGGCTTCCCGGCGCCCGTGTCGACGATGTCGACGGCGGAGAACAGCACCAGCAGCAGCGCCGGGATGATCACGGTCAGGAGCAGCTGCTCGCCGTTGCGCAGCAGCATCCGCGTCTCCAGCGCCGTCTGCGCGAGGATCATGCGGGACACGGGTGCGGCCCCCGGGCGGGGGGCGAACGTACCGGCGCTCATGCGCGCAGCTCCTTACCGGTCAGTTCGAGGAAGACGTCTTCGAGGGTGTGCCGCTCCACCGCCAGGCCGTCCGGCATCACGCCGTTCTGCGCGCACCAGGAGGCGACGGTGGCCAGCAGCTGCGGGTCGACCTCGCCGGTCACCCGGTAGACGCCCGGGGTGACCTCGGCCGCCTGGGTGCCGTCGGGCAGGGCCTTCAGCAGCGAGGCCAGGTCGAGGGAGGGACGGCCGGTGAAGCGCAGGGTGTTCTCGGCGCCGCCCCGGCACAGCTGCTCGGGGGTGCCGTGGGCGATGACGCGGCCCGCGTCCACGATGGCGACCTCGTCCGAGAGCTGCTCGGCCTCGTCCATGTGGTGGGTGGTGAGGACGACGGTGACCCCGTCGGCGCGCAGTTCCCGTACGAGGTCCCAGGTGGCGCGGCGGGCCTGCGGGTCCAGGCCGGCGGTGGGCTCGTCGAGGAAGACCAGCTCGGGGCGGCCCACGACGGCCATGGCCAGGGCGAGGCGCTGCTGCTGGCCGCCGGAGAGCCGGCGGTAGGGGGTGCGGCCGCAGCCGCCGAGTCCCAGGCGTTCCACCAGGGTGTCCGGGTCGAGCGGGGCGGCGTACAGCTTGGCCATGTGGCGCAGCATCTCGACGGCGCGGGCTCCGGAGTAGACGCCTCCGGACTGGAGCATCACGCCGATCCGCGGGCGCAGGGCCTCGGCCTGGGCGACCGGGTCGAGGCCGAGGACGCGGACGGTGCCGGCGTCGGGGCGGTGGTAGCCCTCGCAGGTCTCCACCGTGGTCGTCTTGCCCGCGCCGTTGGGACCGAGGACCGCGGTGACGGAGCCCCTGCGGACGGTGAGGTCCAGTCCGTCCACCGCCGTCTTGGCGCCGTACCGCTTCACCAGTCCGCGGATCTCCACGGCGGGGTCGTTGCTCATGGTGGGTGAGTCTACGGAGCCGGGGGTCGGGCCCCCGGTCCCGGGTCCCGAGGGCCGGGGTATTCGAACACCCGGTAGTGAAAACGGCTTTTTTCAGTCCGGTGGCCCTGGGTGGACCATCCGGTTTCGGTGATCTTTTACGGAAGGCGGCGTTCAGGGCGCCGGGAACCGCCGCGGGCGCATGAGCGCTGGTGGGGGCCGTGAATCCGGCGATGCAAGGTGCTTGGAGGGTGGGTGGAATTCACCCCTCCGAATAACTCTCCGTCGATAAATAAGGTAACCCTTAGTGATGGAGGCCACCAGGCGTGGCCTCCGTCACGGCTTGTCCGGGCTCGGTTAATTACGCAACAATGGCGTTGTGAAATACGGCGAACGGCAGAACGAGGCCCCTCAGGGGGAGCTCGCCACCGGGGAGCGGTCAACCCGCAACCGCGTGGCGCGCTCGATCCTGGACCACGGCCCGTCCACCGTCGCCGACCTCGCCCAGCGCCTCGGCCTCACCCAGGCCGCCGTCCGCCGCCACCTCGACGCGCTCGTCGCCGACGACGTGGTCGAAGCCCGTGAGCAGCGCGTGTACGGAGCGCGGACCCGGGGTCGGCCCGCCAAAGTCTTCGCGCTCACCGACTGCGGCCGCGACGCCTTCGACCAGTCCTACGACAAGCTCGCCGCGGACGCCCTGCGCTGGATCGCGCAGTCCGTCGGCGGCGGCGAGCAGGGCGAGGCGGCCGTCGCCGCCTTCGCCAGGTCGCGGATGGAATCGCAGGCGCAGGCCTACCGGGAAGCCGTCGACGCGGCCGCCCCCGAAGGCCGCACGCAGGCCCTTGCCAAGGCGTTGACGCAGGACGGGTACGCTGCTACGGCGAAGAGCGCTCCCGGTCCGCACAGCGGTGAACAGCTCTGCCAGCACCACTGCCCGGTCGCCCACGTGGCCGAGCAGTTCCCGCAGCTCTGCGAGGCGGAGACCGAGGTCTTCTCCCGCCTGCTCGGGACGCACGTGCAGCGCCTCGCCACGATCGCCCACGGCGACGGAGTGTGCACGACGTTCATTCCGCGAAGCGCGGGCGCCACACAGACCGACACATCAGTATCTGCAAGTACGGCCGGGAGGAACCCCGCATGACCACGGAGACTGCTCACCCTGAGCTCGATGGCCTGGGCACCTATGAATACGGCTGGGCCGACTCCGACGCGGCCGGTGCCGCCGCCAAGCGGGGTCTGTCCGAGGACGTCGTCCGCGACATCTCGGCGAAGAAGTCCGAGCCGGAGTGGATGCTGAACCTCCGCCTCAAGGGGCTGAAGCTCTTCGGCAAGAAGCCCATGCCGATGTGGGGCTCCGACCTCTCGGGCATCGACTTCAACAACATCAAGTACTTCGTGCGCTCCACCGAGAAGCAGGCCGCTTCGTGGGAGGAACTGCCCGAGGACATCAAGAACACGTACGACAAGCTCGGCATCCCGGAGGCGGAGAAGCAGCGGCTCGTCGCCGGCGTCGCGGCCCAGTACGAGTCCGAGGTCGTCTACCACCAGATCCGCGAGGACCTGGAGGAGCAGGGCGTGATCTTCCTCGACACGGACACCGCGCTCAAGGAGCACCCGGAGCTCTTCCAGGAGTACTTCGGCACGGTGATCCCGGTCGGCGACAACAAGTTCGCCTCGCTGAACACCGCGGTGTGGTCCGGCGGGTCGTTCATCTACGTCCCCAAGGGTGTCCACGTGGACATCCCGCTCCAGGCCTACTTCCGCATCAACACGGAGAACATGGGCCAGTTCGAGCGGACGCTGATCATCGTCGACGAGGACGCCTACGTCCACTACGTCGAGGGCTGCACCGCCCCGATCTACTCCTCTGACTCGCTCCACAGCGCCGTCGTCGAGATCATCGTGAAGAAGGGCGGCCGCTGCCGCTACACGACGATCCAGAACTGGTCGAACAACGTCTACAACCTGGTCACCAAGCGCGCCGTGGCGTACGAGGGCGCGACCATGGAGTGGATCGACGGCAACATCGGTTCCAAGGTCACCATGAAGTACCCGGCCGTCTACCTGATGGGCGAGCACGCCAAGGGCGAGACCCTGTCCATCGCCTTCGCGGGCGAGGGCCAGCACCAGGACGCCGGTTCCAAGATGGTCCACATGGCGCCGAACACCTCCTCGAACATCGTCTCCAAGTCGGTGGCCCGTGGCGGTGGCCGCACCTCCTACCGCGGCCTCGTCGAGATCGGCGAGGGCGCGCACGGCTCCAAGTCCAACGTGCTCTGCGACGCCCTGCTCGTCGACACCATCTCCCGCTCGGACACCTACCCCTACGTGGACGTCCGCGAGGACGACGTCACGATGGGCCACGAGGCCACCGTCTCCAAGGTCTCCGACGACCAGCTCTTCTACCTGATGGCCCGCGGCCTGACCGAGTTCGAGGCCATGGCGATGATCGTGCGCGGCTTCGTCGAGCCGATCGCCAAGGAGCTGCCCATGGAGTACGCGCTGGAGCTCAACCGGCTGATCGAGCTGCAGATGGAGGGCTCGGTCGGCTAGTCCCGGCCGCTCCCGCCCCGCAGCACATCCATAGACGTAGACGTGTTCTTTTAAGAGAGCGAGCAAGACGACAGCCATGGCTGAGGCTCAGAACATTCCGGCGGGCTCCACCACCGCCGGCGCGATTGCGGTGGCCGCCGAGTCCACCGTCGCCACCCGGATGAGCGCGCCCCCGTCCTTCGACGTGGCCGACTTCCCGGTTCCGCACGGCCGCGAGGAGGAGTGGCGGTTCACGCCGCTCGCCCGCCTCAAGGGCCTGCACGACGGCACCGCTGTCGCGGACGGCACCATGAAGGCCCAGATCGACGCGCCCGAGGGCGTCACGGTCGAGTCCGTGGAGCGCGGCGACGAGCGGATCGGCAAGGCCGGCACTCCCGTCGACCGCGTCGCCGCACAGGCGTTCTCGTCCTTCGCCAAGGCCACGGTCATCACCGTGCCCAAGGAGACCGTGCTCAGCGAGCCGATCCGGGTCGCCCTGCACGGCGAGGGCGGCACGACCTTCGGCCACACCGTCTTCGACGTGAAGCCCTTCGCCGAGGCGATCATCGTGATCGACCACACCGGCGACGGCGTGCGCGCCGCCAACGTGGACATCCTCGTCGGCGACGGCGCCAAGGTGACCTTCGTGTCCGTCCAGGACTGGGACGACACCGCCGTCCACACCTCGCAGCACAACGCCCTCGTCGGCCGCGACGCGAGCTTCAAGTCCGTGGTCGTCACCTTCGGCGGCGACCTGGTCCGCCTGCACCCGCGCATCACCTACGCGGGCCCCGGCGGCGAGGCCGAGATGCTCGGCGTGTACTTCACGGACGCAGGCCAGCACCAGGAGCACCGCCTCCTCGTCACGCACGACGCCCCGCACTGCAAGTCGAACGTGGTCTACAAGGGCGCGCTCCAGGGCCAGGACGCCCACGCCGTCTGGATCGGTGACGTGCTCATCGAGAAGAGCGCCGAGGGCACCGACACCTACGAGATGAACCGCAACCTCGTCCTCACGGACGGCGCGCGGGTCGACTCCGTGCCGAACCTGGAGATCGAGACCGGCGAGATCGTCGGCGCCGGCCACGCCTCCGCCACCGGCCGCTTCGACGACGAGCAGCTCTTCTACCTGCAGGCCCGCGGCATCCCGGCCGACGAGGCCCGTCGCCTGGTCGTCCGCGGCTTCTTCGCCGAGCTCGTCCAGCAGATCGGTGTCGACGACATCGAGGAGCGCTTGATCACCAAGATCGATGCCGAGCTCCAGGGTTCCGTCTGATGAACTACGTCAAGGCCTGCGCGCTGAGCGAGCTGGAGGAGAACACCCCCAAGCGGGTGGAACTCGACGGCACGCCCGTGTCCATCATCTCCACCGACGGGGAGGTGTTCGCCATCAACGACATCTGCTCGCACGCGAACGTCTCGCTCTCGGAGGGCGAGGTCGAGGACTGCATGATCGAGTGCTGGCTGCACGGGTCGGCCTTCGACCTGCGCACCGGCAAGCCCTCCGGTCTGCCCGCGACGCGCCCCGTCCCCGTATACCCCGTAAAGATCGAAGGGGACGACGTGCTCGTCTCCCTCACCCAGGAGTCCTGAGGTATCCATGGCAACGCTTGAAATCCACGACCTGCACGTCTCCGTCGAGGCCGAGAACGGCGCCCGCGAGATCCTCAAGGGCGTCGACCTCACCGTCAAGCAGGGTGAGACGCACGCCATCATGGGTCCGAACGGCTCCGGCAAGTCCACGCTGGCGTACTCCCTGGCCGGTCACCCGAAGTACACCGTCACCGGTGGCACCGTGACCCTCGACGGCGAGGACGTCCTGGAGATGTCCGTCGACGAGCGCGCCCGCGCCGGCGTCTTCCTCGCCATGCAGTACCCGGTCGAGGTCCCCGGCGTCTCGGTCTCCAACTTCCTGCGCACCTCCGCCACCGCCATCCGCGGCGAGGCCCCCAAGCTGCGCACCTGGGTGAAGGAGGTCAAGTCCGCCATGGAGCAGCTCCACATGGACCCGGCCTTCGCCGAGCGCAACGTCAACGAGGGCTTCTCCGGCGGTGAGAAGAAGCGCCACGAGATCCTCCAGCTGGAGCTCCTCAAGCCGAAGATCGCGATCCTCGACGAGACCGACTCCGGCCTGGACGTCGACGCCCTGCGCATCGTCTCCGAGGGCGTCAACCGCGTCCGCGAGACCGGTGAGGTCGGCACCCTGCTGATCACCCACTACACGCGCATCCTGCGCTACATCAAGCCCGACTTCGTGCACGTGTTCGCGAACGGCCGCATCGCCGAGTCCGGCGGCGCCGAGCTCGCCGACCAGCTGGAGAACGAGGGCTACGACAAGTACGTGAAGGGTGGCGCGACCGCGTGACACAGCTGCCTGGCCTCCTCGACACCGAGGCGATCCGCAAGGACTTCCCCCTGCTGGATCGTGTGGTCCACGACGGGAAGAAGATCGTTTACCTGGACAACGCTGCGACCTCGCAGAAGCCGCGCCAGGTACTCGACGCGCTGAACGAGTACTACGAGCAGCACAACGCGAACGTCCACCGCGGCGTGCACGTGCTCGCCGAGGAGGCCACGGCGCTGTACGAGGGGGCCCGCGACAAGGTCGCCGCCTTCATCAACGCGCCGAGCCGCGACGAGGTGATCTTCACCAAGAACGCCTCGGAGTCGCTCAACCTCGTCGCGAACATGCTCGGCTGGGCGGACGAGCCCTACCGGGTCGACCGCGAGACCGAGATCGCCATCACCGAGATGGAGCACCACTCCAACATCGTGCCGTGGCAGCTGCTCGCGCAGCGCACCGGCGCGAAGCTGAAGTGGTTCGGCCTCACCGACGACGGCCGGCTCGACCTGTCCAACATCGAAGAGGTCATCACGGAGAAGACGAAGATCGTCTCCTTCACGCTGGTCTCCAACATCATGGGCACGGTCAACCCGGTCGAGGCGATCGTCCGGCGCGCCCAGGACGTCGGCGCGCTGGTGCTGATCGACGCCTCCCAGGCCGCTCCGCACATGCCGCTGGACGTGCAGGCGCTCGGCGCCGACTTCGTGGCCTTCACCGGCCACAAGATGTGCGGCCCGACCGGCATCGGCGTCCTGTGGGGCCGCCAGGAGCTGCTGGAGGACCTGCCTCCGTTCCTCGGCGGCGGCGAGATGATCGAGACCGTGTCGATGCACGCCTCGACCTACGCCCCGGCGCCGCACAAGTTCGAGGCCGGTACGCCCCCGATCGCCCAGGCCGTCGGCCTCGGCGCGGCCGTGGACTACCTGTCGGCGATCGGCATGGACAAGATCGCCGCGCACGAGCACGCGATCACCGAGTACGCGATCAAGCGCCTCGCCGAGGTGCCCGACCTGCGGATCATCGGCCCCACCACGGCCGAGGACCGCGGCGCCGCGATCTCCTTCGTACTCGGCGACATCCACCCGCACGACGTCGGCCAGGTCCTGGACGAGCAGGGCATCGCGGTCCGCGTGGGACACCACTGCGCGCGCCCCGTCTGCCTGCGCTACGGAATTCCGGCGACGACGCGAGCGTCTTTCTACCTGTACTCCTCTCCGGCCGATGTCGACGCGCTGATCGACGGGCTGGAGCACGTACGGAACTTCTTCGGCTGACGGACGAGGCGACGAGGACGCAGTGAAGCTGGATTCGATGTACCAGGAACTGATCCTGGACCACTACAAGCACCCGCACGGGCGTGGCCTGCGCGACGGCGACGCCGAGGTGCACCACGTCAACCCGACCTGCGGTGACGAGATCACGCTGCGCGTGAAGTACGACGGTGAGACGCTGACAGATGTCAGCTACGAGGGCCAGGGCTGCTCCATCAGCCAGGCCAGCGCCTCCGTACTGAACGAGCTGCTCGTGGGCAAGGAACTGGCCGAGGCGCAGAAGATCCAGGCCGTGTTCCTGGAGATGATGCAGTCCAAGGGCAAGATTGAGCCCGACGAGGCCATGGAGGAGGTGCTGGAGGACGCGGTCGCGTTCGTCGGCGTCTCCAAGTACCCGGCGCGTGTGAAGTGCGCTCTGCTGAGCTGGATGGCGTGGAAGGACGCGACGGCCCAGGCTCTGGGCGACGCGGAGAGGAAGACGGCATGACCGAGAACGCGGCGCCCGAGGCGTCGACCAAGCCGGCCACCGAGGAAGAGGTCCGCGAGGCCCTCTACGACGTGGTCGACCCCGAGCTGGGCATCGACGTCGTCAACCTGGGCCTGATCTACGGCATCCACATCGACGACGCGAACATCGCCACCCTCGACATGACCCTGACCTCGGCGGCCTGCCCGCTGACGGACGTCATCGAGGACCAGGCGAAGTCGGCGACGGACGGCATCGTCAACGAACTCCGGATCAACTGGGTCTGGATGCCGCCGTGGGGCCCGGACAAGATCACGGACGACGGTCGTGAGCAGCTCCGCGCGCTCGGCTTCAACGTCTGATTCACCCCCGCTCGCCCAGGAGGGCCCCCGGCACGCGCGTGCCGGGGGCCCTCCTGCTTGCCCGCCGGCTGCCTCCCCGGCCCAGAACCTCTCGACGGCCGTCACGACGTGGCGCGGCATACGGCAGGACCCCCCGGGACCGTCCGTTTCGCCGCCGGGACCGCCTGTCCCGCCGCGCTGCTGATCGCCGGGCCGACCACGCCCGCACAGGCCGTGACGTACGGGCGCAGACGATCGCACTGTCCGCGTCCTACCCCTTCCGGGGCCGTCCGGGCGACCGGGGACCCGGTCGTGGACGTCACCGTCGGCCGGAGCGGGGCCGATGCCTCGCCCTGACGGTCAGCGCCTCGGCGTCGAGCAAGGCCTCGGAGGGCCCGGACGAAGGCCCGGTTGCCGGCGGTACCTGTGACGGGGGCGAGGGCGGCCGCCCCGCGCGACCGCGGTAACCAGCAGCAGCCCGCCGAGCTGACCGAGGAGCAGGGCGCGGCGCAGGGCCCCTAGGGCCCCGCCGAGGATGCCGGGTGGCCGGCGGGCGCAGCGGTATCGCACCCGGCCGGGGGGCGTACGGGCCCCTCGGTTGTGTACGGGCGTACGCATCGATGTGTACCCTCGTACACATGCCCTATGTCCTGCTCGCCGCCGCCATCGCCGCCGAGGTCGCCGGCACCACCGCCATGAAGTACAGCGACGGCTTCACGAAGCTGTGGCCCTCGCTCGGCACCCTGCTGGGATACGCCATCGCCTTCACCCTGCTCGCGCAGACGCTGAAATCCATGTCGGTCGGCACGGCCTACGCGATATGGGCCGGCGTCGGCACCGCCGCGATCGCCGCGATCGGCATGGTGTTCATGGGGGAGGCCGCCACCGCCGCGAAGATCGCCGGGATCACCCTCGTGATCGGCGGTGTGGTCCTGCTGAACCTCGGCGGGGCGCACTGATGCCGCAGAGCGTGCGGCGCTACGACCCCGATCGGCGGCAGCGGATCATCGACGCCGCGATCCGCGTGGTGGGCACCAAGGGCATCGCCGGACTGAGCCACCGCAGCGCGGCCGCGGAGGCCGACGTACCGCTGGGCTCGACGACGTACCACTTCAAAACGCTGGACGACCTGCTGGTGGCGGCGCTGCGGCAGGCCAACGAGGGCTTCGCCCGTGCGGTGGCGGCCGCGCCGGTGCTCGCCGACCCGGACGCCGACCTCGCCGGTGCGCTGGCCCGCCTCCTGGGCGAGTTCCTGGCGGCGGACCGGGGCTGGGTGGAGCTGGAGTACGAGCTCTACCTCGCGGCGCTGCGACGCCCGGCCCTGCGGCCGGTGGCCGCCGAGTGGTGCGAGGCCGCGTGCCGGGCGCTGACTCCGCGGACCGACCCGGTGACGGCGCGGGCGCTGGTCGCCGCGATGGACGGCATCAGCCTGCAGGTCCTGCTGACGGACGCCGAGTACGACGAGCCGTACGCGCGCGAGGTGCTGGCCCGCCTCCTGCGACCCGCCTAGGTCGTGTTGTCAAAGTCCCGCCTGGCCGGCCCCGCCCTTCGGGCGGCCGACGCTGCTTTGACGACACTCCCTAAGAACCGTCCCGAATCCCCGGTGGTTCAGCACGCGGCGTCAGACGCGGTGCATCGCAAGGCGGAGGAGCGTGCTGATACTGGGCGTATCCGGGCGTTCCGACAACGCGGCGAGGTGCCGTGGCTGTCGTCGTGCGGCCGCCGGGGATCACGGGACAGCCCTCAGGGGGTGTCCCCTGCGGAGCGGACCGCTGTCAGGGCCGCCTGCACGCTCGCCTCGATGTCGCGGATCGGATAGATCACCTCGCGCACCGTGCGGTCGCGGTCGACGACCAGGGTCAGCCGCTTGATCCGGCTCACCCCCGCCGCGCGGAACGTCGGCAGGCGCAGGGCGGCCGTCAGTGCCAGGTCGGCGTCCGAGAGGAGCGGGAAGCGCAGCCGTTCCTGCTCCGCGAACTCCCGCTGCTCGTCCGGGCGCTGCGTCGACACCCCGTGCACGGTGGCGCCGGCCGCGGTGAACTCCGCGAGCTGGTCGCGGTACGTGCACGACTCGAACGTACAGCCCTTGGCGCCCGGGATCCCGGCCCAGCCGGGCGGGTAGGACTCGGCCCGCGCGTACGCGCCCGGGAAGAAGTACAGGACCGTGAACGGTGTGTCCGCCACCGGGTCTCCGACCCCGCCGAAACGGTCCGGCAGCAGCAGCGGCGGCACCCGCGTGCCGTGCAGCGAGTGCACCCGTTCCGCCTCGCGCGATGCCTCGTCGGTCGTCGCCGTCATCTCTCCCTCTCCCAGGACCCAGGTGTCGCCCCAGTCCTGGAGGGCCACCAGGACCGGCAGCAGCCCCCGCCCGCGCGGAGTCAGCCGGTACTCGTGCCGCACCGGACGTTCCTGGTACGGCTCGCGCGACAGCACCCCGGCCTCCACGAGCAGCTTCAGCCGCTCCGTGAGCACCTTGCGGGACACCCCCAGCTCGCGCTGGAGCTCGTCGAAGCGGTGCAGGCCGCGCGCGGTGTCGCGCACGATCAGCAGCGTCCACCAGTCGCCCACCACGTCGAGGGCCTGGGCGATGGCGCAGTCCGCGTCGCCGAGGTGTGTGCGCTGGGCCATGGGAACTCCTTTGTCCGTTGACCCAAGGCTGTCATGCTGACATAGTCCGTTCCCAAAAGGAACTCACTGATCGGATGCGGGGGACACGGGTGTGCTGCAGGGGTTCAAGGACATACCGAGGGTCGTGTGGCTGCTGGCTGCGGGGGTGTTCGTCAACGCCGTCGTCGCCTTCACCTTCGTTTTCGTCTTCCTCTACCTGACCGGCCCGCGCGGCCTCGGCGCCGCCGAGGCCGGCCTCGTCAGCGGAATCGGCGGCGTCGGCCTGGTCGCGGGCAACTTCAGCGGAGGCTGGTTCGGGGACCGCTTCGGCCACCGCCGGGTGCTCCTGGCCGCCGCCACCTTGGGTGGACTGGCCCTAGCGGCCTTCCCGCTGCTGCCCACGCCGCTCCTCTTCGTAGCCATGCCGGTGGCCCAGTACGCCTCCGGCGTGATCCGGGCCGCCAATTCCGCGCTGGTCGCGGTCACCGTCCCGGAGGGGTGCCGCCGCCAGGCCTTCGCCCTCGTACGGTGCGCCTCCAACGGCGGATTCACCCTCGGCCCGCCGCTGGGCGCCCTGATCGCGGCCGGGCTCTCGTACGACTGGCTCTTCGTCGCCGACGGCGTCGGAACCCTCTTCTTCGCCTTCTGGACCGCCCGCGTCGTCCCGGCCCGCGGCGCACCCCGCAAGACCTCCGCGGCCCCGGACGGGGGTCGGGGCCGCGGACTCGCCGCCGAACTGCGGGCCCGGCCCGCCCTGCTGGTGCTGCTCGGGGCGATCCTGGTGACCGACGTCGTCTACCGCCAGCAGTACTCCGCCTTCCCCGTCTTCCTCGCCGACCACGGTCTGGACGTGCGAACCTTCGGGCTCGTCATCGCCCTCAACGGCGGCGTCATCCTGCTGCTGGAGCTCCCGGTCGCCGTCGCGCTGCGCGAACGGCCGGCGCTGCCGGTGATCGCCGCCGGGATCGTGCTGGTCGGGGCCGGGTACGGGGCGCTGCTGTTCGGGGCGGGGATCGCGAGCGCCGTGGTGATGATGGTGCTGCTGAGCCTCGGGGAGATCCTGTACAAGACCACCGCCACCGCCTACGTCGCCGACGAGGCGCCCGAGCACGCCGTCGGACGGTTCCAGAGCGTGTACGCGGGCATCTCGGTCAGCGGGGTCGTCATCGGGCCGCCCCTGGGGGGTGCGCTGTACTCGGCCGCGCCCGGCCTGCTGTGGCCGCTGTGCGCCGGGCTCGCGGTGGCGGCGGGCGGGGCGGTGGTGTGGGCTTCGGCGCGGCAGCGGCGACACGCGCCCCGACCGGCACATGAGACCGGTTCGCAACCTCAGGCCGTCGCCGGTTAGGTTTCGGGCATGACTGCTACGCGTACCACCGGCGCCGTCGCCGCCGGACTTGCCACCATCACCGCCGACGGCACCGTCCTCGACACCTGGTTCCCCGCCCCCGAGCTGGTCGCCGAGCCCGGCCCGGCCGGCACCGAGCGCCTCACCGCCGAGCAGGCCGTGGAGCTCCTCGGCGCCGCCGCGGCCAAGGCGATCCGCACGGACGCGGTCCGCGGCGTCGAGGTCGTAGCCGTCCGCACGGTCATCGCCTCCCTGGAGGACAAGCCGCTGGACGCGCACGACGCGTACCTGCGCCTGCACCTGCTCAGCCACCGCCTGGTCAAGCCGCACGGCCAGAACCTCGACGGTGTCTTCGGCCTGCTGGCCAACGTCGCCTGGACCTCGCTGGGCCCGGTCGCCGTCGACCAGGTCGAGACCGTCCGCCTCAATGCCCGTGCCGAGGGCCTGCACCTTCAGGTCACCTCGATCGACAAGTTCCCGCGGATGACGGACTACGTCGCCCCCAAGGGCGTGCGCATCGCCGATGCGGACCGCGTCCGCCTCGGCGCGCACCTCGCCGAGGGGACCACCGTCATGCACGAGGGCTTCGTCAACTTCAACGCCGGCACCCTCGGCACCTCCATGGTCGAGGGCCGCATCTCCGCGGGCGTCGTCGTCGGCGACGGCTCCGACATCGGCGGCGGCGCCTCCACGATGGGCACCCTCTCCGGCGGTGGCAAGCAGATCATCTCGATCGGCGAGCGCACGCTGGTCGGCGCCGAGGCGGGCGTGGGCATCGCCCTCGGCAACGAGTGCGTCGTCGAGGCCGGCCTCTACGTCACCGCCGGCACCCGAGTCACCCTGCCGGACGGCCAGGTCGTCAAGGCCCTGGAGCTCTCCGGCGCCGACAACATCCTCTTCCGCCGCAACTCGGTCACGGGCACCGTCGAGGCCCGGCCGTACAAGGCCAACTGGGGCGGCCTGAACGAGGTCCTCCACAGCCACAACTGACGGCCGTACACGTCTGCGAGCGCCCTCCCGGACCCACCGTCCGGGAGGGCGCTCGATATTGCCGGCCGACGGGCACCGGCGCCGGGGGGCTCATGTCGGGGGGCCGGGCGGTCGGCGCTCAGTCGCAGCGCTCGACGGCGTTCGGCTGCAGCCGCAGTTCCTGGACCTGGTAGCAGTCCGAGTAGACGGTGGCGATGACCGCGCCGCACGTGCACACCAGGTTGGGGCCCCATTCGCCGTCCATCCCGCAGCAGTACCCGCGGCGCATCGCGACGTCCGGGTGTGCCTCCAGGCCGATGCCGTCACCGGGGCCGAGCACGATGGTGCCGCTCGGGCCGGACTCCATGAGCAGCCCGGACGAACCGTCCAGGACATACGGGGGGCCGGACGGCTCGGGGTCGACCGCGAAGGTCCCGGGAGCCATCCGCACGATCGGTTCGTCGGTATGGCCGTTCACGTCCGTCGCGGACGCCTTCGGCCGGTACCACTCGTCGTCCCTGTCCGGGTCCGGCAGGGACCGCTCGGTGATGGGCGCAGTCACCGCGCGGTGGCAGGCCCGGCACTGGAAGACCGTCATCGGGGACTCGTGCGTCGGCAGGTGCTAGTGCAGGGGGATCGTGCTAGTGCAGGGGGATCGTGCGGATCAGGCCGGCGAAGGCCTGCTCCTCCGCCTCGGTCAGCTGCACCGACTCCATCGGGTGCCCGGCGGAGCTGCGCTGCGCCGGGATCATCGGCAGCGCCTCGGAGGCGACGGGCTCCGGCTGCCGGAAGCGGCTGCCCCACAGCATGTGGCCCAGGCCGGCCACCCAGACGAGCGCTGCCACGAGCAGGACGGCGAGGCCGATTTCCTGGGCGAGGGAGATCGAGGGGAACACCAGGATCCTCCAGGGGAGCGGGCGGTGCGGGCGGTCCGGGCGGTGCGAGCCGGGCTGGGCCGGGCCGGGCCGGGACAAGATCGGGCGTGCAGACACTCAACACCACAACCGGTCGATTCGGTGGAGATGTGGCGAGCGTCACGCCAGGGCCGAAAGGCCTCATCTCGCCCGGGACGGCCTCCACACGGCCGGCCGAGGGACAGCTCGAAGCCCTCGGGGCTGGGCGCGAAGGCCCAGCCGCTCGTAGAAGCGGTGGGCCGCCGTGCGCCGCTTGTTGCCGGTGAGCCGGACCAAGCCGCAACCGCGCCCGCGGGCCCGCTTCGCGGTCTGCCGCATCAGCTCCGCCGACCCCTCCGAGCACGGCGGGCAGGTCCCGGCGGGTGGCGGGGCGGAAGAGCATGGCGGGATCGTGGCAGGGGCCCGGCCGGGCCGGCGGCCGGGCCCCTGCTGCTCCTGGCCCCGGTGTTACGGGCGGAAGCGCAGCACCTGCGGGTCGTGGTCGCTGTTCTGGGCGGCGAACTCCGCGTTGATGTGCACGCTGTCGTACGTGAACTTCTTGATCGCCGGGCTGGTCAGGATCTGGTCCAGCACCTGCGCGTTGCCCTGGTAGACGTACGAGTACCGCTCGGCCTTCGGCAGCGACTTGATCGCCGGGTACAGCGCCCCGCCGTCCGCCAGAGCGTCCGTGGTCGCCGAGAACTCGAAGTCGTTGATGTCACCGAGGACGACGACGTTGGCGTTCTTGTCCTCCGCCAGGATCTGCTTCACGAAGCCGTTCACGGCCTGCGCCTGGAGCAGCCGCTTGGTCTCCGAGGAGCGCAGCGGCGGCTGGTGGTGCGAGGTCAGGCCCTCGTCGCCGCCCTTCGAGCCGAAGTGGTTGGCGATCACGAAGACCGTCTTGCCGCGGAAGGTGAACTCGCCGGCGAGCGGCTTGCGGCTGTCGGCCCACGCCGGGTTCGCGGGATCCACGCGGCCGGGGGAGTGGGTCAGGTGGGTCTTGCCGTTCTCCGTGACGACGCCGGTCGCCGTCACCGCGTCGCCCGGGGCGCGCTCGGTGAAGGAGACCCGCGCCGGGTTGAAGAGGAACACCTGGCGGATGTTGCCGCCGGGCTCGCCGCCGTCCTTCTTGTCCTCCGGGTTGACGGTCCGCCACTGGTAGGCCGGGCCGCCCGCCGCCGCGATGGCCGTGGTGAACTTCGTGAGCGTCTGCTCGGCCGAGACGGTGCCGTCGTTCTTGGCGCCGTTGTCGTCCTGGATCTCCTCCAGGGCGAGGACGTCGGGGGAGGCCAGGTTCTCGACGACCGCCTTCGCCAGCGCGTCGAACTTCTCCTGGGGGTCGGTGGGGTCGAGGTTCTCGACGTTGTACGTGGCCACCGCGAGCTCCTGCTCGGCCTGCGGCTTGGTCTTCTCGGGGGCGAGGGTGCCCGCCTTGACGGTGCCGAGGGTGCGGGCCACCAGCGTGTAGCCGCCGAACTGGTTGAAGTCCAGCGGGCCCTCGGTGGTACCGGTCAGCTTGTCGCCGACGTTGGCCACCGGGAAGGGCTGCTGCGCGAGGGGCGCGAGCTGCTGGATCTGGAGGCGGCCGGTGTTCTGGGACTCGTAGGAGCCGTAGACGGTGCCGCCGCGCTTGGCGGCGTTCTCCCAGCCCTTGACCGTGACCCACAGCTCCGCATACGGGTCGGTGGCGCCGACGACGCGCGAGGTGCCGATCTTGACGTTCATGCCCTCGAGTGACTCGTAGTGGTCCAGGGCGTAGCGCGACGGCTCCAGGGCCAGGCCGTTGATGCTGCCGCCGGCGGCCGGGTCGCCGGCCGGGGTGTACTCGGCGGGCACCGTGTACTCGTTGATCGCGGCGGCCTCGGGCAGCGCGTTGCCGGAGGAGACCACGGTGACCGTCGGCTTGGAGATCTGGGTCACCGACTGGTTGCCGGAGTTCACGCCGCCGGGGATGTACTCGCCGACCGTGCCGGAGACCTTGACCGCGTCGCCGACGGCGACGGTCGGCACCGAGTTGCTGAAGACGAAGACGCCCTCGCTGGTCGCGGCGTTGTCGTCGGCGTCGGGGTCCTGGATCCAGAAACCGCGCGAGCCGTAGGCCCGCACGCCCGTCACGATGCCCTCGACATCGGCGACCTGCTTGCCGTTGAGCGGGGATATCCGGGTGGTGCCCTGGATGTCGTGGATGCGTACCGGGTCGGCGGACGCCGCGCCCTCGGCCGCGTCGGCGGAGCCCGCGAGCAGGCCGGTGGCCAGCGCGGAGGCGACGAGGGCCGCGACGGCGGCGGAGCGGGGATGCGAGGAGCGCATGGTCAGGAAACTCCGGTGTGGGAGAGGGGTAAGGAGAGGCTGCGAACAGCGGGATCTGCGGGGGGTTGGTCAGCCCCCGAACGTCTACGCGCGTCAATTTCCTGTGTTGCCAGCAAAGTTGTCAAGCCCTCCAGGGGAGACGGCGGCTGACTGTGGGATGAACCAAAGCCGATGACCCGTCGGGGGCGCCCGATATGCGTCTACGCTGGGTCGCCGTAAGACGGCCATGGCTGTCATCTGCGCCACATCCGCCATGCCCGCACTGCCCCGTCATGTCGGCCATGTCACCGGTTTTCGGGCGTGTATGACGGTCCGGCCGCCCGGCCGGACCGTCACGGTCCGCCCGTCACCACCGCGTCCGCGAGGAGAGCCGCCCCATGTCCGCTGAGTCGCACCCCACACTGCCGCCGGTACGGCTGCACTCCGATGCGGAGCTGGCACGCGGCGCCCTGGGCGCCCCGCTGTTCGCGCGCGCCGTACGTCTGGCCCGCTGGGCCGGCCCCGGAACCCGCGTCGGCGTCGGCGGTGAACTGGCGGCCGAGCAGCTGCCCGACGCCGCCGCCCACCTCGGCCTCGACGCCGGCGACGAGGACGCCCCCGGGCAGGCGAGCCAGGCCTGGCGGGTGGCCGTGGACACCGGGCTGGTGGACGTGACCGAGCCCGAGGAGGACACGGACGGGGACGCCGAGGGCGCCCCCGGGGCCGGAGAGGAGCCGTACGGCACGGCCGCGCCCGGCGAGGACCTGGCACTGGTGACGGGCGGAACGCCCGGCGACGTGCTCGACCTGTGGCGGGCGGCCCTGGAGGCGGTGCTCGCCGACGCGGCGGTGCCCGACCTGGAGGACCTGGTCGACGCGCTGGACGCCGGCGGGGAGATCGACTTCGACCGGTTGGACTGGAACCCGGGCCGCGAGGCGGACGTGCTCGATGGGGTCCTGGCCAACCTCTACCTGCTCACCGTCTCCGGGACCGGCGGCGTCGACCGACCGATTCCGCTTCCGGTGCTGGCCGCTTCACTGGTGGCGCCCGAGACTATGGGTGAGCCCAGCGACGCCGTGCTGGAGCAGGTCTCGGACGCGATGATGCGCCTCGACGACCAGTTCCGGCAGCTGGAGCCGATCGGACTGGTGGAGTTCCGGCCCGTCGACGAGGAGCTCATGGCGCAGGCGGACGAGGACGGCCCGCGCGCCGGGCGCGAGGACGACGACGCGGACGTCTCCCGCTACGGCATGGTCCGCCTGACCCCGCTCGGCCTCTACGGCATCCGCGCCCGGATGCTGGAAGCGGGAGTTGACGCCCCTGCCGTCGGGGAACTGGCCGGCAAGGGCGCCGACGCACTCCTCGACGCAGTCGCCTCCTACCCCGAGCACGCCGCGCAGGCCGAGATCGAGCAGTGGCTGGCGGGCCGCGACCTGCTCGCCGCCGTCGCCGAGCTTCTCGCCGCCGCCCGCGGGGACGACGAGGGCGGCCCGCTGCGACGGCTGCGCTGCCAGCAGGCCCTCGCGCTGGCCGGGCCGGAGGCCGAGCCGGCGGTCCGCTCGGTGCTGCACGAGGCGGAGCTCGGCGGGCTCGCCCGGGTCTGGCTGGCGGAGCACGGGGTGGCCGACGTACCGCCGCCCGCCCCGGAGATGGTGTTCTGGCTGACCGTCGACACGATCGCGGCGCAGCTCGCCGCGGACGGCGAGACCGAGGAGCTGCCCCTCCTGATGGAGACCCTGACCGCGCATCACGCGGGGTTCTTCGACCAGGTGTGGCGCGTCGAGCACCCGTCGACGGCCCAGGTCCTGGAGGCGATGGGCCGGCTGCACCCGGACCGGAAGACGGCCAAGGAGGCCCGCAAGGCCGCATTCAAGGCGCGCTCCCGCAGGCCCTGAGCCGGGCCCGCCCGCCGGGTCGGCGACAATGCGCCGTTCATGGGCCGGAGTTGGCCATTGACGCCCACCGGCAAGGGGCCGGTTCTCTTCGTGGGTAATTCAGCCGCCGTTCATGTGCGGGCGGGAGCGTGTGCGCCGACGACCGCACGACAGGCGCACCACTCCCCACCCCAGGAGACCCGATGCCGATGCCGCTCAGCCGTAGAGACTTCACCGCCCGTACCGTCATCGCCGGCGCGGGAGTCGCGCTCACCGGGACGGTCGGCGCCCTCGCCACCGCTCCGGGCGCGCTCGCGGCCGAGGAGGGCACGGGCCGCGACGAGCACGGGCGGCCCTGTGAGCCCGGCTACGGCCCGCTCGTCCCCGACCCGGCCGGCATCCTCGCCCTCCCCGCCGGCTTCCGCTACCGCGTGATCACGCACAGCGGCGTCACGACGCTGGAGTCCGGTGAGACGACCCCGTCCCACCACGACGGGACCGCGGCCTTCGAGGGCCACCGCGGCGTCACCCTCCTCGTCAACAACCACGAACTCAAGGGCAAGCGGGCGAACTGGGCCCGCCCCGTCCCGCTCACCGAGGGCCTCGTCTACGACCCGGCCGCTGCCGGCGGATGCACGGTCGTCGAGGTCCGGCGCGGCGGCGAGGTCGCCGAATGGGTGGGCATCTCGGGTACGTCGACCAACTGCGCGGGCGGCGCCACCCCCTGGGACACCTGGCTGACCTGCGAGGAGAACTCCGACCTCGCCGGGAAGAACGGCATGACCAAGGACCACGGCTACGTCTTCGAGGTCGACCCGCACGACCGCCGCGCCAACCGCGACCCGCGCCCGGTCAAGGCCTTCGGCCGCTACGACCACGAGGCCGTGGTCATCGACCCGCGGCAGGGCCACGCGTACCTGACCGAGGACGCCTCCGGCCCCAACGGGCTGCTCTACCGCTGGACCCCGCCCCGCGGCTTCCGGCACGGGCGCGGCAGGCTCCGTACGCTCGCCGCCGACGCGGGCGTGCTCCAGGCCGCCAAGTGCATCGACAGCTCGGGCCGGTTCGTCGACGACCTCTCGCGAGCCACGAGGACCGGCACCGTCTACGGCGTCGACTGGGTGGACGTGCCGGACCGCGACGCGCGGACCGTACCGACGCGCAAGCAGTTCGCGGACAACGCGGTGACGCGCGGACGCAAGCTCGAGGGCATGTGGTGGGCCGACGGCGGCGCGTACTTCGTGTCCTCCTACGCCCGTGAGGAGAGCCCGGGCGCGGCGCACGACGGCCAGGTCTGGTTCTTCGACCCCAAGCGGCGCACGATCCGGCTGACCGTCCTCATCGGCGTGAACGCGGACCCGTCGGTGGACGGCGGCTACGACGGCCCCGACAACATCACCGTGTCGCCGTACGGGGGCCTGGTCATCGCGGAGGACGGCTCGGGGTTGCAGCACCTCTTCGGTGCGACCGAATCCGGCCGCACCTACCCGCTGGCGCGCAACGAGCTGAACATCGGGACGCCGGAGGAGCCCGAGTACGCGGAGTTCACAGGCGTCTGCTTCTCGCCGGACGGGCGGACCCTGTACGCGAACATCCAGGACCCGGGGATCATGCTGGCCATCACCGGGCCGTGGCGGCGCGCACACTGACGCCCCGCCCGGCCGGGATCGCGGGCCTCACTGGGCCGGGGAAACCTCCGCGCGGGAGGCCTCGGCCCACTCGGCGAGCAGGAACTCATACGCCTCGGAAGGCCACTCGCCGTCCACCCGGGTCTCCACGAGGTGCCGTATCGCCTCGTTCGCCTCGGCGGCGGACGGGCGGGCGGGCCCCGCGGGCGTGAGTGTCTCGTGCATGCTTCCAAGGCTACGGGCGGGCACTGACAGCCACCCACGGATTACGCGTGGCATCCATCACCCGCGATCCGCTCCGGTGGCCGCCCGTGCCCGCCCACCTGCTCAGAGTGCCTGGGCGGCGGGCTTGACCATGCCGCGCACTGTGCGCGACTTCACAAACTCACCCATGGCCGTCATCTCCCACTCGCCGGAGAACTGACGGATCAGCTTCGCCATCATCACACCCGTCTGCGGCTCGGCACCGGTGAGGTCGAAGCGCACCAGCTCCTCGCCGCTCGCCGCGTCGATCAGACGGCAGTAGGCCTTGGCCACATCGGTGAACTTCTGCCCGGAGAAGGAGTTGACCGTGAAGACCAGGCCGGTGGCGTCGGCGGGAAGCCGGCCGAGGTCGACGACGATCACCTCGTCGTCGCCCGCGCCCTCACCCGTGAGGTTGTCCCCGGAGTGCTTGATGGCGCCGTTCAGGATGGACAGCTTGCCGAAGTAGCAGCTGTCGATGTGGTTGCGCTGCGGGCCGTAGGCGATGACGGACGCGTCGAGGTCGATGTCCCGGCCGGCGAAGGCGGGCTCCCAGCCCAGGCCCATCTTGACCTGGGAGAGCAGCGGGCGGCCGCCCTTGACCAGCGAGACGGTCTGGTTCTTCTGGAGGCTGACCCGGCCCTTGTCCAGGTTGATCTTGCCTGCGGCGGGCGGTGCGGCGGGGGCGGCCGGGGGCGCGGCGGGCGCGGGAGCGGGGGCCGGGGTGACCGGGGCGGGGGCGCCGGCGCCGGCGGTCAGCCAGGGGGAGGGCTGGTGGGTGACCGGCGGGGCGGGCGCAGCGGGGGGCGCCGCGGGCGCCGCGGGGGCGGGCGGGGCGACGGCGGCGGGAGGCGGTTCCTCGTCCACGCTGACCCCGAAATCGGTGGCGATGCCCGCGAGGCCGTTCGCGTACCCCTGGCCGACCGCCCGGACCTTCCACGCGCCGCCGCGCAGATAGATCTCCACGACGACGAGCGCGGTCTCGGTGGCCAGCTGCGGCGGGGTGAACGAGGCGATCACCGTGCCGCCGTCGGCGTCGCGCACGGTGGCGGTGGGCTCGATGCCCTGGAACGTCTGCCCGGCGGCGTCCGGACTGGCCGTGACCACGATCCGCTCGATGCCCGGGGGCACCGCGGAGGTGTCCACGGTGACCGAGTCCGGCGCCGCGCCCCCACCGGAACGGTAGGTGACACCGGGCCCGCTGGGCTGGTTGAAGAAGATGAAGTCGGCGTCGGAGCGCACCTTGCCGTCCGCCGTGAGCAGCAGCGCGGACACGTCGAGCCGCACCGGCGCAGCCACGTCCACCGTCACGCGGACGGCATTGAGCGGCAGGTTGGATCCAGGGGTCATAGCGGTCATGCCCGGAGAACGACCGGAGGTGCTTTGCCGTTCCCTTACCCTCGGGCGATATTTCCGCGCCGGGTGCGGATCGGGCCGCGGCTTGCCGGGTGTCAGGGGCGGAGGTCGAGACGGAAGACCGCTGCCGCACCCCGGGCCGCCACGCCGATGGTGAACCAGTCGTCCATCATGTCCGACCCCAGGACGAACACGACGAGGCCGAAGACGAAGGCGAGCAGGCCGCACACGCCGAGCGCGATGCCGAGCGCCGTGCGGACGGTGCGCGTGAGCCGGCGGCGCAGGACGCGCGTCGGCGGGCACGGCGCCGACGGGTGCGCCGGTGGCGGTCGGCACTCCCGCCGCGCCCCACGAGGCAGCGGCCGCCGTCCTGGGTCAGGACGGCGGCCGCTCGGGTCGCGCGGTGGCGTGGGTGCAGGACCGGATGCGGCGGAGTGCTCCGCTCAGTCGCCCGTCACGCGGCGGGGGAGGTTCAGGGGGTTGGCCTCGCGGAGTTCGGGCGGGAGGAGGGCGTCCGGGACCGACTGGTAGGCCACCGGACGCAGCCAGCGTTCGATCGCCGTGCCGCCCACCGAGGTGGAGTGCGAGGTCGCGGCCGGATACGGGCCGCCGTGGTGCTGGGCCGGGGCCACCGCGACCCCGGTCGGCCAGCCGTTGACCACGATCCGGCCCGCCAGCCCCGTGACCTGTCCGATCAGTTCGGCGGCCGGGCCCGGCGCACCCTCGGTCTCGGCGGCGGACAGCTGGAGGGTGGCGCTCAGGTTCCCGCCGAGCCGCCCGAGGACCGCGCCCGCCTCGCCCTGGCCGGCGTACCGGACGACGACGGTGACCGGGCCGAAGCACTCCTCCAGGAGGAGGTCGTGTCCCTCGCCCGCGAGGAGGTCCTCGGCCCGCACGGTCAGATAGCCCGCACCCACCGTGTGGTCGCCGCCGGACCCCGGAGTGACGGGGGCCTCGACGCCGGGCAGCGCGGCCCGCTGGCGCACCCCGGCGACGAAGTTCTCCCGCATCCGGTGATCGAGCAGCACCCCGGGCTCGGTCTCGCCGAGCGCCTTGGTCAGCTCGCCGGCGAGCCGGTCGCCGTCCGCGCCGTCGGGCACCAGGACGAGGCCGGGCTTCACGCAGAACTGGCCGACGCCGAGGGTGACCGAGGCCGCGAGGCCGGCGCCGATCTCCTCGGCGCGCTCGGCGGCCGCGGCCGGGGTGACCACGACGGGGTTGAGGGAGCCCAGTTCGCCGTGGAAGGGGATGGGCACGGGCCGCGCGGCGGCGGCGTCGAACAGCGCCCGTCCGCCCCGGATGGAACCGGTGAACCCGGCGGCGGCGACCAGCGGGTGGCGGATCAGCTCCAGGCCGGCGTCGAACCCGTGGACCACGGCCACCACTTCGGGCGGGAGCCCGTTCGCGACGGCCGCCCGGCGCAGCAGCGAGGCGCACAGCTCGGAGGTGGCGGGGTGGTCGGGGTGCGCCTTGACCACCACCGGGCAGCCCGCGGCCAGCGCGCTCGCGGTGTCCCCGCCGGGGACGGAGAAAGCGAGCGGGAAGTTGGAGGCGGCATAGACCGCGACCACGCCGAGCGGGACCTTGTAGCGGCGCAGCTCCGGGCGCGGCGGGCTGAGGGAGGGGTCGGCGCGGTCGATCCGGACGTCGAGGTAGGACCCCTCGTCGACGGCGTCGGCGAAGGCGCGCAGCTGGCCGGTGGTGCGGGCCAGTTCGCCGGTGAGCCGGCCCGGGCCGAGCGCGGTCTCGGCGTCGGCGGCCTCGATGACGTGGGGCGCGGCCTCGTCGAGGAGTGCGGCGGCGGTGCGCAGGAAGGCCGCGCGGACGGCGGCGTCCGCGAGCGGGCCGCGGGCGGCATGGGCGGCCCGTACGGCTTCGTCCACCTCGCGGGACGTGGCCTCCACCGCAACCTGCTCGCGCTGCTTCCCGGTGCGGGGGTCCACACTCCAGACTGGTGTCGTTGTCATGGCCCACTGCCTCCTGGATCGTTCAGTATTCTGAACGCGGTTCCGGTGGATGAATGATCACATCTGCTGCGGACTCTATTTCCGGGGTCCTCCGCGTGACAAGAGGCGACCAGAGGGGAAGCAGGCGTATGACGACGACCGAGTCGGGGATCCCTGCCCAGGCGGCGCCGGTCAAATCGGCGGTCCGGACCGTCCTGCTGCTGGAGCACTTCGCGGCCCGGCCGGGGCTGCACAGCCTGGCCGACATCCAAAGCGACCTCTCCCTGCCCAAGTCCAGCCTCTACATGCTGCTGCGCACGCTGGTGAACCTGGGCTGGGTGGAGACGGACGCGACGGGCACGCGGTACGGCATCGGCGTACGGGCCCTGCTGGTCGGCAGTTCGTACATCGACGGGGACGAGGTGGTCGCCGCGGCCCGGCCCACCCTGGACCGGCTCTCCGACGACACGACGGAAACCATCCACCTGGCCCGACTCGACGGGACGAGCGTGGTGTACCTCGCCACCCGGCAGTCCCAGCACTACCTGCGGCCCTTCACCCGGGTCGGGCGGCGGCTGCCCGTGCACTCGACGGCGCTCGGCAAGGCGCTGCTCGCCACCCACTCGGACGCGGAGGTACGGGCGCTGCTGCCGCGGCGGCTGGAGGCGGTCACCGAGCACACCATCACCGACCGGGAGCACCTCATCGAGGAGCTGGAGCTGGTGCGGGAGCAGGGGTACGCGGTGGACCGGGAGGAGAACACCCTCGGGCTGCGCTGCTTCGGGGTGGCCGTGCCGTACCGGACGCCCGCCCGGGACGCGGTGAGCTGCTCGGTGCCGGTGGCCCGGCTGACGCCGGGGCACGAGCAGGTCATCAAGGCCGCGCTGTTCGAGGCGCGCGACCGGCTGTCGGTGGTGACGCGCCGCATGTGACGGTGCGTGGGACGGCGCGCGTGACGCCGTGGGCGGCGGGTGCGTGTGACACCCGGGGCCGGTGGTTCCTCCCCCGCACGGGGGAGGCGGTTCCCCTTTGCGGGGGAGGTGGCGGGCCGTCGTACACGGGACCGTTGGGGCATGACCACACGAGCCGTTCACACGACGCAGGCACCGCAGTCCTCCGCTCCCCCGCCGGGGGCCGGGAGGCACATCCTCACGGCGGTGGCCCTGGCGGCCACGGTGCCGTACCTGGCGCTGAAAGCCGCCTGGCTGTCCGGCAGCCGGATCGGGATACCGGACGGCAGCGTGCTGCTGGAAGCCGGCCTGTTCCTCACGGTGGCCAATGCCGTCACGCTGGCCATGGACGCGTGCGTGATCCTGCTCGTCCTGGTGCTCACCAGACCCTGGGGGCTGAGAACGCCCGCCTGGACACTGGCCGTTCCGGTGTTCACGGCCACGGGCCTGCTGACCCCGATCCTCCTCGGGTTCCCGGGCCAGCTGCTCGTCCGGGCCCTGGGCTTCGGGACCGCCCCGGAGGCGGCGGCCGCGCAGCAGCCCTTCCTGGACTCCTGGGTCTTCATCGTCGTCTACACGGGATTCACCGTCCAAGGACTCGCGCTGGCAGCACTGTTCGTGCCCTACGCGCGCAAGCGCTGGGGCCGGCGGTGGCAGGGCGTGCTGGGAGAGCGGCTGCCGTCGCCCACGGGGGTGGTGGCGGCAGCCGCGGCCTCGGGCGCCCTGGCCGTGGCCGCGATGTTCGCCTACTGGGCCTTCGGCGGCACCACCGGGCTGAGCGGCGGGCGGGCCGAGGCGCACTCGGTGGAGAGCGCCGTGGGCTCCGTGGCCCAGGCGGTGTGCGCGCTCGCCGCTGGAGCGGGAGCGCTGCTCCTGGCCCGCGGCGGGGCACTGCGGGCACGGTGGCCGCTCGGCCTCACCTGGGTCGGCGCCGCAGCGACCCTGGCCTGGGGGTCCTGGGTGCTGATCGCCTCTCTGGGGCCGCAGTTGGACGGCGGTGAAGGGGCGTCCGGCATCGCCCGGTTGATCTACGCTGGCCAGATGGTCACCGGATCGCTCGCCACCGCCGTCCTGATCCGGTTCCTCATATCCCGACGCGAGAGCTGATGCGCGACGGCCTGGGGCGGCTGCTGGGAGCGCGCGCCCGGCTGCGGTGGGTCCACCAGATCCTCGGCGGGGCTCTGCTGATGCCGTACTTCCTCCTGGCGACGGTGGGGGTCGGCACGGCGGCCGGCGGAGCCAACGCCCTGTCCTCCCTCCCCCTGTCCCTCGCCGCCTACGCCGCGGCGCTGCCGCTGGCCGCCGTCACCGGGGTGTACGGGCTGGTCCGGCCGCTGTCGGTGACCGCCGTGCGGGTCATGTGCGGGGTGCCGGGGGAGCGGCTCGCCGAAGGGCCCGCGCGGTCCTGGGCGGCGCGGGGGCGGGCATCGGCCTGGTGGACCCTGCACCTGGGGGTCGGAGCGCTCGTCAGCGGGATGACCCTGGCGGTGCCGCCCATGGCCCTGGTGCTGCTGGTGCTGCCCTTCGTGAGCGGACTGCGCGAAGCCCGGCTGGGTTTCGGGTGGTTCACCACGGGCGCCGAACCGTACACGGCCCCCCTCCTCGGGATCGGCCTGCTGGCCGCACTCGCCCTGTGCGCGGCCGGGGCCGGGGCGCTGCTGGCCCGGCTGGCGCCCCTACTGCTCGGGCCCACGGCGGCGGACCGGCTCGCGGCGGCCGAGGAGCGGGCCGCCGACCTGGCCGTGCGCAACCGGCTGGCCCGCGAGCTGCACGACGCGGTGGGGCACGCGCTCAGCGCCGTCACCCTCCAGGCGGCCGCCGCCCGGCGGATGCTGGAGCGCGACCCCGACTTCGTACGGGAGGCGCTCACCGCGATCGAGGACACCACCCGGCGGACGGTGGGCGAACTGGACGCAGTACTGGGCCTGCTGCGCGAAGGGGACCCGGCCCGGCCGGACGGCGGGACCGCCCCCGCTCCGACGCTCGCCGTCGACCTCGACGGGCTGCTGGCCCGCACCCGGGCCTCGGGCACCACCATCACCGCGGACCAGGACCCCGGGCCCGCGGGGGACTGGGCCCGGCTCCCGGAGATCACCTCACGCGAGGCCTACCGGATCGTCCAGGAAGGCCTCAGCAACGCCCTGCGCCACGGCACGGGCCCGGTGGACCTGCGCATCCGGGTCCGGGCGGGACACGACACCGCACAGCGAGAACTGGAGATCACCATGACCAATCCGCCCGCCCCACCCGGGGGAGGGGAGCCCCGCACCGGCGGGGGCCGCGGGCTGCGCGGCGCCCAGGAGCGGGCCGCACTGCTCGGCGGCGGGGTCGAGGCCGGACCGTACGGGGACCGGTGGCGGCTGAGCGCGGTCCTCCCGCTGGCCGGAGGCGACCGATGACCGGGGCCGCACCGGCGGCCCGGCCGCCGCTGCGCATCGTGCTCTGCGACGACGAGCGGATGGTCCGCACCGCGCTGCGGGTCATCCTGGAGGCCGAGGCCGACCTGGAGGTCGTCGGCGAGGCCGCCACCGGCGCCGAGGCGGTCCCGCTCGTGCGGTCCCTCGCCCCCGACGTGGTGCTGATGGACGTCCGGATGCCCGAGATCGACGGCATCCGGGCCACCGAGCAGATCCTCGCCACCATGGCCGAGCCGCCCCGGATCGTGGTCGTCACCACCTTCGAGAACGACGCCTACGTCTACGACGCGCTGCGCGCCGGAGCCGCCGGCTTCCTCCTCAAGCGCGCCGACCCCGACGAGCTGATCGGTGCGGTCAGACTCGTCGCCCGCGGCGACTCGCTGCTCTTCCCTGCCGCCGTCCGCTCCCTCGCCGCCGCGCACGCGGCGGCCACCGCACCCGCCACCGCCCCCTGGGTCGCCAGGCTGACCGACCGGGAGGCCGACGTACTGAGCCTGATGGCCACCGGGCTGTCCAACCACGAGATGAGCGAACGCCTCGGGGTGGGACCGCAGACGGTCAAGACGCACGTCGCGTCGGTCCTCACCAAGACCGGCTCCCGCGACCGCACCCAGGCGGTCATCGCCGCCTACGAGGGGGGCTTCGTCATGAAGAAAGGCTGAGAACTCGACCACAATCGGGGCAGAGCGGAACGCCTGGAGCCCTCGGGACGTCCTTCCGGGGGATGAACAAGACGATCAGGCGTGCGTCGGTCTTCTGTCTGCTCCTGGTGCTGGCCCTGCTGGTCCGCGTCACCTGGGTGCAGGCGTACCAAGGCCAGGCCCTCGCAGACGACAAGCACAACCGCCGCAATCTCATCGGGCAGTACGAGAACCCGCTGGGCAACATCATCGTGGGCGGGGAGGCGATCACCGGCTCGGAGAAGACCGGCGGCAAGGACTTCGGCTACAAGCGGACCTATGTCGACGGCCCGCTCTACGCGCCGGTCACCGGCTACAGCTCCCAGGCCTACGGCACCAGCATGCTGGAGGGCGTCTACAAGAACGTCCTCAACGGCTCCGACAGCCGGCTGAAGACCGTGATGGACATGCTCACCAACAAGCGGGCCGACCCCGGCAACGTCCTCACCACGATCGACAAGGACGTGCAGAAGGCCGCCTACGACGCGCTCCACGGCAAGCAGGGTGCCGCCGTGGCGTTGGACCCCGTCACCGGCGAGGTCCTCGCCGTCGTGAACAACCCCTCCTTCGACCCGGGCAGCATCGCCGGTGCCACCGACCAGAAGGCCTGGGACCAGCTCTCCGCCGACAAGGGCAAGGCCATGGAGAACGTGGCGCTGCGCAAGCCCCAGGCGCCCGGCTCCACCTTCAAGCTGGTCACCCTGGCCGCGGCCATCGAGAACGGCCTGGTCACCGACATCGACCAGCAGACCGGCATCCCCGACCCCTACACGATTCCCGGCACACGCACCGCACTGCCCAGCGAGGCCGGCTCCGCGGCCTGCAACAACGTCTCCGTGCGCACCGCCCTGCGGCTGTCCTGCAACAACGTGTTCGCCGAGCTGGCCTCCAAGCTCGGCCAGGACAAGATGCGCGCGACAGCCGAGAAGCTCGGCTTCAACACCCAGATCGACACCCCGGTCCGCACCAACCCGCCGAGCAAGTACCCGTCCAAGAAGATGTCGGTCGACCAGGTCGCACAGACGGGCATCGGCCAGTTCGACGTCCAGGCCACCCCGCTCCAGATGGCGATGGTCACCGCCGCGGTCGAGAACGGCGGCAAGCTCGTCGCCCCGCACATGGTCTCCGAGGTCACCGACGCCAACGGCAACGTGCTGGAGAGCTTCAAGGACCCGAAGTCCCAGCAAGTCATGAAGGAGCGGACGGCCTCGATGATCCGCGACGCCATGCGCACGGTCGCCACCGAGGGCGGCGGCAAGCCGGCCCAGGTGTCGGGCGCCGAGGTGGGCGGCAAGACCGGCACCGCCCAGCGCGGCGTCAACAACAGCCTCGCGCCGCTGGCCTGGTTCACCTCGTACGGCAAGGCGAACGGCAAGCAGATCGCCGTGACCGTGGTGATCGAGAACTCCGACACCGACCGCTCCGAGATCGGCGGCGGCAAGCTGGCCGCGCCGATCGCGCAGAAGATGATGCAGGCCTGGCTGAAGAAGTAGACACGCGGGGATCCATGCCCGACGCGCCGGGAACCGCCCGGGTTCCCGGCGCGTTCCCCCGTCCCCGTGGTCAGGACCGCGCACCCCGCCGACCTCGACGCCATGGCCGCCCCCGCGGTGTCCGGGGAATGGGACGGGCGGGCGGATGGTTCGAACCACTGATGGTTGAACAGCAAACCGTCTCGTCATCGACCCCGGAGAGAAGAAGGACCATGCGCGTCGAGATCTGGAGCGACATCGCCTGCCCGTGAACCAAGGGAACACCAGGTTAGCGCGTGACCTCTGACCCGCGAGGATCAAGCTCCAACTGACCCTTGCCACAGCACCGGTTGGCGGACCGGACGAAGCCCCGCCCATGGCGCCACGGGGGCAGCACACAGACGGGGCCTACAGCGACACCCTCACCGCATCCCGAGAGAAGTGGCACCCCGCCTACGAGGGCGGACCGGGGCGAGAGCCTGAGCACGTCAACTCAGACGGGACACGGCCTGTCCCTGCCCTGGGCTTGTCCGGTCGGGAGTGTCGCCGTCCGGTCGGCCGGGCTTTCGGCGTGACCCAACCGGCCGGGTCTGTCCTCCCACCCCTACCGCCTCGCACCGCCGCGATCACGGAAGGGATGGGAAACCATGCGGGTCAGGTTCCCTCGATTCGTTCGACAAGGGCCACGTCCTCAAACCGCCGGGCGAAGCCCTGATGCCCCGTACGGCCCGTGTGCGCCATGCAGGCGACCTCCACAGCGGAAGGGTCATCCGAGGGCCCTGTGAGCCAGTCACAGCCCTTTGTGCGGCACGTTGCGGATGCTGCGACCTTCTCGCCCTGGTCCCGGCTGATCCGGTGCGTGGCGTACCGAAGAACTGCGCGGGTCACCGCCGAGCCTTCCGGCGCTTCTCACCCTTGGGGTCCTCACAGTCGACGTGCCGGTAAACGACCACATCCGGGCCGGATGCGCGGGGGATGGAGCCTCGGCGGCAACGGTCCAGGCTCTTTACCGGCCTCAGGCACGAGGGACACGTCTCGCCCGCTGGGGCAAATGTCTCGTACTCCCAAAGTCTTGCGTCAGTCTCGGTCGTTGCCGCCATGTCCCGCCGTCCCCTCGGTGCAGTCGTGGTGATGACGACGCTAAAAGTCGACCCCTCCGGAACTCCACAAACTTGCATGAGCTTGCACGCCGGTTCGTTGCAGGCGGTCTTGACTGCCCGCGCAGCAACTGGAGGATGGGCCATGCAAGTTCAGGCAAACCGCAACGGAGAGAGGCTGTCATGACGCTACGGTTCATCGGGATTGACCCGAACACCGACCTCGAACACTGCCCTACCGTCTGGGCCGATGTAGAAGCGCAAGAACTGGTGTTGCAGGGTTGGAAGGGAAGCCCTGAACTCCGCGCGGCCTGTGAGGCGAGCAGCCCGGCCAAGGGAACGATCCCGGACAGCGAAGAAGTCATCAGGATTCCGGCACGCATGGTGCCGATGATCAGGGAAGCGTGCGATGCCGTCGAGCGTTCCGCCGTTCAGTGAGCTACTGGCCAACACCCGTGAATCCGCCGTCCATTTGGAACTGCGAGATGACTACGGCACCAATCCCCGGCTAGAAGCATGGCAGCGCGGGGAACGCGTTGACTGGAACGACCGCGAATCCTGGTGGCACCCGTTCCACCAGACCATTGCAGATGCCGTAGCAAGAGGCGTGACCATTCGTCGTGCCCGTGTGGTCTCGGAGCCGGTCAGCGAGTACATCCGCTGGGAACATTACGCGACACGGGCCAACGTCGCTGCTGGCGAGGACGTGCGCTGGCTGTCACGTAGCCAGGCAACGGGTTTCCTGGTGCCCGCCAATGATTTCTGGCTCTTCGACGGCAACCTACTTCGGGTGCATCACTTCGCGGGGGACGGCAGTCACGTCACGGATGAACTCAACACGGATGCCGAGACGTTGAAGCTGTGCGCTTCGGCATTTGAGACCATCTGGCAGCGAGCCACCCCGCACAGCGAATACAAGATCTGAGTAACCGGGCAGCCAACTCATGTCATCCCCTTCGTCTAGCGCCCAAGAAGCCAGAGAAGCCGTAGCCGGTCGGTTGCGGGAAATGAGGCTTGACGCAGGAATCACGGGCCGTGAGTTGGCTGTCCGGTGCGGCTGGAGCGAGTCCAAGTCATCGCGAATTGAGCACGCCAAGACACCACCCAGCGACGCAGACATAAGAGCCTGGTGCACAGCATGCGGAGTGCCCAGGAATGCCGATGACTTGATTGCCGCCAACCGGCAAGCGGATTCCATGTACGTCCAGTGGAAGCGGCTACAGCGAACAGGGCTCAGGCGACTTCAGGAGTCGGGCGTACCGCTCTACGAGCAGACACAGCAATTCCACGTCTATTGCTCCAACGTGGTGCCCGGCTTCTTCCAAACCCCAAGTTACGCAACTGCCTTGCTGACCTCCATCGCACAGTTTCGCGGGACACCAGACGACGTGTCGGACGCTGTGAAAGCACGTATGGACCGGTCACACGTAATCCGTGAAGGTGACCACCGGTTCGCCGTGCTGGTTGAAGAGGCAGTTTTGCGGTACCGGATCGGCAGCGCTGAAGTAATGGCCGCTCAGCTAGGTCATCTGCTGTCCGTGATGGCGCTGCCTTCAATCTCGCTGGGAATCATTCCGTTCACGGCGCCCCGGCAAGCATGGCCGTTGGAAACCTTCACAATTTTTGATGGCCAGCGTGTCCACGTGGAAACCCTGTCGGCAGCTATCAAGGAAACTCAACCGAGTGACGTAGCGTTGTACCTCAAGGCATTTGGGAATCTGAAAGACGTTGCCGCCTACGGGGCTGAGGCTCGGTCCCTCATCACAGCAGCCATTGACGCCGTGGGATGAGACACAGAAAGCCCCGCACCGGCCACCAGGAAAGCAGCGAGTGCGGGGCATGTCGGTAGGTCAATCCCAAATGTCGTCGTCGCCGTCGTAAGGCTGAGGGGCAGTAATCGCAGTACGGGCAGACGGACTCAGCCCTAGCTCACGGATATAGCGGGCAAGCTGTGACCGGTACTGACCGGCAATCGTGGCAGCGCCGTTCTTCACAGTTCCTCGCTCAGCGGTGACCATGAGTCCCCGCTCAGAAAGCTCACGCTCGCACTGGTCGATACGCGCGACACAGACGCAGAGATCCTTGACTGTGGAATGGTCCACTTCGCCAATGCCCGCTGAGACTTCGAGAATCGGAACGATGCGCCGCCATTCCTCGGAAGCCATTTCGCGGCAACGGGCATTCTCGGCTTCCACGCTGGCAGACTTCGACGACTTGAAGACGGCCGACCAATCCGGCTCCATCAGGACAGCGCGCGGGATCACCACGCCTTCCCGAATAGCCTTCTTGCCGGGGTTTCCTTCGCGCATCACCTGTAGGGCGGGCTTCGGGCGGTATCGGTCAGCCACGTGGCGACTCCTAAAAGTATGGATAGGGGTTCAGGGGTTGGAATGGGCTTCCAAAAACGCACACAGCGCCGGGGCTAGCGCTTTGCCTCCCTGCCGGTCGACTTCAGGGCCGGGAGGGGGTCACCCCCCAGGGGGTAGGGATGCGGCGGAGATCAGAACGGCGGAACGTCATTCGGCTTTGGCTGGGCCTTCTCGGCAGCCCATCCGCCCGGCTGGTTCTTAGCCGTTTCCTTGTTGTGGCATGCAGTGCACAACGGCCTCAAGTGCTTTGGCGCATCAGGCGCTACCTCACCTCTTGCCAGCAATTGCTTACGGCTCAACGGCCAATGGTCCGCGACGTTCGCATGTCGACTGCACATCACACACCACGGATTCGCGTACAGGTAAGCCCTTCGCTTTCGCTGCCACCCAACGTCATAACCGCGCTTGCTCGCTGATCCTCGCTGCTGTTCTCTCTGCCTCTTATGTTCAGCGCACGGACCACCATCCGTGAGTTCGCTGCAACCCGGCTGAGTGCATGGCTTCTTGGGCTTTCTGGGCATGGTTGGTCCAAGGGTCTGAGTGCCAACACGGGGCCGGGGCGTAGCGGCGGCAAAGGGGGCGGCAGTCGTAGGGCCGGGGCATAGACGCTGGTGAGAGGGGGTGGGGCAGAACGCCGGCATTTTGGGCTGATTCTCAGAAGGGAAGGTTGCTTGCCCAACGAGGAGAGAACCAGCGGCCCACCATGCGGCCGTCATCCAATCGCTGTCTGTAGGTGGCCACGCCAGCACACGGCCCGCAGGCCAGCCGCTCAAATTCCGGGGCCTTCGCAACGTAGGCCGGTGACTGCTGGCACTCGGCGCACAATGCGTCTGCGCCATGCTCGCTGAATAGCCGCTGCGTGGCTTCCCATTGTTCCGTCACGCGGTTCCCCTTTCGGCAAAGATAAAAGCCCCGGTCCCCGCACTGGTAGGGACCGGGGCTAGATCATGTGCGCGTTAGCGCTTAGGCGGCAGCATTGGTGATACGGACATGAGCCGCAGCGACCGGCATGGCGAACGCCACGCGCATGGTGCCGCGAACGCCAACCCGGTCAGACGAGAAGTAAGCCGAGTGGTCGACGTCAAGGCGAGTGTCCTCGCGGGTCACAACAAGGAAGTCATCCTTACTGATGCCGTAAACCACATCCGCCGGAACGTACGGCGAAATGACAACTGGGCGGCCAAGAATGGTCCGGCGCCCCTCAGCCGTAAGGTCAGGGTTTAGAAGACCCTTGTTGCTGCCACTGGCATCCTTAAGCTTCGCAACTTCAAGCGCCGTCGCAGCACCAGTCACCCACGCAGTAATGCGACCCCCGGCAGCCTCAGACTTCGAAATGGCCTCTTCGAACGGGTCAAGGTTGGCATACGCGACCGGAGCGGAAACCGTAGAAATGCCGGACAACGAGGCGAAGCCAGGCGGGTTTGGCGCAGAGAGGGCGTTGAATAGGGCATTGTCCACAGCGTTAGCAATCTGCCGGGCAATGCTCTTACCAATCTGGTCAGCCGCCGAAGGGTTGGAGTCGTCGGCAAGCTCACGAGAAACGATAGTGAGACCAGCAAACTTGGCCGGGATGACCACCAGTTCGTTGAAAGCCGCGTCTGACGGGGTAATCTCCGCGCCCTCAGCAACAGCGCCAACGCTCACGTCAGTCGCGAGAATCGGGACGTGGTACTTGTTCGTGTTAGTGCGGACGGCCGTGCCGGTCAGGTAAGCGACAGAAAGAGCCTCAACCGGCTTAGTGACTAGCTCGCCGTACTCCGGCGGTAGAACCGACTGAGTACCGGCATTAGTGGTGAACATAGACATGCGTGAAAACCTTTGCGTTTGAGCGAAAGCGCGAGTGCCGCGCAATTAGTTGCCCGCTGTGCCTGACAGCGAATGGAGCGGGCACCAGGCCCAAACGTGAGAAATCCGCCGCCCACCTGGGGCACTAGCGGATTCTCAAAAGCACCTACGGAAGTCGGTAGGTGATATTCAGTTGTAGGAGGATGAGCACCAGCGCTAGCGCTCATCCATTCCTCTTGTATCTAGCGGCGCGTGAACTTGAGCGCTTCTAGCATCGTTGGCGGAGCGTCAGGAATAGAGCCGCGACGCCCCCCGCCAACGTCACCCCATGGGGCGGACCCATTTCGCAGGCCGGGACGCTTTGCTAGTAGCGCTTTAACGGCAGCGTCTACAGCGTCAGACATGACGTTTCCTTCCGGGTCGGTCAGGTCATCAATGCTGGCCCCACCAATGTCGAAAATGTCTGAGGCAACGCTCAGTTCCTTAGCGGCCAGCGATTCGACCTGAGCGCGCAGGAGGGCATTCACGCGCTTCTCAGTGGCTTCTAGCTTCGCCTCCGCCTCACGCAGCTTCGTGCGGTACTTCGCTGCTTCCCGATTCGCGTTAGTCGGCTCAGTGGCTTCGCCCTGTCCATCCGGAGGCGAGTCGGGTAGTGCGGAATTCTGATCTGCCACAGGTTCAGCCACGGTCGTTACCTCCGTTCAGGATGGTTAGCAGGATGTGATTCGGGTTGGAGCGCCGCACATACGCGACAGCCTCATTGGCCGTCATCGTGTCGCCGTAAAGCTGCGCTAGCTCGGCAGCGTCCAGCCAAAGAACCTCGGCGACCATGCCGGGCGGAAACTCTGTGCGGACGTTTTCACGATGCAGCTGCGCGACCAATTGCGCTGACGCAAAAAGGTGGTCTGAAAAACTTTCGAAAAACTTCATTTTGGATGCCCTAACGTTGCTCCCCGCCGCTCAACCGGTCCGGGGCATCGGACAGCCCGGGAACGGCGGGGAAGTTTAGTGGGGGAAATGCCCCGGCCACCCTGTTGAAGAATGACCGGGGCCCCTTTTCCGAAAGGCCGGGGGCCATGCCAAGCCCCCGTTACCGCTGACGTCTAATCAGCGGAGTCAGATAACACCTACGCCACGCATCAGTGCGTAGACGGCGAAGGCGACAAATGCGATTAGGAGAAGCTCGGCAAAACTCATGCTTGCCCCCTTGCATAGGCACGGCACATAAGCGCATGGGTAGCGCGGACAGCACTGGCGGGGGGACGGCCCAACCGGCTTCGTCGCGGCTTCATTTCCTGCGCGTCTAGAAAGGCGTGTGCGGCCCTTGCGCTGGCTTCCCGACCCCGAGCCTCAGTGGCGCGACGTTCGGGGCTCACAGCGGCGTATGCGGCCTCCTTAAGCGGGGCTATGGCGTCTGCCAGTCCTTCGCGCCCCACCCGCCGGTGTGCGTTGTCCATAAGCTTGTGACAGCTTCGGCACATCGCCACGTAATTGCGGCTGTCCTCAGACCAGACTCGGTGGACCCGCCCGGTCCCGTGGCGTTCGTTCGGGTCATTCCACAGATACGCCCACTGGTCAGCAGTCAAGAGGCACCAGGCGCACGGGTGATATTTAGCGGGCAGCCTCATTGCGTCTAGTCGACGGTGCATGGCGTGGTAAGCAGATTCGGCAGACATGGCGAGTCTTTCTCGTGGCAGATATGAGAAAAGGCCCCAACCCGACGGGGAGTCACACTTACCGATCTGCCACGTTCGGTAAGGGCGCTCAACCCATCAGGTTGGGGCCTGCGTACGGATTAACCCCCGCACGGGCGTTTTTGGGGCGGGCGGTTGTCAGTGGCAGACCCGCGAGAGAGAACACTAAAAGTTCCTTCGAAAGTAACTAGTGAGTCGATCGCTTCGCGCGGGCCTCGGAGTCCAAAAAAATCATCAAAACAGCTGGCGTGTGATGCGGGTCACATGAAATGACTTGCACGGGGCAGCGAAAAGGGGGGAACTTGGGGCGGGTGTAGCAATGTAGATTTGAGGTCGAGTTGCGTAATGGACTAGGAAACTCTTATCGATTATGAGTTTGGGGTCTGTTTCTACACTTCTACACTAGAGAGTTGTTTAGGCAGGTCAGGAGGGTGGGGCTGATTGCTTGTCAGGTAGAGAGGTGTAGTTTCGCTCTCCCCGCTGCCCCGATCGCACCCGGAGCTCTGGTGCCTCATCTGAGCGCCCCTGAGTGGTCCGCCGGTCTCCGGTGCCAGCGAGCGCGCGTGAAGCCCTCAGGGGGCCACTCAGGGCATGGGAAAGCCCCCACTGGTCAGTAACCAACGGGGGCTCAGAACCTCAGCGGCGGAAGCTAGTTCGCTGTCGTTCCTTGGGTGCGCCGCTCTTCCCATCCATCCCATGCGGATTCTTCCGCCGGGTTCACGCTGTCGTCTCGCCAGTGCGGTTCCAGTCGGTCAAGAATCGGTGTCCGATCTCCCCGGAACTTCGGTGGAGTCAGCGTGATGCCTCGCAATGCCGCCTTGAGTAGTGCGCGCTGTCCGCCGATTCCGGCGTCTTGCCAAAGTTCAGCTAGTGATTGTGGGTCCATCAGAGGGGAAAGGTCGGCCTCCCGTGAAAGGTCTGCCAGTTCGGCTTTCAGTTCTGCGATTTGCGCTGCCACCTGTTCGCGTAGGCGGTCGTACTTCTCTTCGTCCATCCGGCCGAACACGAAGAACTCTTTCTCCAGCTTCATTTCCCTACCGACGGCCGACTCAAGGGCCGCGTTGACGTGAGCCTTACGTGCATCCTTCTCCGGGTCGGAGTACGCCAGCCAGTCCTTCGCAATGGCGTGGATGGTTGGTGATTCGGGGGAAAGGTTGAGCACGTGGTTAAGCCACATGATTTCAACGGCAGCGTCAACGCGCTTGCGGTCGGTAGAAACCCCCTTGCAGGATGATTCCCCTTCGACCTGCCGCGCGTAGCACCTGTAGTTGACTCCGCCGTTCGCCATGGGGCCAGTGCAGAGACCACAGCGCAGCGTCCCGGAAAGAAGGGCGACGATTTCACGCTTTCCGCGCGTTCGGTCACCAATGCTGGTGCCCTTCTGTGCGCGCTCAGCGAGGATGGCATTGATCTTCACGTGTTCGGCGAACGTGATGACCCCCTCCCCGCACGAGATGGGATTCCCCGCCCTGTCCAGCAGGGGAGTTCCGCCCCGGTGATACTTGCCCACGTCCTTACCGTTCTTGTCCAGCATCTTTTCCCGGTTGGCCACCAGTCCCGCCCACGTGACGGAGTGCGCAAGGCTGACGATTCCCGGACCGGTCCACTTCTTGCCGTGACGCGTCAGGATTCCTTCGCTGTTCAGCGTGTTAGCAATCCATCCGGGCGTCTTGCGGTCTAGCAGGTACGCAGCGATACGGCGCGCTGTGGGGTACTCCCGGGGGTTGTGGCCCAGCCTCCCCGTGCCTTGAGGCGAATGCAGGCCATACGGCGTCACTCCACCAGTCCAGCGGCCATCGGACTTGTTGCCGTCAATGCCAATCTTCGTGAACTCGCTGATGTCGCTTGCTTGTTCCCGCGCCTGCTCGCTGAGGATGGCCAGCACCATTCGGCTACGCGTGGAATCGATGTTTTCTGCCACGACGTAAATACGTGCCTGACGCTCTTCGAACTTGTCGAGCAGGAGGCCCACTTGACCCATGCCCCGGCGGGAAAGGCGGCTGGTCTTGAAGACGTACAGAGTCTTGGAGAGACCAGCGTCAGCGATTGCGGCTGTTGCCTTGTCGAACTCCTCGCGCCGGACGTAAGCCTTGCTGGCACTTTTTTGCTCGAACCAAACGTGCCGGATTCGCTTACCCTCTTGGCCAGCGTGCCAGCACATGCGGCGAACCTGTTCCCGCAGTGCGCTAAGGGTGTCCTTCTTCTTACTGCGGCGGACGTACATTTCTGCCAAGTCGGCAGGGTGGCCGGTCACCAGGTCCCAGAGTCCTAGCCTCTGGAGTTCTTCGTCTTCGAAGCCCAGCGCACGCAGGCTGGGGAGGTCTTCGCGTTCCATCGGGGTCCATTCACCGTGGGTGGTCCGTCTCGAAGGCCTGGGAGCGAGTCGATTGCTCAGATTCGCTGTTTCCGCAGGTCAGAGGCGGTCTGGTTCCCGTGGTCCATGGGTGCCCCTGGTGCTACATCGGAAAGGCCCGCTTCACCAAGGGGCTGGCCGAGTTCGCGCACCGCGACGAGGTGGAGGTCGTCTTCCGGTCCTTCGAGCTCGACCCGAACAGCCCCAAGGGTGTGACCGCCCCCGTCGTGGAGATGCTCGCCAAGAAGTACGGCCGTACCCTCGACGAGGCGCGCGGCATGGAGGAGCACGTCGCCGCCAGTGCCCACGCCGAGGGGCTGGCGTACCGGACCGACGGGCGCGACCACGGCAACACCTTCGACATCCACCGGCTGCTGCACCTGGCCGACGCCCGCGGCCGGCAGGAGGAGCTGCTCGACCTCGCCTTCCGGGCCAACTTCGGCGAGGAGCGCTCCGTCTTCGACCCCGAGGTGCTGATCGCGCTCGCGGTCGAGGCCGGCCTGGACGAGACGGAGGCCCGCGCCGTCCTCGCCGACGGCTCCGCCCATGCCGACGAGGTCCGTGCCGACGAGCGCGAGGCCGCCGAGCTGGGTGTGAACGCCGTGCCGTTCTTCGTCCTCGACCGCCGCTACGGGATCTCCGGCGGACAGCCGGCCGAGGTGTTCACCCGTGCCCTGGAGCAGGCCTGGGCCGGGCGCGAGGTGGCGGAGCCGGCGGCCGCGGCCGGCGCGTGCGAGCCCGACGGGGCCTGCGCCGCCCCCCACGTATAAGTATTACTTGGGGTGTACCGGCGAAAATCGAGTGTGGACTTTGGGTGGTTCCTGGCGCAGAGTTGACGGCATGGATCTTTCGATCACCGAAGCGACCCGTGCCGAGTTCGCCCACTCCACCACCTATCTCAACTCCGCCAACTGCGGCGTCGTACCGCGTTCCGCCGTCGCCGCGGTGAGGGAACTGGCCGAGGCGGCGGGGGCCGGGATCCCCGCCGGATTCGGCAACTTCGACCGCGTGAACCGCTCCCGCGCCTCCTTCGCCCGCCTGGTCGGGGTGGACGCCGACCGGGTGGCCGTCGGGGCGGCCGTGTCCACCCATGTCGGCCTCGTCGCGGCTTCGCTGCCCTCCGGCGCAGAAGTGCTCTGCCCGGAGGGGGAGTTCGCTTCCGTGATCAACCCGTTCGTGGTGCGGGACGACCTCAAGGTGCGCTTCGCACCCCTGGAGTCCCTCGCCGAGGCCGTCGGCCCGGACACCGCCCTGGTCTCGCTGAGCGCCGTGCAGTCCGCGGACGGGCGCAAGGCCGACCTGCCGGCGGTGCGCGCGGCGACGGCGGCGCACGGCGCCCGGATGCTCGTGGACGCGTCCCAGGCGGCGGGCTGGCTCCCCTTCGACGCCTCGCCGTACGACTACACGGTCGCCGTCGGCTTCAAGTGGCTGCTCAGCGTCCGCGGGGCCTCGTTCATGACCGTGTCGCGGGAGGCCCAGGAGACCCTCACCCCACTGCACGCCGGCTGGGTCGCGGCCGAGTCCATGTGGGACGCCGTCTACGGCCCCATGCCGAAACTGGCCGATTCCGCGCGGCGGTTCGACGAGTCCCCGGCCTTCCTCGCCTACCACGCGGCCGAGGTCTCGCTGGCCCTGATCGAGCGGATCGGCATCGATGCCGTGCACGCCCACGACACCGCCCTGGCCGCCCGCTACCGCGCCGGACTCGCGAGCCTCGGCCACGAGCCCGTGCCCGGCGATTCCGCCATCGTCTCCGTGCCGGGCCTGGCGGACCGGCAGCCCGCCCTGCAGGCGGCCGGCATCCTCACGTCGGCCCGTGCGGGCCTCCTGCGGGCCTCGTTCCACCTGTACAACACGGAGGCGGAAGTGGACCGGCTGCTGGATGTCCTCTCCGCCTCCTGACGCGGCGGGGGCCGCGCGTACAGTGCCGCCATGAGCGATGTGAGCGATGTGCTGCACGTGAAGGGGCGGGTGCTGGTCGGGCCCGACGAGGTCCGCGACGAACTCTGGGTCGTCGGCGGCCGCGTCTCCTACGAGCGCCCGCCCGGCGCCCGCGAGGTCACCACGGTGACCGGCTGGGTCCTGCCCGGGCTCGTCGACGCGCACTGCCACGTGGGGCTGGACGCCCACGGCCCGGTCGACGCCGGGACGGCCGAGCGCCAGGCCCTCACCGACCGCGACGCGGGCACCCTCCTGATCCGCGACGCCGGATCGCCCTCCGACACCCGCTGGATCGACGACCGCGAGGACCTGCCGAAGATCATCCGGGCGGGCCGGCACATCGCGCGCACCCGCCGCTACATCCGCAACTACGCGCACGAGATCGAGCCGGCCGACCTCGTCGAGTACGTCGGCCGCGAGGCGCGGCGCGGTGACGGCTGGGTGAAGCTCGTCGGCGACTGGATCGACCGCGACGCCGGCGACCTGACGGCCTGCTGGCCGCGCGCCGAGGTCGAGGCGGCCATCGCCGAGGCGCACCGGCTGGGCGCCCGGGTCACCGCGCACTGCTTCGCCGAGGACTCGCTGCGCGACCTCGTCGAGGCGGGCATCGACTGCATCGAACACGCCACCGGCCTCACCGAGGACACCATCCCGCTGTTCGCGCAGCGCGGGGTCGCGATCGTCCCCACCCTCGTCAACATCGCGACCTTCCCGAAGCTGGCGGCGGGCGGCGACGCGAAGTTCCCCCGCTGGTCGGCGCACATGCGACGGCTCCACGAGCGGCGCTACGACACCGTCCGGGCCGCCTACGACGCGGGCATCCAGGTCTACGTCGGCACCGACGCGGGCGGTTCCCTGCCGCACGGCCTGGTCGCGGCGGAGGTCGCCGAGCTGGTGACGGCCGGGATACCGGCACTGGACGCCCTCTCCGCCACCGCCTGGGCGGCGCGCGAATGGCTCGGCCGGCCGGGGCTCACCGAGGGCGCGCCGGCGGACCTGGTGGTCTACGACGCCGACCCGCGGGCCGATGTACGGGTCCTGGCGCAGCCGCGGCGCGTTGTCGTCGACGGAAGGGTCAGGGCCTGAGCGCGCGCGGTGAGCCGGGCCGCAAATCGAATCCCCGCACGGAAACCACCCTTTGGGGTGAAGTGACGTCAGGTAGCTGCCCCGTCACCCACATTGAGTAAGGATTCCCAGGGTCGAAGCCGTCTGCCCGTGCGATGTCCCCCATTGGCCGGGCGACGGCACCCAACTCCCCGGGGGTTCCACCACCTTGAACAGCAACACCTTCCGCATGCCCGCGGCCGTTCTGCTCGCCACGGGAACGGTCGCCCTGCTCACGGCGCCGCCCGCCTCCGCCACGGGAGGCACCCCCGTAGGCGGAGAGGGCAAGTCCGGCGCCGTCGTCCTGCGCACCGGGCTGGACGTGGGCCTGCTGAACAAGACCGTGCACATCCCGATGAAGGCGACCCTCAACGAGGTCAGCGCCCCCGCGACCGCCGAGAAGACGGCGCTGACCGTCACCCTGGACGGGGTCGAGGGGAACCAGCCGGTCAGCGTCCTGCGCGCGGACGTCGCCACCTCCAAGGCCACCGCGGACAAGACCGGGGCGGAGGCCGAGGCCAACCTGGCCAAGGCCCGCGTGCACGTCCCCGGGCTGCCGCTGCTCTCGCTGATCGAGGTGGAGAAGGTCACCTCCAAGGCCGTCTGCGAAGCCGGCAAGAAGCCCGTGGCCAGCGCTGACGTCCTCGGCACGGTGACCGCGCTCGGCAAGAAGGTCACCCTGTCCGCGGGCGGCCCCACCAAGGTCGAGGTCCCGGGCGTGGGCACGGTCAGCCTGGAGCTGTCCGGCACGCAGACCACCTCCACCACGGCCGCCGCGGCAGCGCTCCGCCTGAAGGTGGCCGTGAACCCGCTGAACCTCAACGTGGCCCAGGTGGACGGCGAGATCGTGCTGGCCGAGGCGCACTGCGAGTCCCCGACGGGCCCGGCACCGACGGCGAAGGCGCCCGAGCAGCCCGACATCAAGACCCAGACCGGGACGGGTACCGGCACCACCGCCGGTCCCGCCACCGGCTCGGGCACCACCGCCAACCTGGCCGAGACCGGCGGCGGTTCGCTCACGCCCTTCATCACGGGCGGTGCGCTGACGCTGCTCGCGCTCGGCGGCGGCGCGCTCTTCCTGACCCGGCGGGGCAAGGCCCAGTAGGACCGCCGGGCGACCCGGCCCTGGCTCCCGCCCCGACCCCGGCCCCGGCCCCGGCCCCAGCCCCGGCCCCGCCCCAGCCCCGGTCCCGCCCCCGGTCCCGTCGCGGCCCCGGACCCGTCGTGCGGCCCGGGTCCCGGCGCCGACCGGTCCCGGCGCCGGCCGGGGTTCCGCCGGCGCCACCGCCGCCCGGCGAGCACATCGGAGGGGAGTGCTCAACGGGTGGCGTGGGTCAGCCCCTGCTCGCCCGCGCCGCGTGACATCACGGCGTCGGTGACCTGCCGGTCGATCCGCGCGTACTCGTCGCGTTTGCCGGCCGGGAGCGCGCCGTCCGAGGCCGCGCAGGAGGCGCAGACGACACGGAACGGCGGTCCCATGTCCGAGTACTGCGTGAGGTACTCGGCCTTCACCACCTCCCAGCGGCCCGGACGGTCCGCCGCCGGGGCGAAGGTGAAGCGGGGGACCGAGGACTGGTTGCCGCGCAGCTTGTCGGCCGGCACGAAGCTGGCGACCTGGTCGCCCATGCCGAAGACCACCCAGGTGCCGTTGATCTTCTCGTAGGGCTGCGGGACGTGGTTGTGCGTGCCGATGATCAGGTCGATGTCGGGGAGGCCGTCGGCCGAGCGGGACGCGGTCAGTGCCTGCGCCAGCTCCTGTTGCTGCTCGTCGGGCGCCGTCTGCCACTCGGTGCCCCAGTGGACGCTGAGCACCACGACCCCCGCGCCGCCGGCCCGGGCCGCGCGGGCGTCGGCGATGATCCGGTCCTTGTCGATCAGGTTCACGGCCCACGGCTTGTCCGGGGGGAGCGGGATGCCGTTCGTGCCGTACGTGTACGAAAGCTGCGCGACCTTCGCGCCGCCCGCCGACAGCAGGGCCGGCGCCTTGGCCTCCTCCGCGCTGCGGGCCGAGCCGACGTGCGGGAGGCCGACCCGGTCCAGGTGCTCCAGGGTGCGGGCCAGGCCCTCGTAGCCGTCGTCCAGCGTGTGGTTCGAGGCGGTGGAACACCCGTCGTAGCCGGCGTCCTTGAGGGCGTCCGCCAGCTGGTGCGGGGCCTTGAAGGCGGGGTAGCCGGTGTAGGGGCCGCCGGGGCGCCCGTACGGTATCTCGTGGTGGCATATCGCCAGGTCGGCGGCGGAGACCAGGGGCTTGACCCCCGCGAGCATCTTCCGGAAGTCGTACTCCCCGGCCTGGCCGGCGTCGTCCCCGGCCCGCTGGATGATCGACGGGTACGGGATGATGTCCCCGGTCGCCACCAGCGTGAACGGCTGCCCCGCAGGGGCGGCGGGAGCCGCCGGCGGGGACGGCGTCCCCCGGCCCGGCTCGCCCCCCAGCCGCTGCCGTGCGGCGGGCGCGTCATCTCCGTCGAGCAGCTGCGGTACGGCGTACAGCGCGCCGCCCGCGACCGCCAGCCCGGCCAGCGCCGCGACTGCCGCGGTGGATGCCTTCATTGCCGACCCCCCGTTGGTTCCTCAATCGATGCGGGGATCCTCGAACGGCCCCGCCCCCGCAGCCATCGTAGGTGGGCCGTTCGAGTGAACCCCACGCCGGAGCCGCCGGAAACGCGCAGGTCAGCCAGGCGGCTGCGGGCCCCGCCCCAGGTCGGCGGCCAGTGCGGCGCGAGGTCGGCGGGCGGTCAGGGCGAGGTCGGGGCGAGTCGGGGCGAGGTCAGCGCGAGGTCAGCGCGAGGGCGCGGTCCAAGGCCTGCAGCAGTCGGCCCGTCGTCGCCCGGTCGCGCACCGCCAGGCGGAGCCAGGTCCGGTCCAGCCCGGGGAAGGTGTCCCCGCGCCGGACGGCGAAGCCGAGGGCCCGAAGCCGGGTGCGGACCTCCGCGCCGTCCGCCACCTGGATCAGGACGAACGGCCCCTCCGCCACCCCCACGACCCTCACCTCGTCGAACTCCGCGAGCCCGGCCAGCAGGTGCGCCCGGTCCACCGCGATCCGCCGGGCCGCCTCCTCGGCCTCGGCCAGCGCCGCCGGAGCCACACAGGCCTCGGCCGCCACCAGGGCCGGTGTCGACACCGGCCACAGCGGCTGCGCCGCCGCCAGCTTGGCGATCACCCCGGGCTCGGCCAGCACGTAGCCGATCCGCAGCCCCGCCAGGCCCCACGTCTTCGTCAGGCTCCGCAGCACCACCAGCCCCGGCAGGTCCGTCCGGCCCGCGAGGGCCTCCCGTTCGCCCGGGACGGCGTCCATGAACGCCTCGTCCACCACCAGGATCCGGCCCGGCCGGGCCAGCCGCGCCAGGACCGCCGCCGGGTGCAGGACGGACGTCGGGTTGGTCGGATTGCCGATGACCACCAGGTCCGCGTCCTGCGGCACGGCTGCCGGATCCAGCCGGAACCCGTCCTCGGCCCGCAGTACCACCCGCTCGACCCGGTGGCCGGCGTCCCGCAGGGCCGCCTCCGGCTCGGTGAACTGCGGATGCACCACGACCGGCCGTACGGCGCCCAGGGCCCGCGCCACCAGTACGAAGGCCTCCGCCGCCCCCGCCGTCAGCAGCACCCGCTCGACCGGCAGCCCGTGCCGGGCCGCCACTGCCGCGCGGGCCGTGCGCCCGTCGGGGTAGGCGGCGAGGTCCCCGAGGGAGGCGGCGATCCGCTGCCTGAGCCACTCCGGGGGCGTGTGCGCCCGTACGTTGACCGCGAGGTCCTCCAGGTCGGAGCCCGCGTCCACCACCTCGGCGTCCCCGTGGTGGCGCAGGTCGTGCGCCTGCGCCGTGGCGACCGCGCAGGTCGCCGAGAGCGAGCGCCGCTTGGGCACGAGGAGTTCCCCGCCCGCCACGAGGGCGGCGGCCTCCGCCACCGAGGGGGTCCCGGTCGCGGCCCGCGCCGCCTCCGAGGGATGCGGTACGGCGACGTCGGCCAGCCGGTCCGCGGGATAGCCGAGGACAGGTACGCCGAAACGTTCCGCCGCACCGGCGATCCCCGCCTCGCCCACCTTCGAGTCCAGCGTGGCCAGCGCCGTCACCGCCTCCGCGGCCAGCCCGGCACCCCGCAACGTCTCCTCGACCAGGGCGCAGACCTCCTCCACGGAGACCCCCGCGCGCCCGCCGACCCCGACCACCAGCCGCGTCGTGTACTCGCCCACCGGGGGGCCTCCCTCCGTAGTCACGGTCACCGGCACATCACCGGACACCGGTCAGTCGTCAACACCGCGACGCCCGGCACCCGCGCGCGGACGTGCGCGCGGGGCGAGGAGTCTGTATTCAGGGGCGCATGGCCGTGATCGTGGCGCTGGGCGCGTTCCTGATGACCCTGCTGGGCGGTTGGACGGCGCAACGCGTCACCGACCGCCGCCACCTCGTGCTGGGCCTGGCCGGGGGGCTGATGCTCGGCGTCGTCGGCCTGGACCTGCTCCCCGAAGCCCTGCACGCGGCGGGTGACGAGGTGTTCGGCGTCCCGCTCGCCCTGCTGCTCTTCGTGGGCGGCTTCCTGGTCGCCCACGTCGTCGAGCGGCTCCTGGCCGTGCGCCAGGCCGCGCACGGCGCCGAGAACGGCGCTCGCGTCCCGGAGGTCGGGCTCACCGCGGCTGCCGCGATGGTCGGCCACAGTCTCGCCGACGGGGTGGCGCTGGGCGCGGCCTTCCAGGTCGGCGGCGGGATGGGCGCGGCCGTGGCGCTGGCCGTCATCACCCACGACTTCGCCGACGGGTTCAACACGTACACGCTCACCAGCCTCTACGGCAACGACCGCCGGAAGGCCCTGATGATGCTGTTCGCGGACGCGGTGGCCCCCGTGGCCGGTGCCGCGTCCACTCTGCTGTTCACCCTTCCGGAGGAACCTCTCGGCGCCTACCTGGGCTTCTTCGGCGGCCTCCTGCTCTACCTCGCGGCCGCCGAGATCCTGCCCGAGGCGCACCACAAGCACCCCGCCCTGTCCACGCTGATGTGCACGGTGGGCGGGGTGGCCGGGATCTGGCTCGTGGTGGGCATCGCGGAGTGAGCCGGCAGGGTTCACGGCCGCGCTGCCGCGGCGTCCCGTACGGCCCCCGTCCGCGCGGCCGCGGCCTGCGCGAAGCGGCGGGCGACGGACGGCTCCGCCGCCCAGTGGGTGTGCAGGTAGCTGGCGTGCACGCCCTGCCGGACGAAGCCCTCGACCCGGCGCTCCGGGTGCGTGAACCCCCATGCGGGAGCCGCTCCGGCGCCCGGCTCGATCACCGTCCGGTGGAACTCGTGCCCGCGCAGCCGGGTCCCGGCCGCCGCGAGCGAGCTGTCGGACACCGCCACCGCCTCGCGGTAGCCGAGGGTCAGCCGCTCAGACATCCGCGCGTCCGCGTCGAGCACCCCGCACATGGGCTTGCCGTCCAGCGACCGCGCCAGGTACAGCAGCCCGGCGCACTCGGCCGCCACCGGGCCGCCGGCCGCCGCGAAGGCCGAGACGGCCGCCCGCAGCGGTTCGTTGGCGGACAGCTCGGGCGCGTACACCTCGGGGAACCCGCCGCCGATCACCAGACCGCCGGCCCCTTCGGGCAGCGCCTCGTCCCGGAGCGGGTCGAAGGTGACGACCTCCGCCCCGGCGGCCGTGAGCAGCTCCGCGTGCTCGGCGTACGAGAAGGTGAACGCGGGCCCGCCGGCGACGGCGACGACCGGCCGCCGGTACGGCGCGGCGCCGTCGCCGGGGCCGCCGCACCCGGATCCCCCCGCCTCGAACGCCGGCGGGGCCGGATGCGGCGACCACGGCTCGCAGGACAGCGGCGGTGCCGTCCGCGCCAGTGCCATCAGCGCGTCCAGGTCACAACCCGCCCTGACCTGCTCGGCCAGCGCCGCCACGGCGGCCAGCGCGTCGGCGTGCCGCTCGGCCACCGGCACCAGCCCCAGGTGGCGCGAGGGCGTGGCCACCTGCGGAGCCCGCCTCAGGACGCCGAGCACCGGCATCCCCGCTTCCTCCAGGGCCTCCCGCAGCATCACCTCGTGCCGGTCCGAGCCGACCTTGTTCAGGATCACGCCGCCCAGCCGGACCTGCGGGTCGAAGGACGCGAAGCCGTGCACCAGCGCCGCCACCGACCGCGACTGCGAGGACGCGTCGACCACCAGCACCACCGGCGCCCGCAGCAACTTCGCCACCTGCGCCGTCGACGCCAGCTCGCCCCGGCCCGCGGCCCCGTCGTAGAGCCCCATCACGCCCTCGACCAGGGCGAGGTCGCACCCGGCCGCCCCGTGCGCGAACAGCGGAGCGACCAGCTCCGGCCCGCACATGAAGGCGTCGAGGTTGCGCCCCGGCCGGCCGGTGGCCAGCGCGTGGTAGCCGGGGTCGATGTAGTCGGGCCCGGCCTTGTGCGGGGACACGGCGAGGCCGCGCTCCGCGAAGGCCGCCATCAGGCCCGTGGCCACGGTGGTCTTGCCGCTGCCGGACGACGGCGCGGCGACGACCAGCCGGGGCATGTCGAACGCAGTCACCACTCGATGCCCCTCTGGCCCTTCTGGCCGGCGTCCATCGGGTGCTTCACCTTGGTCATCTCGGTGACCAGGTCCGCGAACTCCACCAGCTTCTCCGGCGCGTTGCGGCCGGTGATCACCACGTGCTGCGTGCCGGGGCGGCTGCGCAGCACCTCGATGACCTCGTCGACGTCGATCCAGCCCCAGTGCATCGGGTACGCGAACTCGTCGAGCACGTACAGCTTGTGCGTCTCGGCGGCCAAGTCCCGCTTGACCTGCTCCCAGCCCTCCTTGGCCGCCTGCTCGTTGTCGAGCTGGGCGTCCCGCTGGACCCAGGACCAGCCCTCGCCCATCTTGTGCCAGACGACGCTGCCGCCCTCGCCGGAGGCACCGAGCACCTTGAGCGCGTTCTCCTCGCCGACCTTCCACTTCGCCGACTTGACGAACTGGAACACCCCGATCGGCCAGCCCTGGTTCCATGCGCGCAGCGCCAGCCCGAAGGCCGCCGTGGACTTGCCCTTGCCGGGGCCGGTGTGGACGAAGACGAGCGGGCGGTTGCGGCGCTGGCGCGTGGTGAGTCCGTCGTCCGGAACGACGGACGGCTGTCCCTGAGGCATTAGGCGGCCCTCCTGGTGGTGTGGGAAGCGGGAGTTGTCACTGCGGTACGTACGTCCTTCACGAGCCCGGCCAGTGAGTCGGCCCGCAGCCCGTCGAGGGTGACGGCCGCCCCGCCGAGGTCGGCGGCCAGCGCTCCGGCGAGCCCCAGCCGGACCGGCCCCGACTCGCAGTCGACGACCACCGACGCGATTCCTTCGGCGGCCAGCAGCCGGGCACTGCGCGCCGTCAGCTCGCGCGGGTCGCCGCCGACGGCCCCGGCCGAGGTGGCCCGCCCGTCGGTGACCACGACCAGCAGCGGCCGACGGCTCGGATCGCGCAGCCGCTCGATCCGCAGCACCTCGTGGGCCTTCAGCAGCCCGGCCCCCAGCGGGGTGCGGCCGCCGGTGGGCAGCTTCTCCAGCCGGGCGGCCGCCGCGTCCACCGAGGAAGTGGGCGGCAGCGCCAGCTCGGCGGCTGCGCCGCGGAAGGTGACCAGGCCGACCTTGTCCCGGCGCTGGTAGGCGTCCAGGAGCAGCGACAGCACGGCGCCCTTGACCGCGCTCATCCGCTGCCGGGCGGCCATGGAGCCGGAGGCGTCGACCACGAAGAGGACGAGGTTGCCCTCGCGGCCCTCCCGGACGGCCTGGCGCAGGTCGTCCTTGCGGATCACCAGGCCGCGCCCGGCGCGGCCGCGCGCCTTCTGGTGCGGGGCGGCCGCGTGGACGGTGGCCGCCAGGTGCAGCTTCGTCAGCTGGCCGCGGGGGCGCTGGGCGCCGGTGGTCCGGCCGTGGGCGGTCCGGGCGCGCGAACGCCGCCCGGCGGCCCCCTCACCCAGTCCGGGGACGCTCAGCATCTTGGTCCGGAACGGCTCGGCCGCCCGTACGGCGGCCTGCTCGGGCCCGCTGGCCTCCTGGGCGGAAGGCTGCCGGGGCGCCTCGGGGGAGTCCGCGGGGGCCTCGGCGGGCTCCCCCGGGGACTGCGCGTCCTGGGGGCCGCTGCCCTGCGGGGGCACTCCGCCGCCACCGTCGGGGCCGCCGTCGCCGTCCGGGCCCTGCGGGTTCTGGGGGCCGCCGTCCGGGTCGGGCTCCGGGTCGGTGCCGGGCTCCGGCTCCGGCTCCGGGTCGTTCTCCGGCTCCTCGTCGGGGAACTGGTCGAGGATCTCGTCCAGCTTTCCCTCGTCCAGGCCCGGCGCGTCGAAGGGGTTGCGGCGCCGGCGGTGGGGGAGCGCCAGCAGCGCGGCCTGCCGCACGTCCTCCTTCAGCACCACCGTGCGCCCCGCCCAGGCGGCCAGCGCGGTCGCGGTCCGCGCCATCACGATGTCGGCCCGCATGCCGTCGACCTCGAAGCCGGCGCAGGCCGCGGCGATCCGGAGCAGTGCGGTGTCCCCGAGGCGGACCTGCGGCAGCAGCGCCCGTGCGGCCACGACCCGGGCGCGGACCTCGCTCTCGTCCCCCGACCAGCGGGCGGCGAAGCCCGCGGGGTCGTCCTCGTAGGCGAGCCGGCGGCGGACCACCTCCACCCGCTGGGCGGGCTCGCGGGAGGCGGCGACCTCCACGGTCAGCCCGAAGCGGTCGAGGAGCTGCGGGCGCAGCTCGCCCTCCTCCGGGTTCATGGTGCCGACGAGCAGGAACCGGGCCGCGTGCCGCACGGAGACGCCCTCGCGCTCCACGTACGAGGCGCCCATCGCGGCGGCGTCGAGGAGTACGTCCACCAAGTGGTCATGGAGCAGGTTGACTTCGTCGACGTAGAGGATCCCGCGGTGGGCGTCGGCAAGCAGGCCCGGCTCGAAGGCCTTCACGCCCTCGGCGAGGGCCCGTTCGATGTCGAGGGCGCCGACGAGGCGGTCCTCGGAGGCGCCGACGGGCAGCTCCACCATGCGGGCCGGCCGGGCGCCGCCCGGGCCGGGCTCGTGCGGACCGTCGGGGCAGGCCGGGTCCGGCGCGGCGGGCGCGCACGAGAACCGGCAGCCGGGTACGACATCGACCTGCGGCAGCAGCGCCGACAGCGCGCGCACGGCGGTGGACTTGGCGGTCCCCTTCTCGCCGCGCACGAGCACACCGCCGACCGCCGGGCTCACGGCGTTCAGCAGGAGCGCCAGCCGCAGGTCGTCCTGTCCGACAACGGCGGAGAACGGGAAGTTGGCGCTGCTCATGAAACGGTCACTCCTTCGAGTGGCTTGCGATGGACGTCGGTGCCGTCGTATCGACGGTTCGCCAGGCTTGGTACCTGCTCCCCGCACCGGCGGGGATGGCCCGCTCCTGCACGAGCACCTGGGCGAGCTGCTCCTGTGGTCCCCGCGACGGCGGGGGTGGCACGCCTTCCGCCGCTCCGGCGCTCGGTGCGCGCAACAGGTTCCCGGCCCGTCACGGCGCGCCCGGCGGGAGGAACGGGAGCCCGGCCGGGGCCCCGGACTCGATCAGCTTCAGCAGCGCATCCGTGTCCGCGTGCTGCTCGATCAGGTCGCCCAGCAGGTCGAGCTGTTCCTCGCGCAGCGTGGCGAACGAGGTGTCCGGGGCCGGCACGAAGCGCCGCCCGGCGGCCGCCGCCACCTCCCGCAGGAACGCCCGGCGGAAACCGTCCGACTCCAGCGAGCCGTGCCAGTGCGTGCCCCACACGGAGCCCACCCGGCAGCCGTCCAGGAACGGCTCCCCGCCCAGGACCTCGGCCACCCCGTGGTGGATCTCGTACCCGTCCACCGGCTCGCCGAGCGCCGTCCCGGACGGCCGGGCCAAGGTCTTCTCGGGCGCGAAGCGCACCCGTACCGGCAGCAGCCCGAGGCCCTCCACCGAGCCCGCCCGCGATTCGACGTCGTCCTCGATGTGTTCGCCCAGCGCCTGGAAACCGCCGCAGATGCCCAGCACCGGCCGTCCTTCGGCGGCCCGCCGCGCCAGGGCGGCCGCGAGCCCGCGTTCGCGCAGCCACGCCAGTGCCTTCACCGTGCCGCGGGTGCCCGGTACGACGACCAGGTCCGCGTCGGCCAGCTCCTCGGCGCGGTCCACGAAGCGCACCACGACGCCGGGCTCGGCCGCGAGCGCGTCGACGTCCGTGAAGTTCGACATCAGCGGCACCGCGCACACCGCGACCCGCAGCACGTCCTCGCCCACGGGCGGCGCCACCACGGACTCCCGTACGGCGCCCCGCAGGGAGACCCGCAGGCCGTCCTCCTCGTCGATGCCCAGCCCGTGCTGGAACGGCAGCACCCCGTACGTCGCCCGGCCGGTCAGCCCGCGCAGCATCTCCATGCCGGGCTCCAGCAGGGACACGTCGCCGCGGAACTTGTTCACCATGTACCCGGCGATCAGCTCCTGGTCCTGCGGGGAGAGCAGCGCCGTCGTGCCGAAGAAGGACGCGAAGACCCCGCCGCGGTCGATGTCGCCGACCACGACCACCGGGAAGCGCGCGGCCCGTGCGATGCCCATGTTCACGATGTCGGTCCGGCGCAGGTTGATCTCGGCCGGACTCCCCGCCCCCTCGCAGATCACGGCGTCATAGGTGCCCCGAAGCTGCTCCAGGCAGTCCGTGACGACGCCGAGCAGCTGCTCCTGGCGCCCGCCCCGCAGCGCCTCGCCGGGGGACGACCCCCGGGACCCCCCGAAGAACCCGCGCGCGCTCATCTCGCCCACCGGCTTGCCCAGCAGCACCACCTGGCTGCTGCGGTCGCTGCCGGGCTTGAGCAGCACCGGGTTCATCAGCGCGGTCGGCTCCACGCGGGCCGCCTGGGCCTGCATCGCCTGGGCGCGGCCGATTTCGGCACCCTCCCGGGTGACGAAGGAGTTCAGCGACATGTTCTGCGCCTTGAAGGGCGCCACCTTCACGCCCTGGCGGGCCAGCCAGCGGCAGATGCCCGCTGTGACCACGCTCTTGCCCGCGTCCGACGTCGTACCCGCCACCAGCAGTCCGCCGCAGCGCTTCACGCCGCTCATGCGCGTCCCCTCCGTACTCGTTCGCCCAGCGTCCGGACGGCCACGCAGGCGCCCAGGGCCAGCCACGTCACCTGCCGTGACAGCCGTACCGCCCGTTCGATGTCCGCGACCTCCACCGGCCGTCCGGCCCCGCCGTTCAGCACGGCCCGGTGCTCGACCCGGCCGCCGTAGGCCAGGGTCCCGCCCAGTCTGACGCCCAGCGCCCCGGCGAAGGAGGCCTCGACGGGCCCCGCGTTCGGGCTCGGGTGCGCGGCGGCGTCAGCGCGCCACGCCCGTACGGCTCCGCGCCGGTCGGGGCCGGCCACCACGGCGGCCAGGGCCGTCAGCCGGGCCCCCGGCCAGCCGGCGAGGTCGTCGAGCCGGGCCGAGGCCCAGCCGTAGCGCAGGTGGCGGGGCGACTTGTGGCCGACCATCGCGTCCAGGGTGTTGACGGCGCGGAACGCCAGCAGTCCGGGGACCCCGGCGACGGCGCCCCACACCAGGGCCCCGACCACCGCGTCGGAGGTGTTCTCGGCGACGGACTCCACGACGGCGCGGGCCATCTGCTGCCCGTCCAGGGAGTGCGGGTCGCGCCCGCACAGGTGCGGCAGCCGCTCGCGGGCCACCTCGACGTCCCCGGCGGCGAGCGCGCCGCCGATGGCCCGGGCCTCCCGGCCCAGCGAGGTGCCGCCCACGACGGCCCACGTGGCGGCGGCGGTCAGGGCGATACGGGCGGCCGCGGGCCGGGAGCGCAACGAGCGGGCGCCCAGTGCGCCGACGGCGGCCGCGCCCCCGGCGCACAGCAGGGTGTGCAGGACGCCCCGGCCGCGGTCGTCACGCCACAGGGAACGCTCGACGGCGGCGGCGGCTCGTCCGAAGGCGGCCACGGGGTGCCCTCGGCGGGGATCACCGAGGATCCGGTCGCCGATCAGGCCCGCCGTGGCGCCGTACGCGAAAACGCGATCGGCACGCATGGTGGCAGGTATGTCCTCACTCAGGGTCCGCGCCCTGGTTCGACGTGTCCGGCGGCGAGAGTTCCTGGCTCCCGGGGCGCACGCGAGGCGTGCGTTCCCCGGTGACAGTGGCGGGACCGCGCCGGAATCGCACCGGACTTCCTCTCCATGCCGCCGTATTGGCTCGGGCAGTCCACCACGCGCCCGGAAGGCCCGTCAACTCGCCGTTGACCAGCGGCGCGGCAGGGCCGGGAGATGCGGAAGCTCCCTCCGGGACGAACCCGGAGGGAGCTTGCACGAGCTTTCACGCCCTACCCGCGCTGTCGCGGCGGATACGGGCGAGGATCAGGCGACGATCAGGTAGATCCCGTACGTCACGGCCGCCGCGACGAGCGCGAAGCAGAGGTACGCGCCGCTGCGGGCCAGGGTGGCGCTGCCGCCCTGCTCGGTCGCGGCCTCGTGCTTGGACAGGCCCACCAGACCCAGGGTGAAGAGGGCCACGAGGGCGACGGTGGCGAAGAGGCTGACCCCGAAGACGGAGCCGAGCGCTTCCCAGTCGATCTTCATACTGCCGATTCCTCTTGTGTCTGTGTCTCGGTCAGACCGTGGCGGCCGGAGCCGCCGGGGTCGTCGCGGCCGGGATGGTGGCCTTGAGGTCTGCGTCCGTGACCGCGGCGGTGGTACCGGCCGCGGCGACGGTCGGGGGGACGGTGACGGCCGCGATGGCCGTGGTGACGACACCCGGTGCCTCGGCCTCCGCCCGCTCGGCGTCGTTGACGTCGTTGACGTTGTGGTGGTCGACGACCTGGCGGCGCGAGATGAGCCAGATGGCGAGGCAGGAGCCGACCAGGAAGACGGTGACGGCGGCGATGCCGATGTCACCGGCGCGCATGACCAGCTCGGCACCGGCCGAGACCAGCGCGGCGGCCGGCAGGGTCAGGCCCCAGGCGACGAACATGCGGGTCGCGGTGGACCAGCGGACCACACCGCCCTTGCGGCCCAGGCCCGCACCCATGACCGCACCGGAGCACGAGTGGGTGGTGGAGAGCGAGAAGCCCAGGTTCGAGGAGGCGAGGATGACGGACGCGGCCGAGGTCTGGGCGGCGAAGCCCTGCTGCGGCTGCAGGTCGGTCAGGCCCTTGCCCATGGTGCGGATGATGCGCCAGCCGCCCAGGTAGGTGCCCATGGCGATGGCCAGACCGGCGGAGACGATGACCCAGACCGGCGGGTTCGCGTCGGGCGCGATCGCGCCGCCGGCGATGAGGGCCAGGGTGATGATGCCCATCGTCTTCTGCGCGTCGTTGGTGCCGTGCGCGAGGGAGACAAGGCCGGCCGAGGCGATCTGGCCGGCGCGGTAGCCCTTGGCGGCGGTCTTGCCGCCGACCTTGTCACCCAGCTTGTAGGTGACCTTCGCGGCCAGGTACGCGGCGATGCCGGCCACCAGCGGAGCGGCGATCGCGGGGATGAGCACCTTGGTGACGACGACGCTGCCGTTGACCGCGCCGATGCCGGCGGAGGCGACCGCGGCGCCGATCAGGCCGCCCATCAGGGCGTGGGAGGAGCTGGAGGGGAGTCCGACCAACCAGGTGACGAGGTTCCAGAGGATGGCGCCGACCAGCGCGGCGAAGATCACCTCTGGCTGGATGCCTTCCTCGTTGACCAGGCCCTTGGAGATCGTCTTGGCGACCTCCACGGACATGAAGGCGCCGACGAGGTTGAGGACGGCGGACATGGCCACCGCGGTCTTGGGCTTGAGGGCGCCGGTCGAGATGGTGGTGGCCATCGCGTTGGCCGTGTCGTGAAAACCGTTCGTGAAGTCGAACACGAGAGCGGTGATGATCACGATCCCGAGGAGAAGCGTTATGTGCTCCATTTACCCAGGCTTCTGTTTGGCGTCAGTGGCTCAGCGAACGTAGGCAACCTGGATGAACGGAAGGTGAACTGGCTCCGGCGGAGCGGTGTACGGGCACGGGGCGCGATCGGGACATTCGTCCTGATTCTTGCGCAGATTTCAGCATTAATGCACGTCAAAGCCGGGTGAATGAACCCCTCCGCACGTCTCCGTATGTGCACCCGGCCGCCCCTCCCGCCCCCTGAAAGAGACCCAGATCACGCTCCCCGAGTAGACCCGGAATGACACGCTCCGGTGGCCCGCCCGACTCTGCGCGACGACACTGGAACGGTGCGTACCGTTACAGCGGCGGCAGCTGCCGTCACCACGACCCTCATCGGCGCGGGGGTGGCCGCCGTGGCGGCCGGCCGGTACGCCGCCGACGCCGCCCTGCGACCCCGCCCCGGCGCGCCGCTCCCCGGCGGGGCCCGGCTCAGCGTCCACTCCGCAGGGGACGGCCGGATCGCGCTGACCCGCTCCCTCACCTCCCTGCGCCCCGGGACGTACGGGCTGGTCGCGCCCGGGGTGCACGCCGTCGTCGGGCCAGTGCTCCCGGACGCCGAGCACGACCCGGACACCGTCGTGCGCAGGCTCCTCTCCGTCACCCACGGCAGGCTCGACACCGGGACCCGGGTCGCCCTCACCCCCCAGGTGCACCTGGGCAACCCGCGCACCGCCCTCGGCCTCGACCACGCCGACGTGGACGTCCCCGGCGAGCTCGGCGCGCTCCCGGCGTGGTTCGTGCCCGCCGCCCGGGACACCTGGGTGATCACCGTCCACGGACTCGGCGCCGGCCGCGAGCACCCGATGGTGGTCATGCCCTTCCTGCACCGCCACCGGCTGCCCGTCCTCGCCCTCGGCTACCGCGGCGACCTCGGCGCCCCCGCACCCCTCGACGGCCTCGGCCACCTCGGCGAATCCGAGTGGCGGGACCTGGACGCCGCCATCCGCTACGCCCTGCGCTACGGCGCCCGGCGCGTGATCCTGCACGGCTGGTCCACCGGCGCCACCATGGCCCTGCGGGCCGTCGAGCGCTCGGCGCTCGCCGACCGGATCGCCGGCCTGGTGCTGGACTCGCCCGTGCTCGACTGGCGCACCACCCTGCGCGCACTCGCCGCGGCGCGCGGCGCCCCGGCCCCCGTGCTGCCGCTGGCGGTCCGGGCCGCCGAGGGCCGCGCGGGGCTGCGCGCCGACCGCCTGCCGCCGGGCGCCGACCCCGGAGCGCTGCGGGTCCCCGTACTGATCTTCCACGGGCCGGACGACGCGCTCGCCCCCTGGGAGCCCTCCCGCAGGCTCGCCGCCACCCGTCCCGATCTGATCACCCTGCACACGGTGCGGGGGGCCGGGCACGGGGCGATGTGGAACGCCGATCCCGCCCACTACGAGGAAGTCCTGCGCCGCTTCCTCACCCCTCTGATGTGAAGGCCGTGTGACGGACCGGGCCCTGCGGGCGGGTTGTCCCGGTCTGCCCCCGGGCGGGTGGTGGAAGGAGCCGATTCCGTTTGGGCTTTCGGCCAGTGACGGGCGAGACTGCTTCCGTGACGTCCCGAAAGCCTGATGAGCAGTTGGCTCGCGACTCCAGACTCCGACTCGTCTCCCCGCGCTCCGTCGCCGCGGCGCGCAAGGCGGTGACCGACCGCCGGACCCGTCCCGCCCCGAGGCCCCCGGCGGGCACCCCGGCCACCGCCGACCTCGCGAACCGCGCCCGGGCCTCGCTGGCGGACGCCGTGCGCCTGACCCGCTGGGCCGAGCGCAACCTCGGCGCGGCGGACGGCGGCCGGCCCGCTCCCACGGGCGCCCTGCCCGCCGCCGACGTCGAACGGGCCGCCGACGAGCTGGGCCTGACGCACGGCCAGATCCGCGTCGGCTGGGACCGCGCCCGCCTCGCCGGCCTGGTCGAGGTGCACGGCGGCCACGCCCGCCCCGGCTGGCGGCTGCGCGCCTGGGACCGCGACGACACCGCCGTCCTGCGCGGCTGGGTCGCCCTCTTCGACGCCTGGTCGCTGGTCCACCCGGCCCCCGCCGACATCGCCCCAGCGGCCGTCGCCGAGGTCGTCGAGGCCATGCCCCAGCTCCTCTCCCTGCTGCAGCTGTCCGCAGGTCCCGTGACCGTCCCCGACCTGCTGGACCTGCTCGGGCAGCGCGTCACCGAACTGCGCGACGAACGCTGCGAGATCCCCTACGAGGCGGAGCCCGCGGCGGCGCGGACGCCCGCGCCCACCGCCTCCGCGGAAGCCCGCCCGGTCCCGCTCGCCCGGCTGCTGCGCTGGGCGCTCGGCGGCCTCGCCGCCGTGGACGCCGTCACCCTCGGACCCGCCCGGGCCACCCTCACCCCGCTCGGCAGCTGGGCCGTCTGGGTCAAGCTGGAGCAGATCTGCGTCGCGGCGCAGAGCCCAGCCGGCAACATCGAGCAGTCCGCCGCCGCCATGCTGCACGGATGCGCCCGGCTCACCCCCGGACCGGCCCGCGCCGAGTATCGGGCCTGGCTGGCCGCGCGGCCCGTCGGCCACGCCGTGGCCGAACTCATCCAGGCCGCCCGCGGCGAGGACGCCCTGCTGCGCGGCCTCGCCTTCGAGGCGCTGCGCGTGGTCGGTGCCCCCGCGGAGCCCGAGGTGCGCGCCACCGTGCGCGAGCCCGCGCTGCGCCCGTACGCGCTGCTCTGGCTCGCCGAGCACGACGGCGTCGACCCCGACGAGGCCCAGGACGTGCTCACCGCCGAGGAGTCGACCTGGCTCTGGGTCGACACCGCCGCCGCCATCGCCGACCACGGTGAGGCCGAGCTGCTGGCCCGCCACCTGGACTCGGCCGTCCGCACCACCGTCCCCAGGCTGCTGGACGAGGTCCGCGCGGTCGGCCATCCGCGCACCGTGCAGGTGCTGGTCGCGCTGGCCGCGGCCCACCCCGACCCGGCCCTGGCCAAAGCGTTCCGGCGGGCCGCCTTCCAGGTGCACACCGGCGGCGCATGACACGGCGCTACGCGCGTCCGCGCCGCCGGTTTCAGACCTGCGGCGCGTACGTTCCGAAGCTCCAGATGTTGCCCTCGCCGTCCCGGGCCATGTAGTCACGGGAGCCGTAGTCCTGATCGGTGGGTCGCATGAGGATCTCCACGCCGTGCTCGACGGCCCGCCCGTGGTGGGCGTCCACGTCGTCGACCACGACGTAGACCCCCGAAGGCCCGGCGCCCTCCATGGCCTTGTCGAAGGCCCCGCCCGTGCCCTTGCTGCCCAGCATCACCACACCGTTTCCGTACGCCAGCTCCGCGTGCACCACCGAGCCGTCGTCCCCCTCGTACACCGCGACCTGGCTGAAGCCGAAGGCCTCGGTCAGCAGCTTGATCGCCGCCTTCGCGTCGCGGTAGACCAGCGTGGGACAGATGGACGGAACGCCTGCCATGACGATCACTCCCTCTCGTGACGGTGACCCGCGTCACACAGCATGGCAGGCGCCGCCGACGGTCAGCGGAAGGTGTTGCACCGGGCCATGTCGCCGGTCCGGTAGCCCTGGTGGAACCACTGCCGGCGCTGCTCGGCCGAGCCGTGCGTCCAGGACTCCGGCGTCACCCGGCCCTGGAACTTCTCCTGGATGCGGTCGTCGCCGACCGCGGCCGCCGCGTCCAGCCCGTCCTGGATGTCCTCGTCGGTCAGGTTCGTGATCAGGGGCCGCCCGGTCGACTCGTCCGGGGTCCGCGTCGCGTTGTGCGCCCACACCCCCGCGTAGCAGTCGGCCTGCAGCTCGACCTTGACCGCGTTGCTGTTCGCGCCCTGCTGCCCGTCCTGGGCCCGCTGCAGGGTGCCCAGCTGGTTCTGGATGTGGTGCCCGTACTCGTGGGCGACGACGTACGCCTGGGCGAAGGGGCCGCCGCTCGCCCCGAACTTCGTCCGCAGCTCGTTGAAGAAGCCCAGGTCCAGGTAGACCTGCCGGTCGGCGGGGCAGTAGAAGGGGCCGACGGCCGCGGTGGCGGCCCCGCAGGCCGTGTTCACCCGCCCGGTGAAGAAGACCGTCGACGCCGGACCGTACCGGCCCTTGCGCCGCGCGAACTCCTGCCGCCAGTAGTCCTGGGTGCTGTTCACCACCGCGACCAGCCGGCAGTCCTCGCGCGCGTTCGCGTCCCGGCCCGTCCTGCACGCCTGCTGCACCTCGTTTACGGAGGACGCGGCCGGAGCGGGCTCCTCGTCCCCCGAGGACAGCCCGAGCTGCTCCGGCCCCACACCGAAGAGCAGGCCCATGACCAGCGCGATGAGGCCGACGAGGCCGCCGCCGACGGTGGCCCTGCCGCCCGGGATGCGACGGCCGCGCACGTCCTTGACCTCGGACGTGTCCAGATCGGCGTTGTCGTCGAACTGCATCCCGCACCGCCCTCCATCCGGCCGGCCGTGAAGCCGCTGCGGCCGCGTGACCGCCCTTGCGGTGAGTATCGGCTCATTCGCCACGACCCGCGCCCCGGCCCTTCCCGGGGGCGGCCGGGCCGCACGGGGACACGGAGGCGCGGACCGCGGCGTCCGCGGCGGCCCGGCCGCCGCCCGGAAACCAGTTGCACACCCCCGGTAGAATGACTCCCATGGCGAATCTCCTCGCGGATTAGCGGCGTCGAAGCCTCGCGTCCCGCCCCCTTCCGCCGTCCCCACCCGCCCTGGAGTATTTCCGTGATCACCGCCACCGGCGTCGAGCTGCGCGCCGGCGCCCGCGTCCTCATCGAGTCCGCCTCTTTCCGCATCGCCAAGGGCGACCGCATCGGCCTCGTCGGCCGCAACGGCGCCGGCAAGACCACCCTCACCAAGTGCCTCGCGGGGGAGGGCCAGCCCGCGGGCGGCTCCATCACCCGTTCGGGCGAGGTGGGCTACCTGCCGCAGGACCCGCGCACCGGCGACCTCGACGTCCTGGCGCGCGACCGGATCCTCTCCGCCCGCGGCCTGGACGTCCTCATCAAGAAGATGCGGATGAACGAGGAGCGCATCGCCACCGGCTCCGGCGCCACCCGCGAGAAGGCGCTCAAGCAGTACGAGCGCCAGGAGACCGAGTTCCTCACCAAGGGCGGGTACGCCGCCGAGTCCGAGGCCGCGACGATCTCGGCCGCGCTCAGCCTGCCCGAGCGGGTCCTCGGCCAGCCGCTGCACACCCTCTCCGGTGGTCAGCGCCGCCGTGTCGAGCTGGCCCGGATCCTCTTCTCGGACGCCGACACCCTGCTCCTCGACGAGCCCACCAACCACCTCGACGCCGACTCGATCGTCTGGCTGCGGGACTACCTCAAGAACTACCGCGGCGGCTTCGTCGTGATCTCCCACGACGTCGACCTCGTCGAGACCGTGGTGAACAAGGTGTTCTACCTGGACGCCAACCGCGCCCAGATCGACGTCTACAACATGGGCTGGAAGCTCTACCAGCAGCAGCGCGAGGCCGACGAGAAGCGCCGCAAGCGCGAGCGCCAGAACGCCGAGAAGAAGGCCGCGGCCCTGAACTCGCAGGCCGACAAGATGCGCGCCAAGGCCACCAAGACGGTCGCCGCGCAGAACATGGCCAAGCGGGCCGAGCGGCTGCTGTCCGGCCTGGAGGCCGTCCGCGTCTCCGACAAGGTCGCCAAGCTGCGCTTCCCGGACCCTGCGCCCTGCGGCAAGACCCCGCTGACCGCCGAGGGCCTGTCGAAGTCGTACGGCTCCCTGGAGATCTTCACCGACGTCGACCTGGCCATCGACAAGGGCTCCCGCGTCGTCATCCTCGGCCTCAACGGCGCCGGCAAGACGACCCTGCTCCGCCTGCTGTCGGGCACCGAGAAGCCCGACACCGGCACGGTCGTGCCCGGCCACGGCCTCAAGCTCGGCTACTACGCCCAGGAGCACGAGACCCTGGACCCGGAGCGCACGGTCCTGGAGAACATGCGCTCCTCCGCGCCCGACCTGGACCTGGTCGCCGTGCGCAAGACGCTCGGCTCCTTCCTCTTCTCCGGCGACGACGTCGACAAGCCCGCGGGCGTGCTCTCCGGTGGTGAGAAGACCCGGCTGGCCCTGGCCACGCTGGTCGTCTCCTCGGCGAACGTGCTGCTCCTCGACGAGCCCACGAACAACCTCGACCCGGCCAGCCGCGAGGAGATCCTGGGCGCGCTGCGCACCTACAAGGGCGCCGTCATCCTCGTCACGCACGACGAGGGCGCCGTCGAGGCCCTCGAACCGGAGCGGATCATCCTGCTGCCGGACGGTGTCGAGGACCTGTGGGGACCGGACTACCGGGACCTGGTGGCCCTCGCCTGACGGCCCGCCCAGGCCGTGCCGGGGCGGGCCGGGATGCCGTCCCGGCACTGATCCAGTTCCTTCTGGATCATTCGGCTCAGGGGTGATCCATCATCTGAGTGAGGCGGTCTCGTACCGTTGCGCGTCGTACGACGGCCCTGGCCGCACCCGCGAAGGTGCGCGACCGGGGCCGTCGGTTTTCCGCGGACCGGCCCCTGACCTGGGCATTCCTGGGCCGGGCGGCGAAGTGTGACGGAAGTCATGCGGCGGAAGAGGAGATTCCGTTCTGCTCGGGTGTCCACGGCTCGGGAAAGGCCGTCGTGCCGACCTTGCTGAATGGGTGGCCAGGAAGCCGGGGAGGGGTGATCATGAGAAGTCCAGAGCGCACTTCCCACGAGGAGGCACGGGTGGCCGAGACTCTGAAGAAGGGCAGCCGGGTGACCGGCGCCGCGCGCGACAAGCTCGCGGCAGACCTGAAGAAGAAGTACGACTCCGGTGCGAGTATCCGGGCGCTGGCCGAAGAGACCGGCCGGTCCTACGGATTCGTCCACCGGATGCTCAGTGAGTCCGGGGTTTCGCTGCGCGGCCGCGGTGGCGCGACGCGTGGCAAGAAGGCGGCTACGGCCTGACCCCGGGTCCATCGGTTCCAACGCTCCAACGGCTCCAAGGCTCACATGATCCGACGTTCCCTCCGGTGACCCCCGGTCGGCCTCCCGGTCGACTGGGTGGTTACTGTGCAGTCACTTAGGCCGAGCTTGCGGCCGACTGCACACCGGAGGCATACAGATGGCTCTGCTCGACAAGGACGGCGTACGACTCACCGTCGACGACACGGTCGCCACGGTGACACTGACCAATCCGGCCAAGCGAAATGCCCAATCCCCCGCGCTCTGGCGGGCTTTGGCCGAGGCGGGAAGGTCGTTGCCGGGCACCGTCCGGGTCGTCGTGCTGCGCGGCGAGGGCAAGTCCTTCTCCGCCGGGCTCGACCGGCAGGCGTTCACCCCCGAAGGCTTCGAGGGCGAGCCGTCCTTCCTCGATCTGGCGCGCGGTTCGGACGAACTCCTCGACGCCACGATCTCCGAGTACCAGGAGGCGTTCACCTGGTGGAGGCGTAGCGACATCGTCTCCGTCGCCGCCGTGCAGGGGCACGCGATCGGCGCCGGCTTCCAGCTCGCACTCGCGTGCGACCTGCGCGTTGTCGCCGACGACGTGCAGTTCGCCATGCGCGAGACGAGCCTGGGACTGGTCCCCGACCTGGCCGGCACCCAGCCGCTGGCCTCCCTGGTCGGCTACGCCCGCGCGCTGGAGATCTGCGCGACGGGCCGCTTCGTGCACGCGGAGGAGGCGGAGCGGGTCGGCCTCGCCAACCTGGTCGTTCCGGCGGACGAGCTCGACGCCGCCGTCCAGGACCTGACCACCGCCCTGCTGGCCCCGCCGCGGGACGCCGTGATCGAGATGAAGACCCTGCTGCGCTCCGCGCTGACCCGCCCCTACGACGACCAGCGCGCCGCCGAGCGCGCGGCCCAGGCCCGTCGCCTGCGGGACCTGGCGGGCCTCTCGGACTGATCCCCCGCCCCACCGCGGAGGCGAGAAGGCGCCCCGGGACCACGCCGAGCGGCGTAGCCCCGCGCGCCCAAGGAGAGCGGCTCGTGGACCTGGATCCTGGACGACCCGACGGGTTCCGGTCCGGGGTTCGGGCTTGCGAC
>NZ_JBEZYV010000021.1:0-123550 GCF_040638905.1 Streptomyces virginiae | reverse complement strand
CAAGCGGCACGGGCTCAACGAGACCGTGGTCACCGTGCAGTTCCTGGCGTCGCTCGTCAAGAACTATTTCGGTCCGCGCGCCCGGCGCCGACGGGGGCCCTTTGGGCGTGCCGCGTGTCAGGACAGCGCGGCGACCTCGGGGTGGTCCCCCAGCCAGGCGCGGACGGCCTGCTGCTCCTTGCCCTTGCCGGTCTGCTGGATCCGCGCCTCCAGACCGGTGAGCTGCTCCTCGGTGAGCTTGAAGGAGCGCAGCCAGGCGGCCACTTCGGGCTCGTCGGCGGCGAAGCCCTTGCGGGCGAGGGTGTGGATTCCGTCTCCCTTGCCCCAGACGCCCTTCGGGTCCTCCAGCTTGGTCAGCTCGTACGAGGAGTACGCCCAGTGCGGCGACCACAGCACGGTGACCACCGGCTCCTTCTTGTCGTAGGCCCGCCCCAGCTCTGCGAGCATGCCGGGGGTGGAGCCGTCGACGACCTGGTACTCGCCCTCCAGCCCGTACTCCTTCATGACCTTGTCCTTCAGCAGGGCCATGGCGCCGGCGCTCGGCTCGATGCCGATGATCCGGCCCTTGAACTGCCCGGACTTGCCCTTCAGGTCGGCGAGCGAGCGGACGTCCTTCATGTACGAGGGCACGGCGAGCTCGATGGAGGTCGGGCCGTACCAGGATCCGAGGTCCTCCAGCTTGTCGCCGTACTTCTCCCAGTACTGGGCGTGGGTGAGGGGCAGCCAGGCGTCGGTCTGGAAGTCGAGGCCGCCGCCGGCCAGGCCGGTGTAGAGCGCGCCGGCCTCCAGCTGGCGGGTGTCGACCTTGAAGCCGCGCCGTTCCAGGAGCTCCTTCCAGAGGTAGGTCGAGGCGATGCCCTCGTCCCACGGGATGTAGCCGATGGAGACGGTGCGGCCCTTGCCGATGTTCTCGGCGCCCGCCGCTCCGTCCTCGCCGGCGGAGCCGCCGGAGCCGCCGGAGCCGCCGAAGGTGTTCAGGCCGCCCGCGACGAGGGCCAGTACGACGGCTCCGGTCACGGCGTACGCGGGCTGGGGGCGGTGGTTCCACACACGGGCGGCGCCGGTGGCGACCGACCGGGCCCGGGCGAGGGCGCGCCGGCCCAGCGGGGAGACCTGGCGGCCGAGCGCCCCGGTCATCCGGTCGAGGTACATGGCGAGGATGACGATGGAGAGGCCGGCCTCGAAGCCGAGGCCGATGTCGACGTTGCCGATGGCCCGGTAGACGGCGCCGCCGAGGCCTCCGCCGCCGACCATGCCGGCGATGACGACCATGGACAGGCCGAGCATGATCACCTGGTTGACGCCCGCCATGAGGGTGGGCAGGGCCAGGGGCAGCTGGACGCGTACGAGGGTGTCGCGGGGGGTGGTGCCGAACGCCTCGGCGGCCTCGACCAGTTCGGCGTCGACCTGGCGGATGCCGAGTTCGGTCATCCGGACACCTGGCGGCAGCGAGAAGACGATGGTCGCGATGATGCCGGGCACCACGCCGACCCCGAAGAAGATGATGCCGGGGATGAGGTAGACCATGGCGGGCATGGTCTGCATGAAGTCCAGCAGCGGCCGCAGGACGGCGCTGACGCGCTCGGAGCGGGCCGCCCAGATGCCGAGCGGGATCGCGAAGACCAGGGTGGCGAGGGTGGCGACCAGGACCAGCGACAGCGTGGACATGGCGTCGGACCAGAGCCCGACGGAGTCGACGAGCGCGAAACCGGCGAAGGCGAGCAGGCCCGCGAGCAGACCGCGCAGCCACCAGGCGGCGATGGCGAGGATGCCCGCGAACAGGAGTGGGGCGGGGGCGGAGAGGACGGCGACGAGGCCGTCGTAGAGGCCGGTGACGAGTGCGCTGATGGCGTCGAACAGCCAGGACAGGCGGCTCTGGAGGAAGTCGACTCCGCTGTCGACCCAGGCGCCGAGGGGCAGGCGGGGCATCAGGCGGCCACCTCCGCGCAGCGGACCGGGGCCCGCTGCTCGTCGCCGATGAAGGCGACGAGGCGGTCCTGGGGTACGGAGCCGACGACGGCGCCGTCGGTGCCGGTGACGGTGACCGGGTGCGGGACGCGCGCGCTGACGGCGCAGAGGTCGGCGAGCGGGGTGTCGGCGGTGACCGTGGGGCAGCCGCAGGAGTCGGCGCGGGGGCGGTGCGGCCGGGTCGTCGTCATCACCGCGTCCGCGGTCAGCACCCGGGAGCGGTCCACGTCCTGGACGAAGGAGGCGACGTAGTCGTCGGCGGGGCGGGTGAGGATGTCCTCGGCGGTGCCCTGCTGGACGATGCGGCCGTCGCGCATGACGGCGATGCCGTCGCCGAGGCGCATGGCCTCGTTGAGGTCGTGGGTGATGAAGACGATGGTCTTCTTCAGGGTGCGCTGGAGTTCGAGGAGCTGGTCCTGCATGTCGCGGCGGATCAGCGGGTCCAGCGCGCTGAAGGACTCGTCCATCAGCAGGAGCTCGGCGTCGGTGGCCAGGGCCCGGGCGAGGCCGACCCGCTGCTGCATGCCGCCGGAGAGCTCGTCGGGCCAGGCCATCTCCCAGCCTTCGAGCCCGCACAGGGCCAGGGCCTGCGCGGCCCGGCGGTCGCGGTCGGCGCGGGGCACGCCCTGCACCTCCAGCCCGTAGCCGGCGTTCTCCAGAACGTTCCGGTGCGGGAAGAGAGCGAAGTGCTGGAAGACCATGGATATCTTCGTGGACCGCACGCGGCGCAGCTCGCGCGCGCTGAGCGCGGTGAGGTCCTGGCCGCCGAAGAGGATGCGTCCCGCGGTCGGCTCGAGCAGGCCGTTCAGCATGCGCAGCAGGGTGGACTTGCCGGATCCCGACAGGCCCATCACGACGAAGATCTGGCCGGGCTCGACGTCGAAGGAGACGTCGATGACCGCGGCCGTGGCTCCGTCGGCGCGCAGCTCGCTGCGGTCGCCGCCGCCTTCGAGTGCGCGCACGGCGTCGTCGGGCCGGTTGCCGAACACCTTGTAGACGTGCTCGGCCTGGAGCGTGGACACATACACCTCGCGGGTCGTACCGGGTACGGCTCGCGCGGATCGGTCCGGCGCGCCGTGGAGCGGGACGGGATCCGCCCGCATGCGCGTCGCCCCCCGGCGCAAGGCACCGGAGGGCGAGGCTCCGCTCCAGCTGTGCCGATGCCCGGCATTCACTTCGGCAAACGCCTTGGTGATCCACCTCACGTGTGGGGTGCGCGGGGCCGTTCCGGACTCCGAACTCGGACAGGGACTCCGGACTTCCGCTGGACGACGTCGAAGCCGGCGGCGGCGGGGTGACGGCGGTCACGATGGATCGTCAGATGGTCCCAGGTGGGAAAGGACAGGTCGGTCACGGCCAGGAGCAGGCCGGACGGGGAGTGCACGGTGCGGCGCACGGTCAGACCGCATGCGGGGGCGGCGGACGGCACCGATGCCGACGGGTGGGTGGTGCGGGTCATGGTGATGGTCTCGGCGACCCGGCCGCCCGCCGCGGCCCGCTCCAGCCAGCCCCGGAGGGCATCCAGGTCCTGTTCGCGGGCGTGCCCGGCGCGCACGCGGCAGGCGGCCAGCTCGGGGCTGCGCGCGACGACGTCCGGGCTGAAGTAGGTGACGGCGTGCCGGAGCGTCTCCCCGGTCCGGCCCCGCTCGCGGTGGTGGTGGACCAGGGTGCGGTCCCCGCCGGACATGCCGAGCGGTACGGCGAGCGAGGGCGGGACGGTGACCACCGTCACCCAGCTCCGGGTGAGGGCGGGCGCGGGGGACGCGGGTGCGAAGGCCACCGGATCGGCCGCGGCGGAGACGACCTCGGCACAGACGGCGGGGCGGGAGCCGCGGCGCCCGGTGACGACGAGGCCGTCCTCGCGCAGGTGCTGGAGGGCGGCCCTGATGGTCTGCCGGTTGACCTGGTACCGGGCGGCCAGGCTGCGCTCGGAGGGCAGCCTTCCGCCGGGGGTGCGCGCGGCGCGGTCGAGATCGCGGCGCAGCGCTGCGGCGATCCGCTGGTACTTGGGCATGGCGGTCGGGCCGCCGCCCCGCGAAGGGGAGGGCATGGCTTCTCCTCTGACGGGTGGTCAAGGACTGGCGGTGCCCGACCAAACTAGCATTGGTCTATACCTTTGCGTGAGGGGGGATCGCGGTGCACCGCCCGCCTTGGCCGGTTCCCGACCACCCCCCGGACGGGGGGGAGGCCCTCCCCTACCCGCGCAGCGGGTTCGGCAGGGGGCGGTAGCGGGCGTCCGCCCCGTCGGCACGGGTCCAGCGCAGCAGCAGGTTGGTCTTCGCGGGCAGGGCGGGTGCGGCCAGGAGTCCGGCGATCTCGGGGAGCCCGCGCAGGGAGTCGTAGCGCAGCAACTCCTCCCGTACGGCCGGCCAGAGGAGCGGAGAGATGTCCGGATACCGATCGACCAGGGCGCCCGCGATCTCCGACAGGTTGTTGACCACCAGGCAGTACACCAGGCGCTGCCAGGCGTCCGCCCGCGGCAGGTCCGGCAGGAGCTTGACCCCCTCCGCGTCCCGGAAGAGGGCCTGCACGGGCATGCCCGACGCGTCGACCGCGACCAGGGTGTTCTGGAGGTGGGCCTCCAGGACGACGCCGTGCCGGGCGAAGAGTTCGAGCACCGGCGGGACGACCTGGCGCAGGTACGCCCGCCACCAGGCGGCGGGGTCGGCGGCGCCGGCCGGCGGGCTCCCCGGACGGCCCTCGGCGAGCGCGGCGGCCAGCAGCGGCGTGGCCCCGGGCACGGTGTGGGCGCGCAGGCCGTCACGGACCAGTACGGCGAGTTCCTCGAAGGCGAAGGCCGCGGTGCGGTAGCCGCGGTCGGCGAGCCAGGCCGCGTCCGAGCCGGTCCGGCGCAGGGCGGCGAAACCGGCCTCGACGGCGGCGTCGGTGCGGCGCAGCTTCAGCAGGTCGTGCCGCCACAGCCGGCGCACGTCGTTGGTGATCCGCACGTCGAGGCTGAACTTCACGAAGAGGTCGGCCGCGGGATCCGGAACGTGGAGGGTCCGGACGGACGCGGTGGGCCAGGCCGGGCGGCGGCTCTCGCCGAGCCGCAGCATCCGCCCGTCGGCGAACGCCTCGCGCACCGCGGGCCGCTCGTCCACCAGGTCGAGCTGCCAGGGGTGGGCGGGCAGGAGCCGGTAGCCGGCGGGGGCGGTCGGCCCGTCGAGGAGGTCGGCGAGGGAGTCGACGGCCTCGGAGGCGGCCCGTCCGCCCTCTTCCACGCACTGGTCCTCGCGGATGCCCAGGAACACCAGCGGGAACCGGGCGTACGCCTCGGGCGCGTAGGGCAGCCAGCTGCCGGCCGGCGCCCCGCCGCGGGCCTTGGGGGCGGGGTGGTACGGGTGGCCCGTCACCAGGGACTGCTCGGAGAGCACGTACGGGTCCGCCGGGGGCTCGGCGGCGGCGCGGGCGGTCAGCAGCGCGAGGAGCGCGTCACGGCTGTCGGCGATCTCCACCGGTAGTTCGTCGTTGCTGACACCGGTGAACCGGCCGAGTTCGTCGGAAACGAGTTTGACCAGTTCGGTGTGGCTGAGCGGGTGCCAGCCGTCGGCCGTCCGCAGTTCGGGGCGTACGGGACGGCGGCCGCCGCGCACGCGGAGCAGCCGCCCGCTGCCCCGCAACCGGTGCACGGCCGCTCCGGCGGGCCCGGGCCCGGCCGGCCCCGCGGGCTCGGCCGCCTCCCGGAGCAGGCAGTTCAGGAGCGGGGCGGCGGCGTACGCGTCGGCGTCGGCGTTGAGGTCCACTGGTTCCATTCGGTCCATCCGGTGGGCCGGCGGCCCGCGAGGCGGAACCACCGGCCATGATCGTCGGTATCCGCAATGATTACTTGATCATCCCGTGAAGCGACATTCCGAAGGCGGAGCCCAGCATGCCCATTCCCTCCTCCGCGGCCGAAGAAGCCGTCGCCGCAGAACTGGCCACCGTACGGCCCGCACTCGGACCCACGTACGCCGCCGCGCTGAGCGCCGCCCGGGCGGCCGTGCTCACCCGGCTGTGGCGGGCCCTGGCCTTCGAGCCCCTGCCGTGGGTCGTGGGCCGGGAGGCGACGCCGACCGGCCTGGCGCTGCTGCTGGCGGGAGGCCGCCGGCTGGAGGGCCCGCTGCCGGACCCGTACGCGACCCGGCCGTACGTGGAGGAGCTGCTGCTCGACGGCAGGTCCCAGTGCCGGGCCGGGCAGCTCGTCAGGGCGCTCGGAATCCCGCACGGGGAGGACTTCGCCGCCGAGCTGGACGCCGGTACGGCCTCCCTCGCGCTCTCCCGCGCCGGGCAGCCGCCCGCCGGGGAGGACCACGCGGCGCGGGCCACCTGGGAGTGGGAACAGCGGGTGGTCGACGGCCATCCGTACCATCCCAACTGCCGCTCCCGCCCCGGCTTCTCGGTCGCCGAGCAGTTGGCCTACGCCCCCGAGCACCGGCCGGTGGTGGAGCTGGGCCTGGTCTCCGTACGGGCCGAGGAGTGCCTGGTCACCGGGGACTGGCCGGCGCGGCTGCGGGACGGCGGGCGGATCCTGGTCCCCGTGCACCCGTGGCAGGCGGCGCACGTGCTGAAGCACGAGCGGGTGCGGACCGGTTTCGCGGCGCATCCGCTGATGGCCCTGCGCACGCTGGCGCCCGCCGACGGCGGCCCGCACGTTAAGACCGCGCTGAGCGCCCGGCTGACCTCCTCCGTCCGGGACATCTCGGTCTACTCCATCGAGACGGCGGCGGCCGTGTCCGCCTTCGCCCAGGGCCTGGCCGAGCGGCTCGACGGGCGGCTGCACATCACCCGCACCCTGGGCGCGGTGACCGCGCACAGCCCCGACCTCGCGGCCGTGCTGCGCGAGCCGCCGGAAGCGTACGCGGACGCCGCCGCCGGTGAGCGGGTGCTGCCGGTGGCGGCGCTGGCCTCCTACCCGCCGGCCCGTTCGGCGGCCTGGCGGGCGCGGTTCGCCCGCCTCGCGCTGTCGGTGTGCCTGCGGGTGCTGGAGCTTGGGGTGGCCCTGGAGGCCCACGGCCAGAACCTCCTCGTCGTCCTCTCCCCCGCCGGCGAGCCCCTGCGGCTGGTCTACCGCGACCTGGCCGACATCCGGATCAGCCCGGCCCGGCTGCGGGCGCACGGGCTGCAGGTGCCGCCCCTGTCGGGCAGGCTGGTCACCGACGACGTGGCGGCCTTGCGCCGCAAGCTCTTCGGGTCCCTGCTGACGGGGGCGCTCGGTGCCACGGCGGGCTCGGCCGGAGCCTTCGCCGAGGCGCTCGCGGAGGCGACCGCCCTGCCGGCCACCGCCGACACCGGGGCGCTGCTGACGGGGCGGCTGCCGACGAAGGCGCTCACCCTCATGCGGCTGAGTCCGGGGGTCCCCGGAGACCAGTGGGCGGAACTGCCCAATCCGCTTGTTGGAGGATGATCCGCGACGCCGGGCGGGCTACTGTTCACGGGCATGACAGCTTCCTCGTACCTGCACTCCGTACGGGCGGCCTACGACGCCGTCGCCGTCGACTGCGCGCGGCTACTGAGCACGGAACTGGCCGGGAAGCCGCTGGACCGGGCCATGCTGGCCGCCTTCGCCGAGTGTGTGCGCGGTGACGAGGGCGGCGCCGGCCGGGCGGTCGCCGACCTGGGCTGCGGTCCGGGCCGGGTGACGGCGCATCTGGACGGGCTGGGCGTAAGGGCTTTCGGTGTGGACCTGTCCCCGGCGATGGTGGCGGTTGCCCGCCGGACGTATCCGGGGCTGCGGTTCGAGGTGGGGCCGATGTCCGCGCTGGACGTGGCGGACGGGGTGCTGGGCGGGGTCCTCGGCTGGTACTCCACCCTGCACACCCCGCCCGGGGAACTGCCGTCGGTGTTCGCCGAGTTCGCCCGCGTGCTGGCGCCGGGCGGTCATGCCCTGATCGCCTTCGAGGCGGGCGACGGGCGGGTCCGGCTGGAACACGCGTACGGGCACCCCGTCGACCTCGACGTGTACCGGATGCCGCCCGACCGGATCGCCGCCCTGCTGGCCGGGGCCGGACTGGCCGAGGTGGCCCGCCTGCTGCGCGGACCGGCCTCCGGGGAGAACTGCCCGCAGGGCTTCCTGCTGGCCCGCAAGGGCTGACGGGCCCACAGGCCCGTGACGCCGGGGCCCGGTTCCCCTCGGACCGGGTAGGTGACCGGTCTCAGCGGCGGGCGGGGGACGAGCGTGGTGCAGGTCGGCCGCGTAGACTGGCGCGCATGGCATGCCGCATCAGTGAGCTGGTCCTGGACTGCGCCGAGCCGGAACGGCTCGCCGCGTTCTGGAGCAAGGTCCTCGGCTACGTCGAACTCGGCCGCGAGAACGACGGCAGCATCGAGATCGGCCCGCCCGGCGCCGGCTTCGGCGGCCCGCAGCCCACGCTGGTCCTCAGCCCCAACAGCGACCCGCGGACCGGCAAGCTCCCCCTGCACATCGACGTCAACGCCACCGACCGCGACCAGCCCGCCGAGCTGGAGCGCCTCCTCGCGCTCGGCGCCAGGCCCGTCGACATCGGCCAGGACGGCACGGAGACCTGGCACGTCCTGGCCGACCCGGAGGGCAACGAATTCTGCCTCCTCCAGCGCCGCCTCCCACCCTTGGAACCCCCCGCCGCCTGACCCCGAGCGGCTGCAGGCGGCCCACCGGCCGAGGGCCGGTGGCTCAGGGCCTCCCTGGCCTCGTGGTGGCCGACGACAGCCATGCGCGTTCGCCGCCCAGCACCAGCCGGTGGACGGGGCCGGCGGCGCGCAGGGCCTCGTAGAAGGGGTACGGGTCGGCGTTGAACTCTTCTGCGTGCGCTGTGAGGTCCACCAGGCTCACGGGTGCAGCGTACGGCGGCGGTTCGCGACGCGAGGGGCGGTCGGGGAACGCCGGACACCTCCGCCGCCCCGGTCCGCACATATGACGAGTCGAACCGTTTCGGCGATGAGCCGATCGGGGGTCAACGCGGTGCGCGTGGGACCCGCCTGCACGGGGATCCGGGCGGACGGTGGCAGGAAAGAGGTATGAGCCTCCATCGGCGCCAGGTCCTCGGCGGTGCGGCCGCGGCCGTCCTCGCCACCGTCGGCGCGGCGGCCGGGGGCCCGGACTACAGCGCGCTGGCCCGCGGGATCGACGGGCGGCTGGTGCTTCCCGGGGACCGGGACTACCCGGAGGCGCAGCGGCTGTTCCAGCCCCGCTACGACGCCGTCGCGCCGGCCGCGGTCGCCTGGCCCGCGCACGCGGGGGACGTCGCCGTCTGCCTGGACTTCGCCCGCCGCACGGCCGTACCAGTGGTGCCGCGCGGCGGCGGCCACAGCTACGCCGGCTGGTCCACCCGGACCGGTGCCCTGGTCCTCGACGCCGGGGCCATGGCCTCGGTGGCGGTCGAGGGGGACGGCGTACGGATCGGCGCGGGCGCCCGGCTCGGTGACGTGCACGCGGCCCTCGCCGGGCGGGGCGTGTCCGTCCCGACCGGGCTGTGCCCCTCCGTCGGCATCGCCGGGCTCACCCTCGGCGGCGGCCTCGGCCTGGCCTCGCGGGCGTACGGCACCACCGCGGACCGGCTGACGGGGGCGCGGGTGGTCACCGCCGACGGGGCCGTCCGCGAGGTCTCGGCCGACCGGGATCCGGATCTCTTCTGGGCCCTGCGCGGCGGTGGCGGCGGCAACTTCGGCGTGGTGACCGAGTTCCGCTTCCGCACCCACCCGGTCGGCGACTGCGCCCTCGCCGAACTCCACTGGCCGGACGACGCTTGCGCGGGCGTCCTGCGCGGCTGGCAGCGCTGGCTGGCCGGCCTGCCGGACCCGTTCTGGAGCCAGGTGGAGTTCACCGTCGAGGCGGGTTTCGCCGGATCCGGGCCGGGGGCCGCGGCGGCCGCGGTGCCCTCGGTCCGGGTGGTGTGCCTCGACGGACGCCGGGAGTTGGAAAGGCAGTTGACGCGGCTGTCCGACCTCGTGGGCGCAGCGCCGCGGGACAGCTGGATCGTCGTACGCAGTCACGGCGACACCGTGCGGGCCATGTCGGGGTGTCCGGACCTGGGCGCCGCGGAGTGCCGGCTGCCGGGCACGTTGCCCGGCCGGGACCCGCGGGGGCGGCTCCGCAGGAACTCCTACGCCGCCCGCTGCGACTTCTGGGCCGGCGCGGGACTGCCGGACACGGCGATCGGCTCGGTCCTGGGCGCCGTTCGCCGGTACGGCGCCGACGCTCCGCGGGGCGGCCTCGCCGTGGTGCAGTTCGACGGGGTCTGCGGCGGCGCCGTGAACCGGGTCCCGGTCGGCGACACCGCCTTCGCGCACCGGGACGCCGCGTTCCTCGCCCAGTACCTCGTCCACTGGCCCGAATCCGCGCCGGCCGCCGACGTGGCCCGGCACGAGGCGTGGCTCGACGGGTTGTGGCGGAGCCTGCGCCCTTGGGCGAGCGGCCGGGCGTACCAGAACTACATCGACCCGAAGCTCATCAGCTGGCGCGAGGCCTACTACGGCCCGAACCTCGCCCGGCTGGAGGAGGTCCGGCGCAGCCACGATCCGGACCGGCTCTTCCGTTTCCCCCAGGCCGTTTAGGGAGTGACCGGCATGCGACGTACGTTGACGGTGGCCGCGGCGGTGGCCGCCCTGCTGGTGTCCGCGGGGCCGCTGCCCGCGGCCGGGGCGGGGAGCGCCGCGGCCGCTCCGGCGGCCGCGGGCCGCTGGGGGGCGCACGAGGCGGAGTCCTTCTGGACGCCCGAGCGGATGGCGTCGGCCCGCCCCCTGCCGCCCGTTCCCCCGGGACCGGGCGTCCTGCCGGGGCCGGGCGTCTTGCCTGGACCGGGCGTCCTGCCGGGACCGGGCGTGGCGCCGGAGTTCCCCGCCGACCCGGTGCAGATCCCGCCCATCCCGCCCTTCCAGGCGGTCGAGCCGCCGGAACCGACCCCGGTGGCCACGCCGTCCCCGTCCACCACCGCCCCCGTCACCACCCCCACCGCCCCCACCGTGCCCGCGCCCGCGCCCGTTCCGGCGCCGAGCATCCTCCCCGCGCCCGCGCCCGTACGTCCGGCCCTCCCCCGGATCCCGGCCGTCGGTCCGGGCGTCGGGCAGAACTTCGGTGGCCTCCCGGTCGTCGGCCGGATGTTCCTCGTCAAGGGCAGCGGCTCCTACTTCTGCACCGCGAGCGTGGTCGCCTCCCCCGGCCGCAACCTCGTCATCAGCGCCGCGCACTGCCTGCTCGGCGCCGACACCCAGCAGGTGGCCTTCGTCCCGCAGTACACGCGGGCCACACCGCGGCCGTTCGGCATGTTCCCGGTGGTACGGACGGCGGCCGGGCGCTCCAAGATCTGGATCGACCAGCGCTACCGCACCCAGGGCGTCAACCGCGCGGCCGCCCTCGACGTGGCCTTCGCCCAGGTCGGCCCCGGCGCTAAGGGGCTCCGTGTGCAGGACGTCGTCGGCGGCAACCGGCTGGTCACCGGCGCCGGTTACGCGCACGCCCGGGCCACGCTGATCGGGCACCCGTCCACCGCCGCCCGGCCGCGCCTGTGCGTCAACCGGACGACGAAGTACACCAGCACCGACGCCCGGATCCCGGGCTCGTTCCTGCGGATCGCCTGCACCGGCTACCCGGGCGGCACCAGCGGGGGCCCCTTCCTGCTGCGGCTCGACGGCCGCACCGGGACCGGCGACGTGGTGGGCGTGATCGGCGGCTGGAAGACGGGCGGGGACACGTCCGACGTCTCGTACAGCTCGTACTTCGGCACGGACATCAGGAAGTTGTACGAGAAGGCGGTTGCCGGGGCGAAGGCGCCGTGAGCGCGCGCACCCACCGGGTCCGACGCGGGTTGCCGACCGTACGCGGGACCGCCGGGAACCCGTCGCCGGTCAGCAGCTCGGCGGGCGCGAGGCCGAGCCGGCGGCGCAGGTCGGCCAGGGCCGCGTGGACGGGCGCGAGGACCACCTCGGCGCCCGGGGCGACGGAGGCGAGGGCGTACGCGGTGGTCTCGATCGCCTCGGCGGCGTCCTCGGCCGCGGTCCGGCTCCACCCTCCCGGCGCCCCGGGGCCCCAGGGCGCGACGGTGTCGTAGAGGTGGCAGGCGGCATCGGCCGCGGCGTCGGCCCGTTCCCCGACGCCCGGCGCCGCGATGGTCGGCAGTTCCATGCCGGTTCAACGAGCCGGTCCCGCCCGGGGGTACGTACCCGTTGCCGCCGGCTCGTGCCGTCCACCCGGGCGGCGAACGCTCAGCCGGCGACCGTCTGGAGCCAGAGGGGCAGCAGCACCAGCGACAGGAGCGAGGTCTTGATCACTACCGAGGCGGAGAGGTCCACGCCCACGTCGTAGCGCTGGGCGAAGATGAACAGGTTCTGCGGGGTCGGCATGGCCGCGATCAGTACGAGGTACGCGAGCCAGTCGCCCCGCACCCCGAACAGCAGCCCGCACACCGCCCACGCCAGCAGCGGGAACGCCAGGCACTTGAACCCGATCAGGGCCAGCTCCTCGCGCGTCGTGCCCCGCAGGTGGAGGCCGACGCCGCCGAGGTGGAGGCCGAGGGCGAACAGGGCGACCGGCGAGGCGCTGTTCCCGACGAAGGCGGCTCCGTCCAGGGCCACGGCCGGGACCGGCACCGACAGCAGGTTGAGCAGGATCCCCGCGTTGCAGGCGAGGACCAGCGGGGTGGCGAGCGAGGCCCCGACGGCCCGGGACAGGCGTCGGCCCGGGCCGCCCTCGGCGGGGCCCGCGCGGCCCAGTTCCATGAGGGCGATGACGACCAGGGACAGTACGCAGACCTGGAAGAGCAGGATCGGGAAGATCGGGGCGGCCGTCCCGAAGACGGTGATGAACACCGGGACGGCGAAGTAGGCGGTGTTCACCTGGACTCCGGCCATCACGCGCAGTGCCACGGCGCGGGGCTCCCGCCGACCGCGGGCCACCGCCGCCACGGCCACGACCGCCACGGCGACCGCTGCGGCCGCCGCGTACCCTCCTATCGCCCGCCAGTTGAACAGGGCGGCGAGGTCGCTGGCGTAGATGTTCCCGAAGAGGTAGCAGGGCATGGCGAAGAGGAAGGCGTAGTCGGAGAAGGCCTTGGAGGCCTCGGCCGGGACGACCTTGCGGCGCGCGAGGAGGACTCCGCCGCCGAAGGCCAGCAGCACCGGCACCAGCTTCTCCAGCGCCGCCGCCCCGCCCATGCGAACGTCTCCCCCATGATCGACTGCTGTGCACCCTACCCCTGCGCCCGTCCGGGCCGGGCGGCGCATAGGCTGGTGCGATCATGAGCGACACACCCCGCGCACGGACCGGAAGCGGACCCGGCGGTCGGTCGGCCTGGCGACCGGCAGCGCGGCCCGGCGGCCGGACCCGGGGGCCCGGCGCCCCGGCGCAGCTCGCCGCGGCCCTGCGTACCCCGGCCGGGGCGGCCCAGCCGCTGTTCGCGCAGGCCCCCAAGGCCTGGCAGCGGGCACTGCCGTACGTCCTGGTCGGCATCGTGGTGGTCTCGCTGCTGCCGACGACGATCGTCGTGCTGAGCGACGACTACGGAATGGACGGCGGTTGGGCGGGCGCGCTCGGGGTGGCGCAGACCGTGCCACTGCTCCTCTCCGTGACCCGGCCGCTGCCGGCCTGGCTCCTCGTCCTGGTCGCGGACACGCTCGGCGCGGTCCTGCTGACCCAGGCCGACAAGGTCGCCGGACACTCCTGGCCGTGGACGCCGATGGCCGTCGTCGGCTACCTGGTGCTGATGGCCTGCCTCGGACTGCGCGAGTCCATCCGGACCCTGGTCGCCGTGTGGCTGGTGACCGGTGCGCTCGGTGCGGTGCTCGGCTTCTTCCAGCCGGCGGACACCATGAACACCGCCGCGCTGCTCTTCGTACTCGTCGGCGTCGTGCTGGCCCTGACGGGTGCTCTGCGCGGTCTGGGCGACGCGCGCCAGCGGATCGCCGAACAGGAGAGCATCAGCGAGGCCGAGCGGTCGCGGCGCACCCTGCTGGAGGAACGCGCCCGGATCGCGCGCGAGTTGCACGACGTGGTGGCCCACCACATGTCGGTGATCACCGTGCAGGCCGATTCGGCGCCCTACCGGCTGCCGGGCATGCCGGAGCCGGTGCAGGAGGAGTTCGCGGCGATCGCGGCAGGCGCGCGGCAGTCCCTCGGCGAGATGCGGCGGCTGCTGACCGTGCTGCGGGCCCCGGACGGGGCGGGTGGCGCGGGCGACGACGGCGGCGGCGGCGAGCGGGGTCCGCAGCCGGGGATCGGCCGGCTGCAGCAGCTGGTGGAGGCGACCGTACGGGCGGGCCAGCCGGTGGAGCTGTCGCTGGCGGCCGGCGCGGCGCGGGCGGCGCCGCCCGCGGTGGACCTGTCGGCGTACCGGATCGTGCAGGAGGCCCTCGCCAACGTGGTGCGGCACGCGCCGGGCGCGTCCACCCGGGTGTCGGTGACGGTCGACGACGACGAGGTTCTCGTGCTCGTCGTCAACGGTCCCGCGGCCCGGGACGCGGTGGTGGAGCCGGACGGTCCGGGCACCGGGCACGGCCTCGTGGGCATGCGCGAGCGCGTACGGTTGACCGGCGGGACGCTGGACACCGGGCCCCTGCCCGACGGGGGTTTCCGGGTCGCCGCGCGCCTGCCGTTGCGCGCCGGTGCCGGTTCCGCCGACACGGACGGCACCGACGACATGAATGAGGAGCGCAGTTGACCATCCGCGTGGTCATCGTCGACGACCAGGCCATGGTGCGGGCGGGGTTCGCCGCGCTGCTGTCGGCGCAGGCCGACATCGACGTGGTGGGCGAGGCCCCCGACGGGCGCCAGGGGGTGCGGGTGTCCCGCTCCACGCACCCCGACGTGGTGCTGATGGACGTACGGATGCCGGAGATGGACGGCCTGACGGCGGCCCGGGAGATCCTCGCCCCGCCGCCCGGGGTGGTGCACCGGCCGAAGGTGCTGATGCTGACCACCTTCGACATCGACGACTACGTGTACGAGGCGCTGCGCGCCGGGGCCTCCGGCTTCCTGCTCAAGGACGCCCCGCCCGCCGACCTGATAGCGGCGGTACGGGTCGTCGCCTCGGGCGAGGCGCTGCTCGCGCCGTCGGTGACGCGGCGGCTGATCGCGGACTTCGTCCAGCAGCGGCCGGCGCCGCGCAAGGACCCGGCGCTGCGGCTGAACGGTCTGACGCCGCGCGAGACCGAGGTGCTGGAGCTGATTGCGCGCGGGCTGTCGAACCAGGAGATCGCGGGTCACCTGGTGCTGGCGGAGCAGACGGTGAAGACGCACATCGGGCGGGTGCTGGCCAAGCTCGACCTGCGGGACCGGGCCCAGGCCGTGGTCTTCGCCTACGAGGCGGGCCTGGTGCGCCCGGGCGACTCGGCCTGATCCCACCGGCCGCCGGGCCGTCTCCTCCACCCCCTACCGGGGTATGACATCCGACTTGGCTCCACGGTCCGACGTACGCGCCGGTGCCGTCTTCCTACCTTCCCCCTCGTCACGACGAGAGGAGAAGGGGCATGCGCCGCTTCGGAAGGACGCTGGTCACGGCCGCACTGGCGGTGACCGTCGTCGGGGGGACCGCCGGATGGGCCTCGGGCGAGAGCCAGTCGGCGGTCACCGGGCCGCCGCCGGGCACCGCCGCCTGGCGGGCCGACACGGCGCACGGCCGGGCGCTGCCCGATCCGGCGACGGCGACGCCGCACGAGGTGGCCCGGTTCTTCGACGGGCTGGACGACGCGGCGCGCTCCGCACTCGTACGGACCCACCCGCTGGTGGTGGGCAACCTGGACGGAGCGCCGGTCCCCCTGCGGTACGAGGCGAACCGGCTCGCCGCCGCCACGGGTGAGGCGCGGTACGCGTCCCTGGCCGCTCCGGACCGGCGGATCCTGGCCTTCGACCCGCGCGGCCGGGGCCAGGTGGCCGAGGTCTTCGGGGACCTGGAGCACGCTGCGCACGTCTCGGTGATCGTGCCCGGCTCCGACAACGACGCCACCTCCTACGACGCCCTGCGCGCACCGCACACCGGCCCGGTCGGCATGGCCCGGGCGCTGCTCACGGCGACCGGGGGCTCGGCGACCGGCGCTTCGGTGGCCGGGGGTTCGGCGACCGGCGCTTCGGTGGCCGGGGGTTCGGCGACCGACGCTTCGGTGGCCGTCATCGCGTGGACCGGGTACACCACCCCGGTCGGCGTGGGCCTCGACGCGGCCGACGGCCGGCTGGCCGCCGCCGGGGCACCGCGGCTGGCCCGCTTCACCGCCGGCCTCGACGCGGTCGGCGCACCCGACCCGGCGCTGTTCTGCCACAGCTACGGCTCGGTGGTCTGCGGGCTGGCGGCCCGGCACACCGACGCCTCCGACATCGTGGCCCTCGGATCTCCCGGCATGCGGGCGGACACCGCCGACGCCCTGCGCACCGGCGCACGCGTCTGGGCGGCCAGGGGCCCCTCGGACTGGATCGCGGACGTCCCGAACGTCAGCTTCGCCGGGGTCGGCCACGGCGCCGATCCCACCTCGGCGGCCTTCGGCGCCCGCCGGGTGCCCGCCGCCGACGTACGCGGCCACGCGGGCTACTTCACACCCGGCACACAGTCCCTCGCGGCCTTCGCCGCGATCGCGAAGGGAGAGGTCCGATGAGCGGCCCCACCGGCCTGGCACCGCTGCGGAAGGCCGCCGAGCGGATCGACCGCCAGACCCCCGCCCACCGCGACCGGGCGGTCGACGGGCTGCGCGCTCTGGCGCTGCTGGCCGTGCCGACCGGCCACTGGCTGCTCGGCGGCTTCACGCTCGACGCGGACGGCGGCCTGCACAACGCCAGCCCCCTGTCGGCCTTCGGCGGGTGGGCGCCGGCCAGTTGGGTGCTCCAGATGCTGGGCGTCTTCTTCCTCGTCGGCGGCTACGCCTCGGCGCTCTCCTACCGTCGCCGCCCGGGGTCGGCCGGCGCATGGCTGAAGGGCCGGCTCGTACGTCTGGGGCGGCCCGTGCTCGGCGTGACGGCGGTGTGGGCGCTGGCCGCGCCCGTGCTGTACGCGGCCGGGGTGCCGGAGTCGTCGCTGCGGACCGGCGCGAAGCTGGTCGTCCAGCCGCTGTGGTTCGTCGGGGTATACGTGGTGGTCACCGCGCTGACGCCGTACTGCGTGCGGGCGGCGCGCCGGCTCGGCGGCTGGGCGGCGGCCCCGCTGCTCGCCTCGGTCGCGGTGGTGGACCTCCTGCGGTACGGGCCGCTCGCGGAGTCGGTGCCGTCCTGGCTGTCGCTGCTGAACATCCTGCCGGGCTGGCTGTTCGCGTACCAGCTGGGCGTGTCCTGGGGCGAGCGGCGCATCGGGCGGCGCGGGGCCTGGCTGCTGCTGGCCGGCGGGACGCTGCTGTTCGCGGCGCTGTTGGCGGTGTTCCACTATCCGGCGTCGATGGTGGGGGTGCCGGGTGCGGCGCGGACCAACTCGCACCCGCCGTCGCTGCTGGTGCTCGCGCTGGCCTCGGCGCAGTCGGGTGCGGCGATCCTGCTGCGGGACCGGCTGGCTCGGCTGCTGGCCCGGCCTGCCCTGTGGGCCCCGGTGGTGGCGGTCAACCTGTGCGCGATGACGATCCTGTGCTGGCACCAGACGGCCATGCTGGCCGCGGCCGTGCCCGCTTCGTTCGCGGGCGGGGTCGCCGGGCTGACGACGGCGCCGGACAGCCTGGGCTGGATCGTGGCGCGGCTGGCGTGGATGCCGGTGTTCGCGGGGCTGCTGGCCGTGATCGCCCGGTACGCGCGGCGGTTCGAGGCACCACCGGTCGAGGCACTACCGGTCGAGGGCCGGCGGGCGAGCGCCGTGCGCCGTGCGGTGCGCCGCGCGGTGGCGGGCCTCCTCGCCGCGGGCTACGGGGCGTTCGCACTGGGCCTGGCCTGAGGGCTGCCCCCAAAACAAGCGTCGGCCGCCCGCCGCGCCGGCCGGGATCTGCGGACACGACCCATGGGACCGGGCCGGGTACGCGGAGAGCGCCGCTCCCCTGACGGAGCGGCGCTCTCCACGCGTACGGGTGCTCCCGCGTCAGGCGATCGATGCGGCGACGATCGCGGCGACGGCGAGGTTGCAGGCGGCGGAGACCCAGACCGCCGGGTGGGGCTCCGGGTCGACGACGATGGCGCCGAGCTTGCCGGGGGTCACCACGTCGAGCACCAGGAAGGCCACCGCCATCAGGACCAGGCCGAGGAGGCCGAAGGCCGCCGTCGACGCCAGGCCCTTGCCGAAGTCGTCGTAGGTGGTCCAGATCGAGGTGAAGACGATGCCGCCGATCCCGAGGAGCGCGGAGCTGAGGAAGAGGGCCGCGTTGCGGTTGCGCTCCTCCCAGATCTGCTTCGGGAGCTTCCCGGGCGTCAGCACGTCCACGAGGACGATGCCGAGGATCAGCAGGACCAGGCCCAGGGCGCCGTAGGCACTGGTGCGGCCAAGTCCGTTGATGATGTCGCTCATTGAGAAGCCTGTCTCCGGTGGTGGGAAAATATGTGTCGTGGGGAGGCCGAATCTATCGCACGGCCTTCCGGCAGACCATGGGGAGGTCAGCGAATGGTAAAGGTCAGGGCCGCGCGGGCGGCCGAGGCGGAGGCCCTGACCGGGCTGGTGATGCGGTCCAAGGCGCACTGGGGATACGACGCCGGCTTCCTGGCCGCGTGCGCTCCGGAACTGCGGATCCGGCCGGACGAGGTGACGACACGCCGGATCGTGGTGGCCGAGGACCCGGAGGGGGGAGTCCTCGGGCTCGCCTCCCTGGAGGGGGGCGCCCCGCTGGCGACGCTCGGGCTGCTCTTCGTGGAGCCCTCCGCCATCGGGCAGGGCGTGGGGCGGATCCTGTACCGGGATGTGCTGCGCCGGGCCGTGGAGCAGGGGGTGCGCCGGCTGGTCATCGACTCTGATCCGCATGCGGCCGGCTTCTACCGGGCGATGGGCGCGGTCGCCGCGCCGCCCGCGGCGACCACGCCGACCGCAATGACCCCGCCGACCGCGGCGAAGGGGCCCATGGCGCAGGCCGGGACCCTGGTGCGGTTCGAGGCGGCCCCGGCCCCGCTCGCCGGCTGGGCACGGGCCTGGACCGGTGGCGGGCGGGCCGTGCACGTCGGCAACGTCGCCGAGTTCAACGCGCAGTTCGGCGACTCCTCCCTGGATTTCGGGCAGTCGGCCGCGCACCACTACTCCTGCCTGGCCGCCTTCTACAGCCCCTACCCGTCCGCTCTCGTGCTGCCCCGGGCGGTGCCCGCCGGCTGGACCGAGCTCGTCTGCCGGCAGCTCGGCTGGACCGGGGTCGAGGTGTACGACGGCCTGGTGGATGGCGGGTCCGGCCTCGTCGAGGCGGTACGGGCCCGGCCGGCGCTGGCCGCGCGGCTGGCCGGGGCCGGGGAGCCGCTCGTACCGTGGGGGCTCACCCGGCCGTTCGGGCTGCTCGCGGGGCGGCCGTGGCGGTCCGGGGAGTTGCGCTACGAGTCGAAGGCCGCGGCGCACAAGCTGTTCGAGCGGATCCTGGCGGAGGGCGGGCATCCCGGGATCGTGCTCCCCGCACAGGTACGGGCCGCCGGCCGGTGGGCGGCGGCCCGGGTGCTGGCCGCACGGGCGCGGGCCGGCGAGAGCACCGTCTTGAAATCGGAGCACGGTGTCGGGGGTTCGGGCACGACCGTGGTCAGCGCCGGGCAGGTCCGGGCCGCGGGCGGCGCCCGCGCCGTACTGCGGCGGCTGCCGCGCGGACCGCTGCTGGTGGAGGAGTTCGTCGAAGGGCCGGCGGATCCGGGCGCGGCCCGCGACCTGACGTACGACGGTTTCGTGGACCCGGCCGGCCGGGTCCACGAGGTCGGCGCTGCGCTGATGGACGTGACGGCGGGTGCCTATCGCGGAGCCACGGTGGGCCCGGGCGCCGTGCCGGAGTGGGCTTGCAAGCCGCTGCTCGCCTTCGGTGCGGCGGTGGGGCGGGAGCTGGCGGCGTCCGGCTACCGGGGCTGGTTCGACGTGGACTTCGTGGTGGACGCCGAGGGGCGGCTCGCGCCGACCGAGACGAACCTGCGGCTGACCGGGCCGTCGATCGCCTTCATGGTGGCGGCCCGGCTCGACGCGCTGAGGGGCGCGGGGCACCTCGTACGGATCGCCGACCGGGTGGAGCTCGGAGCCCGGCTGCCCGAGGCGCAGCTGGACGAACTGTGCGCGGACCTGGCCCGCGGGTGCGCGGAACTGGGGGCGGTGTTCGTCCCCGCGATCCCGACGGGCGCCTTCGATCCGGCGCCCTGGCTGGGTGTGCTGGTGGCCGCGCGCAGCCTGGAGACGCTGGACGCGGCGGAGGCGCTGGTCCGCTCCGAGGCGGCGGCCGTCGGCGCGATGTTCGACCTCTTCGAGCCGGCCGACCGACCCCCGGGTCCCGTTCGGCGGGCCGGGGGACGGCACTGACGGCCCGGTGGAGGTCAGTCCTTGTCCTCGAAGTCGAAGGGCGAGTCCGGCTTGCGGGCCACGTGGACGACCAGGACGAGGCCGGCGATCATCAGGGGGATGTTGAAGGCGTAGACGAGGAGGGCCTGGAGGGGCCAGTCCTGTTTGGCCGCCAGCCGGTAGGCATTGTCCTGGGGCCACCAGGCCAGCAGCAGGTAGCTCGCCGCGAGGTGGACGGCCCGGATGCGGCCCGGGGGCCTGCCGCGTTCGCGGCGTTCGATCAGGCGGTACCCGGTGAACAGGAAGGCGAGGCCCGCGCCGAAGGCCAGGCTCTCCGCCACGTAGAGGAGGAAGAACAGCGCCGCCCACGGGTAGGGCACCGCGGTGAGGTCGGTGGAACCGGGCCACACGACGGGGGTGAACAGCAGGGTGAGGAAGGCGACGACGAGCGTCAGGCACCCTGCGCCGACGAGACGGCCGCCGTCGGAATCTGCGACGGTGGCGGATGCCCGGCCGTACTTGCTCCCGTGGACGGCGGGCCGTTCGGAGACGGGCTGGGTGGGCAGCGGCAGGGCCGAGCGGTCCTCCTGGCCGGCCCGGTTGCGCGGCAGGGCCCGGAGCCGGATGAGGACGGTCGGGGACACCTCCTTGAGGACGACGCCCGAGAGGTGGTTGCGCAGCCCGTGGATGTCGGGCAGCGGCGCTGAGGCGTCCCAGGCCGGGTCGCCGGGCGGCGGGGTCACGTAGGCGACGAGCCGCCGCTCCCCGTCCTTGTCGACGCCGGCGACGATGGCCGCGCCGATGCCCGGGTGGGTGCGGATCGCCGCCTCGACGGCATGGGGGTCGAAGGAGCCTCCGTGGAGGGGGATCCGGTCGCGGATCCGGCCGGCGAACTCCAGCAGGCCGTCGGGACGCAGGACGCCGAGGTCGCCGGTGGGTATCGCGTCACCGCCGCCGGGCGGGGTGAGGCGTATCTCCCCGCCCCGCAGGTGGACCTGGCATCCCGCGAAGGGGGTGCCCAGCAGTGAGAGGCGTTCCGGTTCGCCGACGGGGGCCTGCAGTTGCGGAAGTTCGAAGCAGGTACCCACTCCGGCCGTCTCGGTGAGCCCGTAGACGTTGAGGACCCTTACGCCGGGGCGCAACCGCATGTGCAGGGCGTCCAGTTCGTCGAGGTGGAGGCGGTCACCGCTGACGGTGGCCAGCCGGAGCGAGCGCAGCGGCCGGGGGCCGGTCCTGCGGTCCGCGGCGGTGGGTCTGGGGCCGTCGACCACCAGCGCGGCGATGCCGGCCGGATCCGTGTGCAGGACGGTGACCTTCTGGACGTCGACCGCTGTGCGGACCTGCTGCGGGTTCCCGGACGGCCAGGAGGGACCCGGGGGCAGGACGAGGCCACCGCCCGTGCACAGGGCCCGGGTCCAGCCGGCGGCGAAGGCGGTGACGTCCGGCCGCGCGGTGATGAGGTGCCGGTCCTGCGGGGTCGGCCGGGCCAGCTCGGTCCAGCCCGAGTGGGCGGCGAGCAGCAGGGCGTGGCCGACGGGTACGGGGCGCGGTTCGGCGCTCGCCGTGAACAGGACGGCCGCGCCGGCCGGCGCTGCGGCTCCGCCGGTCGTCTCCGCGAGGTCCGGTGCGTAGGCGGGTCGGGCGGCGATCTCGGTGGCGGCCTCGTCGGTCCGGATCGCGCGCAGGCCCCTGGCGGTGTCGAGGGCGGCCCGGTGGGGCGTGTGGGTGAGCAGCGCGAAGGGCGCCAAGGGCTGGAGGGCGGCGAGTTGTCGGCGGCCGGTGCGGGGCGTTTCGGCGTCGACGACGGCATAGACCCCGCCGGCCTTCAGGACGGCGAGGATGCCGACGACGAGTTCGGCGGGCCGGCTGGTGCCGATGGCGACGAGACCGCCGGGCGGCAGGCCGCAGGCGAGCAGGTGGTGCGCCAGCCGGTTGGCGCGGGCGTCGAGCACCCCGTACGGGAGCCGGTTCTTCGAGCCGGCGATGAGGGCGGGGGCCTCGGGCGTGTCGCGCGCCCAGCGTTCGAAGTGGTGCAGGACGGTGTCGGTGGTGCCCTTGGTGAAGCGGACGGACTCGGATCCCTGCGTCATGAACCGATGATGCCACCGGGTACCGACAACGGAGGAGCCTTCGAAATCGCCTGCTTTCCACCGAAGTTGCCGGAGGCAGCTCCTCCTGTACCCCCCGGCGGTCCCCCGGTCGGGGGGTCCGGAGCCGAACCCTTGACCTCTACTTTGGTTGAGGTCCTAGCGTTCGGGTCATGGACATGGAAGTCACCGCTTGGACCTCGCTGCACAGCGCGATCAACGCCCAGCAGGACCGTCGCCCCCTCTCCCGGGCCGGTCTGCGCCGCGTGGCCGCGTTCGCCCGCCCGCACCGCCGCGGGCTCGTTCTCTTCCTCCTGCTGAGCGTGGTGACCGCCCTGCTGGCGGTGGCCACCCCGGTGCTCGCCAGCCGGGTAGTCACCGCCGTCGTGGACGGCCGGGACGGCGCCACGGTGACGCGGCTCGCCCTGCTCATCGCGCTGATCGCGGTCGCGGAGGCCGGGCTCGGGCTGCTGGCCCGCCGGCTCTCCGCCACCCTCGGCGAGGGGCTGATCCTGGATCTGCGGACGGCGGTCTTCGACCACGTGCAGCGGATGCCGGTCGCCTTCTTCACCCGGACCCGGACCGGCGCCCTCGTCAGCCGCCTCAACAACGACGTCATCGGCGCCCAGCGGGCGTTCAGCAACACCCTGTCGGGCGTGGTCGCCAATACCGTGACCCTCCTGCTGACCCTCGCCGTGATGCTGAGCATCTCCTGGCAGATCACCCTGCTGGCACTGGTGCTGCTGCCCGTGTTCGTGCTGCCGGCCCGCCGGATGGGGGCGCGGATGGCGGCGATGCAGCGGGAGGCCTCCGCGCTGAACGCCGCGATGGGCACGCAGATGACCGAGCGGTTCTCGGCGCCCGGCGCGACGCTGGTCAAGCTGTTCGGCCGGCCCGCCGACGAGTCCGCGGAGTTCGCGGTCCGGGCGGCGCGGGTACGGGACATCGGGATCCGTACGGCGATGGCCCAGTCGGCGTTCATCACGGCCCTCACCCTGGTCTCGGCCCTGGCCCTCGCGCTCGTCTACGGACTCGGCGGGTACTACGCCCTGCGCGGGACCCTGGACGCCGGTTCCGTCGTCGCGCTCGCCCTGCTCCTGACCCGGCTGTACGCCCCGCTGACCGCTCTCGCCGGGGCCCGCGTCGAGGTGATGAGCGCGATGGTGAGCTTCGAGCGGGTCTTCGAGATCCTCGACCTGAAGCCCCTCATCACGCAGAAGCCGGAAGCCCGCCCGGTGCCGGAGGGGCCCGTGGCCGTCGAGTTCGACCGGGTGTCCTTCGGCTACCCGGCCGCCGACAAGGTCTCCCTCGCGTCGCTGGAGGAGGTCGCCGTCCTCGACGCCCGGGGCGGTACGCAGGTCCTGCACGAGGTGTCCTTCCGTGCCGAGCCCGGCCAGATGGTGGCCCTGGTGGGCTCGTCCGGCGCCGGCAAGTCCACCATCGCGCAGCTGCTGCCGCGACTGTACGACGCGGACGCGGGGACGGTCCGGCTCGGCGGGGTCGACGTACGGGACCTGACGGCCGATTCGATCCGCGAGACGCTCGGCATGGTCACCCAGGACGGACACCTCTTCCACGAGTCGGTACGGGCCAACCTGCTGCTGGCCCGCCCGGACGCCACCGAGGAGGACATCTGGGAGGCCCTGCGCAGGTCCCGGCTGGACGGCCTCGTCGCCTCCCTGCCGGACGGGCTGGACACGGTGGTCGGGGAGCGCGGTTACCGGCTGTCGGGCGGGGAGCGGCAGCGGCTGACGATCGCCCGGCTGCTACTGGCACGGCAGCGGGTCGTGGTCCTCGACGAGGCGACCGCACACCTGGACTCCACGTCGGAGGCGGCGGTGCAGGAGGCCCTGGGCGAGGCCCTGGCGGGCCGGACCGCCGTGGTCATCGCGCACCGTCTGTCGACCGTGCAGGCGGCCGACCTGATCCTCGTGGTCGAGGACGGCCGGATCGTGGAACGGGGCACGCACACCGAGCTGCTGGCCGCGGGCGGCCGGTACGAGGAGCTGTACCGTACGCAGTTCGCCGCGGCGGACACGCCCGCCGGCATGGAATCCGGCGGCGCGGCACCGGTCCGGGGCGCATGATGCTGTGATGGACATCAAACTGGAACTCGTCGCCGTCCCCGTTACCGATGTGGACCGGGCCAAGGCCTTCTACGAGAAGATCGGCTTCAACGCCGACCACGACGTCACCGTCAGCGAGGACATCCGCTTCGTCCAGCTGACCCCGCCGGGGTCGGCCTGCTCGATCGCGATCGGCAGGGGCCTCACCCGGTTGACCCCGGGAGCCCTCGACAACATGCAGGTCGTCGTCACCGACATCGAGGAGGCCTACGAGGACCTGCGCGGCCGGGGGGTCGAGGTGACGGAGATCCAGGACCTGCCGTGGGGCTCGTTCGTCTACTTCTCGGACCCGGACGGGAACGGCTGGGCGGTCCAGCAGACCACCCCGCGCAAGTCGGCGGAATCCGGGGCGTGATGTCCGCCGGCCGCGGCCGGCGCCGGGCGGGACGCCGCGTCGCACGGTGCGGGGAGCACCGTGCGACGGCGTCCGGCGCGATCAGGCCTCCGCGGCGGCGTGGTGGTGGTCGAGCTCCCAGGCGTGGTGCTTGAACTCGTGGCGGAAGTCGGTGTGGTCTTCCCACTGGCGGGCGATGCCGCGCAGCACGTCCCAGTTGTGCTCGACGGACTGGTCGATCACGCGGCGCATGGCGGGCTCGGCGGCTTCCCGCTTCTCGATGAGGCCCTTGATGGCCGAGGCCTCCAACACGGAGTTGCGCAGCGCGCGCAGGGCGCGCGAGGTGTCGTCCATCGAGAAGCCTCGATCGCTCCCCGTCCCCGCGTCGAACAGCGGGGTGAGCCGCGCCTCGATGAATGCGGTGATCCGCTCGAAGTGCTGCACGTCCATCGGGGCTCCCTCTCCTGCCGGACCACCATGTGACCCGGCGTCTCCACTGCTTGTGCCGTTCGCGGACATTATCCCCGAAGCCCCCACGGGCCCCGGTGCTGCAGGCCGCAGTGGTTCCGGAACCTGCCCGGCGTCGCCGGCGCGGCGGGCCGGCTGCGGCTGACGCAGCCGCCTACGGGGCGAGCAGGACGTCCAGTTCCTCCAGCGCGCCCACCGCGATCCGCCGGGTCAGTGCCTCGGCCCGGGCGGCGTCGCCCTCGCGGACCGCCTCGGCCACCTGGACGTGCAGGGTGACGGCGGCGGGGTCGGGGTCGTGGAACATCACCTCGTGTTCGGTACGCCCCGTCAGGACCTCCGCGACGACGTCCCCGAGCCGGGCGAACATCTCGTTCCCGGAGGCGTTCAGCACGACGCGGTGGAAGGCGATGTCGTACCGCAGGTAGTCCTCGAGCTGGTGGCCGCGCGAGGTGCGGACCATGCCGAGGGCCGCCGCGGTGAGGTCGGCGCAGTGCTGCGGTGTGGCCAGGGTCGCGGCGAGCCCGGCCGCCACCGGTTCGATCGCGGAGCGCAGCACGGTGAGGGAGCGCAGCTGCCGGGGCCGGTCGGGGCCGGCGAGCCGCCAGCGGATCACCCTTGGGTCGTAGACGTTCCACGCGTCGGCCGGGCGCACGGTGACGCCGACCCGGCGGCGGGACTCGACCAGGTGCATCGACTCCAGGACCCGGACGACCTCGCGCACCACGGTGCGGGAGGCGTCGAAGCGTTCGGCGATCTCGTCCGTGCGCAGGACGCTGCCGGGCGGGTACTCGCCCGCGGCGATCGCGAGGCCGATGGTGTCCAGCACATGGGAGTGCAGGCCCGGCCCTGAACCGCTTTCGGCGCCTTCGGTGGTCATGGCGCAAGCGTACGGGGACGCCCCCTCCGGCGAAAGATGTGACGTTTTCGACGCAAGGCTTGAATACGTACTACTTAATGCGCTTCAGTGGTGCAGCACTAACCGATGGCGACGAGGACGGCGAGGTGGACGTGAGCACGCAGCGCGTCATTGTGGTGATGGGCGTGGCCGGCACGGGCAAGACGACCGTGGGCCGGCTGCTCGCGGAACGGCTCGGCCTTCCCTACGCGGAGGGCGACGCCTTCCACCCTGCGGCCAATGTCGCCAAGATGGCGGCCGGCCACCCCCTGGACGACGCGGACCGGTGGCCCTGGCTGGACGCCGTGGGCGAGTGGATCCGCAACCGCGCCGGGACGTGCGGCGGGGTGATCGCCGCGTCCTCGCTCAAGCGCGCCTACCGCGACCGGCTGCGCGCCGCGGCCCCCCGGGCCGCCTTCGTGCACCTCACCGGCGAACGCACGCTGATCGGGGAGCGGATGGCGGCGCGCAAGGGCCACTTCATGCCCACCACCCTGCTGGCATCGCAGTTCGCCACGCTGGAGCCGCTCCAGGACGACGAGTTCGGCGTCGCGGTCGACGTGTCCGGCTCTCCGGAGGAAGTCACCGAACGGGCCCTGGCCGCGCTGCGCCGGCTCTGCGCCGCGGAGAGCTGAGGGAACGTCATCGTGATCCGGTGATCCGCCACCGCGCCGATCACCTCGGCCGGCAACACCCAGCTCGGGATCGCCGTCCTCGCCGCCCTCGCACTCGTCGTCCTGCTCATCACCCGCCTGAAACTGCACGCCTTCCCGGCCCTGACGGTCGGCTCGCCGGCCCTCGGCGTCTTCGCGGGCGCGCCCCTGGCCAAGACCGTCGCGAGCTTCAACGCCGGACTCGGCGCCACGGTCGATCGTGGACAACGTCCTTGCACGGGCCAGGGGCCGGGCCATGCCCCGGGCGATGGTGCTCATCGCCTGCTGATCCCGGTGGTGCTGCTCGGGGCCGAGCGGGGGAACTACTCCCTCATGCGCATGGGCATCCCGGCGCCGGCCGGCCTGTCCGTGATGCACGGGCTGATACCGCCGCACCCCGCGCCCCTCGTCGCGATCGACGCGCTCCACGCGAACCTGGGCGTCCCTCGCGCTCGGTGTGGTCGTCGCGATCCCGACCATGATCATCGCCGGGCCGCTGTTCTCCCGGTACGCGGCCCGGTGGGTGGACGTCACGGTGCCGGAGGACACGATCGTCCGAGCACGCCCGACGGACGGCGCGGAGCACCGCCCGCGGTCCGAGGCGACCGCGTCCACCGTGTTGCTGCCCGGGGCCCTGCTGATCGCGCTGCTCACGGCGGTGCTGGTGGGCATGTTCGCCCTCGGCCGGGCGGCCGGCTTCACCAGAGCGCGTCCTCACTCGCCGGCCGTCACGGATCCCGCAGTTGGGCGGAGGCGAGGGCGAGACCGCCCGCGGCCGTCGCGCAGCGGGCCGCGAGGTTCTCGACCTCGGCGCGCAGGGCTTCGGTCTCCCCGCCCTTCCATCCCGGTGACCAGGCCGCGGCCCCGCGCAGCCGGACCGCGTGCGCGCGCAGCGCGGCGGCGTGGTCGCGCAGGCTCCCGCCCGGGGGCCGCGCTGCCGGCCTGAGCGGCCGGGGAGTGCGGGGCGGCCGGTCCGCGACGCGGCGCCGGACGGGCCCGTGTTCGGGGACCGGCTCCGCCGGGGGCCGTACGGGCAGACCGGAGCCGCGGTCGCAGAGGGCCCACAGGGCGGCGCCGAGTCCGAGGAGCGGCCGGGCCGTCTCGGCCCGGCCGGTGGCGACCTGCCAGCCGGCGTGGTCGTTGAAGGGGTTCGCGTCGGTCAGGGCGTGCCAGGCGAGGATGTCGGCGAACGAAGGCGCCAGCAGGGAGAAGGCGTGCTCGGCGCCCCTCTCGCGCATGATGGCACGGAACAGGCGGACGGCCTCGGCCTGGCGGCCGGCTTCGACGGCCCGCAGGACCGCCGCGGTGCCGGCGTCCTCCAGGAGTTCGGGGCGGTCGGCGCTCGCGGCCCGGATCCTGGCCTTGAGTCCGCAGACGGCGATGCTGATGGCAAGGCTCTCCCGGCCGGCCAGGACCCCCGCGAGGCGGCCGGCGCGGGCCGCGCCCCGGCCGCGCGCGGCCCAGCCGAGGCCCGCCGGGTCGGTGAGGGTACGCAGCAGGGTGCGCCAACCGCGCCTGCTGCGGCCTCCCCTGGCCAGCGCCGCCGCGGGCAGGCGGGTACCGAAGGCGAGGCCGGAGGCGTAGCGGGCGGCCTCGCCGACCGCGTCGGCGGCCTCGGCAAGGGCGCGGCACGGGGCATCGAGCTTGTCGACGTCCGGGGCGGTGGACGCGGAGGTCGCGGCGTCGGACATGGGTTCCTCGTGGGGGTTCGGCAGGGATCTGAGGGTGGACGGCAGGGCAGGTGGTCCGGGTGTGGCGGCGCCGGCGCCACGACCCGGTCAGCGGCGGGTGAGGATGAGCCGGACTCCGTGCAGGTCGAGCGTCATGGGCAGCGGTCCGACCGGGTCCAGGACCGGCCGGGCGCCCGTGATCCGGTGTCCGCGCAGCACCTCGGCGCAGAAGGCGGCCGTGATCATGAGCCCGAGCTGATCACCGGGGCAGCGGCCGCCGCCGTGGCTGAAGGGTGCCATCCGGATGTCCCGGTCGGCGCCGGGGTTCTTCCACCGGCCCGGTACGAAGACATGGGCGGCCGGGACCCGTTCGGGGTCGCGCTGGTGGAACGCGGCGGGCAGGAGCACGGCGGTGCCGGCCGGGTGGCGCACTCCCCGCCATTCGGTCTCGCCGCGGGTGACGCGGATCAGGTCCGGCACCACCGGGTACAGGCGCAGCGACTCGCGGACGCAGGCCCGCAGCCTGGGCAGTTCGCCCCGGGCCGGACCGGCGGCGACCTCGGCGGACGCTTCGGCGGCGGCCGCGTCCTGTTCGCAGGGGTGCGCGCCCAGCAGGAGCAGCGTGCGCAGCAGTGTGTCGGGCACGGCGTCCATCGCCAGGAGCCACAGCCGGGCCTCGTCGGCGGGGTCGACGGCGCCGTCGGGATCGGTGGTGTCGACGGGGCCGGCGTGGCGGACGGCGCGGCCGGCGAGGGTGTCGTCGCCCGCGTGCCGGACGTACTCCCCGATGCGTGCGCGGGCCTTGCTGTGCACCGACCGTGCGGCGCGTGTCCGGCTGCCGCGCGGGCGCCCGTCCTCGGCGCGCAGCTGGGTGAGCCATCCGGCGAGTTCGTCGTCCTCGGCGGCCGGATCGCCCAGGACGATCCGCCGGGCGGCCCGGTTCACGGCGTGCCGGGCGCGGGCGAGTTCGAGGGTGCCTGTGGCGGTCAGGTGCCGGGCCTCCTCGGCGACGACCGTGAGGATCGGGCCGGCGGCGGGGTGGACGGGCAGGCCCGCGGCCAGCACGTCGGCGCTCATCCGCCGCCGTTCCGGGCGCTGTTCACCGCGGGCGCAGTCGGGGGCGTCGCCGTTCCCGCCGGGCTCGTGCGTACTCAGGCCCCGGCACTTCTGGGGCGGGTCGGCCGCGAGGACGCTGAGGGGTTCGGCGTAGAAGCGGCGCAGGTCCAGCGGGTCGAGGAGGACGAGGACCGTCTGGCCGGACCGGGTGCGTACGAGCGCGGGCGCGTCCCCGTGGCGTGCGCGCAGGGCGCGGAGCGTGGCGGCGGAGGCGCGGACCTCGCCCGGCCGGCGGCGGGGTCGCGGCCGGCCGGCGGCGGTGAGCAGGGCGCCGAGGGAGGCGAACACGGTGGCCGCGGCGGCGGGGGTCCCGGCGGGCGCGAGGGCCGCGGCGGGGCCGGTCGGCGCGGCGGCGGCCGTCCGCCGGAGCGGTTCCTTCACCGGTGTCCGCCGGCCGGGGTCCTGCGCGCCGAACGGCGGCACGGCCGGAGCGGGGTCCGCGAGCGGCGCCCCGCCCCGCAGTGACCGGCCGGCCCGCTCCGTAAGGCGCGGCCGGGCGGCCGGTCCGGCGTGCGAACCGGCCTGGCCCCGCGTGGAACGCACCGGGAGCCCGGTCCGTTCCGCGAGGGCCCGTACCCGGGCCTTGAGCCCGTCGAGGGCGGCCCCTTGGACCGTACGCATCCGTGTACCTCCGCGGCGGGAACGACGACAACGGTCGGTGACATCGGCATCACCGTACGTCCCGTCCGCTGAGCGCGCGCCCCGAGGGCCAGGCCGTGTCTTGTCGTCAATCGGGCCGGATCAGGGAGCGGCGTCGGGGGCCGTGGGGCCTCCCCGGCCTCGCAGGGCCGAGGCGAGGGATCGCAGGGCGGACGAGGGAGGCGGCGCGGAGCGTCGTCGAGCGAGGACAACGCGGCGAGGCGCGGGCCCGACGGCGCTCCCTGATCCGGCGGCGATCGACACGACACGGCCTACGCCCCGGGGACCCCGTTCGGCGTGCTGCGCCGGGCCGGTCCGTGCGGGGCGAAGACCGCCTCGCGGAAGGTGGTGCGCAGCGGGCCGGCGGCGGCCGGGAGGAGGACCGCCCACCGGTGGTGGCGGGGGGAGATCCAGACGGCGGGGCCCGGGTCGGTCGGGGCGTGGTGGGTCCAGACGCCGTGCGGGGCGGGGTGCCAGAGGAGCCCGCGGGCGGGGGTGAGTTCGCCCGTGCGGATGCGGAGGGACTCGGCCGTCCAGGCGCGGGTGAGGGGCTGCGGGCCGGACGCGTGGTCCGGGTCGTTCGTCTCGTTCGCGGCACTCGGGGCACTCGCGGCGCTCGCGGCACTGGCGGCACCCGCGGCCCTTGGGGCAGTCGGGGCACTCGGGGCACTCGGGGCACTCGGGGCACTCGGACGAAGGAGGTGCCTCAGGAAGAGGGCGAGGTCGGCGAGGGGCGCGCGGAGGGTGCCGTCGGCGAGGCGGGTGCGGGTCATGCCCAGCGGGTTCCAGACACGTGCGGCCGCAACCTCGGCGAGGGTGCTGCCGGCGAGGTGTTCGACGAGGCGGGTGAGAGCGGCCGTGCCACCGGGGCGGGTGAGAAGGTGGTGGGCGGTCGTCCCGGCGGGGGTGCCCGACGCGGCCTCGTCGCCGTACGCGGCCAGCGGGGTGTGCAGCCGCAGCGCGCCCTCGTCGACGAGGGTCCCGACCGCCGGCCACAGGGCGAGGACGGCGGTGAGGCCGCCGACGTCGAAGACCTCGTCCGCGCCGTCCGAACACGCCTGTGGGCCGTCGGGTCCGCCGACGGCCCACACCGCTCCGGGATCGGCGGACTCCACGAGGGCTCGGACGGCGTCTGCCTGGTCGCTCAGGAGCGTCATGGTCGCTCACGCTAACGACCCGGGCCACCGACCCGTGGCAGGTCGTGCGAATCGGCCGGTCCCGCCACCCGAATGGGCCGGAAAGGCCCGGGACCCCGGACCGGAAGGAGGGGGCGGGGCCGGTCGGCACCCCGCCCCTCACCGCGTCAGCTCTTGTCGGGGCGGTCGGTCACCCGGAGGGTGTTCAGCAGGGGTTTGCCGAATCCGGAGTGCGTCACGAAGCGGACGTTGAGCACCCCGTCCGTGACCGTGACCGTGTACGTGCGGGTCAGGGCCTTGTAGGTGCCCGCCTCCAGCGCGATGTCGAGGGAGGGCAGGACCTGCGTGCCCTCGGCGAGGACGTCGAAGACCCGCTTGTTCGGCCTGGTGGAGGAGAGCTCCGCGAAGCCGAGTTCCACCGTGTAGGTGCCGTTCGGCACGTTGTCGAAGCGGTACTCGTACATGCCCTCACGGGCGTTGCGGAAGAGCCGCTGCTCGTCCGTGCCGGCGATGGTGCGGCCGGTGGACTGGACGGTGCCGTTGCCCTGGTACCCGTAGGAGCCCGCCGTGTACTTGCGGTCCGGGGACCAGGCGTCGCCGAGGGCGTCGGTGGAGCCGTAGCCGGAGCCCGCGTCCAGGCCGACCTGGTAGCGCGGGACGACGACCTTGACCGGGACGGTGAGCACCGGGGTGCGGCCGCTCGTGGAAGCAATCTTCAGGTCGGCGGTGAGGACCGTGCCGGGAGCCAGTCCGGTCGTGTCGACCGAGAGGGTGACCGGGGCCTTCCCGCCCGTCGGCAGGTCGCCGCCGGCGGGTGTGGCCGTCAGCCAGGCCGCGTCCTCGGACACCGTGAACGCCGTGCCGAGGCCCGGGTTGGTGAGGTCCAGGGTCCGGGTCCGTTGCTGGCCGGCCGGGAGCACGACCTCCAGAGCCGGCTGCGACGCCGTCACCTTGCCGGTGCGCAGGGACCGCGTCACCGTCGTGACGTCGGCGGCCTTGACGTCCACCGCGGCCGTGGCGGGCTCGTACTGCGCCGCCGCGAGGGAGACGGTCCGCGAGCCGGAGGGGCTCTGGACGACGTACCCGCCGTCCGCCGCCGTGGTCGCCGACACCGCGGTGTCGCCGGTGCCGACGGTCACCGTGGCCCCGGCGACGCCGTTGCCGTCGTTGGCGTCGAGCACCCGGCCGGCCACCACGCCGCTCTTGGTGGTGCGGAAGGCGATGGACAGGCCGTCGGTGATGACCGGGGTGTTGAAGGAGTACTTGAAGGCGTCGGTTCCGGTGGCGTTCTCCACGCCGACCGTGGCCGTGGAGCCGCCCTTGATGCCGGTGCCGCCGGTGCCCTTGTAGGAGTAGGTGACGGTGCCGTCCTCGCCGATCGCCGCGGAGAAGGAGAACTTCTCGGCCTGCGCCGACCAGTGGGCCACCTCGCGCCACTCGATCACGTAGCTGCGGTGCGGGGCGGTGCCGGTGACCGCGGTGAAGACGCCGGAGCCGCTGCCCGCCGCGCCGACGACCAGGTCGTCCCAGAAGGGGTAGAGGGCGGCGTTGGGCGTGGCCGTGCTGGGGAGGTCCCCGTTGATGTCGCCGGTGTGGTTTCCTCCGAAGCTGACCGTGCCGTTCGTGCCGATCCAGGCCTGGGCGTACGTCTTGCCGTACAGCGGCAGCGGGAAGGGCAGGTCGACCCGTTCGGTGGTGTTGTCGCCGGTGAGCGCGAGCTGCCGGCTGCCCGCCGGGTACGGCCGGTCGCCTGCGGTGGCGCAGGCGTAGCCGTAGCCGTCGGTGCGCTCGGGCAGGTTCACGGTGACGGTGGTGTCACCGCCGACGGTGACCTCCGCCGTGCCGGCGCCGAGGCAGCGGGAGGCGTGGGTGGCGTTCACCCGGTAGGTGCCGTGGGGCAGGGTGGCCTCGAAGCGGCCCTGTGCGTCGGCGGTCGCGGTGACCGGGGTGTCGGCGATGGTGACGGCGGCCCCCGCGGCCGGCCCGGAGGCCGAGGCGACGGTGCCGATGACCTTGCCGGAGGCCGCTTGGGTGAGGGTGAAGTCGCCGGTTGCGGTGGCGTTCTCGGTCACGGTGGCGGTCGCTGTCTGCTGCCCGTAGCCGAACTTGGCGGCGGTCAGGGTGTACTCGCCCACCGAGAGGGCCGGGAAGGTGTAGCTGCCGTCGGCCGCCGTGGTGGTCGTACGGTCGATCGGGCCGTCGGCGGTGACCTTCACGCCCGCGAGCGGCTGGCCGCCGGAGCGGACGGTGCCGCCGAGGGCGCCGATCGCACCGCGCGGGGCGGCGTTGACGGCGGCGAGGACGTCGAGCCGGCCTTCGCCGAAGACGTTGTTGTCGGCGGCGTTGCCACCGCACTGGCTGCTGTCGGTGTCCAGGGCGGTGCCGTCCAGGAGGGACTCGGTCTGCGCGATGTCGCCTTCGAGGGACGGGGCGGCGGACCACAGCAGGGCCACGGCGGCCGCGGTGTGCGGCGAGGCCATGGAGGTGCCGGAGAAGGCCTCGTACGCGCCGCCGGGGACGGAGGAGCGGACGTTCACGCCCGGAGCGGAGATGTTCGGCTTGACGATGCCGCCGGGGCCGGCGCCGCGCGAGGAGAAGGACGCGATCGCGTTGTTGATGTCGAAGGCGCCGGAGCTGTAGGAGCTGGCGTAGTCACCCGGTGAGCCGCTGGTGGAGCAGCCCGGTCCGGCGTTGCCATTGGAGAACGCCGGGAAGATGCCGGCGGCCCGCCAGGTGTCGACGATCTGCTGGTACCAGGCGTCGCCGCCCGTGCCGCCCCAGGAGTTGTTGACGATGTGCGGGGCCAGGTCGGGGCGCGGGTTCTGCCCGTTCAGGTCGGTCGGGGCGACGATCCACTGGCCGGAGGCGAGCAGGGAGGCCTCGGAGCAGGAGTTGGACTCGCAGCCCTTGGCGGCGATCCACCGGGCGCCGGGGGCGACGCCGATCTTGTTGGCGCCGCCGTCGTCGCCGACCATCGTGCCCATGGTGTGGGTGCCGTGGTCGTTGTTGTCGCACGGTGCGGCGCCCGCGCACACGCCCGCCGGGTCGAACCAGTTGTAGGCGTGGGAGTAGCTGCCGTCCGCGTGCTTGCCGCGGTACCGGTCGGCCACGGCCGGGTGCGTGAAGTCGACGCCGCTGTCGATGTTGGCGACGACGACGCCCTCGCCGCGGACCCCGATCTGGTCCCACACCTGCGGGGCCTTGATCCGGTCGATGTTCCACTCGACGGCGTCGGCGACGGCCTTCTCGCGCTTGCCCTCGGCGGGCTTGGGGAGGTCGACCTTGTCGTCGGCGTCGATCCGGGCCACCTCCGGGCGCTGGGCGAGGGTTCCGGCGAGCTTCTCGCCGCCGACGACGCGCACGGCGTTCACGATCCAGTACGAGGTGTACTCGGCCCCGGCGCCTTCCAGGGCCTTGATGACGTCGGCCTGGCTGCGCGCGGCGTGGTCCTTCTTCGTCCTCAGCACGGTTTCGGCCTTGGCGGCGCGGGTCTGCTGCTTCCCCGCGGCGGTGAGGTCGGCGGCGCTGTCGAGGTAGACCCAGAAGACGGCCTTGGCCGAGCCGTCGAGCTGGGCGCGGAGCTTGGGTTCGATCTTGCGCTCGGCCGCGCTCGGCGCGCCGGGGCCGGGATCCGGTGCGGCCGCGGCGACGCCCGCGCCGAGCGGGAGCAGCAGGACCGAGGTGAGGGCGGCGAGCGCCGTGCGTAAGGACCGTGCGGGCCGGCCCGGCCTTGTGGGCCGTAGGGCTCGTGAGGACCGCTTGTCGCGTTGGGCCACGTGTTGTCTCCTCGTACGCCGTGTGCGGGATGTGCGGGAAGGGTGCGCGTGACGTGCGCGGGTCATGCTGAAGTAGACGTCATGCTCATTACAAGAGGGCCTTATGAGCCGTCCTCGGCCGCACGGACCGGCGCGGCGCCCCGGTGGCCCTTCCGCGCCGGGCGCGCCAGCCTGAAGGCATGACCGTGCCCCCCGAGCCGCCTGACACCCCGCCCGAGCCCGGCACCCCGCCCGAGCCCGCCATCCCGCTCACCTCGGCGCGCGGCCGGTGGATCCTGCTCACCACGGTGCTCGGCTCGACCATGGCCATGCTGGACGGGACCGTGGTGAACGTGGCGCTGCCGCGCATCGGGGAGGACCTCGACGCCGATCTGGCGGTGCTCCAGTGGACGGTGAACGCCTATCTGCTCACCCTGGCCGGGCTGATCCTGGTCGGCGGCTCACTGAGTGACCGCTTCGGCCGGCGCCGGATCTTCACGCTCGGTGTGGTGTGGTTCGCCGTCGGCTCGCTTCTGTGCGGCATCGCGCCGAACGCCGGGGTGCTGATCGCCGCCCGGGCCCTGCAGGGCATCGGCGGGGCGCTGCTGGCGCCCGGCTCCCTGGCCCTGATCCAGGCGTCGATCCGCGCCGAGGACAGAGGGCGTGCGATCGGCCTGTGGTCGGGGTTCGGCGGGGTGGGTGCCGCGGTGGGGCCGTTCCTCGGCGGCTGGCTGGTGGACGGGCCCGGCTGGCGGTGGGTCTTCCTGCTGAACGTTCCGCTGGCCGCGGTGTGCGTGCCGGTCGCCCTGCGGCACGTACCGGAATCCCGGGACCCGCAGGCGCACGGGCGGTTCGACGTGGCCGGCGCGGCACTCGGCGCGGGCGCTCTGGGGCTGGTCACCTACGCGCTGATCGAGGCCCGGTCCGGATCGGCGGCGGTGACCGTCGCGGCGGTGCTCGGGGTCCTGCTGGGCGCCGCCTTCGTGTACACGGAGCGGCGGCGGACCGACCCGATGGTGCCTCCGGACATCTTCGCGTCCCGGCTGTTCACCGCGGTCAACCTCGTCACCCTGTGCGTGTACGCGGCCATCGGAGGGTTCTTCTTCCTCGTCGTGCTCCAGCTCCAGGTGGTGTCCGGCTACTCGGCGCTGGCCGCCGGGGCCGCGATGCTGCCGACGACCCTTCTGATGCTCCTGCTGTCGGCGCGCTCGGGTGAGCTGGGGGAGCGGATCGGACCACGCGTCCCGCTCACGGTGGGGCCGGTGCTGTGCGCGGTGGGGACGCTGCTGATGCTGCGGGTGGGGCCCCCGGCCTCCTACGTAGAGGACGTGCTGCCCGCGATGGTCGTGATGGGCATGGGCCTGGTGGCCCTCGTCGCCCCGCTGACGTCCACCGTGCTGGCCTCGGTGGACCCCGGCCGGGCGGGACTGGCCAGCGGCATCAACAACGCGGCGGCGCGCGTCGCCGGGCTGCTCGCGGTGGCGGCGCTGCCGCTGCTGTCCGGGATGGGGCCCGAGTCGTACCGCTCGGCGACCCAGTTCGACGCCGCGTTCGGGCGGGCCATGCTCTGGTGCACCGGGGCGTTCCTGGCCGGTGCCGCCGTGGCCTGGGCGACCGTACGGAGCCCCGTGTCCAAGGCGTGCCACCCGCAGTGCCACACGTACTGCGCGGTGTCGGCCCCGCCGCTCGAACCCCGCGAGCAGGGTGACCGTACGACGCCGGGCTGAACCAGTGCTGGAGCGCGATCGCCGATCTGGTGGCGGGCACGGCCGTCGCCGCCGTCGGACTCGTGAGCGCGGCGCGCGTACGACGGACCCGCGGCCTGCCGCCTGCCGGTGGCGCCTGTGGGCACCAGTGGCGGTCGGCACCGCGACGGCCGGGCCGGGAACCGGCCGCCGGGGGCCGTTGATCGACCGAAAGTTACCTAGACGTATGTAGTGACTTCACACGCGCCCAGCAGTAGAACTCGTTCCCATTCCATCGAGAGTGAGGGACGTCACATGGGTGACAACACCCTGCCTGAGAGAGGCTCCAAGGGCATTTCACGCCGCGGATTCATAGGTAGAACAGGTTCCGTCATCGGGGCGGTGGCCCTGGCCGGTCACCTCGCTCCCGCGGCGGCGCGGGCGGCGGCGGCCGCCGCCGCACCGGGACCGATCGGTGACGGCGTCCGCGTACCGGTCCTGGTCATCGGCACCGGCTACGGCGGGTCGGTCGCGGCACTGCGGCTGGCGCAGGCCGGAGTGGACGTGCAGATGATCGAGATGGGCATGAACTGGGACACTCCCGGACCGGACGGCAAGGTCTTCCCGAAGGTGACCAGTCCGGACTACCGCTCGTTCTGGCTCCGCACGCGGACCAAGGCACCGCTCAGCAACTTCCTCGGCTTCCCGATCGACAAGGACGTCCCCAGGTACACGGGGATCCTGGACGCCGAGGACTTCGCCGGCATCACGGTCTACCAGGGCCGCGGCGTCGGCGGCGGTTCGCTGGTCAACGGCGGCATGGCGGTCACGCCCAAGCGCGCGAACTTCGCCGCCGTCCTCCCGTCGGTGAACGCCGACGAGATGTACGACACCTACTACCCGAGGGCCAACGCCGGTCTGGGCGTCGGGATGGTCGACCCTGCCTGGTTCGACACCGCCGACTGCTACCAGTTCTCCCGGGTCGGCCGCAAGCACGCCCAGCGGTCCGGCTTCGCCTGGACCTTCGTGCCCGACGTGTACGACTGGGACTACATGAAGCGGGAGGCCGCGGGCACCGCCACCAAGTCCGCCCTGGCCGGCGAGATCCTCTACGGCAACAACGCCGGCAAGAAGTCCCTCGTCCAGACCTACCTCGCGCGGGCCAGGGCGACCGGCAGGGTCACCGTCTCGCCGCTGCACAAGGTCACCACGGTCTCCCCCGCCGCGGGCGGCGGCTACACGGTCGCCATCGACCAGCTCAACACCACCGGCGACACCGTGGCCACCAAGACCGTGACCGCCGACCGGGTGTTCTTCGCGGCCGGCAGCGTCGGCACCAGCAAGCTCCTGGTCAAGCTGAAGGCCACCGGAGCACTGCCGAACCTCAACGGCGAGGTCGGCAAGGGCTGGGGCGAGAACGGCAACGTCATGTGCGGCCGCGCCAACCACATGTGGGACCCGACCGGCAAGCTCCAGTCGACCATCCCCTGCTCCGGCATCGACAACTGGGACGCCGGCGGCGCGTTCGCCGAGGTCGCCCCGCTGCCCACCGGGATCGAGACCTACGCCTCCTTCTACCTGTCGATCACGAAGAACCCCAACCGCGCCGAGTTCACCTGGAACGCGGCGACGGCCAAGGCCGACCTGAGCTGGCAGACGGCTTGGAAGCAGCCGTCCATCACCATGGCCAAGACCATCTTCGACAAGATCAACTCGAAGGAGGGGACGATCTACCGGACCGACCTGTTCGGCGGCAACAAGATCTGGAACGACACCCTCACCTACCATCCGCTCGGCGGCGCCGTCCTCGGCAAGGCCACCGACAACTACGGCCGTCTGCACGGCTACACCGGTCTGTACGTGATCGACGGCGCGCTGATCCCCGGAAACGCCAGCGTGAACCCGTTCGTCACCATCACCGCGCTCGCCGAGCGCAACATCGAGAAGATCATCGCCACAGACCTCTCGTAGGGCCGCGTCCTCCCCCCAGCGGCCGGGGCCGTTCGGATGCGCCGAACGGCCCCTGCTCCACGTTCCGCTTCTTCACGTTCCGCCGCGCCCCGCGGGCTCAGTGCCCGGGCAGCACGCAGACGCTGTCGAGGCCCAGCACGTGGTTGAGCCGCCCGAAGGCGAGCCAGGACCCGATGCTCATCGTGAGTTCCACGATCTCCAGCTGGCTGTACCGCGCGGTCATCCGGTCCCAGAACTCGTCGTCGAGCCCGTGGTGGTCGAGGGTGTACCGCTCGGCGTACTCCGCCGCCAGCCGGGTGCGCTCGTCGAACGCCTCGGTGGTGCGCCACTCGGTGACCGCGTCGGCGAACTCCTCCTCGACCTTCTGCCCGTCCCGTTCGGTGCGCCAGTCCAGGCAGAACACGCACCCGTTGATCTGCGCGACGCGCAGCCGGGCCGCCTCGAACTCGCGCAGCCCCAGCGTGGTGTGGGCGTACACGGACAGGGAGAAGTTCGCGGCGGCCATGCCGATCCCGGGGACCATGTCGCCCCACACGTACTCGATCGGGTGCTGGCCTTCGGGGATGTCGATCCTCATGACGGTTTCCTTCCGAGTCTGCCGGTGGCGGGGCGCAGCGGGACGTCGAGGGCGTCGTAGAGTCCGGGCTCCGCCTCGGTGAGCCAGTCGATGGCGCCGACGAGTCGGCCGACGGCGGTGGCGTTGCCGCCCGCGGCGCGGTTCTCGCCCTCGTCGGTGGCCTCGACGGTGACCTCGATGCGGGGGCGGCCCTCGATGACGACGCGGTGGGCGCCGGCGCCGCCGTCCGGCGGCACGGGCCAGTCCGGTGCGCACGAAGCGTGGATACGGGTGACGTGCTCGATGACGATGCGCGGCTCGCCAGCGACGATGCCCTGGACCTCGAAGCGGATCGCGCCCTGGGTGCCCGCCTCGAACACGCCCATGCTGCGGGTGGTCACGGTGGTGTCGAGGGCGCGGCGCTCCGACGTCTCACGGATCTCGTCGAGTTCGACGCCGAGCGCCCGGGCCATCATCCGTATCTGGCCGCCCCAGACCATCGTCGGGATCGAGGGCATGAGCATCATCGGCTCGAAGTCCATGGGGTGGCCCATGCCGACGAGGTTGCGGACGGAGTCCGGCTGGTCGTAGGTGGAGTAGTCGAAGATCTCCTGGCAGCGGATGGCCTCGATCGTGGTGCCGAGTCCGCTGATCAGGAGGGGAAGTACGTCGTTGCCCCAGCCGGGGTCGACGCCGGAGGCGAAGAGCGAGCCGCCGCCCGCCGCCACGGCCGCCAGCACCGGGTCGCGGAACTCCGGCGGCGCGCTGCGGTGGTCGTACAGCGGGTAGAGGGCCGGGCTGACGACGACCGCGCCCGCCCGGATCGCACGGGTGATGTCGGCGAGGGCCTCGTCGGGCCGGACGTCACCGGACGCGGCGTACACCACGGCCCTGGGACGGCCGGCCAGTACCGCTGCGGCGTCGTCGGTGGCCTCGACCCCCAACAGGCGGTCAAGCCCGCCGAGTTCGCCCGCGTCGCGGCCGACCTTGGCTGGATCGTGGACGATGACTGCGGACAGTTTCAGCGCGGGATGGGCCGCGACGGCGCGGATGGCCAGACGGCCGACGTTGCCGGTACCCCAGACAACCGTGGGAATCATGCGCGGAGGGTAGCCATCGCCCCCGCACCTTTCCATAGCCGCGCGGTCCGAACTCGCGCGGCCGGGGCGGCTACTGGTTCTGGCCACCCAGGACGAAGAGGAGGTAGACGAAGAAGGCGAAGAGGTGGCCCACGAAGAGGTAGGCGATCAGCCGGATGATCAGGCCGCGCGGAAACTTGGCCTCGAAGCGCGCGCGTACGCCGACGGGCTCGTCCGCGGGGGGCACGGGGGTCATGGGTGGGCTCCTCGCCTATCGGTGGTGCGTGGTGGTCGTGGCCCCGCCGAGGCACAGCCCGGCGAGGCTGCTCTGGAGCAGGGTGTGGACGAACAGCAGGTCGGCCCCGCCGGAGGAGGCCGCCCCGATCCGATGCGGGGTGAGGGAGTCGAAGTGGGCGCTGTCCCCCGGCTCCAACAGGTGTTCGGCCTCGCCCAGGTGCAGGCGCAGCCGCCCGTCCAGTACGTACAGCCATTCCTCACCGGGATGGACGCGGACCAGGTCGTCCGGACCGCGGCCGTGCGGGACGTGCACGCGCAGCGCCTGCATCCCGCGCCCGGCGCCGCCCGCCTGCCAGTACGTCCAGCCGTCGGCCTCGCGGGCTCCCGGACCGCCGGCCCGTACGATGGGATCGGCGACGGCGGAGGTCTCGCCGAGCAGCTCGGAGACCGTCGTACCGTAGGTGCGGGCGAGCCCCAGTAGCAGCGGCAGCGAAGGCTGGCGCCGACCGGTCTCCAGCCGGGACAGGTGGGCGGGCGAGAGCCTGGCCCGGGCGGCGGCGGCCTCGAGGGTGAGACCGGCGCGGCGGCGCAGCTCGCGCAGCTGCGGCGCCACGGCGGGCAGCTCGTCGGCGGCGTCTTCCGAGCCGGGGGCGGGACCGGTGTTCATGTCCCCGATTGAGCCAGAATCTTGCCCTTCTGGCAAACCTGCTTGCCTCTGAGGCAAATCACCGTTGCATGCGGCTCTGCCGCTACCACCAGCGGACGGGGTACCGCGGCGCTGCCCCGTGCAGGCGGGAGGCGGCGAGAGCGCCGAGGACGAGCATCAGCGTGGCGCCGAGCAGCAGGGGGACGAACCGCGCGGCTGCCGGAGTCTGCAGCACGACGACCACGGCGGTGGCGCAGGCGGGCGAGTGCGGGGTCCGGGCGAGGCTCGTGGCGGCGAAGGTGAGCCCTCCCGCAAGTGCCGCGCTCCAGGGGCTGCTCGGCGCTGCGGCGAGGACCGCGTAGCCGGCCGCGGCACCGAGGAGGTGGGCGACGACGACGGTCCGGGGCTGGGCCGTGGGCAGGGTGGGGGTGTGGTGGAGGACGGCGGCGCTCGCGGCCAGGGACGGTATGAGGACCGGTTCGCGGATCATCGCGCCGACGGCGGCGAGGGCGAGGAGGACGCCGGCGACCGCACCGGTTCCGGGGAGGGCCCCGACCGCGGCGGTCCGGGCACGGTGGAGGAGGCGCCCGGACCCCTTCGGGGGCGGTGCGTCGTCGCGGGGCGGTGCGAGGCCGGGTAACGGCCGGCGGGTCAGCACGGAGTCGAGGTCCACGATGGCGGCTCCTGGCACGGCGGATCACGGTCACAGTCACGGTCACGACGGTTGCCGTCGCCGTCGCGATCGCCCTCGCGGTTGCGGTCGGCGGAAAGGACGGAGCGGGCCGTCGTGGTGCGTGCCTGCCGTCACGGGCCGGCACGTGGACAGCCACCCTGCACCGCCGGTCTATCGCGGCCCTATGACGGTTCCGTGGTCCGCTCTCCACCGGCCGCCGGCCCTTCGCCGGCTGCCCTCAGAGGGCGTTCCCCTGGGCCAGGACCGTCTCGACGGTGTCGGCCTGCTCCGCCGCCTTGTCCGGGCGGTGCCTCACCACCCGCGCGAAGCGCAGGGCCACTCCGGCCGGATAGCGCGTCGAGCGCTGCAGGCCGTCGTAGGCGATCTCCACCACCAGTTCGGGCCGGACCCGTACGGTGAACCCGTCGTCCGAGGTGGCGAGCGCGCGCAGCGCCTCCGTCTGCCAGCGCAGCATCTCGTCCGTGAGGCCCTTGAAGGTCTTGCCGAGCATGGCGTAGGTGCCGTCGGCGGCCCGCGCCCCCAAGTGAAGGTTCGAGAGCAGTCCCGTGCGCCGCCCGTGGCCCCATTCGGCGGCGAGCACGACCAGGTCCAGGGTGTGCACCGGTTTCACCTTCAGCCAGTGCTTGCCGCGCCGGCCGGCCGCGTAGGCCGATTCCAGGCCCTTGACCACCACGCCCTCGTGACCGCGGCGCAGGGTCTCGGCCCAGAACTGCACCGCCTCGGCCTCCTGCGCCGCCGGGTCCCGAACCTCCAGGCGGCCGACCCGGGCGCTCTCGGGCACGAGGGCGGCGAGGGCCGCGTACCGCTCGCGGACCGGGAGGTCGAGGAGGACGTCGTCGCCGACGGCCAGGACGTCGAAGAAGTAGGGGACCACCGGGAGCGTCCGCCGGGCGGCGTCCACGTCCACCCGGGAGCCGACCCGGCTCGCGATCTCCTGGAAGGGGACGGGGCGGCCGTCCGCCGTCTGCCCGATGACCTCCCCGTCGAGGATGAACCGCTCCCCCGGCAGCGCGCGGGCGAGGTCCGCCACTTCCGGCAGCCGCCCGGTGATCTCGTCGAGAGAGCGCGTGTAGACCCGTACGTCGTCCCCCTCTCGGTGGACCTGTACGCGGATCCCGTCGAGCTTCTCCTCCAGCGCGCACGGGCCGAGCGCCGCCAGTGCCTCGGTGACCGATGGGGCCGTACCCGCCAGCATCGGCTGTACGGGCCGCCCCACCCGAAGGGTCACGGCGCGCAGCGCCGCGGGGCCGTCGGCCAGCACCGCCTCGGCCACCCGCGGCAGGGAGCCGTCCAGCATCACCGCGCGGCGCAGCTCGGCGGCGGGTACTCCGGCGGCCGCGGCCACGCCGTCCAGGGCCACCGCGTCGAGGGCGCCCTGGCGTACCTCGCCGGACAGCAGGCTGCGCAAGAAGGCCTGCTCGGCCCCGGTGGCCGCGCCGAGCAGGCCGGCGACGATCCCGCTGCGCCGGGCGGCGGACCCGGCGCCGGCCTCCGCGACGAGTCCGCTCACCGCCGCGTCGACGTCGCGGACGGTGAGGGTGGGCTCGGGTGCCGGTGCGATCTCCTGGCCCAGAGTGCGCCAGCCGATGCCGGGACGGCCCTGCGGGAGGCGTCCGGAGAGGTAGGAGATGACCAGCCCGGCCTCCTCGGGGGCAGCCGCGGCGAACAGTTCCGCGAGCAGCGCGGTCTTGCGGGACCGGGCGGAAGTGGCGGCGACTTCCCGGGACACACGGGCGACCTCGGCCAGCAGCATGCGGCCATCCTCCCGCTGTACGGGGCGCCGCGCAGGTCGGACGCCCGTACCGCCGGTGCGGTGGACGGGTGGGGCACTCGTACCGCGGGTGCGGTACGCGCGGGCGGCGGCCTGGTACCTGAGAAGGTCGGGAGTTCCGCCTGTGGGTGCTCGGAGGCCGGCCGACGGGCCCTTAGGGTGCCCGTATGAAGCTCCGTATGCCCCGGCGCCGCCGAGACCGCCTGCTCGCGGGCGCCGCCGCGCTGGCCGTCGTGGCGGGGGCCGGTACGTGGACGGCCTCGTCCGCGTCCGGCGACGCGCCCGCCGTGCACCGCCGGGACCAGGTCCTGAACATGCCCGGCGCCGACATCGACACCTCCTACTTCGTCGCGGGCGACGGGGAGGGCGGTGGGGCGAAACGTCCCGCCGTACTCCTCGGGCACGGCTTCGGGGGCAGCAAGGACGACGTCCGTGAACAGGCCGAACGTCTGGCGCGCGACGGCTACGCCGTCATGACCTGGTCTGCGCGCGGCTTCGGCCGCTCCGGCGGCCGGATCGGGCTGAACGACCCCGAGCACGAGGTCAAGGACGTCTCCCGGCTCGTCGACTGGCTCGCGGCCCGGCCCGAGGTGCGCCTCGACGCGGACGGCGACCCGCGCGTCGGCGTGTCCGGAGCCTCCTACGGCGGGGCTGTCTCGCTGCTGGCGGCCGGTCACGACCGTCGCGTCGACGCGATCGCCCCGGAGATCGCGTACTGGAACCTCGCGGACTCCCTCTTCCCGGGCGGCGTCTTCAAGAAGCTGTGGTCCGGCATCTTCTTCACCACCGGCTCGGCCGGCGGGATGCAGCAGGCCGGGACCGCGCCCCAGGACACATCGCCGAACACCGGGACCGGACGCCCCGAGGCGGGGACCGGACGGCCGGAGACCGGCGCCGGGTCCTCGACGGGGGCCGCGTCAGGTCCGCAGGACGCCGCCCCGGCCGGTGCCGGCTGCGGGAAGTTCACCCCCGAGCTGTGCGCGATGTACGAACGCGTCGCCGTGGCCGGGAAGCCCGATGCCGAGGCCCGCACCCTGCTGGAACAGCGCAGTCCGTCGGCGGTCGCCGACCGGATCAAGGTGCCGGCGCTCATCGTGCAGGGCCAGGACGACTCCCTCTTCCCGCTGGACCAGGCCGATGCGATGGCCGCGGCCATCGCGGCCAACGGCGCGCCCGTGTCGGTGGACTGGGCGGCCGGCGGACACGACGGCGGCATGCGCGAGGCGGACCGGGTTCAGGCCCGCGTGGCCGCCTGGTTCGACCGCCACCTCAAGGGCGACGAGGGCGCGGACACCGGCCCGGTCTTCCGGGTCTCGCGCTCCGGCGGGATCGACTCCACCGACGGCGAGGTGATTCTGCGCGGGGCGAGCGGCGAGCGCTACCCCGGGCTGGCCTCCGCCCCGCGGGAGTTCGCCCTGACGGGACGCGAGCAGACCTTCGTCAACCCGGCGGGCGGCGCACCTCCCGCGCTGTCCTCCCTGCCCGGTGTCGGCGGGCAGCTGGCCTCCTTCGGGGCCGGGCTCTCGCTGGACTTCCCCGGGCAGAACGCCCGCTTCGAGTCGGCGCCGCTGGCCGAGGACCTCCGGATCACCGGGACCCCGACCGTAACCCTGAAGGTGAGGTCGACGGCTGCGGACGGTTCGGCCGCGCTGTTCGGCAAGGTGTACGACGTCGGGCCCGACGGGCGGCAGCAGGTGCTGCCCTCCCAGCTGGTCGCCCCGCTGCGGGTGGAGAACGCGCAACAGGGTGCAACCGTACGGCTGAGGCTGCCCGCGATCGACCATTCCGTCGCGGCCGGACACCGCCTGCGCCTCGTGGTCGCCGCCACGGACCTGGGCTACGCGAGCCCGGCCGCGTCGGCCGCCTACACGGTCGCGGTGGAAGGCCCCCTGGCGGTGCCCGTCGCCCCGCGCGTGCGGACCGCCACGGCGGGGCTGCCCGCCTGGACCTGGGGGCTGCCGCTGGGCGCGGCGGTACTCGCGGCCGCGTTGCTGGGGCTGCGCGGGCCGGGCAGGAGCGGCGCGCGGGCACGGGCCGGCGTACCGCAGCCGGACCCGGCGCTGGCCGACGTACCGCTTGAGATCACGGGACTGACGAAGCGGTACGCGAAGGCGCAGGACCGGTACGCCGTACGGGACCTGTCGTTCCGGGTGGAGAAGGGGCAGGTGCTGGGGCTGCTCGGGCCCAACGGCGCCGGGAAGACCACCACGCTGCGCATGCTGATGGGGCTGATCTCGCCGGACGCCGGTGAGATCCGGGTGTTCGGGCACGCGGTACGGGCCGGGGCTCCGGTCCTGTCGCGGGTCGGGGCCTTCGTGGAGGGTGCGGGCTTCCTGCCGCACCTGACGGGCCGCGCCAACCTGGAGCTGTACTGGCAGGCCACCGGCCGCCCGGCGGAGGACGCGCACATGGCGGAGGCCCTGGAGATCGCGGGGCTCGGCGACGCGCTGGAGCGCGCGGTGCGTACGTACTCGCAGGGCATGCGGCAGCGGCTCGCGATCGCGCAGGCGATGCTGGGGATGCCCGACCTGCTGATCCTGGACGAGCCGACGAACGGTCTGGACCCGCCGCAGATCCGCGAGATGCGGGACGTGATGATCCGCTACGCGGCCGGCGGGCGGACCGTCATCGTCTCCAGCCACCTGCTGTCGGAGGTGGAGCAGTCGTGCACGCACCTGGTGGTCATGGACCGCGGGCAGCGGGTGGCGGCGGGCGAGGTCGCCGAGATCACCGGCGGCGGGGACACCCTGCTGGTGACCCTGGCCGAGCCGGTGGACGAGGTGGCCGTCGAGAAGGTGGCGGCACTGGAAGGGGTGGGGTCCGTGGTGGCCGTGGACGACGGACTGCTCGTACGGCTCGAAGGCGCGACGGCCGCCGGGCTGATCGCCGAACTCGTGCGGCTGGAGGTTCCGGTGACCGGAGTGGGGCCGCACCGGAGGCTGGAGGACGCGTTCCTCACCCTGATCGGAGGTGCGGCGTGAGTACGGCGACGACGGCGCGGGAGGTGGCGCCCGGCTACCGGGCGAGCCGTACGCTGCCGCTGCGCGTGGAGGCGCTGCGGCAGTGGCGCCGGCGGCGGACGCTGGTGATGGGCGGGGTGCTGGCCGCACTGCCCTTCATCATGATCATCGCGTTCGCGGTGGGCGGTGGCCCTGACCGCAGGGGTGGCGGGAACGGCCGGATCACCCTGATCGACACGGCCACGGCCTCGGGCGCGAACTTCGCCGCGACCTGTCTGTTCGTGTCGGCCGGTTTCCTGCTGGTGGTGCCGGTGGCGCTGTTCTGCGGGGACACCGTGGCGTCGGAGGCGAGCTGGTCCTCGCTGCGCTATCTGCTGGCGTCACCGGTGCCGCGGGCGCGGCTGCTGTGGAGCAAGCTGGTGGTGGCGCTGGGCTTCAGCCTGGCGGCGATGGTGCTGCTGCCGGTGGTGGCGCTGGCGGCTGGCACGGTGGCCTACGGGTGGGGGCCGCTGAAACTCCCGGCGGGCGGCGCGCTGGCGGCCGGCGACACGGTGCCGCGGCTCGCGCTGGCGGTGGCCTTCGTCTTCGTCTCGCAGCTGGTCACGGCGGGGCTGGCGTTCTGGCTGTCCACGCGGACGGACGCACCGCTGGGCGCGGTGGGGGGCGCGGTCGGCCTGACGATCGTCGGCAACGTGCTGGACGCGGTGACTGCGCTCGGCTCGTGGCGCGACTTCCTGCCGGCGCACTGGCAGTTCGCGTGGGCGGACGCCTTGCAGCCCCAGCTGGAGTGGGGCGGGATGGTGAAGGGGGCGGTGGTGTCGGTGTCGTACGCGCTGGTGCTCTTCGCCCTGGCCTTCCGCGGCTTCTCCCGCAAGGACATCGTGTCCTGAGGCGGCGGACGGGTCGGCTCGCCGGCCCGAGTGCGCGCGCCACGAGCGCTCCTCATGCCCCTGCGGGGGTGCGGGGAGCGCTCGTCGGCGTTTGCGGCCCCTACGCCGGGACGCCCGGCGCGATCGCGTCGATCTCGGCGAGCAGCTCCGCGCCCAGGGGGCGTTCGCCGGCGGCCGCGTTCGCGCGGATCTGCTCGGCGGATGTGGCGCCGGCGATGACGGAGGCGCAGCCGGGCTGGGCCGAGAGCCAGCCGATGGCCAGTTCGAGGACGGTGCGGTCGTGCTTCTCGGCGATCGCGGCCAGCGCCTCGACCACGTCGAGGCGCTCCTCGGTGAGGTAGGAGCTCCTGCCCTCGAGGCGGGAGCCGGCCGGGACGGGAGCGCCCCGGCGGATCTTGCCGGTCAGCAGGCCGTTGGCGAGCGGGTAGTACGGGAGTACACCGACGCCGTAGTGCCGGGCGGCCGGGACCAGCTCGCGCTCGGCCGACCGCTCCAGCAGCGACCACTCGTTCTGCGCGGACACGAAGGGGACGGCGCCCGTCTCGCGGGCGACGTGTGCGGCTTCGGCCAGCTGCCAGCCGGTGAAGTTGGAGTGCCCGATGTAGCGGACCTTGCCCTCGGCGACGAGCTCGGTGAGCGCGGCCAGCGTCTCCGCGACGGGGGTGGCCGGGTCGTGGCTGTGCAGCTGGAGCAGGTCTATGTGGTCGGTTTCGAGCCGGCGCAGGGACTCCTCGACGGCGCGCCGGATGTAGGCGCGGCTGCCGCGGGAGCCGGCGGCGGGCCCGTACTTCATGTCGACGCCGTCGTAGCCGAACTTGGTGGCGAGGACGACCTGGTCGCGCCGGCCCTTCAGGGCCTGCCCGAGGTACCGCTCCGAGCCGCCACCGCCGCCGTAGATGTCGGCGGTGTCGAGCAGGGTGACGCCCGCCTCCAGGGCGGCGTCGACGACGGACCGGGTGGCCTGGGCGTCGAGACGGCCGCCGAAGTTGTTGCAGCCGAGGCCGACGGCGGACACCTGCAGACCTGAACTGCCCAGCGGGAGATAGCGCATGCGTTTTCGTTCCTCCGACTCGACTGACACACGATCAAGGGAGCCTCGCCCCCACTGCATACTGCCAGCCCGAGCGGATCGGAGGGCGGCTGGGCGAAGCCGCGACGGTCGGATTCGCCCGACCGTTCGCGGCGGCACGGTCTGTGTGTGGCGGACCGGGCCGGGGCAAGGGCCTGGGCCGCACCCCAGGCTTCGAAAGTGCCGAACCTCGTCGTCTCCTGACCACGGTGGACGGCCTCCGCAGGCGTTGATCAAAGGATCCGGACGTTTGGAAACCTCGGAACGGTGAAGACGAGCGTCAACACCGGCTCACTTCACGAGGTTGGAGAAGCGCATGGGCATCATTGCCTGGATCCTGATCGGACTGCTCGCGGGCTTCATCGCCAAGGCACTCATGCCGGGCAAGGACCCGGGCGGAATCATCATCACGATGCTCATCGGCATCGCGGGCGGCCTGCTCGGCGGCTGGCTCGGGAAGGTCATCTTCGGCGTCGACTCCATCGACGGCTTCTTCGACCTCTCCACCTGGATCGCGGCCATCATCGGCTCCGTCCTCCTTCTCGCCGTCTACCGTCTGCTCACCGGCAACAAGCACCATCACCGCCACGCCTGAGCGACGCGCCGGCATCCCGCCGCAGTCGCACCGATGGGGCCACAGCCTGGAGGCTGTGGCCCCATCGTCGTGAACCGTTCACTCGCACCCGCCGGGACGGGCGGGGTGGCACCCCGGTCGGTCGCGTTGTGCACCGCTGGCCCGGGGTGCGGTCGTCCGCTGGGGCTTGAACGACCGGGAAGCCTCGACCTCGTACGCGGGCGCAGGGAGTTCACCTCATCGCGGGCGGCGCGCTGATCGACCGCATCTTCTCGGAGCACCCGGACATCTCCGCAGTGGTGCACTGCGCGGCCTTGATCGTGGTGTCGGAGTCGGTCGCGGACACGGTCGGCCACTGCGAGGCGAACGCCGCCGAAAGCCTGGCTCCTCGGCCTCGATCCACCGGCCGAGCACGGCTCGTCCGTCACGAGGACTCCCCCCTGGCGCCAGACGTGGCCGGGGGCTGCACCACGAGCGACCGGGCGGCGTGGCCGGGCGCGGGGGAATGGGGCAGCGTGGATCGGCGTTGTCGCAGCATGGGTGATGCATCCCGGTACGGCCATGACGAGCCCGACCCGTCCGCCTCCTCGGCCGTCCGCGCCCGACTCGCGGCCGACCGCGCCGACACCCTCGCGCGGGCGGCCGCGCTGAGCCGCGACTTCGACGGTATCGTCGCGGCCAACGCGCTGGTCGCGGTCGATGACGAGCACGACCCCGAGGGCGGCACCACCGCCTTCGAGCGGGCTCACGTGGCCGCCCTGATGGCCCAGGCGCGCGAACACCTCGAAGAACTGGACCGGGCACTGCACCGACTCGAACGCGGGCAGTACGGGTGCTGCGAGGGCTGCGGCGGCACCATCGCGCCCGAACGCCTGGAGATCCGCCCGGCGGCCACCACCTGCGTCCGCTGCGCCCGGCGATCCGGAGGGCGGCTCAGCAGTTCTCGCTGATCACGTCCTCCAGATCCGACAGCGACGTGCGCTCGTCCTCGATCTTCTTCCTGATCACTTCCAGCGTCTGCTTCAAGGCGGTGATCTGGCCTTGGTCCGGATTCGCCTGCGCCTCCAGTTGGGCGATCCTTCCCTCGACCTCGTCCGCGTGCTTCTCGCCCTTCTTGATGCTCTCCTTGAGGTCCTTCGCGAGGCGCTTCATCAGCTGGCACCCGGTCTCCGCGGCCATTGGTGAGTTCATGCCGGTACTCCTTCGTCAGCACGCCCCGCCGTCGGGGGGTCCGGCGGCCAGTATCGAAGCCACCGGCCGCCCTCACCCGGCGGAGTAGCCCGTCCGGACGCCGGACGCCACTGCGGGCCCGCGGCGGCACGAGAACATGCCGGTGGCCCGATGCGGCGGGGTTTACGGGCGGCGATCGGGAGCAGGAGAGCGTTCACGACCAAGCCGGTACAACAACGAGGAGGTCCCCGATGTCGGGCACTGAGAAGAGCAAGGCCCACGCCGAGCAGGCGAAGGGCAAGGCCAAGGAGACCGTCGGCCGAGCCGTCGGCAACGAGCGCATGACCGCGGAGGGACAGGCCGAGCAGGCCAAGGGCAAGACCCGCCACGCCAAGGAAGACGTCAAGGACGCCTTCCGCCGCTGACCGCGGTCAGCGGTCAGCGGTCAGCGGTCAGCGGTCCGCCGCGAACCGTCGCATCGACTCGGCCGGGCCCCGACCCCTCCCCCTGGGTCGGGGCCCGGCCGCGTGTCCGCCGACCACGGGAACGCCCCCCAGCGAGAGAGGAAGGGCCGCGCCGCCTCGTGCGTGCTTCACCTCGGCCCGGCTGGGTAGCCGCGGGACGACAGAGCACGCGGCAGGGGTGAGGAGCATCAGTGATCACGCAGGAGCAGATCGCGGCCATGGAAGGTTCCACGGCTTTCACGGACCAGGGGCAGCGCCTGGGGCTGGTGGAGTACATCCTGGTGGACGACACCACCGGCAGGCCCGAGTGGGTGCGGATCATCGATCGGGCGTCCGGACTGGGCGGGGTGTTCGTCCCGTTGCGACAGGCGGACCTGCAGAACGGGCGCCTGGTCGTCCCGTATCCGGTGACGATGATCGAGCACGCTCCCTGTGCGGCCCTGGACTGTGGAAGCGTCCTGTCCGTGTCGGAGGAAGCGGAGCTCTACAGGCACTACGGCGTGCGTGACGCGCGCGACGAGGTGAATGCGGAAGGCCGGGCGGGCTGGGCGGTCATGGACCGGGCGCAGACCATTCGCGAGGGCACGGCCGGTCAGGAGCACGCGGTGTCCCGCCTGCAGCAGGTGCAACCGGGGCGGTGATCCGCGGACCGGTGCGCCGCACCGCGCCGGCCGTGCCGTACGGCTCGGGTGCCGGTGGGGGCGCCGATGAGGCTCGGGGCCGCATCGGACGGTCAGGAACCATCAGTGGTCCGGGGGTCTTTAGCGTGGGCGTTCCCTTGCCCTTCCGCAGAGAGGTGCAGCATGCGCTTCCTTCTGACCGCCCTTGCCGCCGGCGCCGTCGCCTTCGGTACCGCCGGTGCCGCGAGCGCCGACGTGACCGTGGACTACCAGCCGCAGCCGTCATTCACCATCGTCTTCGGCGACTGGTCCCAGGTCGCCGGTGACGACGTCTTCAACGCCGGGCACGACAACACCGTCGGCTCCAACAACTGACACCCCGACGCCTCCCAGGGCGCCCCGTTCCCCGTCGCCTTCCGCGCTGATGCCGCACGGCCCGTTCGCCGTCACCGTCACCGCGCAGCAGGTCTGCCGGAGCGACGGGGCGCCCTGTGCTGTCAGCGGGCGACGGCGCCCGCGTGACGGCAGCGCGGCCGCCGAGCGCCGGTCATGCCTCGGCAGGTCGTCTGCAAGGGGGCCTGCAAGTAGGGTCGGGAGACTGGGAGTCATGACTTCGCGCAACACTTGCCACTCACCCGTTACCCCTACGCCCGCGTGACTCAAAGTTGATCATCGCGCTCATCCCACACCCGTGAGCGGGCGCATAAGGAGGGCCCGCTGACCGGCCGGGTCGGGGTGGGGTCAGCGCTCGAGGTCGATGGTGAAGCGCCTCGTGCCCGTGGCGATGGTGTCCGCGTGGACCGAGCCCCGGGCCCGGTCGAACTTGCCCGTGCCGCCGGTGATCGCGTTGTCGAACGACGGCGGAGGACCCGGGACGAGGTGCCCGAAAACCATCCCCTGCACGGTGAGCTGCCCGCCCGGCAGGACGTACGTCACGACGCACTCCTCCGCTCCCCCGTTGGCGACCCGGGTGGTGGTGCAGGTACCGCCGGTCTCGCCGACCTCCTTGCCGTCCTGGTCGAAGAGGACCGAGCGGAAGACGGTCCGGTCACCCTGGGCGGGGGCGCCGCCGGGGTTGACGGGGAAGCGCGACTGCTCGGCGAGCCGACCGGTGAGGACGATGACCCGGTCCCGGTCCTTCTTGGGGGCGGGGTCGGTGTCCGCCGCGGCCGACACGACGGGGGCACAGGCGAGGAGGGCGACCAGGGCGGTGGTCGTGCCGAGAGAGGCTGCTCTGATGGGGCGCATCAACTGGCTCCTGGGATTGACGCTCGTGGACGGTGAAGCGACCCATTCATAGCCTCGGGTCCGCGGCCGCCCGGAGCGTCACGGCGCGAACCACCAGCAGATCCGACCGATCGGACCAGCCGGCCGGTGAGGACGGTGGGGCGGTGGTTGTCGGGGCTGAACACCCAGCCGTCAGCGAGTCGGAGCGGAAGGGGGACGGCGATTGCCCTCGTCACCACCGTGCGGCCGTCCGGCCGGACCGCGGCCCGTCACCCCAACCCCTTGTCCGGCCTATCGTTAGTCGATAGATTTCCATCGCAAGTCGATGGAGGGACGGGTCATGGGGAAACTGACAGTGCGCGCGCTGCGCGCCGTTCTCACGGTGGTGCTCGCCGGCACCGTGTTCGTACAGGCCTCCATGGTGTGGGCGTTGGGACACGACCCGGAGGACGGGTCGCTCCCGCTGACCCCGCTGCGCGTGATCACCATCCTGGGCATGGTGTCGGCCCAGGTCGCCCTGGTCTGCGTATGGCGGCTGGTGACGATGGTGCGACGCGGAACCGTGTTCTCGCACGCGGCGTTCCGCTACGTGGACGGCGTGATCTGGGCGATCACGGCGGCCGCGCTGTTGTGGTTCGCGGTCACAGCCGTCAACGCCCCCGGCCAGCGGGAGGACCCGGGCGTCACCGTGATCATGGGCGGGATCGGCCTGGCCATCCTGGGGGTCGCCCTCATCGTGCTGGTCCTGCGGATGCTGCTCGCCCAGGCCGTCGCGCGCGACGGCGAAGCGGCGCAGATGCGGGCCGAGCTGGACGAGGTGATCTGATGCCCATCGCCGTCGACATCGACGTGATGCTGGCCAGGCGGAAGATGTCCGTGGGCGAGCTCGCGGACCGGGTGGGGATCACCCCGGCGAACCTGGCGGTACTCAAGAACGGCCGCGCCAAGGCAGTGCGCTTCGCGACGCTCGCCGCCCTCTGCGAGGTCCTGGAGTGCCAGCCGGGCGACCTGCTCCGCTGGGAGGCCGAGGACGCCGCGCCGGAGGAGGGGGCAGGGCTCTGAGGTCCGCCGGCGTCGGCCCGGCGGACCCGCGTCCCGCCGTGCCGGGCTGATGACTGGACCGTACGGGTGGTCATGTTCATTGCAGGAACGATCAGGCTCCGGATGGATGCCGCCGGTGCGGTCGGGCTGTGGAACGTTGTCGCCACCTGCCCAGCCGGAGACACCGGCTGGCTCGAGGAACGGAGAGAGCCATGAGCACTCAGCTGCCCGCCGGCGTCGTCGCGATCACCCCTGACGGTGCGGAGTGTCCGCCCAAGACGCTCGGCCTGTACCGGGACTACAACCGGAAGGGGCCCGGTTACGGAATCGGTGCCGGCTATGACGTGGACCTGGCGCAGCTGCCGCTTCCCGGTGGGGGCAACATGGCCAAGAACGTCTCGGCGTGGTGGAACCGGACGGACAGCAACGCGATCCTGATCGGCCGGACCGAGCGTGTCCTGAAGGCCGGCGAGAGGCTCGAGGAGCCGTCGGACTCCAACGACACCGTGGTCAGGGTCACCTGGGAGGAGTAGGCCCGCGCCCGCCAGTCGGCTTGTCCACCGGCCCGCTCGAAGGCGAAGCTCGCCTTCGAGCGGGCCGGCCCGCGAACGTCGGCAGCGCCTGGCACTGAGCCCGGTGCACCACAGGCCTCTCTCGGGTCTCAGGCGCCGTCACCCGTCAGGGCCCGTCAGGGTCGGCCCGGCCGTCGATACCGGGATTTCCGAGGGAGAGGCACCACGGACATTCGTGGAGGTCGCTCGCGGCGCTCGCTGCATGCGGGGAGGACAGGGAGAAGCCCGCCCTGTATTCATCCTCACGCACCCGCTCCGAGCATATTTTCATCCAGCTCGAGGCGATGTACCCACCACCGCCCCCTTGAGCGAAGCGGCGTACCACCCGCATCAGCGGCGCCCTCACAGTGTTTCCGCGCCGTGCCGCTGCAAGCAGGACACGGCGCAGGGCGGACGACCGCGGGCCGCGATCGGATCGGTCACCGTAAGGTGCCATGCCCGCGCAACCCTTCTCGTGGAAAATCCATATGACCCTACAATCTCCGACATCGTCGGCTGGCTGCGAAACGCCCCTCCCCGATCGGGCGGGGCGCGAGTGCTGACCTTGCCGCCAGGGAGGCACTCCGGGGAAGGGTGGCAGCCCCTTGCGAATTTCGGACGGGGATCTCTACACAGATGATAATTCTTTTATTTTTGACACTTCCCGAATTCACCCAGGCATGCAGAACGGAGATCTGTCGAACATGAATTAGACAAGCCGCACCGCTTTGACGCGACCTCAATATCGCGACGAAAGCCAGCAATGTACAGATTGCCGGGGTTTCTTAGGTGGCGGCCCGCGTGTGAATTGCCGGTGTTTCTGCCGGATGCGGCGGTATCCGACCTCTTCCCGGCGCCGGCATGACGAAGTGGTTCGGCGAGCGGGGTCAGCCGACGGCGTGGAGGGATGCCGACGCAGAGGTCTCGCGTGAAGAGTGGTCGTCCGGCTCCTTGCCACCCGGGAGCGGACCCGCACACATGCATGCCGAGGCGCTGGCGGGCTCTCCTCCCCGCGGTACGGAGGCCGTCACTCGCCGGGGCGACAGCCGGACAGCGTCCACATGGCAGGCCAGGACGCGCCTGAAGCGTTGCTGACGCTGCAGCTCAAGGGCGTCCACGCGCCACAGGCGGCCGGCCCCTGATGACGTCCATGCGGTGCAACCTGTGCCCAGTGCGGTCGAGATCAGCACGATCCACAGGAGAATGTCCCCCATAGCCGGTCCTTTCGAAGGCTCACGGTTCCAGGGCTCACATGATCGGAGCCCCGCGATCGTGGGGCATAACGCAGAGGCATATGCAGAGTTGCGCCCTCCCGTCTGATTGCAGCCATGCGCAGCAATCTGCAGGCCTTGGCATCTCAGCGTTTTTGATGATGGTCGGTCGATGTGGGGGTGGTCCCGAGAGAGGTGTTCGACAGCCGCCTCAGCAGCCACCAAGGCCGAATGCCGCGCTCACGCAGGGGCGTGCGACCGCCTGATGCGAGGCAAGCGAAGCCGGTGGATTCGGCGGCAGGGCTCGGCAGTGAGTGCCGGCGAACGTGCGATCAAGGGCGACGGGGCGACGCATTCGGGTCCGCTGCGGCCCGCGCCATGGCGCCCTGAACTGCGGCGCAGCGGGACGCAACTGCTTCTCCTGTTGTATTCGCAGATCCGATGAGCGGCAGGAAACATGCAATCATCTGCCACCACCACCCGAATGGCCCACACCCTGACCAACATCAACGGCGTTTACGGCATATGACAACCGCAAAGCTCCCCATCTCCTTCCGCAGGCCCGCGGAAAGAGACGGACAGGGAGGCAGCTCAGAGGCCGGGCCCACTCAGATTGGAAAGTGGACTTTCACTCCGCGTCCGACCGACTGCAGCGAGACCGCGAACGCGACGTTGGAACAAGACAGCCTGGCGGTCGACCTGAGCTACTCTTCCTCGATCCTTGAGGACTTCCTCCATACGATGAGCATGATCCAGATCGACTTCGACCGGCGGTCGGGGAACATCGACCGGTCCACGATGCCAGGCGACCGACGTGCAGGCGGCAGCTCCCGTGTTTGAGCCGTACGGATCGCCGGACCTCCACGCCCCCCACCCCCAACCGGACGACACCGCCTTCTGGCCTCAGCCGGACCATGTGCAGCGCCACTCCCCCGGGCAGCCGTTCGACGGGCCCGGTGAGCAGGAGCGTCCGTGGGATCCGGCGGAAGAGCTCGCCATCCTCCTCCAGGAGAGCGGTTCGCCCCGGGGGCCGGAGTCCTTCAACCGCGTCGGCTTCGACACCGCGCCTGACACGGTCAGCGCCATGGGGCTCGTCGCCGGGCTGAAGCACACCCCCGTCGAGCGGCCGCCCGGACAGACCTCCAGGGGGCACCGCCGGAGCCCGTCGAAGCCGCCGGTCGTGACCCTGCTGCGAACGGGCAGCCTGTTCACCGCCGTGCTGGTTGCCGTCATCGCCGCCGTGGTGAGCATCCTCAGCGGCCTGGCCATCTGCGAAACCCTGCGCCAGAGCGCCGGACTCCATACGGCACGCGAAGTGGGCAGCTGGTGGCCCCTGCTGATCTACGGCCCCTGGATGGTCGCCTCCCTCTCCATCCTCAGATCCGCGCTGCACCAGCGCCGCGCCCTGCATTCCTGGTCCATTGTTCTGCTGTTCTCCACCCTGGCCACGCTCCTGTGCGTTGCCCAGGCACCCAGAACGATCGCGGCCGGAACGGCGTCCGCCCTTCCAGCCGTGGCCGCGCTGGCCTGCTTCCAGCAGCTGGTCCGCCAGATCACCCTCACGCGGCCGCCGCGCCAGTCCTCGCCACGTCACCGGAACCTGCCCGCCTCCGCGCTCGGCCGGACGACCACCGGCGGGCGCGGCCCGGAAGGCGTCCCGCCCGGCTACCTCATGGCAGGAAAGAGGACTGCTGCCCAACCTCCGTCCGGCGGTCACAGATTCGGGTACGGCGCATGACGGCCCCACGGATGCGGCGGTGCCGGCTGCGACGCAGGTCAGAGCTGCGGTTCTCGGCCAGGGCGATGAATTGCGGCTCCCGTGACGGGCGAGGTGGCACCCGGGTACCCCCACAACGGTCGATGTCGTGCCGGCGGCAGGGGAACAGCCTCGGGGTTCTTCACTCGTCTGGTCCACAGGACTCGGTGGGCCCCCGTCGGAGGGCCGAGCATCCCAAGGGCGGCGACCGCGGAGAACAAAGGCGGTAGCAGTCGCCAACTCCCTTGCCAACCCGGTCCTTCCCACACATCAAAGGGATGTTCGCCTGCACCTTTGAAACGAAGATCCAAACCGATGGTCACGGGCCGCACGCAGACTCAGTCCTACGGTCTACCCGCCCGTGCCCCGTCGCGAGCCCATCCGGGCCCGGCGCGCCGGGCGGAAGGCCACACCTCGCTGAACCGAGGGCACAACGCGCTCCGGAGCCTCCCCTCCCTTGCCCTCCACTCCCCTCCACTCCCGTCACGAAAGGTCAGCAGCATGTACGAAATGACCCACGCAGAGCGAGTCCAGTACAAGCGGCGCCAGGACGCCGCCTACCAGGCCGGCGAGGATGCTGTCACCAACCTTCGGGCGGCGCTCGCGCTCGCAGACCTGACCCTCCCCTCCCTGAGCAACGACGGGCCGGTGGCAGGCCACGGCTTCGTCCGGCTCGGAGGATGCAACGCGGACTTCGCCAACCAGCTCGCCGAAGTCGTCGCCGCGGGTGCCGACGCCCTGCGATGTCGTCGGAGGGCCAGCACGGTGGAACGGCTTCAGGAAGGGCTGCAGCGACAGCCCACCGTCCACGGCGTCGAAGTCGACGGCTACCGGATTCTGCGCGCCGAAGTCCCGCCCGCACCGGACCCCATCGCCGCGTTCCTCCTTGCCGTGCGCGACACCCCCGGGCATCCAGCCTGCGTGGACCGAAGGGCATCGCTGGCCCACTGAAGCCCCGCGCGCTGACGGCCTTGGCTTCGGCCGGCTGTGAACCGCCGCGAACAGCGCATGCAGCAGCTCCAGTGTGCGCGGCCGTGTCGCGGGGTACCCGTGGGGCGTGGGACGCGAACGGCTGACGTTCGACGGCTGGATCGCCGCCGTCGGGACGGGCTCGGGCACGCGCGTGGTCGTGGGCCACTGGCCGCTGTCGCCCTTCGGGCCGTTCAGCGACGTAATGCTGGAGCGCGCCGACGGCTGGCGCACGCTGATCGCCCCCACCACCCGCACAGCCGAGTACATCGCCGGCGTCTACCACTTCGACGAGGTCCGAACGGACCCGGTGGACGTACGGATCCGTGAGGGCCGGTGGGACGTCACGGCGGGCCCTCTCCAGCTGCGCTTCCGGGTCGGGCGGCAGGGAGTGCTCGGCTTGGCCCTGCGGGCCGTCCCCCGGCCGCTCGCCCGCCGGCCGTTGTGGGCGGCCGCGACCGACGTGCCCGCCCGTCTGATGGCCGGCGTACGGACCCGGGGCAGTTCGCGCCCTGGATGCCGCCAGTGGTACGCGACAGGCGGCCTGTGGCCGATCACCGCCGCCCGGGCCTCCTTCGACGGCACCGACCTCGGCGCCCCGGCCCCCGTCGTCCCGCCCGTCCGCTTCGGCTTCGCGTCGGCCCCCGCGTCACCCGCACTGGTACGGGTGCACTCCACCGTCGAACGCACAGCACCCTGACGGGCCGGAGCCCACTTGGCGTTGACCAGAGGGTGACGAGCGTGGTGCGGCCGAGGTCCGGGTGGGCGCGCAGGGGGAGCCGGGTGCCGGGGCGCTCCAGTTCGAGGACGGCGACCTCGTTCTCGGCGTCCCGCCACAGGGGGCCGGGGGCGCAGGCCGGCCGCGGTGCCGGCGGGGTGCAGCGGTTCCTCGGGGTGGGCGCGCACCTCGAGGCCGTGAAAGCCGTGCGCCGCCGCGAGGGCGGCGCTGCGGGCGAGTGGTGTGCCGGGCAGACCGAGCGTGGAGAAGGCGTACTTCACGGAGCCGGCCCTCCTGTGCTGAATCGTTCACCTACGCCGCAGTGCGCCATCTCGTGCACCACCGCGACCGGTTGGTGTTCGGAAACGACAAAAGGGTGAGCCTAGAACGCCCGAGTGCGCTGCGGGAGGCCCTCTCCCCCGTTCTGCGGCACGGCTGGGACCGGATCAAGTCGATCACTCCCGGCCCCTCGGGGACCGTATCCGATCACCCGGCGGCGGACGCTGATCGTTCTCCGCGTCCCAGGACGGCCGGGTGCGTTCAAACCGTCTGGACGGGTGAAGCCCGCCGACCTCCACCAAGAGCGCAGATGTCCTGATATGCCCTGCGGAGTGTCCCGGCCGGGCTAGAACGGGTGCCCCCACGGCACCGACCGGCACGCCCGGTCGGCGATTTCGAGAGGACCCCTCCGTGAGCCACTCGCAGGACGACAACCCGATCACCCCTGTCACCGCGACACAGTTGAACCGGATCGCCGGGCACGGCATCTACAGCTCGGCCACCGCCATCGACCCGGCCGCCGTCAACATCGCCGAGGCCCTGGTCGCCACGCTGAACGGCACGGCCGAGACGCCGCTGCTCACCCCCGACCTCCAGAAGCTCACGGAACAGGTCCGGCAGAAGGCGACCTTCGGCTTCCCCCGCATCACCGCCGACGACGGGGTGAAGCTCTCCGCGCACACGATCAAGCTCACCACCTCGGAGCCCCGCCCCGTGGTGATCGTGCCGGCGGGCTGGACCCCCTTCGGCTGGATCCTCTTCGAGTACGCGTACCTCCAGCTGGCGCTGCGCGGGTACCACGTGCTGGCCTACACCCCTCGCGGCATCGGCCTCACCTCCGCCCTGCCGGACGGCGGCTACCTCGACGCGCCATGGACCTCCGGGGGCACGATCCAGGTGGGCGGCCCCTCGGACTGGACCGACGGCTCCACCGTCATCGACTACGCCGAGCGGCACTTCAACCCGAGCAAGGTCGCTTTCCTGGGCGAGTCCTACGGGTCGGGCATCAGCCAGCTGGTCGCGGCGCACGACCCGGCGGCCCGCGTGGACGCGGTCGTCGCCCTGAGCACGTGGGGCGACCTGGCCGACAGCCTCTACCAGAACGACACCAGGCACCTGGAGGCGGTCCAGAAGCTGATCGACTTCACCGGCGGCCCGATCGAGAGGAAGTTCGACCCGGCCACCCAGCAGATGCTGAAGGACTTCCTGGCCGGCGAGAACCTCGACAAGGTGGTGGCGTGGGGCAAGGAGCGCTCCCCGTCGTCGTACGCCGACCGGACCAACGCCCGCGGCGTTCCCACGTTCATCTCCAACACCTGGCACGAGACGCTGTTCCCGGCCAACCAGGCCATCGCGCACTTCGAGCGGCTGACGGTCCCCAAGCGGCTCAACCTCTGGATCGGCGACCACGCCGCGCCGGAGGGCGCCGGCCTCACCATCCCCTTCAGCGCGCCGAACCTGCCCGTCGAGGAGGCCTTCGCCTGGCTCGACCACCACATCCTCGGGGCCCCGAACGGCGTACCCGGGTGGGAGCCGGTCAGCAGCCAGATCATGTTCACGTACAAGACCAAGCCCGACCCGGAGTCGGGACAGGACGTCATCATCGAACCTGCGGTCCGCGAACCCGCACGGTCCTGGGCGGACGTCACCACCTCCACCGAACGCTGGTACCTCACCGCCGGCGCGACGGACCGCCGCGACGGCGGCCTCGGCACCGCGCCGGAGACGGGCTGGAAGAGGGAGTTCACCGCCGGGCAGCTCACCTCCGCCACCGCCGTGGACGCCGTCATCACGACGGGCCAGGCGGAATGGAACGGCAACCCCAAGACGTACTCCACCAGCGCCTTCGACCGCGCGCACCTCGCCGTGTGGAGCAGCGGTCCGCTCCAGACGGCCCGCCGCATCCGCGGCGTGCCGCGGCTCACCCTGAACGTCCGCAGCTCCTGCGCCGCCACGACCCTCGTGGCCTACCTGTTCGACGTCGGCCCCGACGACACGGCCCGCATCATCACGCACGAGCCCTTCACCCTGCGGGAACTCTCCCCCGGTGAGGACCGCCAGGTCACCTGGCAGCTCCAGGCCGCCGGTTACGACCTCGCCCCGAACCACCGGCTCATGCTGGTCGTGAACAGCGAGGACCGCCTCTACTCCGACGCGAACACCGACGGCAGCACCACCACGATCACCTCGGCCGACGACAGCGTCGCCCAGCTGGAACTGCCCCTCGGGTAGTTGCCGGGCGGGAGCGGGCCGGCCCGACACGCCCGCCCCGCTCCCGCGCCCCCGACGCCGTCCCGGCCCGCCGACCGCACATCACCAGGTCAGCAGGGTCGGGGCGGTGGAGGCGGGGCGCGAAGCGTGACATAGCGTGCCCCTCATGGATCAGGAGCACATAGCCGGGCCGGCCGGGGACGGCGACGGCGCGGGCAGGCGGCGGTTCCTCGCGATCGCCACCGGCGCCGCGACGGCCGCGGGACTCGGCGCGGTGGCCGGCTGCGCGAAGGGGGACGGGGACGACGTCGGCGACCGCGGCGCCGACGGGAAGAACGGAGCCCCGGCACCGGACGGCAAGCCGTCGGCGCCGGGAGGCCACGGCTTCGACGTGAAGGCTGAGAACGCCCGCGCCGGCCATGCCGACTGGGCCGTGACGAAGGCCGGTCCGGCCCGGGCCGTCGAGGGCTTCGCCGACAGGGTCAGCGTGCTCCCCGGCGAGTCCTTCGGGCTGTACGTGTCGACGACCGCGCCCCGGTTCACCGTCTCCGCCTACCGGATGGGCTGGTACGGCGGCGCCCGCGCCCGGCTGGTGTGGCGCTCGGAGGCCCTGCCCGGGGTGCGGCAGCCGGAGCGCACCGTCGACTCCGACACCCGGATGGTCCGCACGCGCTGGTCCCGCACCACCACGGTCGAGACGAAGGACTGGCCGGAGGGCAGCTACCTGCTGCGCCTCGACGCGCAGGGCGGCGAGGGCGGCCAGCGTTTCGTGCCGGTCACCGTCCGGTCGGCGGCGACGGCCGGGCGTACCGTCGTGGTCAACGCGGTCGCCACCTGGCAGGCCTACAACCGCTGGGGCGGCTACGGCAGTTACGACGGCCCCAACGGCGGCTACGCCTCTCGCTCCCTCTCCGTCTCCTTCGACCGGCCGTACGAGTACGACGACGGCGCGGGCCTGTTCCTGGTGTACGAGGCCCCTCTGATCGCCCTGGCCGAACGGCTCGGCATACCCCTCGCCTACGCCACCACCACGGACGTGGCGCGGGAGAAGCGGCTCCTGGAGGGAGCCGCGGCGGTGCTCTCGCTCGGGCACGACGAGTACTGGTCGCCGGAACAGCGCGCCCACTTCACGGCCGCCCGCGACGCCGGAACCAACATCGCGATCCTGGGCGCGAACTGCTGCTTCCGCCGGATCCGGCTGGAGGCCTCCGAGCTGGGGCCGGACCGGACCCTGGTCTGCTACAAGTCCTCCTACGACCAGGACCCGGGCTTCAAGCGGGGCCATCCCGCGACGGTGGACTTCCGCTCCGCTCCCGGTGCCGACCCGGAGAGCTCCCTGCTCGGTGTGATCTACGACGGCTATCCGGTGGACGCCCCGTACGTGGTGACCAACCCCGGCCACTGGCTGTTCGAGGGTACCGGCGCGAAGGCGGGCGACCGTTTCGAACACCTCGTGGGCGTGGAGTACGACAAGGTCGACACCGGTTTCACGACGCCCCGGCCGATCGAGATACTGGCCCACTCACCCGTGGTGTGCGAGGGCCGCCCCAGCCACCAGGACACCGCCTACTACTCGGTGCCGAGCGGCGCGGGGGTCTTCGCGACCGGCACGATGCGGTGGGTGGAGGCGCTGGACGCGACGGGCGACGGCCGCAGCGGACGCAACCACGGGCTCGACGAGCGGTCCGGGGCGCTGACCACCCGGGTGACGGAGAACCTCCTGCGGGTGTTCGCGGCGGGCCCGGCCGGCCGGTCGCATCCGGCGCAGGACAACGTCAAGGCGGTGTACGGGAAGTCCTGACCCCGAGGGGAACCGGGCGGCGCCCGGGGCGGCGCGCACGCGGAAGGCGCTTGGCCCCGCCCCGGCCCGGTGCCTGGGGAGTGTCGTCAAAGCAGCGTCGGCCGCCCGAAGGCCAGGCGGGACTTTGACGACACGGCCTATGATCGCGAGCACGGCATCGCGTGTCGGTCACCGACCGGGTGAGGCATGGAGGTGCCCGTGAGGTGCCTTCCGGAGGCATTCACCCGTGTCCGTACAGCTGAACCACACGATCGTCCACTCCCGTGACAACCGGGAGTCCGCCGAGTTCCTGGCGCACGTCCTCGGCCTGGAGGTCGGGGCCGAGTGGGGGCCGTTCATCCCCGTCGTCACCGCCAACGGCGTCACCCTGGACTTCGCCACCCTCCCGGCCGAGTCCACCACCCCGCAGCACTACGCCTTCCTCCTCTCCGAGGAGGAGTTCGACGTGGCGTTCGGGAAGATCCGCTCGGCGGGCGTCGCGTACTTCGCCGACCCGCACGGCAGGCCCCCCGGCGAAATCAACCACAACGACGGGGGCCGCGGCGTCTACTTCACGGACCCCGCGGGGCACGGGATGGAGATCATCACGCGCCCCTACGGCTACCAGGAGCCCGCCGCGACCGGCAGGTAAACCACGTTGGGCGCGCCCGTGTCGGGGTGGACCCCGACCCGGGCGCGCACCCCGTACACCTCGGCCAGCAGCTCCTCGGTGAGCACCTCCCCCGGCGGCCCGGAGGCCAGGACGCGGCCGCCCGACAGGACGTACAGCCGGTCGCAGAAGGCGGCGGCGAGGTTGAGGTCGTGCAGGACGAGCAGGCTGGTCGCGGGCAGCGCCCGGACCAGGCCGAGGACCTCCAGCTGGTAGCGGATGTCCAGGTGGTTGGTCGGCTCGTCGAGGGCGAGCAGTCCCGGGTCCTGGACGAGGGCCCGGGCCACCAGCACGCGTTGCCGTTCGCCCCCGGACAACTCGTCGAAGCGGCGGGCCGCAAAGGGGCCGGCGCCCACGGTCTCCAGGGCCCCGGTGACGCGCCGTACGTCGTCCGGACCGTCCTGCTCCCAGAAGCGCTTGTGCGGGCTGCGCCCCATCGCGACGACCTCGCGCACGGTCAGGCCGAAGGTGCCGCTCGCGTCCTGCGGCACCACCGCCACGCGCCGCGCCCGTTCCTTGACGGTGAGCGCGCCCGCGTCCGCGCCGTCCAGCAGCACCCGGCCGGCGGTCGCCCGCAGGGTGCCGTAGACGCAGCGCAGCAGGGTGGTCTTGCCGCTGCCGTTGGGGCCGACCACCCCCACCGTCTCGCCGGGCCGGGCGGTGAGGTCGATCCCGTGCAGCAGGGTGTGCCCGTCGGTCTCGTAGCGCACTCCCTCGACGGCGAGTTCCACCGGCCGGACCGGTCCGGCCCCTGCCGTCATCCCGTCACCCCTTCGGTACGGCCGGAGCGGCGCAGCATCCAGAGGAAGAACGGCCCTCCGACGAGGGCGGTGACCACACCCACCGGTATCTCCTCGGGGGCGGCGGCCGTACGGGCGACCAGGTCGGCCAGGATCAGGAACACCGCACCGCCCAGCGCCGCGACCGGCAGCAGTGCCCGGTGTCCGGCGCCCACGACCATCCGGGCGGCGTGCGGGACCATCAGCCCGACGAAGCCGATCGCCCCGCTGCAGGCGACGAGCACGCCGATGATGAGTGAGGTCAGGACGAACGCGGCGGCGCGGAAGCGTCCGGTGTCCAGGCCCAGGGTGTGCGCGCCCTCCTCCCCGGCGAGGAGCAGGTCGAGCGGCCGGGCGAGGGCGAGGAGCAGTGCGCCGCCGGCGAGCAGCGCGACGGTGGGCAGGGCCAGTTCGTCCCAGCGCGCCCCGCCGAGTCCGCCGAGGGTCCAGAAGAGCACGGAGCGGATCTGGTCGGGGTGCGCGGCGAGCACGAGGACGAGGCTGGTGAAGGCGGACAGGATGTACTGGACGGCCACGCCGGCCAGGATGAGCCGGCCGGTGGTCATGGTGCCGCCGCGGCGGGCCATGGCGTAGACGGCGACGAGCGCGGCCATGGAACCCGTGAAGGCGGCCAGCGGCACGCCCGTGCCGAAGCCGGCCGCGGCCGTGCCGAAGACGATCACGAGGACGGCTCCGGCGGAGGCCCCGGAGGAGGCCCCGAGGAGGAAGGGGTCGGCGAGCTGGTTGCGTACGAGTGCCTGGAGCACGGTGCCCGCCACGGCGAGTCCGGCTCCCACGACGGCGCCGAGCAGGAGCCTCGGCATGCGCACGTCCCACACGATGGAGGCGAAGGCTCCGGTGGGCCGGTTCCCCGTCAGACCGCCGAGGACGATGTCGAAGACCCGGTCGGGGGCGATCCGTACGGGGCCCAGCGCCAGGCCGGCGATCGCCGAGACGGCGAGCGCGGCGGCGAGGACCGCGAGGACCGCCCCGGTCCGGAGCCTCACGCGGCGTTCGGGTGGAGCTGGCCGCCCAGCGCCTCCACGGCGTCCGCCACCCGGACACCGAGGACGACGGAGGAGAGCGGCAGGACGACGAACCGCCGGTTCTTGACGGCGGGCACGTCGGCGAGGGCCGGGTCGTTCAGCAAGCGCTGCTTCTTGGCCTCCACCGTGGTGCCGCCGTAGTCGTAGATGAGGACGACTTCCGGCTTGCGCTCGATGACCTTCTCCCAGGCGACGTCGCCGAAGGTGTCCTTGAGGTCGGCGAAGACGTTCGTGCCGCCGGAGAGGGAGATGATCTCGTTGCCTATGCCGTTGCCGCCGGAGGTGGAGGCGGAGGCCTCACCGGAGTCGTAGGCGAAGACGGTCGGCCGGGGCTTGTCCTGGACGCGGCTGGTCACGGCGTCGATGCGGCGCTGCTCGTCCTCGATCAGCTTCGCGCCGCGCTCGGGCACGCCGAAGGTCCGCGCGACTTCGGTGATCTCGGTCTTCAGCTGGGCGAGGCCGACGTTCCCCTCGGTGCAGTACTCCACGTTGAGGCGGGAGTTGATGCCGGACGTGGCGAGCCCCTCGCGGTCGCGGCCCTGCGTCTTGTCGAAGGCGCTGGCATAGCCGCCGTAGACGAAGTCCGGGTCGGCGCCGAGCAGGACCTCCTTGGAGGGGTACTCCTCGGCCAGCACCTTGATCTTGTCGTAGGCGGGCCGGTAGGCGGGCAGTACGGCGTCGTCGAGGTAGGCGGAGCCGGCGATCCGGTCGCCCAGACCGAGGGCGAGCATCATCTCGGTGGCGTGCTGGTTCATGGTGACCGCGCGCCGGGGCGGCGCCTGGTAGGTGCTGCTCACACCGCAGTTGGAGACGGTGTAGGGGAAACCGGGCGCGGCGCCGGGGTCCTCGGCCGCCCCGTCCTGTCCGGCGCCGGGTGAACCGGCGCAGCCGGTCAGGGATATGAGGAGCGCGACGGGGGTGAACGCGCGCAGGGCGGCGCGGGAACGCGACATGGCGGGGCCTCTCCGGGGGATCCGCGTCCCCTGGTCGACGTGAAGGAGCAGAGGCGGTGCGTCAGTGTCTGACTCCCGGTTTCCCCGCGCGGGGAAACCGGTCACAGTGGCGGGACCGCACCGGAATCACACCGGTTTCCTGTCCTGCACCGCCTGGTACGCGTCCAGTCTGCCAGAACGCGCACGTGGGGTGGGGTGGGGGGCCGCATCCGCCCCGGCCCTTTCGGGCTCAGCGGCACAGGTGGGGCGTTCTCCTCGGCCCCTGCCGGAACGGCCTGCCCGGGGGGCTCTCCGTGACCATGCCGTCGAAGTAGCCGCGCCGCCCCGTCCGGCCGCCGCGGGCCGGGCAGGTGGTACGTCACCCCTGCCATGCCCGCGGCGCGCAGGGGCTCACCCGGCCCGCCGCCGACGACCAAGCGGGTGCATCGTGCCGGCTGTCCGGTACCCGGTCGGCGAACCAGCCGGGCGGTGTCCCGCCAGGGTGCGTCGACCGGCCCGGGATCGACGTCGAGCACGTCGAGCGCCGTCGCCCGGAGCCGGATCGGTTCGGGTATGGCGGCGGTGGTCGCCGTACGGGGCAACGCCGTCGGGGCCGGGTCCTGGCAGGACCCGGCCCCGACGGCGGTGATCCGAACTGTTGGCAGGGGCGGCAGGATTTGAACCCGCGGCCTACGGTTTTGGAGACCGTTGCTCTGACCGGCTGAGCTACACCCCTTCGGCGAGACCAACGATGGCACAGTCACGCCGGGAGTTCCACTGGATTGGCGCTGCGCGGGTCAGCGGCAGAGTTCCATGATGGTGCCGTCGAAATCGGGGAACTCCTCGGCCGCCAGCTCGATCACGGCGCCCGCCGAACGGCGCGAGTCCGGAGCGAACCGCTCGGCCACGGCCGTCAGGGCGCCGTCCGGGCGCGAGGTCCAGTCGGCGCCGTACGGCGCGGCCGCCTCGTACGGGCCGCAGCCGTCGGCCAGCAGCCACAGGAAGTCGCCCAGGTCGCGCGCCACGACGGCCGTCTCCCCCTCGGACCCGAGGAACACCACGGGCTGTTCGGCCGCCGGCAGGCCCGGCCGGACCAGCCAGAACGCCGCGTACCCGCCCGTGCCGTCCTGGCCGAAGACGCGGAAGGCATCTCCGTCCAGTTCGTTGTTCCCCGTCCACGCCCTGAACCAGTCGGTGGTGTCCTCGGCGGAGAGGAAGGCCTCGTAGGGCTCGAAGTCGATACCGTCGCCGTCCGCGTAGTCGATGGGAACCGCCATCGCGGCCGCGAGCGCGGCGGGGAACTGTCGATCGTCGGTGAGCGTCACTCGCACACACTACGAGGCTGCACGGCCGCACGGCCCACGTCAGGCCGGCGCCGGGAGGAAGCCGCCGCGGCCGGCGCCGGATCCCAGCAGGTGCGGCCAGTCGAGCGTCTCGGGCAGTGCGTCCAGGGACAGCACCACCGCCCCGCCGGCGCGTTCGGCGTCCGCGCACCAGTCGGCCATGTCGCCGGGCTGAAGGCTTCCGCCGAATCCGTCGAGCACCGGCGCGACCATGGCGGGGACGACGAGGCCGGCATCGCCGGGACCGTCCACGACGCACAGCGTGAGCTTGGGGACGATGCTCCAGCCCGCGCACCGGGGCACCGCGCCGTCCGGCGCGGCCAGCACCGGCAGGGCGCCGTGCACGGGGGCGTCGGTCAGAAGGAGGACGGGGGTGGCCCCCCGGACGAACAGGGTCTTCTCAGGGGCGAGCAGCATCGGGTCACCCTCGCAGACGGGCCCGGCCGAGTTTCGGCCACCCCCTTGACCGCTCTGGTCCAGACCAATAGTTTCCGGCATGCACCGCCGCACGCGCTCACGCCCACTCCTCGCATCCGCAAAGGAAGCCCATGCGCCGCAGCATGCTCGGCAGACTGGCCGTAGCCGCCTGTTCCCTCTCCCTGCTGACCGCCTTCGCCCCCGCCGGCGGTGACGACGCAGCCGCCGCGGGCGGATCCGGCCGCTCGTACAAGAAGGTCGGCTACTTCACTCAATGGGGCGTCTACGGGCGGGACTTCCAGGTCCAGGACCTCGATGCGAACGGCTCCGCCGGTAAGCTCACCCACATCAACTACGCCTTCGGCAACGTCAGCGCCGAGGGCAAGTGCTTCACCGGGAACATCCCGGGCGAGGCCGACGCCTGGGCCGACTACGCCCGGCCGCTCGACGCCGCGAACTCCGTCGACGGTGTCGCCGACACCTGGGACCAGCCGCTCGCCGGCAACTTCAACCAGCTGCGCGAGCTCAAGGCCAAGCACCCCGGCCTCAAGGTGCTGATCTCGCTGGGCGGCTGGAGCTGGTCCACCCACTTCTCCGACGCCGCGCTGACCCCGGCCTCCCGCAAGGCCTTCGTCGAGTCCTGCATCGACCTCTACATCAAGGGCAACCTCCCCCAGGACGGCACCCGCGGCGGCGCCGGAGCCGCCGCCGGGGTGTTCGACGGGATCGACCTCGATTGGGAGTGGCCCGGCTCCGCGGGCGACGCCGACACCAAGTACCGGCCCGAGGACAAGCGCAACTTCACCGAGCTCGTCAAGGAGTTCCGCACCCAGCTCGACGCGTACGCGCGGAGCCGGAAGCGGGACACGAAGTACGAGCTGACCGCCTTCGTCCCGACGGCCCCCGCCAAGATCGACGCGGGTTTCGACGTCCGCCGCATCATGCGCGACCTGGACTTCGTCACCCTCCAGGGCTACGACTTCCACGTCTCCGGCGAACCGAGGACCGCGCAGCAGTCCGCGCTGTACGCCCGCGGCGACTTCAGCGTCCACGGCACCGTGGAGGCCTGGCAGCGGCGCGGCGCGCCCGCGCACAAGCTCGTGATGGGCATGCCGTTCTACGGGCAGGGCTGGACCGGCGTCAGCGGCGGCGGGGACGGCATGGGGCAGCCCGCCACCGGGCCGGCCCCGGCCACCTGGGCCGCCGGGTACGAGGACTACAAGGCGCTGAAGAAGCTGGCCGATTCGGGGGCCTACGAGGTCCACCGCGACCGGCGCGGCGGGCACGCCTGGCTGTTCGACGGCACCACCCTGTGGACGTACGACGACCCGCAGGTGCTGCGCGCCAAGACCGGCTACATCCGCGAACACGGCTTGGGCGGTGCGATGTTCTGGTCGCTCGACGCGGACACCGCCGACGGTGAGCTGTTGACGGCCGTCGACCGGGGCCTGCGCGGCCGCTGACCGGCGCCGCCGGGCCGTGGAAATCCGTCCGGCCCGGCGGCGTCCCTCCACGTACGCTCCCCCGCATGACGCACATGAAATTCGACGGTACGGGCGGTCAACCACCTCACCGCGCGCTGGGGCGCGCGGGCCGTTTCCGGCGGCGGGGGCACGGTCTTCACCGCGGCCGGGGTCTGGCCGCTGCTCGCCCTGCTCGCGGACGGCTCAGCCGGGCCGGCCCGCGCCGAACTGGCGCAGGCGCTGGGCATACCCGCCGCGGACGCCGCCGCGGCCGCGCGGGAGCTGCTGGCCGCGCTGGACGGCGTACGGGGACTCGGTACGGCGACCGGCCTGTGGGCCGCGGCCGACCTGCCGCTGGAGGACGGCTGGTCCGCGAAGCTGCCGCCCGGCACCCGGGGCACGCTGACCGGGGACCTGGAGGCGGACAGGGAGGTCCTGGACGGATGGGCGTCGGACCGGACCGGCGGCCTGATCGAACGCATGCCGGTCACCCTCCAGCCGGACACCCGCCTCGTCCTCGCGACCGCGCTCGCGCTGACGCTGAAGTGGGCCGAGCCGTTCCGGGAGTTCCCGGGCCGCCCGTCCGACGGCCCCTGGGCGGGCCGCGGCCTGCGGCAGCTGATGCGCACCACGTCCTCGCTGGACCCGGTCCGGGTCGCCGAGGGCCCCGCGGGGCCGGTCACGGCCCTGGAGGTCACCGGCGCCGAGGACATGGACATGGACGTGCACCTGCTCCTGGGCGGCCCGGCGGCGCCGGCCGCCGAGGTCCTGGCGACCGGCATCGCGGCCGTCTCCGGAGCCCTCCCGTCCGTGGCCGGCGACGCCCTCCCGGACGGGACCGCGGGCCCCGGGCTGGCGATCGGGACGGTGGACGCGTTCAGCCCGCGGCCCATGCTGTCCGTGTCCACGGTGGTCTTCTCCCTGTCCGCGGAGCACGACCTGCTGGAGGACGCGGCGCTGTTCGACCTGCTGACGGCGACGGACAGCGACTACGGGCACTTCCCCGGCATCAGCGGCAGCCCGCTGGCGATCAGCTCCGCACGGCAGTCGGCGATGGCCCGGTTCCACGCCGAGGGATTCGAGGCGGCGGCCGTCACCGCCGTCGCCGCCCGGCCCGGCGGCGCCGCACGGCAGCCGAGCCACCGGGCGCGGCGGGCCGCGGTCCGTTTCGACCGGCCGTTCGGGTTCCTGGCCGTCCACCGGGCCTCCCGGCTGGTCCTCGCCGCGGGCTGGGTCACCGATCCGGAACCGGCGGCGCAGCCTCGGCGCCGGGCGGCCGGCCTGCTTCCTCCGCCGCCCTTCTCCGGTGTGCGGCCGCCAGCGCCGCCGTCTCACTGAACGCGGGAACCCGCCCGGTGCCGCCGCGGCCGGACACCGACAGGGAGGCGGCGGCGGTGCCGTGGGCCACGGCGTCCGCGAGGGTGTCGCCGAGCACGAGCCGGGCGGTCGCGGTGCCCGTGAAGCAGTCGCCCGCACCGGTCGCGTCGACGGGTGCGGGGTTCACCGGCACCGGGTGGTAGTCCGCCCGCGTGCCGTCGTCGAGCAGGAGCCGGCCGGCGCCCGCGGTGACCGCGACCGTACGGGCGCCGAGCGCGCGCAGGCGGGCGGCGGCCCGCCGCGGGTCGGTGGTGCCGACGAGGGCCTCGGCGTCGGCCGGGCAGGAGGTCTTGAGCAGTCCGGTCAGGGGGGCGATCCGGGTGAGCAGTTCCCCGGCCTCGGCCCGGCCGGTGAGCCGGGGGCGGAAGTTGGGGTCGTACGTGAGGTGCCCGCCCGCGGCGTGGACCAGGCCTGCGGCGGCCAGTACGGCGGCCCGGCTGCTCGGTGACAGGGCGCCGGTGATCCCGCTGGTGACGAGCGCCCCGCAGCGGGTCAGCAGGTCGCGCCAGGAGCCGACGTGCCCGGGCGAGAGGGTGGATCCGGCGCTGCGGGTGCGCCAGTAGACGAACTCGCGGTCGCCGTCGGGGTCGGCGGAGAGCAGGTAGGCGCCGTTGGGATGCGGGGCGCGGCGGACGTGGGAGACGTCCACGCCGAGTTCGGCGGCCCGCCGCAGCAGCGGGACGCTGAGCTCGTCGTCGCCGACCACCGCGAGCAGGGCGGTGCGGGCTCCGGCGGCGGCCGCAGCGGCCGCCGCGTTGAGGGCGTCGCCGGAGTAGGAGATGCGGGCCGGGGTGCCGTCGGCGGCTTCGCGCAGGGCGGTGCCCGCGTGGATCTCGACCAGGACCTCGCCGAGCACGAGGACGTCGTAGTCGGCGGCGGCCCGTCCGGTCACGGCCGCGGCTCCGGGGCGGCGCCCTGGTGGCCGGCGGTGCGCAGGTCTTCATGGGCGCCGCTGCCCGGCAGGGCCGCGCCGGCGAACACGGCGGCGAGTTCGGCCGGGTCGGCGGGCAGGCCGTCGCCGATGCCGACGGCGGTCGCGCCGGCGGCGAGCCAGTCGGGGACCTCCTCGGGCCGGATGCCGCCGGTCGGGACGAGCACCGCGTCCGGCAGGACGGCCCGGACGGAGCGGAGGAACCGCGGGCCGCCCACGTGGGCCGGGAAGACCTTGGCCGCCCCGGCGGCCCGGACGGCGGACGCGATCTCGGCGGGGGTGAAACCGCCCTCGATGAAGACGGCTTCGCGCCGCCGGGCGACGTCGCGGACCTCGGGCGCCGGGTACGGGGAGACCAGGAAGGCGGCGCCCGCGTCCAGGGCGGTCTCGGCCTGCGCGGTGGTCGTCACCGTGCCCACGCCGATCAGGGCGGGACGCCCGTAGGCGTCCGCGAGCGGCGCCGAACGGGTGACGGCCCCGGCCCAGCCGCGGGTGGAGGTGGTCAGTTCGACGGCGCGGCAGCCGGCGGCGAGCAGGGCGGTGGCGGCGCGTACCGCGTCGTCGGCGTCGGCGTTGCGCAGCACCGGCAGGAGCCGCTGGGCGGCCAGCACCGCGTACGGGTGGCTGGACATGTGACCCTCCCGTTTGTTCCGTGTAGTGGAACTGCGTATCGCCTGACGGAACGATGTGGTCCAGACCTTACACACGGCGGGAGTTGGCGTGCCGTCGAATGCCGAGGAATCCTCCTGGGGCGTTCGTACGGGCCGGTCGTCGGCGGCCGGTTCGGCGGCGGAGAAGTCCTTGCGCGTCCTGGAGGCGGTGGCGGCGCCGGGCGGCCCGCACCGGCTGACCGATGTGGCGGCGGCCGCCGCGGTACCCAAGTCGAGCACCTTCCGCGTCCTGCCACGCTGATCGACCAGGGGTTCGTACGCCAGGCGCCCGAGAGCCGCTACGGCGTGGGGCCCCGGCTGCGCGCTCTGTCCGCCCTGGTCGACGGCGGGGAGCCGGCCGGTATCGGGCGCGTCCTCGGTGAACTCCGGCGAACCACCGGCCAGACGGTGCACCTCGCCCTGCACAGCGGCGAGACGATCACCTACATCCGCAAACTGGAGGGCGACCAGCCCTTCCGGACGGCATCCCGGGTCGGGATGCGCATGCCGCTGCACACGACGGCGATCGGCAAGGGCGTACTGGCCCACCTGCCCGCCGGGGAGGTGGCCGACCTCGTGGCCGCCACCGGGCTGCCGGGCCGGACGCCGAACACCCTCGCCACCCCGCATGCGCTGTACGCGCAGTTGGCGGCGGTCCGCTCCCTCGGCTACGCGCTCGACGACGAGGAGAACGAGCCCACCATCCGCTGCATCGGGGCGGCGGTCCTCGGCCCGTCGGGCCGCCCGGTCGGCGGGGTCAGCGTCACCACCGTGACGTTCCTCGTCTCCCGTGAGGAGATCGAGTCGTACGCGCCCGCCCTGCGCGCCGCCGCGGAGGCACTGGCGCCCTGCTGTGACACCGGCGGGTGCCCGGAAGTGGTCTCCGGGAAAATTCTTCCGATTAACTGTTATCGAGGCCCCCCTGCACGGTCTCCCAGGTATCGGGCATCATCGACCGCCGGTACGGACAGGGACATTCACATGACTACTCAGCACACCGCAGCGCTGGTGGCAGCGGCTCGCGCGGGCGATCCCCGCGCACAGGACGAGCTCGTCGGCGCCCACCTCCCGCTCGTCTACAACATCGTCGGGCGGGCCCTGAACGGCTCCTGCGACGTGGACGACGTGGTGCAGGACACGATGCTGCGGGCCCTGGACGGGCTGGGCGGCCTGCGTGCGGAGGAGTCCTTCCGGTCCTGGCTGGTGGCCATCGCGATGAACCGGGTGCGGGCGCACTGGCAGGCCCGGCAGAGCGGGTTCGGCGAGAGCACCCTGGAGTCGGCCTGGGACGTGGCCGACCCGGGCGCGGACTTCGTCGACCTGACCGTCGTACGCCTCAACCTGGCGGGCCAGCGGCGTGAGACGGCCCGGGCGACGCGCTGGCTGGAGCCCGAGGACCGCGCACTGCTGTCGCTGTGGTGGCTGGAGTGCGCCGGGGAACTGACCCGGGCGGAGGTCGCCTCGGCGCTGGAGCTGTCCCCGCAGCACACGGCGGTGCGCGTGCAGCGGATGAAGGCCCAGCTGGAGGCGGCGCGGGTGGTGGAGCGCGCCCTGGACGCCCAGCCGGCGTGCGAGGAGCTGAGGACCGTGCTGGCGGGCTGGGACGGGCAGCCCTCGGCGCTGTGGCGCAAGCGAATAGCCCGTCACGCGAGGGAATGCGTACGGTGCTCCGGCCTGTGGAGCGGCCTGGTCCCGGCGGAGGGACTGCTGGCCGGTCTGGCCCTCGTACCGGTCTCGGCGGCCCTGCTGGCCGGGATACGCACGGCCGGCACGGCCGGCTTCGAGGCCGCGCCGGCGGCCTACGCGGACGGCATGGACGCAACCGGGGCGATGAACGGCACGAGTGGCGCCGACGGCGGGTTCGCCGACGCGGCGACCCAGCTCACTCCGGTGGCGGGCACGGGCACCGGCACCGGCGGCCGCGGCGCGCTGCGCAAGCGCCGGCAGAGCCGCCGCCGGGTGGTCGGCGGCGCCGTCGTCGCCGCCTGCGTCGCGGGCAGCGGCCTGGCCTACCTCGGCGGGCTCCCCGGCTCCGGGAGCCCGAAGGACGAGGGCGGCGCGTCCGCCGCGCCGCTGGCCGCGCTCTCGGCCACGGAGTCCGCCGGGGCCCCTTCGCAGTCGGCCTCCCCCTCTCCGTCCGCATCGGCCTCCCCGTCCGCCTCCGTCTCCGCTTCGGCCTCGGCGAGCCCGTCGGCGAGCCCGAGCCCCACCCAGAGCCGCAGCAGCTCGCCGAGCCCGCGCACCTCGGCGCCCAAGCCGGCGCCCGCCCCGCCGGGCATCGCCGGCCAGGTGGTCGCACTCGTCAACACCGAGCGGGCGGCGGCCGGCTGCGGCCCCCTCAGGGAGGACCCGCAGCTGCGGGCCGCGGCCCAGGAGCACTCCGAGGACATGGCCGCACGGAACTTCTTCGACCACACCAACCCCGACGGCGAGGACCCCGGCAAGCGCACGACGGCGTCCGGCTACCGCTGGTCGACGTACGGCGAGAACATCGCGAGGGGCCAGCAGACGGCGCAGTCGGTGATGGACTCCTGGATGAAGAGCCCGGGTCACCGGGCGAACATCCTCAACTGCTCCTTCAAGGACATCGGCGTGGGCATCCACCGGGGCGCGGGCGGCCCCTGGTGGACGCAGAACTTCGGCGCCAAGTAGGAGGCCCCCTCGTACCGGCCTCAGCCGTGTCCGCCGGGGGGCGCGTGGGTCACGGGCGGCGGCCGCGGACCGTCCAGGCGCGGGCGGTGAGGGAGACCGAGCCGTCCGGGCCGGTGGGGAGGGCCGCGGCGAGCCGGGTGCGCAGGCGGTCCCGGGCGGCGGGGTTGAGCCTGGCGACGTAGCCGGGAGCCGGCCCCTGGCCGGAGAGGAACGGCTCCCACACGTCCTCGAAGCGGCCGAACACGGTGGGCACCTCGACGGGGGCGACCGTCACGTCGGCCAGCCCCGCCCCGGTCCAGAGCGCGTGCAGCGGACCGGGGCGGCAGAGCGGGAAACGCCGGCCCTCGTCCAGTGCGGCGGCAGCCGGATCGACGGCGGCCGCGGCGGTCCAGAAGTGGCTCAGGAGGGCCATGCCGCCGGCGTAGTCCCACACGTACGCCGCGACCAGCCCGCCCGGCCGGACCACCCGGGCGGCTTCGGCCACCGCGGTTGAAGGCGATTCGAGGAAGTTCAGGGCCAGCCCGCTGACGACCGTGTCGAAGGATGCGTCGCGGACCGGCAGCGCCGAGGCGTCGGCGATTGCGAACCGGGCCGGCGCGGGCGCGGCGGCCCGGGCCGTGCGCAGGAATCCCGGGGACCGGTCCAGCCCCACCACGGCGCGCGGCCCGCACCGGGCGGCGACCACGGCGGTCAGCGCCCCGGTGCCGCAGCCGACGTCGAGCCACCGCAGACCGGCCGGGACGCCGAGCCGGGCCACGAAGACCTCGGCGACCCGACGGCTCCACCGGCCCATGTACCGCTCGTAGGCGTCGCCTTGCGCCCAGACGTCGGCCGGTCCTCCGTCCATCCGGCGCGGCTAGTGGTGGAAGCCGGACCGGGGCTCGGCGGCCGCTACGGGCGGGGGTGTGGCCGTCAGGTGTTCCACGGCCCGGCGCATGTCCTCCACGAGCAGGGCGATCTGGTCGCGGGTCACTCCGTGGCGGACCAGGACGCGCTGGATGACGGTGTCGTCGCGGTTGGCGGGCAGCGGGTACGAGGGCACCTGCCAGCCCCGCATGCGCAGCCGGTCGGAGAGGTCGTAGAGGGTGAAGGGGGACGCGGCCGGGTCGGTGAGGGTGTAGGAGACGGCGGGCAGGGCGCCCTTGCCGTCGTAGAGGAGGGTGAAGGGGCCCATGTCGGCGATCTGCCCCGCCAGGTACTGGGCGGTGTCGGCGCAGGCCTGCTGGACGCGGCGGTAGCCGCCCCGGCCGAGGCGCAGGAAGAGGTAGTACTGGGCCACGATCTCGCCGCCGGGGCGGGAGAAGTTGAGGGCGAAGGTCGGCATGTCGCCGCCGAGGTAGTCCACCTTGAAGACGAGGTCCGCGGGGAGCAGGTCGGGGGAGCGCCAGATGATCCAGCCGACGCCGAGGGGCGCGAGCCCGTACTTGTGGCCGGAGGTGTTGACGGAGGCGACGCGCGGCAGCCGGAAGTCCCAGACCACGTCGGGATGGAGGAAGGGCGCGACGAAGCCGCCGCTCGCGCCGTCCACGTGGATGGGGACGTCCCAGCCGTGCTCGGCCTGGATCCGGTCCAGCTCGGCGGCGAGCTCGGCGACGGGCTCGTAGTCGCAGGTGTAGGTGACGCCGAGGATGGCGACGACGCCGATGGTGTTCTCGTCCACGTACTCGGCGAGCTGATGGGGCTGCAGACCGGTGGCGCCGGGCTCGAGCGGGACCTGGCGCAGCTCGACGTCGAAATAGCGGGCGAACTTGTCCCAGCAGATCTGGACGGGGCCGCAGACGAGGTTCGGGCGGTCCGTGGGCAGCCCCTCGGCGCGGCGGCGTTCGCGCCAGCGCCATTTGAGGGCGAGCCCGCCGAGCATGGCGGCCTCGCTGGAGCCGGTGGTGGAACATCCGGTCGCGGTGGTGCCGGCGGGGGCGTTCCACAGGTCGGCGAGGATGTTGACGCACCGGGACTCGATCTCGGCGGTCTGCGGGTACTCGTCCTTGTCGATCATGTTCTTGTCGAGACAGACGTTCATCAGGCGGTGCACGCCCTCGTCCGACCAAGTGGTGCAGAAGGTCGCGAGGTTCTGGGCGGCGTTGCCGTCGAGGAGGAGCTCGTTGCGGAGCAGTTCGTAGACGACCTCGGTGGGCGAGTGGTCCTCCGGAATCCGGTACTTGGGGAGGATCTGGCCGCTCAGCGTGGACGCGAACACGTCCGTATCGGCGTCCTGGCGGGTTACGTCCTTCGTCTCATGCAGAGCCATGCCTGGACTATAGGTGAAGAAGCTGACCATTCCCGGACAGACCGGATATCGACGCGAAGCGGGGCTCGGCGGGCGCACGCGCCGAGGGTCCGCTGCGCCAAGCGGCCCGCCCGAACCGACACCGCGGCCGGGGGCGAGTGTCGTCAAAGTAGCGCCGGCCAGACGGGACTTTGACGACACGACCCAGGGGCGATCGACCTGCAAGAGGGGCGGGCTCCGCGAACCCGGAGTGAGCGCGCACCCCGGCCCGGCCGCCCGGTCGGCGCCACTTTGCGGACACGACCCGGGTCAGGGGCCGCCGTGGGGCGGGCCGTCACCGGTCACCGCGCCGACCGGCGGCGGAGGGCTGTCGGCGGCGGACGGAGCCGCCGGGGACCGGCGGCCGTCGCGATCGACCCACAGAAGGGCTCCGGCCAGCATCGCGAGGCCTCCCAGCAGCCAGGGCAGCGGCCCCGGCGGCAGCAGGCCCGCGATCGAAGCGGTGAGGGCTGCCGACAGCTGCAGCGCGAGGGACTGGACGGACAGGGCCGTGGCCCGCCCCGACCCTTCGACACGCCGGTGCAGCAGCTCGTTCTCGCTCGGACCCGCCGCACCGCGGCCGAGGTAGACCAGCCCCAAACCGGCGGCTCCGAGGACCACCGGAGCCATGCCGGTGGACGCCGCCGTGGCGGCCAGCAGGAACAGGCCGCCCGCACTGGCACCGAGGCCCGCGACGACCGCCCGCTGCCCGCCGCCCGCGAGCCTGGCGGTGAGGGGCGCGAGGTGGCTGCCGATGGCGGAGCAGGCGAAGCCGGCGCACGCGAGCGCGGCGAAGAGCACCGCACCTGACTCCGGAGCACCCGTCAGGGCGGCGGTACGGCCCGGGGTGAGCAGTTCGACCACGGCCAGCGCACTGCCGGCGCCCGCCGCGCCGAGGAGCACCCGGCGGACCAGCGCGTCGCGTCCGCCGAGGCGCAGTCCGCCCGCCACCGTGGCCGGTACGCCCCGGAGCACGTCGGGCAGCGTGGCCGCCGGCCGGGGCGGCTCGTGCAGGGCGGCCAGGACGTACAGGACGAAGACGACCTCGACCGCCGCGCCCAGCAGCAGCGGCCAGGAGAGCGGCAGGATCAGCCCGGAGGTCGCCGCGCTCAGCCGGGCGCCGAGGTCGGGCCCGAGTCCGAGCAGCCAGGGAAGGGCGCCGCCGAGCAGGGTGCCGCCCGCGAGCGCGACCGACATCGCGGCGGCGCCCCGGGCCAGACCGGTGCGCAGTTCGGCGCCGGGGCCGGCGTCGGCCTGGACGGTGTCGACGTACCAGGCCTCGGCCGGCCCGCTGGACAGGGCGCGGCCCGCGCCGATGAGGGCCATGCCGAGTGCGAGCTGCCAGGCGGCCGTGCCCAGGGCCACGAGGATCAGTGCGGCCAGGTTCGACATGCCGGCGGCCGCCAGGACGACGCGGCGCCCGACGACGTCGGACAGTCCCCCGGTGGGCAGTTCCAGTGCGGCGGCGGTGAGGGAGTGCGCTGCCAGGCAGCCGGCGACGGCCGGCAGGGAGAGGCCGCGCTCGGTGAGCAGCAGGATCAGGGGGGCGATGGTCAGCCCCAGCGGCAGCCAGTACAGGACGCAGACCGTGGCGTAGCGCCGGCGCGCTGCGGGCAGGTCCGCCACCCGCCTCATGACCCGCCCCCGGCGGCGGTGCCCGGGCCGGACCCCGGTTCACGCGGAGCCAGCGGCAGGGCGGCGGTGAGCAGGACGACCTGCATCGCGCGCGGATCGCCCGCGTCTCGCGCGGTCAGTTCCTCCAGCCTCCGGCCGAAGGCCTCCAGGAGCTCGGTGAGGGACTCGGGGGTCAGCCGGGGCATCAGGTCGCTGATCCCGGAGGGCTCCACCCACTCCCGCCCCAGCCGGCCGTCGGCGATGTCGGCCTCGTGCCGGGCGAGGGACGCCGCCAGGTGCCGGATCTGCGCCCTGCGCGAGAGGTTGACGTAGGCACGGCTGCCCGGCGTGGCCTCCATGGCCTCGTTGCTCCAGGAGGTCAGGGCGTGCACGGCCTGCCAGCGGCGCTCCCGGCCGTCACGGTGCTCGGCCTCGGTGACGAACGCGTACTTCGCCAGGACCCGCAGGTGGTAGCTGGTGGAAGCGGACGACTCCCCCGTCCTGACCGCGAGTTCACTGGCGGTGGCGGGGCCGTCCTGCCGGAGCATCCCGAGCAGCCGGATGCGCAGGGGGTGCGTGAGGGCCTTGAGCGCCGCCGCGTCCCGTTCGGGATCGAGTACGCGTTTTTGATCTTCGCTGGGCATGAGGAGGAGGCTAGAGCGGCCCGCACGCTTCCCAAAAGTCTTTTTGCAGAACTTCTTTTGCAGAGTCCACCCCGAGCCGGAGAGTCAACCCGACGCTGGGGAGTCCGCCCGGTGCCGGCGGCCTTTCGGGCCGTCAGCCGCGGGCGCGCAGGTACGCCTCCAGCTCGGCGGCGCCTGCCAGCAGGGCACGGCCGCGGGAGGATAGGCGCTCGCGCCAGGTGAGCAGTGCCGCCTCCAGGGGTTCCAGGCCGCCGGCCGAGCGGACCTGGGTGAGCAGTGGGGCGATCTGTTCCAGCAGGTAGCCGCCCCGCCTGAGTTGGTGGGCCAGGCGGGCGTCCCGTACGGCGGCCTCGTCGTAGACGCGGTAGCCGGTCAGCGGGTCCCGGCGCGGGCGGACGAGCCCGGCCCTCTCCCATGCGCGCAGGGTCGCGGGCCTGATCCCCAGCTCTTGCGCGAGCGGCCCGATGAACGACTCGCCGGACGCCGGCACCGCCGGGGCGGGTGCCAGGTCGCGGAGGGCGTTCTCCACGGCGCGCAGGGTCCGCCGGTCGTCGAGCAGTTGGGCGTGGCTCTCGTCGATGAGGCGGAACGCCTCCTCGACGGCGCCCTCGTTCACGGCCCGCATGATCGACGTCGCCGTCCGGTGGCCGTGGCCGGGCACGAGGGCGAGGAAGGCGTCCAGCGCCCGCGCGTGCAGCGGGGTATAGGTGCGGTAGCCGTGGGGAGTGCGGTCGGCGGGTGGAAGTATTCCGGCCTCCTCGTAGTTCCTGACGGCCTGCGTGGACAGACCGTGCCCGCGCGCCAGGTCGACCGGCCTCAGCTGGATCCCGGTTTGAAGGTTTGGTGCCACGATCCCGACGATATCGCGGGAAAGTTTCAACCGGAGCTTCAACGATAGCGTTGAAGGCATGGCTACTGACATCAAGGACACCGTCCACGCCGTCGAGGCCGCTGCCGTCATGGGGCTGCTCGCGACCCGGCCGCGGCTGCTCGCACTGGGCGAGCCCACCCACGGCGAGGACGCCCTGCTCGACGTGCGCAACGAGCTCTTCCGGCAGCTCGTCGAGGAGGAGGGCTACCGGACGATCGCGATCGAGAGTGACTGCATGGCCGGGCTGGCCGTCGACGCGTACGTCACCTCCGGCACCGGCAGCCTCGACGAGGTCATGGAGCGCGGGTTCAGCCACGGCTTCGGCGAGTCCGCGGCCAACCGTGAACTCGTACGCTGGATGCGCGCGTACAACGAGGGCCGGCCCGCGCCCGAGCGGCTGCGCTTCGCCGGCGTCGACGGCCCGCTGGAGATGACCGGCGCCGCGAGCCCCCGGCAGGCCCTCACCGCGCTCCACGGCTACCTCGCACCGCATGTGGACGCCGACCTGCTCCCCTGCGGTGCCGACACGCTCGACCGCCTGCTCGGCGCCGACGACCGGTGGACCGAACCGGCGGCGATGACCGACCCGGCCCGGTCGGCGGGCCGCTGTACCGAGGCCGGTGAACTGCGGCTGCTCGCGGACGACCTCGTGGCGCTGCTCGACGCGCAGGCACCGCACCTGATCGCGGCGACCTCGCGGGAGGCGTGGGAGCGGGCCCGGCTGTACGGGCGCACGGCGACCGGCCTGCTGGGCTACCACTTCTGGATGGCGGACACCTCACCCGGGCGCATGGCGCGACTGGTCGGCCAGCGGGACCTGATGATGGCCGACAACCTCCTCGCCCTCGCCGAGCGCGGCCCCACTCTGGTCCACGCCCACAACAGCCACCTCCAGCGGGACAGGAGCTCGATGCGGATGGGCGGCCGGCCGCTGGAGTGGTGGAGCGCCGGTTCGATCGCGAGCGCCCACCTGGGCGAGCGGTACGCCTTCTTCGCGACGGCCCTCGGCACGATCCGGCACCGGGGAGTGGACACCCCGCGGCCGGGCACGCTGGAGGGGCTGCTGTACGCGCTCCCGGACGACGTCTGCGTGGTCGACTCCCCCGGCCTCGGCGCAGCCCTCGCCGGCACGCTCGCCGCACCCCGCACGTCCGCCTGGTTCGGCTACTTCCCGTTCGACCCCGCCCACTTGGCGGCGACCGACGGACTCGTGTTCATCAAAGACATCCCGCCGGGCCGGGACGCGTCCACCTGACGGTCCCGCTGACACTCTGCTTCCGGCCGACTCTGCAGTGTGACACCGTTCATACGGCCCCTGTCGGTCAGAAAAAATTACCGTCCAGTAAACTCACCACCGCAGATCTTCCCGTTCGGGCCTCAGGAGCCGGCCCGGACGGGAAGATCATCCAACTTGTTCTACCGGCAACTTATCCACCGATGTCCGGATACTGGCCAAGCCGCCCCCGAGCGCTGATACCTCTTCGGGCATGAACAAGATCACCCGCCGTCAGGCCCTGGGGACAACCGCCGGTGCACTCACCGTCCTCGGCCTGACCGCAGCAGCAACGAGCGTCGCCACGAGCGCAGCCGCGACCCCCGCCGCGCCCACACCCCCGGGCACGGTCGACGAGGTCTACCAGGGCCGCCGCATCCAGATCACCAAGGGAGGCGGAGGCCACCACGGGGGCCACCACGCGCCCGACCAACCCACCGTCCGAATAGACGGCAGAGAACTGCACATCATGCGCAACGCCGACGGCAGCTGGATCAGCGTCATCAACCACTACGAGACGTTCGCCGAGCCCAAGCTGCTCGCCCGCGCCGCCGTGCGCGACCTCCAGGGCGCGCCCCTCGTCCCCTTCGGCGGTGCGGCATGACCGTCCGCAAGAACCAGGCCACGCTGACCGCCGACGAGAAGCGCGCCTTCACCTCGGCCCTGCTGGAGCTCAAGCGCAACGGCAGCTACGACCGCTTCGTCACCACCCACAACGGCTTCATCATGAGCGACACCGACTCGGGCGACCGCGTCGGCCACCGCTCCCCCTCCTTCCTGCCGTGGCACCGCCGCTTCCTGCTGGAGTTCGAGGAGGCGCTGCAGAAAGTGGACGCGAGCGTCGCGCTCCCGTACTGGGACTGGACCGTCGACCGCACCACCCGCTCCTCCCTCTGGGCCCCCGACTTCCTCGGTGGCACCGGGCGGGCCCGTGACGGGCAGGTCATCGACGGCCCCTTCGCCTATGCGACGGGCCGGTGGAACATAGACGTACGCGTGGACGGGCGCCCCTACCTGCGGCGCGCGCTCGGCGCGGGCGTCGCCCAGCTGCCGACCCGGGCCGAGGTGGACTCCGTACTGGCCATGCCGGTCTACGACACGTCTCCCTGGAACAGCTCCTCCAACGGCTTCCGCAACCACCTGGAGGGCTGGCGCGGCGCCAACCTGCACAACCGGGTGCACGTGTGGGTCGGCGGGCAGATGTCCACCGGGGTCTCCCCCAACGACCCGGTGTTCTGGATGCACCACGCCTTCATCGACAAGCTGTGGGCCGACTGGCAGGCCAAGCACCCGCAGTCCACGTACCTGCCGGCCGCGGGCACGACGAACGTGGTCGACCTGAACGACACCATGCGGCCGTGGAACAACGTGACTCCGGCGGACATGCTCGACCACCGGAAGTTCTACACCTTCGACACCGAACCGGCCGCCGCCAGCCAGCGGTAGTGCAGTTCGGGGCGACCGACCTGGCCGTACCGGGGAGTACGGTCCGCACGGCCGGTGTCCACCAGGTGCTCCAGGTAGCGGCGGGCGGTGATCCGGGAGATCCCGGCCGCCTCGGCCGCCCCCGCCGCGGTCAGCCCCTCGGCCGCCGCCCGCAGCAGGGCGGCGACCCGGTCCAGGGTCGGCGCGCTCAGCCCCTTGGGGAGCTCGGCCGGGCGGGGCGCGCGCAGGGCGGCCATCGCCCGATCGACGTCGTCCTGGCCGGCCGCCTCGCCCGCCGTCGCACGGAACTCGGCGTAGCGCAGCAGCCGTTCACGCAGCGTCGGGAAGGCGAAGGGCTTCAGGACGTACTGGACCACGCCCAGTGAGACGCTCTCACGGACCACGGCCAGGTCCCGGGCGGAGGTCACCACGATCACGTCGACCGGATGCCCGGCGGCCCGCAGTCCGCGCGCGAACCGCAGGCCGTGCCCGTCGGGCAGGCCGAGGTCGAGCAGCAGCAGGTCGACCCGGGTGCGCTCCAGCGCCCGGGTGGCCTCGGCGAGCGAGTGGACGGCGCCGACGGCGGTGAAGCCGGGCACCCGGTCGACGTAGAGCGCGTGCGCGTCGGCGGCGACCTGGTCGTCCTCGACCACCAGCACGCGCACCTCGCCGCCGCTCACCGCGCGCCTCCCGCGGCCGCGCCCCGGTCCGCCGTCCGCTCGGGTGCCGTGGGCAGCCGTACGGTGAACTCCGCGCCGCCGCCCGGTCCCTGCGAGGCGGTCACCGCGCCGCCGTAGCGCTGTGCTACCTGGCGGACGAGGGCGAGGCCGAGGCCGCGGCCCTCCCCCTTGCCGGACCAGCCCCGGCGGAACACGTCCACCCCCTCGGGCAGCCCGGGCCCGTTGTCCGCGACCCGCAGGAGCAGCTCCTCGCGCTCGGGCCGCAGGGTGACCGCTATGCGGGCTCCCGGCACGGCCGCCACCGCGTCGACGGCGTTGTCGATGAGGTTGCCGAGCACCGTGACGAGGTCCCGGGCCGGCGGCAGCCCGCCCAGGTCTGCGAGGCTGCGGCTGTCGGCGGTGACGACGAGTTCGATGCCGCGCTCGTGCGCCTGGGCCGCCTTGCCCAGCAGCAGCGCGACGAGCACCGGCTCTCCGACGGCGGTGACCACCTCGTCGGTGAGGGCCTGGGCCAGTTCCAGCTCGGCGGTGGCGAAATCCACCGCCTCCTGCGCGCGGCCGAGTTCGATCAGCGAGACCACGGTGTGCAGCCGGTTGGCCGCCTCGTGGGCCTGGGAGCGCAGGGCCTGGGTGAAGCCCCGCTCGTGGTCCAGTTCCCCGGTCAGCGCCTGCAGTTCCGTGTGGTCGCGCAGGGTGACCACGGTGCCGCGGCGGCCGCCGCCGGCGACGGGCGAGCTGTTGACCACCAGCACCCGGTCCGCGGTGAGGTGCACCTCGTCCACCCGGGGCCGGTCGGCCAGCAGCACGCCGGTGAGGGGGGCGGGCAGCCCGAGATCGGCGGCCCCGGTGCCGGTGACATCGCCGCGCAGGCCCAGCAGCTCGCGTCCGGCGTCGTTGATCAGGGTGATCCGGCGCTGCCCGTCGAGCATGAGCAGCCCCTCGCGCACCCCGTGCAGGGCCGCCTGGTGGTAGTCGTACATCCGGCTGAGCTCGGCCGCGTTCATGCCATGAGTGTGGCGGCGCAGCCTCGCGTTGACGACGTACGTGCCCGCGCCGCCCAGGGCGAGCGCGCCTCCCGCGACCCAGGCGAGGGCGGAGAGCTGCGCGCCGAGCCGGTCGCTGATGGCGCGGACGGTGATCCCCGCGCTGACCAGGCCGACGATCCGGCCGTCGTCCTCCAGCGGGGTGACCACGCGGATGGAGGGGCCGAGGGTGCCGGTGTAGGTCTCGCTGAAGGTCTCGCCGCGCAGGGCCCGTGCGGTGTTGCCCATGAAGGGCTCGCCGATCCGGCGGGGGTCGGGGTGGGTCCAGCGCCTGCCGTCCGGAGCCATGATCGTGACGAAGTCGACGCCGGAGTCCACGCGGACCTTCTGCGCGTAGGGCTGGAGCTCGGCCGAGGGGTCGCTCCCGCGCGCCGCTCCCCGTACCGCCTCCCGTACGGAGGGCGAGTCGGCGACCGCGCGGGCCACGGCCCCGGCCTGGCGCCGTGCGGCTTCCTCGGCCTGGCCCCGGGCGGTGGCGTAGGCGAAGACGGCGCAGCCCGCGACGACCACGGCGACGAGCAGTACCTGCATGGCGAAGAGCTGGCCGGCGAGGCTGCGCGGCGGACGAGGGAAGCGGAACATGGCGCTCAGTGTGCCCCGGGTCGTGAACTCAATGAACGCAAGGGTGACCGGGGTCACAGCCCTGGGTGATGGTCTCCCCGGACGACTTCACCACCAGGAGGCATCGTGGCCGCCAGACGCGACAGAACGCACTATCTCTACATCGCGGTGATCGCCGCGGTGCTGCTCGGCATCGCGGTCGGGTTCGCCGCACCCGGCGTGGCCGTCGAGCTCAAACCGCTCGGCACGGGCTTCGTGAACCTCATCAAGATGATGATCTCCCCCGTGATCTTCTGCACGATCGTGTTGGGCATCGGTTCCGTACGCAAGGCCGCCAAGGTGGGCGCCGTGGGCGGACTGGCCCTCGGCTACTTCATGGTCATGTCCACGGTGGCGCTGGCCATCGGTCTGCTGGTCGGCAACCTCCTGGAGCCGGGCAGCGGGCTGCACCTGACCGAGGCGGCGCGGAGCGCGGGTGAGGCGCAGGCCAAGGCCGGCGGGGCCGAGAGCACCCCCGAGTTCCTGCTGGGGATCATCCCGACCACACTCGTCTCCGCCTTCACCGGCGGGGAGGTGCTCCAGACGCTGCTGGTGGCACTGCTGTGCGGGTTCGCGCTCCAGGCCATGGGCACGGCGGGCGAGCCGGTGCTGCGGGGCATCGGGCACGTGCAGAAGCTGGTGTTCCGGGTCCTCGCGATGATCATGTGGGCGGCTCCGGTCGGGGCCTTCGGGGCGATCGCGGCGGTGGTCGGGGCGACCGGCATCGACGCGCTGAAGTCCCTCGCCGTCATCATGATCGGCTTCTACACGACCTGCCTGCTCTTCGTCTTCGTCGTGCTGGGCACGCTGCTGCGCGTGTGCACGGGGGTCAGCGTCTTCGCCCTGCTGCGCTATCTGGGCCGGGAGTTCCTGCTGATCCTCTCGACCTCCTCGTCGGAGTCGGCGCTGCCGCGGCTGATCGCGAAAATGGAGCACCTGGGGGTCTCGCGGCCGGTCACCGGCATCACGGTGCCGACCGGATACTCCTTCAACCTGGACGGCACCGCGATCTACCTGACGATGTCCTCGCTGTTCGTCGCCGAGGCCATGGGCACGCCGCTGGCCCTGGGCGAGCAGATCTCCCTGCTGCTGTTCATGATCATCGCTTCGAAGGGCGCGGCCGGGGTGACCGGCGCGGGCCTGGCCACCCTCGCCGGCGGCCTGCAGTCGCACCGGCCGGAACTGGTCGACGGCGTCGGCCTGATCGTGGGCATCGACCGGTTCATGAGCGAGGCCCGGGCCCTGACCAACTTCGCCGGGAACGCGGTCGCGACGGTGCTCATCGGAACGTGGACGAAGGAGTTCGACCGCGGCCGGGCCGCGGAAGTCCTCGCGGGGCGGCTGCCGTTCGACGAGAAGACGCTGGTCGACGACGAATACCGGACGGAGCCGACCGAACCGGACACGACCGCCCCGGCCCCGGCCTCAACCCCGGCCTCGCCCGAGGCGCCGGTCCCGGCGCACAACCCCAAGGACGGCGTGCCGGTCTAGGTCGTGCCGTCAAGGTCCCGCCCGCCCGGCGGGGCCTGGCACCCGCTCAGCCGGTCCGCCCGCATGCGGGCCGGCCGGGCAGGGCTCGCCCCCACGGTGCCCAGCCCGGTCGGCCCGCCGCATTCTCCCCACTTGCACCCATAGTCGGTATTCGGCCACCGATAAACGAACCCCCATGCTGTAAAAGGTACTTCCGTAACCGGCCGCGTGCATGACATCTTGCGTCCACCACTTGTTTCGTACGACCCGGCCTGACCACCGGGTCTTCGGAGGACGCATTGATACCCCACATATCCAGCCGACCTCGACGTGCCCTCGTGCTGGCTGCCACGCTCGGCGCGGCGCTCGCCCTCGGAGCTCCCGCCGCGCTCGCCGGCACCGCCCCCGTCGCTCCCTCCGGCTCGGCCGTCCCCGCCCCCGCGGCGGCGGCCCCCAAGGCCGCGGCCCCCGCTTCCCAGAGTGCGACCTGGGTCGCCGGCACCCGCGCCTACCTCGTGATCACCGCCCCCGGTGACACCACGGCGGTCCGCAACGCGGTCACCGCCAACGGCGGAACGGTGTTCCAGTACTACGACGCGATCGGCGTCATCACCGCCCACTCCGCGTCCGCCTCCTTCGCCGCCACCATGCGCGGCGTGAGCGGGGTCCAGCAGGTCGGCGCCACCCGCACCTCGGACGTGCCGGCGGACGCCTACAACCCGGCGCTGCCCGCCAACCCGGCCCAGTCCACGACCCCTTCGGGCGAGCCGGTCCGCGCCGACATGACCCAGATCAAGGCCGACCAGGCCTGGGCCGTCACCACGGGCTCCGCCTCCGTCAAGGTCGGCATCCTGGACACCGGTGTCGACGACCAGCACCAGGACCTGGCCCCGAACTTCAACGCCGCGGACTCCGCGTCCTGCGCGTACGGCAAGCCCGACACCCGTACGGGAGCCTGGCGCGACGTCGGCACCCACGGCACGCACGTGGCCGGTACGGTCGCCGCCGCCAAGAACGGCAAGGGCGTCATCGGCGTGGCCCCGGGCGTGAAGATCTCCTCGGTGCGCATCGCCGAGCCGAGCTCCTCGCTCTTCTTCGCCGAGAACACCATCTGCGGCTTCATGTGGGCCGGCGACCACGGCTTCAAGGTCACCAACAACAGCTACTACACGGACCCGTGGCAGTTCAACTGCCCCGACAACGCCGACCAGGCCGCGATCATCGAGGGCGTCAAGCGCGCCCAGGAGTACGCGGAGGGCAAGGGCTCGCTGCAGGTCGCGGCGGCCGGCAACTCCAACATCGACCTGGCCAACAAGACGACCGACACCGAGAGCCCCAACGACTCGACTCCGGTCACCCGCACCATCACCAACGCCTGCCTCGACATTCCGACCGAGCTCCCGGGCGTGGTCACCGTCTCGGCGATGGGCACCACCGCGAAGGCCTCGTACTCCAACTACGGTCTGAACGTCGTCGACGTCACGGCCCCCGGCGGAGACACCACCGGCATCTACAGCACCCTGCCGGGTGGCAAGTACGGCTCCATGAGCGGTACTTCGATGGCCTCGCCGCACGTCGCCGGTGTGGCGGCGCTGCTGGCCAGCACCAACCCGGGCATCACCCCGGCGCAGCTGCGCGACAAGCTGGCCACGCAGGCCAACGACGTCGCCTGCCCGTCGGACAGCCGCTGCAAGGGCACCACGGCGAAGAACGGCTTCTTCGGCGAGGGCCAGGTCGACGCCCTCAAGGCGGTCGGCAGCACTCCGCCTCCCGGCAAGTACTTCGAGAACACCGCGGACTTCGCCATCGGTGACAACACCACCGTGGAGAGCCCGATCACCGTCAGCGGCGTGACCGGCAACGCCCCGGCCACCCTCAAGGTCGGCGTGAACATCGTGCACACCTACATCGGTGACCTGAAGGTCGACCTGATCGCCCCGGACGGCACCGTCTACACGGTCCACAACCGCTCGGGCGGGAGCACCGACAACATCAACCAGGTCTACACCGTCAACGCCTCCTCCGAGGTCGCGGGCGGCACCTGGAAGCTCCGGGTCAACGACAACGCCGGCGGCGACATCGGCAAGATCGACTCCTGGAACACCACCTTCTGACGTCGCCTTCCGAGGGCGCGCACGGAGCACTCAGCGCTGGAGGACGTCGGCGAGCCAGTCGAAGACGACGTCGCAGTGCTGCTGAGGGGCCATCGGGGAGCAGTGCAACTGCGCCCCGGTGGCCTTCGTCAGTTTCACGTACTCGCGGCGGGTGCGCAGCAGGTCGTACATCTGCCGCGGCTGGCCGGGGTAGAACTGCTCGAAGTCGTAGTCCAGCACGAGCGTCGGGGCCTTGATCCTCCCGACCACCTTGGTGATGTCGAGGCCCATGGCCACCTGTGCCGGCGTCCAGAGGTCGGTGAGGACCTTGCCCTCGCGCGCCTGGCGCAGCGCCTGCCGGTCGAAGATCTCGAAACGCTTCTTGACGGTGAAGGCCGCCTGCGGGGTCAGCTCCGGGACGACCTCCTCGTTCCAGATCCGGTTGGTCTCCGCCTTGTCGGGCGTGACGATGTCGCGCAGCTCCTTGTCGAAGCCCAGCCAGGGGTTGAGGCATCCGGGCATGGCCGCGACCGCGGCGAGCCGGTGCTCGAAGGCGGCGGCGCGCGGAGCGAGGTTGCCGCCCATGCTGAGGCCGGTGATGGCGATGCGGCCGCCGTCCACGTCCTCGCGCCCCAGCAGCCAGTCGACGATCGGGCTGACCGCCGTCTCCCAGCGGGTGGTGAAGGGGATCTCCTCCACGAACAGCAACTGCCCCTGGCCCGGGCCGTCGTAGACGAGGGCGTTCCAGCCCCGGTCGAGGGCCGCGGACACGCCGTAGGTCCACATGTCGACGTTCTGCCCGTCACTGCCGTTGGTGAGGATGACGGTGGGGCGCCGCTCGGAGGGACCGTCCGGGCGGAAGAACCACAGCGGCAGACGGGTCTTGCCCCACGGGACGTGGGCGGTGACGGCGGCCGGTGTGCACAGTCGGGCGAAGGTGTCCCAGGCCCTGCGTCCCGCCCGGTAGACCGCCTCCTCGTCACCGGGCCGGTCGGTGCCGAGCACGTAGAACAGCGCCTGGGCGTAGTACTGGGCGGCGCGCAGCGAGCGGAAGCGGCGGGTCTGCGACGGTGTCCCGCCGCCGTCCCGGCCGGCGGCGGGGGGCGCGGCGAGCTTGTCGCCCCAGGACCGGAAGGTGTCGGTATAGGTCTGCTCGGACAGTCCCGCCGCGTTGATGACGTTGACCGCGGTGAGCACCTCGCCGACCTCGGAGGCGCGCATGCCGGCGGCTCCGAGGGCGAGCAGTCCCGCGAAGTTGAAGCCGGGATCGGTGAAGAGCCGCATGGCTCCCGGCGCCGGTTCGGACGCCGTCGCGGACGGCGTGGGCACAGCCTCCGCGGTGCAGGCGGTGCTTCCGACGGCGAGCGCGCCGGCTCCCGCGGCCAGCCCGGTCAGGGCGGCGCGGCGGGTGAGGGCAGCGGGCTGGTGCGGTGTGCTTGCGGTCATGGAGGGGACGCTACGGCGCGCCCCCGCGCGCCGGGGTGTGGCGCGCCCTCCCCTGCTCCGAACGGGCTTCCCGCGCGGGCGGCTTCAGGTGCTCCGCCGGGTGCGCAGGACGCAGTCGCCGCACAGGCCGCCGCCGGGGACGCGGTAGTAGAGGCAGCAGCTGCGCCGTACGAAGGCCACGCCGAGCCCCTCCTCGTGGATGAAGGTGCCGGTGCCCGCCAGGGGGCCGTCCTCGGCGAGCAGGGCGCGTGTGAGCGCGACGGCAGCGCCCCCGGGGACCCGGTCGATCAGCACCCGCAGCGCGCCGACCAGTCCGGACGCCGCGTTCCCCCGCAGGACCTTCGGGGAGACGCCGTACAGCCCCCGCAGACCGGTCTCCAGCAGGGCCAGGTTGCCCAGGACCGACTCCCCGAGGCCCTCGGCCGGTCGTGCGGCCGGCTCGGGCAGCCAGAGCTGGAGCGAGCCCTCGTCGGGCAGCCGCCACCACACCCGGTCGGCGGCCAGGTCCGGCACCCGCCCGGCCAGCGCCGCGCACCCCAGCCCGATCGACCAGAGCCGGGAGGCGATCCCGAACTGGGCGGTCGAGGCGGCCACCCTGCCGGGCCCGCTGCCGATCCGGCGGCCCACCTCGGCCACGTACGGCGCGAGGTGCCCGCCGTACAGCGCGGTGAGCGGACGGAAGCCGGGCCCGGGCGGCTCCTGCCCGTACGGCACGGTGAAGAAGGGGCCCACGGGGGCCAGTCGCCGCAGTACGTCGTCCATGCCCGGAATGATCTCAGTACGGCGCCCTGTGCCGGGACGTGCTCACGACACCCGCGTTGCCGGTCAGGCGGGGTCGGGGGTCGCCCCTTCGAGGACCTCCACGTAGTGCGGGTTGCGCATGATCCCGAGCACGTTGCCGAAGGGGTCGGTGACGGCCGCGGTGACGAACCCGCCGTCGCCGTGGGCGGTCACGGGCTGGTACTCCTCGGCCCCCAGCTCCAGGAGCCGCCGCAGGACCTCCTGGAGGTCGTCGACGGCCCAGTAGGCCACGGCGCCGCCCGGCTCCTTGGCGGCGCCCGGCGGGGCGTAGCGCCGGTCGACGATGCCGATCTCGTGCTGGTAGTCGCCGATGCGGAACTCCGCGTACCCGGGCCGCTCGAAGTACGGCGCGATCCCGATCACCTCGGTGTACCAGGCCTTCGCCGCCTCCAGGTCGTCGGCCCAGAAGTTGATCGTCGCAAATCCGCGCAGCATGAGCACCCTCCTCGACGTGATCCCGCCCCGACTCTACGGCGGCCCGGGCGGGCCCGGGCGGTCCTCGGAAGGGCCGTCCGGCTCAGAGGCCGGCGAGGAAGTCCAGCAGGGCCCGGTTGAAGGCTTCGGGCCGTTCCACACCCGGCAGGTGGCCCGCACCCTCGATGACGGTCAGCACCGAGTGGGGCAGCAGCGCGTGCAGGGCCTGGGCCTCCGCGACCGGGGTGTAGACGTCGTCGGCGCCGACCAGGACCAGGCAGGGCTCGGCGGCTCCGGCGAGCAGCGGCCGGTAGTCGGGGCGCTCGGCCCGGCCGCGCTGGGCGGCGGCCGCGCCCTCCGGGTCGGTCGCGCACATCATGGCCGTGACCCGCGCGGCGGCCTCGGGCATGCCGGTCACGTTGTAGGGCGCCAGCATCTTGTCGATCACCTCCTCGGCATAGGGCCGCATGCCCTCCGCGATCAGTCGTTCGGCGGTCTCCCGGCGGAGTTTCGCCCCGGCTTCCGTCTCGGGCGCCGGGGAGGTGTCGGACAGCACCAGGGCACGTACCAGACCCGGGTGGCGCAGCCGCATCTCCATCGCGATCTGACCGCCCATGGACACACCACCGACGACCACGCGTTCGAGGCCCAGTCCGGCGAGGAGGGCGGCGAGATCGTCGGCGAGGTCGGCGAGCAGGGCCTTGCCCGGCAGCACCGGGCTGTCTCCGTATCCTCGCAGGTCAGGGGCGATCACGCGGTACCCGGCGGCCGTGAGGGCAGCCGTCTGGGGAGCCCACATGGTGCGGTTGAAGGGATGTCCGTGGATCAGGATCACGGGCGCTCCGAGGCGGGGACCCGAGTCGTCGAAAACCAGCGTCACACCATTGCCAAATTGGGGCTTCATGAGAGGACTTTAAGGGGCTACATTGAGCCACTCGCGTTCACCCGACAGCCGGTTGCCTTTCACTCGTGTTTTGCACGGGGGGCGACGTCATGGACGCAGACTGTGCAACCACCCCACCGCCCAGAAGGACCGAAGGCTCCGTGCCCGTACCCGTACACCTCGCGGGCCGCACCGTGCGGCTCGAGCCCCTCGCACCCCACCACACCGAGGCCCTGGCCGTGGCCGGTGCCGAGGATCGTACGACTTACGCCTTCACCCCCGTACCCCATGGGGTGCAGGCGTCACACGAGTACATCGACCGCGCCCTCGCCGATCAGGCTGCGGGTCGATCGCTCCCCTTCGCCATCGTCAGAGCCACTGACGGGCGCGTCGTCGGTTCGACCCGGTTCCTGGAACTCGACTACTGGCAGGGGCCGCTGGTGTGGCCCGCCGTGCCCGGCGTCCCGTTCGGCGATCCGGCGACGGCGATTCCCGATGCCGCCGAGATCGGCAATACCTGGCTGTCCCCGACCGCCCAGGGCACCGGCATCAACACCGAGGCGAAGCTGCTCATGCTCCGCCATGCCTTCGAGACCTGGGGTGTCCGGCGCATCTCGCTGCGCGCCGACGCGCGCAACGGCCGGTCGCGGGCCGCGATGGATCGTCTCGGCTTCACCTGCGAAGGGGTCCGCCGGGCCCATTCGCGGGGGCTGGACGGCGCCGTCCGCAGCACCGCCTTCTACTCGATCCTCGACGAGGAGTGGCCGGCCGTACGGTCGATCATCGAGCTGAGGCTGTCGGCGGGCACGCAGCGCAAGCGCCGCCGCAAGACCCTGGTCCCGGCCTGATCGGCAAGACACCCCCGCGCCGGACGGAAGAACGGAAAAGCGGTCCTGCACCACCCGTGTCCCGGCCCCCTCATCCGAGGAAGGCCGGGGCCAGGGCCGAGTCCATCAACCGGGCCGGGGCGCCGCTCCCGTCCGCCGGTACGGCGTACAGGTCGGCGCCGAAGTCCCCGGGCAGGGAGTAGACGACCGTCCCGCGGTCCGTCCACACCACCTGGTCGTCCACGCTGCGCTCCTCGGCGAGCGGGGTCTCGGCACCCGAGGCCAGGTCCAGGACGTGCAGCCGCCAGGGCGCCTCGGGCGGCAGGCCCGGCACCCGCTTCTTGAACACCACCCGGGTCCCGTCGGGCGACAGCGACGGGCACTCGACGTTCTCGCGCAGGCTGGTCACCGTGCGCTCGGCCAGGTCGCCGCGGACCAGGTGGGTCCGGCCGCCGGTGGCCATGGTCGCGTAGAAGGTCCGCTCGTCGGCGGCGAAGGCCACACCCCAGAAGTTCACGTCGGCGCTGCGGTACGGCTTGCCGTCCTTGTGGATCGTGAAGTCCTCCAGCGAGGCGTCGAACCTGCCGGTGCGCAGGTCGAGCACCGAGGTCCGCGTCGAGAAGTTCGTACCGGCGTACGAGTCCCCGCCGACGAAGACGGTCCAGGCGGCCAGGTGCCCGCCGGGTGACACCCGGGCACGCGTGGGGATCCCCGCCAGCGGACGGGTGGAGACCTCCTTGAGGCGGGCGTCGAGGACGACGGCCCGGTAGCCGTCCTGGACCCCGCTCCTGTCGGCCTGGAGGCAGATCCCCGTGCCGCCGGCCGCGTGGAAGCGCAGGCAGCTCACCCCGGACACGGTGCGGGCGCGCTCGGGCGCGTCGGCGGCGACGCTGGCGAGCTCGTCCCGGTGCGGGCCCCAGGCCATGTTCCGGAAGACGATCCGCCGGCCGCCGCCGTCCGGGACGAGGGAAACCTCGCCCCGGCCGGTCCGCGGGCCGTCGGCGCGCGCCCGGTCCTTCTCGTCCGCGGCGGAGGAGGCCCGCACGACGGCGATCAGGCCCACGGCCGTGAGCACGGCGAGGGTGGCGGCGAAGAGCAGGATCCGGCGCTGCAGGGTCATGGGCCGACTCCGGGCGGGGTGGGCGTTCCGGGCGGGGCGGGGCGGGGCGGGGCGGGGCGGGGCGGGGCGGGGCGGGGCGGGGCGGGGGCACCCTACCCAGCGGCCTGTGCGGATACCAGACACGCGCGGCCACCGGATCGGGAACTCCCGGCACCCGGCGGCAATCGGGCAATGCGCTGGCCTAGGGCACCCCAAGAAAAGGAAAAATGCGGAACCCTGACGTACTTTCGTTCATCTTCCGAACGGAAGAACCGAGTCGTCGGACCACCCCGCCCCCCTGGGGGCAGCACCAGCCGGAGAGCCACCGCACATGTCGTACGCACCCGAGGGGCAGCAGCACCAGCCGTACGGGCCGGGAGGGCAGGGCCCGCGGCCGCCCCACGGCGATCAGTACGGCCGTCCGTACGGGCAGCCGCACGGACAGTCCCCGCACCAAGAGCAGTACGGAGAACCGTACGGGGAGCAGTACGCCCGGCAGGACCAGCACGGCGGGCCGTACGGGCAGCAGCCGCAGGGCCCCTGGGAGCGGGAGCAGCCCGAGCCCCCGCGCCGCCGGGGCAGGCGCTGGCTGATCGCCGGCGTCACCGTGCTCGCGCTCGCCGGCATAGCCGCCGGCGTCATGAACCACTACGAGATACCCCCGTTCACCGACAAGGGCTCCGCGGTCTCCTTCGGGCAGCAGCCCGGCGGCAAGGGCTCCGGGCAGGGCGGCGCGGGGGCCCAGCAGCCGGCGAACTCCAAGATGCTGATGCCGACCGGGCCGGCCGCCGACTTCAAGAACTCGATGACCCTGGCCGACGGCACGCACGTGGCCGTGACCACCCTGGACGGCAAGAAGTCCGGCTTCAAGGGCAAGGTCTGGGTCTGGGCGCCCAAGGAGTACAACGACCCGAAGTTCGCCAAGAGCGGCTTTCCGGTCATGATCGCCCTGCCGGGCGGCGCCGGCTATCCGAACAATTACTGGATGGGCACGGACCTCGGCCTCCAGACCAGCATCAGCAAGTGGTACGCGGAGGGGAAGAGCAAGCCCTTCCTGCTGGCCATGCCGGTGCTCAACCCCGGCCCGGACGACAAGGGCGTCTACTGGGACGGCTCCGACATCCCCGGCCAGCCGAAGATGGGCACCTGGCTGACCGAGGACGTCCCGGACCTGATGAAGGCGAACTTCCGCACCGTGAAGTCCCGTGACGGCTGGGCCTTCATGGGCTCCTCCACCGGCGGTTTCGCGGGCATGAAGGCCGTGCTCAAGCACCCGGACAAGTTCAAGGCCGTGATCGCCTCCGGCCCGGACATCGTCCCGGACTCCTCCCTGTGGAAGGGCCACGACAAGGAGAAGGCCGAGAACAACCCGGAGCTGCTGGCCAAGCAGCTCATCGACACCAAGGGTCCGGACGTCTACATCGCCTTCCAGGTCGGCGACAACGAAAGCAACAAGAAGACCCTGCCGGACGTGCAGAAGTTCGTCGCCGCCTTCGGCAACAAGGGGCCCGTTCACACCAGCCTGCGGGTGATACCGGGCGGCCAGCACAACGCCAAGACCTACGTCCCGAACATGGGCGAGGGCCCGATCCAGTACATCAGCAAGGTCATGGAAGGACCGGTCGAATAGCCACCGGCACCTCCGTCCGATCGCGCTCCGGCCCGCCGAACACCTTCGGCGGGCCGTCGCCGTTCCAGGGCGCCCAGCCCGGGTCGCCCGTCGTCGCGAACCGCACCCACGCCGTGTGCATCTCGTCGGCCAGCGCCTGCGGCGCCTCGTTCCCGGCCAGCCACGCGGCCTCGGGCACGGACAGCGTGTCGAACACGAAGCCCAGCTCCAGGGCGTGGCAGGCGCCGAGGCCCGGGACGCCCGAGCACCAGGCGAACTCGTACAGGTAGCTCGGCGCGGCCCGGCGGGCCCCCGCGAGCCTGCGCAGCGGATCGCGCAGCAGCCGGTCGGTGAGCAGCTGCCCGGCGAGCTCGGCCGGCCCGGCCCCCGGCAGGACCGTGCGCAGCGCCCGTACGGCATCGCGGTCCTTGCCGGCACGGGCGCGGGCCAGCGCCACGGCGAGCGGCCCCAGCCGGTCCAGCAGCCGCATCCCGCCGGTCGGGACGAGCCAGAGCCGGTACTCCTCGGTGGTCCATCCGAACAGCAGCGGCACCGCGCCGGAAGCGGCGTCCGCGTCGGCGGTCAGGGCGTCGAGGGGGTCGACGGGGAGCGTGTCCGGGTCGACGACCAGGCCGAAGGCGGGGCCGCCGAGGAGGGGGCCCGATCTGCGCAGGACGGCGGCCTGGGCGGCCATCAGGTCGGGCAGGGAGGCGGCGGTGAAGGCCCCGGCGGTGGCGTCCACCTTCAGCAGCGAGGCCATCCGACGGACCATGGCGCGCACCCTCGGGCGCGGCAGTGCCTCGGGGGCTCCGCTCTGCAGGACCGCCCGGTGGAAGAGGCCGGCAGCGCGCGGTGCTGCCAGGAGGGCGCCGATGCTGATGGCTCCGGCTGATTCGCCGAAGACGGTGACGCGGGCCGGGTCCCCGCCGAAGGCCTCGATGTTGTCGCGGACCCATTCGAGGGCGGCGATCTGGTCCAGCAGGCCCCGGTTGGCGGGTGCGTCGGGGAAGAGCCCGTACCCGAGGACGCCGAGGCGGAAGTTGAAGGACACCAGCACGATGCCGTCGCGGGCGAAGGCCGTGCCGTCGTAGACGGGCACTGCAGCGGAGCCCCGGGTGTGCGCCCCGCCGTGGATCCACACCATGACCGGCAGCCCGGCCCCGGGGGCCGGGTCGGGGGTCCACACGTTCACGTTGAGGCAGTCGTCGCCGGGGATCTCCGGGTCGGTCAGCAGGGCCGCGAAGGTGGCCGGGTAGGGCACTTTCGGTGCGGTCGGGCCGAAGGCCGCGGCCTCGCGTACGCCGTCCCAGGCGGCCGGGGGCGCGGGTGGCGCGAAGCGGAGGGCGCCGACGGGCGGGGCCGCGTACGGGATGCCCCGGAAGACCGCGATCCCGTCGGTCCCGGTACGGCCCTCGACCAGGCCGGCCCCGGTCCTGACCCGCGGCCGGCCGACGCCGGCGGCGACGCCCTCTGTGCTCATCCATCCTCCTGCAGCTGGTGCCGGTCCCGCACGGTCGCACAGCCGTCCAACAGGTGACAAGGCGTGACCGGGCCGGGGACCGGCCCGGTTGGACGGGCATGCGAATCCTGCGTATCCCCCACACTGTGCCCGCCCTGCTGTTGGCGGGCATCTCGTGCGTCACCGGTCCGGCCCACGCCGCGGGCCCGGATTTCCAGTACGTGGGCCAGGACGACCGGGTCCACGGGCTCACCGCGCCGCGGGGCTGCGTGGCGGCGGAGGGCGGCGGCGGGCGCGCGGTCACCAACACGACCCGCGGCTCGGCGACCCTCTACCAGGGCCCACGCTGCTCGGGCCGGGTCGTCGGCGCGCTGCGGCCCGGGGAGATGGCTCAGGTGCGGCCGTACTTCGCCTCCGTCGCCTTTCCCGTCACCGGGTAGGCGTAGGGGCCGTGACCCCGCGGCCGTCCCCGCGTTGTATGCCATGTCAAATGCCACGGATTCTGTGGCGCCTTACATCTCACGAGGAGATCTTGATGTCGCGTATCGCGAAGGCATTCGCCATCACCGCTGTCACCGGTAGCGCCGTGGTCGCCGGTGCGGGCCTGGCTGTCGCCGATGCCGGAGCGCACGGTGCGGCGGTCGGCTCCCCCGGTGTCCTGTCGGGCAACCTGCTCCAGGTTCCGGTGCACGTCCCGGTCAACGTCTGCGGCAACACGGTGAACGTGATCGCCCTCCTGAACCCCGCGTTCGGCAACACCTGCGTCAACGCGTCGGGCGGCGGCGCCGACCACCACACCGAGGACGAGGGCTACGGCCACTGATCGCCGGCTCGACCGAAGGGCCCTCGCCGCTCGGCGGGGGCCCTTCCCCTGTGCCCCCTGCCCGCTGGGGGCCCGCTGCGCCCTGTGCCCGTGCCCCCGCTCGCTCCCGGGACCGCCGGGTCACTCGTAGCGGTACAGGCCCCGGTGGCCGAGGGCCTCGCGCGGCGTGACGTCCCACGGCGGCATCGGCTCGTCGAGGGCGATCACCCGGCCGCGCTGGAGGTCGCCCTTCGCCAGTGGGGCGGCGGGCAGGTAGCCGGAGCGGGGGTGCTGCCGCTGCCAGCGGTCCCAGATCAGGTCCACGAAGGCGTGGTGCAGCCAGAACGCCGGGTCGTTGGGCGCCGTACCGCCGGTCATGTGACCGCCGATCCACTGGTGGACCTTGTTGTGGTTGCGCCAGCGCTCGCTCTTTGGGGCGGCCCAGCCCTCCAGCTTGTTGCGGAAGCCGCCGGCCGTGGCCGTGGAGTCCCAGGGCGAGACGTCGTAGACCGGGTCGTCGATCGCCCACTGGAGTTCGGCCGGGGTCGGCAGGGTGATCGGGTTCTGCGGCCTGCCCAGGTTGCGGGTGAGGAACGCGGACTCCGTGATGCCGACGGTGACCGTCCAGTTGCCCTTGTCGTAGGCGAACGGCCCGGTCATCACCTTGCGGTCGGTCGCGCGGCCGGTTCCGCCGAGGAAGTCGTCCGCCCAGAGCGAGGACACCGGGCTGGTGTCGGTGGTCCAGTCCCAGTACGGGACGGACACGCCCGGGTCGATCTGCTGCAACTGCTTCTCGAACTCCAGGAGATAGAGCCGGTGCCACGGGAAGAAGGAGGGGGACATGTGCCCGACGCGCAGCTTGCGGTCGCGGTCGGGCACGAAGTACTTGTCGTGGGTGCGCACCAGGGCGTCGTAGGCGCCGCTGCGCTTGAGCTCCAGCACCGCCGCGGTGAACCGCTTCTTCTGGGCGCTGGTGAGGTTCTTCTGGTTCTGCCGGACGTGCAAAGCGGAGGTCCTCCCGTTCCCGTGGGTCTGTCAGCCGTGGTGCGGCGCCGCGAACGCCAGCTGTGTCGTGCCCAGTTCGTCGACAGCGGCACGGGCCAGTTCCAGTGGGGTCGGATAGGACTGGAAGTGGTTGATCCCGCTCAGGTAGCTGCCGTCGGCGCGGCGCATGACGTGCAGGGGGCGGCCGTCGATGCGGACCCCGGCGACGTCGACGGCGATGTGCCGGCCGCGGTACGTCTCCTCGGTGAGCGGCGCGGGGGTGAGGGTCTGCCGGGGCCGGCGGGCGCGCAGTACGGGGGCCAGGACCGCGCCCGTACCGGCGAGCACGGCCGCGGTGAACGCCGTGCGCAGGAGGGCGCGTCGGGTCAGAGGTGCGGCGTCGGTTGCTGCGGACATACGGTCTCCCTCGCTCGGTGGCCGGCGGCTACGGGTCTAACGCCGCGCGGCGGGCGAGGTCACCCGTGGGCGCCGCGCAGCTGCTTGTAGAAGAGGGTGGTCGGGTGCAGCCGGCCCGCCGGGTCGGTGGCGTAGTCGGGAATGGTGCCGGCCTCCGTCCAGCCCGCCGAGCGGTAGACGTGTTCGGCGCCGCTGCCGGTCTCGGTGTCCAGGAACAGCAGCAGCACCCCGGCGCGGGAGGCCTCGGTCTCGGCGTGCGCGAGGAGGGCGCGGGCGGTGCCGCGGCCCCGGGCGGCCGGGTGGACCATGAGCTTGCGCAGCTCGGCGCGGTGGCGGCCGTTGGGCTTGGACTCCCGGTACCAGCTGACGGTGCCGTCGATGGGGCCGTCGGCGCCGCTGCGGGAGACCCACAGGGCGAGGGATCCGTCTTCGACGGCGGGCAGCAGGGAGTCCCACCAGGCGACGGCGGTCGCGTGGTCGAGGCCCGCGAGGAAGCCGAGCGAGGAGCCGTCGCGGACCACGGCGTGCAGGAGGGCTGCGAGTTCGTCGCGGTGGGTGCGCAGTCCGGCGGCGGACAGAGCGGTGATCACGGCGGTCATGGGGCGAGCATAGGGATCGGCCGGGAGCGCGCCGCAGGCGGGGCAGATGCCGGTGCCGGTGCGCGCAGAGCGGTGCCGGTACAGGTTCCAGAGCGGTGCAGGTGCACGTCGCCGAGCGGTGCCGGTGCGGTGAGGTGCAGGCCCCGGAGCGGTGCCGGGTACAGGTCCCGGAGCGGTGCAGGTGCAGGGGCAGGTGCAGGTCGTCGAGCGGTGCCCGTGCAGGTCGCCGAGCGGTGCTGTGCAGGCCGCGGAGCCGTGCTGGTGCAGGCCCCGGAGCGGCGCCGGTACAGGTCCCGGTCCAGGTCGCGGAAGATCGCGCCGTGCGTAGGGCGGGAACCGGCCCTGCGGGGACCGGACCTGCGCAGACGGCTGTGCCGTCGGCCGCCGGTGTGCCCGTCCACCGGCACTCGACGTGGGTGCGGCGGCCGCCGGGAAGGGAAACCGTGCCCTCGACGTCCCCCCGCCCGCCGTCGCGGGCGGGTCCGTACCGTCCCCGGCCGCGGGCCCGGCCGCTGCCGGACCGGCCGGGGCGAGGGCCGCGACGCCGAGAGGGCCGCGGCGCGTGACGGCGGGGCCCGCGTCGTGCGGGCATGGATCCAGTCCGGCACCGCCCCCGCGGCCGCAGCTACGGCGCCGGGAGTTCCGCGAAGTCGGCGACCAGGCCGCGGTGGTGGCCCGCGGTGCCGAGGGCGAGGGAGTCTGCCTTGGCCCGCTTGAGGTACAGGTGGGCGGGGTGCTCCCACGTCATGCCGATGCCTCCGTGGAGCTGGACGCATTCCTCGGCGGCGCGGACGGCGACCCCCGAGCAGAAGGCCTGGGCGACGGCGACCGTCAGGGGCGCGTCGGAGGCGCCGGTGGCGAGGGCGTCGGCCGCGGCCCTGGCCGCCGCGCGGGCGGAGGCCACGTCGAGCCAGAGCCGCGCCAGGCGGTGTTTGAGGGCCTGGAAGGAGCCGACGGGCCGGTTGAACTGGTAGCGGCCCTTGACGTGGGCGACGGTCTCGGTCAGGCACCACTCGGCGAGTCCGACCTGCTCGGACGCGAGGAGGCCCGCCGCGGAGAGCAGGGCTCCGGCGACGGCGGCCCGGGCCGTGGCGGGGTCGGCGAGGCGGGTGCCCGGGGCCGCCTCCAGGGTGACGGTGGCGAGCGGGCGGGTCAGGTCCAGCGGAACCAGCGGGGTCACGGCGGCGTCCGTCGCCCGGACCGCGTACAGCCCGGTGTCGGCCGGGACGAGCAGTACGTCGGCGGCCACCGCGTCCGCCACGGCGTTGACCGTGCCGGTCAGGCTCCCCCCGCCGGAGTCCCGTACGGGGGCGGGCAGGCGGGCACCGGGGGCGAGGGTCAGCGGAACGGCCGGGGCGCACACCGTGCGACCCGAGGCCAGCTCCGCCAGCAGCGGGGCGGCTTCGGCGGTGTCGCAGCCGAGCAGGACCTCCGTGGCGAGCACGGCGCTGGTGAGGTACGGGACGGGAGCCACGGCACGGCCCAGCTCCTCCAGCACCACGGCCGCCTCCCGGTGTCCCGCGCCCTGCCCGCCGAGCTTCTCGGGCACGAGGAGCCCCGCCGTGCCGATCTCGGCGGCGAGGGTGTGCCACAGGGCGGGGTCGTGCGGCCGGCCGGTCTCGGCGCGGGTGAGGACCGCCTTGGCGTCGCAGCGGGCGGCGAGGAGCGAGCGTACGGCGGCGCGCAGCTCCTCCTCGGCTTCGGAGTAAAGGAGGTCGGCCGGCGCCGTCGGCGCTGTCGGTGCCGTCATCGGGACAGGTCCTTCCATGCGAGGTCCTTGTCGTCGCGCGGCTCGGGGGGCAGGCCGAGGACGCGTTCGGCGACGATGTTGAGGAGGATTTCGCTCGTGCCGCCCTCGATGCTGTTGCCCTTGGCGCGCAGGTAGCGGTAGCCGGCGTCGCGGCCGGTGAAGTCGACCAGTTCGGGACGGCGCATGGTCCAGTCCTCGTACAGCAGTCCCTCCTCGCCGAGGAGTTCCACCTCCAGGCCGCTGATCTCCTGGTTGAGGCGGGCGAAGGTCAGCTTCATGCCCGAGCCCTCGGGTCCGGGCTGGCCGGCGGCGAGCTGCTGGCGCAGCCGCTCCCCGGTGAGGCGGGCGACTTCGGCTTCCACCCACAGTTCCAGCAGCCGCTGGTGGAGGGCGTGGGTGCGCAGGCCGGGGCGTTCGCGCCAGGCCGCGGCGACGGGTGTGATCATGCCGCCCTCGCGCGGGATGCGCATGCCGCCGATGGAGACGCGTTCGTTCATCAGGGTGGTGCGGGCGACCGCCCAGCCCTCGCCGACGGCGCCGAGGCGGTGGGCGTCGGGGATGCGGACGCCGGTGAGGAAGACCTCGTTGAACTCGGCCTCGCCGGTGATCTGGCGCAGCGGCCGGACCTCGACGCCGGGGTCGTGCATGTCGCAGAGGAAGTAGGTGATGCCCTGGTGCTTGGGCAGTGCAGGGTCGGTGCGGGCGACGAGGATGCCCCAGCGGGCGTTGTGGGCACTGGAGGTCCAGACCTTCTGGCCGTCGACGACCCACTCGCCGGCACCCTCGTCGAGGACGGCGCGGGTGGCGAGCGCCGCGAGGTCGGATCCGGCGCCGGGCTCGCTGAAGAGCTGGCACCAGACCTCCTCGCCCACCCACAGGGGGCGCAGGAAGCGCCGCTTCTGCTCCTCGGTGCCGTACGCGAGGATCGTGGGCGCGGCCATGCCGAGGCCGATGCCGATCCGGCGCGGGTCGTTGTCGGGGGCGCCGGCGGCTTCCAGTTCGGCGTCGACGGCGGCCTGGAGGGAACGGGGCGCGCCGAGTCCGCCGAGTCCCTCGGGGTAGTGCACCCAGGCGAGTCCGGCGTCGAAGCGGGCGCGGAGGAATGCGGTGCGGTCGGTGCCGGCGGGCGGGTGCGCGGCGAGCAGTTCCCTGGTGCGGGCGCGTACGGTCTCGGCGGTGACGGGAGTGACCGGAGGGATGGGGTCGGCGGGGGTGGCTCCGGTGGTCATCGGGCGGCTCCGTCCAGGCCCGGCAGGACCACCAGGCGGCCGGTGGTGGTCCCGTCGGCGAGGCGCTGCACCGCGTCGGCGGCGCCTGCGAGCGGGACGCGTTCGCTGACCAGCGGTTTGACCGCGCCCTCGGCGGCGAGCCGGGTGAGTTCGGTGTGGCAGGCGAGGATGGCGGCGGGGTCCTTGGACGCGTACAGGCCCCAGTGCAGGCCGAGCACGGCGTAGTTCTTCACGAGGGCGTGGTTGAGGGCGGGGGCCGGGATGGTGCCGCTCGCGAAGCCGACGACGACGATCCGGCCCTCGAAGGCGACGCACTTGGTCGACGCGGTGTAGGCGCCGCCGCCGACCGGGTCGTAGACGACGTCGGCGCCGCGTCCGCCGGTGAACTCCTTGACGCGGGCGGCGATGTCCTCCGCCGTACGGTCGATCACCAGGTCGCAGCCGAGCTCCTCGGCGGTACGGGCCTTGTCCTTGCCTCCGACGACTCCGATGACGGTGGCCCCGGCGGCCTTGCCCAGCTGGACGGCGGCGCTGCCGACGCCGCCGGCGGCGGCGTGCACGAGGAGGGTCTCGCCGGCCCGGAGGCCGGCGCGCCGGTGCAGGCCGAACCAGCCGGTCTGGTAGCCGATGTGGAGGGCCGCCGCCTCGGCGTCGTCCAGGGTGTCCGGGGCCGGGAGCAGGGCGCGCGCCGGTGCGGTGACGTACTCGGCGAACCCGCCGTGCGGCAGGCTCGGGTTGGCGATGACGCGGCGGCCGTCCTCGGTCTCGCCGCAGATCTCGACGCCGGGGGTGAAGGGCAGCGGGGGTGTGATCTGGTACTGCCCGCGGACGAGCAGCGCGTCGGGAAAGTTCACGTTGGCGGCGAGCACCCTGAGTCTCACCTCGCCCTCGCCGGGGACCGGTTCGGGTACCTCTTCGAGGCGCATGGCCTCGCGGGGCTCGCCGGGGGTATGTACTCGCCATGCCTGCATCCGGGGCCTCCAGCCGCCGTCGAGGAATCACGCTCCGAGCGCATACTAAGCGGTCGCTTGCCCTTCTGTGAATCGCCGGGACGAGTGGACCGTCACCCGGTCCGAAACAACAGGCGTCATTTCAGGCCGCATCCGACCCACCATCAGGCAATATGTGGCGTGCACGTGTCATGACTCAACGGGGAACTGCACCTGTCCAGGGGGGACCACCACATGAGAAGAAGCATGTCCGCGGCCGCAGCCGCCGTCGTTCTGGCGGGCCTGATCACCGCCGCCGGGCCGGCCGTGGCGGCCGACGCGAGGTGCACGCCGAAGATCCAGGTGCTCGGCTCGATCGGGGACGAGACGTACGTGCGCGACATGCAGCGCGCCCAGGGCGTCTTCGACCTCGGCCCGGACGGCCTCGCCGTCGGCGTGTCGGGCCACAAGCCCGTGTACTGGACCGGCACCACCGTCCACCAGGTACCGCTGGGCGACCCGAACCGGACGGGGCAGGTCGTCGCCGTCAACGCGCACGGACTGATGGTGGGCGTCCTCCACGGCTCCGGCGGTGCCTCCCTGTTCACCTACCAGGCGGGCGCCGCGGCGATCACCCCGCTGCCGGACGGCTACGGCTACGACATCGAGGCCGACGTCAACGACGCCGGGTACGTGGTCTCCCGCTCCGACGGCGGGCTCGGCACCGTCTGGAAGGACGGTCAGAAGGTCCGGGAACTGGCCGTCCCGGCCGACGCGGGCCCGGGCACCCGGATCACGATGGTCACGGGCATCAACAACCGGGGCGACATCCTCGGCATGGCCACCCAGGACTACGAGGTCCCCGAGACCGGAGCGCACCTGGAGGGCACCCACCCGGTGCTGTGGCCCGGGGACGGGACCGCCGCCCGGCTGCTGGATCCCACGATGAACGACAGTTACGTCCAGGACCTCGACGAGAGCGGCCGGATCGTCGGCTACGACTGGGCCGGGCCGTGGCACGAGTACCGGACGTGGGTCTGGGAACCCCCGCTCACCGGTCCAGGCACCAGCCCCGGGGGCCTGAGTTCGCACCCGTACGCCACGTTCGAGGCGATCAGCCCGACCACGAACGTCAGCGTCGGCACGGCCAAGTTCCACCCGGACGAGATGACCCTGCCGGACCAGGCGCTGCTGCGTGCCGGTTCCGGCCCGGTCAAGGCCCTGCCGCGGCTGGCCGCGGGCGGGGCGAGCATGGCCGATGCGGTGTCGGACGACGACCGCGTCGGCGGGGCCGCCGTGAACGCGAAGGGCAGGCTCAAGCCGGTGATCTGGACCTGCGCGCCCCAGCAGGCGTACAACCCGGGCAGCTAGGGGTGTCTTGTCGGTCAGGGCGGATCAGGGAGCGGTGCCATGCGCCGCGAGCCCGGCAGGATCGGCGAGACACCCCCCAGGGGGTGTCCGCGCCCTGGTGATCTGAGCGCCCGCGCGCTATCGATGGGCGCATGGAGAACCCTCAGCACGGCCTTCCCGCGCCCCCGCCACTCGGTGCCGCCGCCCTGCCCGCCGGTACGTACGCCGGGCAGGTGGTCCTGGTGACCGGCGGCGGCACCGGGCTGGGCAAGGCCGTGGCCACCGAGTTCGCCCGGCTCGGCGCCGATCTGCTGATAGCGGGCCGGCGCCCCGAGCAGCTCCGGGCGGCGCGGGACGAGCTGGCGGCCGTACCGGGCGCGGGCCGGGTGAGCTCCGCCGTCTGCGACATCAGCAACCCCGAGCGGGTCGCGGAGGTCTTCGACGCGGCGCAGGCGGCGCTCGGGCTGCCGGACGTACTGGTCAACAACGCGGCCGCGAACTTCCCCTCCCCCGCGGAGGACCTCTCCCCCAACGCCTGGCGGGCGGTCGTCGACATCACCCTGACCGGCACGTGGTTCATGACCCGTGAATTCGGCCGCCGTCACCTCGCGGTCGGCACCCCCGGGTCGATCATCAACATCGGCGCCTCGTACGCCTGGACGGGCGGGCCGGGCTTCGCCCACAGCGCCGCCGCCAAGGCCGGGGTCAAGAACCTCGTGGAGACCCTCGCCGTGGAGTGGGGTCCCTACGGCATCCAGATCAACGGGCTCGTCCCGGGCCTGTTCCCGCACGCCGACATGACCGCGGACATCCGGGGCGGCCTCGAACACGCCGCGCCCGGCGCCAGGGACGCCCGGCAGCCGGCGCTGCGGGTGGGGGTGCCGCGCGAACTGGGCTGGGCCGCGACCTTCCTGGCCTCGCCGTACGCCCGGTTCGTCACCGGCCACACCCTGGTCGTCGACGGCGCCAACTGGCAGCGCCGGACGGTGGTCGGTCCGGAGGTCGTCCCGGTACGGGAGCAGCTGGGGCGCGGTCCCTTCGCCACCCGGCCGGGCGGGCCCCGCCCGACGGATCCGCCCGCGGGCGGCGCGTAGGTCGTGTCGTCAAAGCCCCGCCTGGCCGGCGGGTCAGCCGCCGGTGAAGCGGGGCGGCCGGCGCTCCGCCTGGGCGGTGTAGCCCTCGCGGGCGTCTTCCGAGGCGAGCGTGAGGGCCGCGGTCATCGCCACCCGGTCGAGGGCCGCGGGGAGGGCGGCGTCGGCGTAGGCGTCGACCGCACGCTTGATGCCCTGGACCGCGAGCGGGGCATTGGCGGCGACCTCCGCCGCGAGGGCGCGGGAGGCCTCCTCCAAGTCCTCTCTTTCGACGAGGAGTTGGACCAGGTTGAGCCGTTCGGCGGTCGCCGCGTCGATCCGCCGACCGGTGAGGGCCAGGAACTTCGCCCAGCCCGCGCCCGCCTCGCGGGCGATGCGCAGGTCGCCGCCCGCGTCGACCGCCACGCCCAGCCGGGCCTCGGGCAGGGCGAAGACGGCGTCCCGCGCCGCCACCCGGACGTCGGCCATCAGCGCCAGCTCGAAACCGAAGCCCAGGCAGTAGCCCTGGACGGCGGCCACCACGGGCTGCGGGAGCCGGGCGAGGACCGTGAAGCGCTCGTGGACCCAGCGGATGCCCTCGTAGTAGTTGCGGGTGCGTTCGGCGGTGGATCCGCCCGTGATGGCGCCGCCCGGCGCGGTCACGTCGATGCCGGCGCAGAAGGCCCGGCCCTCGGCCCGCAGCAGCACGGCGCGTACCGAAGGGTCGAAGCGGATCCGGTCGGCGAGCAGACCCAGCTGGCGGCTGGACTCCCAGCTCCAGCCGTTGAGCTGGGCGGGGCGGCAGAGGGTGAGGACGGCCACGCCCTCCGCGACCTCCAGGCGGATCCGCTCCTCACCCTCCGCGATCTCCGTGGAGATGGTGTCGATCACCGTGTCCGCACCCCCGGCTCGGCAGCTGCCCATGTACTGACAGGCCGTCAGACTAGGGGTGTGGCGGTCAGCGGGGGAAGACCTCGAACGCGACCGCCGGGCGGCCGTCGTACCGCGCCGCCACCCGTTCGGCGTTGCCGGTGAGGAAGGTACGGACGTACTCCTCCGGGTCCTGGTCCGTCAGCGCCGCGATGTAGGCCTTGTGCTCCAGCAGGGACAGGACCGAACGCTCCAGGCCCGGGCCGGCGTCGGCCGCGTGCGTGGGCGTGCTGGTACCGGCCACCGCCACCCAGCGGACTCCGTTCCACGGCTCCAGGCCTTGCTCGGAGATGAGCTCCGGGAAGATCCAGCGGTTGCCGGCGTCGGCGGCGGCGTCCAGGGTGGCCCGGCCGACGGCCTTGTGGTCGGGGGTGTTCCAGTAGCCGCCGCCCTGCTCCCCGCCCCACGTGTCGCGGTGGTTGAGGGTGATGACCAGCTCGGGGCGGTGCCGGCGGATGGCGGCCGCGATGTCCCGGCGCAGGCCGAGACCGTATTCGACGATGCCGTCGCGGTGGTCGAGGAACTCCACCGCGGACACCCCGACCACGGCGGCGCTCGCACGCTGTTCGGCCTCGCGCAGCGGGGCGCACGCGGCGGGGGCGAGGGAGTCGATACCCGCCTCGCCGCGGGTGGCCAGGAGGTAGACCACCTCGCGGCCGCCGTCCGTCCAGTCCGCGATGGCGGCCGCGCACCCGTACTCCAGGTCGTCCGGGTGGGCCACGACGGCGAGGGCGCGCTGCCAGTCGGTGGGCATCGGCTCCAAGGGGGCCTGCTGATCACGTTGTTCGGTCATACGTCGCACCATAGGTGAATGGACCGACACGGACTGGTAGTGGCCCTCCTGGATGCCACAGGAACCTTCTTCGAGCCCGCCGCAACGGCGTTCCCCGGCGCGGACGAGGCCGACTGGGCGCGCGCCGCCCTGCTGGATCCGGGCGCGCCCGGTCCCGGCGGTTCCTGGCGGCTGGACTTCCGGTGCTTCGCCGTCGCGCGGCCGGGGGGCCGGTGGGTGTTGGTGGACGCGGGCGTCGGACCGGCGGACGGGCCCGCCGCCGGGTGGGCGCCGGTACCCGGGCGGCTGCCGGCCGCCCTTGCGGAGGCCGGTATCGATGCGGCGGACGTGGAGACGGTGGTGCTGACCCATCTGCACGAGGACCATGCGGGCTGGACCTCGGGGCCCGGCGGCGAGCCCTTCTTCCCCGCCGCGCGCCATGTCGTCCAGCGGGCCGAGGTCGTCGCCCTGGACCGGGCCGACCCGGTGTGGGAGTGGACGGTTGCCCCGCTGCGGGAGACCGGACAGCTGCACGAGGTGGACGGCACGCACCGGCTGGGGACGGGGATCACGCTGCTGCCGACGCCGGGCCACACCCCCGGCCACCAGTCGGTGCTGGTGGAGCAGGGCCCGGCCGGCCGGGACGTACTGGTCACCGGCGACGTGCTGGTGCACGCCGTGCAGCTGGGCAATCCGGCGGTCGCGTACTCACACGAACGCGACCGGCCAGCCGCCCGCGCCTCCCGCGAGCACCTGCTGGCGCAGGCGGCCCGACGCGGCGCCCTCCTGGCCACGGCCCACCTGACCCGCGCCTTCGTGGAGCCCTGCTGAGCCCTTCCGCTCAGGCGTCGTCGTGTACGAGGGCCAGCAGGCGGTCCAGGACGCGGGGGCCGCCCGCGCGGAGGCCGTCGTGTTCGAACTCGTCCGTCACCCAGGTGCGCAGGCCGCGGATGGCGCGGGCCGTGCGCAGGGAGTCCTCCGTGTCCACGTACATGTCGTCGTGGTAGACGGCGGCGGCCACCGGCACCTCGTTGGTCGCCAGTCGCTCCGGGTCGTAGAGGGGCTGCCAGCCCGTACGGGCGGCCAGCAGGTCGGCGGTCTCGCGCAGCGGGGCGAGGGCCGGGTCGGTGGTGAAGTGCCAGGGGTGGATGGTCTCGCCGGTGAAGAGCAGGGGCTCGTCGCCGGCGAGGGCCTTGTGGGCGTCGAAGCGGGGGTTCTCCGCCCGGACCCGTTCGGCGGCCCAGGCCGTGGGCGCGGCCGGGTCCTGGGCGTAGATCGCCTCGTGGACCAGCGCGTAGAGGGGGTGGCCGGCGAAGGACAGGAGGGCGCGGGCGCCTTCCAGGAAGGCGTCGGAGAGGGCCGGCCCCGCGGGGGTCGGGACGAAGGCGTCCTCCAGGAGGTAGTGGAGCTGGTGGCTGCCGTCGCCGCCGCCGAGGAGGGTGCCGAGGGACTGGAAGGCCTCGACCGTCAGGACGTGGCCGCCGGGGAGTTCGGCCGGCTGCCGCGCGAGGTGGGCGGCGATCCGGCGGGCCCGCTCGACGTCCATGGGGTAACGGGCGTAGTGGGCCGCGTTCTTGCGCTCGATGCGGGGGTAGGCGGCCCGGTACACCTCGTCGGCGGTGGCGGTCAGCGACGGGAGGCCGCCGGTGATCAGGGCCGCGGTGAGGCCCTCGGGGGCGCTGGAGAGGTAGCGGACCGTGCAGAAGCCGCCGAAGCTCTGGCCGAGCACGGTCCAGGGCGCGCCGCCGGTCAGACCGGGGCGGATGGCCTCGGCGTCACGGACGATGGAGTCCGCGCGGAAGTGTGCCAGGTGGTCGGCCTGTTGGGTGGGAGTGCCGCGCAGGGGCAGCGTCTGCCGGTTCACCGGGGTGGACCGGCCGGTGCCGCGCTGGTCCAGCAGCAGCACCCGGTAGTCCTGCAGGGCGCGCTCCAGCCAGGCCTGCCGGCCGACGAAGCGGCGGGCGCCGAAGCCCGGGCCGCCCTCCAGGTACAGCAGCCAGGGCAGGGACTCCGGGTCCTTGCCGGTGGCGACCACCTCGCGGCCGTACAGCTCGATCCGCTCCCCGTCCGGGCGGGCGTGGTCCAGGGGGACGGAGAACCGGTGGTCGGTGAGGACCGTGCCGGGCTGGCGGTAGCTGTGGACGACGGTCACGGACGGCCCCCAGGGATACGAGGTACGGAGATGGCGCACCCCGGCCAGGTGAGACGCGGGCGGGCGCGGCGGTCCGCCCGAGTCTATGACCCGTCCGGGGCGCAGGGGCCCGGGGGGCCTTACCGGCCTTCTGTGCGGCGGCGGGGGCCGCAGCGCACGGAAGGCCGGTGGCCGGGTCACTCGGGCAGGCGCCGGTGGCAGGCGCCGATGGCCGGCTCGGCGGGGCTGCGTCAGAACTCGACGACCGAGCGGAGCACCTCGCCGCGTCCCATCCGGGCGAAGGCCTCCTCGACCCCGTCCAGCGGGATGGTCTCGGAGACGAAGGCGTCGAGGTCGAGCCGGCCCTGCAGGTAGAGGTCGATCAGCAGGGGGAAGTCGCGCTCGGGCAGGCAGTCGCCGTACCAGGAGGACTTCAGGGCGCCCCCGCGGCCGAAGACGTCCAGGAGCGGGAGCTCGAGCTTCATCTGCGGGGTCGGCACTCCGACCAGGACCACCGTCCCGGCGAGGTCGCGCGCGTAGAAGGCCTGCTGGTAGGTCTCGGGGCGGCCCACGGCGTCGATGACCACGTCGGCGCCGTTGCCGCCGGTGAGGCCCTGGACGGCCTTGACGACGTCCTCGGTGCGGCCGTTGACGGTGTGCGTGGCGCCGAGGCCGCGCGCCCACTCCAGCTTGCGGTCGTCCAGGTCCACCGCGATGATCCGCGAGGCGCCCGCCAGCCGGGCACCGGCCACGGCCGCGTTGCCCACTCCCCCGCAGCCGATGACGGCGACGGAGTCGCCCCGTCCGACGTTGCCGGTGTTGAGGGCGGCGCCGAGACCGGCCATCACCCCGCAGCCGAGGAGTCCGGCGGCGGCCGGGGAGGCTGCCGGGTCCACCTTGGTGCACTGGCCGGCCGCGACCAGGGTCTTCTCGGCGAAGGAGCCGATGCCGAGGGCCGGGGAGAGCGGAGTGCCGTCCTCCAGGGTCATGGGCTGGGTGGCGTTGTGCGTGGCGAAGCAGTACCAGGGGCGTCCGCGCTTGCAGGCCCGACAGGTGCCGCACACCGCACGCCAGTTGAGGACGACGAAGTCGCCGGGGGCCACGGAGGTGACGTCCGGGCCGACGGACTCCACGATGCCGGCGGCCTCGTGGCCGAGCAGGAAGGGGAATTCGTCGTTGATCCCGCCTTCGCGGTAGTGCAGGTCGGTGTGGCAGACCCCGCAGGCCTGCACCCGGACGAGCGCCTCGCCCGGCCCCGGGTCGGGCACGAGGATCGTCGTCGTCTCCACCGGTGCGCCCTTGCTCCGGGCGATGACCCCTCGTACGCGATGCGTCACGTCGTACCCCGTTCTGATCGGTTCGGTCTGGATCAACGAACGTACACGGACGGCATCCGGTAAGGGAGTTGTGTCACGCTTCGGCGCGCGACCCGGCCAGATCCGGTGGCACGGCGGCGCGAAGCGCCGCGCCGAAGGCCGCCACGGCCGGGTGGGCGCCGGCTCCGCTGCGGAAGGCGAGGTTGGTGCGCCGCTGCATGGCCAGCCGGGTGAGGTGCACGGACGGGTCGGCGGGACCCGTCACCCCGAGCTGGGGTACGACGGCCACGCCCTGGCCGGCCGCGACCAGCGCGAGCACGGTGGCGAACTCGTCCACCTGGTGGCGCACCCGGGGAGTGAAGCCGGCGGCCTGGCAGGCGCGCACGGTCATGGCGTGGCAGAGGGTACCGGGGCTGGCGGTGATCCAGGGCGATCCGGCGTGCGCGCGCAGGACCGCGTCCTGGTCGGGCGCGGGCGCCCCGGCCGTCCCGAGTGCCCCGGCCGTCCTGACACCCCCGGGCGTCCCGGGCGTTCCCGTGGCGGGCTCGGCCAGGTACATCGCCTCGCCGTACAGCGGTTCGGTGGTCAGTCCCGGCTCACGCTCGGCGGGTACGAAGTCGTAGGCGTGGACGAGGGCGACGTCCAGGTCGCCGGCCCGCAGGGCGTGGGCGACCGCCGCCGGATCGGTCTCGCAGACCATCGGCTCCAGCCCAGGGTGGCGCCGGGCGAGGGCCACCAGGGCGGCCGGGACGATCGCGCGGGAGGCGGTGGGGAAGGCACCGATGCGCAGGGCTCCGGCGAGGCCGCCGCGGGCTTCGGCAAGGTCGGCCTCGGCCCGTTCGAGCCGTTCCAGGACGGCCTCGGCGTGCCGGACGAGGTTCTGCCCGGCGGGGGTGAGCCGGACCCGCCGTCCGGTGCGTTCCAGCAGGGACAGGCCGGCCTCCCGCTCCAGCACGCCGAGCTGCTGCGACACCGCCGAAGGGCTGAAGGAGAGGGCCTCGGCCACGGCGGCGATGGTGCCGCGGCGGGCGAGTTCGCGCAGCAGGCGCAGGCGTCGTACGTCGAGCATCGGCTCAGCTTACGGGTTGGGTAAGGAACGTGAACTGGATTTGCCGCTCGGGGCGGGTCAGGCTCGTGGGCATGGCACAGGACACGACGCAGGACATCGCAGAAACGGCCCCGCAGGGCATCGCGGGGGCGGCCCCGGAGGACATCGTGCGGGCGGTCCCGCTCCACGGGATCCACGTACCGCTCGTCACGCCCTTCGCGCCCACCGGGGCGGTCGCCGCCGAGGCCCTGGAGGCATTGGCCCACGACGTGCTCGACGCGGGCGCCACCGGAATCGTCGCCCTCGGCACCACCGGGGAGGCCGCCGCCCTCGACGCGGCGGAGCGCGACCTCGTCACCGGCGTGTGCGCCCGCGTCTGCGGGGAACGCGGCGCGGTGCTGACCGTCGGCGCGGGAGCGTCCGGCACCAGGGCCGCGGAGGCCTCCCTGGCCGGGCTGGCGCGGTGGCCGCAGGTGGGGGCGGCGCTGGTCACGGTTCCGTCGTTCGTACGGCCTTCGGCGGCCGGGGTGTTGGCGCACTTCGAGCGGCTGGCCGCGGTCAGCCCCGTACCGCTCATCGTCTATCACGTCCCCTACCGCACGGGGCAGCCACTGGACGCCACCACGCTTCGGGCCCTCGGCTCGCTCCCCGGGGTCGTCGGGGTGAAGTACGCGGTCGGCGCCCTCGACCAGGACGCGGTGGAACTGCTCGGCGACCGGCCGGCCGGTTTCCACGTCCTGGCCGGGGACGACGTGCACGTGTCGGCGATGCTCGCGCTGGGCGCGTCGGGCGGGATCCTGGCCTCGGCCCACCTGGCGACGCAGCGGTTCGCGGAGCTCGCCGCGGCCTGGCGGGCGGGGGACGCGGTACACGCCCGGACGCTGGGCCACGCGCTCGCCAGGCTGTCGGCGGCGGCCTTCACCGAGCCGAGCCCGGGCGTCGTCAAGGGCCTGCTCCACGCCCAGGGCCGCATCCCGACCCCCGACGTACGGCTTCCCCTGCTGCCGGCCTCGCAGGCGGCGGTGGCGGCCGCCCTGAAGCGGCTGGCGGCGCTCTCCGAGCCCCTCACCGAGTCCGCGACCGGGGAGGCATGAGGAGGGCGCACACGCCGGAAAGAGTGTGGATGGGCGATTTAACCCCTAAGCGCGAGTCGCCCGAATGAGGCCAACAGAGAGTGGACTTGCCCTTATTGACCCCCGGGCCGCCACCCCGTGATGTCAGTCACGCGGAACACGTCAACATCATTTCCCACAAGAGGTCGATTCCCTTTTCCCGGAAAGGGAATCGACCTTTTCGTCGCGATGCCCACAAGGTCATTTCCGGGGCGGATAGCGGGATGTCGATCTATGGGTGGAATTCGGGGCTTGTTCGCGCCCGTCGGGCTCACCTACCGTCACCTCACTCCAGGTGGCGAGCTGCCGAATACGGCGCTGCCGACCGGGTCTCCCGTCCCCCCACGTGAGGAATTCCCCCATGCCTGCAAAGGGTAAGCACCGTCGGCCGAAGCAGAACCCGATCACCCGCAAGCTGGCCCTTGCCGGCACAGGTGGCGCTGCCCTCACGCTCCCGCTGATCGGCGCGACCACCGCGGGCGCGGCCGGGACGAGCGCGCCGGCAGCCGCGGTGACCACCGTCACCGCAGCCACCGCGGTCACCGCGGTGACCGCCCCTCCCGCCACGTATTCCGTGGTCGTTGGCGACACCCTTTCGGAGATCGCCGCGGACCACTCCGTCAGTGGCGGATGGAAGCGGCTCTACGAGGTGAACCGCGCGGTCGTCGGCGACAACCCGTCGGTCATCCGGCCCGGTCTCAAACTGACCATCGGCGCCCAGGCGAAGGCCGCCACCGCGGCCAAGACCGCGGTGAAGACGGCCGCCAAGCCGGCGTCCTCCTACCCGAACAATCTCGACGGGTGGATCCGCGAGTCCCTCGACGTGATGGCCAAGCACGGTATTCCCGGCAGCTACAACGGAATTCACCGCAACGTGATGCGCGAGTCCTCGGGCAACCCCAAGGCGATCAACCTCTGGGACATCAACGCCCGGAACGGAATCCCCTCCAAGGGTCTGCTCCAGGTCATCGACCCGACCTTCAAGGCCTATCACGTGCCCGGCACTTCGCTGGACTCCTACGACCCGGTGGCCAACATCACCGCGGCCTGCAACTACGCGGCCGCCCGCTACGGCTCCATCGACAACGTCAACGGCGCCTACTAGGGAGTGCGTGCCAGGCCCCGCCGGCCAGGCGGGACTTCGACGACACGACCTAGACCACCGGGCGGCGGCGGGCGGCGCGCAACAGGATCCGCAGGGGTGCGACGATCCCGTAGCCGACGTCCCGGCGCAGGGCGCCCGCGCCGGCCCGCTCGACGGCGGTCAGCTGGTGCGCCATGAGGTCCGCCATGGTGGCGACGACGGGGCGCAGGCCGGGCTCGGCGAGGTCGAGGATGCCGCGGGTGGCGTCGAGGGCCGCGCGGGCACGTCGGATCTCGTCGGCGAGGAGGGCCCGTACGGCAGGGGTGTCACGGGCCGCCTCCAGGTCGGCCCGGGTCACGGAGTGCTCGTCGAGGCGGGCGCGCGGGAGGCACAGCCGGCCGTCGGCCAGATCGCCGTGGAGGTCGGCGAGGAAGTCGACGCGCTGGGCTGCGTCGACGAACCGGCGCCAGCCGGCGGCCTGTTCGGGATCCGGGCCGCCCTGGTACTGCAGGCCGGTGAAGACGAGGACGCCGGGCCAGGCGTACGCGTCGAGGTAGGCCTGGAAGTCCGCCTCGTCGGCGAAGCCGTCGAAGGCGGCCTCCGCCGTGGCGGCGCCCGCGAGGAAGCGGGACACCCAGTGCTCGGGCAGGCCCCGGGAGTCCACCGCGTGGGCGTACGCCCGCAGCACGGGATCGCTGCTGTCCCCGGTCTTGAGGGCGGCCTCGACCTGCTCGGTCAACGCGGCCAGGCCCGCGGCCCGTTGCTGCGGGGTGCCGGTCTCGGCCACGTCGTCGACCAGGTTCATGAAGGCGAGGCCGGCGGCGAGGGCCGGCACCAGGGGCGGCGCGGCGAGCAGTCGCAGCGCCAAATACGGGGCGGGTTCGCGACGGAGCACCCGGCGGGCGGCGTGGGTGTAGTCGTCCCGCAGCCGGGTGCCGGCCGTCCCGGCCGTCGTGAGGGTGGTGCGCCAGCTGGGCACGGTGGGTGGGGCTCCTCGGTGTACGCCTGGTCGGGGGACGGTACGGGCACGCGGCTCAGGGGCCGTGGGTCTCAGGGGCCGTAGACCTTCCTGAGGCTGCCGTCGATGCCCCAGAGGACGTAGCCGCCGCGCCCGTACTCGTCGCTGAGGTAGGTGCGGATGGAGGGGGTCTGGTCCATCATCCAGGGGTCGATGATGACGTGGCGCGAGGTCGGCTTCTCGACCTTGAGGTCCTTCTTGGACTGCTCCAGGAGGCCGGGCAGCGCGTCCCAGTTGACCGTGGCCATGTCGATCAGCGGCTCCCCCTCCCTGACCGTGCCGTCCGGGCCGGTGCGGCCGGCCACGCCGTCCCGGTACTGCCAGGAGTCGACGGTCTCGGCGCCGGCGGCCGTGGGGATGGAGGCGAGGATGTAGCCGTCGTAGAGCGTCATGTCGACGAAGGTGGTCGTGCCGGTCTGCTTCTTGAACGCCTCCAGGGCGGTGCGGACGTTCCCCGGCGTCATCATGCTGCCGCGGGGCGCGTCCGCCTTCTGCGCGCTGGCCTTCGGGGCGGGGGCCGGGGAGGCGTCCCGCGCCGGCGGGGTGGCGGAGGTGGTGGCGGCGCCGCCCTTCGCCTTGTCGTCGCCGGAGTTGCCGTCGGGCAGCAGCTGGACGATGCCGATCACGCCGGCCGCCAGCACCGCGGTGAGCGCGGCACCGACCAGGGCCGGGCGCCGGCGCGGCGCGGACGCCACCGGGACGGGCGTGGTGGCGGCCGCGTACGGGGAGGCGCCCGAGCCGTACGGCGGCGGGGTGTGCGGGGCGTGCGGGGTGCTGGTGGGCCTGGGCGCGTAGGGGCCGAACTGCCCGTACGGGCCCGGAACGGCCGGGGAGGCGGCGGGCGGCGCGGCAAGGGGCGCGGCACCAGCACCAGCACCGAGAGCAGCGCTCGCGTCCCGGAGCAGTTGTTCCAGCTGTGCGCCGTCGGGCCGCGCGGCCGGGTCCCGGACGAGCAGCCGCTCCAGTACGGGTCCCAGCGGGCCGGACCGCACCGGCGCGGGGATCGGCTCGTCGAGCACGGCGACGACCGTGGCCAGGCTCGTGGCCCGGCGCAGCGGATTGGCCCCCTCGGCGGCCACGTACAGCAGCATGCCGAGCGACCACAGGTCGGAGGCGGCCAGCCCCTCCTCGCCACGGACCCGCTCGGGTGCGATGTACTCCGGCGAGCCGATCAGCACGCCGGTCGCGGTGAGTCCGGTGGAGTCGTGCAGCGCGGCGATGCCGAAGTCGGTCAGCACGGCAGACCCGTCGGGGCGCAGCAGCACGTTGGCAGGCTTCACGTCACGGTGCAGGATCCCCTCGGCGTGCGCGGCGCGCAGCGCGGACAGCACGTCGAGGCCGAGGCGCACCGCTTCCGCGGGCGGCACGGGGCCGGACTCCAGGCGGTCGTGCAGGGAGCCGCCCCGGACCATCTCCATGACGATCCACGGGTGCCCGTCCGTGCCCTCCGCGGGCTCGACGATGTGGTGGATCGTCACGACGTGGGGGTGGGCGAGACGGGCGAGGGCGCGGGCCTCGCGGACGGCGCGTTCGCGCATCTGGTCCGCGAGGCCGGGCTGGGCGGCGGCGGTCGCCGGGTCCGGCGGGCGCACCTCCTTGAGAGCCACCTCGCGGTGCAGGGCGATGTCGCGCGCCCGCCAAACGGTACCCATGCCGCCGCTGCCCAGGGGCGCGACCAGTTCGAAGCGCCCGTCGATCAGCTGTCTGCCGGCCTCACTCGTGTCCATGGCGGATCATCGTAGGCGCCGCCGCCGTCAGCAGCGTCGCCGGTCCACCGTGACCGTTCCCTGGGCGGTGCCCACCGTGCGGTCGTAGCACCCGCCGGGCACCTGCGACCCGTACAGCCGGTAGCGCGCGGAGGTGGTGGCGACCGCGTGGCGCTGGTCCCGGGGGACGTTCGCGGTGTAGGTGGCGTCGCCCGTGTACCGGTCGTCGAGCCGGGAGGCGTCGACGGTCCGGCCGCCGCGCAGGGTGACGGTGTCCGCGCGGTCGCCGAGGCTCAGGACCGTGCGCAGGCGGTCGCCGGCGCCGAGGGTGGTCTCGCCGTCCATCGTGTAGGTGCGGTCGATCCGGGTGGTCGTCGGCCCCTGCGTCACGCTCTCCTCGTCGGTCCAGCTCGCGGTGAGCGCGTCGATGCTCTCCCCCTCGGTCCAACGGTGGGCGGAGGTGTGGTGCACGGAGCGGGTGACGGTGGTGTCCACCCGCCCGTGTGAGGTGTTCAGGTACCCGGCGACGGTCAGGCGGTGTGCGCCCTCGGTGTCCACCCGGTGCTGTCCGCCGGGGCCGGCGGGCGTCCAGCGGGAGTGGCCCGACGGTTCGCTCTCCTCGTACCGGGTGAGGGCACCGGTGACGACCTGGCGGGCCTCGTCCTGCCACAGCAGCAGGTTGGCGGGGGTGCTCCAGCCGCTCTGTCCGGCGGGCAGCCCAGCGACGCCCACCTCGATGCGGTGCGGGCGCCCGTCGTTGAGCAGGGCGGCGTAGGGCGTGAGGTCGTAGCGGATCGGCTGGACGTCGAAGGCGCGCGGGCCGGGGGTGACGTACCGGAGGAACGGGTTGGACCAGCCGCCGGTCCAGACGGTGGGGAAGGGTGCGGCGATGCCGGCGAGCCGCCCGTCGACCAGGACGCGGACCTCGCGGTGGGGGCCGCCGTCCGCCGTGCAGGAGTACGGGGCTCCGGTGGGGGTGGTCATGTACCAGTACTCCTCGCAGCCGCCGCCGGAGCCGGTGGCATACACCTCGGCCAGCAGCCGTTCGGTGTTGCGGGGCGTGGTGATCACCGGGGTGGTGAGGGGCAGCACGCGGTCGGGGGTGTCGGGCGCCCGGGTGCGTCCTTCGGCCGCGTAGAAGGTCAGGGTCACCTTGACGTCGATGACGCCCGTGTAGGTGTCGTCGACGACGTTGCCGATGAGCATCTCTACGGGCTGCGGGCGGGCCAGGGTGTCGCGGTACCGGGTGACGTCCTTCTCGACGGACCAGGTGATGCCGTCGGGCGAGGGCTGGGGTGTGGAGGTGCGCAGGATCTCCACACCGCCCAGGGAGAGGTGGCCCAGCCGGTCGTACTGGCGGCCTTTGACCTTGCCGTCGAGGCGGAGCACCACGGCGGCCCAGTCGGCCGCGCCGCAGGCGGCGGGGGGCGCGTAGTCGCCGCGGTAGGGGGTGAAGTCGCGGAACTGCGCCTCGGCGAGGGTCACCCGGCACGACCGGGTCGCGGGTCGTGCGACGGGTGGCGCGGCGGTGAGGGGGTCGTGCCAGTCGGTGCCGAACTCGGCGGGCGGCGGGTCGGCCCGGGGCAGGCCGTGCGCGGGTCCCGCGGCGGCCAGGGTGCCGGCGGCCAGCGCGATCGCGCCGAGCAGGCCCGTGATCCTGTGTCGTCTCATGGACCGGCAGTGAAACCCCGCGCGCCGGGCGGCTGCCAGGGCCGGCGGGTCGGCCCTGGCCGGTTCTCGTCGTGGCCGTGCGGGAGTTCGGGCGGCCGGGCGGGAGTCTCGTCGTCGGCCGTGCGGGAGTTCGCGCGGGCGGCCGGGCGGGAGTCCTCGTCGTCAGCCGCGCAGGACGACCACGCCGTCGTCGTCCGCGTGGACGGTGTCCCCGGCCCGGAACGTGACGTCGCCGATGGTCACGGGCTCGTCCACGGCGCCGGCGCCCGTCTTGCCGCTCTTGCGCGGGACGGTGCGCAGGGCCTTCACTCCGAGGTCGAGGCCGCCGAGCGCGACGCTGTCGCGGACCGAGCCGTTGATGATCAGGCCCGCCCAGCCGTTGCGTTCGGCGGCGCCGGCGATGAGGTCGCCGACCAGGGCGGTGCGCGGCGAGCCGCCGCCGTCCACGACGAGGACGGCGCCCTCGCCCGGCGTGTGGACGAGTCCGCGCAGGAGGGCGTTGTCCTCGTGGCAGCGGACGGTCCGCACGGGGCCGGCGAAGAGCCGGCGGCCGCCGAACTGGTGGAACCCGGTGGTGCAGATGTCGAGGGATTCGCCGTACTCGTCGTACAGGTCGGCGGTGGGGACGGGGGTGACGCTCATCTCGATACCGGTTCCTCGCTGCTCGTTCTCGGACTTCGCGTGGTGCGGCCAGGGTAGTGGGCGCGGTTGCGCCGACGGCCGGGGCGTGTCCTGCGGATCGGGCCCCGCGAGCCCGGCAATGATCCGCAAGACACGCCCCAGGGGCGGGCGGGCGGAACAACGGCCGGAACCCGACGGGCCGGATGTCCGCCGCAAGGGGACACGACGAGACGAAACGTTTCCGCACAGGGTCGTGCGGCCTCCCGGATCAGACGGGCACCCGGCGCCCGGGCACGGCCAGATCGGCCGCCCCGGCCGGCACCAGGGCCCCCGGTGCGCCCCTTGGGGCGGCCGGCGCCCTGGTCAGCAGGACCACTCCGCGCGCCGCCACGAGCGCGCCGGCCGCCGCCAGCAGCAGCCCCGCCGGCCCTCCCTGGAGGCGTTCGCCGAGCAGGACCGCGCCGATGGCGGCCGCGGCCAGGGGATTGGCCAGGTTCACCACGGCGAGCGGGGCGCCGAGGCCGCCGCCCCGGTAGGCCCGCTGAGACAGGAGCATCCCGCCGACCGCGAACACCACGACGAGCAGGGCCACGGCGACGACGCGGACGCTGACGAGGGACCCTCCGCGGCCGCCGGCGACGGCCACGGTCTGGGTCAGTGCGGAGGCCACCGCGGACGCCAGTCCTGAGGCGGTGGCGTGCCGCAGCCCCGAGCCCGGGTCCTTCGCCGCCGTCAGGAACAGGATCACCGCGATGGTGGCCCCGGACACCGCCAACGCCTCGACCAGCGTGAGGGTGTCGTCGGGAGCCGGCCCGGAGGCCGGGAGCAGCAGCAGCCCGAGCCCGGCGACGGTGGCGAGTGTGCCGCGCCATTCGGTGGCGGCCACACGGCGGCCGGCCCGGCGCGCCCCCATCGGCACGGCGGCGACCAGGGTGAGCGCGCCGAGCGGCTGCACCAGCGTGAGGGGCCCGTACCGCAGGGCCGCGGCGTGGAGCAGGGCTGCTGCCGCGTTCAGTCCTGCCGACCACCACCAGACGCCCGAGCCCAGCAGCGCCCCGGCGCTGCGCGCGACGCCGGCGCGGGCGAGGCGCTCCTGGGCGACGGCTCCGGCCGCGTAGGCCACGGCCGATGCGAGGCAGAGCCCGACGGCGAGGGCGGTGTCGTTCACTTTCCCGCTCCCACGGTTTGGGCGGTGCTCTTCTGGTGCGGCAGGGCGGGTGCGGCCTGTACGGCGCCTTCCGCGTCGCGGCGGGTGGGGGCTGCCGACGCCTCCGCGCCATCGCCGGTGCCGGCGCCGGTGCCCGCATCGGGCATATCGGTGTCCGGCTCGCCCGCGCGCGGGCGCGGGACCACCAGCAGGGCGATCCCGAGCAGGACAGCGGCGACGACCGCGTCGAGCCAGTAGTGGTTGGCGGTGCCGACTATCACCAGGAGCGTCACCAGCGGATGCAGCAGCCACAGCAGGCCCCACCGCCACCGCTTCCCGCCCCGGGTCGCGGCGATCACCCCGATCGCCAGCATCAGCGCCCAGCCGAAGTGCAGGGAGGGCATCGCGGCGAACTGGTTGGCCAGCGTGTCGGCGTCCGGAGCGGCCCGGTAGACGGTGGGCCCGTAGACCTGTCCGGTGTCGACGAGCCCCGCGTCGGGAAGCATCCGCGGGGGCGCGAGGGGGTAGGCGAGGTGCAGGACGAGCGCGGCTCCGGTGAGCACGGCGAGCACCCGGCGGGTCCACAGGTAGTGCGCGGGGCGTCGGACGTAGAGCCAGATCAGGAAGAGCGCGGTGGCGGGGAAGTGGACGGCGGCGTAGTAGGTGTTCGCGGTGGTCACGAGGGCTTCCCCGTGCAGCAGCAGCCGCTGCACCGCGCCCTCGCCGGGCAGGCGCAGGGCGCGTTCGGCGTCCCAGATCCGGTCGGCGTTGCGGAAGGCCTCGCCGGTGCGGTCCGTCGAGAGCAGCCGGCCCGCCTTGTAGAAGGTGAAGAAGCCCGCGACGAGCAGCAGCTCGCGTATGAGGCGTCGGCGAGCGGCTCTCGGTCCGCCTGCCGGCGGCCCGGCAGGCGTGGTGTGGGCGGTCATCCCCCGGTCTCTCTTCCTGTTGCGCGCACAGCGACACGCCAGTGTATCGATACATTGGCGTATCGATACGCTGGTGTACCGATACGTTCGCGTTCCCGTACACTTCGTAGCGGAACCCGCAGTCGAGGCGCCCCGAGGAGAGCCGCAACCCATGACGCCGACGCCGATCCCCGCGCGCCGCTCCAAGATCACCCCGGAGCGGGAGCAGGAGTTCTACGACGCCGTCCTGGAGCAGTTGCGCGAGCACGGCTACGAGGCCCTGACGATGGAGGGCATCGCCGCCCGGGCGAGCTGCGGCAAGTCCACGCTCTACCGGCAGTGGAGGACCAAGCCCCAGCTGGTCGCGGCCGCCCTGCGCTCCGCCCGGCGGGGAACCCTCGCCGCGGTGGACACCGGGACCCTGGCGGGCGACCTGCGCGAGGCGGCCCGGATCGCGGCCGGAACCTCCGGCCGGGACACCCGGCTGACGCAGGCCCTCGGCCACGCCGTACTCAGTGACGAGGCGCTCCAGGCCGCCCTGCGCGAGGCGCTGGTCGAGCCCGAACTGGCCGCCTTCGACGCGATGGTGGGACGGGCCGTGGAGCGCGGCGAGATCGCCGCGGACCATCCCGCCGTGGAATTCCTGCCGGCCCAGCTGATGGGCGTGCTGCGCATCCGGCCGGTGCTGGAGGGGCGGTACGCGGACGCCGACTACCTGATCCGGTTCGTGGAGGCGGTCATGCTCCCGGCCCTGGGTCTCGCGCCCGGCCGCCCCACCCGGCCGGCGGCCGGCCAGGCCCCCTGAACCGGCGGGCCGTCGTCCCGGTGACCGGACGGTGACCCGCCCGCGCTGCCTCGTGGGGACGGCGGCAGCGCGCCACCCGGACCGGGCGGGCGCCCCCCACACCCGGGGGCGCCCCCCCCCCAT
>NZ_JBEZYV010000020.1:25335-135461 GCF_040638905.1 Streptomyces virginiae | reverse complement strand
TGCGGGCCCGTGGGGTGCTGGGTGGGGGGCGGGGGGCGCCCCCGTCCCCCCCCCCCCCCCCCCCCGCCGGCGGGGGGGGGGGGGGGGGGGGGGCCCCCCCCCCCCCCCCCACCACCCTGATGGAGCGGCCGTGCGGACGTGCGGATCAGGTGATCGAGAAGGTGACGACCGTCTGGTAGGTGTCGGCGAACATGAAGGGCGGGAGTTGGATCATCCCGGCGCCGCCGACGGCGAACTCACCGCCGGTCAGCTCGTCGCCCCCGGCGGCCTGGGAGGCCACCTTCATCGGGACGTCGGAGATCGCGCCGGGCGTGCCCGCCGTGCAGGTGCTCGGACTGTCCGGGTTGGTCACGGTGCAGGACGGCTGCATGCCGATCTGCGCCTTCGCCATCGAGTGGCCGGTGGTCTGATTCAGGAACGGCGTACGCGTCGCCGTCACGTCCCAGCCGAGCGAGCCGCCGCGGAAGTCCTGGACGGTCGCGGCGTTGAAGACGCCGACCACCGACTGGGCCTTGCCGTTGATGGTGACCGAGCCGAAGCTGACGGCCGGCTGGCCGTCCTTCGGCCCCAGGGCCAGCGGTCCGGGAAGGACCTCGACGTCGATCGGGTTCTTCACACCGGCCTGCTCCTCCAGGAAGACGAAGGCCTTGTACGGGGTGATCGAACCGTCGATCCTGATCGTGTCGGCCTTCTTGGTGACCGTGATGTTGCAGGTGGCGGCGCCGGACGCGTCCGCCGTGCCGGTGCCGGTGTCACCGGTCGCCGCCCCGGCGAGCAGGGCGGAGCAGGTGACCGGACCGGCCGGGAAGTTGGCGCCGCCCACGACGACGGCGGTGCCCGCCGGGCCGCTGTTGGGCGTCAGCTTCGTGGTGACCGGGTCCTTGGGCAGGGCCTCCACCGCGACCGAGCCGAGCGAGGCGCTCGGGCGCGGGGCCGGGGTGCAGGTGGTGGTGAACACCGAACCGGAGAGGTCCGCGTCGGTCACCGCGAGGTCGAGGGCGACCTGGACGGTCGTGCCCTCCGTGCCGTCCGGGATCTTGATGGTGCCGGAGAAGGCCTTGGGGTCGAGGGGCTGGCCGGCCACGACGGACACGGTCTCCGGCGGGCTGGTGACCACCTGGGTGGTGGCGCCGACCTTGAGGGTGATCTTGGAGGTGTTCACCGTGGTGACGGAGAACGACGGGATCAGCGGGCTCGCACCCGGGTCGATCGTGATCGGGACGACGTCGCCCGCCTTGGCGCCGTCGGGCAGCGTGACCGTCCAGTTCTGGTTGCCGGAGCCGTCCGGCTGCGGCGCCGGGGCGTCGCAGTTCTCGAAGACGGCCGTCGTCCTGGTCGCGGCCTGTGCGGGACCCGCCAGGCCCGCCACTGCGCCGCTGAGGGCCAGCGACAGGGCCCCCGCCCCGGCCAGCACTCTGCGTCGATGCGTTCTCGTACTCACTGGGTCGCGACTCCTTCGTCATGACGAACCCTCCCCCCACCCGCTGTGTGGGGGAGGCCGAGCCGGTGCGGTGGCCGATATTGACGCGTCACGGTGATGAGAAGTCAATGACTTGCTTTCGCCCGAAGCACACAGAAATTGATGGGCCATCAGCCTGGGGCTGATGGCCCATCGGATGCCGCCCGGTCGGGGTCGGAGCGGGCACCGGCCGGTCCGGCCGCGGTACAGGCCTTTTCCGGCCTTGTCCGGCCGTGATTACGACGGGCGGGCGGTGGTGGGCACGTGCAGCAGACGGTTCGGGGTGCCGGCCGGAAGTCCGGTGATCCGGTCGGGTACGGCGCCGCGCACCAGCGCTTCGGACACCTGCGCCGGGGTGCGCGCCGTACCGCCGGCCAGGAGCAGCGCGGCGGCCCCCGCCACGTGCGGGGCGGCCATCGAGGTGCCGGAGGAGCGGGCCGTGCCGGTGGTGGAGTCCTTCCGGGCGGAGGTGACGGCCACGCCCGGCGCGAACAGGTCGACGCAGGAGCCGTGGTTGGAGAACGGCGCACGGTGGTCCGCGGCGTCGGTCGCGCCGACGGTGACGGCCTGCGGGACGGAGGCCGGGGATCCGCCGCAGGCGTTCCTGCCGTCGTTGCCGGCGGCCGCGACGAAGGTGATCCCGGAAGACACGATCCGCAGTACGGCGGCGTCGAGGGCGCGGCTGCGGCTGCCGCCCATGCTCATGTTCGCCACGGCCGGGGTGCCCGGGGCGCGCCCGGCGTCCTTCACCACCCAGTCGAGACCCCTGAGCATGGCCGACAGGCGCCCGTCGCCGCGGCAGTCGGCCACCTTGACGGAGACGAGGGAGACACCCTTGGCGACTCCGTACGTCGCCCCGCCCACAGTCCCCGCGACGTGCGTGCCGTGGCCGTTGCAGTCCCGGGAGCCCTCCAGGAAGACCGCGTTGTGCCCGGCCCGGGCGCGGCCGCCGAACTCCTGGTGGCGGGTGTTGACACCGGTGTCGAGGATGTAGACGGTGACGCCCTCGGCCTTCGTGGCGTACGTGTACGAGCCGTCGAGCGGGAGTTCGCGCTGGTCGATCCGGTCGAGCGACCAGGGCGCGGGGCTCTGCGGCGGCAAGGCGGTGACCGCGGAGCCGGTGTCGGTGCCGGTGCCACCGCCGGTGCGGCTGTGGGTCCCGGCTCCGGTGATGTGGAAGACCGTGTCCGGTTCCACCGAGGCCACCCGGGGGTCGGCGGCCAGGGCGGCGGCCCGCGCGGCGGTGGTGCGGACGGCGAAGCCGTCGAGGGCGGCTTCGTAGACGGGGCCGACCTCGTCACCGGACTCCGCGGCCTCGGCGGCCAGGGCGCGGGCCGGGGCGCGCGGGGCGGTGTCCTTGAGGACGACGACGTACGGGGAGACGGCGTTCTCGGTGGCCGCGGTGGCGGCGGTGGCGGCGGTCTGCGGTGGCGGGGCGATGGCCGTGGCGGCCGCCGCCAGCAGCGCGGCGGCGGGGAGCAGCGGGGTGAAGGGGGTCATGCGGCCGATGCTCTGCGAGCGGCCGTACGGGCGCGCGGAGGGTGCGCCGAGTGGCGGCAGGACACGCCGCCGCGCGGGGTACATCGGCGGCCCCGCCCGGCGGATGGGCCGGAGGGTTCAGGAATCGATCGGCCAGCCGCGCATCGCGAACACGCCCTCGTCGCGGGCCCCGGCGGCGTCGTAGGTGGCCAGGGCGGCCTCGTTGTCGGTGTCGACGCCCACCCACATGCCGTAGCAGCCACGCGCCTTCGCCTCGTCCGCGAGGGCCAGGGTCAGGGAGCGGCCGATCCCGCGGCGCCGGTAGCCCTCGTCCACCGACAGCTCGTAGAGGCACATCTCCGTCCCCTTGTCGGGGTGGATCATCTCGATGCCGGAGACCATTCCGGCGGGCACGCCGTCGACGTACGCGATGAGCATCAGGTGCCCGGGGGCGGCGAGGAAGCGCTCGGACCACTCCTCGCGGGCGGGCCCGTCGAAGAGGGACTCGGCGGCCGAGAGTTCGGCGGGAGTCAGGGCCCGGCGGATGTCCATGGCGGTCACGATAGTGCGCGCCCGGCCGACGGCGGGGCGAAGCCGGGTACGGCGTGGCGGGCGGCCCGAAAACTCCCGACGGGCCGGGCGCGACGCTGACCACCCTGCCCGTCGTCGAAGACTCCAGGGCCGAGGGGAGCGCCGTGAAGAATGCCGTGGTCGCGCCGGAGGGCGACCGGATCCGCTGGGTCGAGCTGCGGGGCGAGGAGCCGGCCCGGGTGTACGTGCACGCCCCTGGGGGCCACCTCGCCCGCCTGCTTCGCGGCGGGTGCGCCACGGCGCAGCCGTCGGAGCGTGGGTACGGACCCGCCGGTGAACCGGTCGCGCGATCAGCCCTGGGCGCGCGGAGACGGGGTGCCGTCGGTCCAGGCGTAGACCCGCTTGCCGCGCACCGCGACCTGGTACTGGTGGAAGTCGCGGCAGTCGGTGCGGACTTCGGCCCGCACGGTCCGCGGCCACCACCTGGCGTGCAGGTCCGGGGCGCCCTGCCGCTTGGGGGTGCCCGCCGTGCACCGCGGGCCGTCCAGCGGGGTCTTGCCGAGGTCGAACCGGATCAGCCGGGCCTCCCCGGTGGTGCGCACCCGTATGCGGACGTCGGTGGCGTCCTTGGGTATCCAGGAGGGCAGCGCGAACGCCGCTTCCGCCCGCGCCGGAGCGTCGGCCGCGGTGGCGAAGCGCTTGCCCTTCTCCTTGAACACCCGGTGGTCGATCGTGTCCGTCACGGGGTTCGGCGGCAGGTTGGGCAGGGCGAAGGCGGCGGTGGCCAGGACTCCCACGGTGGCGGCGGCGATGACGAGCGGACGGCGGTTCATGCCTTCCAGTCTCGGCCGGGACGACCGCCCCGCGCGTCCTTCCTCAGAACGAACCGTGTGTTGTCCGCAGGTCTCACACGGCGTCATACCTTGGGGGTGCCTTGGGGGTGTGCGGACACGGCGGGGCCACGTGCAGTAACCGGGTGGCGACCCGCCCCGTTGGCCGGGTGACCGTCCGCCCGGCTCCCGAGGACCCCATGCGCCGTCGCCGCCTCCTCCCCGCCCTCGCCACCGCCACCGCCACCGCGGTGCTCGCCCTCGCACCCGCGGCCTGGGCCGTGCCCGAGGTCCCGGCCGACAAGCCGCAGGTGCTGAGCCGCTGGACGCAACCCGGCGCCGCCAGCTACGAGGCCTGGGCCGACGCGCGCGAGTACCGTGCCGCCTGGGTCGCATACGGCTTCGACTGGTCGACCGACCAGTGCACCACCTCCCCGGACAACCCCTTCGGCTTCCCCTTCGCGGCGGCCTGCGCCCGCCACGACTTCGGCTACCGCAACCACCGGGCGGCAGGGCTGTTCCCGGGCGCCAAGGCCCGGCTCGACGAGGCGTTCCACGCGGACCTGAAGCGGGTCTGCGCCCGCTACAAGGGCAGCCGCAAGCGCCCGTGCGACGGCACCGCGTGGACGTACTACCAGGCGGTCAGGGCCCTCGGCATCTCCTGAGGGCTGTCCCGCTGTCCCGTAATCCCCGGCGGGCGCACGACGACAGCCACGGCACCCCGCCGCGTTGTCGGAACGCCGGGATACGCCACCGGGGATCACGGGACAGCCCTCAGGGGGTTCCGAGAAGATCACAGGCAGAGGACGGCCACCCGCTGGACCTCGTTGTTGCCGAAACCGCCGCGGTTCCACGGCTGTTCGAGTGGCTGCGTGCGCCCCTCGGCATCCGTGGCGCGGACGGCGAGGGTGTGGCGGCCGGGCGCGGCCGTCCACATACAGCTCCAGGCCTGCCAGGCCCACGCGGGCGCATGGGCCGGTGCCGCCACCTCGGCCGGGATCCAGGTCAGGCCGTCATCGGCGCTCACCTCCACCCGGACGACGGCCCCGTGACCGGACCACGCCCGCCCGTGCAGCCGTACGGGGCCGGGGTGCACGACGCGGGTGCGCGACATGAAGTCGGGGAAGCCCGGCGGGGTCATCAGGGCGCGCGGCGCGATCCGGGTGACCGGCTCGCCGGGATCGTCCGGATCATCGGCGGACCGCCGGTAGCGGTAGGCCACGGACTGCTGGAAGCCGGTGAACGGTGCGTCGACGAGGGTGATGTCACGCAGCCATTTGACGTGCGCCATGCCGTACCAGCCGGGGACGACCAGCCGCAGCGGGTACCCGTGCTGCGGCGGCAGGGGCAGGCCGTTCATGGCGTAGGCGATCAGCACACCGGAGTCGTCCCCGGTCGCGTACGGCAGCGGCAGGCTGCGCCGGTAGTCCTGCTCCACCCCCCGCTCCACACCGTGGTCGGCTCCGGTGAACACGGCTTCGACGGCGTCGGACCGCACCCCGGCCCCGTCCAGGACGAGGCCCAGCGGGACCCCGGTCCAGTCTGCGGTGCCCACCGCCTCGACCAGCCACGGCTGGCTGACCGGCCGGGGCGACAGGCGCGCCCGGCCGTTGCCCGCGCACTCCATGGTGACGCGGTGGGTGACGGCGGGGAACGCGCGCAGGGCGTCGAGGTCCAGCGACAGCGGCGTACGGACCCGGCCGCCCACGGTCAGGGTCCAGCCGTCCGCGTCGGTGGCGGGGATGTCGTAGTGGACCAGGACGTAGTGCAGCCCGGGCGGGGTCACCTCGTGGCGCAGGGCCTCCAGCGGCAGGCCGTGGTTGCGGGCCGCGAGCGCCAGCTCCTCCTGGCCGATGCCCTCACCCGCCGGGGCGATGCGCGCCGGGCCGCTGACATCCCCCACGGACGCCTGCTCCATCCCCCCATGGTCGCGCGCCCCGGCCCGGGCGGCACGTCGTCGCGCCCCCAAGTCGTGTCGTCAAAGTCCCGCCTGGCCGGCTTCCAGGTGCCGGGTGAACCAGGCACGGGCCAGGCCGGCCACCTCCTCCAGGGCGCCCGGCTCCTCGAAGAGGTGGGTGGCTCCCTCGACGACCTCCAGCCGGTTCTCGCAGCGCAGCTCCCGCTGCGCCCGGCGGTTGAGATCGAGCACGGTGGTGTCGTCGCCGCCCACGACGAGCAGGGTCGGGGCCCGGACGGCGGCCAGCCGGGGCCCGGCGAGATCGGGCCGGCCGCCGCGCGACACCACGGCGCCGATGTCCGCTCCGGGGCCGGCCGCGGCCCACAGCGCGGCCGCGGCCCCGGTGCTCGCCCCGAAGTAGCCGATCGGGAGGCGAGCGCGCCGGCGCAGCCAGGCGGTGGCGTCCGTGAGCCGCCCGGCCAGGGCCTCGATGTCGAAGACGTTGGCCCGGTCGGCCTCCTCGGCGGGCGTCAGCAGGTCGAAGAGGAGGGTGCCCAGGCCCGCCGCGTTCAGGTCCGCCGCGACCGCCCGGTTGCGCGGGCTGCGGCGGCTGCTGCCGGAGCCGTGGGCGAACATCACGACCGCCCCGGCGCCCTCCGGCAGCGCCAGGTCCCCGGCCAGGGGCAGCCCGGCGGCGTCCACCTCGACCTCGACGGTCCGCGGTGCCCGCCCGGGCGCGGGGCCGGCCGCCGCCCGCGCCAACAGGGAGACGACCTCCTCGTCGGCGGTCTGCGAGAAGTCCCGGTACCACTCCCCGACGGCCCGGAAGGCGGGCGGCGAGGAGAGGCACACCACCTCGTCGGCCGCGCCGCGCAGCCGGGCGACCGCGTCGGGCGGCGCCACCGGGACGGCCAGCACCACCCGGGCCGCGCCCTGCGCCCGTACGACCTCGCACGCGGCGGCGGCCGTGGCGCCGGTGGCGATCCCGTCGTCGACCACGATCACCGTCCGGCCGTCGAGGGCCACCCGGGGCCGGTCGCCGCGGAATGTGCGGGCCTGCCGGGCGAGCTCGGCCTCCTCGGACTGCTCGACCGCCTCCAGGTCCCGGCGCGTGACCCGGCTGCTGCGGACGATGTCGTCGCTGATGACCCGTACGCCGCCCTCGCCGATGGCGCCGAAGCCGAGCTCGCGGTGGGACGGCACACCGAGCTTGCGGACCACGATCACGTCGAGCGGCGCGCCGAGGGCCCGCGCCACGGGGAAGGCCACCGGGACGCCGCCGCGGGGCAGGCCCAGTACGACGGGATGCTCCTCCTCCAGATGGCGGACCGCTTCGGCGAGCCGCTCGCCGGCGTCCGCGCGGTCGGTGTAGAACACGGCGTTCACCCCCAGCCGGAGGGGAGACGGAAACCACGCACCCTCTTCCGACGCAACCCCACGCCGCGCTTTCCCGCAAGTCGGTCCATCCCCGTGTGTCCGTCGATGACGGAGAGTCGGTTTGGGTAGCTTTGCGTGAAATGGCGGGTCGGACAGGAGGTGCGTGCCGGTGCCGGGTCCGCAGCGCGAAACCCAGGGCGGCCCGCGGCGAGCGGTGATCCGCGGGGCCGAGGCCCTGGACGCGCGGCTCCCCCTGGGGGAGGCGGCCCGCGCTGTGGTGCGCAAGGTCTTCCCCGACCACTGGTCCTTCCTCCTGGGCGAGCTGGCGCTCTACAGCTTCGTGGTGCTGCTGCTGACCGGCACCTACCTCGCGCTCTTCTTCGACCCGTCGATGACCGAGACCCCGTACCGCGGCTCCTACGAGCCGCTCCGCGGCGTCCTGATGTCGCAGGCCTACCGCTCCACCCTGGAGATCAACTTCGACGTGCGCGGCGGGCTGCTGATCCGGCAGATCCACCACTGGGCGGCGCTGCTCTTCCTGGCCGCCATCGGGGCGCACCTGCTGCGGGTGTTCCTCACCGGCGCCTTCCGCCGTCCCCGCGAGCTGAACTGGCTGATCGGCATGACGCTGTTCGTGCTGGCCCTGGTGGAGGGCTTCGCCGGGTACTCCCTCCCCGACGACCTGCTGTCGGGGACGGGTCTGCGCATCGCCCAGGGGATCATGCTGTCGGTGCCGGTCGTCGGCACGTACCTGAGCTTCCTGGTCTTCGGCGGCGAGTACCCCGGGGGCGACATCGTGCCCCGGCTCTACCCCGTGCACATCCTGCTGGTCCCCGGCCTGTTGCTGGGCCTGATCACCGTGCACGTCCTGCTCGTCTTCGCCCTGAAGCACACCCAGTGGCCGGGCCCCGGCAGGACCGGCCGCAACGTCGTCGGCCTGCCCTTCTTCCCGCAGTACGTGGCCAAGTCCGGCGGGCTCTTCCTCATCGTCTTCGGGGCGCTGGCCGCCCTCGGGGCGCTCGCCCAGATCAACCCGATCTGGGCCTACGGCCCCTACCGCGCCGACGTGGTCTCCACGGGCGCGCAGCCCGACTGGTACGTGGGCTTCCTGGAGGGGGCCCTGCGGCTCATGCCCGGGGTGGAGACCCGCCTGTGGGGACACACGATCATGTGGAACCCGCTGCTGACGGCCGTCCTGCTGCCGGGTGCGCTGTTCGCGGTGCTCTACGCCTATCCCTTCTTCGAGCGCTGGATCACCGAGGGGACGGGTGAGCGGCACCTGTGCGACCGCCCGCGCGACCGGCCGGTCCGTACGGCTCTGGGCGCGGCGGCGCTCTCCTGCTACGCCGTACTGCTCCTCGCCGGGGCCCAGGACGTCCTCGCCTTCGTCTTCGACCTGCCCCTGCCTGCTCTGACCTGGGTGCTGCGCGCCGGGTTCCTCGTGGTGCCGGCGGGCGTCTTCTGGCTGACCAGGCGGCTGTGCCTGGCCCTGCAGTCGCGCGAGGTGCAGCTGCTGACGGCGGGGGAGGCGTCCGGCATGGTGCGCCAGCGCACCGACGGCGGCTTCCACCCGGAGCACCGGGCCCTCGCGCCGCGCGAGCGGTACGCCGTCCTCGTACGGGAGCGGCCGCGGCCCCTGGCGTACGAGGACGCGGCCGGGCCGGGGCCCGGGGCGGAAGCCGGGCGGCTGCGGACCGGGGTGACCAGGGTGCGGGTGGCGGTCAGCCGCTGGTACTACCGCGACCGGGTTGCGTACCCGTACCCGGCGACCGCGCGGGAGCGCAGCAAGGTCGCCGATGTCACCGCGGGCCCGGACCGGCGGGAGGACCCGGACCGGCGGTGAGCGGCGTCAGTCCTCGTGGCCGAGGTTCTGGAAGGCGAACCCGGCGACCCCCGGCAGCAGTACGCCGAAGCCGATGAGGCACAGCCACAGGCCCTGGACCACGCCCAGGCCGATCAGCGCAGTGCCGGCGGCCGTCAGTGCGGGGAAGTGGCTGCGGGCGGGGAAGAAGCCACGCCGGCCGCCGGCCTCCCGGATCTCGGCCCCGCCGCGGTCCTCCGGGCGGGCCCCGCCGCGCCGGTACTGGCGCCAGAGGTAGGCGGCGACCAGGCTCGCCATGACGAAGGACACGCAGAGCGCCGCGGTGCCCGCCGGCTCCCGGGAGAACCACCAGTAGACGAGCGTGGTCGCGCCGAAGAACAGGGCCGTGCCGGTGAAGAGCCAGGCCTCAGCTTTCACGGGGCACCTCCGGGTGGTGCAGGTCGAAGGCGGGGGATTCGGAGCGGATGCGGGGCAGGGAGTGGAAGTTGTGCCGGGGCGGCGGACAACTCGTCGCCCATTCCAGCGAGCGGCCCCAGCCCCAGGGGTCGTCCACGGTCACCGGTGCCGCGTACCGGTGGGTCCGCCAGACGTTGTAGAGGAAGGGCAGCGTGGACAGCCCGAGCAGGAAGGAGCCGATGGTGGAGACCGTGTTGAGGAGCGTGAACCCGTCGGCCGCCAGATAGTTGGCGTATCGGCGCGGCATGCCGGCCTCGCCGAGCCAGTGTTGGACCAGGAAGGTGGTCTGGAAGCCGGTGAACAGCGTCCAGAAGTGGATCCGGCCGAGCCGCTCGTCCAGCATCCGGCCGGTGAGCTTGGGCCACCAGAAGTAGAGGCCGCCGAAGGTCGCGAAGACGATGGTGCCGAAGAGGACGTAGTGGAGGTGGGCGACGACGAAGTAGCTGTCCGTCAGATGGAAGTCCAGCGGCGGTGATGCCACGAGCACGCCCGTCAGCCCGCCGAGGAGGAAGGTGACGAGGAAGCCGACGGACCACAGCATCGGCGTCTCGAAGGAGAGCGACCCCTTCCACATCGTGCCGATCCAGTTGAAGAACTTCACCCCGGTCGGCACGGCGATCAGGAACGACAGCAGGGAGAAGAAGGGCAGCAGGACGGCCCCCGTCGCGAACATGTGGTGCGCCCACACGGTGGCGGACAGGCCCGTGATGGCGATCGTCGCCCCGATGAGGGAGACGTAGCCGAACATCGGCTTGCGGCTGAAGACGGGCACGATCTCGCTGACCACGCCGAAGAACGGCAGGGCCACGATGTAGACCTCCGGGTGGCCGAAGAACCAGAACAGGTGCTGCCACAGCAGGGCGCCGCCGTTGGCCGCGTCGAAGACGACCGTGCCGAACTTCCTGTCCGCCTCCAGGACCAGCAGCGCGGCCGTGAGGACGGGGAAGGCCAGGAGCGCCAGGATCGAGGTGAAGAGGACGTTCCAGGTGAAGATCGGCATGCGGAACAGGGTCATGCCCGGCGCGCGCAGGCAGATGATGGTGGTGACGAAGTTGACGGCCCCGAGGATCGTGCTCAGACCGGAGACGGCGAGCCCCATGGCCCACAGGTCCGGTCCCGTACCGGGGCTGTACGGTGCGCCGTTCAGCGGCGCGTACGCGAACCAGCCGAAGGCGGCCGCCCCGTCGGCGGTGAGGAACCCGGAGACGACCAGCAGGCCGCCGAAGAGGTACACCCAGTAGGTGAAGGCGTTCAGCCGGGGGAAGGCGACGTCGGGCGCGCCGATCTGCAACGGCATGATCGCGTTGGCGAAACCGGTGAAGGTCGGTGTCGCGAACAGCAGCATCATGATCGTGGCGTGGATGGTGAACAGCTCGTTGTACTGGTGGTTCGAGACGATCTGGAGCCCGGGGCGGGCGAGTTCGGCCCGCATGGCCAGGGCCAGCACTCCGGCGAAGAGGAAGAAGCCGAAGGCGGTCACCAGGTAGAGGTTGCCGATCACCTTGTGGTCGGTGGTCGACAGCCACCGCAGGACGGCGGAGCCCTGGCCGGCCCGGCGTTCGGTCCGGCGTGCGGCCCGCTCGTCGGGCGGTGCCTCCTCGGGTGCCTCTCGGGGCGCCTCTTCGGGTGAACGGTCCACCGACGTCATCCGTCCTCCAGTGACCCTCGCCGCGGCACCTGCACCCCTTGCCCTACAGGCCGGGCCGGGCGGCGAACCGGCGACGCGCCGGGAGGGGGCGCATTTCGGCGCGTCTGGAGCAAGGCCGCCGGCCACGACCGAACCGGGCCCGAACCGCGCCCGCACGGGCCCCTGATGGGCCCGGGGCGGCCCGGGGTGGGCTCCGGGTGGCCTCGGCCCGGCCCTGCCCCACCGCTGCGACCTGCGCGAAAGCCCTCCGCGGAGGGAGGGCTTCGGTGGTGGAGAATGTGTGCCCCCGGCAGGACTCGAACCTGCGGCCAAGTGCTTAGAAGGCACCTGCTCTATCCACTGAGCTACGGGGGCCGGAAGGTGGCCGTGGTGGGCCTGGAGCCCCTGGTGGGGGTGGGACTTCGGTCCGTACCGGGTCAAGGATAGGGCTCCGGCCGCCTTGTCCCGGTTGCTTCACTCGCGGGCCACGATGTGGAGGTTCGGTGAAGCGGTCCCGATAATCGCAGGCAGGTGCGATTCTCGCATCGCTTTTGCGCCGCGGCGCCCTGGGTGTTGTGCACTCGTTATGCCTGCGCCCCACTCGTCCTTCGTGCCCAGAATGTCCCACTGGAGTCGCGCTCGGCGCGCAGGGGGCGTATAAGCTTCAAAAATGGTCCTAAATTGGGCATTCTTCGCATGTGGTGACCTTGGATGTTCGGCCTCAGCTGCTCGATGCCCTGTCCGCCCTGCGCGACCGGGTCGCGTCCGTACGTCTGCCGTTGCCCCTGCCCGGCGCCCCACGGGCCCGCCAGACCAGAGCCGAGCTGCTCGCGCAGCTCGACGACTACCTCGTACCGCGCCTGAAGGCGCCCGAGGCGCCCCTGCTCGCCGTGGTCGGCGGGTCCACCGGGGCCGGTAAGTCCACTCTCGTCAACTCCCTCGTCGGGCGTCAGGTCAGCGAAGCCGGCGTGCTGCGCCCGACGACCCGCACGCCCGTGCTCGTCTGCCACCCCGACGACCACCACTGGTTCGCCGGAATGCGCGTACTTCCCGACCTGATGCGGGTCTGGGTGCCGCACGAGGACGACGACACGCCCCCCGAAAACACCTCCCGGGGCCGCGGCCGGGGCCGCGCCGGCACCCACGGCGGCCACGAGACCCGCGAGATGCGGATCGAGACCGCCTCCACCCTGCCGCGCGGACTCACCATCCTCGACGCCCCCGACATCGACTCCCTCGTCGTCGAGAACCGGACCCTCGCCGCCGAACTCATCTGCGCCGCCGACGTCTGGGTGATGGTCACCACCGCCTCGCGGTACGCGGACGCCGTCCCCTGGCACCTGCTGCGCACCGCCAAGCAGTACAAGGCCACCCTCATCACCGTCCTGGACCGGGTGCCGCACCAGGTGCTGGGCGAGGTCTCCCGCCAGTACGGCGCCCTCCTCACCAAGGCCGGGCTGGGGGAGGTACCGCGCTTCACCGTCCCCGAGCTCCCCGAGTCGGCCGGCGGCGGCGGGCTGCTCCCGGCCAGCGCCGTCGCACCGCTGTTCGCCTGGCTCGCCCACCACGCCCAGGACCCCGCCGCCCGGCAGTACGCCGTCGGGCGCACCGCCCTCGGCGCCCTGGACTCCCTGCGCCGCCGGATGCCCGAACTCGCCTCCGCCGTCGCCGCCCAGCACGCCGCCGCCGTACGGCTGAGCGCGGCCGTCGAGGACGCGTACCGGCGAGAGGGCAAGAGGGTCCGGGGCCGCCTCGACCACGGGGCCGTACTGGCCGGCGACGCGCTGACCCGCTGGCGCGGCTACCCCCTCGACACCAGCGCCGAGGAACTGCTGGACTCGCTCGCCGAATCCCTCGCCGCACTGCTCCAGTGCGCCGTCGCCGCTGCCGACGAACGGATCGCCGCAGCCTGGCGGCGCGAACCGGCCTCCGGCGCGCTGGTCATCCCTGGGCCCGACAAGGAGGCGGCGGAACGTATCGGCATGGCCGTACGCCGCTGGCGCCGCGTGCTGGAGGAATTGGCCGAGGAGGAGGTGGCCGGGCTCGACAAGCAGCCCGCCCCCGACGCCGACGCCGTCGCGGCCCTGCTCGTCGCCGCGCTGCTCGGCGGCAAACGGGCCCGGCCCGCCGGGGAGAAGCTCGCCGAGCGGATCGGCGCCCAGGCCGCCCTGCGTTTGCGCGACAAGGGCGGAGAACTGGTCGGCGACCACCTCGACGAGGTGCTGCGCGGTGAACGCGACCGCCGCCTCGCGCCGTTGGAAGCACTCGCAGTGACCCCCGAACCGCAGGCAGAACTGATCGCTGCGCTGTCCGTACTGCAGAAGGAGAGGTGACGCCGTGACCGCCCTGACCGACCGCACCGACGACCGGTGGGACGACGGGCTCATCGCGCGCTCCCGCCCCCGTCCCGCCGACGCGGGCGAGGAGGACGCCGCGGAGGCGGGCGAGGAGGGCGACGAGGGCGACGAGGCGCTCGTACGGGCCGTCTCCGGCGCCGGCAGCGACGGCGGCAAGTCGACCGCGCCCCCGCTCAGCCCCGAGGCGCGGGCCCTGCGCCAGCGCCTCGACGCGCTGCGCCAGCTGGTCGGACTGTCCCGGACCCGGCTCGACGGCAAGACCCTCGCCGAGGCCGGACGGGTCCTGGACGAGGCCGCCGCACGCCGCGGGCTCTCGCCCCAGCACACGGTCGTCGCGATCGCCGGAGCGACCGGGAGCGGCAAGTCCACGCTCTTCAATTCACTCGCCGGAGTACAGATCTCCGAGACCGGTCTGCGCCGCCCGACCACCGCCGCGCCCATCGCGTGCAGCTGGTCGGACGGGGCCGCCGGGCTGCTGGACCGGCTGGAGATCCCGGGGCGGCTGCGGCGCCGGCCCCGCGAGACCTCCGAGGCCGAGACCCTGCGCGGGATGGTCCTCGTCGACCTGCCGGACCTCGACTCGGCGGTCGGCGCGCACCGCGACCACGTGGACCGCGTACTGGCGCTCGTCGACGCCGTGGTGTGGGTCGTGGACCCGGAGAAGTACGCCGACGCCGTGCTGCACGAGCGGTACCTGCGACCGCTCGCCGGGCACGCCGAGGTCACCTTCGTCGTGCTCAACCAGGTGGACCGGCTGCCCGGCGAGGCCGCCGACCTCGTACTGGACGACCTGCGCCGGCTCCTAGACGAGGACGGCATCGCACTCGGCGAACACGGCGAACCCGGCGCCACGGTGCTCGGGCTGTCCGCCCTGACCGGTGACGGCGTCGGGGAGCTGCGCGAACTCCTCGGGCAGTTCACACAGGAGAAGGGCGCCGCGACCCGGCGGATCTCGGCCGACGTGGACCGCGCGGCCGTGCGGCTGCGGCCGCTCTACGTCGCCGACGGGCACGCCGGACCCGAAATCGGGGAGACGGCACGCGCCGAGTTCGAGGACCGGCTCGCCGAGGCGGTCGGGGCCTGCGCGGCCGGGCTCGCCGCCGAACGGGCCTGGCGGCGCAACGCGGGCAAGGCGTGCGGGACCCCGTGGCTGCGGCTGTGGCGCTGGTACGAGAATCGGCGCGCGCCGCGCACCCTGGCGGGGCTGGCCGCCCTGGCGGCGATCGGCGGCCGCGGCCAGGCGGTCGCGCAGGCGCCGGTCGAGGAGGAGGTGACCGCACGTCAGCGGGTGGAACAGGCGGTACGCGTCGTCGCCGACGAAGCGGTCGCGGGCCTTCCCGAGCCGTGGGCGCAGGCCGTCCGCGAGACCGCGGTGCGCGGCGCCGACGGGCTTCCGGAGGCCTTGGACGAGATCGCGGTGACCCTCGGGGCCGCGGTCGCGGTGCCGAACGCCAAGCCGCCGCGGCCGGCGTGGTGGCCGGCGGCGGTGCTGGCCCAGGCGGCCATGACGCTGCTGCAGATCTTCGGCGGACTGTGGCTCGTCGGCCAGATCGTCGGGGTCCTCGAGCCGAAGCTGATGCCGCCGGTGCTGCTGATGGTGGCGGGCATCATCGGCGGACCCCTCGTGGAATGGGCCTGCTCGATCGCGGCCCGGGGCCCGGCACGCCGGTACGGGCAGGACGCGGAGCGCAGGCTGCGCCAGGCGGCGGCCGGGTGCGGACGGGCCCGGGTGCTCGAACCGGTCGCGGCGGAGCTGCTGCGCTACCGGGAGGTGCGGGAGCAGTACGCCACCGTTGCCGCAGGGGGGAGCCGGTTGTCCACAACCCGCCAGTAGTCCACAGGCCGCAGCGGGGGACCGGCCGCCGGGCGCAGTATGGCTCGTAGCCCGTACGGATGGTCCGTGCGGGCCGGGACGACGGGGGAGGGCGGCCGGGATGTACGACACCCAGGTGACGCTGGTGGGGTATGTGGCGACGCAGGTCGACTACAAGGAGACGGTGAACGGGCCGTCGGCGCGGTTCCGGTTCGCGGTGACGCCCCGGTACTTCGACCGGCGCACGGAAGCCTGGACGGACGGGGCCACCAGCTTCTACACGGTGTGGGCGCGGCGCACGCTCGCGGTGAACCTCGCCGGTTCCGTATCGGTCGGCGAACCGCTGGTGGTGCACGGGCGGCTGCGCGTGCGGGAGGACCCGCCCGACGGGGAGGGCAACCGGCGGTTCGGTGCGGAGATCGACGCGACCGCCGTCGGGCACGACCTGAACCGCGGCACGGCGGCGTTCAGGCGGGTGGTGAGAACCGATCATTCGCTGATGGACACTCAGAAGGGGGCGGTGGTCTGAGTGTTCGAGGCGGTTAGGATTCCCCGGTACTCACGGGCACCTGGGTCTTTGGCCCGAAGGGGAAGACTGTGTCGATTGCCGTTCCCGCATCCTCCGCTCCTGCTTCTGCTCCCGCTCCTGCTGCTCCTGTTCCCGCGGTTCCCGCTGCTCCCGCACGTGCGGTTCCCGCACCCGCTCCCGCGCCGCTCGAACCCGCCACGGCCGTACGGGGCTCCGCGCGCCGGCCGCTCGCGGCCGCCCTGCTGGCCGCGGCCCTCACCGCCGCGCCCGGCGCCCGGGCCGCCGCCGACTCCGGCCCGGTGGCGCCCCGCGCACCGGAGGGTGCGAGCGCCGTGCTGGACGGGCTGAAGACGTACGGGCAGGCCGTCCTCCACGCCGGCGACGGATCGGTGCGGCACATCCCCGCCGGCCTGTACGAGATGCGGGTCGACGGCGGCGGCATGCTCCAGACCTACGGGGTCGGGGTGGCGGGCAACGCCCAGCCGCAGGCCCGGTACACCGAGAGCGGCTGGAGCGGCAGCCCGCTGGCGGGCAACGGGCAGGCGGGCCGGATCCGATGGGTGCTGGAGCACTCCTACCCGCAGCTGAACGACCTGGCCGGGCTCGCCAAGGCGGCCGGCGCCGCGGCGCTCACCGCGGAGAGCGCGGCGGCCGGGACCCAGGTGGCGATCTGGCGGCTCGCAGACGGCGTGCGGGTCGAAGCGGCGGACCCGTCCGCCGAGAAGCTGGCCGACTACCTCCAGCGGGCGGCGGGACAGATGCCGGAGCCGCCCGCCTCGCTGGGACTGGACCCGGGCGACGTGTCGGGACCCGTGGGCACCCGCCTCGGCCCGGTGACCGTGCGCACCGGAGCGCGGAGCGTGTCCGTCGTCCCGGACGCGGCAGCCGTGGCCATGGGCGTGCGGGTGGTGGACGCCCAGGGGCAGCCGCTGGCCACGGCGGTCAACGGAAGCCGGCTCTACTTCGAGGTCCCGGCGGGCACCCCCGACGGGGCGGCCTCGGTCACCGTCCACGGGGCGACCAGGGTGCCGGTCGGACGGGTCTTCACCAGTGGCGTCCCCGCCCAGGCGCAGATCGTGGCCGGCTCCAGCGAGTCCGTGACCGCTGCCACGGCGCGGGCGGCATGGCCGCCGCCCCCGCCGCCCGAGGCCGGAGCGACCCCGGCACCGGACCCGGGCGGGGGATCGGGCTCGGCGGCGGTCGCGCTGGGCGTGCAGTCCGCGTCCCTGCCCACGACCTCCCCGGACGAGGAGCGGCTGGCGACCAGCGGCAGCTCGGCCGCCACGCCCGTCATCGCATCCCTGGCGGTGGGCCTGGTCGTACTGGGCGGCCTGGTCGTCCTGCTGCTGCGCAAGCGCCCGCTGGACGAGGAGGAGTAGGAAGAGGAGAAGAGGACAACCGGGAAGGGGAAGGAGGCCGGCTCGGAACGGGCCGGGGTGGAGCGCCGTGCCGGTTCCGGTACGGGATCCGGGGAAGAGGCAGGAAATGGTTGATCAAGAACTGACCTGGACCGGCGCCCTCGCACGGTGGGACCGCCGGCTGTTCGACGCCGTGGCGCGCAGGCACTGGCCCGGCGCCGACCGCGTGCTGCCGCGCCTGGGGCGGGCCGCGAACCACGGGGTGCTGTGGGGCGGGGCCGCCGCGGCCATCGCCGTCTTCGGATCGGCCGGGGCGCGCAAGGCGGCCCTGCGCGGGGCGGCCTCACTGGCGCTGGCCTCCTCGACCATCAACACCGTCGGCAAGTGGTCCGTACGCCGCCCGCGGCCGCTGCTGGAGGGCGTGCCCGCCGTGCGTCAGCCGGCCGTGCAGCCGCGGACCACATCCTTCCCCTCCGGGCACTCCGCGTCCGCGTTCGCCTTCGCCGCCGGGGTGGCGCTGGCCTCCCCGGGCTGGGGCGCCGTGTTGGCGCCGGTCGCCGCATCCGTGGCCTTCTCGCGCGTCTACACGGGTGTGCACTACCCCTCGGACGTGGCGGCGGGCGCGGCGCTGGGAGTCGGCGCCGCCCTCGTCGTACGCCGGCTCGCGCGCGACGTGCAGGAGGCCCGGGCCGTGCCGGGCGACGAGCGGAAGGCCATCGGGGTGCCCGCGCTGCCCGACGGCGCCGGGCTGACGGTGGTGGTCAACACCGGGTCGGGTACGGCCGCGGCCGTACCCGGCGTACTGCGCGCCCGGCTCCCGAAGGCCGAGGTGATCGAGTGCGAGGGCGCGGAGCTGCTGCCCGCCTTGGCGGAGGCGGCCTCGCGCGCCACGGTCCTCGGGGTGTGCGGCGGCGACGGCACCATCAACGCGGCGGCCACTGCCGCGCTGCGCGCCGACGTGCCCCTGGCCGTGTTCCCCGGCGGCACCCTCAACCACTTCGCGCTCGACCTCGGCCTCATCGGCCCCGAGGGCACCTGCGAAGCACTGGAGCACGGGGAGGCCGTCCGCGTCGGCGTGGGCCGCTTCTCCCCGGGCCCCGACGGAGAGCCCGGCTACTTCCTGAACAACTTCAGCATCGGCGCCTACCCGGAGCTGCTGCGCCACCGGCTGCGCTGGGGCCCGCGCATCGGCGGCGGCCCGGCCGCGCTGCTGGCGGCCTGGAAGGTGCTGCGCGCCGAGCGGCCCGTAAGGCTGAGCCTGGCCGGGCGGCGCCGGAGCGTGTGGCTCCTCTTCGCCGGCAACGGCACCTACCACGGCACCGGGCCCGCCCCCGGCCGCCGCGACGGCCTCGGCGAGGGCCTGCTCGACCTCCGCCTCGTCTACGGCGGCGGACGGCCCGGCCCCCGACTGCTGGCTGCCGCCTTCGCCGGCCCCCTGAGCCGGTCCCCGGTCCACGCGGCCACCCGCCTGCGCAGCCTGCGCATCGGGTCCGTCCCGGCGGGCACCCCTCTCGCTTACGACGGCGAGTACGCCGAGGCCCCGCGCGAACTCGTCCTCGACGCCCTCCCCGACGCCCTCACGGTCTACCGACCCCTCTGACCCGCAGCCGAGAGCCCGCTCCGCCAGGGCGGCCCCGTCAGGGGCCGGGCGCCAGCTCGGCCGGACCGTCCGCCACGCCCGGCACGTCCGCCACGCCAGCCACGTCCGCCACGCCCAGATCCGCCCGCATGGCGCCGAGCAGCCTCTCCCACTGGTCCCAGATCCGAGCGAAGTCCGTCCGTATCTCGTCGAACGACCCGTCAGGATCGGGCCGGCCCTCCTGCAGGCACATGATCCGCCGGTAGGTCTCCGACAACGTCCTCGTCATGTCGTTCAGCTCGGCCAGGACCCCCGCGGACGCCACCATCTGGGCTTCGGCCATGACCGAATGGTGATCGCGCCGGGCCTCTTCCACCACCTCCCTCGCCTCCTCGGTCACCGCGTCCTTGTGCACGGTCCAGAGGAAGTTCAGCAAGTGGGTCCGATAGCGGCGCAGGGCCGCGTTGACGTTCATGTAGCCCTCGCGCCGGCGGTCCAGCTCGGCGACCCGCTGCTCGCGGAGCCACTGCGCCTCGGCCACCTGCTGCTGGCGCGCGAACTGCTCCACCTGCACGCGGGCCGTCAGGCGTTGCGACAGCACGGACGCGATCAGCGTCCCCGTGACGCCCACGACCGCCGCCGCCAACCCTATGAGTGCGCTCCCCACCGATCCCCCCGGCCGACCCGTCCGACATTCCAGTGGCATCCTGCCCCAGCTCAGAGGGCCCGGACCATACGCGTTTCCCCCGAGGTATGGACGCCTGGCAAGATGGGGTGTATCTGCCCACCATCGATCTGCCGGACGGTTTCTCTTGGCTGAGTTCATCTACACCATGCGCAAGACGCGCAAGGCACACGGCGACAAGGTGATCCTTGACGACGTCTTCCTGAACTTCCTGCCCGGCGCGAAGATCGGTGTGGTGGGCCCGAACGGTGCCGGTAAGTCCACCGTTCTGAAGATCATGGCGGGCATCGAGCAGCCGTCCAACGGCGACGCCTTCCTCTCGCCCGGCTACACCGTCGGCATCCTCATGCAGGAGCCGAAGCTCGACGAGTCCAAGACCGTTCTGGAGAACGTCGAGGACGGCGTCGGCCCGATCAAGCAGAAGCTCAACCGGTTCAACGCGATCGCCGAGGAAATGGCGACGAACTACACCGACGAGCTGATGGAGGAGATGGGCAAGCTCCAGGACGACCTGGACCACGCCAACGCGTGGGACCTCGACGCCCAGCTGGAGCAGGCCATGGACGCCCTGGGCTGCCCGCCCGGCGACTGGCCCGTCACCAACCTCTCCGGTGGTGAGAAGCGCCGCGTGGCCCTCTGCAAGCTGCTGCTGGAGGCCCCCGACCTGCTGCTCCTCGACGAGCCCACCAACCACCTCGACGCCGAGTCCGTGAACTGGCTGGAGCAGCACCTGGCCCAGTACAAGGGCGCCGTCGTGGCCGTCACCCACGACCGCTACTTCCTCGACAACGTCGCCGAGTGGATCCTCGAGCTCGACCGCGGCCGCGCGCACCCCTACGAGGGCAACTACTCCACCTACCTGGAGAAGAAGTCCGAGCGCCTCAAGGTCGAGGGCAAGAAGGACGAGAAGCGCGCCAAGCGCCTCAAGGAAGAGCTGGAGTGGGTCCGCTCCAACGCCAAGGGCCGCCAGGCCAAGTCCAAGGCCCGCCTCGCCCGCTACGAGGAGATGGCGGCCGAGGCCGACAAGATGCGCAAGCTGGACTTCGAGGAGATCCAGATCCCGCCGGGCCCGCGTCTGGGCTCGATCGTGGTCGAGGTCAACAACCTCTCCAAGGCGTTCGGTGACAAGGTCCTCATCGACGACCTGTCCTTCACGCTGCCGCGCAACGGCATCGTCGGCATCATCGGCCCGAACGGCGCGGGCAAGACCACGCTCTTCAAGATGATCCAGGGCCTGGAGAAGCCGGACGCCGGCGAGATCAAGGTCGGCGAGACCGTCAAGATCAGTTACGTCGACCAGGGCCGCGCCAACATCGACCCCAAGAAGACCCTCTGGGCGGTCGTGTCGGACGAGCTGGACTACATCAACGTCGGCAACGTCGAGATGCCCTCCCGCGCGTACGTCAGCGCCTTCGGCTTCAAGGGCCCGGACCAGCAGAAGCCGGCCGGTGTGCTCTCCGGTGGTGAGCGCAACCGCCTGAACCTCGCGCTGACCCTCAAGCAGGGCGGCAACCTGCTCCTCCTCGACGAGCCCACCAACGACCTCGACGTCGAGACCCTGGGCTCGCTGGAGAACGCGCTGCTGGAGTTCCCCGGTGCGGCCGTGGTCGTCTCTCACGACCGCTGGTTCCTGGACCGGGTGGCCACGCACATCCTGGCCTACGAGGGCGACTCGAAGTGGTTCTGGTTCGAGGGCAACTTCGAGTCCTACGAGAAGAACAAGATCGAGCGGCTCGGCCCGGACGCGACCCGTCCGCACCGCGCCACCTACAAGAAGCTCACGCGAGGCTGAGGGGAGCGCTGAGGTCACGGCCATGGCCAGACACCACTACCGCTGCCCACTGCGCTGGGCGGACATGGACGCCTTCGGGCACGTCAACAACGTCGTCTTCCTCCGCTATCTGGAGGAGGCGCGGATCGACTTCATGTTCCGCCTCGCGCCGGGCGAGGGCAGCGAGTCCTTCACGGGCGGATCCGTCGTGGCCCGCCACGAGATCGACTACAAGCTGCCCCTCGTGCACCGTCACGAGCCCGTCCTCATCGAGTCCTGGGTGACCCGGATCGGCGCCGCTTCCCTGACCATCCGCTACGAGGTCAAGGACGAGGCGACCGAGGACAGGCCCGAGACGGTCTACGTGCGCGCGGAGACCGTGGTCGTGCCCTACAACCTCGCCGCCGGCCGGCCGCGCCGCATCACGGCCGAGGAGAGGCACTTCCTGGAGAAGTACCTCGACGAGCCGCGTTCCGAGGCCATCGCGGCATGATCGAGCAGCTGCGCTTCGCCGATTCCGGGGAGGCGGCGGACCTCGCCGCCTTCCTGGGCCGGCTGGTGCACTACGACCGGGCCGCCGCCGTCCGCCTGCAGGCCGGCGGGGGCGCGCTCGGCGTTTTCGGACGGCCCCCCTCCTTCGATGTCCTGGCCATCCGCACAGTGCGGCTCGACGTCCCCGTGGCGGCGCCGCTGGACGTGACCGTCTCCGCCGGAGAGCTCCTGGAATCCGTGGACGAGGCCTCGGCCGAGGCCACCGTGCCCGGGCCGGTCACCGGCCCGCCGTGGACCGGGGTGCTCCCGCCCCGCGGCGGCTGGCGCCGGCTGCCGGGGCTGCCCGGCCCCGAGGCGATCGCGCAGGTCCTGGCGGCGTCCGTCGCCGAGTTCCGGGCCCGGGACGAGGCCCTGCCCGCGCAGCACCGGACCCGGTCCGAACGCGACCGCATCGGCCGCGAGATCTGGTCCCGCCCCCTGGGCGGCACCGAGCTCCCGCTGCGCGTCGCGCACGCCGCACAGTCCCTGGGCTTCCTGCGGCCGGTACGGGCCACCGTGTCCGCCCCCGCCCCCGCGTCGGGCGCCGTCCCCGACCCCGTGGCGCTGCTCGCCGCCGGGAGCTGGCTGCGGCTGCGCACCCCGTACGGTTCCGTCGCCACCCGCTGCCCCGGCGCCACCGGCGGCCTCGGCGCCTTCCGGGTCAGCCCCGTCTGACCGGGTGCCCCCGGGGCCCGCCGCCCCACGGGTGCGTCCCCAGAGGGCCTCTCAGTCGTGTCGTCAAAGTCCCGCCTGGTCGCCCTTCGGGCGGCCGAAGCCACTTCGACGACACTCCCTAGCCCGCAGTGTTGATCATCGACGCGGCGGCGTACGTCAGGTACTTCCACAGCTGCGCCTCGTGCTCCGGCGCGAGCCCGAGCTCGTCCAGCGCCACCCGCATGTGCTTCAGCCAGGCGTCGTGCGCCGCCGAGTCCACCTGGAACGGCGCGTGCCGCATCCGCAGGCGCGGGTGGCCGCGGTGCCGGCTGTAGGTGGTCGGGCCGCCCCAGTACTGCATCAGGAACAGCGCGAACCGCTCCTCGGCGGGGCCGAGGTCCTCCTCCGGGTACATCGGGCGCAGCAGCGGGTCCTCCGCGACGCCTTGGTAGAAGCGCCGCACGAGGCGACGGAAGGTGTCCTCGCCGCCCACCTGCTCGTAGAAGGTCTGCTCCTGAAGGCTGCCCCGCGGAATCTCATTCACCCGACCATCGTCTCAGACGCCCGGTACCGGCCGGGGGTCCCTTCGCGTTCGCACGTGACGGCCGGGCGCAGGACAGTGGAGGCATGGGTGCACACACCGCACACACCGCACGCTCCGAGACCCGGGACCTGCGGGAGACCGCGCACGCCGCCCAGGTGCGGGAGCTGACCGCGGCCGGCGTACTGGACGACCCGCGCTGGCGGGCGGCCTTCGCGGCCGTGCCCCGGCACGTCTTCGTCCCCTACTTCTGGACCGAACGCGGCGCCGGCCACGAACGGCTCTGGGGCGAGGACCCCGACCCCGGGCAGCGGGCCCGCTGGCTGCGCGGCGTGTACGTCGACGCGCCGCTCGCGACCCGGCTGCGCGACGGCCGGCTGGTCTCCTCCAGCAGCCAGCCCTCCCTGATGGCGAAGATGCTGGCCGCCCTCGACGTGCGCGACGGCGACGACGTCCTGGAGATCGGCGCGGGCACCGGCTACAACGCGGCCCTGCTCAGCCACCGCCTCGGCGACGAGCACGTCACCACCGTGGACCTGGACGAGGAGATCACCGAGTCCGCCCGGGCCCACCTGGCCCAGCTCGGCTACCACCCGACCGTCGTCACCGGGGACGGCGCCCGCGGCTGTCCCGCCCGGGCACCGTTCGACCGGATCCTGGTGACCTGCACCCTCCCGCTGGTCCCGCACGCCTGGCTCGGCCAGTGCCGGCCGGGGGCGCGGATCCTCGCCCCGCTGTCGACCGGGCTGATCGCCCTCACGGTGCGGGACGCCGATTTCGCGGAGGGCCGGTTCCTGCACACCGCGGCGTACTTCGTCCCGCTGCGCGGGGCCACGGCCGTACCGCCTCCCGACCGGATGGCCATGGTGCGCGGGCTCCCGTACGAGCTGGTGGAGAACGAGCGCTTCCAGTTCATGCTCGTGCTGACCGCCGGAGTACTGCACCCCCGCGAGGCCCTGGACCTGTGGCGCAGCGAGGGCCGGCCGGGCCGCGAACGCTTCGGGGTCTCGGTCGGCCCCGAGGGCCAGTGGTCGTGGCTGGACGACCCCCAGGGGCCCTACGTGTGGCCCCTGGGACAGCTGTGATCAGCCGCGGCGGATGGTGATCGTGGTCCAGGCACCCACGTGGACGCGGTCGCCGTCGGCCAGCGGGACCGGGACGTAGGGCTGGATCGGGTCCTCGCCGCCGTTGATGGTGGTGCCGTTGGTGGAGTTCTGGTCCACCACCGCCCAGCTCATGTCGGGCTGCTGCACCAGCACCGCGTGCTGGTGGGAGACGCCCGGGTCCTCCGGGGGCACCGACAGGTCGATGTCGGGGGACTCGCCCGTGGACGCGCGGCGGCGGCCGATGGTGATCTGGCCGCCGGACAGCGGGAGGTGCTGCTCCGGGGAGTACGCGGGCAGGTTGAGGCCGGTCGCCTCGGGTCCGCTGCGCTGCATCATCGCCATGAAGTACGAGCGGTCCGGGCCGATCGTCGCGCTCCAGGCGCCGCCCTGGGGCGGGTGCGGCTGGTACGGCGGCGTCTGGGGCTGCTGCCGGTACTCCTGCTGGTACTCCCGCTGGTGCTGCTGCGGGGGCTGCTGCTGGTACTGGGGCTGCGGGGGCTGCGGAGCCTGCTGGTACGCCGGCGGCGGCTCGTGTGCCGGCGGCGACAGCATCCAGTCGTCCTCGCGCTGGAGCGGCTCGGCCGGGCGGTTGACCCGGGACGGACGCGAACCCTGGTACTCGAAGTGGTCCTGCGCGTACGTGCCCGGCGCGGGCACGGGCGGCGGGGGCGGGCTCCCGGGACGCGGCCCGGCGGGGGCACCCGCACCGGTTCCGGTGCCGGGCGCCGGGGGCCCCGGGTCCGCGGCCGGGGACGCGTACGAGGTCGCGGAACGGGTCAGGTAGTTGTACCGGCACTCCTCGCAGAACGGGGCCATGGCCTCGCGCGGGGTCCGGCACTGCGGGCACAGCTCGGCCTGGGCGGTCGGTTCACCGGCGGTCGGGGGGAAGCCGTAGCCGTAGGAAGGCACCGAGGGGGGTCCCTCAGGGGTACCCATGCGGTGGCCGCAGACCTCGCACCAGTCGTCGGAGGCGGACTGGTGCCCGTTCGGGCAGGTCGGCATGGCGGCTCTTCCCCCTTCTTCTCCCTGCGTCATCGCGGGAGGCTCTCAGAACTTCTTCACTCGGACGGTCTGCGTCGAACGGGTTTCGAGAGTCATCTCGTCGGCGTCGGCAACCTTCGCTTTCAGCCGCACAGTACCTGCCACCGCGTCCACCACATCCACCACCTTCGACAGGAGTCGTGCTGTGTCGGCGTTGCCGGAGACGCTCGCCAGTTGCACGGCCCGTCCGAGTTTGGCCGTAGCACCATCGACATCGCCCATTTTGCGGGCTTCGAGGCCCTGCTGGATAGCCTGCGCCAGCTCCGCCTGCCCCGTGTAGTGGGCGACCTGCGGGTTGATGGCGGTGGAGGCGGCCAGGTCGTTCGTCCACACCGCGCGCACCAGGCCCTGGGCCAGGACGGCCTCGGGTTCGCCGCCGGTCGCCGGCCGGACGAGCGTGACGCGGGAGGCGAGCATCTCCTGGCCGACGGCCGCCCCGGGGACGCGTACGCACACGTGGTACTCGCGGGACTCGTCGCCCCACGAACCGGTCGGATAGTCACCGGCGCGCGGGCCCGTGTCGGTGCGGCGGGCCGTCAGGTCCTGGACGGCGGGAGCGACCTGCTTGACGTACTGGATCTCCACGCCGACCGGGGTCCACAGGCGCAGCGAGACGTCCGCGACCTCCTTGCCCATGACGTTCTCCATCATGAGCGTGAAGTCCTCGGTGAGGTGGGCCGGGTCGGCCACGATGTCGGCGGAGCCGAGGAGGGCGCTGGCGATGCCGGTGACCTCCTTCACCTCCCAGTCGGTGCCCACACCGCGGGCGTCGCAGGTGAAGCGGCCCGCGCAGGCGTCGAGGGTGGCGCGCAGGACGGCCGGCTCCTCGTGCTCGTTGCGCCCGTCGGTCAGCAGGATGCCGTGGCGGATGGCGGCGGTGGAGCCGCGCAGCAGGCCGTCGGCCAGGCGCAGCCAGGTGCCGATGGCGGTGCCGCCGCCGGCGCTGAGGCCGCGCAGGGCCTCCTTGGCCCGGGCGCGGGTGGCGGGGTCGGCGACGGCGAGGCGGCCCTGGCCCGGATAGACCTCCTTGGCCACGTGCGTGCCGGCGATCACCGCGAAGGCGGTGCCGTCGCGCAGGGTGTCGATCGCCGCGGCGGTGGCCTCGCGGGCGCCGCGCATCTTCTCCGGCGGGTACTCCATGGAACCCGAGCAGTCGACCATGATCACGACGGCGGCCGTGCCGTCGGCGGGCGTCCCGCGGGTGACGCTGCCGCCGCCCGTGGCGGTGACGGTGACGATGGCGTGGACGTCCCGCCCGCCTTCGGGAAGGAACTCGTTCTGGTACACGTCCACGCTGAAGCGCGGGGCGCTCGGCTTGGCGAAATTCGCCATCGGCTGGACTCCTAGAGGGCTCGGGCAGGCGGGTCAGACCTGCGGGCGCGCTTCCACTTCCGGTTCCGGTGCTGCAGCCGGTCCGGGCTGCGGTGCCGCACCCGGTTCCCGTTCGGTCTGCGTGGCGAACGGCACGACGGCCACGGTGATGTTGTCGTGGCCGCCGCCGTCGAGGGCGTGCCCCACGAGCACCTGCGCGCTGTGCAGCGGGCGTACCGCGGCGTCGGCGGGCAGCACCTGGGTCATCTCCCGCGCGGACTCCGCGTAGTTCCACAGTCCGTCGGTGCAGACCACCACCACGCCGGGGTGGTCCGGCTTGAAGATCGCGGTGTGCGGTTCGAGGTCGTACGCGTCGGCCCCGAGCCAGCCGGTGATGGCGTGGGCGCGGACGTCCGCGTAGGCCTCGGCCTCGCCCATCAGGCCGGCGGCGACCATCTGGGCGGCCCAGGAGTCGTCCTCGGTGAGGCGGCGGGGCAGTGCGGCGCGGTCGTCGGGCACCCAGTAGGCGCGGCTGTCGCCGACCCAGCCGATGGTGAGCAGGCCGCCGCTGACGACGGCGCCGACCAGGGTGCAGGCGGGCGCGTTCTGCGCGCCCGGGACCTCCGGAGCCAGTGCGTTGACCGCCGCGGCGGCGGCCAGAATCGCCTCGTGCATGGCCTCCTGGGGGTGCGCGCCGCGGGGGAGCGCCTCCAGCAGCGCCTCGTTGGCGGCGGCGGCCGCGGCGGCCGACGCCTCGTCCGGGCGGCTCGCGGAGGACACCCCGTCGCACACGATGGCCACCGTGGCGGCGGAGCCGTCGGGCAGGGCGGTGGCCGACACGGCGAACGAGTCCTCGTTGCGGTGGTGGCGCAAGCCCCGGTCGCTGACGGCGGCGACGCTGCCGAGCTCCTCCTCGACGTGGTCGCGCTCGCGGGGCTGCGCGTGCCCGCAGTGCTCGCAGTACCCGTCGGTGTCGACGTGCCCGGCCCGGCAGGCCACGCAGGTCTTCCCGCCGGGCGCCGCGCCGGACGGGGGCGGGCTGTCGTAGCCGTTCTCGTACGGGTTCTCGTACGGGGCCTCGTGGGCGGGCTCGCCCGTGCCCCAGGGCGTGGCCCCGGGGGGCGAGCCGGGGTGGCCGGGACGGTCGCCGCCGGGACGGTCGTGCCGCGTCTCGGGGCCGTCCGCCGGACCCCTGCCGGTGCCGTACGGGTTCTCGTGGCCCGGGTACGCGGCGCCGGGCGGGCACGGCCGGGGCTCCGGCTCCTGTTCCCCCTCCCGCTCCGGTTCCTCTTCCGGCTGGTGCTGTGCCGGGGCGGTGGCCCAGTCGGCCGGGTCCCCCACCAGGGTCGGCGCGGCGGCGGCCACGCTGCCCCAGCCGGGGGCGGGTTCACCGGCGGCGGCGGAGCCGTGCGAGGCGGCCGGCGCCGGCAGCCCGTACCCGCCCGCGGGGGCGGCCCGGACCGGAGCGGGCGGTGGGGCGGGCGCCGGTGGGATGGGCACGGTCGGGTGGTCCGTGGACGCGACCGGAGGGGAAGAGGTCAGGGCGTAGCCGCAGAGGCCGCAGAAACGGTCACCCTCTTCCAGGGGTTCCGCGCAGCTGGGGCAGCCCGACGGCCGATGCATCGACATCAATCACACCCACGTCCGGGGGCGGAAACGGTTGGCCCGCTCCACCAGTTCGATCCTCTCCTCGCCACGCCGTGCCAGCCGTGCGAGGACGCGGTACGAGCGCTCCAGTCCGAAGCGCAGGCCCCGCTCGTCCAGTTGACTGCCGAGCAGCGAGGTACGGCCGGGGTCGGCACCCCGGCTGCCCGACAGTACCCAGTCCAGGGCCGAGCCCAGAACCTCCGTCGCCAGCGACTCCTGCCGTTCCGGGTCCAGCCCGAACCTCCGCAGGGCCTCCACCTGGTCGGCGGCCGCCGAAAGATCGGCCAGCAGCGGCTCGTCCGGTGACCGGTCGCGCAGACGTGCGCGTACCGCCGCCACCCGCGCGGCGGTGTAGTGGATGGACGCCTCCGGTACGGATTCCAGCGTGCGCACGGCTGCGTCCCGGTTGCCGGCGGCCAGTTGGACCCGCGCCAGCCCGAAGGCCGCGCTGACGAATCCCGGATCGGTGATCCAGACCAGGCGGTAGTACTCGGCGGCGTTGTCCAGCTGGCCCAGCACCTCCGCGCACAGCCCGAGGGCCAGCTTCGGCGCGGGCTCGCCCGGGAAGGCGTCGTAGATCGCGTCGAAGGACAGCGCCGCTATCTCGTCGTCACCGGTGGCGAGCGAGGCGATGCCGCGGGCCCACACGACGCGCCAGTCGTCCGGGTGGCGGGCCTCCAGCTCGGCCAGGGCGTCCCCGGCCGCGGACAGTTCGCCCAGCTCCAGCCGCGCCCGCAGCTCCCGCAGCCGCAACTCGGCCGAGTCGGCGGGCGCGGAGGCCAGCGCGCCGAGCAGGTCGGCGGGTGCGGAGGCCAGCAGACCGGTCAGGAAGCCGGCGTTGGGGTCGGCGGCGTCCACGAGCGGCACGGGGAGCGCCAGCGCGGTGTCACGGGCGTCGAGGGTCGTGACCGGCGCCGCCGTTGCCGCGGGGGCGGCCGGCGGGGACGCGGGCCCGGGGCCCGCCGCCGGCGCCCGCCGCGCCCGGGGCACCCCGGCCCCCGCAACATGCGTCACGCTGCTCCCCAGCCCGTCCCCGCCGGGGACCGCGCCGCCCGCCCCGGCCAGGCCGACGCCGCCGGGCGGGGTCCCGCCCCCGGCCACGGGCGCACCGCCGGGCGCGGGGTGCCAGGTACCGGTGGTCCCACCCGGGGAGGCGGATCCCGGCCGGGCACCCGGGCCGCCGGGGGCAGGGTGCCACGTGTCCGGCGTGCCGCCGGGCCCGTGCGGCTGCCCGGGCAGGCCGACGCCGGCCGGCGGGGTGCGGCCCTGCGGGCCCGACGTGCCGGTGGCCGCCGACGGGGCCGGGATCCCGGACCGGGCGGGGCCGCGGCCGACGAGGCCGAAGAGCCCGCCACCCCGCCGGGAGGCGAACGGCCGGGAGGCGACCGGGCGGTGGCCCAGTCGGGAGACGATCGTGTCCGACGTGTCCGTGCCGGTGAACAGCAGGGTGTCCGGGACCCGCAGTTCCGGGCCGAAGAGGGTGGACAGCTGCGGCCGCGGACGGCCCGTCTGCAGCGCGACCACCTCCCGCAGCACACCCGTCAGCTGGTCGGCCATCTCCTGCGCGGAGGCGAACCGCCGCCCCGGGTCCGGGTCGGTCGCCCGGACCAGCAGCCGGTAGAAGGACTCGTACCGCCGGAACACCTCGATGTGCTCCGGATCCGGCAGCGAATCCACGAACACGTTGGTGTAGCCCTGGAAGTCGAACGTCAGGACGGCCAGCGTCCGCGCCACCGTGTAGAGGTCCGAGGCCACCGACGGCCCCAGCTCCGCGACCTCCGGGGCCTGGTAGCCCACCGTGCCGTAGATGGCCGACTCCTCGTCGTCCATCCGCCGCACCGCACCCATGTCGATCAGCTTCAGCTGGTCCTGCTGCTGGATCGCGTTGTCGACCTTGAAGTCGCAGTACAGCAGGTTCCGGCTGTGCAGGTGGCCCAGCGCCTCCAGCGCCTCGATGCCGTACGCGCAGGCCTGTTCCACCGGCAGCGGATCACGCCGGCCGTCCGGCCTGCGCCGCTCGTTCGCGATCTCCTTCAGCGACTTGCCGCCGACGTACTCCATGACGATGTACCCGTCCAGCGAACCGGTCCGCTGGTCCAGGTGCTCCACGAAGTTGTAGATCCGCACGATGTTGGAGTGCTCGATCTCCGCGAGGAAGCGCCGCTCCGAGATCGCGGCCTCCATCGCGTCCTGGTCCCCGGTGTCCAGCAGGCCCTTCAGGACCACCCACCGGTCCGCGACCGCCCGGTCCACCGCCAGGTACACCCAGCCCAGACCGCCGTGCGCGAGGCAGCCCGCCACCTCGTACTGGCCGCGCACCACTTCACCGGCGCGCAGCTTGGGCACGAAGGAGTAGGGGTGGCCGCACTTGGTGCAGAAGCCCTCCGTCCGGCCCGGCCGGTCCCCGCGGGCCCGGCCCACCGGGGCGCCGCAGTCCGAACGCGAGCAGAAGCGCTTGCGCTCCGGCACCTCCGGATTCTCCAGGACCGCCGCCGAAGGGTCCGGACGCGGCACCTCCGGCACGTTGACCAGACCTGCGCCCAGCCTGCTGCGCCCCGAGGAGGAGGCGGCCGAGCCCGAACTGCGCACCGACACCGAACGGGTGGAGCCCTGCCCCGTGAGCGACCGCGAGAGCCGCCCCGACACCGAACGGCGGGACGAGGAGGACCGGGAGGAGCGCGCCGACGCCGAGGAGCGCGCCGAGCCGTGGGACCCCTGCGAGCCCTGCGATCCGTGGGAGCCCCGGGACCCGCCGGATCCCAGCGAGCCGCGGGCCGCGCTCGTCATCCCCGTCGGCGGCGACACCAGTTCCTCGGCACCCGCCGCGATCGAACCGACAGGAGCCAGTCCGCAGGTGTCGCAGTACAGCTCGCCGCCGCCCATGTCCTCGTACGATCCCGGGCAGCCGGGGCGAACGCACGCTGCTCCGATCATGCTCATGCGTCCTCCGTCCCCGGCCCCTCGGGCCGGATCGTCTGCTCGGGCCGGTGCCGCGGCACCAGCGACTCGGCGGCCGCCTGCTGGTAGCGCAGGACGGCCTGTTCGGCGGCCCGCAGATCGCAGGGCGCGCTCCACAGCATCCGCCGGGCCACGTCGTACCTCTCGATCAGCAGGGGGTCCTCCGCCAGCCCGTGCCGGGCCACCTTCGCCTTGTAGGCGTCGAGACGCCCGCGCAGCTCGGCCCGCACGGCCAGCGGGGCCGTCACCGCGGTCAACGATTCACGGGCCCGGCGCAGTTCCTCCTCGGCCCGTTCCTCCAGGGATTCCAGCAGCGGCGAGAGCCGGTGCCAGCGTGCGTGGCGCCGGTGCTCGGCCGCCGCCGCGAGCTGCTCCTGGAGCACCGTCGGGGGGCCGCTGACCACGGGCACCTCGGACGCGGCGATCTTCGCCAGCACCTCGCCGCGCGCCGTCCGCGCCTCCGCCAGGGTCCGGTCGGCCCGCGAGAGCACGTCGCGCAGGCTGATCAGCCGCTGCTCGGCGTCCTGCCGTACGGCCAGCACCGCCTCGACCTCCCGGCGTACGTCCTCCAGCGCGAGCGCGGCCCGGTCGTAGCGGGCGGTGTCCGGCCGTCCGCCGCCGGGCGCGGAACTGCCCGCGGTGGAACGCCAGAAGGCCAGCGGGTCCGCGATCACCTGGGTGCGCAGCTCCGTGAGCTCGGCGGTGATGTACTCCAGGTCGTCGCCCGAGGGGTGCTCGCCCGGGCGCACGCCCACGGAGTGGGCCAGCGAACGGGTGCGGTGCAGTTCGGCGGCGAGCAGGTCGATCCGGGCGGGCAGCGCCGACCACACGGCGTCGGCGGCGACCACCACGTCCAGCGAACGCGCGTAGAGGTCGTTCATCCGGGTCACGAGCTCGGCGAGGGAGAGCCGTTCCGCCAGTGCGGCGCCCTCCGTGGCGGCCCCGGCGATCAGGACGCCGGGCCCGCGCAGCCGCTCGGTCAGCTCGACCAGGTCCTCGCGGTGGGGCCAGCGGCGCCGCTCACGGATCTCCCGGGCGGCGGTCAGCGCGCCGCTGTAGGCGTCGAAGTACCTCCACAGGCGCGTGATGTCCTCGTCGGCCGCCGCCCACCGCTCCTTGGTGAGCCCGGTCAGCTCGGCGCCCTCCAGCAGCCGGCGTCCCGCGTGGTCCTGGAGGGCGAGCAGCGAGGTCTCGACGGCCTCGTGCTCCGCGCCCAGCCGGGCAAGGGCCCGGTCGACGCCGTCCCGGTCCATCACTGCCGACCCCGTCTCCACCGACCGTGCCTCCGCTTCCGCCGCCTCCGTGTTCGCTTCCCCGCCGCCCTCCGCGTCCGCTCTCGTGCCCGGTCCCGTGCCCGGAATCGCCACCGGCCTCAGCCGTCCCGGTACTTGGGCGCGGGCGGGGCGCTCACGCCGGGCAGCACGGGCTGGAGGTGCTTGAGGTAGGCCCTCATCCACGGGCTGTCGTTGCCGCCCGCGCGGTAGTTCTCCAGCACCTTGTTGACCCGGCGGACCAGGTCGGGGGCGTCCTTGTTCATCGCGACCCCGTAGAACTCGCGGGTGAAGGGCGAGCCCACCAGCCGCACCGAGGGATCCTGCGCGGCCTGGCCGGCGGCGAGGGCGTTGTCCGTGATGATGCCGTCGACCTCGTGCAGCTGGAGCCGGACCAGGCAGTCCAGCTGGTTGGCGACGGTGACCGGCCGGGATCCGTACGACTGGGCCTTGAGCGCGCTCTCCGCCGTGGAACCGGCCGCGACGCAGATCCGCTTGTCCTTCAGCGAGGCGTCGTACCCGGTGATCGGCGAGCCCTTGGGGGCCAGCACCTGCTGTCCGGCCTCGAAGTAGGCCGTCGAGAAGGCGACGTCCTCCAGCCGCTTGCAGTTGATGGTCATGGTCCGCACGACGATGTCGACGCGGCCCTCCTGGAGGGCGGGGACGCGCTGGCTGGTCGGGATGGCCCGGTAGATGACCGCGTTCTCGTCGCCCAGGATGTCCTTGGCGATGGCCTTGACCAGGTCGATGTCGAAGCCGTCGAGGCGGCCGCCCTCCGCGGTCTGGTTGCGGTAGCCCCAGCGGAAGCTGTTCTGGTCCACGCCCGCGACGAGCTTGCCCGCCGCCTTGATCCGCGCGATGGCCGCCCCGTCCACGTCGGACGGGCGCAAGCTGGCCTCGGGGTCCTGGCAGGTGTCCGTGAGGACCCAGGGCGCCGCCGGAGCCGCCACCGCCGAGGCAGGACGGCGAGGGACACCGGGTGCGGTGTCCGTGGTCGCGTGGGCCAGCGGCAGCAGCACCGTCGCGGCCGTCACGGCGCAGGCGACGGCCATCGCGCTCACGCCGCCCCAGCCGCGCAGCCGGCCCGCGGCCCGCCGAAAGCCGGACCGTGCGCCGGGGGCACGTGTGCGGCCCTCGTGCTCCTCGTACTCCTCATGGCCCTCGGCGGCCCGCCGCGCCCGTATCCGCATCGCTCTCACCTGTACTCCGAAAGCCTGCGCCCGATACCGAGCAGGGCCGCTGTCGCGCCGATGACCGCCAGTACCGCCGAGCCCGTCACCAGACCGCCGAGCGCCCCGATCCCGTCCTGGGCCGCTCGGGTGAACTCCCGCTGCTCGTGGGCGACGGCACGTTCCAGGGAGGCGTCCACGGTGTCGAAGGCGGCGCCGCTGCTCTCCTTGTGCTGCTCGTCCCCGACGACCTGGGGCAGTGCGGATTCGTAGTCGCCCTTCAAGTCCGCCTCCCGGGCCGCCGCGTGCCGCTGCTTCCACTGCTCCACGCCGTCCACGGCACGGCTCACGGGCGTCCGGCCGTCTTCGTCGTCGGCCAGCCGCAGCGCGGTCGCGAGCCCCGCGTCCAGCTGCTTCATGTTGTTCGTGAAGTCCACGTCGTACTTGTCGGACTTCTTGTCCTCGGCCAGTACGGCGCCCCGCGCGATCAGTGTCAGGTTCTCACTCGCCCGGGCCTGGAGGGAGGCGATCCGCGCGTCGTTGAGCACCTTCATCGACTCCTGCCCGTCCGTGCGGGCTTCACTCAGCGAAGAACGCGCCACCGTGTGGCCGACGGACAGCCAGAGCAGCACCACCACGGAGGCGGCGGTCGCCGCCACCAGGCCGTGGTTGAAGACCCGGTTCGTGTGCCGGTAGTTGCGCCGCTGCGCCCACACCAGGGCGGCCACGGCGAGCAGGCCGAGGCCCAGCGAGCCCAGCGGCCAGGCCCGGGCGTCGTCGTCGTCGGTGTGCAGCCGCCGGGTCTCCGCCTCGTAGAGCCGCTGGGCGGCGGGCAGCAGCTGGGTGGTCATCTGTTCGTTGGCGTAGCGGAGGTAGGCGCCGCCCAGCGGCAGGCCCTGCCGGTTGGTGGCGCGGGCCTGCTCGATCAGGCCGGTGTAGCGCGGCAGCTGTTCGCTCAGCAGGGCGATCTGCTCGCGTGACTCCTCGCTGCCGCCGGTGTTGGCGGCGGCGCTCACCAGCAGGCGGGAGGCGTTGGCGATGTCCTTCTCGTAGCGCTGGCGGACCTCGCGCGGCTCCTGCGCGCCGAGGAGGAAACCGCTGGAGGAGGTGGTGTCGGCGTCGGCCAGGGAGCGGTAGATACTGGCCGCGTCCGCGCTCAGCGGCTGGCTGCGGCCCACCACGTCGTCGGCGGCGGTGGCCCGGCCGGAGATCTCCCACACGCTGACCATGCCGAACAGCATGATCAGAGCGGCCAGTACCGCGCCGATGATCCGCAGCCGGCCCGGCTCGGTGGTGGCCTCCTCGCGCAGCCGCTGCACTCCCTCGGACCAGGCGGTGCGCCGCCCGGGTGGCCCGGCGGGCGGCGACGCCGACGCGCCGGCGGGCGGCGCGGAGGCACCACCCCCGGGCGCGGGCGCGCGTGATGTGATCGCCACCGTGACCTCCCCCTCGGTCCTGTCGTCCCCCAGCCGGCGCCGGGGAGCCCCCCTGCGCAGCAGCAGTATGGCCGTAGTGCCGGTGGACCACAGCACCCGGTGCCGGGTCCGGGGCGATCCGCCCCCGCGGGCGCCTTTCGTCACCCCTTCACCGTCAATACGTCCTTACGGCCGTAACGGTTGCAGACCGGACGCATTCCGGGGCGGGTTCAACCGAAATGGGCACGGAGTTTTCCGTGGGCCTCCGCCGGGGCCCCTACCGCGTCCAGGCCCAGCAGCCCGGCGCCCAGCACCGGGGGCGCCGTGACCACGGTGACGCGGGCGTGCGGGGCGCGTTCGGCGAGGCCGGCCGCGATCCGCTCGTCGAGCCGCGGGTGCCGGGCAGCCAGCACCCCGCCGCCCAGCACCACCGGGACCTCCTCGGCCAGCAGGCCCAGGCGGGCCAGGGCCACCACGGCCATGGCCACGACCTCGTCCGCCTGACGGTCCACCAGCGAGAGCGCCACCGCGTCCCCGGCGGCGGCCACCTCGAACAACACCGGGGTCAGTTCGTGCCGCCGCCCGGCGGGCACGTCCCCGAGGTGCATCGCCTCGATCAGCGAGGCCATCGAGCCGTGGCCGAGGCGTGCGGGCAGCGCCCGGGCCAGCTCCGTCGCCCCGCCCCGCCCGTCCTCCGCCCGGGCCGCGAACCACAGGGCCTCCTCGACCAGTCCGCCCCCGCCGCCCCAGTCGCCCGAGATCCGCCCGACCGCGGGGAAGCGCGCGGTCCGCCCGTCCGGGGCCATCCCGACGCAGTTGATGCCCGCCCCGCACACCACCGCGACACCGCGCGGTTCGGCGCCCGTGGGCAGTCCGGCGCGCAGCAGCGCGAAGGTGTCGTTGTGCACCGCGGTGGTGCGCCCCCAGCCGCGGCGCTCGATCTCCCGCGCCAGCCGGCGCTCCTCCACCGGGAAGTCGGCGTTCGCGAGGCACGCCGACACGTGCGCCGCGACGGGCCCGCCCCCGACGCCGGGGTGCACCCCGGCGCGGGCCAGGGCCTCGGCCAGTACGTCCACGGCCGCGGCCACCCCGGTCCGCGGCGGCTGGAAGCCACCGGCCTGCCCGGTGGCCAGCACGGACCCGTCGGGGCCGAGGAGCGCGACGTCCGTCTTGCTGTTGCCCGCGTCGATCGCCAGGACCGGAGGGAGGGTCACGCCCATGGCAGATGCTCCTTGTTGTGCGCGAGGAGCCGGTCGGTCAACCCTTCGGCCAGGTCGTACTGGCCGACCAGCGGGTGCGCCAGCAGCGCCTTGAACACCCGCTCGCGGCCGCCCCGCAGGGCGGCGTCCAGCGCGAGCTCCTCGTACGCCGCCACGTGCGAGATCAGCCCCGTGAACAGCGGGTCCAGGCGCGGCACCGGCAGCGGTACGGGGCCGGCGCCGCCGGCGGTGCGGACGCGCGCCTGGACCTCGACGACGGCGTCGTCGGGCAGGAAGGGCAGCGTGCCGTTGTTGTACGTGTTGACCACCTGAACGTCCGTGCCGTCGTCGCCCAGCAGCGCGGCCGCCAGGTCCACGGCCGCCTCCGAGTAGAAGGCGCCGCCCCGCTTCCCCAGCAGCGCGGGCTTCTCGTCGAGCGCCGGATCCGCGTAGAGGGCGAGGAGCTCGCGCTCCATCGCGGCGACCTCGGCGGCCCGCGAGGGCCTGGTGCCCAGCTCCCGCACGACCTCGTCGTGGGAGTAGAAGTAGCGCAGGTAGTACGAGGGGACGGCACCGAGCCGGTCCAGCACCGCCCGCGGCAGCCGCAGGTCGGACGCCACGGCCTCCCCGTGCGCGGCGAGCAGCCCGGGCAGCAGGTCCTCGCCGTCCGGGCCGCCCCGGCGCACGCCCAGCTCCCAGGTGAGGTGGTTGAGGCCCACGTGGTCCAGGTGGACGTCGCAGGGGGCGAGGTCCAGCAGGGCCGCGAATTTGCGCTGGAGGCCGATGGCGACGTTGCACAGTCCGACGGCCTTGTGGCCGGCCCGCAGGAGGGCCCGGGTGACGATCCCGACCGGGTTGGTGAAGTCGATGATCCAGGCGTCGGGGCTGGCCCGCCGGACCCGCTCGGCGATGTCGAGGACCACCGGAACGGTGCGCAGGGCCTTGGCGAGCCCGCCCGCTCCGGTGGTCTCCTGCCCGACGCAGCCGCACTCCAGGGGCCAGGTCTCGTCCCGGAGCCGGGCGGCCTGTCCGCCGACGCGCAGCTGCAGGAGGACCGCGTCGGCCCCGGCGACGCCCGCGTCGAGGTCCGTGGTCGTCGTGACCTTGCCGGCGTGGCCCTGCCGGGCGAAGATCCGGCGGGCCAGGGCGCCGATCAGCTCCAGCCGCTCGGTGGCCGGGTCGATCAGCACGAGCTCGCTCACCGGCAGGGTGCCGCGCAGCCGTGCGAAGCCGTCGATCAGTTCGGGGGTGTAGGTGGAACCGCCGCCCACCACTGCGAGTTTCAACGTCGTCAGCCTTTCACGCCGGTCAGGGTGACTCCCTCGACGAACGCCTTCTGGGCGAAGAAGAAGAGGACGATCACCGGGGCCATGACCAGCACGGTCGCGGCCATGGTCAGGTTCCAGTTGGTGTGGTGCGCCCCCTTGAAGGACTCCAGTCCGTAACTGAGGGTCCAGGCGGCGGGGTTGTCGGAGGCGTAGATCTGCGGGCCGAAGTAGTCGTTCCAGGCGCAGAAGAACTGGAAGAGGGCGACGGCGGCGATCCCGGGCCGGGCCATCGGCAGCACCACCCGCAGCAGGGTGCGCACCTCGCCGCAGCCGTCCACGCGGGCCGCGTCCAGGTACTCGTCGGGGATGGTCAGCAGGAACTGGCGGAGCAGGAAGATGGAGAACGCGTCACCGAAGGCCATCGGGACGATCAGCGGCCACAGGGTGCCCGAGAGGTCGAGCTGCCTGGCCCAGAACAGGTACATGGGGATGACCACCACCTGCGGCGGCAGCATCATCGTGGCGATCACGAGCAGCAGCGCGAGCCGCCGGCCGCGGAAGCGGAACCTGGCGAGCGCGTACGCGACGGGCACGGAGGAGACCACGGTCAACAGGGTGCCCAGTCCCGCGTACAGGAGCGTGTTGCGCCACCAGGTCAGGAAGCCCGGGGTGTGCCATACCTTCGCGTAGTTGTCCCACTCCCACGGGTCGGGCCACAGGTCGCGGGTCAGCGCCTGCCGGTCGCCCATCAGGGAGGTGAGCAGGAGGAAGACGAAGGGGAGGACGAAGAACAGGGCGGCCGCCACGCCGAGCGCGTGCACCCCGATCCAGTGGAGGGCCGCCGAGGAGTGGCGCCTCGGGCCGTGCGCGCTGCTCATCCACCTGCTCCGATCAGACCGCCACGGCGCCGCATCAGGAGTGCGGTGAAGGCCATGGAGAGGGCGAACAGGACCAGCGCGACGACGCAGGCCGCGCCGTAGTCGAAGCGCTGGAACCCGAGGTTGTGGACGAGCTGGGGCAGGGTCAGCGTCGACTTGTCGGGGTATCCCGGCTCGAACTGCTGGCCCGAGCCGCCGATCACGCCGGCCGCGACCTTGCCGGCCACCAGCGGCTGGGCGTAGTACTGCATGGCCTGGATGATCCCGGTGACCACGGCGAACATGACGATCGGCGCGATGTTGGGCAGTGTGATGTGCCGGAAGCGCGCACAGGGGCCCGCCCCGTCGAGCTCGGCCGCCTCGTACTGCTCCTTCGGTACGTCGAGCAGCGCGGCCATGAAGATCACCATCAGGTCGCCCACCCCCCACAGCGCGAGGGCGGTGAGGGCCGGCTTGGACCAGTCGGCGTCGGTGAACCAGCCGGGGGCGGGCAGTTCCACCGCGTCCAGCAGGGTGTTGACGGGGCCGGTGCCGGGGTTGAGCAGGAAGACGAAGGCCAGGGTCGCGGCGACCGGCGGGGCCAGGTAGGGCAGGTAGAACAGGGTCCGGAAGATCCCTGCCCCGGTCTTGATCTTCGTGATGAGCAGCCCGATGCCCAGGCCGAAGACGACCCGGCAGGTCACCATCACCAGGACCAGCCAGAGCGTGTTGCGCATCGCGGGCCAGAACAGCGGATAGTCCGTGAAGACGTAGCTCCAGTTGTCCAGGCCGCTCGGGACCGGCTGCCGGAAGCCGTCGTACCGGGTGAAGGAGAAGTACAGGGTGGACAGCAGCGGGTAGACGAAGAAGACCGAGAATCCGATCAGCCAGGGCGACATGAAGGCCGCGGTCCGCAGGGCGCCGCGGCGCCGCTTCGTCCGCAGGGCGGGGGAGGCGGTCATCGGCCTACTCCGCCTTCGCGATGTCCGTGTCGATCTGCCGGTCGGTCCTGGCGAGACCGGCCGGGATGTCGGCGACGTCGCCCTTCTCGACGGCGTACGCGAAGTCCGTGAAGGTCAGCTGGTAGGTGCCGCCGTCGGCCTTGGCGGGGGTGGTGCCGGATTTCGGGTGCCGGGCGATGTCGAGGAAGGTCTTGAACTCGGGGGTCACCTTGAGGGCCGGCGACTCCAGCGCGGCGAGCGTGGACGGCACGTTGTGGATGGCGTTGGCGAAGGCCACCACCGCGTCGGTGTCGGTGGTCATGTACTTGACCAGCTCCCAGGCGGCGTTCTGCTTCCTGCTGCCCGAGGCGATGCCCATGACCGTGCCGGAGAGGTAGCCCTTGCCGTAGTCGCCGGCCTGGTCGTCGGGGACGGGCAGCGGTGCGGTGGCGATCTCGAAGCCGACGCCGGCCTCCTTGGCCATCGGGGCGCGCCACTCGCCGTCGATCTGCATGGCCACCTTGCCGGTGTGGAAGGGGTGTTCGGCGCTCCACTCGTCGCCGAAGGTACTGCGGAACCGCTCCAGCCTCTCGTAGCCGCCGAGCGCCGCCACCAGGTCCTTCTGCGCGGTCAGCATCTTCGCGAAGGCCGGGTCCCGGGCGAGGTTGGAGCTGCCGTCGGCGGCGAAGTAGGTGGGGCTCCACTGGGCGGCGAGCCGCATGGGGGTGGTCTCGTAGCCGTGGAAGGTGGGCATGAGGCCGACCCGTTCGTACGCGTCGCCCGACGGGTCCGCCTTGGTCAGCTTCCGGGCGACCTCGACGAACCGGCTCCACGTCTTCGGTGGTTCGGTGATGCCGGCGGCGTCGAAGGCGGTCTTGTTGTAGACGAGGCCGTACGCGTCGTTCAGCAGCGGCAGCGTGCACTGGTTGCCGTTGAACTGCGTGTACTCCAGCAGGGCCTTGGGGAAGACCTTGGCCTTGTCCACCCCGGACTTCTCCAGGAACGGGTTCAGGTCGGCGAAGGCGCGGGAGTTGCAGAACTTGCCCACGCTGTCGGTGGTGAAGGAGGACACCACGTCGGGGGCCTTGTCCCCGCCCGCGCGCAGCGCCTGGTTGATCTTGTCGTCGGTCATGTTGCCGGTGACCTTGACCTTGATGTTCGGATGCGCCTGCTCGAACCGGGTGATGTTGTCCTCGATCGCCCTGGTCTCGCCCGGCGCGGACCAGCCGTGCCAGAAGTTGAGGGTGACGTCCGCCCTCGGATCGTCGGAGGCGGTGTCCGGGCCCTGGCCGGTGCACGCGGTGGCGAGGGCGGATATCGCGGCGAGGAGGGCGGTCGCGGTGGTCAGGCGTCCGGTTCTGGGCATGGCGGGGCTCGCTCTCTGCGGGAGGGAACTTCCGGTGGGGGGCCAGGGGGTGCCGGCGGAGCGTGGCGCGTGCGGTGGAGGGGAGGGGGAGGGAGGGTGTGGGGGTCAGCGGGAGGTGTCGAAGACCTCGTCCCGAGTGGCGGCCAGTGCGCTCTCCAGCGCGCCGCGCAGGACGGGCCGCTCCAGGACCTCGCCGGGGACCAGCCGGGGGCGGGAGGGGGCCAGTTCGGCGAGCTCGGCCTCCAGCAGCTCGCGCAGAGGTTCGCCGCCCGCGCTGATCGCGGCCCCGGCCAGGACCACGATCTCCGGGTCCAGTACGGCGACCAGCGAGGCGAGCCCGGTGGCCAGGGCGGTGGCGTAGTCCTGGAGGAAGCGCAGGTGCGCCCCCTCGGGCGCGGCGGCGGCCCGCGCGAGCAGCGCGACGGCGGCGGCGACCTCCGAGCCGTGCGGCCCGGCGTCCGGGTGGTCCTGCGAGTACGCGGCCGGGCCGGAGACGGTCTCGACACCCAGCTCCGCGGCGAGCCGGGGCAGCCCCTCCACACCGGCCAGCTCCTGGTAGCCGCCGGAGTTCGCCCGGGTGACCTGCCGGACCAGGGGGCGGCCCGGCACGGGCAGGAAGCCCACCTCGCCCGCGCCCCCGGTCCACCCGCGGTGCAGCCGACCGCCGAACACCAGCGCGGCGCCGAGCCCCTCCTCGTTCCACAGCAGGACGAAGTCCCCGTGCCCGCGGGCGGCGCCGAGGCGCTGCTCGGCGACGGCGGCGAGGTTGACGTCGTTCTCGTACTCGACGGGCATCGGCAGGGCCGCCGCCAGGTCGTCGAGGAGGGTGGGGGAGTGCCACCCCGGGAGGTGGCTGGCGTAGCGCAGCCGACCCGTCTGCGGGTCGAAGGCGCCGGGCGTGCCGATGACCACCCGGTGCAGGTCGCAGCGGTGCAGCCCGGCGGCCTTGACGGCCCCGCCGAGGGCCTCGGTCACCTGGTCGACGGCGTCCGCGCCTTCCGTGTACGGGACTTCGTGGGTGGCGGTCACCGTGCCGGTCAGGTCGGCGACCGCCGCCAGGACGCGCCCCGGGGTGACGTCGATGCCGCCGACGTGGGCGGCCCTCGGGTTGATCGCGTACAGCTGGGCGCTGGGGCCGGGGCGGCCGCCGTCGGTGCCGGTGGCCACGACGAGTCCGGCGGCCTCCAGCCGGGCCAGCAGCTGTGAGGCGGTGGGCTTGGACAGCCCGGTCAGGTGCCCGATGCGGGTCCGGGACAGCGGGCCGTGCGCCAGCAGGAGGTCGAGTGCGGCCCGGTCGTTCATGGCGCGCAACAGGCTGGGCGTTCCGGGCGTGGCGGCGGGCATGCGGCGGCTCTCCCTCACCGAGGTGATCTGTTAGGTAAGTTTCCTATCACCCTTCGAGCCGTGTCAATGGCGCTGCCCCGCAGGCCGTGTCCTTACGGACGGCCCGCGGGGCAGCGGGGGTGCCGGTGTGGTGCTCCCGTGTGGTGCTACTTGGTGATCCGCGGGCCGGACGGCGACGGGATCGGGGCGGTGGCCAGGGACTGCGGGGAGGCGGGGTTCGCCAGGGCGGACGGCGCGGCGACGGCGGCCGTCGGGTCCGCCGGGGCCTCGTCCTCCTCGTCCCCGGCCGGCAGGCCGCCGATGATCCGGATGCCCGCGGCGTCGAAAGCCTCCTTGATCCGCCAGCGCAGCTCCCGCTCCACCGCGAACTGCTGGCCCGGCATCGTCTTCGCCGACACCTTCACCGTCATCGAGGCGAGCAGCACCTCGTCCAGGCCCAGCACCTCCACCGGACCCCACAGGCGCTCGTCCCAGGGGGACTCCTTCGCCATCGCGTCGGCGACCTGCTGGACCACCTCGCGGATCCGCGTCAGGTTCTCCGTCGGCTTGACCTGCACGTCCACGCCCGCGGTCGCCCAGCCCTGGCTGAGGTTGCCGATCCGCTTGATCTCGCCGTTGCGCACGTACCAGATCTCGCCGTTGTCCCCGCGCAGCTTCGTCACCCGCAGGCCGACCTCGATGACCTCGCCCGAGGCCACCCCGGCGTCGATCTTGTCGCCGACGCCGTACTGGTCCTCCATGATCATGAAGACGCCGGAGAGGAAGTCCGTCACCAGGTTGCGGGCACCGAAACCGATGGCGACACCGGCCACACCGGCACTCGCCAGCAGCGGGGCCAAGTCGATCTTCAGGGCGGCCAGGACCATCAGCGCGGCCGTGCCGAGGATCAGGAAGGACGCCACCGACCGCAGAACGGAACCGATCGCCTCCGACCGCTGGCGGCGCCGCTCGGCGTTGACCAGCAGCCCGCCGAGCGCGGTGCCCTCGACCGCCTCGGCGCTGGTGTTCATCCGGTTTATGAGCTTGGTCAGCGCCTTGCGGACGGCCGAGCGGATGACGGCGGCTATCACCACGATCAGCAGGATCCGCAAGCCGATGCTCAGCCAGGTGGCCCAGTTCTGCTCGATGAAGCTCGCGGCCTCGGTGACGCTCTCCTGCGCCTCCTTGACCGAAGCGGGCGCGTCCGGGACATCGGCTGCCAGCGGCAGCAGAGCGGCGGGCCAGGGCACGACAGGAACCTCCAGATGTAGCGGTCTGCCCGCCGGGGTTCTCGCGGACGGAGTCCGCGAGCGGATGTGCGGGGCAGACCATCCACACTAACGGGGCAATCCCTTCACCTTGGTGCCGTGTTCGAGGGAGAGACCAGACTCACCTGGGGATGACTGACTGTGGTTGAAAACACCTCGGACCCGTTACGGGCGAGTGGTGGCGCTTCTACCAGCCGTAAGGAGAGACTGGAGAGCAGATCGTCCCGGCGCGAGCCACGCGCCGCCGGCGTACAAGGAGGCAGTCCGTGCCGCACGTCCTGGTCCTCAACGCGTCGTACGAGCCCCTCGGCGTCGTACCGCTCCGCCGCGCGCTCGTCCTCGTCCTGGAGAACAAAGCGGTCTCCCTGGAGGAATCCGGCGCCTATCTGCACAGCGCGACAAGAGTCGTCCCCGCGCCCAGCGTGGTACGGCTCAAGCGCTTCGTGCGGGTCCCCTACAGGGGGCCCGTTCCACTCACCCGGCGCGCCCTGTTCGCGCGGGACGGGGGCCGCTGCATGTACTGCGGCGCCGTCGCCACAAGCGTCGACCACGTCATTCCGCGCAGCCGGGGCGGACAGCACGCCTGGGACAACGTCGTCGCGGCGTGCCGGCGCTGCAACCACGTCAAAGCCGACCGGCACCTGCTGGAACTGGGCTGGCGCCTGCGTCACCAGCCGGCCCCTCCCTCGGGTCTGGCCTGGCGCATCATCGGCACCGGACACCGGGACCCGAGGTGGATGCCGTACCTCCAGCCGTACGGGGCCGACGACGCGCTGGAACGGATCGGGATCGGCGTGGCGGCCTCCTGACCGGCCCCCTGCCGGGGCTGGGGCGTGTCTTTCGGATCTTGCCGGGCGGCGCGGGCCACGCAAGAGCCGAAGGACACGCCCCAGGCCGCATCCACCGGGCCGCAGGCCGTCGTCAGGCCCGCGGCCCGGCTTCCCGGGGCCCCGCCCCGGACCCGGCGCCCCCGAACGCCCGCGGGTCCGGCCGGAGGCAGGCTACGGCGTGACCGCGTAGGCCTCCGCCGACCACAGCGAGCAGCCGTAGCGTGTCGCGCGGCGCTCGCACGTCACCCGCAGGAACCGGGTGTCCGGCGCCGGCGCGTCCAGACGGAGCGACTCATGGCCGCCGCGGGAGTTCGTGACGGCCGCGGCCGGCCGCCAGGTCACCCCGTCGGCGGAGGTCTCCACCCGGTAGGCCGAGGGGTACGCGTCCTGCCAGTACAGCTCCAGCCGTCCGACCCGGGCCGGGGCGGGCAACTCCGCCTGCCACCAGGCGCCGTCCACGGCCGGTGAGGACCAACGGGTGGACGGGGAGCCGTCCACGGCCGCCGAGGCCGGGAACGAGGCGGTCTCGTTCGCCGAAGCGCTCGCCCGCGCGGTCCGCAGCAGATCCGGTCCGCCGGTCCGGGGCACCGCCCGCACCGTCAGGGTGCGGGTCTCCCCGTCGAAGGCCACCGGGATCCGGTAACTGCCCGGCGGGGTGTTCGCGGCGACGACGACCTCCAGCGGGATCGACGCCTGTCCGCCGCGCGGGACCACCGTGGTCTGCGGCAGCCGGACCTCTATGCCCGCCGGCGGCTGCGCCGTCAGCGGCCCGCGGACCTCGCCGGGGCCCAGGGCGGACAACTGCGCCGTGACGCGCTGCGGCGCGCCGCCGATTTCGGCGTCGGCCCGGCCGCCGTCCGCCAGCTCGAAGCGGGTCCGGGGGCCGTCCCCGAACCACGGGACCACCTGGTGCACCGCGGGCGCGTCCCCCGCCCAGGCCAGGCGTACCGCGTCCGCGGGCACCCCGGCCGTGTCGACCTGGGTCCAGCCCGCAGCCGCCGCGTCGGCGACCTTGCGCCAGCCCTCGCCCGGTACGTGGACCTCCACCACGGCGCCCCGCGTGCCCGCCCCGAGCGGGTCCGTCATCACCGTCACCGCCGAGACGGGGCGCGCGGCGTCCAGCCTGACCGTCCAGGACTGCGCGTCCTTCGCCACCGTGCCGGTCGTGCGGCCGACACCGGTCCAGGCGTCGGCCTCCGCCGCCGCCCTCTTCAGGAACGGGTCCAGGACGGCCTTGTCCACCTGGGCCGGACCCGGCTCGGCCAGCGCCCGGCGCGCTTCGGCGAGGGCCCGGGAGGCCTGCCAGGCAGCCGCCCCGTCGCCGCGGGCCTGGGCCCGCAGAACGTCCACGGCCAGCTCGCCGGCCGCTCCGTAGCGCGAGAGCCGCTCCATCCAGGGGCCGGCTTCGTCCGACAGGGCGGTCAGCCGGGCGGGGGTCTCGCGCATCACCGTGAACGCCTTGCGCAGCTCGGTCCCGGCCGCCGGATCACCCGCGGCCCGGGCCTTCCAGAACTGCTCGACCAGCGGCTTCAGATACCCCGACTCCTCCTGCTTGAGCCCGGACGAGACGGTGTTCCCGGCCAGCGCCGCCACCGCCTCGCGCTCCCGGGGGTCGGAGCCCGAGAGGTCGCGCACCGCCGCCTGCCAGGACTCGCCGGCCCGGTAGCCGCGCGGGTTCCAGGCGAAGTCGGCCGCCGTGAAGAGCGGGATGCGCGACAGGACGGGCTGCTGCATCGCGTTGGCCAGCAGCGCCGCCGAGCCGCCCGCCACCGCCGGTTCGCGGCCCGCGTACGGGCCGAGGAAGATGCGGCCCGGATCCCAGTCGTTCACCGGGTAGTTGTCCATGGTGATCAGGGGCTGCTGCCCCAGGGCGGAGCGCGCCCCGGCCAGTTCCCTGCCCGTGATCGTGCGCGGCACCACGCCGACGCCCGTCCAGGCCACCTCCACCCGCGTGTCCAGCGCGCGGGCCAGGGCCGTCCGGTAGGCGGTGGCGCCCTCTTGGTAGTACTCGGTCGGCAGCAGTGACAGCGCGGGCGCCCCCGGGTACCGGGCGGCCAGATGCGCGGCCAGCTCGTTCGCGACCTCCGCGTGCGCCTTCGCGGCGGCCTCCGGGCCCTTCCCGTACCGCTCCCGGTCCGCGCGGCAGCCCCATTCCGTGTAGCTGACGTCCTGGAACTGCACCTGGAAGGCGCGGAATCCCAGGTCCCACATGGCGTCCACCTTGCGCCCGAGCGCTGCCCGGTCGGCCGACGACGACAGGCACATGGACTGCCCGGGGGTGACCGCCCAGGCCAGGACGACCCGGTTGGCGCGGGCCCGCTCGGCCAGCGCGCGGAACTCTTCCTGCCGCTCCCGCGGGTAGTCCTCGCGCCAGCCCGTCGTGCGGTACGGGTCGTCGCCGGGCGCGATCAGCAGCCGGTTCTGTTTGGTGCGGCCCATGAAGTCCAGCTGGGCCAGGCGCTGCTGCTGGGTCCACGGCTGTCCGTAGAACCCCTCGGTGATCCCGCGGACCGGCGCGGCAGGCCAGTCCCGCACCAGGACGCCGGGCACCTTCCCGCGGCCCGCTCCGAGCAGCTGACGCAGCGTCTGCGCCGCGTGGAAGAGCCCTTCCCCGCCCACGCCGGCCAGTGCGACCGTGTCCCGTCCGCCGGGCCGTCCCACGGCCAGCCGGTAGCCGCCGTGGGGCAGGTCCGTGGCCGCGGTCGCGCCCAGCGCCAGCAGCGCCTCCTGCGCGCCCGCGTCCTGAAGCCGTACGAGGGTGCCCCGCTCGGGCAGCGGCGCCCCCGGCTCGGGCTCGTGCAGGGTCTTCACGCCGGCCCTGCGCAGGGCATCGCGCACCACCTGGACGGCGTACGGGTCGGCGTCGGCCGGAGCCACCAGCACGGCCTCCGTGCCCAGCGCCAGCTCACGCGTCTGATCGGCGGCCATCGACTGCGGCCGGGGCCACACGGCGGGCCCCTCCGAGGCGGCCCGGGGGGTGTCCGCGCCGGGGTCGAGCGCGGGACCGACGGCGCCGGCCGCGCCCACGCCGCCGGCACCCGCGGCGCCTGCCGCGGGGGTCGGTACGTCCGGAACGGTGGGACCCGCGAGGAACCCGGGTGGCGCGGAGGCCACGGCGCCGCCGAGCAGCGTCCCGATGACCGCAATGGCCGCGGCCGTCGACCGTTTCCTGCCGCTGAGCTGCACAGAGCCTCCTCGTCGCGAGACGTCCCCCACTCGTACGAATGAGCCCGAGCCCACCACCCGTGCGGCTGGAGTGTCAATGCGGGTGGGTGATCTGCCCCGGATGTGGCAGGAATGCGATCCCTCCGAGTGGGTATGGCTGCGGTGTTCCCCGGCGGCGTCCCGCTTCTGTGCTCCACGCTTCTGACCCACCCTCATCCCCTTCTGTCCGCACGCACGAAGGAGCGCCCGTCCATGGACGACCTGGCCCGGCTCGCCGCCCTGCACGGCATCGCCACCGCCTACCGGCCCGCAGCGGACGTCACCGTCCCGATCCCCGAGGCCACCGTGAGAACCGTCCTCGGCCTGCTCGGTGTCGTCACGGACGACGCCGAGAGCATCCGGGTGGTCGCCGAGGAGGGCACCAGGGCGGCGGCCGCCCGGCTGTTGCCGCCGACGGTGGTGCTCTGGCAGGGGGAGCCCGTCGCGCCGCTGCCCGCCGGGCTCCCGCCGGGCAGCCGGGTCCTGGTGGTGGCGGAGGGGTCCGGCGAGGAGCTCCCCTGGGGCGACGGACTTCCCCTCGGCATCCACCGGATCACCGCGGAGGCCCCCGACGGGCGCAACGGCGAGGCCACCCTGGTCGTGGCCCCCGAACGGGCCCCCGCCGCACCCGAACGCGCCCACGGGCTGCTCGTCCAGCTCTACTCACTGCTCTCCGAGCACTCCTGGGGCATGGGCGACCTCCGGGACCTCGCCGAACTGGCCCGCTGGGCCGCCCGGACCCACGGCACGGACTTCATCCAGGTCAACCCGCTGCACGCGGCGCTGTCGGGGGCACCGACCGACCCCTCCCCGTACCGGCCGTCCTCGCGCCGCTTCCCCGACCCCGTCCACCTGCGGATCGAGGACGTCCCCGAGTACGCCGACTGCCCCGAGCGGGAGGTCCTCGCCGAACTGGCCTCCCGCGGCGCGGCGCTGCGCCACGAGGTGCTGGAGAAGGGCGCGCTGATCGACCGGGACGCCGTCTGGGACCTCAAGCGGCAGGCGCTCGAGCTGCTGTACGCGGTCCCGCGGACCGCCGAACGAGAAGCGGAGTACCGCGCGTTCTGCGAGGACGGGGGCGCCATGCTGGACCTCCACGCGGGCTGGCAGGCCTCGCGCGCCGGGGACGGCCCGGGGGCGGGAGCCGACTTCCACCGCTGGGCGGTCTGGCTGACGGACGGGCAGCTCGTCGCGGCCCAGCGGGCCGCCCGCGAGGCCGGCATGACCGTAGGCATCGTGCACGACCTGGCCGTCGGGGTGCATCCGGGCGGTTCGGACGCCTTCGAGCCGGGCCTCTACGCCCGCCACATGAGCGTCGGTGCCCCGCCGGACGCCTTCAACGCGCGGGGCCAGGACTGGGGGCTGCCGCCGTGGCGCCCGGACCGGCTCGCCGGCATGCGCTACGAACCCCTGCGGTCCCTGCTGCGCGGGGTGTTCCGCTACGCCGGAGCCCTGCGCATCGACCACGTCATGGGCCTCTTCCGACTCTGGTGGATCCCGGAGGGCGCTGCGCCCGCCGAGGGCACCTACGTCGGCTACGACGGCGAGGCCATGCTGGCGGTGCTGGTGCTGGAGGCGCACCGGGCCGGCGCCCCCGTCATCGGCGAGGACCTCGGGACGGTGGAGCCGCACGTGCGCCGGGCGCTGGCCCGGCGCGGGGTGCTCGGCACGTCGGTGCTGTGGTTCGAGCGGGACTGGGCGGGCGACGGCGGCCCGCTCGCCCCGCAGGCCTGGAGGGCGGACTGCCTGGCCACCGTGACCACCCACGACCTGCCGCCCACGGCCGCCAAGCTCGCCGGCGGCCACGTGGAACTGCGCGACCGCCTGGGCCTGCTGACCCGTCCGGCCGAACGGGAACGGGCCGAGGACGCCGCCGACACCGCCGAGTGGCTGGCGCTGCTGGACGGGCTGGGCCTGGACACCAAGGGCGAGGAAGCCGCCGTGCAGGCCCTGTACGGCTTCCTGCTGCGCACCCCCGCGCGCCTGGTGGGCGTGTGGCTGCCGGACGCGGTGGGCGACCGGCGGCCGCAGAACCTGCCGGGCACCTGGGACCAGTACCCCAACTGGCGGCTGCCGCTCGCCGATGCCTCGGGCAGGCCCCTGACGCTGGAGGAGCTGATGGCCTCGCCCCGGGCGAACGCGCTGCTCAGCGCGGTGCGGGAGGGGGCGGGTCCCCGTACGGCACCCCCGGGCGCGCGCGGCGTTTAGGTGTTCGCTACGTTTGCACCGTGGACAAGAAGAACGCTCTGCGCGCCGGCGCCGTCTCGGCCGGAACGACGCTGATGATGCTGCTGATGACGTCTCCCGCTCTCGCGCTGACCCGCGACGACGGCGACGACCCGGGCCCGGGCCTGAGCATCGGCGAGACGCTCGGCCTGTACGTGGCCCTGCCGCTCGTCATCTTCCTGGTCATCGTGGGCCTCGTGATGGCCCTCGACAAGTCGGACAGGCCGAAGAAGAAGCAGGCCTGACCCGGTCCGGCCCCGTGGGGGGGCCGGAGCCGTGTGACCTTCCCGGGCGCCGGGGGTCCGCACCGCCGATCCGTACCGGCCGTGCGTCGACCCCCGGCGCCTCGTCATGTCCTCAGACGCCGGCGAGCAGTTTGCGGAGCAGTCCGGTGAGCTGCGCGACCTCCTCGTCGGTCAGCCCCGTGAGCGCGGCGCGCTGAACCTCCAGGCCGGCGCCGACGGCCTCGTCGATGAGCGCGAGGCCGCGGTCGGTGATCGTCACCTGGAGCCCCCGCCGGTCGTGCGGATCGGGCTTGCGGCAGAGCAGCCCGGCCTTCTCCAGCTTGTCCAGCCGCCCGGTCATGCCGCCCGTGGTGAGCATGAGCGTGGCCGAGAGCTGACGGGGCGAGAGCGTGTACGGGGCGCCCGAACGGCGCAGCGTGGCGACGACGTCGAATTCCCCGCGTGAGATGCCGAAGCGCTGGTAGCACTCCTCCATCGCGTCGCCCATCGCCTTGGCGATCCGGTAGATGCGCCCGAAGACGGCCATGGGGGCCGTGTCCAGCTCGGGGCGCACGGCGAACCATTGGGCCGTGATCGCGTCGACCGCGTCCTTGTCCTCACTCATGAGCGCAGTATTCCGGTTCGCTGGGATCGTTCGCAAGAAAGTTGCTTGACCGTAAGTAGCTTAGCGGTAAGCTACTTACCAGCAACCGATCCGGGGAGGGGCCGTCATGGCAGCGTTCAGGAACAAGGCGTCCAAAGCCGGGGAGGCGAAGGTCGCGGGGGAGCGGTCGCTGCTCCTCGGCATCGGTATCAGCGCGATCGGGACCGGCATGTACGTCCCCTTCTCGCTCGTCTTCTTCCACCACGTCACCGGCCTCTCCTTCACCCTCGTCGGCCTGGTCATGACGGTCACCGGGGTGGCCGGGCTGGCCTTCATGCCCTTGGCCGGGTCGGCCGTCGACCGGTTCGGCGCCAAGCGGGTCAACATGGTGCTCTACGGGATCCGGGCGCTGGGCTTCGCCCTCTACCCGTTCGCGAGCTCCCTGCCCGCCTTCGCGGCCGTCGCCCTCGTCACCGCGCTCGCCGACCGCTCCTTCTCCGTCGTGCAGCAGTCCCTGATCGGGGAGGTGGCGCGCGGCGCCGCCCGCGACCGGCTCCAGGCGTCCACCCGGGCCCTGCAGAACGCCGGAATGGGCGCGGGCGCCCTCCTCGTCTCCGGAGTGCTCGCGCTGTGGGGCACCGGCGGGTTCGCCTACACCGCCTGGGCCAACTCCCTGGCCTTCGCCCTCGCCGGACTCCTCGTCGGCCGGGTCCGCCCGGTCCCGGCCGGGGCGGACGGCCCCGCCGCCGGGAGGCCGGCCGCCGGCTACCGGACGGTGCTGCACGACCGCCCCTTCCTCGGCCTCACCGCGGCCAACTTCCTCACCGCGCTCGGCTACGCCGCCCTGTCCGTCCTCTTCCCGCTCTACCTCTCCACCTGGCTGGCGGCCCCCGACTCCCTCACCGGAGCGGCCTTCACCCTCAACACCGCCCTGTGCGCAGGGATCGGCGTACTCGTCGCGGGCCGGATCCGCCGCTCCGGCGCCCGCCGCACCCGCTCGGCCGCCCTCGGCGCGGTGCTCTTCGCCGCCGCCTTCGCCGGCCAGATCGTCCTCGGCACACTGCGCCCCGGTCAGAGCGCCACCCTGGTCGCCCTGCTCGCCATCGTCGTCGTCTACACCCTCGGCGAGCTGGTGCACAGCCCCTCCGGCGGCGCCCTCTCGGTCTCCGCCGCCCCCGAGCCGGTCCGCGGCCGCTACTTGGCCACCTACCAGCTGTCCTACTCGCTGGCCACCGCTCTCGCCCCCTCCCTCTTCACCGCCCTGCTCGCCGTGGACGGCCGCCTGCCCTGGGCCGTCCTCACCGCCGCCGCGCTCGGCGCCGCCCTGGCGCTGCTGCGGCTGGAGCGGCACCTGCCGGCCGAGGCCGTGCACGCCGAGCCCCCGGCCGCGGCCCCCGCCGCCCGCCGGCCGGCCGGCGCCGCCGCCTGAGCCGCCCGCCCGGTCCCGCGTCCCTCTTCCTCACCCGCACGAGGAGTCATCCGCCATGAAGCGTGTCGCCACCGTCGCCCTGACCGCCCTCGCCCCCATCTCGTGGGGCTCGACCTACGCGGTCGCCTCCGAACTGCTGCCGCCCGACCGGCCGCTGTTCACGGGCGTCATGCGGGCCCTGCCCGCGGGGCTGCTGCTGACCGCCCTCGCCCGCACCCTGCCCAAGGGCGCGTGGTGGTGGAAGTCCGCCGTCCTCGGCACCCTCAACATCGGCGCCTTCTTCCCGCTCCTGTTCCTCTCCGCCTACCGGCTGCCCGGGGGGGTCGCGGCCGTGCTCGGCTCCGCCGGCCCCCTGTTCGTCGTGGGGCTGGCCGCCCTCGTCCTCGGGGAGCGCGCGAGCCTGCGTACGGTATTGGCCGCCGTCGTGGGGGCGTTCGGCGTGAGCATGGTCGTCCTCACGGCCGACGCCGCACTCGACCTCGTCGGTGTCGTCGCCGGTGTGGTCTCCTCCGCCTCCATGGCCGCGGGCACCGTCATGACCAAGCGCTGGGGCCGCCCGGCAGGCGTCGGGCCGCTGGCCATGACCGGCTGGCAGCTCACCGCCGGCGGACTGGTCATCATCCCGGTCGCCGCACTCGTCGAGGGTGCCCCGCCCGCGCTCGACGGCGAGGCCCTCCTCGGGTACGGCTACATGATGCTGATCAACACCGGCATCGCGTACTGGCTCTGGTTCCGCGGGATCGGGCAGCTCAGCGCCACCTCGGTCACCCTGCTCGGACCGCTCTCCCCGCTCACCGCGGCCGTCATCGGCTGGGCGGCCCTCGGCCAGGCGCTCACGCCCGTGCAGCTCGTCGGCATGGCGATCGCCTTCGGGGCCACCGTCGCCGGACAGCTGGCGCTGGCCCGCACCCCGCAACCGTTCAGTTCTTCTGAAGAGAACGATCGGAACATTTCGATGGACCTGACCGATGGGCGGGTGCGACGGTAGGTCCCTCGACACCGGACCGACCCCGAGGGGGAGACACACAGTGGCCGTCACGGACCGCGCCCGCGCCGTTTCGCACGCCGATCCCGGCAGCACCCGCAAGAAGGGGGCCGCCGGGATCGGCGTGCTCCTCGCCCTCCTCGCGACGGTCGTCTGGTCCGGCAGCTTCGTCGCCACCCGGGGCATGGCCGAGACGGTCCCGCCCGTCCAGGCGGTCTTCTGGCGCTGGATCATCGCCCTGCTCGCCGTCGCCCCCTTCGCCGCCCGGCAAGCCTGGCAGCAACGGGCCCTGATCCGGCGCCACCTGGGCTTCATCGCCCTCGCCTCGCTGTTCGGCGTCGCCCTCTACAACACGCTCGTGCACCAGGCCGGCCTGACCACCTCGGCCTCCAACATGGGCATGATCATGGCCGCCTCGCCCGTCATCATGGCGCTCTACGCCCGCCTCGGCGGCGAACGCCTCGGCGCCCGCCGCACCTTCGGCATGCTGCTCGCCGCCTTCGGAGTGCTGCTGCTCGTCGGGGACGGCTCGATCGGCTTCGACTTCGGCACCGGCGACCTGTGGATGTTCGCCGCCGCACTCTCCTTCGCCACGTACAGCGCCCTGCTCAAGCGCAAGCCCGCCGAACTCGGCGGACTGGCCTTCCTGATCACCACCTTCGTGCTCGGCGCGCTGATGCTGGCCCCGGCCTACGCCGTCTCCCTCCACGTCCAAGGCGGCTTCGAGGTGACGGCCGGCACCGTCGGGCCGCTGCTGTACGTCGGGGTGTTCTCCTCGGCCGTCGCCTTCTTCGCCTGGAACAAGGCCGTCTCGACGATCGGCGCGGCCCGCGCGGGAGTCGTCTACTACCTCCAGCCGGTGTGCGTCGCGGGCCTGGGGCTCCTGCTGCTGGGCGAGCCGACCGGACCGGCGCAGCTGCTCTGCATGGCGCTGATCCTCGGCGGGGTCGGGCTGGGCAGTGCCCGCCGGTAGGTTCGGGCCCATGACCGAGTGGGACATCAAGAAGCTGCGGATCCTGCGGACCCTCGCCGAACAGGGGACCGTGACCCGGGCGGCCGAGGCACTGCACATGACGCCCTCGGCCGTCTCGCAGCAGCTGACGAACCTCGCCCGGCAGCTGGGGGTGGTGCTGCTGGAGGCGCAGGGCCGCCGCGTCCGCCTCACCGACGCCGCCCACCTCGTCCTGCGGCACGCGGAGGCGGTCTTCGCACAGCTGGAGCGGGCCGACGCGGAACTGGCGGGATACCTCGCCGGGGACGCGGGGGAGGTACGCGTCGGCGCGTTCTCCACCGCCGTCCCCGCGCTGGTGGTCCCGGCGGTGGCGGAACTGCGCAGGGCCCACCCCGGGGTGGAGGTCCGGGTCCGGGAGACCGAGGCCGCGGAATCGTACGAGCTGCTGTCGGCCGGGGGCGTGGACCTGGCGCTGTCGCTGGCCGCCCACGCGCCGACCGTGCGGGACCGGCGGTTCACGCGCGTCACGCTGATGGAGGACCCGCTGGACGTGGCGCTCCCTCCGGGGCACCCCCTGCGGGACGCGGCGGAACTGAGGCTGGCGGACCTGTCCGGGGACCCGTGGATCTACGGGGGCAGCGGCCCGTGGTCGGAGATCGCCCGGGGCGCGTGCGAGGCGGCGGGCTTCGTCCCCGAACAGGCCCACTCGGCATCGGGCTGGACGGCCATCCTGGCCATGGTCGAGGCGGGCATGGGCGTGGCCCTGGTCCCGCGGATGGTGTCGAGCCGGGCCTCGGGCGTGGCCGTACGGGTGCTCTCGCGGGACCGGCCCACGCGGCACGTGATCGCTGCGGTCCGTCGCGGCGCCGAGTCCGCTCCCGCGGTGGCGCACGTCCTCACCGCCCTGCGGACCGTCGCCGCCAGGCCCTGACGCAGGCTGCGGGACGCCGCTGCGCGGAGCCGGCTCCCCTCCCCGCCCCTTCTCCGTTTCCCGGGCTCTGCCCGGACCCGGTCCTCAAACGCCGGACGGCTGGAAAATCCAGCCCCGCCGGCGTTTGAGGCGCGGGGTCCGGGACGCGAGCCCCGGGAGCTCGGCGGTCCTCAGACCTGAGCGGCAGCGGAAGCGGCGGCGTCGGCCGCCTGCGCCTTCAGCGCGCGCTCCACGCCCGCGCGGGACTCCGACACCAGCCGCCGCAGCGCGGCGTTCGGTTCGGCCGAGGCCAGCCAGGCGTCCGTGGCGTCCAGGGTCTCCCGCGAGACCTGGAGGGCCGGGTACAGGCCCACCGCGATCTGCTGGGCGATCTCGTGGCTGCGCGTCTCCCAGACCTCCTTGACCGCCGCGAAGTACTTCTCGGTGTAGGGGGCCAGCAGCTCGCGCTGGTCGGTCTGGACGAAGCCGCCGATCACCGCCTCCTGCACCGCGTTCGGCAGGTCGCCTGACTCCACCACCGAGGCCCACGCCCCGGCCTTGGCGTCCGCCGTCGGGCGGGCCGCCCGCGCCGTCGCCGCGTGGCGCTCGCCGGCCGCCGTCGCGTCCCGCTCCAGCTCCGCCGCGATGGCCGGCTCGTCGGCGACGCCCGTCGCGGCGAGCCGCTCCAGGAACGCCCACCGCAGCTCGGTGTCGACGGCCAGGCCCTCGATGACGGCCGAGCCGTCCAGCAGCGCCGACAGGTACGCCAGCTGCTCCTCGGTACGGGCGGTCGCCGCGAAGGCCCGCGCCCACGCCAGCTGGTGGTCGCCGGCCGGCTCCGCCGCGCGCAGGTGCTCCAGGGTGGCCGCGGTCCAGGCCGCCAGTCCCTCCTCCCGCCAGGCCGGGTCGGCGTACAGGTCGATGGCCAGCTTCACCTGCCGGTGCAGCGACTGCACGACGCCGATGTCGGACTCCTTGCCGATGCCCGAGAGCACCAGCGAGAGGTAGTCGCGGGTGGCGAGCTCCCCGTCACGGGTCATGTCCCAGGCCGAGGCCCAGCACAGGGCGCGCGGGAGGGACTCCGTGAAGTCGCCGATGTGCGCGGTGACCGCGGCGAGGGACTCCTCGTCGAGGCGGACCTTCGCGTACGACAGGTCGTCGTCGTTCAGCAGGACGACCGCCGGGCGGGCGCGGCCCACGAGCTCCGGCACCGACGTCAGCGCGCCGTCGATGTCGAGCTCGATCCGGTCGGTGCGCACGAGCGCGCCGTCCTGGAGCTCGTACAGGCCCACCGCGATGCGGTGCGGGCGCAGGGTGGACTCGCCCTGGGCCCCGGCGGGCAGCGGCGGCGCCTCCTGGCGAATGCCGAAGGTGGTGATCACACCGTCGGCGTCGGTGGTGATCTCGGGGCGCAGGACGTTGATGCCGGCCGTCTCCAGCCACGCCTTCGACCAGGCGGTCAGGTCGCGGCCGGAGGTCTCCTCCAGGGCGCCCAGCAGGTCCGAAAGGCGCGTGTTGCCGAAGGCGTGTGCCTTGAAGTACGCCTGCACGCCCTTGAAGAAGGCGTCCATGCCGACGTAGGCGACGAGCTGCTTGAGCACCGAGGCGCCCTTGGCGTACGTGATGCCGTCGAAGTTGACCATGACGTCGTCGAGGTCACGGATGTCCGCCATGATCGGGTGCGTGGACGGCAGCTGGTCCTGCCGGTACGCCCAGGTCTTCATGGAGTTGGCGAAGGTGGTCCACGCGTGCGGCCACTTCGAGCCCTCCGCGTACGCCTGGCACGCGATGGACGTGTAGGTGGCGAACGACTCGTTCAGCCACAGGTCGTTCCACCACTCCATGGTGACGAGGTCGCCGAACCACATGTGGGCGAGCTCGTGGAGGATGGTCTCCGCGCGCACCTCGTACGCCGCGTCCGTCACCTTCGAGCGGAAGACGTACTGGTCGCGGATGGTGACCGCGCCCGCGTTCTCCATCGCGCCCGCGTTGAACTCCGGGACGAAGAGCTGGTCGTACTTGGCGAAGGGGTAGTCGTAGGCGAACTTCTCCTGGAACCAGTCGAAGCCCTGCCGGGTCACCTCGAAGATCGCGTCCGCGTCGAGGAACTCGGCGAGCGAGGGCCGGCAGTAGATGCCGAGCGGCACGCTCTGGCCGTCAGGGCCCTCGTAGGAGCTGTGCACCGCGTGGTACGGGCCGACGATGAGCGCCGTGATGTACGAGGAGATGCGCGGGGTCGGCTCGAAGCGCCAGACGTTGTCCTTGACGTCCGCGGCCTCCGGCGTCGGGGAGTTCGAGATGACCGTCCAGCCCTCGGGGGCCGTCACGGTGAACTGGAACGTGGCCTTCAGGTCGGGCTGCTCGAAGCTGGCGAAGACCCGCCGCGCGTCCGGCACCTCGAACTGGGTGTAGAGGTAGGCCTGCTGGTCGACCGGGTCGACGAAGCGGTGGAGTCCCTCACCGGTGTTGGTGTACGCGCAGTCCGCGACGACCCGCAGCTCGTTGGCCCCGGCCACGAGGTGCGTCAGGGCGATCCGCGAGTCGCGGAAGACGGCCGCGACGTCGAGCGACTTGCCGTTGAGGACGACCTCGTGCACCGCGGGGGCGACCAGGTCGATGAAGGTCTCCGCCCCGGCCTCGGCCGACTGGAAGCGCACGGTGGTCGTGGACGGGTAGGTCCCGCCCTCCTGCGCACCGCTGAGATCGAGTTCGATCTCGTACGAGTCGACGGTGAGCAGCTTCGCACGCTGCTGAGCCTCTTCACGGGTGAGATTCGTGCCTGGCACGCGGTCATCTCCTTCGATGGTGACGTTGCCCCGACATCCTTCCATGGGGGGAGGGTCACCGCCTCGGAGTAATCCACGGGCGAACGCGACGTCGCGAACCTGCCGGACAGCGGCCGCCGTCCTCGGCAGGCTGGTGGCCATGACCAGCAGATACCGGGCGAGGCCCATTGAGGAGACGGCGCTCTTGCAGCTCCGCGTACGCGACGACGCGGGACGCGACTGCGTCCCCCGCACCGACACCGAGGGCGGGGCACCGCTGCGGTGCTGCCTACGGGCCAGCGCGGCGGGGGAGCGGATCGCGCTCGTCTCGTACGCGCCGCTGCGCCGCTGGGCGGCGCGGACCGGGGCCGATCCGGGCGCCTACGACGAGCAGGGGCCGGTCTTCATCCACGCGGGCGCCTGCGCGGGGCCGGCCGGGGGCGGCGGGTACCCCTTCGCCCGGGCGGGGGTGCGGCGCACCGCCCGGCGCTACGACTCCCGCGGGCACATCCTCGGGGGGAGGGTCCTGGATCTCGGGGAGGATCCCGACGGGGTGATCGAGCGGGCCCTGGCCGACGCCTTCGCCGAGCCCGAGGTGGCCCTGGTACACGTCCGCGCCGCCGAGTTCGGCTGCTTCCAGTTCGAGGTGCGCCGGCCCTGACGTGCCGGGAGGGCGGACGCCGTCGGCGCCCGCCCTCCCTTCGTGCCGGCGGCGGGGTCAGCCGCGCAGCTCGTCGGCCACGAGCTCGGCGATCTGGACCGCGTTCAGCGCGGCGCCCTTGCGGAGGTTGTCGTTCGACACGAAGAGCGCGAGGCCGTTCTCCACCGTCTCGTCGACGCGGATGCGGCCCACGTACGAGGCGTCCTTGCCGGCGGCCTGGAGGGGGGTCGGGATCTCGGAGAGCTCCACGCCCGCGGCGTCCTTCAGCAGCTCGTAGGCGCGCTCGACGCTGATCGGGCGGTCGAAGCGGGCGTTGATCTGGAGGGAGTGGCCGGAGAAGACCGGCACGCGCACGCAGGTGCCCGACACCTTGAGCTCCGGGAGCTCCAGGATCTTGCGGGACTCGTTGCGGAGCTTCTGCTCCTCGTCGGTTTCGAAGGAGCCGTCGTCGACGATCGAGCCCGCGAGCGGGAGCACGTTGAAGGCGATCGGGCGCTTGTAGACGCCGGGCTCGGGGAAGTCGACGGCCCCGCCGTCGTGGACCAGCCCGGTCGCACCCTCGGAGACGGCCTTGACCTGGCCGTCGAGCTCGGCGACACCGGCCAGGCCCGAGCCGGAGACGGCCTGGTAGGTGGTGGCGATCAGCGCGGACAGGCCGGCCTCGTCGTGCAGCGGGCGCAGCACCGGCATGGCCGCCATGGTGGTGCAGTTCGGGTTCGCGATGATGCCCTTGGGCCGGTTCTTGATCGCGTGCGGGTTGACCTCGGAGACGACGAGGGGGACCTCGGGGTCCTTGCGCCAGGCGGAGGAGTTGTCGATGACGACGGCGCCCTGCGAGGCGACCTTCTCGGCCAGGGCCTTCGAGGTGGCGCCGCCCGCCGAGAAGAGCACGATGTCGATGCCGGAGTAGTCGGCCGTGGAGGCGTCCTCGACGGTGATCTCGCGGCCCTCCCACTCGATCGTCGAGCCGGCGGACCGGGCCGAGGCGAACAGGCGCAGCTCGTCCACCGGGAACTTGCGCTCGGCGAGGATGCTGCGCATGACTGCGCCGACCTGACCGGTGGCTCCGACGATTCCGACCCTCACGTTGACTCCTCTTGATCCATACGTCGCGTGCGCGCGTGAGGCCATCATGCGTTCGACCCCACGAGCCTTGTCCAATCCATTGTCCGAGGACCGGACGGTGTTCTGTATGTGAACACCTGTGACGCATGCGTGGCGGCCTTGTTTCACGGCCCCCGGGCGACCGTTTTGCCTGGTCGGGGCCGATTAAAGCCCGGTCTGTCGCGTCCGCTATCCGGACATGATCGACCGAAGGCCGAAACCCACTCCGAGGGAGCTCAGCCACTGCTCGGCGACGGCCCGAAGAACCTGGAGCCCAAGGCCTTCGGCACCAACCCCGACGTGGTCGCGCAGGCGGTGGGCACGTACGCCGAGTCGCCGCGCACGCTCGGCAGGCCGCAGCCGGCCGGGGGAGAACGGCCCGAGGGGGCGGTGCTCGTCAGAGCGCCGCCCCCTCGGGTTCCGTTGCGGAAGGTGCTGAAGGTGCTAGGGGAGGACCTTCTCGATCTGCACGCTGCCGGTGCCGGCGGCGGTGCCGCGGGCGTTGAGCAGCTCGACCTGGCCGAAGAACTGGCGGCCCTCGGGGGCCGCGCTGGTGACCAGGACGTTCGCCGAGACCTGCGCGGTGGCGCCGGTGGCGAGGTTCACCGCGGCGGCCTCGTCGACCTGGACGGAGCCCAGGGCGGCCGAGAAGAACACGTCGCGGTAGTCGTAGGTGGTGGAACCGGACGGGATCGCGTAGCCGATCACCTTGACGGTGTAGGTGCCCGCGGCCGGGTTGACCAGGCTCACGGCCTCCTCGGAGTCGCCGTCGGCGGCGGAGCCCACCTTGACGCCGTCCTTGTAGACCTCGAGGTCGAGGTCGGCGGCGGTGTCGGACACCTTGCCGATGGCGACGTCGAGGCGCGAGGTGCCCGCGGGCACCGCGATCTCGGTGGTCTGGGTCTCACCGTTGGCGAGGGTCGGCTTGGCGACCTTCGCGGAACCGAGCGGGCCGCCCTTGAGCTTGCCGCCGGTGATGGCCGCGCCGGCGTTCTTGACGCTCCACTGGACCTGGGCCGGGGTGCCCTGCTTCACCTCGGGCAGGACCTTGACCGCTGGGTCGAAGGCCGCGCCGAGCACGGAGACGTCCAGCTTGAACGGGTTGTCCAGGACCGGCGACGTACGACGGGCCTCGACCTCGATCTCCCAGACGCCCGGAGTCGGCTCGGGGTACGAGCGCACGTCGGGGCGACAGGTGTTCGCCGGGTTGTCGTAGTTCGGGTAGCAGTTGGTCGTGGCCGTCGGGTCGACCGGCACGCCGTACGGGTGGATCGCGATGAAGCGCGTCTGGGCGCCCGCCGCGAGACCGCCGAGGGCGACCTCAAGGCTCTTGGCGCCCGGCGGCACGGTCACGAAGTACGACGTGTGCGAGTTGCGCTGCACGGAGGAGGACTGCGACAGGGAGAACGACGGCGCGGCCAGGGGGGCGGAAGCCACGACGGTCGTCAGGATCTGCTTGTCGATGCCCTCGGTGGTCTCGTCGTCCAGCTGCAGGATGCCGCTGTGGACGCCGGCGGTCTTGGCGTTGGCCTCGACCTTGATGGTGACGGGCTTGTTCAGCGGCAGGGTGACGTAGTCGTAGCCGCCGACGACCTTGAAGGTGCCGTCGTTGTTGCGCCAGCTGAGGTCGTGACGGGTGCCGTACTTGACGCCCGTGGTGCGGGTGACGACGACGTTGTAGACCTTCTTCTGGCCGACCTTGAGGCCGCCCTCGCGGTCGTACAGGCCGGTGCCGAAGCCCGGGGTCTTCAGGAACTGGTCGATCGCGGTGTCGACCGGGGCCTTGACGGTGAACTCGTTGGCCTTGGCGTCGCGCTGGATGGACTCCCACGCGCCGCCCACGTCGATCAGACCCGAACCCTGCGCGTGCGCCGGGACGTCGTCGATCTTCTTCGCGGAGCTGGTGAGCGCGACCCGCAGGGAGGCCGGGGTCAGCTTGATGTTCTGCTGCTTCGCGGCCGAGATCAGCAGGGCGCTCGCGCCCGCCGCCTGCGGCGAGGCCATCGAGGTGCCCTGGAGCATGCCGTAACCGGCCGGCAGGGTGTAGCCGGCCTCCTTCACCGGCGCGCCGGGCAGCCAGGTCTGGATGGTGTTGATGGCCGCGCCGGGGGCGCTGATGGTCGGCGTGAAGCCGCCGTCCTCACGCGGACCGCGCGAGGAGAAGGGGAACATGTTGTACTTCGTGCTCACGGCGGAGCCGTAGTTGGCGGCCCACGTCTCCTTGGAGACCGAGGCGCCCACGGAGATGACCTTGTCCGCGAGGGCCGGGTCGCCGATGGTGTTGACACCGGGGCCGGAGTTGCCGGCCGAGATGACCAGCTGGACGCCGTAGGTGTCGACGAGGTTGCGGTAGAGCTCCGCGCGCGCGTTGTTGCCGTCGTTCAGCGCGGGCAGGCCGCCGATGGACATGTTGACGATGTCCACGCCGCGGTTGACGACGAGGTCGATCATGCCCTCGGTCAGCGCGATGTTGGTGCAGCCGCCGGACCAGGAGCAGGCGCGCGAGGAGACGAGCTTCGCGCCGGGCGCCTCGCCGTTCATCTTGCCGCCGAAGAGGCTGTTGGCGGCGGTGATGCCGGCGACGTGCGTGCCGTGCTCGGACTCGATGATGCCGATGTTGACGAAGTCGGCCTTCTTACCGACCCAGTCCCCGCCCAGCGGGTCCATCGGGACGTCCTTGCGGATCTCGATCACGAACGGGATCCGCTCGGCAACCTCGGTCGCCGGGTTGTCCGTGCCGAAGTAGCCGATCTGGTAGCCGTCCTTGTACGGCTTCATCGGCTCGTTGTCCGTGAAGTCGCCGTCCTGGTCGGTGTCGACGCGGACGGTGCCGGCGGCCGCGTCGTAGAGCATGCCGAACCGGTCGGTGGTGTCACCGTCGCGGTTGACGTCGCCCGCCATGTCGCCGGTGGCGGTGATCGACTCGCTGAACCGGCTCCACTGGAAGCTGCCCTCGGGCGCCTTCCAGCTCTGGCCGCCCGCGGTGAAGGTGCCGCCCGCGGAGGTGACCGGGGTGATCTGCGCGCGCCAGGTGCCGTCGTTGTCGGTGATCGGGTCGGTGGCCGTCACCCAGTCGACGATCTTGCGCTCGCCGGTGGTGGTCTTCTGCAGGGCCGGGTGGCCGAGGTCGACACCCGAGTCCATGATGCCGATGGTCACGCCACGGCCGTCGGCCTGCGGGTTGTTCGCGACGAAGTCGACCGCGCCGGTCTCGAAGGACGGGTTGTACGGGTTCTTCGCCGGGGTGTTCCCGTCCGGCGCCGCGTACGTCTCGGCCGCGGTCCGCTGGACCGTGCCGGTCTCCCGGCCGGCGTCGGGACGCGGGTCCGGCAGCTGGATCTCGTGGCGCAGGTCGATGCCGTGCACCGAGGACAGCTTGGCGGCCGCCTTCAGCGCGGCCTCCGCCTGGCCGGTCGGCAGGGTGGCGCGCACGTAACCGAGGTTGTCGTACGTCCGGCCGACCGAGGCGCCCTGGACGGCGTCCAGCTGGTCGGCGACCTGCTTGGTCTGGCCCGGGGCGGTCGCGACCATGACGGTGACGTTCGCGTCACCCTTGGCCTTGGCCTCCTGGAGGAGCTCGACGTCGGCCGAACCGAGCTTCTGGTCGGCCGACTTGACCGCAGGTGAGGTGCCCGGGGTGTCCGCGCCGGTCGCCGCGAACACGGGCGCGGCGCCGGTCGCCGCGAGCGCGGCGACCAGGCCGGCCGCGGCCGCGACGCGCGCGACGCGTCTGGCCCCGGGTATGGAGCTGGGGGATTCGAGGGTCATCAGCATCCCTGGTAAGTGAAAGATACGGTCCGGATTTCGGTGCCGGATGACCGGTCAGCTTTCCTCAAGCGACAGGTCTTTGGGGAGGGATGTCATCGACCGAGACCTACGGTGGCGGAGACTCGCCAGCGCGGAGCATCCGCCAGCGGGGCCGTATCCGGGCACAGTGGTGCGAACCACTAAGGTCGAAGAGTTGATTTATCGACTTAGTGGCCCCAAGCCCGTACGCGGGCCGGGTCGTGCGCCGGTGGGGGTGTGACAGATTTCGAGCGGTCAGCGCTCGCGCGTGCGCGCGTAGTGGCGCGAGGCCTTCGCCCGGTTTCCGCAGGCGGACATCGAGCACCAGCGCCGGGTGCCGTTGCGCGAGGTGTCGTGGAAGTGCAGGACGCAGGTCTCGGAGGCGCACTTGCGGATCCGCTCGGGCGCGGAGCCCAGCAGCTCCAGGTAGTTCCGGGCGGCCGTCCAGGCCGGACCCCAGGTGGGGTCGTCGAACTCGGCGCGCTCTCCCGGCCCTTCGGCGGTCAGGGTGGCGCGGATGCGGCCGTGCTCGAGTACGGCGTCGACCAGCGCGCGGGCACTCTCGTCGGCCGGGTCGGCCACCGCGCGGGCCAGTGCCTCGCGCGCGGTCATCAGATGGACGAGGGTCGAGGCGTCGGCCCGGAAGCGGCCGGCCAGTCCGGCGGACTCCAGCCAGACCGCGAGCCCTTCGACCCGGCTCAGCCCGAAGGCCCCCGCGAAGAGGTCGACGGGTTCCCCCTCCTGCATCCAGCGGGTGTTCAGCAGATCGAGGGCGATCGGCTCCCCGGTCAGGGGCCGTGCGTCCGCCGTCGTCATGGCCGTCTCCTTGCTCGCTAACCCCTCAAGAGTACGTGAACGGTTGACGCCACCCGCACTAACCTCTAAATTAGATTTAGAAGGTTAGAACTCGTGGAACGGCCTCTGGGGAAGGACCCGTCATGACCACCGTCATCAGCAAGCTCCGCACCGGGCACGTCGGCCTGAACGTCACCGATCTTGAGCGCTCGCTCGCCTTCTACCGGGACGCCCTCGACTTCCAGGTGCTCGGCGAGGGCAAGGAGGAGGACCGCCGCTTCGCCTTCCTCGGCCGGGACGGCGAACTCGTCCTCACGCTCTGGCAGCAGGCCGACGGCGCCTACGCGCCGGCCGCGGCCGGACTGCACCACCTGGCGTTCTCGGCCGACGCCGTCGAGGAGGTGCGCGCGTACGAGGAGCGGCTGCGCGGCCTGGGCGTCGCGTTCGCCTACGAGGGCGTCGTCGCGCACGGCGAGGGCGCGGCCTCCGGCGGCATCTTCTTCCACGACCCCGACGGCACCCGCCTGGAGATCTCCGTACCGACCGGCGCCGAGGACGCGCCCGCCCCCACCACGGGGGCGCCGACCTGTGGGTTCTTCTAATGGGCGGCGTCTACCACTGGGGGTCGCTGGCGGTGCAGGAGCGGGTCGGCGTGCGCGGGCCGGCCGAACACGTCGGCCGCTCGATCGGTACGGGCATCCGCGAGGTCGCCGCGGCCTTCCTGGAGCTCCAGCCGCACCTGGTCGTCGGGGCCGCCGACGGCGCCGGCCGGATGTGGGCCTCGCTGCTCACCGGCCCGCCCGGCTTCGTACGGGCCACCGGCCCGCACCGGATCGCAGTCGTGGGAGGGGTGCCGGCCGGGGACCCGCTCGCCGAGGCGCTGGCCGCCGACGGGACCCGGATCGGGACCATCGCGCTCGATCCGCGCACCCGGCGCCGAATGCGGCTGAACGGAACCCTCGCGGCGACGCCGCGGGGCTTCGCCGTCGAGGCCGAGCAGGTCTTCGCCAACTGCCCCAAGTACCTGCAGAAGCGTCAGCCGCTGGAACTGGTCGCGGAGGGGGCCGGCGTGGTGCGCCGCGGAGGCGCGCTGACCCCCGGCCAGGTGCGTGCCGTCCGGCGCGCCGACACCTTCTTCGTCGCCACCACGGCGGAGGCTGACGGGGCCGACGCCAGCCACCGCGGCGGCCTGCCGGGATTCGTGGAGGTGCTCTCCCCGGTCGAGCTGGCCTGGCCGGACTACGCGGGGAACGCGATGTTCCTGACCCTGGGGAACCTGACGGCCGACCCGCGGGCCGGACTGCTCTTCCCGGACTGGGAGAGCGGGGCCGTCCTCCAGCTCAGCGGCCGGGCCCGGACGGAGTTCGCGGCCGACGGAGGCCGCCGCACCCGCTTCCGGGTGGAGTCGGTGGTGGAGGGTGTGCATCCGGGGCGGCTGCTGTGGAGCACCCCGGAGTACTCGCCTCACCTGGGCAGTACCACCAGGTAGGCGGCGGGCTCACGCCCGTCGGCGGCCGTCAGGGCGGTCCGGATGACCGCGGCCTGCTGCTCGGGCCAGTCGCGGAGCTTGCGCGGGGTGATGTGGACGACGGTCACCCCGAGCCGCTCCAGGGTCTCCCGCTTGCGCACGCACTCGGACCACTCCTCGTCCTCCCCCTGGCGCGGGGCCCGGGTGTCGATCTCCACGGCCACGGAGTGCTCGGGCCAGTACGCGTCGACCCCGCCGAGGTGCGGGCCGCCGGGGATCCGCAGGTCCACGTTCCAGACGGGGGCGGGCAGCTCGTAGCCGCGTACGAGGTGGTACAGCCGGTCCTCGGCCCTGGCCCGGCCCTCCGCGAGGAGGGCCTCGACGGCGTCCACCACATGGGGCCGGCTCAGCAGCCGGGCCACCGTCAGCTCCCGCACGATCGCGGCCGGTTCGCAGTGGCCGCTGCGAACGGCCTCGCTGAGCAGCCGGCGGACGGCGCCGGCGTCGGACAGCTGCGCGACGGCGTCGGCGACGGCCCGCGCGACGGGTGCCACGGGCAGACCGGTGACCTCCTGGAACCGGGGCGCGGTGCGCGCGCGCACGATCCGCACGTCGCCGGTGGACCGCAGCCGCCGGGTGCCCGGCACCAGCACGTCGATGTGCGACAGGGCGAGCAGCGGGGGCGCGGAGGCGAAGCGGTACAGGGCCAGCGCCGCCAGCCCGGTGATCATGACCTCGCCCCCGCCGCGCCGTCCCGCGTACAGCAGCGCGGCGTGCAGCCGCTCCTCACTGGTGGGCGGTCCGGAGTGGAGCAGGAACACGCCGGGGAGGATCTGCCGCCAGGGCCGCTCGGCGGCCTCGGATGCGCTCACGCCGTGCTCGCGCAGCTGTGCGAGGGTCAGCACGCGGGGGCGGTTGCCGGTGAGGTGGGCGAGGGGGAGGGGTGCGTTGTGGTTCATGACGCGGTGATTCCCTGAGGCCATGGCCCTGCTAACCCCTGTTACACGCCTGTCGACAAATGCGGACAAGCTGGGGCTAAAGTACGGGCGTTCGACTGCCGATGAGGTGCGCCCGTACGGGGGACCCGGTGCGCGCCGCCGGTACTGGGGCTTCGCCCCAGAGCCCGCGCCTCAAACGCCGGCCAGGCTGGATCTTTCAGCCCGTCCGGCGTTTGAGGACCGGGGGTCCGGGGGCGGAGCCCCGGCGGCGGCGCTTCGGGCTAGTTGCCTGCCGCCGCGTCGCACCGCTGCGCGGCAAGGGCCCTGGCCAGGTCGTCGCGGGACTCCAGCACCAGGCGGCGCAGCGCCGGCGGAGCCGAGGCATGGGCCGCCAGCCAGGCGTCCGTGGCGTCCAGCGTGGCGGCGTCGCCCTGGAGCGAGGGGTAGAGCCCCTTCACGACGTCCATCGCGATCTGGATCGACCGGTCCGACCACACCCGCTCGATCACCTCGAAGTAGCGCCCGGCGTGGGCTGCCAGCAGGCCCCGCTGCGAGGGCTGCTGCATGCCCGCGATCGTCGCCTCCACCAGCGCGTTGGACAGCGCGTCCGACTCGACGACCGCCGCCCACGCCTGGTCCTTCACCGCCTGCGAGGGGCGCGCCGCGAGACAGCGCACCTGGTGCCGCTTGCCCGACGCGGTGTCGTCGCGCGCCAGTTCGGCGGCGAGGACGCCCTCGTCCACCGCCCCGTGCGCGGCCAGCGGCAGCAGGAAGTCCCAGCGCAGCTCCTGGTCCACCTCCAGCCCGTCGATCCGCGCCGACCCCGCCAGCAGCCCCAGCAGCAGCTGGAAGTCGCCCTCCGTCGCCGCGCTCGCCGCGAAGAAGCGCGCCCAGGTCAGCTGGTGCTCCGACCCCGGCTCCGCCACCCGCAGCTCGTGCAGCGCGCCCGCCGCCAGGTCCCGGCCGCTCTGCTCGCGCCGGTCCGGAGCCGCGTAGTGCGTGACCGCCGTCTGCGTCTGCGCGTGCAGCATCTGCAGGACGCCGACGTCCGTCTCCCGGCCCGCGTGCGCCAGTACCAGCGAGACGAAGTCGCGCGCCGGCATCAGGCCGTCCCGCGTCAGGTTCCACAGCGCCGACCAGCTCAGCGCCCGCGCCAGCGGATCCGTCAGGTCACCCAGGTGCGCCCGCAGGGTGGCCAGCGAACCCTCGTCGAAGCGGATCTTGCAGTAGGTGAGGTCCTCGTCGTTGACCAGGATCAGGTCGGGCCGGTCCTGCCCGACCAGCTCCCCGATCACCGACCGGGCGCCGGCGACGTCCGCCTCGGCCCGCGCGTAGCGGACCAGCGCGCCGTCCGGCTCCAGCCGGTACAGGCCGACGCCGGCCCGGTGCGGCCGCAGTTCGTCGCCCTCCTGGACGACCGCGAGCTCGGTGATCCGCCCCGCGGCGTCGTAGGTCACCATCGGGGTCAGCGCGTTCACGCCGGCCGTCTGGAGCCAGGACCGCGACCACTCGGTCATGTCCCGCCCGGACACCTCGCCGAGTACCGACAGCAGGTCGTCCAGGGTGGTGTTCCCGTACGCGTTCGCCTTGAAGTAGCGGCGCGCGCCCTCCAGGAACGCCTCCCGGCCGACGTAGGCGACCAACTGCTTGAGCACCGCCGCGCCCTTGGCGTAGGTGATGCCGTCGAAGTTCAGCTTCGCGTCCTCCAGGTCACGGATGTCGGCCGTGATCGGGTGGGTGGACGGCAGCTGGTCGGCGCGGTAGGCCCACGACTTGCGGCTGTTGGCGAAGGTCACCCACGCCTGGTCGAAGCGGGTGGCCTCGACGAGCCCGAAGGAGCCCATGAAGTCCGCGAAGGACTCCTTCAGCCACAGGTCGTCCCACCACTTCATGGTGACCAGGTCGCCGAACCACATGTGCGCCATCTCGTGCAGGATGACGTTCGCGCGCCGCTCGTACGAGGCCTGCGTGACCTTGCCGCGGAAGATGTACTCCTCCCTGAAGGTCACCATCCCCGGGTTCTCCATGGCGCCCAGGTTGTACTCCGGCACGAAGGCCTGGTCGTACTTCCCGAAGGGGTAGGGGTAGTCGAAGATCTCGTGGAAGAGGTCGAAGCCCTGCTTGGTGACGAGGAAGACGTCGTCCGCGTCGAAGTGCTTGGCCAGCCCCTTGCGGCACATCGCGCCCAGCGGGATGGTCAGGTCCCCGCGCGTGTAGGTGTCCGTCACGTAGTGGTAGGGGCCAGCCACCACGCAGGTGATGTACGTGGAGATCGGCGCGGTCTCGGCGAAGCGGCGGGTCTGCCCCTCGCGGGACTCCTCGGCGCCGTTGCTCCACACCTGCCAGCCCTCGGGCGCGGTCACCTCGAATCGGTAGGGCGCCTTCAGGTCGGGCTGCTCGAAGTTCGCGTACACCCGCCGGGCGTCGGCCGGCTCGTACTGCGTGTAGAGGTAGACCTCGCCGTCCTCCGGGTCGACGAAGCGGTGCAGGCCCTCGCCCGTGCGGCTGTACGCGCAGTTCGCGTCCACCACCAGGACGTTCTCGGAGGCCAGGTCGTCCAGGGCGATCCGGGCCCCGTCGAAGGCGGCGGCCACGTCCAGCGCCCGCCCGTTCAGGGTCACGGAGTTGACCGAAGGGGCGATCAGGTCCGCGAAGGTGGCAGCGCCCGGGACCGCGGCGCGGAAGCGGATCGTCGTCACCGAGCGGAAGGTCCGCGGGCCGTCGGCCGGCTCGGCCTCGTCCACCGCCGACCGAATGTCGAGGACGACCTCGTACGCGTCGACGGACAGCAGCTCGGCCCGCTCGCGGGCCTCCTCGCGGGACAGATTCTCTCCGGGCACCTGCACTCCTTCGTGCGTGATCGCGTTCTTGGGCCGAATCCTCGCACGACGGGAATGCGTGCGACGGCGTCCCGGTTGGCCACGGAGGACATGCGCCGTTGATGCCTTTTTCCGCCTGAGACCGACACCGAGGAGAGACATGACCGAGACCCAGGTGCGCGAGAAGACTCCGGTCGACTTCTGGTTCGACCCGCTCTGCCCTTGGGCCTGGATGACGTCCCGTTGGATGCTGGAGGTCGAGAAGGTCCGCGACGTCGAGGTGCGCTGGCACGTGATGAGCCTCGCCGTCCTCAACGAGAACAAGCTCGACGAGCTGCCCGAGGTCTACCGCGAGCTGCTCGGCCCCAAGGGCTGGGCCCCCGTGCGCGTGGTGACGGCCGCGCAGCAGAAGCACGGCGACGAGGTCACCGGCAAGCTCTACACCGCGCTCGGCACCCGCATCCACAACGAGGACAAGGGCCCGACCCGCGAGGTCATAGCCGAGGCGCTGGCCGAGGTCGGCCTGCCGGCCGAGCTGCTCGCGTACGCCGACTCCGACGAGTACGACGAGGTGCTGCGCGCCTCCCACAACAACGGCATCGACCGGGTCGGCCAGGAGGTCGGCACCCCGGTGATCTCCGTTCCGGGCGCCGACGGCGAGGGCGACGTCGCCTTCTTCGGCCCGGTCGTCACCCCGACCCCGCGCGGCGAGGCCGCGGCACGGCTGTGGGACGGCACCCTGCTCGTCGCCTCCACCCCCGGCTTCTACGAGATCAAGCGGACCCGCACCAAGGGTCCGTCCTTCGAGTAGTCCACAGGCCGCACCGGACACAGAAGACCCCCGTGAGTCACGTCCTCACGGGGGTCTTCTGCTCGACACGCCCGCCGGTGAAGGTTGAGAAGACGATCACGAGGCGGACGGGTTCTATGGGTGCGATCAGCCCTTGGCAGGGATCAGCAGCGGGGTGTTCGCCCTGGCGTCGGCGTAGCGCTTGGACACGTCCTGCCAGTTGACGACGTTCCACATCGCCTCGATGAAGTCCACCTTCTGGTTCTTGTACTGCAGGTAGAAGGCGTGCTCCCAGGCGTCGAAGACCAGGATCGGGGTGCTGGCCACGCCGACGTTGCCCTGGTGGTCGTAGACCTGCTCGACGACCAGACGGCCGCTGACGGGCTCGTACGCGAGCACGCCCCAGCCGGAGCCCTGGGTCGCGGAGGAGGCGAAGGTCAGCTGCTTCTTGAACTTCGCGAAGGAGCCGAAGGACTCGGTGATCGCGTCGGCCAGGTCGCCCAGGCCGTCGGCCGCGGTGGGCTCGCCGCCGCCCTCACCGGTCTTCGGGCTCGCCATGTTGTGCCAGTAGATGCTGTGCAGGATGTGGCCGGAGAGGTGGAACGCGAGGTTCTTCTCGAGGCCGTTGAGCGCGCCCCAGTTCTCCTTGTCGCGCGCCTCCGCCAGCTGCTCCAGCGTGTTGTTGGCGCCCGTGACGTAGGCCGCGTGGTGCTTGTCGTGGTGCAGCTCGATGATCTGCGGGTTGATCACCGGCTCCAGCGCCGCGTAGTCGTACGGAAGCTCAGGAAGCGTGTAGATGGCCATGCGTGTTGTCCGGTCCCCTCGGCGTGCCAATCGCTAATTGCAATTAATGCGCAACTGCACTCTAGCGGCATCTATTCCACCTCGCACGTAAGGGTCACCTCTCTGAAACGCAGGTGGGCCCCGTGCGTTCGCACGGGGCCCACCTGCGGTCCAGGGGCTGTCAGCGGGCGGCGGCGGCCGCCCGCCGCTGCATCACGCAGCCGGTCAGGGCGAGGGCGGCGGTGAGCCCGCCGGTGAAGACCACCTGGAGCCGGGTGTCCTCGCCCAGCGCCATCAGCACCAGGACCGCGGCCACCCCGGCCAGCGCCACCCAGGTCAGGTACGGGAAGCCCCACATCCGCACCACCAGCTTCCCGGGCGCCTCGCGCTCCAGCCGGCGGCGCAGCACGAACTGCGAGACGGCGATGAAGCCCCAGACGATCAGGATGACCCCGCCGACCATGTTCAGCAGCCAGGCGAACAGGGTGTCCGGGTACCAGTAGGAGAGCAGCACGGTGACGAAGCCGAAGGCGGAGGAGGCGAGCACCGCGCGGCGGGGCACCCGGCCGGTGACCTTGCCCAGCGCCTTCGGGCCCTGCCCGCGGGAGACGAGGGAGTAGGCCATGCGCGAGGCGCCGTAGATGTTGGCGTTCATCGCGGACAGCAGGGCGATCAGGATGACCACGTTCATGATTTCGCCGGCCGCCGGGATACCCAGGTGCTCCAGGGTGGCCGCGTACGGACCCTGCTCGCTGACCTTCGGGTCGTTCCACGGCAGCAGGGTGACGATGACCAGCATGGAGCCGACGTAGACGACGGCGATGCGCCACATGGTGGTCCGCACGGCCTTGGCCACGCCCTTGACCGGGTCCTCCGACTCGGCGGCCGCGATGGTGACCGTCTCCAGTCCGCCGTACGCGACGACCGACGCCAGCAGCCCGACCAGCAGGCCGTCGACGCCGTTCGGCAGGAAGCCGCCGTCGTGGAGCAGGTTGGCGGTGCCGGGGGCGCCGGTGCCGGGCAGCAGGCCGAGGACGGCCAGCACGCCCAGTCCGAGGAAGAGGCCGATGGCGCCGATCTTGAGGGTGGAGAACCAGAACTCGAACTCGCCGAAGTTCGAGACCGCGGCCAGGTTGGAGCCGCAGAACAGCGCCATGAAGGCCAGCACCCACATCCAGGACGGGGTGCCCGGGAACCAGCCCGTCATGATGTGCGCCGCGCCGATGGCCTCGATGGCCACGCCCACGCACAGCAGCGTCCAGAACATCCAGCCCGCGGTGAAACCGGCCCACGGGCCGATCGCCCGCTCGGCGTGCACCGAGAAGGAGCCGGAGGCGGGGTTGGCGGCGGACATCTCGCCGAGCATCCGCATCACGAACATCACGAGCAGTCCGGACGCGGCGTAGGCGAGCACGATCGAGGGGCCCGCGGCCGCGATGCCGGCCCCGGAGCCGACGAAGAGTCCGGCGCCGATGACACCGCCGAGGGCGATCATCGAGAGGTGGCGCTGCTTGAGTCCGTTGCCGAGAGGGGAACCGGAGTCGGTCCGCGGCGGCTCGGGAGGTGCGGCGGTGATGCTGTGGGTCATGGGGTGCATGCCTGTCGGTGCGGGGGTGGAGCAGGCCCCAGTGTGCCGAGCGTCCGGTCACCGGACGTTCACAGTCCGGTATTCGGACAGCCGGATGACGGGCCGTGATCACCCCCGTACGCTGCCGACAGGACGCTGGTGACGCCATGACAGGGGGGACAGGTGGACGACCGAAGGGACCACGGCGTAAGGGAATTGGCCGCCACGGGCCGGGGGGTGCTCGTCACCGGGGCCTCCCGGGGGATCGGGCGGGCCATCGCCACCGCCTTCGCCGAGCAGGGGGACCGGGTCGCGGTGCACTGCACGGCCCGGCAGGCGGACGCCGAGCGCACCCTCGCGGACCTGCCGGGCGACGGGCACGTCCTCGTCAGCGGAGACCTCGGCGATCCGGCCCGCGTGGAGGCTCTCGCCGCCGAGACCGAGGAGGCGCTCGGCGGCATCGACGTCCTCGTGAACAACGCCGCCGTGATGCTCGCGCACCCGCTGCCCACCACCTCCTACGCCGACTGGCAGGAGGCCTGGCGGCAGACGGCCGCCGTCAACCTCTTCGCCCCGGCCAACCTCACCCACCGCGTCGCCCGCCGCATGATCGACGGCCGGCGGGAGGGCCGCGTCGTCAACATCGGCTCGCGCGGGGCGTTCCGGGGCGAGCCCGACCACCCCGCCTACGGTGCCACCAAGGCGGCCCTGCACGCGCTCGGCCAGTCCCTCGCCGTCTCCCTGGCCCCGCACGGCATCGCCGTGGCCTCCGTGGCCCCCGGTTTCGTGGCCACGGAACGGGTCGCCGGGCGGCTCGAAGGGGAGGAGGGCGAGCGGATCCGGGCGCAGAGCCCCTTCGGCCGGGTCGGCACGCCGCAGGAGGTCGCCGCCGCCGTGCTGCACCTGGCCTCGCCCGCGGCGCGCTGGAGCTCGGGCACCGTGCTCGACGTCAACGGAGCCTCATACCTGCGCACCTGACGCGCGGAAGGCCACCGCGCCGGGTGCGCGGGGGCCTTCGCGCGGGCCGTGGCCGTGGCCCTGGCCCTGGCCCTGGACCGGCGGGCGGTCAGGACTTCGGGGTCCGCCGCTCGCGCGCGAAGGCGACCACGAGGACCAGCAGGGCCGCGCCAGTCGACCACAGCAGCTGCGGCCGCGCGGAGTCGTCGAACAGCATCAGGACCAGGACCGCCGCCATCCCGGCCAGCGCGGCCCAGGTGGCGTACGGGAACAGCCACATCGGCAGGGTCAGCCGCTCGGGCATGTCCCGCTCGATCCGGCGGCGCAGCTTCAGCTGTGAGACGGCGATCAGCGCCCACACGAACAGCAGGACGGCGCCGACCGCGTTGAGCATGTAGAGGAAGATCGTGTCCGGCCACAGCAGGTTGAGCACCACCGAGACGAAGCCGAAGGCCACCGACGCGAACACCGCCCGGCGCGGCACCCCGCCGCCCGAGACCTTCAGCAGCCCCCTCGGCGCCTCGCCGCGCTCGGCCAGCGAGAACACCATGCGCGAGGACCCGTACAGGTTCGCGTTGAGCGCCGACAGCAGGGCCACGAACACCACGATGTTCATGATCTGGCCGGCCGCCGGGATGCCGATGGAGTCGAGGACGGCGACGTACGGGCTCTGACCCGGCTCCAGCGAGTCCCACGGCAGCAGGGTCACGATGACCACCATCGAGCCGACGTAGAAGAAGAGGATGCGCCACACGGCGCTGCGCACCGCGCGGGACACCGACCGGGCCGGGTCGTCGGACTCGGCGGCCGCGATGGTGACGACCTCCAGGCCGCCGAAGGCGAAGATGACGGCGAGCATGCCGGCGACCACGCCGCCGAGGCCCTCGGGGAAGAAGCCGCCGTGCCCGGTGAGGTTGGCCGTGCCGACCGGATCCGTGTCCGGGAGCACGCCGAAGATCGCGAGGGTGCCGAGGATCAGGAAGAGCACGATCGCGCCGACCTTGAGGGCGGCGAACCAGAACTCGAACTCGCCGAAGTTCTTCACCGCGGCCAGGTTGCTCACGGTGAAGACCACCATGAACAGCAGCACCCAGATCCACTGGTCGACCGCGGGCAGCCAGCCGTTCGCGATCTTCGCGGCGCCGGTGGCCTCCACCGCCAGCACCACGACCAGCAGGAACCAGTACAGCCAGCCCGCCGAGAATCCGGCCCAGCGGCCGAGGGCCCGCTCCGCGTAGACGGAGAAGGAGCCCGAGGCGGGCATCGCGGCCGACATCTCGCCGAGCGCGCGCATCACCAGCATCGCGAGGACGCCGGCGAGGAGGTAGGAGCAGATGATCGCGGGACCGGCGATGCCGATGCCGGCGCCGGAGCCGACGAAGAGGCCGGCGCCGATCACGCCGCCGAGCCCCAGCATGGTCAGGTGGCGCTGCTTGAGGCTGTGGCTGAGGGGTTCCGAGGGCAGGTCGCCCATCGGGGGAGGTGCTTCTGACAGGCGCTCACGCATGAGGAGTGCTCGTACTCTCGTTCGGCCCAGCGGTGGTGGGGACTCCGCCTTGCCTTGGCGGGATCCAACAGTCTTGCTGAGCGGCGGCCGTCCGTGCAAAACGGACGTGTTGTCGGATGTTGCTCGTGACGAGGATCACGTCGAGCGGGTCGAGGGAGTGGGCTTTGTTCGATCCCCACCAACGCAGGGAGCGGGGCTTTGTTCCGGGCGGCGGTGGGGCGGCCCCGGGCCGCGCACTAACGTCGGTGATCGTCCCCACCCACCACCTCGCGGAGCCCCCTCATGAGCACTGCTTCCGTCTCCCTCCGGCCCGGCGCCGTCCTCGCCGACCTGCTGCCCGCGAGCCGCGTGCGCGACATCGCGCTCGTCGTCGGCGGTGCCGCCCTGACCGGGATCGCCGCGCAGATCGCGGTGCCCGTCCCCGGCTCCCCGGTCCCCGTCACGGGCCAGACCTTCGCCGCGCTGCTCGTCGGCACCGCCTTCGGCGCCCGCCGCGGCTTCCTCGCGCTGGCGCTGTACGCCATGGCCGGCATGGCCGGCGTGCCGTGGTTCGCGGGCGGCACCTCCGGCGCCGGCGGCGCCTCCTTCGGGTACGTGCTCGGCATGCTGCTCGCCGCCACCGTCGTCGGCGCCCTCGCGCGGCGCGGCGCCGACCGCTCGGTCCTGCGTACGGCGGGCACGATGGCGCTCGGCTCCGCGGTGATCTACGCCGTGGGCGTGCCGTACCTCATGGCCGCCACCGGGATGTCCCTGGGCGCCGCCGTCGCGGCGGGCCTAACCCCGTTCCTGATCGGCGACGCCCTCAAGGCGGCCCTCGCGATGGGCGCCCTGCCGGCTGCCTGGAAGCTGCTGGGCCGCCGCGGCTGACGCCCGCCCCCGTATCGGCCGGAGCCCGGCCCGCCTGACGAGGCGGGCCGGGCTCCGGCGTACGTACGGGACTTCTCCGGGGCGGTCAGCCCTGGACGGCGGCCCGCTTGCGGCGGAAGTCCAGGACCACACCGACGGCCACGACCGCGCCGGCGACGAGGGTGGACAGGGTGACCACCTCGCGGTTGGCGTCGTCCACGAACATGTAGCCGATCACGAACATGATCAGAGCGGCGGTGGCCCAGGTCAGCCACGGGAAGAGCCACATCTTCACGGTCAGCTTCTCCGGGGCCTCGCGGACCAGGATCCCGCGCATCTTCAGCTGGGTGAAGCAGATCACCAGCCACACGAAGAGCGCGATGGCGCCGGAGGAGTTCAGGAGGAAGTTGAAGACCGTGTCCTTGAACGCGTAGTTGAAGTAGACGGCGACGAAGCCGAAGACCGTGGAGCCCAGGATCGCGGCGACCGGCACACCGTTCTTGTTGACCTTGGCGAACGCCTTGGGGGCGTCGCCGCGCTCACCGAGCGAGAAGGCCATGCGGGAGGCGGTGTAGAGGCCCGAGTTCAGGCAGGACAGCACGGCGGTCAGGACGATGACCTCCATGATCGTGCCGGCGTGCGCGATGCCGATCGAGTCGAGGGCGGCGACGTACGAGCCCTTCTCGGTGATCGACTTGTCGTTCCAGGGGAGCAGCGTCAGCACGATGAAGATCGAGCCGAGGTAGAAGACGCCGATGCGCCAGATGACGGAGTTGGTGGCCTGCGTGACCGCCTTGCGGGGGTTCTCCGACTCGCCGGCGGCGAGGGTGACGATCTCGCTGCCCATGAAGGAGAAGACGACCATCAGCACACCGGTGAGGACGGCGCCGTAGCCGTTGGGGAAGAAGCCGCCGGCGTCGGTCAGGTGGGCGAAGCCCGCACCCGGGTTGTCGGAGCCCGGCAGGACGCCGAAGACGGCCAGCATGCCGATGACCACGAAGGCGCCGATGGCGACGACCTTGATGCCCGCGAACCAGAACTCGAACTCACCGTAGGAGGCGACCGAGCCGAGGTTGGTGGCGGTAAGCACCGCCATCACGATCAGCGCCCAGGCCCACTGCGGAACGGCCGGTATCCAGCTCTCCAGGATGGCGGCACCGGCGGTGGCCTCCACGGCGAGGACGACGACCCAGAAGAACCAGTAGAGCCAGCCGATGGAGAAGCCGGCCCAACGGCCGAGCGCCCGGTCGGCGTAGGCGGAGAACGAGCCCGAGTTCGGGCTGGCGGCAGCCATCTCGCCGAGCATGCGCATCACGAAGACGACCATCGCGCCGACCAGCGCGTAGGAGATCAGGATGGCGGGGCCGGCCTTGGCGATGCCGCCACCGGAGCCGACGAAGAGACCGGCTCCGATGACGCCGCCGATGGCGATCATGGACAGGTGGCGGTTCTTGAGACCGGCCTTCAGACCGTCGGAGGGCAGACCTTCACCGGAGTTGCCGGTGGGGTCGCCTGCCTTCTGAAGGGTCGTCGTGGAACTCATGGACGGATCCTTAGGTTCTCGGGTTGCGAGCCCCGGCATTCAAACCTGAGATGAACGCAGGACGGAAGACCTCAATCCGGATCGTTGCCTTGGGGTGAACGTCCAGGATCGGCGTCCTGCCGTGTCCCATCTGCGTTCTTTGGGTTTACTTGAGCTTTAGAAGTGACTTACGCGACACCCGCTGCGGGTCGTCGGGGCTCCCCGTGCCACACTCGTCACATGCGCGTGTACCTCGGATCCGACCATGCCGGCTTTGAGCTCAAGAACCACCTCGTGGACTGGCTCAAGAACAACGGCCACGAGCCCGTCGACTGTGGCCCCCACATCTACGACGCCGTGGACGACTACCCGCCCTTCTGCCTCCGCGCCGCGGAGCGGACCGCCGCGGACGAGGGCAGCCTCGGCGTCGTGATCGGCGGCTCCGGCAACGGCGAGCAGATCGCCGCGAACAAGGTCAAGGGCGTCCGAGCCATCCTGGCCTGGAGCGTCCAGACCGCCCAGCTCGGCCGTGAGCACAACAACGCCAACGTCATCTCCGTCGGCGGCCGCATGCACACGCAGGACGAGGCCGTCAGCTTCATCGAGGCCTTCCTGGCGACCCCGTACTCCGACGAGGAGCGCCACACCCGCCGCATCGACATGCTCTCCGCCTACGAGCAGACCGGCGAGCTCCCCCCGATCCCTGCCCACCACCCGCAGGGCTGATCCGCTTCCGGCCGTGCCGCTCCCTTGCGGGGGCGGCATGGCCGTTTTCATTCTCCCCAGGAGTTCGCCGTGCCCGAGGGGCATACGATCCACCGCCTCGCCGAGGACCACCTGGAGCGGTTCGCCGGGTGGCCGGTCGCCGTAAGCAGCCCCCAGGGCAGGTTCGCCGAGAGCGCCGCCCTCCTCGACGGGCGCGTCCTCGACGGCGTCGACGCCCACGGCAAGCACCTCTTCCTCGGGTTCGAGGCGAGCGGGTGGATCCACATCCACCTCGGACTCTTCGGCAAGTACGCGGTCGGCCCCGCGCCCGCCCCGCCGGCCACCGACACCGTCCGGCTGCGCCTGGCCAACGACCGGTACTTCTCCGACCTGCGCGGCCCGACCACCTGCGCGTGGATCACCGACGCGGAGAAGGGCGCGATAAGCGCCCGGCTCGGCCCGGACCCGCTGCGCCCGGCCGACGACCCCGACCGGGCGTGGGCCCGTGTCTCCCGCTCCCGCACCACCGTCGCCGCGCTCCTCATGGACCAGAAGGTCGTCGCGGGCGTCGGCAACGTCTACCGCGCCGAGGTCCTCTTCCGGCACGGCATCGACCCGTACCGCCCGGGCAAGGACCTCACCCGCGCCGAGTGGGACGCCGTGTGGGCCGACCTGGCCGCCCTGATGCGCCAAGGCGTACGCAACAACCGCATCGACACCGTCCGCGACGAGCACCTCCCCGAAGCGATGGGCCGGCCGCCACGGGTGGACGACCACGGCGGCGAGGTGTACGTCTACCGGAGGGCGAACATGCCCTGCCACATCTGCGGTGGCGAGATCCGCACCGCCGGTCTCGCCGCCCGAAACCTCTTCTGGTGCCCCACCTGCCAGGCCCGCTAGGGAGTGCTGCGGCCGCGACCCGCCGGCGGCCGACCCCGCCGAACGCCAGTTCCGGATGATCGAACCAGGTATCCCGCTCGTCTTGGCACAAAGGGCGCATATCAAGATCCGTACCACCATTCCCACCCGGCCTTTGCGTCGCACTCGAAGGGTTTTCGGGCGCCGCCGGGCCCCGGGTCCGGGGGTACCCCTGCGCATTGACAGCCAGGATGGATAGGGTCCCGAAGCAATGGCCGGAGCACGCGTGGAGACCCTTCTGGCCCGGATGCGCATGCGGTCGCACCGGGGCCGCACCGCCCTGCGCAAATCCGCCGTCGACTACTTCCGCGGCGACGCCTCCGACTGGCTCGCCTTCATCGGGCTGCTGCTCACCGTCCCCGCCATAGCCTGCGGCACGCTGATGCTGCCGGTCTGGTTCTCGCCGTCCGCGCTCGTCCTGCCGATCGTCGCCGGCGGCCTCCTGCTGCGCCCCGCCAGCCTCCTCGCCCTGTACGCCGCCTCCGCGGCCGCACTGATCGTCGAGGCCCTCGTACTCGGTCCGTACACCCAGGGTCCGGCCCGCGTCACCCCCGGCACCGTGCTGGTCGTCGCGGCCTGCGGGTTCTTCGGACTGGTCATCGCACAGTTCCGCAGCCGCGTCGGCGTGCCCTGGCGGCGCGGCGGCACCATGCTCTTCGACCTGCGCGAACGCATCCGCGTACAGAGCAAACTGCCCGGCCTGCCACGCGGCTGGCACCGCGAGATGGCCCTGCGCCCCGCGGGCGGCCAGTCCTTCTCCGGTGACTTCGTCGTCGCCGCGCGCACCAACGGCGGCCGGACCCTGGAGATCGTCCTGACCGACGTCTCCGGCAAGGGCATGGAAGCGGGCTCCCGGGCCCTGCTGCTGTCCGGCGCCTTCGGCGGACTGCTCGGCGCGCTGCCACCGCACGGCTTCCTGCCCGCCGCCAACGGCTACCTGCTCCGCCAGGACTGGGACGAGGGCTTCGCCACCTCCATCCACCTCGTCCTGGACCTGGAGACCGGCGACTACGAACTCCTCTCGGCCGGCCACCTCCCCGCCCTCCAGCTCTGCGCCGGTACCGGCCGCTGGCAGGAGAAGTCCGGCGAGGGCCCGCTGCTCGGCGTCTACGACGCCGCCGAGTTCACCCCCGCCCGCGGCAGTCTCCGCCGCGGCGACGTCCTGATGCTCTTCACCGACGGCCTCGTCGAGACCGCCGACCGGGAGATCAGCGAAGGCATCGACCGCCTCACCGGCGAAGCCGACCGCTACGTCTCCGCCGGCTGGGACGGCGCGGCCTGGCACCTGATCGAGAAGGTCGCCAAGGACGTCAACGACGACCGCGCCCTCCTCCTCATCCGCCGCTCCCCCTGACGGTGTCCTGCCCCCCCGCGGACGCCACGCTCCATGGCCGCTGTCCCACCCTGATTCGTGGCGTCGCAGCCACGATCAGGACGGCGGCGAGAGGCGTCACACCATGGCACTGTGCTGGGACTGCGGCGACGGCGCGGGCGCGTGGACGCCAACACTCCCGGCGGGGGAGCGGCCCGCCGACGCCCCGACCGCCGCCCTCGAACTCGACACCACCGCCGCCGCCGCGGTGCTCCGCCTGCTCCGAGACGCCGTCGACTCCCTGGGCGCCGCCATCGTCATGGTCACCACGCCCCGGCCGCCGCCCAAGCCGACCAGGTCCTCTTCCTCGCCGAGGGCCGGATCGCGGACCGCTTGCCCCGCAGCCCCGCCACGACCGTGGCCGCCCGCATGACGTCCCTCCCGGCCCGCGGCACCGCCGCCAGCCCGGCCTGACCGGAGAGACACCCATGGGTGTGCCCGGCGGAGCCCCTAGTCGAAGCGGATGTGCCGTACGCCGACCACCGCGCGGCGGATCCGGCCCCGGAGCGGGCCGTCCGTGTCCGGAGCGAGGTCCAGGCCGGCCGAGGCGGCCACTCTGCCCGCCACCTGGGACACGGTCAGCCGGTCGGTGGCCAGGTGCTGCGCGAACTCCGGCGCACGCAGCGCCTCCAGGCACCCGTCGAGGCGGGACACCGCGAAGCTCTCCCGCTTCGGTCCACGCCCCAGCCCCCGCTCGCGCAGCCGCCGCAGTACAGTCGCCCGCTCCGCCAGCAGCGCGAAGTGCCGTACGTCGTGGCCCCGTTCCCGCAGCCGCCCCACGGTCTCCGCGAAATAGGCCGGCTCCGTGACGGTCATCGGCACCAGCAGCACCCCCGGATGCCGCCGGGCCGCGAGGTCCAGTACCTCGAACACGCCCTGGCGCCACGCCGCCAGGTCCTGGAAGTCACCGCGGAGGGCGGGCGGCAGCATCCGGTGCAACCCGAAGCCGACGTGCTCCGGATCGCACACGACGCTTCCCGGCAGCCGGCGGCGCAACTCGTAGGCCGTCTGGGTCTTGCCGCCGCCGAACGGCCCGTTGAGCCAGACGATCACCGGGTGACCGCCGTCCACGGGCCGATCCCGAGTTTCCCCGTGTTCCCGAGGTCGAACGGCCGGGCGAGCCGCAGCCACAGCCGGGGCGCTCCGGGCCGGGGCTCGATCTCCATGACCGCGACCGTCGTGGCCGGCACCGTCGAGTCGGTGACGAGGTTGCGCCACACCACCGACCACGCCGCCGCCTGCCCGGGCGCCAGCGTCACCCGCTGCGGCGCCGCCTCGATGTCCGGCACCCCCGTGGTGATCCCAGCCGTGCCGTGCACCACCGCGACCTCCACCGGATCGTTGCGGCCGTCCCGCAGCGACACCCCCGGGTAGCCCTCCAGTACGTACGCCTGCATACCGCAGTTGACCAGCTGGAAGCCCTCCACCCGCAGACCCATCGCCGCGTCCCCGCCCGTCTCGACCAGCCGTACCCCGCCCTCGGGACACGCCCGGTCCGGCGTCGTCCCGGGCACGGGCGCGCCGCGGTTCGGCGCCGCTCCCGTGCCGGGCGTCGCGTCCGGCTCCGTACCCGGCTGGGCGGAGCGGCCGTGCGGCCCGGAGGTCGGCCCGGGCGCGGCGGGCGGTGCCGGCGGCATACCGCAGCCCGCGGCCCCCGCGAGCATCCCCAAGGCCAGTACGCCCCCGACGACGCCCCGCACCCACTGAGCCCGTCGCACCCACTGAGCCCGCCGCGCCCCGTGCGCCTGCCGCATCCCGTGCGCCCGTTGAACCGGCCGCGCCCCGTGCACCTGCCGCGCCGCCCCGTGCACCTGCCGCACCCCTCGCGCCCGCTGAACCCGCCGCGCCCGCTGCATCCACCGCACCTGCCGTAGCCCCCGCTCCGCGATCATCCGCCGAGCCTACGACGTCCCCTACGGGGCGCGGGCGGGCCACTCGCCCCCGATTGGCTGGCCCGCGCGGGCCCGCGCGGGCCCTACCGTGCCCCCATGGACCGCACGCTCGCCGCCGACCTCGCACGGCTCCCCGACCTGCTCGACGCCACCCGCCGCGCCGCCGCCGAAGCGCTCGCCACCCTCGACGAACGCGCCGTCGTACCGGACAGGCCGAAGCCGACCGACCCCGAACCCCTCCCGGAGCGGGGCCGCGGCGCGGAGGCCGCCCTCGCGGCGTTCCGCGCCCGCTGGGAGCCGCGGCTCTCCGCCTCCGCCGGCCCCCGCTACTTCGGCTTCGTCACCGGCGGCGCCACCCCCGCGGCGCTCGCCGGGGACTGGCTCACCGCCGCCCACGACCAGAACTCCAACTCCTCCATGGACCGCGCCGGCCAGGACCTCGAACGCGAGACCGTGGGCTGGCTGCGCGAGCTGTTCGGCCTCTCCGACGCCCACACCGGCACCTTCGTCAGCGGCGCCACCATGTCCAACACCACCGGCCTCGCCATCGCCCGCGAGTGGCTCGGCGAACGCCTCGGCGTGTCCCCGGCCGACGACGGCGCCGGCGCCCTCGGCCCGGTCCGCGTCCTCTCCGGAGCCCCGCACTCCTCCATCGCCAAGGCCCTCTCCGTCCTCGGCCTCGGCCGCAACTCCCTCGTGCGCGTCCCGACCCTGCCCGGCCGCGAGGCCGTGGACCCCGCCGCCCTGGACCGGGCACTGGCCGACACCCCCGGACCGGCGGTCGTCGTCGCCAACGCGGGCACCGTCAACACCGTCGACTTCGACGACGTCCCCGCCATCGCCGCCCTTCGCGCCCGCCACGACTTCTGGCTGCACACCGACGCCGCCTTCGGCGCCTTCGCCGCGCTCTCCCCGGACCACGCGCACCTCGCCGAAGGGCTCGACGCCTCCGATTCCCTCTGCGTCGACCTCCACAAATGGCTCAACGTCCCCTACGACAGCGCCGTCCAGTTCACCCGCCGACGCGACCTGCAGGCTCGCGTGTTCCAGAACGCCGCCGCCTACCTCGGCCCCCTCGGCGAGCACCCCGACCTCGTCCACCTCACCCCGGAGAACTCCCATCGGCTGCGCGCCCTCGCCGCCTGGTTCACGCTGCGCGCCTACGGCCGCCAGGGCCACCGGGAGATCGTCGAGCGCAACATCACCGGCGCCCGCTCCCTCGGCGCGGCCCTGGCGGAGGACCCCGCCTTCACCCTCCTCGCCCCGGTCCGCCTCAACGTCGTCTGCTTCACCCTCACCGACAACCCCGATCCGGCCCGTCTGACCGCCCTGCGCGAGGCGGTGGCCGCCGAGGTGTTCGTCACCCCCACCGTCCACGAGGGAACCGCCGGACTGCGCGCAGCGTTCTCCAACTGGCGTACGACGCAGGCGGACGTCCAGCGGGCCGCCCGGGCCCTGCGAACGGCAGCGAGGGAGATCGCATGACGAGCAGTCCCCTGACCCTCCTGGAGGTCGAGGCCCTGGCGCGCGATGCGCACGAGGGCCAGACCGACAAGGCCGGGAGGCCGTATGCCGAGCACCTCGCGGCCGTCGCCGAGGGCGTGCGCGTACGCGGCGGAACCCCCGAACAGCAGGCGGCGGCCTGGCTGCACGACGCGATCGAGGACGAGGCGCTCAGCCTCACGTGGCTGGATTCCGCCGCTCTCCCGCAGTCCGTGAAGGACATGGTCCTCGCCGTCACCAAGCGCCCCGGCGAGCCGGTCGAGCAGTACGCGGCCCGCATCCTGGCCACGCCGGGCGCCCTGCTGGTCAAGGAAGCCGACCTCGCGCACAACGCCGACCCCGTACGCCTCTCCGTACTGGACACTCCCACCCGCGACCGGCTGTCCGCGAAGTATGCGTATGTCCGTTCCCTCTTGGGCCTTACGGCCCCCTGAACCCCCTCGCCCGCGACGGTTGGCGAAAACGGAACCATGGCCTTTCGTCACGGGGCGTATGACCGTGGCCCGTTGGTGGGAGGATGGTCCATGTGGGGGCATTCTCGGCCGTGCGCCCCCGGCCGACCAGGGGACGACGACCGAAGGTGTGATCAGTAGTGGCCATTTCGCTGTCAGTGGTGGTTCTGTTGGCGGTCATCCTGGTGGTGCTGATCCGCGGCAACCACATCAAGACGGGCCCCGCCATCGTCGCGGCCCTCTTCGGCTTCTTCCTGGCGTCCAGCTCGATCGCGGACGACGTGAACCGTTTCCTCAACTCCCTTGCGACGATGATCGCGAACATCAAGCTCTGACCGTCCGCCCACCGTCCGCCCACCGTCCGGGCCCGGTTGATGCGGCTGATGGCGCATGTGCCGGCCTGGCGGCACGAGCGGTGACTCCGACGGCCCGAACCGCCCCGCCGACCAGGCGAGGCGCCTGGCTGCCGAGCGGTTCCCCGACGCCCTGAGCGTCGTCCTCGCCGGTTCCGCCGCCTCCGGCCGGGCGGTCCTGATGGAGGACGGCGGCAGTTCCCGCCGGGAGACCCTCCGCTTGAGGGGCGACTGGTCGGCTGTCCGTCCACACCCCGCGCCGGCCTCGACGAGACCTTCGCCGCCGACGCGCCTCCCACCGAGGGCCTGATCCTCCAAGAGGGGGACGGTGCGGGCAGCAGCATCAGACGACGAGCCGAGGACGCGCTCCGCGAGGGCCCCGGCGCATTGCCGCCCACCTCATGGTCGAAAACCGGCCTACGCGCTCACCGACGCGCCGGACGACCTCGCCGACGCCGCGGACGCCGTCGGGCGGCTCGCCCGTGGCCGGAGCCGTCCTCGGCACCGCCGCCGACCTCCTCTTCGACCACCACACCGGGCACGGAGGGGTGGCGGAAAGTGGCTGCCCCGCCGCCTGCTGGTCCAGCACGAGCCCGGACGAACCGTCCTCGTCAACGCCCGCATCGCAGTGCAGGTGGTGCCCGTCCCGTACGCCGGAGCCGGCGAGCTCCGACAACCGTTCCGCGAGGACGCGAAGCCCTTCCGCGTCGGCCTTCACGTGAGCCTCGCCGACGGAGCTCTGCACCTTGATCAGCGGTTCGTTCATGCCGCCACGCCAACCGCCCGCCCGCGCACCCCGGGAACGACCAAGGGCCAGGTGGAGGAGATGTCCTCTGACCTGGCCCTTAAGTACTCAGAGCGGGCGACGGGAATCGAACCCGCGTAGCTAGTTTGGAAGACTAGGGCTCTACCATTGAGCTACGCCCGCATTGCGTGCGCCGCAGGTCCGGGGACCGTGGCACGGACAGCATCCTAGCGGGTCGTTCCGGCCGTGCGCACACCACATTCCGTGTCCGCGCCGCCCTCTGTCCGAAACGGCTCGGGAAACACCGCGCATCAGAGGGTCTCCGGGCATGTACCCTACGTGTCGCACCGACGGGGTGTGGCGCAGCTTGGTAGCGCGTCCGCTTTGGGAGCGGAAGGTCGTCGGTTCGAATCCGGCCACCCCGACCACTGGCGGCCCACCGCAAGATCGCGTTGTGGGCTGATTGCCGCTTGCGGCTACTATGCAAGCTGCGTGCCCGTGTGTCTGATGTACCGGGCCGAAGTCCGCCGGGCCGCTGATTCCAGCGAGACGGCAGATCCCCAAGCAGTCAGCCACAAGGAGACCGAACCGTGAAGAGCGCCGTTGAGACCCTGAACCCGACGCGGGTTCGGCTCACTGTTGAGGTGCCCTTCGAGGAGCTCAAGGACAGCCTCGACGCGGCGTACAAGAAGATCAACCAGCAGGTCACGGTGAAGGGCTTCCGCAAGGGCAAGATCCCGGCCCGCGTCATCGACCAGCGCTTCGGCCGCGGTGCGGTGCTGGAGGAGGCCGTCAACGACGCCCTCCCGAAGTTCTACACCGAGGCCGTCAACGAGGCCGACCTGAACCCGCTGGGCCAGCCCGAGGTCGACATCACCGAGCTGAAGGACGGCGAGCTGCTGGCCTTCACCGCCGAGGTCGACGTGCGCCCCGAGATCGAGATCCCGGACTACTCCGGCATCGAGGTCGAGGTCGACGCCATCGAGGTCTCCGACGAGGACATCGAGAAGTCGGTCGAGCAGCTGCGCAACCGCTTCGCGTCCACCAAGGACGTCGAGCGCGCCGCCGCCGAGGGTGACGTCGTCACCATCGACCTGGAGGCCAAGGTCGACGGCGAGGTGCTGCCCGACGGCGTCGCCTCCGACGTCTCGTACACCATCGGCTCGGGCGAGCTGCTCGAGGGCATCGACGAGGCCGTCACGGGCCTCGAGGCCGGCGGCGAGGCCACCTTCACCTCGCAGCTGAAGGGCGGCTCCGCCGAGGGCAAGGACGCCGAGGTCTCCGTCAAGGTCACCAAGGTCTCCGCCAAGGAGCTCCCGGAGCTGGACGACGAGTTCGCCCAGATGGCCAGCGAGTTCGACACCCTCGAGGACCTCAAGGCGGACAGCCGCAAGCGCCTCGAGAACATGAAGCAGTACGACCAGGCCACGCAGGCCCAGGAGCGTGTCCTGGAGAAGCTGCTGGAGCTCGTCGAGGTGCCGATCCCCGAGAAGCTCCTCGAGGACGAGGTCAACACCCGCAAGCACAACCTGGAGCACCACCAGCTCGGCCAGATGGGCCTGGACCTGGCGAAGTACCTGGAGTTCCAGGGCAAGACGGTCGAGGAGTTCGACGCCGAGACCAAGGAGCAGGCGATCAAGGGCATCAAGACCCAGTTCGTCCTGGACGCCCTGGTCAACAAGGAGAAGCTGGGCGTCAACCAGGAGGAGCTCACCGAGCACCTCATGCGCCGTGCCCAGTCCTCCGGCATGTCCCCCGACCAGTTCGCCCAGGCGGTCGTCGAGGGCGGCCAGGTCCCGATGCTGGTCGGCGAGGTCGCGCGCGGCAAGGCCCTCGCGGTCGTCGTCGAGGCCGCCAAGGTCGTCGACACCAACGGTGAGGTCGTCGACCTCTCCGACGACGAGGACGAGGTCGAGACGGCTGCCGAGGCCGCCGTTGACGGCGACGACGAGGTCAAGGCCGACGAGGCCAAGTAACACCTCGGGCGAGGCCGGGTGACATCCCGGGCCGAGCCCGCCGAGCAGTGCCCCGAAGGGCCCGGACGCAGCCGCGTCCGGGCCCTTCGGCATGGCCGCGGCACGGCCCCCGCACGGCCCCCGGAGCTTGCGCTCCGAGCGAACAGTTCGGGAAGCGGGATGGCGTTGTCCGACCTGCGCGTTAGGGTCCATGAATACGAGGGCACGTGAGTACCCGGGCGCCGGCGGACCCGTCCGCTCCGGCCGGACCGCGCCCCAGAACGAGACGCTGAGACGGCACATGGCCGTCGGAGACGAGCAGGTGGATACGTGACGAATCTGAAGCCTTACGCCGCGGGTGAGCCGTCCATCGGTGGCGGCCTCGGCGACCATGTCTACAACCGGCTGCTCGGCGAGCGAATCATCTTCCTCGGTCAGCAGGTCGACGACGACATCGCGAACAAGATCACCGCGCAGCTCCTGCTCCTGGCCGCCGAGCCGGAGAAGGACATCTACCTCTACATCAACAGCCCCGGTGGCTCGGTGACGGCCGGCATGGCCGTCTACGACACCATGCAGTACATCCCCAACGACGTCGTGACCATCGGCATGGGCATGGCGGCCTCGATGGGGCAGTTCCTCCTCACCGGTGGCGCCAAGGGCAAGCGCTTCGCCCTGCCGAACACCGACATCCTGATGCACCAGGGCTCCGCCGGCATCGGTGGCACCGCGTCGGACATCAAGATCCAGGCCCAGTACCTGCTGCGCACCAAGCAGCGGATGGCCGAGATCACCGCGTTCCACTCGGGCCAGACCGTCGAGGCGATCATCCGCGACGGTGACCGCGACCGCTGGTTCACCTCCGAGGAGGCCAAGGAGTACGGCCTCATCGACGAGATCATCTCGGCCGCGTCCAACGTTCCGGGCGGCGGCGGCACCGGGGCCTGATCCCGGTAACCACCGCCAGTACCCAGCAGTCGACAGCCCGCAGAACGCCACCAGGATGGTGAACACCCAGATGCAGAACAACTTCTCCGCGAGCGGCCTCTACTCCGGCCCGCAGGTGGACAACCGCTACGTCATCCCGCGCTTCGTCGAGCGCACCTCGCAGGGCGTGCGCGAGTACGACCCGTACGCGAAGCTCTTCGAAGAGCGCGTGATCTTCCTCGGCGTTCAGATCGACGACGCCTCGGCCAACGACGTCATGGCGCAGCTGCTGTGCCTGGAGTCGATGGACCCGGACCGCGACATCTCGATCTACATCAACAGCCCCGGCGGCTCGTTCACCGCGCTGACGGCGATCTACGACACGATGCAGTTCGTGAAGCCGGACATCCAGACGGTCTGCATGGGCCAGGCGGCCTCCGCCGCCGCCGTGCTGCTCGCCGCCGGCACCCCCGGCAAGCGCATGGCCCTGCCGAACGCCCGCGTGCTGATCCACCAGCCCTCCGGCGGCACCGGCCGTGAGCAGCTCTCCGACCTGGAGATCGCCGCGAACGAGATCCTGCGCATGCGCGACCAGCTGGAGACCATGCTGGCCAAGCACTCGACGACGCCGATCGAGAAGATCCGCGACGACATCGAGCGCGACAAGATCCTCACGGCCGAGGACGCCCTCGCGTACGGCCTGATCGACCAGATCATCTCCACCCGCAAGAGCAGCAATTTCTGATCCTTGCCGCCAGTTGGCGGGGACACACCACCGGATTCCGGGATGTGAACCACGTCAAGGGGGCCCCGCACGGGGCCCCCGGCAAGGTACCGTCGGATATGAGGCACCAGGAGCGCTGAACCAGGCGTCTCCCAGGCGAAGGGGAAGCACCTCGTGGCACGCATCGGTGACGGCGGCGACCTGCTCAAGTGCTCGTTCTGCGGAAAGAGCCAGAAGCAGGTGAAGAAGCTCATCGCAGGACCCGGTGTGTACATCTGCGACGAGTGCATCGACCTCTGCAACGAGATCATCGAGGAGGAGCTCGCGGAGACCTCCGAGGTCCGGTGGGAGGAACTCCCCAAGCCCCGTGAGATCTACGAGTTCCTGGAGAGCTACGTCGTCGGCCAGGAGCCGGCGAAGAAGGCGCTCTCGGTAGCGGTGTACAACCACTACAAGCGGGTCCAGGCCGGCGAGAACGGCGGCGCGCAGGGCCGCGACGACGCGATCGAGCTCGCGAAGTCCAACATCCTGCTGCTGGGCCCCACGGGCTCCGGCAAGACGCTGCTGGCGCAGACCCTGGCCCGCATGCTGAACGTCCCGTTCGCCATCGCCGACGCGACGGCGCTGACGGAGGCCGGGTACGTCGGCGAGGACGTCGAGAACATCCTGCTGAAGCTGATCCAGGCCGCCGACTACGACGTCAAGAAGGCCGAGACCGGGATCATCTACATCGACGAGATCGACAAGGTCGCCCGCAAGAGCGAGAACCCGTCGATCACGCGCGACGTGAGCGGCGAGGGCGTGCAGCAGGCCCTCCTGAAGATCCTGGAAGGCACGACGGCTTCGGTCCCCCCGCAGGGCGGCCGCAAGCACCCGCACCAGGAGTTCATCCAGATCGACACGACGAACGTGCTCTTCATCGTGGGCGGTGCCTTCGCCGGCCTGGAGAAGATCATCGAGTCGCGCGCGGGCGCCAAGGGCATCGGCTTCGGGGCGACGATCCGCTCGAAGCGCGAGATCGAGGCCAGCGACCAGTTCCAGGAGGTCATGCCGGAGGACCTGGTGAAGTTCGGGATGATCCCCGAGTTCATCGGCCGCCTCCCCGTCCTGACCTCGGTGCACAACCTGGACCGCGAGGCCCTGCTCCAGATCCTGATCGAGCCGCGCAACGCGCTGGTGAAGCAGTACCAGCGCCTGTTCGAGCTCGACGGCGTGGAGCTGGACTTCGAGCGCGAGGCGCTGGAGGCCATCGCGGACCAGGCGATCCTGCGCCAGACGGGCGCGCGCGGCCTGCGCGCCATCATGGAAGAGGTCCTGATGTCGGTGATGTACGAGGTCCCGTCCCGCAAGGACGTGGCCCGCGTGGTCATCACGGCGGACGTCGTCCGCTCCAACGTCAACCCGACGCTGGTCCCCCGCATCGTCCCGAAGGACCAGGGCCCGCACGAGAAGTCGGCCTAGACGCAGAGCAGTCGAGCAGCACGTAGAAGGGGCGTCCCCACCGGGGGCGCCCCTTCTACGCGGTTCGGACGATCCTGATCGATAATCAGACGGATGTTCTATTCGGCTTGGGGTGGTGGCTGCTTTCTTGATCGACTTCGTCTCGACGTCGCTTTCACAGAGGGGTGCGAAGTATGAACATGAAGCGTATGGGCGGAGCGTTGGCGGTGGCGTTCGCTGCTGCCTCGCTGCCGATTCTGGCGGCTTCGCCTGCGGCTGCCGATCAGGGGGACTGCCAGTACTACCTGCACGAAGCTGGCTACAATGTCGGCCCCAAGATCGAGTCCGCCTGTCGTTCCGGCGCCGACCCGTGGAACCCGGCAGGCTGGATCCAGTGCTACTCGGCCCTGGTCAACATCGGCGTGCGGGAGGGGGACGCGTCCGCCGCCTGCTTCAAGGCATAAGGACGAGCTTGTGGCGGCCGACGTGGAGGGAGGTCCCTGGCCACGTCGGCCGTTGCCGCGCTCAGGCCTTGGTTCGGCTGGTGTTGTAGAGCTTCGCGGCGAATTCCGAGGTCTGCTCCATGGTGTAGCCCTTGCCGCCGCCGAGGACTGAGGCCACGTCCGAGGCTGTGACCACCGTCAGGGTGCTGTAATCCCCCCAGATGCAGAGGGGCATGGCAAACTCCTTGATCTGCGGAGCCGTCGTCGAGCTCGACTTCTTCGGAGTGAGCTTCAACTCCTGGCACTTCATCACAGCGCCCTTGAAACCGGCCGGAGTCATGGACTTGGGGCTACCGAGGAGCTCGGCCACGCCTTCCTTGTCGTCCTTGACGGTGCTCTCCTTGGCCTGGGCGAAGTACGCGTCCACAGCCTTCTCAGGGTCGGCGATGTCGCCGTAGACACCGGTGAACTGGAGAGCCTTGATGGACAGCGGGTTACTCGGGTCGCCGGACTTGTACTCCATGCCGACCTGCTGAGGGTTCTTGACCCCCACTGCCTCGGCTTCCTTCTTGTCCTTGTCGGTGAAGGGCTTCTCCTTGTACTTCGGGTCCTTCTTGAAGTCGTCCACCGACTCCGGGGCGACCAGCTTGTAGCCCTTGGTGTCCGCGGAGATGTTGCCGCCCGCGCCGCCGCCCAGGAGGTACCAGCCGCCGCCCGCGATCACCGCGACCGCCACGACCACGCCTATGATCACCCCGGCCTTGGACTTCTTCGGGGGCTGGCCGCCGTACGGGGCCTGCTGGGGGTAGCCGTAGGCCGGGGTCGGCGGCTGCTGGGGGTAGCCCTGCGGCGGGACGCCCGGCTGCTGCGGGTAGCCGTAGCCCGGCTGCGGGGGCGCGGGCTGGCCGTACGGGCCCGGTTGCGCGGGCTGGCCGTACGGTCCGGGCGGCGGAGGCTGTTGTCCGTACGGTCCGGGCTGCTGAGGCTGCTGTCCGTAAGGCCCCGGCTGGTTGTAGCTCATCCCGCGTCCCCCTCTGAGGTTGCTTATACGTTCCTCACATCCTGTCGGAAGCCGAAGCCCGCCAGGGCGCCGGGCCCCTCTCCAACCGGTTTCATGACTGGACTGTTACGGCCCTAAACTGAGCCCCGTGACCGAGAACACGCAAACACCCAGCAGCCCCGACTCCGAACTGCCGACCGCCTACACGCCGGCCGATGTAGAGGGGAAGCTCTACGAGCGCTGGGTAGAGCGTGGGTACTTCACGGCAGATCCCGCGAGTGAGAAGCCCCCATACACCATCGTCATCCCGCCGCCGAACGTCACCGGCTCCCTGCACCTGGGCCACGCCTTCCAGCACACGCTCATGGACGCCCTGACCCGGCGTAAGCGCATGCAGGGCTACGAGTCGCTGTGGCTGCCCGGCATGGACCACGCCGGCATCGCCACCCAGAACAAGGTCGAGCAGCAGCTCGCCGAGGAGGGCAAGTCCCGCCACGACCTGGGCCGCGAGGCGTTCGTCGAGCGCGTCTGGCAGTGGAAGGAAGAGTACGGCGGCAAGATCCTCGGCCAGATGCGCCGCCTCGGCGACGGCGTCGACTGGTCCCGTGAGCGCTTCACAATGGACGAGGGCCTGTCCAAGGCCGTCCAGACCATCTTCAAGAAGCTCTTCGACGACGGCCTCATCTACCGCGCCGAGCGCATCATCAACTGGTGCCCCCGCTGTCTGACGGCCATCTCCGACATCGAGGTGGAGTACCAGGAGGACGCGGGCGAGCTCGTCTCCATCCAGTACGGGGAGGGCGAGGACACCCTCGTCGTCGCCACCACCCGCGCCGAGACGATGCTCGGCGACACGGCCATCGCCGTCCACCCCGACGACGAGCGCTACAAGCACCTGGTCGGCAAGCTCATCAAGCTCCCGCTGACCGACCGCTCGATCCCCGTCGTCGCGGACACCCACGTCGACCCGGAGTTCGGCACGGGCTGCGTCAAGGTGACCCCGGCGCACGACCCGAACGACTTCGCCATCGGGCAGCGCCACAACCTGCCCAACATGACGATCATGGACGAGCACGGTGTCATCACCGTCCACGGCCCCTTCATCGGCCTGGACCGCTACGAGGCCCGTTCCGCGGTCGTCGGCGCGCTGCGCCAGCAGGGCCGGATCGTCGCGGAGAAGCGCCCGTACCTGCACTCCGTCGGGCACTGCTCGCGCTGCAGCACCACCGTCGAGCCGCGCCTGTCCCTCCAGTGGTGGGTCAAGGTCGAGACCCTCGCCAAGGCCGCCGGTGACGCGGTCCGCGACGGCCGCGTCGCGATCCACCCGGTGGAGATGGAGAAGCGCTACTTCGACTGGGTCGACAACCTCAACGACTGGTGCATCTCGCGCCAGCTGTGGTGGGGCCACCGCATCCCCGTCTGGTACGGCCCGGACGGCGAGGTCGTCTGCCTCGGCCCGGACGACGAGGCGCCGACCGGCGAGGGCTGGACGCAGGACACCGACGTCCTCGACACCTGGTTCTCCTCCGGCCTGTGGCCGTTCTCCACGCTCGGCTGGCCGGAGAAGACCCCGGACCTGGCGAAGTTCTACTCCACCGACGTCCTGGTCACCGGCCACGACATCATCTTCTTCTGGGTCGCCCGGATGATGATGTTCGGCCTGTACGCCATGGACGGCGAGGTCCCGTTCAAGACGATCGCGCTCACCGGCCTGGTCCGCGACGAGCGCGGCAAGAAGATGTCGAAGTCCTTCGGCAACGTCGTCGACCCGCTGCACTGGATGGACAAGTACGGCTCCGACGCCGTCCGCTTCACCCTGGCCAAGGGCGCCAACCCCGGCACCGACGTCCCGATCGGCGAGGACTGGGTCCAGGCGTCCAGCAAGTTCGCCAACAAGATCTGGAACGCCACGCGCTTCGCGCTGATGAACGGCGCCACGATCGAGGGCGAGCTGCCGTCGGCCGAGCAGCTGTCGGCCACCGACCGCTGGATCCTCTCCCGCCTGAACAAGACGATCGCGCAGGTCGACGCGTACTACGAGGACTTCCAGTTCTCGAAGCTCAGCGAGGCGCTCTACCACTTCGCGTGGGACGAGGTCTTCGACTGGTACGTCGAGCTGTCGAAGACGACGTTCTTCGCCGGCGGCGAGCAGGCCAAGGTCTCCGCCCGGGTCCTCGGTGAGGTCCTCGACGTCATGCTGCGCCTGCTGCACCCGGTGGTCCCGTTCGTCACCGAGACCCTGTGGACCACCCTCACCGGGCGCGAGTCGCTGGTCATCGCCGACTGGCCGAAGGCTGTGGCGGTTCCTGGGGCTGACACCCCGGGCGGCTTCCGCGACGACGCCGCCGAGGCCGAGATCGGCAGCGTCCAGACGCTGACCAAGGAGGTCCGCCGCTTCCGCAAGGAGCAGGGCCTCGACGACAAGCAGAAGGTCCCGGCCCGCCTGGACCTGACCGGCACCGTGCTGGCCGCCCACGAGGCCGCCATCCGCCAGGTGCTGCGGCTCCAGCCCGAAGGCGACTCCTTCAGCGCCACCGCGACCCTTCCGGTCGCCGGCGCCACGGTCGCGCTGGACCTGTCCGGCACGATCGACGTCGAGGCCGAGCGCAAGCGCCTGACCAAGGACCTCGGCGCGGCCGAGAAGGAGAAGGCGCAGGCCGAGGCGAAGCTGGGGAACGAGGCCTTCCTGGCCAAGGCCCCCGACAACGTCGTGGACAAGATCAAGGGCCGGCTGGCCAAGGCCGAGGCGGACATCGCCCGGATCCAGGCCCAGCTGGAGACGCTGCCCGCCGCGTAGTCCCTCGTACGACGCCGAAGGCCCCCGCACCGGACCGGTGCGGGGGCCTTCGCCGTACGCCGTCTGATGGCGACCTGGCAGGTGGCGCCGCCGATGTCCACAACCATGGAGCCGAGCGGTTCCGCCACGGGCAGTCCGGCCCCGATCGCCGCGGCCATCGGCTCCTCGATCAGGTGAACGGCGGTGGTGGTGCCCGCCTTGACGGCGACCACGGACGGCTCATTGAGGACGATCCCGTGCCCCCGCGCGTGGACGAGGGTGTCGGCTGTCCGCAGGTCGTCCCTATGCCGCGGCCGGAAGCTGTCTTGTTGGTGCTGGCCTGCGGCATTTGTTCCGCTATCTGCTGCTCGCACAGCTTGCATGACGATCAGGTCACTTCCGGCGCCGAAGGTCCCGAAACGGCCGGGCCGGAAGTCCTCCCGGTGGCCGTCCGTAGACTGGCCCTGTGAGTGACCAGCAGCCCGAGAGCCACGACCGCCACGACGACGAAGACCTCGCCGGTGCGTTCGACGAATTCGACCAGATCGTGGCGGAAGAGTCCGACCGCGACCCCGACCTGGCGGTGATCGAGGCCGGCAGCCGTACCCTGCGCGCCCAGGCCGGCCCGCCCCAGGGGGACCCGGTGCCCGCCCGGCCCGTCGACCCGGAGGTCGCCAAGGCGCTGCTGGAGGTGGAGCAGGAGCTTTCCACCCGCTGGGGCGAGACCAAGCTGGAGCCCTCGGTGTCGCGGATCGCGGCGCTGATGGACGTACTGGGCGAGCCGCAGCGCGCGTACCCCTCCATCCACATCACCGGGACCAACGGCAAGACCAGCACGGCCCGCATGATCGAGGCCCTGCTGAACGCCTTCGAGCTGCGCACCGGCCGCTACACGAGCCCGCACGTGCAGTCGATCACCGAGCGGATCAGCCTCGACGGGGCGCCGATCGAGGCCGAGCGGTTCGTGGAGACGTACCACGACGTGAAGCCGTACGTGGAGATGGTCGACGCCGCCGAGGAGTTCCGGCTGTCCTTCTTCGAGGTGCTCACCGGGATGGCCTACGCGGCTTTCGCGGACGCCCCGGTGGACGTGGCCGTGGTCGAGGTCGGCATGGGCGGCAGCTGGGACGCGACCAACGTGATCGACGGCTCCGTCGCCGTGGTCACCCCGATCAGCCTGGACCACACCGACCGGCTCGGCTCCACGCCCGGTGAGATCGCGGTGGAGAAGGGCGGCATCATCAAGCAGGACGCGACCGTCATCCTGGCGCAGCAGCCGGTGGACGCGGCCCAGGTGCTGCTGAAGAAGGCCGTCGAGGTGGACGCGACGGTGGCCCGCGAGGGCATGGAGTTCGGCGTCGTCTCGCGCGAGGTCGCGGTCGGCGGGCAGCAGCTGACGCTGCGCGGTGTGGGCGGCGAGTACGACGGCATCTTCCTGCCGCTGTACGGCGCCCACATGGCGCACAACGCGGCGGTGGCGCTCGCCGCGGTCGAGGCCTTCTTCGGGGTCGGCGGGCAGCACGCCCGGGTGCTGGACGTGGACACGGTACGCAAGGCCTTCGCGTCGGTGACCTCGCCGGGCCGCATGGAGGTCGTGCGGCGCAGCCCGACGGTGATCCTGGACGCGGCCCACAACCCGGCGGGCGCGGCGGTCACCGCGGAGGCGGTGACCGAGGCGTTCGGCTTCAGCCGGCTCATCGGCGTCGTGGCCGCGAGCGAGGACAAGGACGTGCGCGGGGTGCTGGAGGCCTTCGAGCCGATCTTCGCGGAGGTCGTGGTCACGCAGAACTCCAGCCACCGGTCGATGGGCGCGGACGATCTGGCGGCCGTCGCCGTCGAGGTCTTCGGCGTGGACCGGGTGCAGGTGGAGCCGCGGCTGGACGACGCCCTGGAGGCGGCGATCACCCTGGCCGAGGAAGAGGCCGAGTACGGAGGGGCCGGGGTCCTGGTGACCGGTTCCGTGATCACGGTGGGCGAGGCCCGCCTGCTGCTGAAGAGGGGCTGAGGATGCGCACGCTGTGTGCGAGCACGCTGATCGGCGAGTTCTTCGTGATCGGCTTCGCGGGACTGGTCGCCATGAAGGACCCGGACCTGACCCAGGCCACGGTCTGGACGGTGTGCGGGGTCGCGATGCTGCTGTCGGTGCTGCTGTGCGGGATGCTGTCGCGGCCCGGGGCCGTCCAGCTGGGCTGGGCCCTGCAGATCGGGCTCGTCGCGAGCGGTTTCGTCGTCCCGACGATGTTCTTCCTCGGCGCGGTCTTCGCGGGCCTGTGGTGGTGCTCCGTGCACTACGGCCGGAGGATCGACTCGATCAAGGAGCGCTGGGCGGCCGCGCAGGAGGCGCCGGCGGCGCCCGCGGCGTCCGACACTGCCTGACGGAGCTCCGGGCCGCCCGGCCCCGGCCCCCGGGCGGCCGGACCTCCCCGGACGGCCCTGTAGATTCGTCCCACCGCACCCGTATGCCGCAAGGAGCCGCAACATGACCCAGCGCACCCTCGTCCTGCTCAAGCCCGACGCCGTCCGTCGTGGCCTGGTCGGCGAGATCATCGGCCGCATCGAGCGGAAGGCCGGCTGGACCATCCCCGCCCTGGAGCTGCGCACGCTCGACCAGGAGACCCTGGAGGCGCACTACGGCGAGCACAAGGGCAAGCCGTTCTACGAGCCGCTGATGGGCTTCATGTCCAGCGGCCCGGTCGTGGCCCTGGTCGTCGAAGGGGAACGCGTCATCGAGGGCGTCCGCCAGCTGGCCGGACCTACCGACCCGATCGCCGCGGCGCCCGGCTCCATCCGGGGCGACTTCGGCACCGTCACCCGGGAGAACCTGATCCACGCCTCGGACTCCGAGGAATCGGCCGAGCGCGAGCTGAAGCTCTTCTTCCCCGCGCTCTGATCAGTCCTTCCTGACGAGACATCAGCCGAATAGCGCTCATGACCTGGGGCGACCGAAGTAATTTCGGTCGCCCCCAGGTAATTCCGGGCGCGAGCGGGAACGCCTGGGCAGGACACGTCGTCACCACTGAGGGGGCGGGTATCCGTTCCGGCGGGATTGCCGGAGTCCCGTCGCGCGGTGTCCGCACCCCGGCACTACGATGGGGCCTCCACCCACACACCCACCTCGCCGACCTGACAGCAGCCGCTTTCAACTGGAAGGCCAGACGCTCCTCATGGGGAACAAGGGGAACAACATGTCGTTCATCGGCCGTGACATGGCGATCGACCTCGGGACCGCCAACACGCTGGTGTACGTGAGGGGCCGGGGGATCGTCCTGAACGAGCCGTCCGTGGTCGCCATCAACACGAACACCGGCGGCATCCTGGCGGTCGGCTCCGAGGCGAAGAAGATGATCGGGCGCACGCCCGGCAACATCGTCGCCGTGAGGCCCCTCAAGGACGGCGTGATCGCCGACTTCGAGATCACCGAGCGTATGCTCCGGTACTTCATCCTCAAGATCCACAAGCGTCGCTACCTGGCTCGCCCGCGCGTCGTGGTCTGCGTTCCCTCCGGCATCACGGGAGTGGAGCGCCGCGCAGTCATCGAGGCGTCCACGCAGGCCGGCGCCCGCCAGGTGCACATCATCGAAGAGCCCATGGCTGCCGCCATCGGCTCGGGCCTGCCCGTCCACGAGGCCACCGGCAACATGGTCGTGGACATCGGCGGCGGCACCACCGAGGTCGCCGTCATCTCCCTGGGCGGAATCGTCACGGCGCAGTCCATCCGGGTGGCCGGCGACGAGCTCGACAACGCGATCATTCAGCACATCAAGAAGGAGTACTCGCTCCTCCTCGGTGAGCGGACCGCCGAGCAGATCAAGATCACCATCGGCTCGGCGTACGACCTCGACAAGGACGAGCACACCGAGATCCGCGGCCGGGACCTGGTCTCGGGCCTGCCCAAGACGGTCGTCATCTCGGCCGCCGAGGTCCGCAAGGCCATCGAGGAGCCGGTCAACTCCATCGTCGACGCGGTCAAGACGACGCTCGACAAGTGCCCGCCGGAGCTCTCGGGCGACATCATGGACCGCGGCATCGTCCTGACCGGCGGCGGCGCCCTGCTCCGCGGCCTCGACGAGCGGCTGCGCCGTGAGACCGGCATGCCGATCCACATCGCCGAGGACCCCCTCGATTCCGTCGCGCTCGGCTCCGGCAAGTGCGTCGAGGAGTTCGAGGCCCTCCAGCAGGTCCTGGACGCTCAGCCCCGTCGCTGACAACGCCCCTCCCTGCCGGAGGGGGTAAGCGGAGCACAAGGATCCGCCGTACGGGTGCTACCGGGCCCGTGCGGCGGATCGTTGATATACAGGCAAAGAGAATTCCGACGAGGAAGGCACGGCCGCCGCACGTGAGGGACACACGAGAAAGCCGGCTGCTCCTGGTGCTTCTGATCGCCATCGCGTTCGCATTGATCACGGTGGACATCAGGGCAGGCGAGGAGTCACCGGTCGACGGTGCCCGGCAGGCCGCCGCAGCGGTCTTCGGGCCGGTCGAGGAAGGTGTGGCGACCGCGGTCGATCCGGTCGCCAACGCCATAGGGGCCGTACGGGACTCCGGGGAGCGCCACAACCGCATCGCCACGCTGGAGCGCGAGAACGCGGCCCTCAAGGCCAAGCTGGGCAGCGAGGACCAGACCCGCAGCCGCATCCACGAGCTCGACGAGATGCTCAAGCGGGCCGGCGCCGGACAGTACGGCATCAAGGGCGCCGAGGTCATCGCCATAGGAGCGGCCCAGGGCTTCTCCTGGACCGTCACCATCGACGCCGGCAGCAAGGACGGCATCGAGCGCGACATGACCGTCCTCAACGGCGACGGGCTCGTCGGCCGGGTCACCACGGTGGGCCCCGACACCTCCACCGTCGTCCTGGCCAACGACCCCGACTTCACGGTCGGCACGCGCCTGGAGAAGACCGGCGAACTCGGTTTCGCCACCGGCCAGGGAGACCGCGCCCTGTCCGTCCAGATGCTCAACGGCAAGGCCAAGGTCAGCCCCGGCGACCGGCTCGTCACCTTCGGCTCGCGCGGCAACAAGCCCTTCGTGCCCGGCGTTCCGATCGGCGAGGTCGTCAAGGTCGACCCCTCCCGCGGCGACCTGACCCGCACCGTATGGGTGCGTCCGTTCGTCGGCTTCTCGCGCCTCGACATCGTGGGCGTCGTCGTGATGCCGCCGCGCGAGGACCCGCGCGACGCCGTTCTGCCGCCCAAGCCCGAGGCCCCCAAGCCCACCCCGACGGTCACCGTCACGGTCACTCCGTCCGGGTCCGCCAGCCTGGCGGCCCAGCCGGCCGACGACTAGGAGCCGACCCCGTATGCGCTTCAACCGGATCCTGCTCTCGGCCACGCTCGTCGTGGTCGCCCTCGTCATCCAGGTCACCGTCCTGGGCCGGCTCCAACTGCCCGGCGCGGTACCCGACCTGCTCCTCCTCACCGTCGTGTCCCTCGCACTCGTGTACGGGCACGTCAGTGGTGCGCTCATCGGCTTCGGCGCCGGACTCCTCGCCGACCTGGCGCCGCCCGCCGACCACGCGGCCGGGCGGTACGCGCTCGTTCTGTGCGTCATCGGCTACGTCGCCGGCCTGGTCCGCCCCGACGGCGGGCGGTTCCGCTCCGCCTGGGGCCCGATGCTGACCGTCGTCGCCGCCGCGATCGGCTCCACCCTGCTCTACGCGGGCGTGGGCGCCCTGGTCGGCGACACCGCCGCCCGCCACGTCGGCCTGACCGGGCTGGTGTTCACCGCCACCCTCTACGACCTGCTGCTCGCGCCGTTCACCGTGCCGTGGATCATGGCGCTCGCCCGCCGGGCCGAGAACGACCCGATGGCCGTCGAGGCCGGCGGCGGCCCCGCCAACAAGGCCGCCGACGTTTCCGCCGGCTGGCTGGCCGGCGGCACCGGCCTGCGCATCGGCAGCCAGCGCGGCGGCCTGCGCCTGAAGACCGCGCGGGTCCGCGCCAACAAGGCCGTCCGTATAAAGGGCGTCAAGCCGGCCAAGGGTGTGAAGAGCGTCAAGAAGCTGTGAGGGAGGAGCAGACGTGACCAACGTCCCGGAGACCGGCCGCACCTCCCGGGTGCAGATCAGGCTCGTCATCATGCAGGTCCTCGTCTTCTCCATGCTCATCACCCTCGGCGGCCGGCTCTGGTTCCTCCAGATCCGCAACGGCGCGGAGTACTACCACGAGGCCAAGAGCAACCACGTCCAGCGGGTCGTCCAGCCCGCCGTGCGCGGCTCGATCCTCGACGCCCGCGGGGTCCCCCTCGCCGACAACGAGACCCGCCTGGTCGTCTCCGCCAGCCGCACCGCGCTCATGAAGATGAAGGACAAGGGCAAGGGCGTCATGACCCGCCTCGCCGCCGTCCTGGACATGACCCCCAAGGAGGTCATGGACAAGGTCCGGCTCTGCGACTCCCAGACGCCCAAGCCCTGCTGGAACGGTTCCCCCTACCAGCCGATCCCGGTCACCCTCGAAGCCACCACCCAGCAGGCGCTCCAGCTGCGCGAACGCCCGGAGGAGTTCCCCGGCATCACCGCGGAGCCCACCGCCGTCCGCCGCTACCCGGCCCCCGGAGGAGCCCGCACCTCCCAGGTGCTCGGCTACCTCTCGCCCGTCACCGACGACGAGATCCAGAAGGCCAAGGACACCGACTCCCCGCACCTGCGGTCCGACCAGGTCGGCCGCTCCGGCATCGAACGCACCTACGACCGGCAGCTGCGCGGCAAGGCGGAGGTCACCTCGTACGAGGTCGACAACCTCGGCCGGGTCATGGGCCAGACCAAGTCCGACCCCGGAATCGCCGGGTCCACCCTCGTCACCAGCATCGACGCCCGGGTCCAGGCCGTTGCCGAGTACGAGCTCCAGCAGGCGATGAAGGTCGTCCGCAACGAGACCGACAACATCACCGGCCGCAAGTACGAGGCCGACTCGGGCGCCGTCGTCGTCATGGAGGCCAAGACCGGCCGCATCGTTGCGATGGCCTCCCAGCCCGACTACGACCCCAACGCCTGGGTCGGCGGCATCTCCGGCGCGGACTACGCCAAACTCACCAGCAAGGGCTCCAACTACCCGCTGCTCAACCGGGCCATCCAGGGCATGGCCCCCGCCGGCTCCATCTTCAAGGTGGTCTCCGCGAGCGCCGCCGTCCGGGCCGGCTACAAGTTCAACGACAAGTACAACTGCAGCAGCTCCTACAGCCTCGGCGGCCGGAGCTTCGCGAACTTCGAGTCCAAGGGACACGGCCCCATCACCCTCGCCGAGGCCCTCAAGTTCTCCTGCAACACCGTCTTCTACGCCCTCGGGCACAAGGAGTGGCAGCGCGACGGCGGCCTCAGCCCCAAGAAGGACGCCCACGACTGGTTCTACCGGACCGCCCGGGAGTTCGGACTCGGCTCGGAGACCGGGATCGACCTGCCCAACGAGGTCAAGGGCCGCATCCCCGACCGCCGGTGGAAGCAGAGCTTCTGGGCGGCCAACAAGAACTCCTGGTGCAAGCAGGGCAAACGGGGCGGCACCTACGTCGAGCAGATCGCCTATGAGAGCTGCCTCGAAGGCAACCAGCTCAAGGCCTACGACAGCATCAACTTCGCCATCGGCCAGGGCGACGTCCTCGTCACCCCCATCCAGATGGCCACCGCCTACTCGGCCATCAGCAACGGCGGCACCCTGTACAACCCCACCGTCGGCAAGGCCGTGATCAGCCCCGACGGCAAACACGTAGAGATGATCAAGCCCCAGTCCCACGGCAGGCTCCCCATCGACACCCAGACCGTCGCGGACCTGGACAGGGGGCTGCGCATGGTCGTCGAACCCGGCGGCACCGCCGCGTGGCGCTTCGGCGGCTGGCCCCAGGACAAGATCCCGATGCACGCCAAGACCGGTACCGCCCAGGTCTACGGCAAGCAGACCACGTCCTGGCTGGCGACCTACACCAAGGACTTCACGATCGTCATGACGATCTCCCAGGGCGGCACCGGCTCCGGCGCCTCCGGCCCCGCCGTGCGCAACCTCTACAACGCCCTCTACGGTCTGACCATGGACGGGAAGCAGGACCCGAAGAGGGCCCTGCTGCCGGCCCCGGAGACGAAACTGCCCAGGATCAACCCCGACGGCTCCATCGAATCCCCCGAGATCCGGCCGTACGTACCGCCGTCCCCGGAGGGCCTGGAACCGCCGGCACTCGCCGGGCCACCCCCGACACGGCACGACTGAGGACCCCATACCGACATGCCAACCGCCAACAAGTTCTCCGTCTCGCGGTACGCGCCCGAGCGCGGCCCGATGGCCAAACTCACGGCCCGCGACTCCGTGCTGCGCCGGCTCGACTGGCCGATCCTGCTCTCCTCGCTCGCCCTGTCCCTCCTCGGCGCCCTGCTCGTGTGGTCGGCGACCCGCAACAGGACCAGCCTGAACCAGGGCGACCCCTACTACTTCCTCGCCCGGCACGCCCTGAACACCGGCATCGGCCTGGTGCTGATGATCGGCACCGTCTGGCTGGGCCACCGCACCCTGCGCGGAGCCGTGCCGGTCCTCTACGGGCTCTCGCTGGTGCTGATCCTCGCCGTGCTGACCCCCCTCGGCGCCACCATCAACGGCGCCCACGCGTGGATCGTGATCGGCGGCGGATTCTCCCTCCAGCCGTCCGAGTTCGTGAAGATCACGATCATCCTGGTCATGGCGATGCTGCTCGCCACCCGGGTGGACGCGGGCGACCTCGCCCATCCGGACCACCGCACGGTCGTCAAGGCGCTCTGCCTGGCCGCCGCCCCGATGGGCATCGTCATGCTGATGCCCGACCTCGGGTCCGTCATGGTCATGGTCGTCATCGTGCTCGGCGTGCTGCTCGCCTCCGGGGCCTCCAACCGCTGGGTGATCGGCCTCCTCGGCTCCGGCGTGGGCGGGGCCGTCCTGATATGGCAGCTCGGCGTCCTCGACGAGTACCAGATCAACCGCTTCGCTGCCTTCGCCAACCCCGAGCTCGACCCCGCCGGCGTCGGCTACAACACCAACCAGGCGCGCATCGCCATCGGCTCCGGCGGCCTGACCGGCTCAGGGCTCTTCAAGGGCTCGCAGACCACCGGCCAGTTCGTGCCCGAGCAGCAGACGGACTTCGTCTTCACCGTGGCCGGCGAGGAGCTCGGCTTCCTCGGAGCGGGCCTGATCCTGCTGCTGCTCGGCGTCATCCTCTGGCGGGCCTGCGTGATCGCCCGGGAGACCACCGAGCTCTACGGGACGATCGTGTGCGCCGGCATCATCGCCTGGTTCGCCTTCCAGTCCTTCGAGAACATCGGGATGACCCTCGGCATCATGCCGGTGGCCGGGCTGCCCCTGCCGTTCGTGTCCTACGGAGGGTCGTCGATGTTCGCCGTGTGGATAGCGGTCGGACTCCTCCAGTCGATCAAGGTTCAACGGCCATTGTCAGCCTGATGTTCCCTTCATCATGCAGACGTGTTCCGTTCAGGACTAAGTTCGGTACATGGCGGACACAAAGCGCGAGATCGAGCGGAAATTCGAGTTCTCCACGGCCGAAGCTGCCCGGCGCGGGGTGCCGGACCTGACGGGGACGGCCGCCATCGCGGCCGTCACCGACCAGGGCACCGTCGACCTCGACGCCGTCTACTACGACACTCCCGACCGGCGGCTCGCCGCCGACGGTCTCACCCTGCGGCGCAGAACGGGCGGCCAGGACGAGGGCTGGCACCTCAAACTGCCCGTCTCCCCAGGGGTGCGCGACGAGGTCGGGGCCGCGCTCAGCGACACGGTACCCCCGGCCCTCGCCGCCCTCGTCCGCTCCCGCGTCCGCGACGCCGGACTCGGACCACAGGTCCGCCTGGTCTCCTCGCGCCACGTCAGCCACCTCCTCGACGCCGACGGGGCACTCCTCGCGGAACTGAGCACCGACGAGGTCGTGGCCGAGCGCGGCGAAACGACCGCCGGCTGGACCGAGGTCGAGGTGGAACTCGCCGACGGCGTCGACCCCGACCTCCTCGACGCCGTAGAAACAACCTTCCGCAAAGCCGGCCTCCGGGTCTGCGGCGCCCCCTCGAAACTCGCCCGGGCCCTCGCGGAGACCGACGCCGAGCCCCCGGCCCGCCCCTCCGGCGGCGCAGGACCCGAAGGCACCGCCGGCGCGCACGTCGTCGCGTACCTGACCGAGCAGCGCGACACCCTCATCGCCCATGACCCGGCCGTACGACGCAACCTCCCCGACTCCGTCCACCAGATGCGGGTCGCCACCCGCCGACTGCGCAGCACCTTCAAGACCTACCGCAAGGTCCTGGACCGCGAGGTCACCGACCCCATCGGCGAGGAGCTGCGGTGGCTGGCCGCCGAACTCGGCGTCGACCGAGACCAGGAGGTCCTGATGGAGCGGCTCCGGTCCCACCTCGCCGCACTGCCCCCCACCCTCCTCGCCGGCCCGGCCCGCGACCGGCTGCAGACCTGGAACACCAGCCGGCGCTCCGCATCGCGTCGCAGGGCCCTGGCCGCACTCGACAGCGACCGCTACGTCACCCTCCTCGACGCCCTCGACGCCCTGCTGGACGCGCCCCCGCTGCTCGACGGCGCCGCCAAGTCCCCGGGGAAGGTCCTCCCCAAGGCGGTGCTCCGCGACTACGCCCGCCTCGCCACCCGCATCGACGCCGCGCTCGCCCTCGACAAGGGCCGGGAACGGGACCTGGCCCTCCACGAGGCCCGCAAGGCGGCCAAACGCGTCCGGTACGCGGCGGACTCGGCCGTGCCCGAGCTCGGCAAACCGGCGAAACGCCTGGCCAAGGCCGTGAAGAAGGTGCAGAGCCTGCTCGGCGACCACCAGGACAGCGTGGTGGCCCGTGAGGCCCTGCGCGGCCTCGCGGACCAGGCTGCCGACGCGGGGGAGTCCGCCTTCACCTGGGGTGTGCTCTACGGCCGCGAGGAGGCCCTGGCCGAGCGGAGCGAACGGGAGCTTCCCGGCATCTGGGCGAAGGCCTCCGCCCCCGCCCTGCGGACGGCCTTGAAGTGATCACGCGGTGGGGGCGGCTGAGCCATCGGGGTACGCTAGATAGCTGCCCCCTGCCCGCTTCACGAAAGTCGCGTGATGACCGAGTCGGTCTTCCCTCAGCTTGAGGCCCTGCTTCCGCACGTGCAGAAGCCCATCCAGTACGTCGGTGGCGAACTCAACTCCACGGTCAAGCCGTGGGAGAGCTGCGACGTCCGCTGGGCCCTCATGTACCCGGACGCGTACGAAGTCGGGCTGCCCAACCAGGGCGTCATGATCCTGTACGAGGTGCTCAACGAGCGCGAGGGCGTCCTCGCCGAGCGCACCTACAGCGTGTGGCCCGACCTCGAAGAGCTGATGCGCGAGCACAACGTGCCGCAGTTCACCGTGGACAGCCACCGCCCGGTCTCCGCCTTCGACGTGTTCGGCCTGTCCTTCTCCACGGAGCTGGGCTACACCAACATGCTCACGGCGCTGGACCTCGCCGGCATCCCGCTGGAGGCCCGCAACCGCACCGTCGACCACCCGATCGTCCTCGCGGGCGGCCACGCGGCCTTCAACCCGGAGCCGATCGCGGAGTTCATCGACTGCGCGGTCATCGGCGACGGCGAACAGGCCGTCCTCGACATGACCGAGATCATCCGCACGTGGAAGGCCGAGGGCAGGCCCGGCGGCCGCGAAGAGGTCCTGCTGCGCCTCGCCAAGACGGGCAACGTCTACGTGCCGGGCTTCTACGACGTCGAGTACCTGCCGGACGGCCGCATCGGCCGCGTCGTCCCCAACCGCTCCGGCGTGCCGTGGCGCGTGTCCAAGCACACCGTCATGGACCTCGACGAGTGGCCGTACCCCAAGCAGCCCCTGGTCCCGCTCGCCGAGACCGTCCACGAGCGCATGTCCGTGGAGATCTTCCGCGGCTGCACCCGCGGCTGCCGTTTCTGCCAGGCCGGCATGATCACGCGCCCCGTGCGGGAGCGAAGCATCACCGGCATCGGCGAGATGGTGGAGAAGGGTCTCAAGGCGACCGGCTTCGAGGAGGTCGGCCTGCTCTCGCTGTCGTCCGCGGACCACACCGAGATCGCCGACATCGCCAAGGGCCTCGCCGACCGCTACTCGGACGACAAGGTGGGCCTGTCCCTCCCGTCGACCCGCGTGGACGCCTTCAACGTGGACCTGGCCAACGAGCTGACCCGCAACGGCCGCCGCTCCGGCCTGACCTTCGCCCCCGAGGGCGGCTCCGAGCGCATGCGCAAGGTCATCAACAAGATGGTCTCGGAGGAGGACCTGATCCGGACCGTCGCCACCGCCTACGGCAACGGCTGGCGCCAGGTGAAGCTGTACTTCATGTGCGGCCTGCCCACCGAGACCGACGAGGACGTGCTCCAGATCGGCGACATGGCGGTCAACGTCATCGCCAAGGGCCGCGAGGTCTCCGGTCAGAACGACATCCGCTGCACGGTGTCGATCGGCGGGTTCGTGCCCAAGCCGCACACCCCGTTCCAGTGGGCGCCGCAGCTGTCGGCCGAGGAGACGGACGCCCGCCTGGGCAAGCTCCGCGACAAGATCCGCGGCGACAAGAAGTACGGCCGCTCCATCGGCTTCCGCTACCACGACGGCAAGCCGGGCATCGTCGAGGGCCTCCTCTCCCGCGGCGACCGCCGCATCGGCGACGTCATCCGCGCCGTGTACGAGTCGGGCGGCCGCTTCGACGGCTGGCGCGAGCACTTCAGCTACGACCGCTGGATGCAGGCCGCGGAGAAGACGCTGCCCGCCTACGGCGTCGACGTGGCCTGGTACACCACGCGCGAGCGCACCTACGAGGAGGTCCTGCCCTGGGACCACCTGGACTCCGGTCTCGACAAGGACTGGCTCTGGGAGGACTGGCAGGACGCCCTCGACGAGACCGAGGTCGACGACTGCCGCTGGACCCCGTGCTTCGACTGTGGCGTGTGTCCTCAGATGCAGACCGAGATCCAGATCGGCCCGACCGGCAAGAAGCTGCTGCCGCTGTCGGTCGTGAAGTAACCCTTGGGTCACGAGAGGCCCCCGCCCGCAACGGGTGGGGGCCTTCGCCGTGTCCTCCACTGCATGGAAATGGACAAACGGCCTCCCGCCGGCGGCGGTGACGGGTGCCTGGTGGGCGTCATCAGGATTCCCGTGAAGATCGTCGCCGTACTCGTCGTACTGCCCGTACGGGTGGTCTGGGAACTGCTGGTCGCCGCGGGCCGCGCCGCGCACCGGCACGTCCTCGGACCGCTGTACGTCCATGTCCTCCAGCCGCTGCTCCGTGCGCTGGGGTGGCTGCTGACCACCCTGCTCAAGCTGGTATTCGTCTGGCCGTGGGTCGGGCTCTGGCGGTACGTGCTCACCCCGATCGGCCAGGGGCTGGCGTGGCTGGGCCGCGGCGCCTATGACCACCTGCTCGCGCCGGCCGGGCGGATCCTGGGCATGTACGTGCTGCGTCCGCTAGGGGAGGCGCTGGCCTGGATCGGCCGGGGCGGCATGCGCTACCTGCTCGCGCCCCTCGCCAGGGGCGTGACCCGGATCGGCTGGGTCCTCGGCATGGCGCTGTTCGTGTGGCCGTGGGTCGCGCTGTGGCGGTACGTGCTCGCGCCCGTCGGCCGCGGGATCGCCTGGCTGGCCGTGGCGGTCCACCGGTACGTCCTCGCCCCCGTCGGGCACGGGATCGTATGGCTCGTAACCGCCCTGTACCGGTACCTGCTGCGGCCCGTCGGGCTCGGCGTGGCGTGGCTGGCCGCCGCCCTGTACCGGTACGTCCTCACGCCGGTCGGGCGGGTCCTCCTCTGGGCCTGGCACGTGGCCGGGCGGATCACCGCCGCCCTGTGGCGCGGGCTCAAGTGGGTGGGCCGGGTGCTGGTCGGCTGGCCCGCCTCCATGGTCTACCGGCACGTGCTCACCCCCGTCGGACACGCCGTGCGGGAGGTCTGGCGCACCGGCCGCGCAGCCGTCCGCGAGGCACGGGCCACCGTGCGCCGTGCGCTGTTCGGTACTCCTCCCGTGGAACCGGCGAGGTCACGGGCGCGTACTCTGGGTAGTACGACAGCCGCCGACGCGGCACCCGCAGACGAGATCTCCCTGCCCCGACGGCGGGGGTGAGCCGGAGCGGGTCGACAGACCTCAGGGCGAAGCGCGAGCCGCGGAGCCCCGCACAAGGAGAAGAACCACTGGGCAAGCGACAGCCCGAAGGCCCGCCTCCCGCACCGGTGGTGCAGCGCATCCGACTGCGCTACACCAAACGCGGCCGCCTCCGGTTCACCAGCCACCGAGACTTCCAGCGCGCCTTCGAGCGGGCCCTGCGCCGCGCCGAGGTGCCCATGGCGTACTCGGCGGGTTTCACCCCGCACCCGCGCGTCTCGTACGCGAACGCCGCTCCGACCGGGACCGGCAGCGAGGCCGAATACCTGGAGATCGGCCTCGCCGCGCCGCGCGATCCCGAGAAGCTCCGCGAGCTGCTCGACGAGTCGATGCCGGCCGGACTCGACATCATCGACGCCGTCGAGGCCCGTACCTCCGGCCTGGCGGACCGGCTGACCGCCTCCGTGTGGGAGCTGCGCCTGGACGGCGTGGAGCTCGCCGAGGCCCAGCGGGCGGTGGAGGTCTTCCTCGCCGCCGAGAACGTCGAGGTGCAGCGCAAGACCAAGAACGGCGTGCGGACCTTCGACACCCGCGGCGCGGTCGTCAGCCTCGAAGCGCTTCCCGCGCCGGCTGATAGGCCGCTGGACAATGCTTGTGCGATACTGCGGCTGGTTGTTCGGCATCTGACACCTGCCGTGCGACCCGACGACGTCCTGTCCGGTCTCCGAGCTGTGGCCGACCTGGCGCCGCCGGTCCCCTCTGCGGTGACCAGGCTGGCGCAGGGGCTCTTCGACGAGGAGTCCGGCACGGTGACCGACCCGCTCGCGCCCGACCGCGAGGCAGACACGGCCGCCCCACCCACGGTCGCCGTGACCGCCGACGCGAAGGCGCCGGAAGGTCCCGCCGCGTAGGGATCGTCGTCGTCGCGCAGCCCTGGCACTCGGGAGCCACCTGGGTCGGGCCGCGTACAGACCTGAAGACTTCCGCCAGGCCGTACGGACAAACACGTACGGAACCGGCGGCCATGGACTACAGCTCCCGTGTGGCGAACGCGCCCCGGAGGCCGGCTCCGCGTCATCGCGCGGAACCGAGCCGGACCGGAAGTCAGCCGCGGCGCCCGGGAGCGTGACGGGAGAACCGCCCGCAATGCTCAACAACGAAAACGACACCACCACCCCCGCCGGCGCCGACAGCGGCAGCCCCAGCGACAACCTGCCCCCGCGCAGGCGTCGCCGCGCCGCCTCGCGACCGGCCGGTCCGCCCGGCGGCGTCGCAGCCGCCGAGGTGACCCCGGTGGCGGAGCCCGCCCCCGTGGAGGAGGCCGCTCCGGCCGCCGCCCCCGCCCGTGCCCGCCGTCGCGCGACCCGCGCCGTGGCCGCTCCGAAGACGCAGGCCGCCGAGGCCGTCGTCGAGCCCGCCGCCGAAGCCCCGGCCGCCGAGGCCGTTGCCGCTCCGGTCGTCGAGGAGGCCGCGGCCGCTCCGGCTCCGCGTGCTCGTCGTCGTGCGACCCGTGCCGTGGCCGCTCCGGCCGCTGAGGCCGCCGAGGTTCCGGTTGCGGAGGCTCCGGCTGCTGCCGAGGCCGTCGTCGCTCCGGTCGTCGAGGAGGCCGCGGCCGCTCCGGCTCCGCGTGCCCGTCGTCGTGCGACCCGTGCCGTGGCCGCTCCGGCCGCCGAGGCCGCCGAGGTTCCGGTTGCGGAGGCTCCGGCTGCTGCCGAGGCCGTCGTCGCTCCGGTCGTCGAGGAGGCCGCGGCCGCTCCGGCTCCGCG
>NZ_JBEZYV010000020.1:0-25236 GCF_040638905.1 Streptomyces virginiae | reverse complement strand
GTGCCCGTCGTCGTGCCACCCGCGCCGTCGCCGCTCCGGCCGCCGAGACCCCGGCCGCCGAGGCCGTCGCCGAGCCCGCCCCCGCCGCCGTGGAGGAGGCCCCCAAGGCCGCCGCCCGCGCCGTGACCGTCGCCGACGCCGTGGACGCCCCGAAGCGCGGCCGCCGCCGCGCCACCCGTTCCACGACCGCGGCCGCCGCCGCGCAGCAGCCCGCCGCCGAGCCCGAGGCCGCCGAGGCGCCCGCCGCGCCGGCCCGTGGCCGCCGTGCGGTGCGTCCCGCCGTGGCCGTCTTCCAGGCGCCGGTCTTCACCGAGCCGATGTTCCAGACCCCCGAGACCGCCGCCATGGCCGCCGCGGCCGCCGCCGCGAGCGAGGCTGAGGAGGTCGAGGAGGAAGAGGAGGCCGAGGCCGCCGCTCCGGTCGAGCCGGCGCAGCCCGCCGGCCGTCGCCGTCGCCGTGGCCGTGGCTCCGCCGAGACCGCGCCGGTCTCGCTGCCCGAGGTGCTCGCCGAGGAGGAGCCGGAGGCCGAGGCCGCCGAGCTCGAAGACGAGTCCGCCGAGGCCGCGGACTTCGAGGAGGGCGACGAGTCGGGCGAGCGCCCCTCGCGCCGCCGCCGCCGCGGTGGCCGTCGCCGCCGTCGCGGTGAGGCCGCCGACCTCGACGAGTCCGCCGAGGAGGAGGCCGAGGCCGCCGAGCAGGAGGCCGAGACCGATGACGAGGGCGCCGAGGGCGCCGAGTACGACGAGGGCGAGGAGGCCCTTGGCTCCGCCTCCAGCCGCCGTCGCCGCCGCCGTCGTCGCCGTAGCGGCGACACGGGTGCCGAGGTCGCCGAAGCGGGCGACGAGGACGGTGTGCGCACCGTCGTCAAGGTCCGCGAGCCGCGCCCGGCGCGCGAGAAGGCCGAGCCGTCCGACGAGGTCCAGTCCATCAAGGGCTCGACCCGCTTGGAGGCGAAGAAGCAGCGCCGCCGCGAGGGCCGCGAGCAGGGCCGCCGCCGCGTCCCGATCATCACCGAGGCCGAGTTCCTGGCCCGCCGTGAGGCCGTCGAGCGCGTCATGGTCGTCCGCCAGTCCGGCGAGCGCACCCAGATCGGCGTCCTCGAGGACAACGTGCTCGTCGAGCACTACGTCAACAAGGAAGAGGCCACCTCGTACGTCGGCAACGTCTACCTGGGCAAGGTCCAGAACGTGCTGCCGTCGATGGAGGCCGCGTTCATCGACATCGGCAAGGGCCGCAACGCCGTCCTGTACGCCGGTGAGGTCAACTTCGAGGCGCTCGGCATGGCCAACGGGCCGCGCCGCATCGAGTCCGCCCTCAAGTCCGGCCAGTCGGTCCTGGTGCAGGTCACCAAGGACCCGATCGGCCACAAGGGCGCCCGCCTGACCAGCCAGGTCTCGCTGCCCGGCCGCTACCTGGTCTACGTGCCCGAGGGCTCGATGACCGGCATCAGCCGCAAGCTGCCCGACACCGAGCGCGCGCGTCTGAAGACCATCCTCAAGAAGATCGTTCCCGAGGACGCGGGCGTCATCGTGCGCACCGCCGCCGAGGGTGCGAGCGAGGACGAGCTGCGCCGCGACGTCGAGCGCCTGCAGGCCCAGTGGGAGGACATCCAGAAGAAGTCGAAGCAGATCACGACCTCTTCGCCGTCCCTGCTGTACGGCGAGCCGGACATGACCGTCCGTGTCGTGCGCGACATCTTCAACGAGGACTTCTCGAAGGTCATCGTCAGCGGCGACGGCGCCTGGGAGACCATCCACGGCTACGTCTCGCACGTGGCCCCGGACCTGGCCGACCGGCTCCAGCGCTGGACCTCCGAGGTCGACGTCTTCGCGACGTACCGGATCGACGAGCAGCTCGCCAAGGCGCTCGACCGCAAGGTGTGGCTGCCCTCGGGCGGCTCGCTTGTGATCGACAAGACCGAGGCGATGATCGTCATCGACGTCAACACCGGCAAGTTCACCGGTCAGGGCGGCAACCTCGAGGAGACCGTCACCAGGAACAACCTGGAGGCGGCCGAGGAGATCGTGCGCCAGCTGCGGCTGCGCGACCTCGGCGGCATCGTCGTCATCGACTTCATCGACATGGTCCTGGAGTCCAACCGCGATCTGGTCCTGCGGCGCATGCTGGAGTGCCTGGGCCGTGACCGTACGAAGCACCAGGTCGCCGAGGTCACCTCGCTGGGCCTGGTCCAGATGACCCGCAAGCGGGTCGGCCAGGGTCTGCTGGAGTCCTTCTCCGAGACCTGCGTCCACTGCAACGGCCGCGGTGTCATCGTCCACATGGAGACGCCGGCCGCGCTCGGCGGCGGTGGCAACGGCAAGCGCTCGAAGCGCCGTGGCGGCCGCGCCGAGTTCGACCAGCACGACCACGAGATCGAGACCGTCGAGGCCGTCGAGACCCCGGAGGCCGAGGCCTTCGAGTCCGAGGCCGAGGTCGCCGCCGAGCTCGCCGCGCCGAAGGCGCTGCCCGAGCCGGAGTTCGCCGCGGGCGAGGAGCTCTACGGCTCCGCGGCCGAGGCGGAGGCCGCGGCGGGTCTGAGCGGGCGCCGCAACCGGCGCCGTGCCACCCGCAAGGCGACCGCTCCCGCGGGTGCCCCGCGGCGTGAGGCCGCTCCGGCCCCGGCCCCCGTGGCCGAGGTCGTCGCCGAGCCGGTGACCGAGCCGGCCGACACGGTCCTGGAGCCGGTCGCCGAGGTCGTCAACGAGGCCGTGGAGGCCGCGGAGTCGGTCGAGGCCGTCCCGGTCGCCCCGGTCGAGGAGGCCGCGCCGAGGGGCCGTACCCGTCGCCGTGCGACCCGTAAGGCCACCGCGCCGGCGCCCGCCGCCGAGTCGGCCCCGGAGCCGGCCGTCGCAGCGGAGCCGGAGCCGGCCCCCGAGCCGGTCGTCGTCCCGGAGCCCGAGCCCGTCGTCGAGCCCGAGTCGGCCCCTGCGGCCGAGGAGGCCCCGGCGGTGGAGGCCGCGCCGGCCCGTCCGCGCCGTCGTGCCACCCGTAAGGCCACCGCACCCGCCGGTTCCCCGGCAGGCGCGGCAGAGGCCGCCGTGGTGGTCGTCGAGGCCCCGGTGACCGAGCCGGCCGCACCGGCCGAGGAGGCCGCCCCGGCTGAGGAGCCGGAGGCCGCCCCGGCCAAGAAGGCCGCCAAGAAGGCTCCGGCCAAGAAGGCGACCGCGGCGAAGAAGGCCCCGGCCAAGAAGGCGGCGGCCGCCAAGAAGACCGTGGCCAAGAAGGCGGCCACGACCAAGAAGACCGCGACGAAGCGGGCGACGAAGAAGACCGCGGCGGCGGAGCAGCAGGCTGCCCCGTCCGTCTCGGCTCCGGCCGAAGCCTGATCCGTCCCGTGACCGTGGGCCCCGCCGAGCGGCGGGGCCCACGGCCGTGCGGAGCCCGGTTTGACCCTCCGGAACCGGCCCCGTAACCTAGACCGTCGGCGTGTCCTGTACGAATCCGTTCAGCGCGCGTCGAGTTCCTGAGCACCTTCCTCCGGCTTCCGGCGCGCAAGCGCTGTGCGGGAGAGGCCGCTCGTCCATTCCGGATCAGCGTGGGCCCCGGCCCGCCTGAGCGGCTGGCTTCAGGAGCATCCGTCCCGAGTGAGAGAGAGATCCGCGTGTACGCCATCGTGCGCAGCGGTGGTCGCCAGCACAAGGTTGCTGTCGGCGACATCGTTGAGGTTGACAAGATTTCCACTGCCAAGGTTGGCGACACGGTCGAGCTCTCGACCCTGCTCGTTGTCGACGGCGACGCCGTGACCAGCGACCCGTGGGTCCTGGCGGGCATCAAGGTCACGGCTGAGGTCGTGGACCACCACAAGGGCGCCAAGATCGACATCCTGCGCTACAAGAACAAGACCGGCTACCGCCGTCGCCAGGGTCACCGCCAGCAGTACACGGCGATCAAGGTCACCGGTATCCCCGCGGCTGCGAAGTAAGAGGGACTGAGACATGGCACACAAGAAGGGCGCATCGTCCACCCGGAACGGGCGCGACTCCAATGCCCAGCGGCTCGGCGTGAAGCGCTTCGGCGGTCAGGTCGTCTCCGCCGGCGAGATCCTCGTCCGCCAGCGCGGCACCCACTTCCACCCGGGCTCGGGTGTCGGTCGTGGTGGCGACGACACGCTGTTCGCGCTGCAGGCCGGTGCCGTGCAGTTCGGCACGCACCGTGGCCGCAAGGTCGTCAACATCGTTCCGGCCGCCTGATCCAGCTTCGGCTGATCGAGCGTTCGTAACTTCCCGAGGGCGGATCTCAGCTCTTCCCGGCTCAGGCCGGGAAGAGAGGTCCGCCCTCGGCGCGTTGTCACATAGACACGTTTAATGGGCAGCAAGGCCTGCCACCGGATTTTCCGGACGATCCCGCTGTATCTGGAGGAACAACCATGACCACCTTCGTGGACCGCGTCGAGCTGCACGTCGCCGCGGGTAACGGGGGCCACGGCTGCGCCTCCGTTCACCGGGAGAAGTTCAAGCCGCTCGGCGGCCCCGACGGCGGCAACGGCGGCCGTGGCGGCGACGTCATCCTGGTGGTGGAGCAGGCGATCACCACCCTGCTGGACTACCACCACAGCCCCCACCGCAAGGCCACCAACGGCAAGCCCGGCGAGGGCGGCAACCGTTCCGGCAAGGACGGCCAGGACCTGATCCTGCCCGTGCCGGACGGCACCGTCGTCTTGGACAAGGCCGGCAACGTCCTCGCCGACCTCGTCGGCCAGGGCACCACCTACGTGGCCGCCGAGGGCGGCCGCGGCGGCCTCGGCAACGCGGCGCTGGCCTCGGCCCGCCGCAAGGCGCCCGGCTTCGCGCTCCTCGGCGTCCCCGGCACCACCGGCGACATCGTCCTGGAGCTCAAGACCGTGGCCGACGTGGCACTGGTCGGCTTCCCGAGCGCCGGCAAGTCCTCGCTGATCTCGGTGCTCTCCTCCGCCAAGCCGAAGATCGCGGACTACCCCTTCACCACCCTCGTCCCGAACCTGGGCGTCGTCACCGCCGGCTCCACCGTCTACACGATCGCCGACGTCCCCGGCCTGATCCCCGGCGCCAGCCAGGGCCGTGGCCTGGGCCTGGAGTTCCTGCGCCACGTCGAGCGCTGCTCGGTGCTGGTGCACGTCCTGGACACGGCCACCCTGGAGACCGACCGCGACCCGATCGCCGACCTCGACGTCATCGAGGAGGAGCTCAAGCTCTACGGCGGCGGCCTGGAGAAGCGCCCGCGCCTCGTCGTCCTGAACAAGGTCGACATCCCGGACGGCCAGGAGCTCGCCGACATGGTGCGCCCCGACCTGGAGGCCCGCGGCTACAAGGTCTTCGAGGTCTCCGCGGTCGCCCGTACGGGCCTGAAGGAGCTCTCCTACTTCCTCGCCGAGGTCATCGCCAAGGCCCGTGCCCGCAAGCCGAAGGAGGAGGCGACCCGTATTGTCATCCGTCCGAAGGCCGTGGACGACGCCGGCTTCACCGTCGCCTACGACGAGGCCGAGGACGTGTACGTGGTGCGCGGCGAGAAGCCGGAACGCTGGGTCCGCCAGACCGACTTCAACAACGACGAGGCCGTCGGCTACCTGGCCGACCGCCTCAACCGCCTCGGTGTCGAGGAGGCGCTGAAGAAGGCCGGCGCCCGCGCCGGCGACGGCGTGGCGATCGGCTCCGACGACAACGCGGTCGTCTTCGACTGGGAGCCGACCGTGATGGCCGGCGCCGAGATGCTGGGCCGCCGCGGCGAGGACCACCGTCTGGACGCCCCGCGTCCGGCCACCACCCGCCGCAAGGACAAGGAAGCCCAGCGCGGGGACTCGGCGCAGAAGGAATACGACGAATTCCGGCCGTTCTAGTCCACTCCCGAGGGACCGGGCCCCGGAGGGTTTGAAGGCGCCTTTATCTCGGTCGCCTAGGATCCTCCGGGTGAACAGCAGCAAACTCCCCACTGTTTCCGTCGTGGTGATCGCGTACAACGACGCCGGGCTCGTGGGCGAGGCCGTCTCCTCGGCCCTCGCCCAGGGCCCGGTGGTCACCGAGGTCATCGCTGTGAACGACGCCTCGTCCGACGGCACCGCGCGGGTGCTGGACGAACTGGCCTCGGTCCACCCCCGCCTCAAGGTCGTGCACCGGACGGAGAACAGCGGCGGGTGCGGTACCCCGCGCAACGACGGGATCGCCGTGGCGTCCGGCCGGTACGTGCTCTTCCTCGACAGCGACGACATCCTGCCACCGGGCGCGGCGGACGCCCTGGTGCGCACCGCCGAGGAGCACCGCGCCCCGGTCACCGTCGGCGCGGCCGTGCGGCGCGAGCTGCCCCAGCACCACGACGTGCCGTGGATGCCCGGCCTCTACACCCCCGGCGACGTCATCGAGCGCCCGGCGGACCGGCCCGAGCTCGTCCGCGACACCCTCTGCGTCAACAAGCTCTACGAGCGCGCCTTCCTTCAGGAGCACGGCCTGCGCTTCCCCGACGGGCGGTTCGTCTACGAGGACTTCGCCTTCACGGCCCGCGTCCTCGCCGCTGCCCCCCGCATCGCCGTCACCGGCGACCTCGTCTACGTGTGGCACGTGCGCCGCAGCGCCGCCCAGGTGTCGATCTCCCTGGACCGCAAGGACGTCGGGAACTGGCGTTCGCGCATCGCGGCCCACCGCACGGCCGCCCGGACCCTCGCCGCGGCCTCCCCGGTCCTGGGCAGCGCCTGCCACGTGAAGTTCCTCGAGTACGACCTGCGCATGTACCTGCGCGAGCTCGGCAGCGATCCCGACTACCGGGCCGCCTGGTGGACCCTCACCCGCGAGTACCTCGACACCTTCGCCGAGGCGGACGTCGAGGCCGCCGCGGCCCACGCCCGCTGGATCGTCCGGGTGCTGCGTGCGACCGCGACGCCGCCCGCCGACATCGAGCGGCTGACCCGGCTGGCCGCCGAACCGCCGCGCCTGCTGCCCCCGTACGCGGTCGGCGCCTCCGGCGAGCCGGTGTGGAGCGAGGAGCTCCCCGTCGAGCTGGACGGCCTGCCGGCCCTGCCGGTCGAGGAGCTGCCCCTCACCGTCGACGCCGAGCCGGCCGGCCGCGGCGCCGTCAGGATCCGCGTGCACGACCTCTACGGGCGCCTCGCCGAGGCCGGTCCGCAGACCGCGCGCCTGAGCTTCATGCCCCGCGCGGGCGGCGAGCCGGTCCTCGCGCGCCCCGTCGAACTGCTGCCCGACCGGGCCGGCGGCTGGCTGGCCGTACTGCCCTTCCGCCTGGCCGATCTGGCCGTCACCGGACGCCGCCAGGGACTGCGCAGGATGCAGGCCTGGAACGTCGGGGTGGGCGTGCAGTGTGCCGACGGGAGCTCGGTGTTCACCTCCCTGCGCCCCCAGGGCCGGCTGCTCCGCCGTCGGGCCCTGCCCAGCAGCCGGTACGGTGTTCTGCTGGCGCAGCCCTACCGGACGGGGGCCGGAGCCCTCGCGCTGCGCCTCGCGCCGGGCGCCGAGGGAGCCCTGTACCTCGTGCGCAACCGCATCCACCGGGCCCGGGCGGCCCGGGGGGCGGGCTGAACCCGATGCGCCCCGCTGCGCTTTCCCCACCGAAGTCGGACAGGACCAAGGAGATACCCATGACGTTTCTGATCACCGGTGGCGCCGGTTACATCGGCGCGCACGTCGTCCGCGCGATGGTGCTCGCGGGGGAGAAGGTCGTCGTCCTCGACGACCTCTCCACGGGCAACGAGGACCGTGTCCCGGAGGGCGTCCCGCTGGTGGTCGGCTCGGTCCTGGACCGGCTGGTGCTGGAGAAGACCATCCGCGAGCACAAGATCACGGGCGTGGTGCACCTGGCGGGCAAGAAGCAGGTCGGCGAGTCCGTCGAGAAGCCGCTGTACTACTACCATGAGAACGTGCAGGGTCTCACGGTCCTGCTCCAGGCCGTGGCCGACGCGGGCGTGCGCAACTTCCTCTTCTCCTCCTCCGCCTCCGTGTACGGCATGCCCGACGTGGACCTGGTCACGGAGGACACCCCGTGCGCGCCGCTGAGCCCGTACGGCGAGACCAAGCTGGCCGGCGAGTGGCTGGTCCGCGCCGCGGGCAAGGCGCACGGCATCTCCACCGCCTGCCTGCGCTACTTCAACGTGGCGGGCGCCGCGTCCCCGGAGCTCGCGGACACCGGCGTCTTCAACCTGGTCCCGATGGTCTTCGAGCGGTACGACGCCGGCCAGGGCGCCAAGATCTTCGGTGACGACTACCCGACACCGGACGGCACCTGCATCCGCGACTACATCCACGTCGAGGACCTGGCGGAGGCCCACGTGGCGGCCGCCCGCAAGCTGGCCGAGTGGGCCGCGGCCGAGGACTACAAGGACCTCACCGTCAACATCGGGCGCGGCGAGGGCGTCTCGGTCGCCGAGATGGTCGAGCTGCTGAACAAGGGCACCGGGCACGACTACGCCCCGGTCGTCAGCCCGCGCCGCCCCGGCGACCCGGCGAAGGTCGTGGCCTCCGCCGACAAGATCAACACCGTGCTGGGCTGGAAGGCCCGCCACGACGTCCGCGAGATGGTCACCTCCGCCTGGGCGGGCTGGGAGGCCAACAAGGTGGCCCGCAAGGACGCGCACCGCGACGTCCACAAGGCCTGACGGGCACCCCCGGTCACATGAGAGAGCCGCCCGCCCCGGACACCTCCGGGGCGGGCGGCTCCGTCATGCCGCGGGCGGTCGTGCCGTCAGCGCTCCAGGAAGGAGAACAGCTCCTCCCACCGGTCGGTGATCTCGGCGCTGGAGTAGCGCTTCACCGCGTGGAAGGCGTTGTCGCCGAGCCGGTCGCGCAGCTCGCCGTCGGACATCAGCACGTGCAGGTGTCCGGCGAGTTCCATCGTGTTGCCCAGCCGGGCGAGCAGCCCGTCCTCGCCGTGCTCGACGATCTCCCGCACGCCCGGCGCGCAGTCGAAGGCGGCCACCGGCACGCCCGCCGCCATCGCCTCCAGCAGCGTGATCGGGAAGCCCTCGGCGCGCGAGGCCTGTGCGAAGACCGAGGCGCCGCGCAGCGCGCCCAGCACGTCGTCGGTGCTGCCCATCCACTCGACGGAGTCGTCGATCCCCAGGCTGGTGCAGTGCGCCCGCAGGGCCGCCTCCTCCGAGCCCGCGCCGTAGATCCGCAGGACCCAGTCGGGGTGGTGCGGCACCGCGTCCGCCCAGGCGTCGAGCAGCAGGTCGACGCCCTTCTCGAAGGCGAGGCGGCCGACGCTGGCCACGACCTTTGAGGTGCGCGGAGCAGGGGTGTCGGGCATGAAGGGGATCGGGTTGGGCATGCTGGCGACGTTCTCCATGCCCGCCCGGATCCACAGGTCCGCGTCCTCGGCGGTCAGCACCAGCAGCCGGTCGACCTCCCGGTAGTACCGGCGGACCCGCTCGCCGCGGGTCGACTTCTGGCTGGCTTCGAACGACTCGTGGCTCATGCCGACGACGGACAGCCCCTTGGTGTCGGCGAGCGCCACCCACTCCATCGCCCAGACCTGGGTGACGATGACGACCCCGCCGGGACGGGCTCCGCGCAGCAACTCGCTCAGCTGGTCGGCCTTGACCCGCATCTGCGCCCGCCGGGCCGCCTGGCGGCGGCGCTCGGGGGCGTTCAGCCGGCCCTTGATGCCGCGCAGCCGGCGCGCCGCCGGCGGGTGGGCCCCGTAGAGCGTGGTCATCTCGTACGGCAGGTCCTGCGGCAGCTTGTGCCGGATCTCCTCGGCGACGGGGGCGATGCCGACGATGTGCACCCGGTGGCCGCGTTCGCTGAACAGCCGGGCCATCTGGTGCGACCAGGTGGTCACGCCGCCGATCTCGTCGACGCTGTTGGAGACGATGAAGATGTCCCGGCTCACTTGCCGCTCCCGGTGAAGAACTTCTCGACGATCTGGCGGGCCGCGTCCCCGCGGTCGTACTCGCCGAACTCGGTGAGGAAACGCTGCCGCGCCTCCGCGTACTTGGCGTCCGCCTCCTCGAAGGCCGCCAGCGCCTGCAGGAGTTCGTCCGCGGTGGCCACCACCGGGCCCGGGGCCTTCTCCTTGAGGTCGAAGTACGTGCCGCGGATGTCGGTGGCGTACTTCTCGTAGTCGTACGCGAAGAACACCATCGGCCGGTCCAGGACCGCGTAGTCGAACATCACGGACGAGTAGTCGGTGATCAGCCCGTCGGCGAGGGCCAGCAGCGGGGTGATGTCGTGGTGCCGGGAGACGTCGACGACCCGGCCGGCCACCGACGGCGGCAGCGAGACGCTGTTGAGGTAGTGGGTCCGCACCAGCAGCGTGAAGCGGTCGCCGAGCCGGTCCGCGAACTCCTCCACGTCGAAGGGGAAGGTGAAGCCCTCCACCGCGCCGTCCGCGCCCGCCCGGAAGGTCGGCGCGTACAGCAGCACCTTCTTGTCCGGGTCGATGCCGAGCTCGGCGGCGAGGGCGCCGCGGACCCGCTCGCCGCTGTCCGCCTCGGCCCGGTGGGCCTCGACGAGGGCGTCGTTGCGCGGGTAGCCCGTGCGCAGCAGTACCTCGTCGCGCAGCCGGAAGCCCTTGGCGAGGGTGCGGGCGTCGTGCTCGGAGCGGATCAGGAAGTGGTCGAAACGGTCGACGGCCGCCTGGAAGCGGGCCTGGCCGGCCCGCCCCTGCGCCTTCGTGCGGGGCTCGTGGAAGCCCATCCGCTTGAGCGCGGAGCCGTGCCAGGTCTGGATGTACGTGGTGCCGGGGCGCTTGGCCAGGGCGAGCGGGAAGCCCTGGTTGTCGACCCAGTACTCGGCCTGGGCCAGGGCGCGCAGGTACTGCCAGCTCCACCGCTTGACCAGGGTGGCCTCCTTCGGGAAGCCGGTGGGCCTGGCGCCCGCGTAGGACCAGATCGCCTCGAACGGCACGCCCTGGCGGACCATCTCCTCGTAGATGGCCTTGGGGCTGTCGCTGTACTGCTTGCCCATGTGGCTCTCGAAGACGACCGTGCCCTTCTTGACGGGCAGCTTCGAGAAGACCTCGTGGTAGATCTTCACCTTCTGCTCGCCGGAGCCCATGTTCCGGCGGGCCCGCAGGGCCTTGCGCAGACCCCGCTTGACCACGCCGGCCGCCTTGCCCTGTATGGCGTTGTTGATCAGCGACTGGGTGCGGACGGCGGCGGCGCCCTCCGCGGTCAGGACGTAGGAGAGGTTGCCCTTCTTGGTCATCTCCGCGGTGAAGCGGTCGGAGACCAGGCGGGTCAGCCGCGGCCGGACGCGCAGCCGGGCCGCCGAGTCCAGGTCGAGGCCGCCGACCGAGACGCGGGTGATGATCCGCTCGCCCCCGGCGGTCAGCTTGAGGCGGACGTCCCAGACGGCGTCGATGATGCCGAGGGGGCGCACGGTGCCGCCGATGTCGGCGGTGGTGCGCCACTCGATCGTGTCACCGGCGTGGCGCACGGTTGCCACCGGGAAGCTGAAGGAGCGCACGCCGACCTGCCGGCGGGCCCGCAGCTCCAGCGTGGCCTTCAGCTCCGCGTCGGCGTCGATGCGGCCCAGCGGGTTCACGACGGTGCCGGACAGCGTGACGGTGCCGCGGCCGTCGTCCTCGTAGGAGGTGAGGCGGTTGCCCAGGGTGAGGGACGGCAGCGGGGTGGTGTGGAAACCCTGCTCGGTGACGTCCAGTATCCGGCGGGCCTCGGCGGCGTCGGGGCCGTCGATGTGCTGCGCGCACCAGTAGACGCGGCCGTCGCGCTCGGCGAGCGGGGAGGTCAGCCGACCCTTGTTGATCATGGCGTCGGCGGCCGGGAGCAGGTTGTCCCAGTCCTCCTTGCCCAGCAGGTACGCGCAGATCGCCTGGAGGTGGGTGACGTGCTCGTACGCCTCCGGGTCGATGCCGGCGAGGTAGCCGTTGGCGAGGCCCGCGAACTCCTGGCGGTACTCGTCGCTCAGCAGCGGCAGGTCGCGCAGGTGCAGGACCAGGTCGTGCTTGAGGAACTTGGCGTCCTTCGCGGACTTGATGTCCGTGTGGCCCTTGGCCGCCAGCAGCTCGTCGACGCGCCGGTGGATCTCCATCCGGTGGACGAAGTTGGCGATCTCGTGGCGCCGGTTGCTGATCGACTTGGCCGCGGCCTTCTCGACCACGTTCCAGAAGTACACGTGGTTGGGGATCAGCGTGATGCGCCGGGCCGCCACGTACGCCTGTGCGGAGAACAGCAGGTCCTCGTAGTGGATGCCGACCGGGAACTCCAGGCCCTGCTCCAGCAGGAACGCGCGCCGGTAGCACTTGTTCGTGGAGAGGGTGTCGTAGACCAGCAGGTCCGGGAACTCGGTGATCGACTCCAGCGTGCGCGTGCGCGAGTAGATCCACGGGTACCACTCGGTGGTCTTGCCCCACCGGTTGTCGAGGTGCACGCGTACGCACATGCCCGAGACCAGGTCGGAGCCGGTCCGCTCGGCGGCGGCCAGCATGTTCCGGCAGGCGTTGCGCTCCAGCACGTCGTCGCTGTCGAGGAACATCACGTACGTACCCGTGGCCTGCTGGATGCCGTGGTTGCGCGGCGCACCGCAGCCGCCGCTGTTCTGCGGAAGCTGGAAGGCGCGCACCCTCCCCGGATGCGCCGACTCGAGTTCTTGGGCGACCGCGAAGGAGCGGTCCTGGCTGCAGTCGTCGACGATCACGACCTCGACACCCTGGAGTGTCTGGTCGAGAACCGACTGGACTGCTGTCGACAGACGCTCTGCGTCGTTGTAGACGATGACGACCACGGAGACGTCGGGCACGTGCACCTCGATCCCTTCGTTTCGTTCCGCTCATTCCGCTTATCCCGTCAAAGCTACCGTGTGCCGCCCTCGGCTCAGGCAGGGCGACTCTCGGTGGTTCCTCGCCGTGCATACTTCTAAGGAAGAGGTGAGAGGCGGGTCCGGTCGCCGACAATCACCCGTTCGGATCCAGCAGGAAGTGTTCATGACCAAGCTGTCCGTAGTTGTCCCTTGCTACAACGAAGAAGCCGTCATCGACAGCTTCGACGTCGAGATCCGCAGGGTCCTGGACGCCCTGCCCGTCGAGTACGAGGTCTGCTACGTCGACGACGGCAGCCGTGACGGCACTCTCGGCAAGCTCCGGAAGATCGCCGCTGAACACGGTGAACAGACCCGCTACGTCTCCTTCAGCCGCAACTTCGGCAAGGAGGCCGGCATGCTGGCCGGCCTGCGCGAGGCCACCGGCGACGCCGTAGTGATCATGGACGCCGACCTCCAGCACCCGCCGGAGCTCATCGCGACCATGCTGGAGCACTACCGGCAGGGCCACGACCAGATCATCGCCCGCCGCACCCGCGAGGGCGACAAGAAGGTGCGCTCCGCGCTCAGCCGCCTCTACTACCGGGGCGTCAACCGCTGGGTCGACGTGGAGCTGACCGACGGCGTCGGCGACTTCCGGATGCTGTCGCGTCCGGCCGTGGACGCGCTGCTGGCCCTGCCGGAGTACAACCGCTTCTCCAAGGGCCTGTTCTCCTGGATCGGCTTCGACACCGTCCACTTCGACTACCGCAACGCGCAGCGCGAGGCCGGCGAGACCAAGTGGAAGTTCGGCGCCCTGCTGAACTACGGCATGGACGGCCTGATCTCCTTCAACAACCGGCCGCTGCGGATCGGCATCTGGTTCGGCGTGTCGCTGGTCGCGCTGACCGGCCTCTACGCGTTGTGGATCACCGCCATGGCGATCACCAACGGCGTGGACTCACCGGGCTACGTCACCCTTGTGGCCATCATCACGGGCCTGGGCGGCGTACAGCTGATCATGCTGGGCCTCGTCGGCGAGTACATCGGCCGCATCTACTACGAGACCAAGCGCCGGCCGCACTTCCTGGTGAAGGAGTCGCACGGCTCCGAACCCCTCCCGAGGACCGCGGGCACCACCCCGGCGGCGGAGCCGACGATCGTGGAGCGCAGCACCCGATGAGCCGCCGGGAACAGCTCGGCCAGGTATTCCGCTTCGCCCTGGTGGGCGGGGTCAACACCGGCACCTTCTTCGGCATCTACCTCCTCCTGCACCCCTGGATGCCGTACTTCGCCGCCTACTCGCTCGCCTTCGTGCTGGCGATGGTCGGCTCGTTCTTCATGAACACCTATTTCACCTACCGCACCCGGCCGACCTGGAAGAAGTTCCTCCTCTTCCCGCTGACGAACGTGACCAACTACGTCATCCAGTCCGCCGGCCTCTACGCCTTGGTGACCTGGACCGGGATGGACACCCGGATCGCCCCGCTGGTCGCGGCGGTCGTGGCCATCCCGTTCACCTTCCTGCTCTCCCGCAAGATCCTCGTCCCCGGCGGCCGCCGGGCCGCCGAGTTGGAGGAGAGCCAGGGGCAGGCCAGGACCTCGTCCACGGTCTGAAACCCCCGAGCGGCCCCCGCCGGCCACCCCGTAGATTGAGGTGGCAGGCATTGACGGCAAGGGGCAAGGGGAAAACGTGTCAGCGGCTAGGCAAGGTGTCGTGGACGCCCGCAGGATCGTGGTCAAGGTCGGCTCCTCCTCCCTGACCACGGCGGCCGGCGGGCTCGACGCCGACCGGGTGGACGCGCTCGTCGACGTCCTGGCCAAGGCCCGCAGCGGCGGTGAGAAGGAGATCGTCCTTGTCTCCAGCGGAGCCATCGCCGCCGGGCTCTCCCCGCTCGGCCTGCGCCGCCGGCCCAAGGACCTGGCCCGCCAGCAGGCCGCCGCCAGCGTCGGACAGGGCCTCCTCGTCGCCCGCTACACCGCCTCCTTCGCGCGGTACGGCCTGCGCGTCGGCCAGGTGCTGCTCACCACCGACGACACCAGCCGGCGCGCCCACTACCGCAACGCGTACCGGACCCTGGACCAGCTGCTGGCCATGGGCGCCCTCCCCGTCGTCAACGAGAACGACACCGTCGCCACGGACGAGATCCGCTTCGGCGACAACGACCGGCTCGCCGCCCTCGTCGCCCACCTCGTCCGCGCGGACCTCCTCGTCCTGCTCTCCGACGTCGACGGCCTCTACGACGGCGACCCGTCCCAGCCCGGCACCACCCGCATCGAGGAGGTCCGCGGGCCCGAGGACATCGCGCACGTCTCCATCGGCAGCGCCGGCAAGGCGGGCGTGGGCACCGGCGGCATGGTCACCAAGGTCGAGGCGGCACGGATTGCGGCAGCCGCCGGCGTCCCGGTGGTGCTCACCTCCGCGAGCCAGGCCGCCGACGCCCTGGCCGGACGGGGGACCGGCACGCTCTTCCACGCCACCGGACGCCGTAGCGCGGACCGGCTGCTCTGGCTCCAGCACGCCTCCACCCCGCAGGGCCACCTCGTCCTGGACGAGGGCGCCGTCCGAGCGGTCACCGAGCGGGGCAGCTCGCTGCTGCCCGCCGGCATCGCGGCGGTCGAGGGCGACTTCGTCGCGGGCGACCCGGTGGAGCTGCGAGCGGCGGACGGCCGCGCCGTCGCCCGGGGTCTGGTCAACTTCGACGCCAAGGAGCTCCCGCAGCTGCTCGGCCGCTCCACTCGCGAGCTCGCGCGGGAACTCGGACCCGCGTACGAGCGGGAGGTCGTCCACCGTGACGATCTGGTCCTGCTCCAGGGCTGAGGTTCGGCAAAACCGCAGCGCGGCCGCCCGGGGACTGGTCAACTGTGAAGGGCAGAGCAGGCGGACACGCGTAGCGAGACAGGAGGCGGCTGGTGAGACGAGCGCTGACCAGCGTCGGTACGGGGGACGGTGACGGCGGCGGGTACGAGCAGGACCAGGACCAGGCCTCGCGCCTGTGGCACGTGACCCTGAGCGTCTCCGGCAAGCCGGCCCCGCTCTCCGAGGTGCGGCGGGGGCTGGAGCAACTGGCACACGACCACCCGTTCCTGCTGACCAGCCGGTACGCCGACGACCACGCGGAGATCCGGTACTGGGAAGAGGCCCGCGACCTCCACGACGCGGCGGCCGTCGCGCTGCGCCTGTGGGGCGAGCACCGCTCCTCGGCACAGCTGCCGCCCTGGGAGATCGTCGGCCTGGAGGTCATCGACCGGGCCACCTACCACCTGCGCGTGGCGGAGGGCTACGGCCCACCCCCGGCCCACCCGGTGGGCGTACACCCGTACTGATCGATGTACCGGAAGCCCCGGCTCCTCCACCCCCTCCGGCGTTCGAGGCGCAGGGCTCCGGGGCGGAGCCCCCGGCTCCTTCCGCCCCTCCGGCGTTCGAGGAGCGGGGCCGGGCAGAGCCCGGGAAACGGAGAAAGGGCGGGGCGGGGGAGAGGCTCCGCGCAGCGGCAGCCACGGGCCCCGTCTCGCGGGATGGAAGCCCCACCGAAGACGCGTCCCCGGCGCACTACCCTGGTCGGCATGACCTCGCTCGACGACGCCACCGTCACCTCGCCCGTCCTCGCCACGGCGCACCGCGCCCGGACCGCCGCCGCGGCCATCGCCCCACTCCCGCGGTCCGCCAAGGACGCGGCCCTCCTGGCGATCGCGGACGCGCTGGAGGCCCGCACCGCCGAGATCATCACGGCCAACGCCGTGGACACGGACAAGGCGCGCGCCGCCGGCACCAGCGAGACCGTCATCGACCGCCTCACCCTGACCCGGGAGCGGGTCGCCGCCATCGCCTCCGACGTCCGCGACGTCGCCGCCCTCCCCGACCCCGTCGGCGAGGTCGTCCGCGGCAACACCCTCCCCAACGGCATCGACATCCGCCAGATCCGGGTCCCCCTCGGCGTCGTCGGCATCATCTACGAGGCCCGCCCCAACGTCACCGTCGACGCGGCCGCCCTCTGCCTCAAGTCCGGCAACGCCGTCCTCCTGCGCGGCAGCTCCTCCGCCTACGCCTCCAACACCGCGCTCGTCGCCATCCTCCGCGACGCCGCCCTGAGCGCCGGCCTGCCCGCCGACGCGATCCAGCTCGTCCCCGGCGAGTCCCGCGACTCCGTCCGCGAGCTGATGCGAGCCCGAGGCCTCGTCGACGTGCTCATCCCGCGCGGCGGTGCCTCCCTCATCAAGACCGTGGTCGAGGAGTCCACCGTCCCGGTCATCGAGACCGGTACCGGCAACTGCCACGTCTACGTCGACGCCCAGGCCGACCTCGACATGGCCGTGGACATCCTCATCAACTCCAAGGCCCAGCGGCCCTCCGTCTGCAACGCCGCCGAGACCCTCCTCGTCCACCGTGACATCGCCGGCGCCTTCCTGCCGCGCGCCCTCGACGCGCTCGCCGATGCCGGCGTCACCGTCCACGGCGACGAGGCCGTCCTCGCCGCCGCCGAGGGCACCAAGGCCACCGCCCTGCCCGCCACGGACGAGGACTGGGCCGCCGAGTACCTCTCCTACGACATCGCCGCGGCGGTCGTGGACTCCCTCGACGGCGCCGTCACCCACATCCGCCGCTGGACCTCCGGGCACACCGAGGCGATCGTCACCACCTCGCAGGCCGCCGCCCGCCGCTTCACCCAGCTGGTCGACTCCACCACCGTCGCCGTAAATGCATCCACCCGGTTCACCGACGGTGGTCAGTTCGGCTTCGGCGCCGAGATCGGCATCTCCACGCAGAAGCTGCACGCCCGGGGCCCGATGGGGCTTCCGGAGCTAACCTCCACCAAGTACATCGTCACCGGCGACGGTCACGTTCGGTAGTCGAAGTGCCCACCGGGTGTGGCGGGAATCGGGCGGACACCCTGCCCAAAGGCTCTCCTCAGGTCTAGTCTGTTCCCGTGCCGGACGACGTGGGGGGCAAGCCGTTCCCGGACGACGGGGAGCCCGACGACGACCGCGGAGGCGCGGAAGAGGACTTCGCCTCCGTGGTGTTCGACGAGGACTTCGTCCGGAACGCCGAGATCCATGAACCGAGCGCCGCCGAGCGCCAGCGGGCGGCCGACCGGGCGCGCGCGGAGGCGGAAGCCGCCCGGGCCGTCGCGGGCGGCTGGACGGGCGACGACGACCACGACGGCTACGGCTACGGCCGTTCCGACGGGTACGACGCCGACGAGTACGGCTGGGACCACGGCGGCGACCACGAGCGGGGCCACGGCCACCCCGACGGTCCGTACGGGGCCTACGGCGGCAGCCTGCGCCCCTACCGGGGCCGCGCCCCGTGGCTGCGCCCGGTCGCCTGGGTGCTTGCCTTCGTGATGGGCCTCGGCATGGTCGCGCTCGCCTTCAGTGCCGTCTACCGCAGTGCCTCGGGCGAAGCGGACCCCGCTCCGGCGCCCGCCAGCACCCCCAGGCGTGAAGTCACCGGCGTCGGCGCGTTTACGTACCCCTCAGTACGCCAACCCTGAAGGTACGACCCCGCTCGCGTTCGCCGGAGCTGGGGGCTTCTCTGAAGCGGGGACAGCGGGGAGAAGCGATGGCCGTACCAGGAGACCCACCCAACGGCACCCCCGACGGCACCGCCGGGGGCGACGACGAATTCCGGTCGGACGAGTACGGATCGGTGGTGTTCGACGAGGACTTCGTCCGGGCTGCCCGGCTCCAGGAGTACTCCGCCCAGGAACGCATGGGCGAGCACGCCCGGGCCGTCCGCAGCCGGTCCATGTGGTCGGGCTCCGCGCCCCGGAGCAGCACCCCCGGCCGCGCCGCCCGGCAGGGCATGCTGCTCGTGCTCCTCATCGCCACGGCCTTCTCCGTCGCCGTCTACATGGGCCTGCGCAACCCCTACGTGCCCCCGCCCGGGGGGCCCGCCCAGCCGCTCACCAGCACCGTGGTCCCGCTCGCGCCGACCACCGCCGTGCCCGGCGGGCTGCCGCCCGAGCTGTTCGCGCAGAGCCCCGCCGCCGACTACCGGGTCGGGGCGGCCGGGATCAGCCTGCCCGCCGTGCGCCGCACGCACCACTTCACCGATGTCCAGGTCGTCACCGCGCTGTCCATCGCCAAGGACTACCTGGTGCAGTCCTCGCTGGACCCCGACGTGCTGGCCGGGTCCGCCGTCCGGCCCGTGCGCGTCCTGCTCGACCCCGACCAGCTGGAGCAGTTCGACCGCAGCATGACCTCGCCCGCCGGCGACGGCCGGCACGCCGCCACCGGCTGGCTGGTCCGCTTCGACCCGGCAGCCGCCGTCATGGCCGACCCCCGGGTCCGGGTGAGCGGCAGTTTCACCTACGAGGAGGTGGCCCAGGACGTGCTGGAGGTCACGACCGATCACACCTTCGTGTACGCGGTACGGCCGGCCACCGGAGCCCCGGCCGCGGCCGACGGCGCGTCGCTCTTCACCGTCCGGCGCGAGCTGCGGCTGCGCTTCGACCGCGACGACCTGAGCGCCCGGCGGCTGGAGCTGGCATCGGCCTACGTGATGGCCGGGCCGCAGGACTGCTCCGCCGACCCGGCCGGAGGCTTCCGCCCGCTCCTGGCCGGGGCCGGCCCCACCACCGTGGGGCCGGCCGCGAGCGACCCGTACGCCGGCGGCCACCCGAGGCGCACGGCCGGGCTGTGCGGCGTACTGGCTCCCGCGGCGACTCCTGGCGCCCCGGTCAGCCCTGTTCCGTAGCCCCGCCCTTGCCTCCGGAGCCGGTGTCCGCGCCGGCGCCGGTTCCGGCGCCGGTGAACTTGTCACGCAGCCTGCCGCCCATGTCGGCCGCGCCGCCCGCGATGTCGCCCACCAGCTTGAACAGCGGGTCCTTGCTGGTGCGCACCGAATCGGCGTAGTGCGCGGCCGACTCCCGGAAGGAGTCCGAGACCGAGGCGTCCTTGTCCTCCTCGCGGCGCGGGTAGTGGCCGTCCATGATCCGCTGGTGGTCCCGGCTCTCCGACCACTTCTTCAGCTCGGCCGCCCGGACCGTGGTGAAGGGGTGCGTGCGCGGCAGCATGTTGAGGATCTTCAGCACGGAATCCCGCAGGTCGCCGCCCTTCTCGTACTCGTCGGCCTGCTCCAGGAAGGCATCCACGTTCATCTCGTGCAGGTGGTTGCCGCCCGCCAGCTTCATCAGGCCGCGCATGGAGGCCGTCACGTCCTGCCCCACCAGCAGCCCCGCCCGGTCGGCCGAGAGCTCCGACTTGCGGAACCACTCCCGCAGCGCGGTCACCAGCGTCATGACCGCCACATTGCCCAGCGGGATCCACGCGACCTTCAGCGCCAGGTTCGTCAGGAACAGCAGGATCGTGCGGTACACCGAGTGCCCCGACAGCGCGTGGCCCACTTCGTGGCCGACCACCGCCCGCATCTCCTCCTCGTCGAGCAGCTCGACGAGGCTCGTGGTCACCACGATGATCGGCTCGTCCAGCCCGATGCACATGGCGTTGGGCCGCGGGTCCTGCTGCACGTACATCTGCGGGACCTTCTCCAGGTCCAGGATGTAACAGGCGTCGCGGAGCATCGCGTACAGGTGCGGGAACTGCGTCTCGCCCACCCGCACCGAGTCCGACAGGAACAGCAGGCGCAGGCTCCGCTCCGGGAGGAGCCCGCTCAGGGCCTTGAAGACCGTGTCGAAGCCGCTCAGCCTGCGCAGCGCCACCAGGGCCGAGCGGTCCGCGGGATGCTCGTACGCACGCGAGGAGATGCCGGGGAACCTCCTGCGGTCCCGCGCCGGCGTCTTCTCGAATCCCGTCTCAGTCATTGCGCCCTCCCCTGATTGACCTGCTCCACCATGCGTCTATCCTCTCCAACGCCTGAGTCGGCGCGAGCGTGCCCCGGGCGCCCGCATACGATGTGAGCGAAGTCTCCGACAGCTCCCCGACTCGATAGGTACCTGCCTGATGAGCCTCTCCTCCACCGCCCACAACCTGGTCGTCCTCGCCTCGGAGGGGGCCGAACAGCACGGCGGCAACCACGACAGCCTCAACCCGTACCTGACCGGCGGCGCCGCCTTCGTGATCCTCATGCTGATGCTCTGGGTCACCACGCGCCTGAACCGCGACCGCTAGCCGGCCCGGTCCGCCGGGCCAGTAGGCTCTGCGCTCATGGGAGAGCAGGAGATGCCTACCGGTCCGGTCAAGCGCCGGCTCGGCGTGATGGGCGGGACATTCGACCCGATCCACCACGGACACTTGGTGGCCGCCAGCGAGGTGGCCGCCCTTTTCCACCTCGACGAGGTGGTGTTCGTGCCGACCGGTGAGCCGTGGCAGAAGTCCCAGCGGGCCGTCTCGCCCGCCGAGGACCGCTACCTTATGACGGTCATCGCCACGGCCTCGAACCCGCAGTTCTCGGTGAGCCGCATCGACATCGACCGCGGCGGGCCGACGTACACGATCGACACCCTGCGGGACCTGAAGGCGCTGAACGACGACGCCGACCTGTTCTTCATCACAGGTGCCGACGCGCTCGCGCAGATCCTGACCTGGCGGAACGCCGACGAGCTCTTCTCGCTCTCCCATTTCATCGGAGTCACCCGGCCGGGCCACGTGCTCTCCGACGACGGGCTGCCCGAGGGCGGGGTCTCCCTGGTCGAGGTGCCCGCGCTGGCGATCTCGTCGACGGACTGCCGCGCGCGGGTCGCCCAGGGGGATCCCGTCTGGTACCTGGTGCCGGACGGCGTGGTGCGCTACATCGACAAGCGTGAGCTGTACCGGGGAGCCTGAGCTTCCGGAGAGAGGGGCCCCGCGGTGAACGACCGACAGGATCCGTACGACCCGTATGCCGCGCACGAGCAGCAGCTCATTGGCTACGACGCGTACGGGCGGCCGGTGTACGGCCAGGCGCCCGCGCAGCCCGCCGCCCCCCAGTACGAGCAGCAGGGCTACGGCTACGACTACCAGGGCTACGGCCAGCAGCAGCCGCAGCAGTACTATCCGCAGCAGCCCGCGCCCCAGGACTACGGGCAGCAGGAGTACACCCAGGCCCCCTCCTACGGGTACGACGCCCAGCAGGCCGGGCCCCAGGCCCCGCAGCAGACCCAGCAGCAGGCCCAGCAGTGGATCCCGCAGCAGGCGGCGCCCGAGCCCCCGGCCGCCGAGCGGCCCCAAGCCCCGGCGGAGCGGCCGGTCGCCCAGGTCCCCGAGCCGCGTCGGCCCGAGGGCGGCTCCGAGGCGGGCCGGGACTACCGCACCGAGATGTTCGCCTTCATCGACCAGCCGGACGAGGACTCCGAGGACGTCATCGACTGGCTCAAGTTCACCGAGAGCCGCACCGAACGCCGCGAGGAGGCCCGCCGCCGCGGCCGCAACCGGGTCGTCGCGCTGATCGTCGTCCTGGCGTTGTTCGTCGTCGGAGGCGCCGGCTACCTCTGGTACCAGGGCAAGCTGCCCTTCCTCGGCGGTCCCGGCGGCGAGAAGACCGCCACCACCGCGGACGCCGCGGCGCAGAAGCGCGACATGATCGTCGTGCACCTGCACAACACCAAGAAGGGCGGCACCTCCTCGGCGCTGCTCGTCGACAACGTCACCACCAAGCAGGGCGCCACCGTCCTGCTGCCCAACGCCCTCGCCGTTACCGGCCAGGACGGCACCGCAAAGGGCCTCGGCAAGGCGGTCGAAGAGGGCGGCCTCGGCACCCGCGAGGCCCTCGACTCCGTGCTCGGCACCCACATCGGCGGCACCTGGCGCCTGGACACCCCCTTCCTGGAGAACCTGGTCGAGCTGGTCGGCGGCATCGAGGTCGACACCGACACCGCGGTCCCGGCCGACGACGCCGCCAAGACCCCGGCCGTGGCCCAGGGCCAGAAGCAGAGCCTGAGCGGCCCGATGGCCGTCGCGTACGCCACGTACCGCGCGCAGGGCGAACCGGAGGCCAAGCAGCTGGAGCGCACGGGCAAGGTGCTCCACGCGGTCCTGCGCAAGGTCCCCAGCGACCCGAAGGCCGCGGCCGTCACGGTCGAGAGCATCGGCCAGATCCTCGATCCCGCGCTCAACGCGCAGACCCTCGGAGCCCTGCTGTCCAAGCTCGGCGCGCACGCCAAGGCGGGCGCCTACCGCACCGACCTCATCGCGGTGAAGCCGGACGGGACGCTCACGGACGAGGCCAACAGGAAGGTCGTCAAGGAGGTGCTCGGCGGTTCCGCCGACGCGGCGCAGCCCGGCGCCATCCCGCGCGTCGGCCTGAAGGACGCCACCGGCGACGACAAGACGCAGGTCGCCGCGAAGGCGGCGCTGATGAACGGCGGCTACACCTTCGTGGACGGCGGCAAGGCCGACAAGACGGCGGCCGCCTCGCAGATCACCTATCAGGACGACGCCCAGCGCGACCGCGCGATCGAGGTGGCCAAGACGCTGGGGCTGCCCGAGACGGTCGTGAAGAAGGCCGAGAACATCGTGAACGCCGAGGTCGTGGTGATCCTCGGGAAGGACTACAAGGCGTCCTGACCGGGCCGCGGTCCGGCCGGGAGGGGCGCTCGCGCCCGTGCGGAACGCTACGCGCGGGCGCCGTCGGCGGTACATGAGACCCTTGTAAGGATCTGCCCGCCAACCCGAAAGCATGGCCAGTGACCGCCACGGACCGCTCCATCGAACTCATCACCACCGCTGCCCAGGCCGCGGCCGACCGGCTCGCGCACGACATCATCGCGTACGACGTCAGCGACGTGCTGTCGATCACCGACGCCTTCCTGCTCGCCTCGGCGCCCAACGACCGCCAGGTCAAGTCGATCGTCGACGAGATCGAGGAGCGCCTGCAGAAGGAGCTCGGCGCCAAGCCGGTGCGCCGCGAGGGCGACCGCGACGCCCGCTGGATCCTGCTCGACTACGTCGACATCGTCGTCCACGTCCAGCACAGCGAGGAGCGGGTCTTCTACGCGCTGGAGCGCCTGTGGAAGGACTGCCCCGAGATCGAGCTCCCCGAGGACGCGAAGCTCACCCTCGGCAAGGCCGAGGAGCACGCCAAGCTGCGCGAGGCGGCGGGCGACGAGGACCTGGACGGTGATCTGTTCTGAGCGCGACGCACGCGGCCGAGCCGGCCAGATCCAACAGGAAGATCGTCCTCTGGCGGCACGGCCAGACCTCCTGGAACCTGGAGCGGCGCTTCCAGGGCTCCACGGACATCGAGCTGACCGAGGCGGGGCTGGCGCAGGCGCGCCGCTCCGCGCGGCTGCTCGCCTCGCTGAAGCCGGACGCCATCGTCGCCTCGGACCTGCGGCGCGCCGCGGACACGGCGGCCGAGCTGGCCGCCGTCACGGGGCTGCCGGTGACGCACACCGAGGCGCTGCGCGAGACGTACGCCGGTGAGTGGCAGGGCCTGACGCACGAGGAGATCCTCGGCAAGTACGGCGAGCAGTACGCGGCGTGGAAGCGCGGCGAACCGGTTCGCCGCGGCGGCGGTGAGCTGGAGACCGAGGTCGCCGACCGCGCGGCGCCCGTGGTGCTGGAGCACGCCGACGGGCTGACGCAGAACGGCACGCTCGTCGTGGTCAGCCACGGCGGCACCATCCGTACGACGATCGGGCGCCTGCTGGGTCTGGAGCCGTACCACTGGGAGGGCCTGGGCGGGCTCTCCAACTGCTGCTGGTCCGTCCTCGGCGAGGGCGCCCGCGGCTGGCGTCTGCTGGAGCACAACGCCGGCACGCTGCCGGAACCGGTGCTCGGCGACGACGACTGAGCGGCTCCCTGCCGCTTCCCACCGGGGCTCCGACCCGGATTTCACTTTCCGGCTGGTCACAGGCTAGAGTTCTTCTTGTTCGCAGCGAAGAACACCGGAGACGGGGGAAGCGCAGCGGAGAGCGGGGCTATAGCTCAGTTGGTAGAGCGCCTGCATGGCATGCAGGAGGTCAGGAGTTCAATTCTCCTTAGCTCCACAATCAGGATCCCGTCCCCAAGTGGGGGCGGGATCCTTGTTTTTGTACCCTTTGCGTTTGCTGACCTGGCCCGCACCGGCGTGGCAGAATCGGACAGCCGGAGGGGGAGTCGACGGCCCGACGCGGGAGGGAGTCGCGAACGGATGGGTGCACACCGGCGCCGGTGCGACTGGTGCAACAACGGGACGCCGATCGTGCGGGACATGGACCCGGTCAACCCCGACTACCAGTATTGGTGCGAGGAATGCGCGCGGGCGCTGATCATAAAAGGCGACCCGATCGAGACGTACCGGGAGCTGGAAGGGGAGCCGATCTACGGTCGGCTGCTCGATGAGCACTGCACGCTCAAGCGCTTCTACCAGTTCGCAAGAGCGTGACAGAGTATTGCAAAACGGACATGGCCCTTGGTTGGTGGAAACCGATTTTTGGACCAGGGCCATGGCCGTGTAATGTTTGGGACGTCGCCGAGGGGAACCGGCAAGGGAAACCGAAGCGGCAAGCAGGGCAAGGGGCTATAGCTCAGTTGGTAGAGCGCCTGCATGGCATGCAGGAGGTCAGGAGTTCAATTCTCCTTAGCTCCACAGTGAAGAAGCGGGCCGTCGTTCGCGGTGTCCCACCACGTGACCGTGCCGGAAAGCTCGCCGCCGGCGTCGGTCCCGCCGTTGCCCTTGTCGTCACCGCCGCAAGCCGTC
>NZ_JBEZYV010000019.1:0-144798 GCF_040638905.1 Streptomyces virginiae | reverse complement strand
CCCGACGGCACGCCCAGCGCCTACGCCGACTCGCCCTGGCGCAAGGCCAAGGGCGGGCTGTGGGACGTCGGGCCGCACGCCCTGTCGGTCCTGATCCCGATCCTCGGGGACGTCACCGGGGTCAGCGCCACCCGCGGCCCCTCCGACGTCGTCCAGCTGGCGCTGCGGCACGCCTCCGGCGCGGCCAGCACCGCCGTACTCAGCCTGGGCGCGCCGAGCGCGGCCGCCGGGGTGGGGCTGGAGCTGCGCGGCACCGAGGGCGTGCACGAACTGCCCGGCTGGAGCGACGTACCGGGTGCCTACGGGCGGGCCCTCGACGCGCTGCTCACCGCCGCCCGGACGGGCGTGCCCGATCCGCGCGGAGCGGAGTTCGGCGCCCGGCTGACGGAGATCCTGGCGCAGGCGGAGGCGCAGCTGCCCGTGTGAGGCCCGGCTCTCCGTGTGAGGCCCGGCCCCCCTGTTTGACGAGGGCGTTGGCGATGATGACGGCGAGGCCGATGGCGGCATCGGCCAGGCCGATCAACAGGGCCGAACCGGGCGGGCAAGCGCCACGACCGAGCCCCAGGCGGACAGCAGGGGCCGTGCGCGAGCACGGCCGTCGCCGCTGTCACGAGCACCCGGCCGGCGTCGTGGTACGGGGTGAAGTCCCCGCCCTTCTGATCGAGCGCGGCCGGCAGACCACTGGCCAGGACCGTCCCGCACACCCCGCCGAGCATCCGGTCGACCCCCCGCCGGGACGGGGGGAACGGGTGCGGGGTGGGGCGAGAGGAAGGCGACCGGCCGGGCCGCCCGCTTCCGGCGTGCCCCCTCCGGCCCTACCGGCCCGCCACCGCTCGGCGGGCCACTTCCGCCAGGGCGTCCAGGGCGCGGCCGAAGGCCGCGTCCGGGGGCGCCGCGTAGCCGACGACGAGGCCCTCACGGGGCGGGGTCGGGTCGGCGGGGTGCCGGTAGGAGGAGAGGCCGTCCAGGGCCAGCCCCAAGGCGCTGGCCGCCGCGAGGGCCCGGGCCTCGCGGCCCGGCGGGAGTTCCACCACGGCGTGCAGTCCGGCCGAGATGCCGGTGACCCGGACCTCCGGGGCGCGGGCGGCCAGTACGGAGACCAGCTGGTCGCGGCGGCCGCGGTAGCGCAGGCGCATCCGCCGCACGTGCCGGTCGTACGCCCCGCAGTCGATGAAGTCGGCGAGGGCCAGCTGGTCCAGCGCGCTCGCCCAGGACTCCCGCAGCCCCTTCGCCGCCAGCACCTGCCCGAGCAGGTGGTCCGGCAGGACCAGCCAGCCCAGGCGGAGCGCGGGGGAGAGGCTCTTGCTGAGCGAGCCCGCGTACACCACGTGCTCCGGGGCCAGGCCCTGCACCGCGCCGACCGGCTTGCGGTCGTAGCGGAATTCTCCGTCGTAGTCGTCCTCCACGATCACGCCGCCGGTGGTACGGGCCCACTCCACGGCGGCGGCGCGCCGGGCGGGCAGCAGGCGGCCCCCGGTCGGGAACTGGTGCGCAGGTGTGAGCAGCAACGTACGGGCCCGGGAGGGGAGTTCCTGGGTCCGGGCGCCGTCCTCGTCGACCGCGACGGGGTGCGGCCGGACCCCGGCGGCGTCGAGGATGCCGTGGTGGAAGGGGAGTCCGTACGCCTCCACGGCCCAGTCCCGGGGGCGCAGGGACGCGAGGAGCCGCAGCCCGTTGGCGAAGCCGGAGCAGATCACGATGTTCTCGGGGCCGGTACGCACGCCCCGCGTCCGGGACAGGTAGCCGGCCAGGGCCCGCCGCAGCTCGGGGCGGCCCCGCGGATCGCCGGGCCCGAAGGCCTCGGTGGGCGCCTCGGCCAGGGCCCGCCGGGCGCTGGTGGCCCAGGGGCCCCGCGGGAAGGAGGCCGGGTCGGGTTTGCCCTGGAGCAGGTCGTGCCGGGGCGGTTCGGGTGGCGGGCCGGCCCCGGTGGCCGGCGCGGGCGGGCTCGCCACCCCCTCCGCGACCCGGGTGCCGGAGCCCTGCCGGGCCGTGAACCAGCCCTCGGCGACCAGTTCGGCGTAGGCGTCGGCGACGGCGTTGCGGGCCAGCCCGAGGTCGGCGGCCAGGGCCCGGTACGGAGGCAGCCGCGTCCCGCCGGCCAGCCGTCCGCTGCGCACGGCGCTGCGCAGGGCCCGGGCTAGGGCGGTGCGCCGGGCACCCTCGGCGGGCAGATCCAGGTGCAGGTCGGACCCGGAGGCGGAGGCGGAGGCGGAATCGGATCCGGGGGCGGAACCGAATCCCGGGGAGCCGGATACGGATTCGGATGCGGTCACGGGCGGGGCTCCGACGCGAAGACGGCATGGGTGGCCGTCAGGAAACGGCGGACGGTGTGCCGTTCGGCGGGGGCGAAGGAGTCCAGCACCTTCAGCACTCCGTCGATCAGCGGCCCGAAGAACTCGCGGCCCAGGCGGATCGCCCCCGGCTCCACCCGCAGCAGGATCCGGCGCCGGTCCTGGTCGTCACGGATCCGGGCCACGTGGCCGAGCCGCTCCAGCCGGTCGATCACGGCGGTGGTGCCGGCCGAGTTGAGGCCGAGCCGGGCGCCGAGCAGGCCCGCCGTGGCCGGCTCGGCCGCGCGGTCCGCGTCCAGCAGGCAGATCAGCGCCCGTACGTCGGTGGGGTGCATGCCGTTGCGGGCCGCGAACTCCGCCTGGCGCAGGCCGAAGTCGACGGTCACCGCCCGCAGCAGGTGCACCAGTTGCAAGTTGTCCGGTTCGCGATCGAGCGGGCCGGGCTCGGCCGGCTCGTGGTTGTCGGGCACATCGCCTCCCCTTTAATATCTCGTTGAGCGAGATTATCGCCTGGCGAGACATTGGAGCAGCCCGTGTCCTCCCCCTCCTACTCCCCTTCTTTCCGCGCCGCCTACGACGAGGTGCTCGGCGGATGGCCCGGCCCCGTCGAGGCCGTCGACCTACCGACTCCCTACGGGGTCACCCGCGTCAACAGCTGCGGCCCGGTCGGCGCCCCGCCGCTGGTTCTGCTGCCGGGCGGCGGGGCCACCTCCGCGGTGTGGGGCGCCTGCGCCGCCGCCGGGGCGGCCGCCACCCACCGGGTGCACGCCGTGGACCTGGTGGGTGAACCGGGACTCGCCGTCCCGGAGCCGGGGCAGGCCCTGCGGACCGCCGAGGACCTGGCCGACTGGCTCGACGCAGTGCTCGACGGGCTCGGCCCGCGCGGACCGGTGACCCTCGGCGGGCACTCGTACGGAGCCTGGATCGCCGCGCACCACGCCGCGCGGCGGCCCGCCCGGCTCGGCCGCCTCGTCCTGCTCGACCCGACCCAGGTCTTCGCGGGACTGCGCCCCGGCTACATCCTGCGCGCCCTGCCCGTGCTACTGCGGCCCACTCCGCGGCGGATCCGCTCCTTCCTCGCCTGGGAGACCCGCGGTGCGGCCCTCGACCCGGCCTGGCTCCGGCTCCAGGACGAGACGGCCCGCTTCCCCACCGCCCGGCCGGTCACCGGTCCGCGCCCGGACCTCGGCCCGCTCGCGGAGCCGCCCGGCGGGCGGTCGGGGATTCGGGTGGACGTCCTCTTCGCCGGGCGGGCGCGCTGCCACGACCCCCTCCGGGCGGCCCGCGCCGCGCGCGGGGCGCTGCCGGGCGCGCGGGTCGAGGTACTGCCCGGGGTCTCGCACCACGCGCTGCCCCTGACGGCCGCCGCCGAGATCGCCCGTCTGCTCGCCGACTAGAGGCCCGCGCGTCAGCGGCGTTTCGACCCGGAGAGTCGCTATTTTCCTGACATGTCCTCCGGCCCGGCCCTCACGGCCCCTTCCGCCACCACCCCGCTCGCGTCCCCCCAGCCGCGCCTGCTGTACGACGCCTGTCCACTTTGCTGCCACGCCGAGATCTCCGTCCTGAGGACCGGGGACTGCTCGCGCCACCCGCTCTACAAGCCCGTCGTCGCACCGGTCATGACCTGGATGCGCTGCGCCGCGTGCGGGCACGTCTTCACCGACGGCTACTTCTCGGACGAGGTCTCGGCCGAGATCTTCTCCGCGACCAACCCGAACCAGCAGCCCGGCGCCGGCTTCGAGCAGAACCGCTACACCTCGGCGCGCATCGTCGAACGCGTCGCGCGCTACGTCTCGGACGGCCGCTGGCTCGACGTCGGCTTCGGCAACGGATCGCTGCTGTTCACCGCCGAGGAGTGGGGCTTCGAGCCGCAGGGCCTCGATCTGCGGCCGTCGACGGCGGAGGGGCTGCGCCGGCTCGGCATCGAAGCGCACTGCGCCGACCTCACGGCGCTCGACGCCCCCGGCCGGTACTCCGTCATCAGCCTGGCCGACGTGCTGGAGCACATGCCGTACCCCGGCGAGGGCCTGGCCGCCGCGCACCGTCTGCTGCGCGACGGCGGCGTGATCTTCGCGTCGATGCCCCACTACGACTGCCCGGTCTGGCGCCTGCTCGACGCCGGCGAGGCCAACCCCTACTGGGGGGAGCTGGAGCACTTCCACAACTTCAGCCGCCGGCGCCTCTACGCGCTGATGGAGGAGCACGGCTTCGAGCCCCTCCACTACGCGGTCAGCGAGCGCTACCGCGCCTGCATGGAAGTCATCGCCCGCCGCGTCTAGGGGGTGCGGGACAGCGCGTCGCGGACGGCCTCTTCGGAGCGGGCGACGACGGCCGTGCCGTCCTCGGCGGTGATGATCGGGCGCTGGATGAGCTTCGGGTGCGCGGCCAGGTGGGCGATCCACCGGGCCCGTGCCCCGTCCGTCGCCTCGCGCGGCAGGTCCCGTACGCCGGTCTCTTCGGCCAGCGGGTCCGACGTGCGGGTGATGTCCCACGGCTCCAGCCCTAGACGGCCCAGCACCTCGCGGATCTCGTCCTCGGACGGCACGTCCTCCAGGTAGCGGCGCACGGTGTACTCGGCGCCCTCCGCGTCGAGCAGGGTGAGCGCGCTGCGGCACTTGGAACAGGCGGGATTGATCCAGATCTCCATGGCCCCGACCCTACCCAGGGCCCGTCTGGCCAGGGTCTTCTGTCAGTGGTCCCCGGTAAAATCGAGGGAGAACGACAGGAAGCCAACTACCGTTTGGGAGGCTGTAGATGGCCACTGCCAGCATCGTCCGGCCCGTCCAGAAGAAGCCGCTGCCGGCGGGCCTGCCCCGCGAGTGGTACGAGAGCCACAACCGCCGTCTGAAGGCGATGCGGCTGGCGATATCCCTGCTCGACTCGGGGACGTATGACGCCAAGCGCGCCACCAACCGGAAGATCCGGACGATGGCCGTCCGGACGGGGATCCACCGGCCGTCCAACGTCACCTGCAAGATGGTGCGCGCTTTCATCAAGGAGTCGTGACGGCTCGTCACCGCATGCCCCGGTCCTGCCCGTGCCCCCGCCCCTGACCACGGGCGGGGGCAGGGCCGGGGTCCTCACGGGCGGCCGTCGGGGGAGAGCAGCAGCAGCGCCACGTCGTCGCCCGGCCCGCCGTTCGTGAAGGTCGACAGGTCCCGCCACACCGCGCCGACCAGGCCCACCGGGTCCCGGGCCAGGACGGGCACCCGGGTCGCCAGGGGGTAGAAGTGCCCCGTCGCGTCCCGGGCCTCGGTCGCGCCGTCGGTGTGCAGCAGGAACTGGTCCCCGGGCAGCACCGGCAGCTCCACCACCTTCGGCGGATCCGGTCCGGCGAGCCCCAGGCCCAGCGGAGGGCCCGGCTCCACCGTCACCTCCTCCACCACCGCCCCGCGCAGCCGCAGCGCCGGCGGATGCCCGCACGACACGAACCGTACGAGGTCCAGCCCCGGCGGGAACTCCATCAGCACCGCCGTCGCGAACAGCTCCGGATGGTCCACATGGGCGTCGGCCGCGTCCGCCAGCAGCCGCCGGTCCAGCCGTAGCGCCACCGCCGCCAGCTCCGCGTCGTCGAGCACGGCCTCGCGGAAGGCCCCGAGCAGCGCCGCCACCGTGGCCACCGCCGCCAGGCCGTGCCCCTGCACGTCCGCGACCAGCGCCCGCACCCCGAACGGCCCCACCCGTACGTCGTACAGGTCGCCCCCCACCAGCGTGCCGCGCTGCGCCGCCCGGTAGAGGCCCGAGCAGCGCACCGCACCCACCCGGTCCGGCACCGGCGGCAGTACCGCCAGCTGGGCCGCCTCCGCCACCGTCCGCACGCTGACCAGCTGTTCGTCCCGGCGCTGGCGGACCCAGGCGATGACCACGCTGAGCACCCCGACGACGGCCACCGTCGCCAGGTCCGCGCCCCGGGCATGGGCGACGCCGATGTCGTGCACCCCCAGCAGCAGCAGGACGATGGCGGCGAAGGCCGCGGTCCCGGCCGCCCCGTAGGCGAACGCGGCCACCGGGGGCAGACCCGCCAGGAAGAACCCCAGCTCCACGTCTGTGGTGAGCGCCTGCGCCAGGACGAGCGCCACCAGAGCCGCCGCGGGCGCGATACGGGCCCAGCGCGGCGGTGGCTCGCCGCGCAGCCGGCCCGGCTCATCGCGTCCGCGTCTCACCCCTCCACCCTGGTACGGGGGCCGGGCCCGCGCACCCCGGAACGGTCCGCCGGGTGGCTCCTGAGGCTGCGGGCCGCGACAGTGGTGGCGTGACGGGAAACGAAGGCCCGGGCAGGGCGCCCGGCCGGGCCCACGTCGAGGCGCACGGCGCCGGTGACGGCGCCGCGAGCGCGCAGATGAGCACGCGGCTGAACTGGCTGCGCGCGGGGGTGCTCGGCGCCAACGACGGGATCATCTCCACCGCGGGCCTGGTGGTCGGTGTGGCCGGGTCCACCACCTCGCGTGCGACGATCCTGGCGGCGGGCGTCGCCGGACTGCTGGCGGGCTCGCTGTCCATGGCGGCGGGGGAGTACGTCTCGGTGAGCTCCCAGCGGGATTCGGAACGGGCCGCCCTCGACATGGAACGCCGGGAGCTGGCCGAGGAGCCGGAGGCGGAGCTCGAGGAGCTCACCGGCCTGCTGGCGGAGCGGGGCCTGAGCCGGGACGTCGCCCGGGAGGCCGCCGAGCAGCTCACGCAGCGGGACGCGCTGCGGGCCCACGCCCGGGTGGAGCTGGGGATCAACCCGGACGAGCTGGCCAACCCGTGGCACGCGGCCTTCGCGAGCCTCGTCGCCTTCACGGTGGGGGCGCTGCTGCCGCTGCTGGCGATCCTCCTGCCGGGGCCGTCGGAGCGGGTGCCGGTGACGGTGGTGGCGGTGCTGGCGGCGCTCACGCTGTGCGGGGTGCTCAGCGCACGGCTGGGCGGGGCGCCGGTGCCGCGGGCCGTCGCCCGCAACGTGGCGGGCGGCGCGCTGGCCATGGCCGTCACCTACGCGGTCGGCACCTGGCTCGGTACGGCCACGACCTGACCGGGCCTCCGCCCCGGATGTGTGACGCCCGCCAGGGCACGCGGTCCGGCGAAGGACGACGACGCGGCCCCGAATCCGCCGAAGCCGGCGCAGCGACCCGGCAGGATGGGGGCATGCGCATCGCAGTCACCGGGTCGACCGGGCTCATCGGCAGTGCTCTCGTGCGGTCCCTGCGGGCCGACGGCCACCAGGTGGTGCGGTTCGTGCGGCGGGAGCCGGCCGGCGCGGACGAGGCGCGGTGGGATCCGGAGCGCGGCCACGTCGACCGGGCCGCCCTGGCCGGCTGCGGCGCCGTCGTGCACCTGGCCGGCGCCGGGATCGGCGACCACCGGTGGACCGCCGCGTACAAGCGGAAGATCCGCGACAGCCGGGTGCTGGGCACGGCCGCGCTGGCGGACGCGCTCGCCGGCCTCGACGAACCGCCCGGCGTCCTGGTCAGCGGCTCCGCCGTCGGCTACTACGGGGACACCGGCGACCGCGTCGTGGACGAGGACGCCCCGGCCGGACACGGCTTCCTGCCCTCCGTCTGCCTGGAGTGGGAGGCCGCCGCCGCCCCGGCCCAGGAGGCCGGGATCCGCACCGCGTTCGCCCGTACCGGACTGGTCGTCGCCAAGGAGGGCGGGGCCTGGGGGCGGATGTTCCCCCTCTTCCGGGCCGGCGTCGGCGGCCGCCTCGGCGACGGCCGACAGTACTGGCCGTTCATCTCCCTCCACGACGAGGTCGCGGCCCTGCGCCACATCATCGACACCCCGGCCCTCAGCGGCCCCGTCAACCTCACCGCTCCCGAACCGCTGACCAACCGCCAGGTCACCGCCGCCATGGCCCGGGTGCTGCGCCGGCCGGCGGTGCTGCCCGTACCGGCCGTGGCCCTGCGCGCCGTGCTCGGGGAGCTCTCCGAGGACGTGCTGGGCGGTCAGCGGGCCCGCCCCACCCGGCTGCTGGGGTCCGGGTTCGTCTTCCGCGACCCCGGCATCGAGCAGGCCATCCGCGCCGCACTCCGATAGTCGGCGTGCGACCGTGTGCGACCGTTCGTGACCCGGATGCGACCGTCGTGCGACCGGAGTTGTCCGTAATACCCCGCCGAACTCGGGTTCCCGCGCAGCCGGTTGAGGGAAGGAGGATCCCCACACAGCCGCGCCGACCTCGGGGAGGGGCACGTGCTCAGCAGCGCACCCAATGCCGCACACCATGCGGACGTCGTCATCGTAGGAGCCGGAGTCTCAGGACTCGCGGCCGCGCACCACCTGATCGCAGCCGGGGTCACGGTCACCGTCCTGGAGGCCGCGGACGACCCCGGCGGGCGGATGGCCACCGAAACGGCCGACGGGTTCCGGCTCGACCGGACGGCCCCATTGCTCAACACCGCGTACGGCGAACTCGAACGCACCCACGCACTGCGCGCCCTGGTCCTGCGCCCCTTCACGCCCGGGGTGCTCGTCCACACCGACGGCAGGCAGTTGCGGGCCGGGTCCCTCACCCCCGCCCGCGCCCTGGCCAGCGGATCCCTCGACCAGGCCCGGCTCAGCGCCGCCCTCGGCAGGCTCGCCACGCTGCCCGAGGACAAGCTGCTCGCCCGGCCCGAACGCACCGCCTCCGCCGCCCTGCGCACCCGCGGCCTGCCGCAGCGCACGCTGAGCGGCGTCCTGCGGCCACTTCTCGCCGCCCTGCTCCGGGACCCGGAACTCACCACCTCCAGCCGGGTCGCCGACCTCGCCCTGCGCACCTTCGCCCGCGGCCGCCTCGCCGTGCCCGAGGGCGGCGCCGCGGCCCTGCCCGACCTGCTCGCCTCCGGGCTGCCGCCCGGCACCGTACGGACCGGCATCAGGGTCCGGTCGGTGGCCACCAACCTGGTCACCACCGAGGAGCACGGCGACTTCCGCTGCCGCTCCGTCCTGCTCGCCACCGGCGCCCGCGCCGCGGCCGAACTCCTGCCCGGCCTGCGCGTGCCCGCGTTCCACGAGGTCACCGTCCTGCACCACGCCACCGCCACCCCCCTGCCCCGGGACGGCTCGCTGATCGTGGACGGGGACCCCCACTGGCCCGTCTCCCACACCGCCGTCATGAGCGCGGTCGACCCGACCCGGGCCCCGGCCGGCCGCAGCCTGGTCGCCACGACCGTGCTCGGCCCGCCCCCGCCCGTGCGCACCGTCGCCTCGCGCCTCGCCCGCCTCTACGACACCCCCACCCGCGAATGGGAGCTGCTGGCCGTCCACCACACCCCGGAGGCCGTCCCCGCCATGCCTCCGCCGCACGACCGGCGCCGCCCGGTCCGGGTACTGGCCGGGCTCTACGTGTGCGGCGACCACCGCGACACCAACACCGTCCAGGGGGCCCTGCACTCGGCCCGCCGCGCCGCCGGCGCGATCCTGCGCGACTTCGGCATCCCGCTCCCGGTCGCCCCGGAGCCCGCACTTCCGGTGGCGGCCTGAGAACCACAGAAGCCACAGGGGCCCGGTCCACCGCCTCGGGACCGGGCCCCTGCCACACCCCCGGGGGTGCCTCGCCGATCAGGCCGGGCTCGCGACGCCCGGCACCGCGCCTCGCCGCGTTGCCCACCGTGCGCCGCTCCCTGATCCGGCCTGATCGACAAGACACCCCTAGGACAGCGCCGCCACCCGGTCCCGGTACGTCCGCACGGCCGCCGCGTCCCGGAACGGCTCCAGCCGCCGCTCGAAGTCCCGTACGTACTCCACCGCCCGCACCGAGCGCATCTCCATCGCCTGCTGCGCCGCCTCCGCACCCAGCGCGCACGCCTGGTCCAGCTCGCCCAGCCCCAGCCGGGCCGTGGCCAGCACCACCCGGCAGAACAGCCGCGACCGCGCGAACCCCGGCGCCCTCAACTGCAGGGACCGCTCCGCGTGCTGCGCCGAGGCCCGGTACTGCTGAAGGTCCCGGTGGCAGTGCCCGAACTCGTCCGCCAGCTCTGCCTCGTCGTACAGGCGCGCCCAGTGCGGTACGTCGTCCCCCTGCCGGGCGGCGCCCAGCGCGCGCTCGGCCCGCACCAGGCAGGCCGTCGCCGCCCGGACCTCGCCGAGGACCGCGTGCCCCCGGGCCTCCGCCGCGTGCAGCATCGCCTGCACCACCGGCGGCGGGCCGGAGCCGACGCCCTGCTGGGCCACCCGGGCCAGCTGCACCGCCTCCCGGCCGTGCCCGAGGTAGACCGCCTGCCGGCTCATGGTCACCAGCACGTACGAGCCGTAGGGGCGGTCCCCGGCCGCCTGCGCCAGCCGCAGGGCCTGCACGAAGTACCGCTGGGCGAGCCCGTGCGCGGCGATGTCGTACGAGGTCCAGCCCGCGAGCCGGGTCAGGTCCGCGGCGGCCGCGAACAGCCGCCGCCCCGTGGTCTCGCCGTAGGTGCCCCGGAGCATGGGCTCGGCCTCGTGCTCCAGGTACCGCACGAGCGCCTGGCGGGCGTGCCCGCCGCCGTAGACCTGGTCCAGGGTCCGGAAGAGCTCGCTCACCGATCTCAGCGCGGCGATGTCGCCGGCCGTCACGCGCTGCCCGGGGCCGCGGTCGATCTGGCGCTGCCGCGGCACCGTGGCCCGGCCCTGGAGCGGGATGCGGGCGGCCGCCGGCTCCGCGCCCCGGGCCACGCGCTCGTCGGGCCGCCCGATCAGCCAGTCCCGGCTGGGCACGACCAGGCCGGCCGGGGTGAAGGCGATCTTCCGGAGCTCGGCGTGGGAGCCGGAGTCCTTGCGCCACAGGCCGCTCGCGATGTCCACGGCCTCCTCGGGGGTGGCCGCGAACTCCAGCCCCGCGTACACCGGGGCGCAGGCGTCGAGACCCAGGTCCTGTGCGGAGAGCCGGCGGCCCAGGCGCCGGGTGAAGACCTCGGCGATCAGCGCCGGGGTGGTCCCGCGGGGTTGCTGGCCGCGCAGCCAGCGGGTCACGGACGTCTTGTCGTACCGCAGGTCGAGACCGTGTTCCAGACCGAGCTGGTCGACGCGGCGGGCGAGCCCGGCGTTGGAGAACCCGGCTTCCGCGATCAGCGCCGCGAGCTGCCGGTTGGGGACACGCTGGGCAGGTCGTTCCGTCATCGGCTCCACGGTTTCCTGACGTGACGGACCGGAGTCCCGGCCCTTGAACGGCGTGAATGTAGCGGCGAACTCCGCTCATGCCGCCCTCTCTGCCCCACATTCATCCGATCGTGTGCAGAATCGGTAGGGCTCTTTACGGACTCGACTCCTCCGCCCGCGTACGCTGCGGGCCATGACCCGCCGGCACCACCGGTCGCACCTGCCCGAGGAGCGACCCGAATCCACCGCTCCGCTGCCTCCGCCCGAGCTCACGGAGGCCGAGTGCCGGCGCTGCGGCACCTACATCGCGGGGCTCGACGGGCGCTACGCGTGCGGCGTGTGCGGCTGGGTGAACGACCACTCGGAGGGCCACCGGCGGCTGCCGCGCGCGGACGAGGACCCCGACCGCCCGCCGAAGGGCCGCCGCCGGCCGAAGCAGCTGCCGTGGCGCATCCCGGAGCCGGGGCCGGGGCCGGACGCGGGGCCCTGAAGGGGCCCGTAGGGGCAGCCGTACCCTTGCTCAGTGAAGTGCGTGCACACAGCAGGTTCAATGAGGAGGCGCTGCGGTGGCTGAGCTTGGGTTTGTCCGTCTGGGCTTCGGAGCGGAATCCGTCGAGTACACCGAGGCCTGGGAAGAGCAGCGCAGGGTGCACGCGGCCCGCTTCGCGGACGAGATCGAGGACACCTGCCTGCTGCTGGAGCACCTCCCGGTCTACACGGCGGGCCGGCGCACCGACCCCAGCGAGCGCCCGCTCGACGGCACCCCCGTGGTGGACGTCGACCGCGGCGGCAAGATCACCTGGCACGGCCCGGGCCAGCTGGTCGGCTACCCGATCATGAAGCTGCCCCGCCCAGTGGACGTCGTGGCCCACGTCCGCCGCCTCGAGGAGGCGCTGATCCGCACCGCCGCCGAGTTCGGCCTGGAGACCACCCGGGTCGAGGGCCGCTCCGGCGTCTGGGTGCTCGGCGACCCGACAGAGGACCGCCCGAAGATCGGCGGACTCTCCCTGGAGCTGGACCCCCGCATGCACGACGAGGAGTTCGACCCCCGCCTCAACGGTCCCGAGTACGCCCCCTCCAACGCCGGCCAGCGCCGCGAGGACCGCAAGCTCGCCGCCATCGGCATCCGGGTCGCCAAGGGCGTCACGATGCACGGCTTCGCGCTCAACGTGAACCCGGACAGCACCTGGTTCGACCGGATCATCCCCTGCGGGATCCGGGACGCCGGTGTGACCTCGCTCTCGTACGAACTGGGCCGGGAGATCACCATCGCCGAGGTGCTCCCCGTCGCCGAGCGCCACCTGAAGGACGTACTGGAGCACGCCGAGTTGCGGCCCCGCGAGATCGAGACCGCCTAGCCGTCCGGGAAGCCCCGGGAGCCCCCGGGAATGAGTCCGGCCGCTCGCAGGTTGGGCGACGTAAGAGCGTACGAAATTACGGGCGTACCCTGGTGGGCGCCCGAACAATCGAAGTCACAGGGAGCCGGTCGTGTCCGCAGTCGCACCCGACGGACGCAAGATGCTGCGCCTGGAGGTCCGGAATGCCCAGACCCCCATCGAGCGCAAGCCCGAGTGGATCAAGACCCGGGCGAAGATGGGCCCCGAGTACACCAAGATGCAGGCCCTGGTGAAGGGCGAAGGACTGCACACGGTGTGCCAGGAGGCCGGCTGTCCCAACATCTACGAATGCTGGGAGGACCGCGAGGCCACCTTCCTCATCGGCGGTGACCAGTGCACCCGGCGCTGTGACTTCTGCCAGATCGACACGGGCAAGCCCGAGGCGCTGGACCGCGACGAACCGCGCCGCGTCGGCGAGTCCGTCGTCACGATGGACCTGAACTACGCCACCATCACCGGCGTCGCGCGCGACGACCTCGCCGACGGCGGTGCCTGGCTGTACGCCGAGACCGTGCGCCAGATCCACGAGCAGACGGCGGGCCGCGAGGCCGGCCACACCAAGGTCGAGCTGCTGGCCCCCGACTTCAACGCGGTGCCGGAGCTGCTGGAGGAGGTCTTCGCCTCCCGCCCCGAGGTCTTCGCGCACAACGTCGAGACGGTGCCGCGGATCTTCAAGCGGATCCGCCCCGGCTTCCGCTACGAGCGCTCGCTCGACGTGATCACCAAGGCCCGCGCCTACGGCCTGGTCACCAAGTCGAACCTGATCCTCGGCATGGGCGAGGAGCGCGAGGAGGTCTCGCAGGCCCTGAAGGACCTGCACGAGGCCGGCTGCGAGCTCATCACCATCACCCAGTACCTGCGGCCCTCGCCGCGGCACCACCCCGTCGAGCGCTGGGTGAAGCCGGCCGAGTTCGTGGAGCTGGCGAAGGAGGCCGAGGAGATCGGCTACTCCGGCGTGATGTCCGGCCCGCTCGTCCGCTCGTCGTACCGTGCGGGCCGTCTGTACCAGCAGGCGATGGAGAAGCGCAGCGGAGCCGTAGCGTAGGTTGCGGGCCGCCCGAGGTACGAGGGCGGGCCCGCGGCCGCAGCGGTGGCGAGGCGCAGCTCGACCGAGGGAACGAGAAGCGCAGCGGAGCCGTAGCGTAGGTTGCGGGCCGCCCGAGGTACGAGGGCGGGCCCGCGGCCGCAGCGGTGGCGAGGCGCAGCTCGACCCGAGGGAACGAGCAGTGCGCGACCGCCTGCCGGGCGGCGCGACTGTCCGTGTGAAGTCGCGCACAAAGTGCTACCAACGGGTAATCCCGCACCGACGCGGCCCCTAGGCTCTTTCCTGAGGAAAGAACCCGGCGGGCCGCGTCGGCGTCTGCAACGTGTCCATCACATTTGACCGACCGGTCATGCCCTGGTAACACCAGTCAGTGACGCTTGGTCCACGCACCGTACACACCGCCCACCTCGCCCAGACGTGAGCATCGCGAAAGGGATCGACATCATGCAGGCCGCGCCAGTACGCGCAATCGCCATCCCGACGCTCTCCGACGCCTTCCGCGGCATCGAGTCCCTCCTCATGAGCGGGGCCCGCCGCAATGCCTGGACGGCCGTCCTGGAGGACCGCAAGAGGGCCAAGGACCGGGTCGAAACCGAACACGTACTTGAGGCCGCGGCGACCCGGACCCCGCAGGCCACGTAAACTTCGCTGTATGGCGAGGAAGTCAAACGCAGAGACTGCTGCGAACCCCGGGCGACTGAAGCAGATCGCCCTGACGTACAAGATGACGCGCAAGGCCGACCCGAAGGTCGGTCTGATCGTCGCGGGCGTGGGAATCGTCACCTTCGGTGTCTTTCTTGCGATCGGCTTCCTGATCGACCACCCGGTCTACCTGGGCATCCTGGGCTTCCTGGTGGCGTTCCTCGCGATGGCGATCGTCTTCGGGCGACGGGCCGAGCGGGCTGCCTTCGGGCAGATGGAGGGACAGCCGGGAGCGGCCGCGGCCGTACTGGAGAACGTGGGCCGGGGCTGGACGACCACCCCGGCCATCGCGATGACCCGGCAGCAGGACATCGTCCACCGCGCCGTGGGCAAGGCCGGCGTCGTGCTGATCGCCGAGGGCAACCCGAACCGCGTGAAGCCGCTGCTCGCGAACGAGAAGAAGAAGATGGCCCGGATCATGCCGGACGTGCCGGTCCACGACTTCATCGTGGGCACGGGCGAGGGCGAGGTGCCGCTCAAGAAGGTGCGCACCACCCTGCTCAAGCTGCCGCGCGTACTGTCGGGCCCCCAGATCACCCAGGTCAACGACAAGCTGCGGGCCATGGGCGACCTCATGAGCAACATGCCGCTGCCGAAGGGCCCCATGCCCAAGGGCATGAAGATGCCGCGCGGCGGAAAGATGCGCTGACGCGCCGACGCGCTATCAGCTGATTTTCGTATACGACACAGGGGTGCCCCCCGGGCCGGACGGCTCGGGGGGCACCCCTGTGTCCGCTCGCGCCGTGTCAGATGCGGACCTGGACGGCGCGCGCGAGGCGGTCGTGGAGGCCGCGGCCGTCGCGGTCCCAGATCAGCGCCGGGACGACCAGCGCCAGCAGCAGCGTGCGCACGACCACCCGGACGATGCCGAGCCTGCCGCCGTCCTCCGCGACCACCCGCAGGCCCAGGGCCCGCTTGCCGGGTGTGAAGCCCACGGTGCCGACCGTCAGGATCGTCAGGGCCACGAAGAGCCCGAGGGTCCAGTTGCCCGCGGCGCCCAGGTTCCCGCCGGTGATCAGCCCGTACGCGATGAGCTGGCAGCCGATCCAGTCGAGGGCCACGGCGGCGATCCGGCGCCCGAACCGTGCCACCGAGCCGGGCCCCTCCTGCGGCAGGCCGAGCCGCTGGCCCGGATAGCCGAAGTCGACACCCATCTCCTCGGCGGCCGCCTTGGGGCCGGAGAGCCAGGATCCGATTGCCTGTCTGTTGTCCACCCGACCACGGTACCGGTGGCGCCTCACGGCGCTCCGGCCGGACCCTGGTTAACTTGTGCGAAACAAATGGGTCATGCTTGGGAAATCCCGTCTGCTTATGGTCGGGTCAGCGTGCGGCACCGCACTGACGCACCACGAGCTATAAAGCCCGTCCCTCCCCCGGGGCCGGGAGTAGGAGGAGTTGGATGTTCCAGAACGCCGACGAAGTCAAGCAGTACATCGAGGAGAACGACGTCAAGTTCGTCGACGTCCGCTTCTGCGACCTGCCTGGTGTGATGCAGCACTTCACGATCCCGGCGCGGGCATTCGACCCGGCGGAGGAGCTCGCCTTCGACGGATCCTCGATCCGCGGCTTCCAGGCGATCCACGAGTCCGACATGGCCCTGCGCGCCGACATCACCACCGCGCGCCTGGACCCCTTCCGTCGCGACAAGACGCTGAACATCAACTTCTTCATCCACGACCCGATCACGGGTGAGGCCTACAGCCGCGACCCGCGCAACATCGCGAAGAAGGCCGAGGCGTACCTCGCCTCCACCGGCATCGCCGACACCGCGTTCTTCGGTCCCGAGGCCGAGTTCTACATCTTCGACAGCGTGCGCTTCGCGACCACCGCGAACGAGGGCTTCTACCACATCGACTCCGAGGCCGGCGCCTGGAACACCGGTTCCGAGGAGAACAACCGCGGCTACAAGGTCCGCTACAAGGGCGGCTACTTCCCGGTCGCCCCGGTCGACCACTTCGCGGACCTGCGCGCCGAGATCTCCCTGGAGCTGGACGCCCAGGGCCTCCAGGTCGAGCGCCAGCACCACGAGGTCGGCACCGGTGGCCAGGCCGAGATCAACTACAAGTTCAACACGCTGCTGGCCGCGGCCGACGACCTGATGCTCTTCAAGTACATCGTGAAGAACGTCGCCTGGAAGAACGGCAAGACCGCGACCTTCATGCCGAAGCCGATCTTCGGTGACAACGGCTCGGGCATGCACGTCCACCAGTCGCTGTGGGCCGGCGGCGAGCCCCTCTTCTACGACGAGGCCGGCTACGCGGGCCTGTCGGACACCGCCCGCTACTACATCGGCGGCATCCTCAAGCACGCCCCGTCGCTGCTCGCATTCACCAACCCGACGGTGAACTCGTACCACCGCCTGGTGCCGGGCTTCGAGGCGCCGGTCAACATGGTGTACTCGCAGCGCAACCGCTCCGCCGCCATGCGCATCCCGATCACGGGCTCGAACCCGAAGGCCAAGCGCGTCGAGTTCCGCGCGCCGGACCCGTCCTCGAACCCGTACCTGGCCTTCTCGGCCCTGCTCCTCGCGGGCCTCGACGGCATCAAGAACAAGATCGAGCCGATGGAGCCGATCGACAAGGACCTCTACGAGCTCTCCCCGGACGAGCACGCGAGCGTCCCGCAGGTTCCGACCAGCCTCGAGGACGTCCTCAAGGCCCTGGAGGAGGACCACGAGTACCTCCTGGCCGGCGGTGTCTTCACCCCCGACCTCATCGAGACCTGGATCGACTACAAGCGCACGCACGAGATCGCCCCGATCGCGCAGCGCCCGCACCCGCACGAGTTCGAGCTGTACTTCGACCTCTAAAAACGCCTGATGGGAGGCCCCCCGCCACGCTCCACGGAGCGAGGCGGGGGGCCTTTCCGCTTTGACAGGCCGCCCGGGCGGAGTGAGGGTGGAAATGACCTAAAGGCACAATAAGCGAGACATGTTCGGAGGTGCATGAGAATGCGCCGTAGGATCGTTGCGGCAGCCATGACCGGAGCCGCAGGTATTGCCATCGGTCTGCTGCCCGTCGCCGCCTCGGCCGCGGCCGTCACTGGTGGTGGCGGCGGCGGGAACGGCGGCTACGACTGCTACCGGTACCCCTCGAACCGCTCCGACGCCCGCTGGGACTACTGCTGCAACCGCGACTGGCGCGACCGGCCCAGCTGGTGCTGGGACAACGCGGGCGTCGGCGGCGACCGCGGCCACTGGCGCGACAGCAACTGGAACGACTCCGACTGGCGCCGCAACAACTGGCACGACGCCAACTGGAACGACTCCGGCCGCGGCGGCAACGGCAACTGGAACGACTGGGGCAACGGCCGCGGTGGCAACGGCGACTGGGGCAACGGTCGCGGTGGCAACGGTGACTGGGGCAACGGTCGCGGCGGTAACGGTGACTGGGGCAACGGCCGCGGTGGTGACGGCAACGGCGACTGGGGCGGCCGCGGTGGCGGCGGCAACGGTGACTGGGGCGGCGGCAACGGCGGCGGCAACGGCGGCGGTGGCGGCGGCCACGGTGACTGGGGCGGCGGCAACGGTGGCGGCGGTGGTGGCAACGGTGGCGGTGGCGGCTGGGGTGGCGGCCGCTGAGACCCTGACACCCGTCTGACCGCGGAGGGTCGTGGGGCGGGGCGATGCCCCTGCGGCGCTGGTTCAGCGCAGCAGGGGCATCGCTCCTGTGAGGTCGCGCAGGCACAGGACCGCGAGCTCGGCGGGGGAGCCCGGCCCCGACACCGGGACGTCCGTCGCCGACCACAGCTCCAGCGCCACCCGGATCGCGTCCGTGGCCGCGGCGGCCAGCAGCCGTACCTCCCGCAGGTCCGCGTCCGGCCCCGCCAGCCTGCCGATCACGGGCACCAGGCCCTCCTCGGAGTCCTGGTTCACGCGGTACCAGACCGCGCGCAACGCCTGGTCGTCCGCCGCCGCGCGCAGCAGGCCGCGGGTCACCTCCAGGCCCTCCTCGACCGCTTGAGGGCCGCTCAGTGACCGGGTGACGGCACGCTCCAGCGCCTCCCCGAGGGGCGTTCCCGGGTCCTCCTCCGCGAGCAGCGCGCGCCAGGCGTCGCCGCCGCCCGCCAGCAGCGGGGCCACGGCCTCCTGCTTGTTGCGGAAATAGCGGTAGAAGGTGCGCAGCGCCACGCCCGCGCGGTGGGCGATGTCCTCGGCGGTGGTGCCGTCGGGGCCGTGCTCGGCGAACAGCTCGCAGGCGGCGCGGGCGATGTCGAGCTGCGTCGCCGCCTTGCGGCGCTCGGTCAGGGACTGGGCTCCGGGGCCGCCCTGGGGGGCGTACGGGCGAGGGGATTTCACGCGGTGAAGCCTACCGTCCGCCCCCTCGACCTGGCGTTCTTTGTCACCATGACAAAATGTGCCACTTCTTCGGTACGCTCACGCCATGAACCGTTACGAAGGACGACGCGTCCTCATCACCGGCGGCGGCTCCGGCATCGGCCGCGCCACCGTCCACCGCCTCCTCGCCGAGGGCGGCCGGGTCCACGCGGTGGACATCAGCGAAGCGGGCCTCAAGGCCACCGCCGAACACGCCGCCGCCGCGGGCCACGCGGACCGGCTCACCACCGCGCTCCTCGACATATCCGACGAGAACGCCGTCAGGGAAGGCGTCGCCGCCGCGACCCGCGCCCTCGGCGGGATCGACGTACTCGTCAACGCGGCGGGCATCCTGCGCTCCGCGCACACCCACCGGACCACGCTCGACCTGTGGAACCAGGTCATCGCGGTCAACCTGACCGGCACCTTCCTGATGATCCGCGAGTCCCTCCCGGCACTCCTCGCGGGCGACCGGCCGGTCGTCGTGAACTTCAGCTCCACCTCGGCGTCCTTCGCCCACCCCTACATGTCCGCCTACGCGGCCAGCAAGGGCGGCATCCAGTCCATGACCCACGCGCTGGCCGCGGAGTACAGCAAGCAGGGCCTGCGCTGCGTCAGCGTCGCGCCCGGCTCCATCGAGAGCGGCATGACCACCGGCAACGGCCCCGGCCTGCCCGAGGACACCGACTGGTCCCTCTTCGGCAAGCTCGCCCCGGCCATCGGCCAGGGCTTCGCCGGCCCCGAGACCGTCGCAGGCGTCGTCGCCATGCTCGGCTCCGAGGACGGCGCCTTCATCACCGGCACCGAGATCCGCATCGACGGCGGCACGCACTACTGATCAGGCAGGCGCATCAGGCGCGGAACCGGTCCCACAGCCGGGGGAAGCGCTCCGCGAGCACGGCTTCGTTCTCGAAGTCCAGCGGGGTGCCCTCCGGCTCCGCCGCCTGCAACGGAACGCCCAGATCCGGGGCCACCGCCCCGGTCAGCTGCTCGTACGCCTCGTCGGCCGCGTACCCGAGCTCCTCGCCGTCCCCGTCGATCTCCTCGTCGAAGTCGCCCAGCAGCTCCGCCAGATGGTCCGGATCGTGCACCCCGCCCTCGAAGACCTCCCGCCCCTGGCCGATCAGCCAGCAGCGGAAGTAGTCGAAGGCGTCGTCGCTCGCGCCGTCGAGCAGCACCCAGGCCGCACCCCACAGGTCCCAGGTGTACGCCCGGTTGTACCGGGACTCGAAGTGCCGGGCGAAGTCCAGGACGGAATCCGGATCGAGCTGCAGCAGCCGCTCCACGAGCAGCTCGGCATGCTCCTCGGCGTCGCCGTCGGCTGCCTCGCGCGTACGGTCGACGATCTCCCAGAACTCCGTCTCGTCCATCACGGGATCCAGCATCATGGGTGGGGGCGCGCACCGCCACCGCGAGATTCCGCCGCGGGGGGCGGGACCGGGGCGAGGGGGACCGATGGAAAGGACGACGCTCGGTGGCCGCTACCACCTGAAGCGCCGGCTCGGCAGTGGCGGAATGGGCGACGTCTGGGCCGCCGAGGACGAACGGATGCACCGGCCGGTCGCCCTGAAACTCGTACGCATGCCGCCCGGCGCGGAGGCCGAGGAGGCCGAGCGGCGGTTCGCGCACGAGGTCCGCTCGCTGGGCAACCTGCCCCACCGGCACACGGTCACCGCGCACGACTGGGGCGAGGCCGCCCTGGCGGGAGGCCGCGTGCTCTACCTCGTGATGGAACTCCTCCGGGGCCGCACCCTGGCCCAGGTGTTCCGGGAGGACCGACCGGTGCCGTGGTACGACCTGGTGAACTGGGGCTGCCAGACGGCCGAGGCGCTGGCCGCGGCGCACCGCCGCGGCATCCTGCACCGGGACATCAAGCCGCAGAACGTCTTCCTCACCGACACGGGTGTCGTCAAGGTCCTGGACTTCGGCCTCGCCAAGATACTGACCGACTCGCTCAGGGTCGGGCCGAAGACCGCGGACGGCAGCGCGATGGGCACCTTCGCCTACACCTCGCCCGAACAGTGCGCCGGGTACGCGGACATCGGCCCCCGGACCGACCTCTACAGTCTGGGATGCATGCTGTACGAGGGGCTGACGGGGCGGCCGCCCTTCGCCGGGGAGCGCATCGCGCTGCTCTTCCATCAGGTGAACACCCCGGCCCCGCCGCTGACCGAGGAACTGGCCCCGGGCGTCCCCGAGGGCGTCGTCGCGCTGGTGATGCGTCTGCTCGCGAAGGACCCGGCGGAACGTCCGGAGAGCGCCGCCCGGGTCGTGGCCGAATTACGTGCGCAACTGGACGCCCACGCCCCCGCCGAGGGGTGCCTCCCGCCGGCCGCGGCGCAGCTGCGCCGCCGCGCCGAGGAGGAGGCTGCCGTCGTGCGCGGCGAGGCGGAGCGGGCCGCGGCGGAGATCCGCGAGAACGCGGAGCGCGCCGCCGAAGCCCTGCACGAGCAGGCCCGGGCCGTGCTCGCGCAGGCGCGTTCCGCCGCCGTCCGGGCCGTCGATGTCGCCGAGGAGGCCGTCGGGAGGGCGCGCGCCCGGCAGGCCGAGGCGGAGGAGGCTGCCCGCCGTACGGTGGTGGCCGCGCGCCGACGGGCCGACGGCCTCCTCGGAAGAGCTGTGGTCGATGCCGTGGACACCCGGATGAGGGCATTGATCGAGGCGTGGGTCCGGGAACGCGAGAAGGACGGGCCGGGCGGCAGCCTGTGGGACGGCGGACCCTCCGCACCTGCCGTACGGCCCGGGGACGGGCCGCCGCCGCCCCCGGAAGCCGGCGAGTACGCCCGCAGGCTCCACGTCCGGATGCAGGGCGGAGGCGTCCGCACCGGCCTGCGTCGCCAAGGCGGCTCCCGCCCCCCGACACCGCCGGCCGACAGCAGGACCGACAGCAGGGCCGGCAGCGGGGCCGACGCGCGGGGAGAACCTGCCGAAACGCCGTGAGGCGGCCCGTCCCCTCCTGGGCGGGCCGCCTCACAGGCGGGTCGTACCGGTCTGCCGGGGCTAGGTCGTGTCGTCAAAGTCCCGGCTGGCCGGCGGGACTTTGACGACACTCCCTAGAGGTGTCTTGTTGATCAGGCCGGATCAGGCCCCCGCGAGCCCGGCATGATCGGCGAGACACTCCCTACAGGCCGTAGCGCTCCCGGGCCTCCTTGACCGCGGAGGCCGGAACCTCGCCGCGGCGGGCGAGCTGGGCCAGCGCGGCCACCACGATCGACTGGGGATCGACGCCGAAGTGGCGGCGGGCACCCTCACGGGTGTCGGACAGACCGAAACCGTCCGTGCCCAGCGAGGTGTAGTCCTGCTCCACCCACTGGCTGATCTGGTCCGGTACCTGACGCATCCAGTCGGACACGGCGAGGACCGGTCCCTGGGCGCCTTCCAGCGCACGGGTGACGTACGGGGTGCGCACCTCGCCGCGCAGCAGCGCCTCGTCGCACTCCAGCGCTTCGCGGCGCAGCTCGCCCCAGGAGGTGGCGGACCAGACGTCGGCGGCCACGTTCCACTCGGCGGCGAGCAGCTTCTGCGCCTCCAGGATCCAGTGGATCGCCGTACCGGAGGCCATCAGCTGGATCTTCGGGGCGTCGGCGGCCGGGGCCGCCTCCGCCAGGTCGGCCGCCGTGTTGAAGCGGTACAGGCCCTTGAGGATGCCTTCCTCGACGCCCTCGGGCATCGCGGGCTGCGGCTTCGGCTCGTTGTAGACCGTCAGGTAGTAGAAGACGTCTTCCGGCTTCTCGCCGTACATCCGGCGCAGACCGTCCTTGACGATCACCGCGATCTCGTACGCGAAGGCCGGGTCGTAGTTGAGCGACGCCGGGTTCGTGGACGCGATCAGATGCGAGTGGCCGTCCGCGTGCTGCAGGCCCTCACCGGTCAGCGTGGTGCGGCCGGCGGTCGCGCCGACGATGAAGCCCTTGCCGAGCTGGTCGGCGAGCTGCCACATCTGGTCGGCGGTGCGCTGCCAGCCGAACATCGAGTAGAAGATGTAGAAGGGGATCATCGGCTCGCCGTGCGTCGCGTACGACGTGCAGGCGGCGATGAAGTCGGCCATGGCGCCGGCCTCGGTGATCCCCTCGTTGAGGATCTGGCCGTCCTTGGCCTCCTTGTAGTACATCAGCTGGTCGCGGTCGACCGGCTCGTACGTCTGGCCCAGCGGCGAGTAGATGCCGGCCGACGGGAAGAGGGACTCCATACCGAAGGTACGGGCCTCGTCGGGGACGATCGGCACCCAGCGCTTGCCGGTCTCCTTGTCCCGCATCAGGTCCTTGACGAGGCGGACGAAGGCCATGGTCGTGGCCATCTCCTGCTTGCCGGAGCCCTTGAGGAGCGGGGCGAAGGAGCGCTCGGCCGGGGCGGGCAGGGCCACGTGGTGGACCTTGCGGGCCGGGGCCGGGCCGCCGAGGGCCGCCCGGCGCTCGTTGAGGTACTGCACCTCCGGGCTGTTCGCGCCCGGGTGGCCGTACGGGACCTTGCCGTCGGCGAAGGCGCTGTCCGGGATCGGAAGTCCGAGCAGGTCGCGCATGCCCTTGAACTCGTCGATCGTCAGCTTCTTCATCTGGTGGTTCGCGTTCTTCGACTCGAACCCGGCACCCAGCGTGTAGCCCTTGACGGTCTGCGCCAGGATGACCGTCGGCGCGCCCTTGTACTCCAGGGCGGCCTTGTACGCGGCGTAGACCTTGCGGGGCTCGTGGCCGCCGCGCGAGGTGTGGAAGCACTCGGCGATCTTCGCGTCGGAGAGCAGGCCGCCGAGGGCGACGAGCTCGGCGTTGGCGCCGAAGAAGTGCCGGCGGATGTAGGCCACGTCGCGGGTCGCGTACGTCTGGAACTGCGCGTCCGGTACCTCGCGCAGGCGGCGTACCAGGGCGCCGGTGGTGTCGAGCTGGAACAGCTCGTCCCAGGCGGAGCCCCACAGGGTCTTGATGACGTTCCAGCCGGCGCCGCGGAACTGGGCCTCCAGCTCCTGGACCACGCGGAAGTTGGCGCGGACCGGACCGTCGAGGCGCTGCAGGTTGCAGTTGATGACGAAGGTCAGGTTGTCGAGCTGCTCGCGGGAGGCCAGGGCCAGGGCGGCGGTCGACTCGGGCTCGTCCATCTCGCCGTCGCCGAGGAAGGCCCAGACGTGCGAATTGGCGGTGTCCTTGATGTTCCGGTTCTGCAGGTAGCGGTTGAAGCGCGCCTGGTAGATCGCGGAGAGGGGGCCGAGGCCCATGGAGACCGTGGGGAACTCCCACAGCCACGGCAGGCGCCGCGGGTGGGGGTAGGACGGCAGGCCGTTGCCGCCGGACTCCTGGCGGAAGTTGTCGAGCTGCTGCTCGGAGATGCGCCCGTCGAGGAAGGCGCGGGCGTAGATGCCGGGGGAGGCGTGGCCCTGGATGTAGAGCTGGTCGCCCGATCCGTCGGCCTCCTTCCCGCGGAAGAAGTGCTGGAAGCCGGTCTCGTACAGCCACGCGGCGGAGGCGAAGGTGGCGATGTGGCCGCCGACGCCGTACTTCGAGCCGCGGGTCACCATGGCGGCCGCGTTCCAGCGGTTCCAAGCGGTGATCCTGGCTTCCATCTCCTCGTCACCGGGGAACTCGGGCTCCGCGGCGGTGGGGATGGTGTTGACGTAATCCGTCTCCAGCAGCTTCGGCAGGGCGAGGCCGGCGGCCTCGGCGTGCTGGAGCGTGCGGCGGAGCAGGTATTCGGCGCGGCGCGTACCGGCGGCCTGTGCGACGGCGTCGAGGGAGGCCGCCCATTCGGCGGTCTCCTCGGTGTCGCGGTCCGGGAGCTGGTCGAGCTCGCTCGGAAGCTTTCCTACGGGGTCGGACATCGCTGTGCGCCGCCTTCCGGACAAAGGAGAGGTGGTGAAGAAAATCCCTGACGGGGCAGGACAGGGTCGATGGACCTGGTTGAGGTCCGCGACGACTGTAAATCCCTGATCGATGATCGATCAAATAAAAGTGACGAAGAAACGTCGATCCGACAAAAGTCGGCACCGGGTGCCATTCAAACGGGCACGCGGTGCCGGTCGAACCGGGGCGAAACGGTCGCTCAGGCGCGGGGCGCGCATCCCAGGACGTGCCGCTTCACCAGTACGCCGATGTCCGGATCCCGACTGCGGAAGGCCTCGACGAGCGCCTCGTGCTCCTCCGCGTAGGACTTCTGGACGGTTCCCAGCCAGCGGATGGACAGGGCCGTGAACACCTCGATGCCCAGGCTCTCCCACGTGTGCAGCAGCACGCTGTTCCCGGCGGCCCGCACCATCTCCCGGTGGAAGCCCACCGTGTGGCGCACCTGCGCCGTGCCGTCCGAGCTGCGGTCGGCCTCCCACAGGGCCGCCACGTGCGGCTCCAACGCCGAGCAGTCGGCCGCCAGCCGCGGCGCCGCCAGCTCGGCGGCGATCTGCTCCAGACCGGCCCGGACCGGGTAGATCTCCTCCAGGTCGGCGGCGGAGAGGTTCCGTACGCGCACGCCCTTGTTCGGCGCGGACTCGATCAGCCGCAGCGTCTCCAGCTCGCGCAGCGCCTCCCGTACGGGGGTCTGGCTGACCTCCAGCTCCACGGCGATGCGCCGCTCCACGATCCGCTCACCGGGCTTCCAGCGCCCGCTGACGATCCCCTCCACGATGTGCTCGCGGATCTGCTCGCGCAGCGAGTGCACGACGGGTGGGGTGATCATCGGGGCTTCATCTCCTGGTGGCTGTGCAGGGACACGGCGGGGCCTGATGCGTAGACAATACGGCGGCGCCCCCGCCCGGGAGTATCCCGGACGGGGGCGCCGACAGTGAGGCTGGTTACAAGCCGTTCGGCTCAGAGGCCGAGCTCGACCTCGAACTCGCCGGCCTCCAGGATCGCCTTGACCGCGGTGAGGTACCGGGCCGCGTCCGCGCCGTCCACCAGGCGGTGGTCGTAGGACAGGGTCAGGTACGTCATGTCGCGGATGCCGATGTTGGTGCCCTCGGCGGTCTCGATGACCACCGGGCGCTTCACCGTGGCACCGATGCCCAGGATGGCGACCTGGTTCGGCGGCACGATGACCGTGTCGAACAGCGCACCGCGCGAACCGGTGTTGCTGATGGTGAAGGTCGCGCCCGACAGCTCGTCCGGCGTGATCTTGTTGCCGCGGACCTTGGCGGCCAGGTCGGCGGTCGCCTTGGAGATGCCTGCCAGGTTGAGGTCGCCCGCACCCTTGATGACCGGGGTCATCAGGCCCTTCTCGGAGTCCACGGCGATGCCGATGTTCTCCGAGTCGAAGTAGGTGATGGTGCCCTCGTCCTCGTTGATCCGGGCGTTGACGACCGCGTGGGCCTTCAGCGCCTGGGCAGCGGCCTTGACGAAGAACGGCATCGGGGACAGCTTGACGCCCTCGCGGGCGAGGAAGCCGGCCTTGGCCTTCTCGCGGAGCTTCATGATCTTGGTGATGTCCACCTCGACCACGGAGCTGAGCTGCGCCTGCGAGTGCAGGGCCTTCATCATGTTGTCGCCGATGACCTTGCGCATGCGGGTCATCTTGACCGTCTGACCGCGCAGCTCGGACACCGCGGCGGCCGGAGCCTTGGCGGCGGGAGCGGCAGCGGCCGGAGCCGGAGCGGCGGCAGCGGCCTTGACGGCCTCGGCGGCGGCCAGGACGTCCTGCTTGCGGATACGGCCACCGACGCCGGTGCCGGAGACCGCGGACAGGTCCACGCCGGACTCCGAGGCGAGCTTGCGCACCAGCGGGGTCACGTACGCGCCCTCGTCACCGGCGGAGGCCGGGGCGGCGGCGGGCGCGGCCGGAGCCGGGGTCACCGGAGCCGGAGCGGCCACCGGGGCGGCAGCCTGGGCCGGAGCCGGAGCCGGAGCCGGAGCCGGAGCCGGAGCGGCAGCCGGGGCGGGCTGCGCCGGAGCCGGAGCCGCGGCGGGAGCCGGGGCCTCGGCCGGAGCGGCCTCGGCCGGAGCGGCCTCGGCCGGAGCCGCAGCGGCCGGAGCCGCAGCGGCCGGAGCCGCAGCGGCCGGGGCGGCACCGGCGACGCCGATGACGGCCAGACGCGCGCCGACCTCGGCGGTCTCGTCCTCACCGACCACGATCTCCAGCAGCGTGCCGGAGACCGGCGCGGGGATCTCGGTGTCGACCTTGTCCGTGGAGACCTCGAGCAGCGGCTCGTCGGCCTCTACCGACTCGCCGACGGCCTTCAGCCAGCGGGTGACGGTGCCCTCGGTGACGGACTCGCCCAGGGCGGGGAGCACCACGTCCGTGCCGGAGGCTCCAGTGGAGCCGGTGCTTGCACCGGTGGTGCCGGAGGCGGCAGGGGCGGCGGCGGGAGCCTCGGCGGCCGGAGCCGGGGCCGCGGGGGCCTCGGCGGCCGGAGCCGCAGCGGCCGCGGGGGCCTCGGCGGCGGCCGGCTCGGCGGCCGGAGCCGCAGCGGCCGCCGGAGCGCCGGAGCCGTCGTCGATGACGGCCAGCTCGGCGCCGACCTCGACGGTCTCGTCCTCGGCGACCTTGATGGAGGCCAGGATGCCGGCGACGGGCGACGGGATCTCGGTGTCGACCTTGTCGGTCGAGACCTCGAGCAGCGGCTCGTCGGCCTCGACGTGCTCGCCCTCGGCCTTCAGCCAGCGGGTGACAGTGCCCTCAGTGACGCTCTCGCCGAGCGCCGGAAGGGTTACGGAAACCGACATGGTTTCTGTTGCTCCTTACGAAAGTGCGGAAGTGGTCGTCGCGCCCGGGACGAACTAGTCGTGGGAGTGAAGCGGCTTGCCGGCCAGGGCCAGGTGGGCCTCGCCGAGCGCCTCGTTCTGGGTCGGGTGCGCGTGGATGAGCTGCGCGACCTCGGCCGGCAGGGCCTCCCAGTTGTAGATCAGCTGGGCCTCGCCGACCTGCTCGCCCATCCGGTCACCGACCATGTGGACGCCGACCACGGCACCGTCCTTGACCTGGACGAGCTTGATCTCGCCCGCGGTCTTCAGGATCTTGCTCTTGCCGTTGCCCGCCAGGTTGTACTTGAGGGCCACGACCTTGTCCGCACCGTAGATCTCCTTGGCCTTGGCCTCGGTGATGCCGACGGAAGCGACCTCGGGGTGGCAGTAGGTGACGCGCGGGACACCGTCGTAGTCGATCGGGACGGTCTTGAGACCGGCCAGACGCTCCGCGACCAGGATGCCCTCGGCGAAGCCGACGTGCGCGAGCTGGAGGGTCGGGACGAGGTCGCCCACGGCCGAGATCGTCGGCACGTTGGTCTGCATGTACTCGTCGACCAGGACGTAGCCGCGGTCCATCGCGACGCCCTGCTCCTCGTAGCCCAGGCCCTGGGAGACCGGGCCGCGGCCGACGGCGACCAGCAGCACCTCGGCCTCGAAGGTCTTGCCGTCGGCGAGCGTCACGCGGACGCCGTTCTCCGTGTACTCGGCCTTGTCGAAGAAGGTGCCGAGGTTGAACTTGATCCCGCGCTTGCGGAAGGCGCGCTCCAGCAGCTTGGAGCTGTTCTCGTCCTCGACCGGCACGAGGTGCTTGAGGCCCTCGATGACGGTGATGTCGGAGCCGAAGGACTTCCACGCCGAGGCGAACTCGACGCCGATGACGCCGCCGCCCAGGACGATCGCGGACTCGGGCACGCGGTCCAGGACCAGCGCGTGGTCCGAGGAGATGATGCGGTTGCCGTCGATGTTCAGGCCCGGCAGCGACTTCGGCACGGAGCCGGTCGCCAGCAGGATGTGGCGGCCCTGGACACGCTGGCCGTTCACGTCGACGGAGGTCGGCGAGGAAAGGCGGCCCTCACCCTCGATGTACGTCACCTTGCGGGAGGCGACCAGGCCCTGCAGGCCCTTGTACAGGCCCGAGATGACCTCGTCCTTGTACTTCTGCACACCCGCGATGTCGATGCCCTCGAAGGTGGCCTTCACACCGAACTGGGCGGCCTCGCGCGCCTGGTCCGCGATCTCACCCGCGTGCAGCAGAGCCTTCGTGGGGATGCAGCCGTTGTGCAGGCAGGTGCCGCCGAGCTTGTTCTTCTCGATCAGGGCAACGTCCAGACCCAGCTGGGATGCGCGCAGCGCCGCGGCGTAACCGCCACTGCCACCGCCGAGGATCACTAGGTCGAAAACGGTGCTGGCGTCGTTCGCCACGTCACGTCCTCCATGCATGTGCGCCGGGCACCGGTCCTCTGTGACCGGGCGGCGGCTGGTAATCGGCCGCTTGCTTCTTCGGCCCTGTGGTGGGGGCCCTGTCCTGCCGAGAACCCATCTTCGCATTTGTCGGGGGAACGCGGGACGCCGGGCCCACGTTGTGAGAGGGCGTTCTCTCCGAAGCGGGGGTTACCGCTGCGTAGAAACCTACGGATTTCGTTGTCGGCAGAACACACCCCGGGACCCGACCGGGCCCCGGGGTGCGGTGCGCGTCACACCGGGTGCGTCAGCCCAGGTCGCCCGTGGCCGTCCGCTCGGCCAGCCGCACCAGGGTGCGCACGGCGGAGCCGGTGCCGCCCTTGGGGGTGTAGCCGTGGGGCGCGCCCTCGTGGAAGGCCGGGCCGGCGATGTCGAGGTGGGCCCAGGTGATGCCCTCGCCGACGAACTCCTGGAGGAAGAGGCCGGCGACCAGGCCGCCGCCCATGCGGACACCCATGTTCGCGATGTCGGCGGTGGGGGAGTCCATGGTCTTGCGCAGCTCCGCGGGGAGCGGCATCGGCCAGGAGGACTCGCCGACCTCCTCGGCGATCTCGTGGATCGACGTGCGGAAGGCGTCGTCGTTCGCCATGATCCCGAAGGTGCGGTCGCCGAGGGCCAGCACCATGGCGCCGGTCAGGGTGGCGACGTCGACGATCGCGTCCGGGTTGTCCTCGGAGGCCTTGGTCAGCGCGTCGCCGAGGACCAGGCGGCCCTCGGCGTCCGTGTTGAGGACCTCGACGGTCTTGCCGCTGTACATGCGCAGGACGTCACCGGGCTTGGTGGCGGAACCGGACGGCATGTTCTCGGCGAGCGCGAGCCAGCCGGTGACGTTGACCCGCAGGCCCAGCTTCGCGGCCGCGACGACGGAGGCGAAGACGGCGGCGGCGCCTGCCATGTCGCACTTCATCGTCTCGTTGTGGCCGGCCGGCTTCAGGGAGATGCCGCCCGAGTCGTAGGTGATGCCCTTGCCGACGAAGGCCAGGGTCTTCTCCGCCTTGGGGTGCGTGTAGGTGAGCTTCACCAGGCGCGGCGGGTTCTCGGAGCCCTTGCCGACGCCCATGATGCCGCCGTAGGCGCCCTTGACCAGTGCCTTCTCGTCCAGCACCTGGACCTTGATGCCGTTCTCCTTCGCGGCCGCGGCGGCGACCGCGGCGAAGGCCTCGGGAGTCAGGTCGTTCGGCGGGGTGTTCACCAGGTCACGGGCGACGTTGACCTCGGCCGCGACGACGGCGGCGCGCTCGGCGGCGGCCTTGTGCTCCTTGTCGCGCGGCTTGGCACCCAGCAGGGCCACCTCGGCGAGCGGCTGCTTCGGACCGGAGTCCTTGCCGTTGCCGGCCTTCTTCTCGCCGCCCTGGTACGCGGTGAAGGCGTACGCGCCCAGCAGTGCGCCCTCGGCGACGGCGGTGACGGCGGAGGCGTCCTCCAGGGGGAGCGCGAAGCCGGCCTTCTTGCTCCCGTGCAGCGCGCGGGCGGCGGCGCCGGCGGCGCGGCGCAGCACCTCCTCGTCGAACGACTCGTCCTTCTCCGGGACGGAGCCGAGCCCCACCGCCAGCACGACCGGGACCTTGAGGCCCGCGGGGGCCGGCAGCTTGGTGACCTCGCCTTCGGCACCCGAGGCGCCGAGTGCGTCGAGGACACCGGCGAGCTTGCCGTCGAACGCCTTGTCCACGGCCTCGGCGCCCGCGGCGACGATCGCGCCCTTGGGGCCCTTGGCGACACCGACGACGAGGGCGTCGGCGCGCAGCGTCGCCGCGCCGGCAGTGCTGAGAGTCAGAGCAGTCACGGTGGTGAAGTCTCGCTTCCGTTTGTGTGTGTGGGCCGAGTGGGTGGACGGCCGTCCGTAGCGATCGTATTCGGGGCCCGACGGCCGCCTGAAAGGAGCCTACGCGCACGGGCTCGCCCGTACGCCACTCGAAGGTTTGGCAAGTTGTTCGATCAAGCAGCCGTCGGGTTCACCCATCCGTGGACTCTGCTCCAGGTTTGCCTCGTAGACCTGTCGAGGTCCGAAAGACTCGGTCCACTCTCGCAAGGGGACGCGGGGTTCCTTTGCATGATTTCCACAGAGCCTCCCCGGCCCGGCCGACCGCCAAGGGCCGTGTCGAGGGACGCCTGCGGGGGGAAAGGCCGAAATGGTCAACAAGAACCGGATGAACAGGCTGGCCGCCGTCATGGCAGCGGCCGCCCTGGTCTCCGTGGCAGTACCCGCCGCGACCGCCCGGGCGGCCGTGACACCACCGCGGATCGACCTCAAGGTGCTCGTCGTCGACGACGGCGGCAGCTCGGTCGAGGCGATCACCGCGGAGCTCCGGGACACCGGAGTGCCCTACACCCGCGTCCAGCTGGGCAGCGCGGGCCGTCCCGTCATCAACGCGGCGTTCCTCAGCGAACCCGCCGACAGTGCGACCGGGCGGCCGCGCGCCAAGTACCAGGGCGTGGTCCTGCCCAACGAGAACCCCTTCGGCGAGGGCTCCGCCGAGATGGCCGCGCTCGCCGCGTACGAGACGACGTACGGGATCCGCCAGGTCGACGCCTACACCTGGGCGCACCCGGGCGTCGGGCTGGAATACACCGACAACGGCGGCTACAGCGGACAGCTCGACGGCACCCAGGCAGCCGTCACCACCGCCGGCAAGGCCGGCCCCTTCGCCTACCTCGGCGGCCAGGTCACCTTCGAGGACAACTCCGCCCTGGTACCCGAGAGCTACGGGTACATGGGCAGGCCCCGCCCCGGCTACACCAGCTACGTCGACGCCCCCGTCGGCTCCGGACGGGCGTCCCTCGTCGGCGAGTACGCCCACGACGGGCGCAGCGAACTGGTCGTCACCTTCGGCTACAACCAGCACCAGCAGCAGTTCCGGCTGCTCGCCCGCGGCATCGTCGACTGGCTGACCCAGGGGGTGCACCTCGGCCAGAGCCGCAACTACTTCGCGGTCCACGTCGACGACGTCTTCGCCCCCGACGCCCGCTGGAACAAGGACCTCAACTGCACGCCCGGCGACTACGCCTGCGCGGGCGGCGAGGGCAAGGAGAGCACCATCCGGATGTCCGCCGCCGACGCCGTGTACGCGGCGCAGTGGCAGACCTCCAAGAACTTCAAGCTCGACATGCTCTTCAACGGCGGCGCCGGCGAGGAGTGGAAGGCCGAGAACGGCGGCGTCGACGCGCTGACCGCCCAGCTCGTCGCCGACCGCGCCAAGTACCGCTGGATGAACCACACCTACACCCATCCGTTCCTCGGCTGTGTCCAGAACACCGCCGTCACCCCGTGGACGTGTGCGAAGAACGCCCAGGGCGCGATCCAGTACATGAGCCGCGCCGAGATCTCCGCCCAGATCCGGGACAACAACAACTGGGCCGCCTCCAAGGGCATCACCCTCGACAGGACCGAACTCGTCACCGGCGAGCACTCCGGTCTCAAGACCGCTCCCCAGCAGCCCGTGGACAACCCCAACCTGGCGGGTGCCCTCGCCGACAACGGGGTCAAGTGGGCCGGCAGCGACAACTCCCGCGAGCCCGCCCAGCGAGCGGTCGGCTCGGCCCTCACCGTCCCCCGGCACCCGATGAACGTGTACTACAACACGGGCACCAACGCCGAGATGGCCGACGAGTACAACTGGATCTACACCAGCCGCGCCCACGGCGGAAGCGGCGTCTGCGAGGACAACCCGGCGACCTCCACCTGCCTGCCGGCCCCGCTGGACGTCAACACCGGCTACGTCGACCACATCGTCCCGGCCGAGGCCCGCACCGCCCTGCGCCACGTCCTGGCCAACGACCCGCGGCCGCACTACGTCCACCAGTCCAACCTCGCCGAGGACCGGACCCTCTACCCCGTCCTCAACCAGGTCCTCGACACCTACCGCGCCCTCTACGCGCCCAGCGCGCCGATCGTCAACCAGTCGATGAAGGACACCGGCGTCGAGCTCCAGCGCCGCGCGGCCTGGGACAAGGCCCTCGCCGACGGCAAGGTGACCGCCTACCGCATCGGCCAGGACGTCACCATCAAGGCGCCCTCCGGAGTCGTCGCCCCGGTCACCGCCCCCAACGGCACCAAGAAGCAGATGCTGCTCGGCACGGCGGACTTCGGCACCGCCTACGCCGGCAACCGCTCCACCTGGACCGGCCCCGAGCTGCTGCAGAGCGCCGTCACGCTCAAGCTGCCCAGCTGACCGTCCAGCACGACACCACCGAGTAGCACCCAGCGCCGGCGCTCCGCGAACCCACGGGCGCCGGCCCCTTTTCCGTCCTGGGGGGACACACCGCATGAGTCATGGGCGTCACGTCACCATGCTCACCGAAGGCACCTATCCACACGTCCACGGGGGCGTCAGCACCTGGTGCGACCAACTGGTCCGCGGCATGCCGGAGGTCGACTTCAACGTCATAGCCCTGACCGGCTCCGGACGCGAGCCGGTCACCTGGGAACTGCCCCGCAACGTCTACCGGCACACGGCCGTCCCGCTCTGGGGGCCACCCCCGTCGAAAGGCGGTCGCGGCCGCCGGTCCGCCCTGCGCGGCAGGGCCCACCGCCGCTTCACCCAGGTCTACGAGAGCTTCCTGCTCTCCCTGCTCGACCCGGCGGCCGACCCCGCCGACCGCACCTTCTCCGAGGCCCTGCGCGAACTGGCCGTCCTGGCCCGCGCCGGGAAACTCGCCCCGGCCCTGCGCTCCGAATCGGTTCTGCGCCTCCTGATGAACGTCTGGACCCGGCCCGGACTGTCCACCGCCGAGGCGGCGCCCACCATCCACGACGCGCTCACCGCGACCGACCTGCTGGAACACGCGCTGCGCCCGCTCGCGGTGCGCATCCCGCCCGACAGCGTCGCGCACGCTGTCAGCAGCGGCCTCGCCACCCTTCCCGCCCTCGCCGCCAAACACCTCGACGGGGTGCCCTTCCTCCTCACCGAGCACGGCATCTACCTGCGCGAGCGCTACCTCGGCTACCGCACCGCCGAACAGCGCTGGCCCGTCAAGGCGCTCATGCTCGGCTTCTACCGCGAGCTCAACACCGAGGGCTACCGCCAGGCCGACCTGATCACCCCCTGCAACCAGTACAACCGCCGCTGGGAGGAGCGCGGAGGCGCCGACTCCGAACGGATCCGCACCGTCTACAACGGCGTCGACCCGCACGCCTTCCCCGAGGCGGGCCCCGAACCCGACGTGCCCACTCTCAGCTGGTGCGGCCGCATCGACCCGATCAAGGACCTAGAAACCCTGATCCGGGCCTACGCCTTCATGCGCGAGGAACTGCCCGCCCTGCGGTTGCGCCTCTTCGGTCCCGTCCCGGCCGGCTGCGAGGCCTACAAGCTGCGCCTGGAGAAACTCGCCGCCGAACTCGGCGTGACCGACGGGATCACCTACGAGGGCCGCATCGAGCAGGTGGCCCGGGCCTACGCCGCCGGCAGCGTCGTGATGCTCTCCTCCATCAGCGAGGGCTTCCCCTTCAGCATCATCGAAGCCATGTCCTGCGGCCGCACCACCGTCTCCACCGACGTCGGCGGGGTCCGCGAGGCCGTCGGGGACACCGGCCTGGTCGTCCCGCCGCGCGAGCCCGAGACCATGGCCCGCGCCACCCTCGCCCTGCTCCGCGACGACGAACGCCGCGCCGAGCTCGGCCGGATGTCCCGCCGGCGGGTCGTGGAGAAGTTCACCCTCCACCAGTCCGTTGACGGCTTCCGCCACATCTACCGGGAACTCGCCGGCCAGCCCGTCCTGCCCGTCCACGCGGGCGACGCCTGGACGCAGCGGCTCGCCGACCCCTGGTACCGCGAACTCGCGGCCGACGGGAGCCTGTGGTGAGCGGATCCCTCTGGCTCAAGTCGCCCGGCCCCGGCTCCGGCACGCTCCCGGCGATCCCCAGGCCGCGTGCCGGGGATCCCGGGCCCGCCGCCGATCCGATGGACGAACTGGCCTTACGGCTCGACGTGTTCATCGCCTCCGCCGTCCACCCCGACGAGATCGCCGCCGTCCTCGAATCCGACGGCATGACGGACGAGTACATCCGGCTCACCTACGGCCGCCACGACTCCTTCGCCCTCGCGGAGGAGCTCTACGCCCGCGTGCCCCGCTCCTTCCCGGAGCCGGGGCCCGCCCCCGACCCCTGGAAGGTCTCCCTCTCCGCCTGCCTGCTGCGCGGGGTCGTCTTCGCCCTGCCCGGCCTGGCCTACCTGCTGGGAGCGCCCCTCCTGGAAGGCCCCCAGGACCGGCTCGGCCTCCCGGCCGGGACGCTGACCCTGCTCGCCGGGGCGCTCATCGGCTGGGTCTGGGACCAGACCCTGTCCCACCGCGCCTACTCCTGGCTCGGCCTCGGCGACCGGGCCGCCGCCGGGCGGACCCTGCTCGTCGGCGCCCCCGTCGGAGCCGTACTGGGCACCGCCGCGGCGCTGGCCGTGCCCGGCGGGCCGCCGTTCTCCTACGCCTTCGCCGCCGGACAGGCCCTCTACGTGGGGGCCGCCACCGTCCTGCTGGTCCTCGGCCGGGAGCGGCTGCTCCTCGCCGCCCTCGCGCCGATGGCCGCGGGCGCCCTGGCCGTGCTCGTCGTCGACCTGCCCGTGCCGGTCCGGGTGGCCCTGCTCGTGGTGTCCCTGCTGGCCGCCTGCACCCTGGCCGTACGGGAACTGCCGCTGGCCGAAGGGCTGCGAACCGCCGCGCACCGGGTCCGGGGCCGGGCGACCCGCAGGCCCGCCAGGGTCGGCCCCGTGCGCTGGCAGATGCTGCGCGGAGCCGAGGAGGAGCACACCCCCCGCGGGCCCCGGCTCGGGGACTCGGTGCCGTTCGGGGTCTTCGGCCTCGGCACCGGTCTGCTCGTGCTCTACGCCGCCCTGGGCGAGGTACTCGCCGGAGGCCCCGCCGAGGCCGTCGCCGCGCCTTCGGCGGTGGCCCTCACCCTCAGCATGGGGCCCGCCGAGTGGCTGCTGCACCGCTTCCGCAGCGGCAGCCTCTCCGGGCTCCAGGGGGCCCGCTCGACCCGGCAGTTCCGGGCCCGGATGCTCGCCACCCTGGCCCGCTGCCTGAGCACCTACCTGGCGGTGCTGCTGGCCCTCGGAGTGACCGGAACCCTGCTGTGGCCCGGAGCACCCGGGCTCACCGCGGTCCGCGTCGCCACCCTGCTGCTGCTCGGGGCGGTGATGTGGAGCGGACTGCTCCTGCAGTCCTTCGGTGCCGTCCGGCCTGCGGCCGTGGTCTGCGCATCCGCCGCCGTCGCCCAGAGCGTGGCTCTGCTGACGGGGCTGGGCCAGCCCCGGGTCGTCCAGCTGGTCGTGGCGGGCACGGCCGCGGCGGCCCTGGCCACCCTGGTCTGCCTGCTCCTCGGCCGCGCGACCGCCCACCGATGACGCACGAGACGCACGAGACGTACGACACGGACGAGAAGAAGGACCCCATGCTGCTGGTGCCCCTCTACGAGCATCCCGCCGACCGGCCCGACGCCTGGGAGCGGCTCATCCGCTGCGCGGACCGGCTGCACTCGGTGGTGCTCAACCCCGACAGCGGGCCCGGCGCCGCCCGCGACGAGCGGTTCGCCCTCGTCGCCGAGCGGCTCCGGGAGGCCGGCGTACCGGTACTGGGCTACGCCGACACGGACTACGGGCGGCGCCCGCACGCCGCGGTGGTGCAGGACCTGCTGCGCCACCGCGACTGGTACGCCACCGACGGGGCCTTCCTCGACCAGGCCTCCGCCGACCCCGAACTCCTCCCGCACTACCGGCGGCTCACGGTCGCCGCCCGGGCCGCGGGCGCACACACCCTCGTCCTCAACCACGGGGCCCACCCGCATCCCGGCTACGTCGAACTCGCCGACCTGCTCGTCACCTTCGAGGGGCCCTGGGACGCCTACCGGGAGGCCGCGGCACCACCACCCTGGACGGCCGACCACCCGGCCCAGCGGTTCTGCCACCTCGTCTACGCCGTCCCGCCCGGCGAGCTCGCCGCCCGGCTCGCCGGGGAACTGGCCGCGGAGCGGGGTGCGGGCGTGCACTGCGCCGTCCCCGGCAGCGGACCGCACCCGTGGGGTACCCTCCCGTACGCCCTGGAGGCGGCGGGATGAGGGCACCGCGGCCGCTACGGCTCCTGCTGGTCCTGCCCCTCCTGCTGCTCGCCGCCTGCACGGCCGGACCGGACGACGAGGGCGACGACGAACCGCACCGCTGGCCGGAACTCGCCCCCGGACAGCGCTGGCAGCCCCCGCCCGGCACCGGCTGGCAGTGGCAGCTCACCGGAAAGCTCGACACCTCGGTCAAGGCGCCCGTCTACGACGTCGACGGCTTCAACACCACCAAGGAGCAGGTGGCAGCCCTGAAGAAGGCCGGTCGCAAGACCATCTGCTACCTCTCCACCGGGGCCTGGGAGGACTTCCGGCCGGATGCAGAAGCGTTCCCGCGGGACCTGCTCGGCAAGGGCAACGGCTGGGAGGGCGAGCGCTGGCTGGACATCCGCCGGGTGGCGGAACTGGAACCGCTGATGGCCAAGCGGTTCGACATGTGCCGGGAGAAGGGCTTCGACGCCGTCGAGCCGGACAACATGGACGGCTACCAGAACACGTCCGGCTTCCCCCTCACACCCGACGACCAGCTGCGCTACAACCGGCTGATCGCGAAGCTCGCCCACGACCGGGGCATGTCGGTCGGCCTGAAGAACGACCTCGACCAGATCCCGCAGCTCGTCGGGGACTTCGACTTCGCAGTCAACGAGCAGTGCGCGCAGTACGACGAGTGCGACCGGCTGACGCCCTTCGTCGAAGCGGGCAAGGCCGTCTTCCACGCGGAGTACGAACTGTCGACGTCGCGCTTCTGCGAGCGCTCGCGCGAGCTGAAACTGAGCTCCTTGCGGAAGAAGTACGACCTCGACGCGTGGCGCAAAACCTGCCCTTAGGTCGTGTCGTCAAGGTCCCGCCTGGCCGGCGGGGCCTGGTGCGCACGCTCGCCGCGTTGTCGTCGGTCACCGACGCTCCGCGTCGATTCCCTCCTCCGCCTTGCGATCGTACGCACCAGGCCCCGCCGGCCCCGCCCTTCGGGCGGCCGACGCTACTTTGACGACACTCCCCAGCCCTGCGGGCCCGCTCGACCGACCCGGCCCGGACCCGCGCCTCGAACGCCGGCGAGGCTGGGTTTGCCCGGCGCAAACCGGGTCGGGCCGTAAGGCTGAAAGTGCCCGGCGCGGACAGGACGGGCCGGCGAAGCCGGAGAGCCGCCGGCGCAGCCGGGGTGAGGGGGCCGGGCGGAGCCCGGGAGGAGGGGCGGGGGCGGGGAGAGGCCGGTCGGCGGTCAGGCCCACGGCAACACGGCGTGGACGCGGTAGCCGCCGCCGAAGCGGGGGCCCGTGGAGCAGGTGCCGCCCAGGGCCGTGGCCCGTTCCCGCATGCCGAGGAGGCCGTGGCCTCCCCCCGGCTCGGTGTCGGCGGGCTCGGTGCCCCCGTCGTCCAGCACGGTCACCTCCACCGACGGGCCCACCCGGACCACGCTCACCTCCGCTCGCGCATCGGGCCCCGCGTGCTTGCGGACGTTGGTCAGCGCCTCCTGGATCACCCGGTACGCCGCCAGGTCCACCGCGGCCGGCAGCGGCCCCGTCCCGCAGTCCAGCTGGACGATCACCTCCACCGGCAGCCCGGCGTGCCGGAAGGTGTCCACCAGTTCGTCGAGGACGCCCAGCCCCGGCGCCGGCTCGGTCGGCGCCTCCGGGTCGCCGGACTGCCTCAGCAGGCCGACGGTCGCCCGCAGCTCGTTGAGCGCCGACCGGCTGGCGTCCCGCACGTGGGCCAGCGCCTCCTTGGCCTGGTCCGGCCGCTTGTCCATGACGTGCGCGGCCACCCCGGCCTGCACGTTGACGAGCGCGATGTGGTGGGCCACCACGTCGTGGAGGTCCCGGGCGATCCGCAGCCGCTCCTCCGCGACCCGCCGGCGGGCCTCCTCGTCGCGGGTCCGTTCGGCCCGTTCGGCCCGTTCCCGGATGGCGTCGACGAAGGCCCGCCGGCTGCGCACGGCGTCTCCGGCGGCCGCGGCCATGCCCGTCCAGGCGAAGATCCCGAGGTTCTCCTGCGCGTACCAGGGCAGCGGCCCGGCGAGCATCGCCACCCCGGTCAGGCCCGCCATGGTGAGCAGGCCGATCCGCCAGGTCGTGGGCCGGTCGGTGAGGGCAGCCACCGTGTACAGGGCGATCACCGTGCACATGGCGACGGGCGCCCGCGGCTCCCCGGTGGTCAGCTCCAGCAGCGAGAGCCCGCAGGTCACCGCCAGGACGGCCCGCGGATGCCGGCGCCGGAAGACCAGCGCGGCCGAGCCGAGGAGCATCAGGAGCAGGGAGGAGGGCTCGGGGGTGCGCGTGCCGAAGGTGGGCCCGTGGGGGCCGTGCGGATCGGCGAAGGAACCGACGACCATGGCGACGAGCGCGCCGAACGCCAGCACGGCGTCGGTGGCCAGCGGATGGGCCCGCATCCACTGCCGGGTGGGGGCGAACCGCCCGAGGTCTGTCGTCACCCCGATACGGTACGGCCTGCCGGGACGGGCATCAGGGCGGAGGGCCCTGCCCCAGCGGGACGCGGGAGCGCACCGGACTCCACTGCGCCCGGACCACGCACACGGCCATGACGGCGGCGATGGCCGCCAGGTGCTCCTTGCCCGCGAGGTTGTTCTTGATCAACACCTCGCCGATCATGACGAGGATCACCAGGGCGCCGGTCAGGTACGCCCGGTAGCGCCAGCAGACGTAGATGGCGAGGCCGACCACCGCCGCCGAGGGCCCGGTGTCGTTGACGATGCGGTCGGACACCGGCAGGCCGAAGGGGTGCTCCGGCCCCAGCGCGAGGCCGATGCGCGCGTACGTGGTCCCGGCGAGGGTGGCGACGTAGCCGATCACCAGCGTGCGCCACCAGCCGATGCAGATCTCCGCGATGCCGAACACCAGCAGCATCTGCGCGAGCGCCCCCCACACCGGCAGGTCGAGGGCCGGGACGAACAGCGACAGGGGAGTGCGCAGGAGGGCCAGCCAGAACGGGTCGGCGGCCTTGACCGACCCGAGGTTCTGCACCGGCTGGAACCCCCACGAGGTGTTCTGGACGATCTGGAAGACCGATGTCAGGCAGACCGCGCCCAGGGTCATCGGGATCGCCCGCCACTTGTCGTGGACGAGCGCGTTCCGGACGGTCCAGAACATGGGGCCCCACTCGCGGCGGGCGAACCGCCGCAGTGAGGTGGTGTTCCGCGCTGTCAACGGCGGGTCTCCAGGTGTCTGCGGTGCAGCCACTTCGGAAGGCCGGGGGCCTCCAGGAAGCCCTCGGCCCGTCCGGCCGCGACACCGATCCGCAGCAGGTCCGAACTCTTCTCGAAGAGCATGAACCGCGGTTCCCAGATCGGCCGGTATTTGGCGTTGGCCCGGTAGAGGGACTCGATCTGCCACCAGCGGGAGAAGAAGCTCAGCAGCGAGCGCCACATCCGCAGCACCGGACCCGCTCCGAGCCTGGACCCGCGCTCGAAGACCGACCGGAACATCGCGAAGTTGAGGGAGACCTGGGTGATCCCGATCTCCTTGGAGCGTTCGAGGAGTTCGATGACCATGAACTCCATCAGGCCGTTCTCGGAGTCCCGGTCACGGCGCATCAGGTCCAGCGACAGGCCCTTGGGCCCCCACGGCACGAAGGACAGCACGGCACGCAGATCGCCGTTGCCGTCGGTGCACTCCAGCATCACGCACTGGCCGTCGGCGGGGTCGCCCAGCCGGCCCAGTGCCATGGAGAAGCCGCGTTCGGTCGCGCCGTCGCGCCAGTCGTCGGCGCGGCGCACCAGCTCGGCCATCTCCTCGGCCGGGATGTCGGCGTGGCGGCGGATGCGGACCGTGTACCCGGCCCGCTTGACACGGTTGTACGCCTGCCGGACGGTCCGCATGGCGCGGCCCTCCAGGGTGAACTCGGCGGTCTCGACGATCGCCTCGTCGCCGAGTTCGAGGGCGTCCAGGCCGTGCCGGGCGTAGATCTGCCCGGCCTCCTCGCTCGCCCCCATCACAGCCGGCACCCAGCCGTGCTCGCGGGCCTCGGCCAGCCACGGGTCGATGGCGCCGGGCCAGGCCTCCGGGTCGCCGATCGGGTCGCCGGAGGCGAGGGAGACCCCGCCGACGACGCGGTAGGTCACGGCGGCCTTGCCGGTGGGGGACCAGATGACGGACTTCTCGCGGCGCAGCGCGAAGTAGCCGAGCGAGTCGCGGTCGCCCTGCCGGGCCAGCAGCGCCCGCAGCCGCTCCTCGTCCTCCTCGCTGATCGGGTCGACGGCGCGGCGCGAGCGGAACGCGGCGAACAGCACGGCGAGCAGCAGCAGCATCGACATGACGTTGATGAAGACGTCCACCCAGCCGGGCGGGGTGATCGCCGCGGAGGCCCGGTCGTCGGGGGCCAGGGTGATCAGCCGCATCACGCCGTACTTCCAGCGCTCCGGGAAGGAGACGCCGGCGCTGTCCGGGGAGGTGTTGGCGGCGCCCACGAGCAGGGCCGCGACGAGCGAGGTGACGAGCAGCCCGACGGCGGCGACGGCGGCGGCGAACGCCGGGTTGGAGCGGTCGCCCTTGGCGTAGAACTCGCGGCGGCCCAGCAGCAGGGCGCCCGTGAAGGCCGCGGTCAGGGCCAGGGAGACCCAGTTCTGCGGGTGCTCGCGGATCTCCTCGTACGCGAAGAGCGCGTAGGCCAGCAGGAGTGCGAGCAGGCCGCTCAGGACGAGGTTCAAAATCCAGGAGGCCCGCTTGCGGCGGCCGAGGGTGACCGCCAGCAGCAGCGTGAACAGGCCGGAAGCGAAGCCCGCGGTGAGCATGTACGGGGTGTAGAAGTCCTCGATGTTGTGGCGCCGCAGGTCCTGCCCGAGCGAAACCCACACCGCGCTGAGGAAGTTGATGAAGGTGACGACGCGCAGGTACCAGACCGCGAACGCGGCTCCGCGCTGTGAGCGGGCGCTCCCCCGACCGGTCTCCCGGCCGCCCCCCGCCGCCTTGCCGGCGGGGTCTGCGCCGGTTTCTTTCCTGCCGGATGACGGACCGGTCGCCGGTACGGCGGTGCGGTCGGCCTCTGCGCTGGTCAAACGGACCTCTCCCATAAAAAGCGATCATATGGGGCGTCGCTGTCCGTGATGGTGCGGTCGGGGTCCACGCCTGGTCAGGGCCGCGGCCCCCGGCGGCTCATTCCGTCGGCTCCTCCGCCGTCCGTTCAGGGAGCTCCGCCGCGAGTGCGGCGGCCGCCTGGACGAGGGGGAGAGCCAGCAATGCCCCGGTGCCTTCACCCACTGTGACGCCGTGATCGAGCACGGGGTTGAGCGCCATTCGGTCAAGTGCCTTCGCCTGACCCGGCTCGCCGCTCGCCTGACCCGCCAGCCACCAGTCAGGAGCCCGGAACGCGGCCCGCTGCGCGACCAGTCCGCACGCGGCCGAAACAACACCGTCGAGGATGACGGGCGTACGGCGCACGGCACACTGGAGCAGGAATCCGGTGATCGCCGCCACGTCCGCGCCGCCGACGGCGGCCAGCAGCGCGACCTGGTCGCCCAGGACCGGACGGGCCCGGCGCAGCGCGTCGCGGATCGCCGCGCACTTGCGCATCCAGGCCAGGTCGTCGATGGGCTGCCCGCCGCGGCCCGTGACCACCGACGAGTCCGTTCCGCACAGGGCGGCGACGAGGGTCGCGGCGACGGTCGTGCCGCCGACGCTCAGGTCGCCGAGGACCACCAGGTCGGTCCCGGAGTCGGCCTCCTCGTCGGCGATCCGCATACCGAGCCGCAGCGCGGCCTGCGCCTCCTCGACCGTCAGCGCGTCCTCGGTGTCGATCCGGCCGCTGCCGCGCCGCACGCGGTGCGCCACCACGTCGTCGGGCAGGAGCCCCGGATCGCAGTCGAGCCCGGCGTCGACGACCCGTACCGTCGCGCCGAACCGGCCGGCCAGGACCGCGACGGGGCTGGACCCGTCGAGCACGGAGCGCACCAGCTCGTGAGCGGTGGACGCGGCCCGGGCGGAGACCCCTTCGGCAGCGATCCCGTGGTCGGCGGCGAACAGCACCACGCGGGGTCGCTCGATGGCCCTGACCGGCACCTGCCCCTGCGCGGCGGCGAGCCACTCGGCGAGTTCGTCGAGCCGCCCCAGCGCGCCGGGCGGCACGGCGAGGCGCTCACGGCGTTCCTCGGCATCACGCCGGACGCCCCCGTCGGGGCGCTCGATCAGATCGGAGAAGTCGTCGAGATTCAGCGTGCTCATCTGCCAGAGAGTACAGCCGGTGAAGCCTTGCCTCAGGCCTCACCGGTCCGCCCGCGACCGGCCCTCCCGGGCGCGGGGAGCCGGGCGAAGTCCGCGACGGCGCCTACTCCTTCAGCACGCTCGCCTGCCCCGCGACGACGACCAGGACGTGCTCGCACTCGCCCGCCACGCGCGCGTTCAGCCGGCCCAGCTCGTCACGGAAACGCCGGCCCGAGGCGGTCGCCGGGACGACGCCCGAGCCGACCTCGTTGCTCACCAGCACCACGTGGCGGCGGGTCGCGCGCACGGCCGCCACCAGAGCGGCCGTCCGCTCACCCAGCCGCCGCCGCCCGCGCTCGGCCCACACCTCGTCGTCCCACGCCCCGGCCCGGTCCATGGCGTCGGTCAGCCACAGCGCCAGACAGTCGATCAGCAGCGGCGGCCCGTCGGCGGCGAGCAGCGGCACCAGGTCGCACGTCTCCACCGTCCGCCACCTCGCCGGCCGGCGCTCCCGGTGCAGACCGACCCGCCGCGCCCATTCCGCGTCCCCGTCCCGGGTGCCCCCGGTGGCGACGTAGACCACCTCGGGGAAGGACTCCAGCCGGCGCTCCGCCTCCACCGACTTGCCCGAGCGGGCCCCGCCCAGCACCAGCGTGCGGCGGGGCAGGTCCGGCACCGCGTGGTACTCCCCGACGACCACGGTGGTCCCGTCCGGCACCGCCCGCGCCCCCGAGGCCGCCAGCCGGCGCTCCAGTTCACGGCCCGGCGGCACGTCGTGGTCGAGGTGGACGGCGATCACGTCCGTGGCCGGGCCGACGGCCCCGCCCGCCCGCAGCCGGGCCAGGGCCTCGGGCCGGCCCAGCACGTCGGTGAGCACCACGTCGTACGGGCGCTGCCCGCCCCGCCCGTCGGCCCCGGCCGGCGCCCCGCCGGGCGGCAGGTACAGCAGCCGGCCGCCGTCCGGGCCGGTCACCTCGTACCCGGTGCCCGGCGCGTCCATCGGTACCGCCCGCACCCGGTGCCCGGAGATCACCGCCAGTTCCTGCCCGTCCGGCACCCGCCCGGCGGTCGGCAGCCCCGGCGGCAGCTCCACCGCCGGCCCGTCGTGCGGGTGGGTCAGCAGGACCTGCCGCACACCGGTCAGCGAACGCCCGGCCCGGGCGCCGGCCAGCACCGCACCGGGGGTCAGGTCGAGCAGCAGTGCCCCGTCGACGAGGACCGCCGTGGCCGCGCGGGAGCGCGGGCCGACGGAGACGGCGCAGGCCGCACAGGGGCAGCCGGGGCGGGGCAGCCCCTCGGGGGTGCCGGTGCCGAGCAGAGTGAGTTCCACAGGATGATCCTCCCGCGTCGTGGAGACTGCTGCGCGCCCGGTTACTCTGCGGGCACACTCAAGGCGAGAAGCGTGTGAGCAGCGGACGAGCAACGGAGGCGGACATGGCGTGGACGTGGCGGTTCGAGACGGCCGACGGCGCGGAGACGAGCCCGTCGGTGGTACCCGAGGAGTTCACCACGCAGGGCGACGCGGAGTCGTGGATCGGCGAGTACTGGAAGGAACTGCTGGAAGGCGGTACCGAACAGGTGAAGCTGTCCGACGACAGCGGCACCGAGCTCTACACGATGAGCCTGCGCTCCGCGCTGGAGGCCTGACCCGCCGGGGCGCGGCACAGCCCGGACGGCCCCCTCGGTCGTGGACCGAGGGGGCCGTCCGGTGCAGGGTGCTCAGCCCCGCACTCCGCAGAGGTGCAGCAGTGCGGCGACACCCCGGTAGGGGTCGGTGCGGCCCGCGCGGTCCTCGGCGGCCAGCAGCCGCTCCAGCTCCTCGTCGGGCGGCAGGGTCCCGCCCGCCTCGGTGCCGTCGGTGAAGACGCGTACGCCGTACCAGGACTGCAGCGGCGCACCGATCCCCGACAGCGTCGCGGTCAGCCCGGCCAGCCGGTCGGCGCGTACGTCCAGGCCCAGCCGGTTCGTGTAGTCGGTGCTGTCGAAGGCGGCCAGCGCGCCCTTCCAGTCGCCGTCCAGTCCGGGCCGCATGGCGAGCGCGTCGCCGTTGCGCACCAGCAGGGACAGCAGGCCGCCGGGGGCCAGCATCCGGGCCAGCCCGGCGAGCATGGCGTCCGGCTCGGGCACGTACATCAGCACCCCGTGGCACAGCACCACGTCGAAGCTGCCCGGAAGGAAGTGGGCGCCGGTCTCGCGCCCGTCCCCCTCCAGCAGCTCGACCCGGTCACGGATCCCCGCGGGCTCCGCGGAGAGCGCCTCACGGGCGACGGCCAGCATGCCCGGGTCCTGCTCCAGGCCCGTCACCATGTGCCCGGCACGGGCGAGGCGCAGTGCCTGGGTTCCCTGGCCCATGCCGACGTCGAGAACGCGCAGCCGCTGCCCCACGGGGAAGCGCTGCGCGATCTGCTCGTCGACCTGCCGGCCCACGAGCTCCTGACGGACCGCGTTGCGCAGTCCGCCCAGGCCCTCAAGCCAGAGCCTTGCCCCCTCGGCGAAGCCTTCCCCCGACGCGCCGGGCGTCCCTCCGCTCAGGGCCGTTCCCCGCGCTTGACCTGCGGCTTCGGCAGGCGCAGCCGGCGCATCTGCAGGGTGCGCATCAGGCCGTACGCGACGGCGCCGCGGCGCGGCTCGTTCGGGAAGCGCTGGTTGAGGGCCTTGCGCAGGCGGAACACCAGGCCGACGGAGTCGAGGATGATCAGCGCGATCACACCGAGCCACAGCAGCAGCGCGATGTTCTGGATCGCCGGCTGCCGCACCATGCTGAGCACGAGGATGACCACGGCCAGCGGGAGGAACATCTCGGCGACCGAGAAGCGGGAGTCCACGAAGTCGCGGACGTACCTGCGGACGGGACCCTTGTCCCGGGCCGGCAGGTAGCGCTCGTCGCCGTTGGCCAGCGCCTCGCGCTGCTTGGCCATCTCCACACGGCGACGCTCACGGGCTCGCTTCGCGTCCTCCTTGCGGTTGCCGGTCGAGGCCACGACGGACTTGCGCTGCGACTGAGCCACGGCGCGCTTCGGCGTAGGGCGGCCCTTGGGGGCCTGCGGGTCACGGGGCTGCGAGAGGTCGGCGCTCACCTTGTCGGTGGCGGCGGCCTTCTCTTCCTTGGAGGAGCGGCTACCAAACACAAAACCCAAGCCTACGTGGTCGCGGGGACGGGCCCCACCCCGGCGGGGAACGATCCGGCAACGGCGGGCGTCCTTCCCTGTGCACGGTCCGTGCGGCGGCCGCCCCGCCGCACGGTCGGGGACCCACCTACTCCTCACGCCTGATACGGGGGAGGCGTAGTCGTCCTGGAGGAGGAGCGCATCCGTCCTCGAACAGTGCGGTAATGGAGACAGGGCCCGTACTGTGGGTTCTGTCGGTGACCTGGAGCACAGTCCGTCTAGAAGGGGGCGCGCGAAGCCCATGAGCGGTGTCATGAAGCGTATGGGGATGATCTTCCGCGCGAAGGCGAACAAGGCCCTTGACCGGGCCGAGGACCCGCGCGAAACCCTCGACTACTCGTACCAGAAGCAGCTCGAACTGCTGCAGAAGGTGCGCCGCGGGGTCGCCGACGTGGCGACCTCCCGCAAGCGCCTCGAACTGCAGCTGAACCAGCTGCAGGGCCAGTCCGCCAAGCTGGAGGACCAGGGCCGCAAGGCCCTCGCCCTGGGCCGTGAGGACCTGGCCCGCGAGGCCCTGTCCCGGCGCGCCTCGCTCCAGCAGCAGGTGAGCGACCTGGAGGTGCAGCACCAGACCCTCCAGGGCGAGGAGGAGAAGCTGACGCTGGCCGCCCAGCGGCTCCAGGCGAAGGTGGACGCCTTCCGCACGAAGAAGGAGACCATCAAGGCCACCTACACCGCCGCCCAGGCCCAGACCCGGATCGCGGAGTCCTTCTCCGGCATCTCCGAGGAGATGAGCGACGTCGGCGTGGCCATCCAGCGGGCCGAGGACAAGACCGCCCAGTTGCAGGCCCGTGCCGGCGCGATCGACGAGCTGCTGGCCTCCGGCGCGCTCGACGACCAGAGCGGCCTCGGCTCCAAGGACGACATCCAGGCCGAGCTGGACCGCCTGTCGGGCGGTACGGACGTCGAGCTGGAGCTGCAGCGGATGAAGGCGGAGCTGGCCGGCGGCTCGTCCGCGCAGCAGCAGGCCATCGAGGGCGGCGCCCAGGGCAACGCCCAGCAGCCGCAGACCCAGCACCGCTTCGACAAGCAGTAGGACGGGGCCCGTCATGATCGTCCGCATCATGGGGGAAGGTCAGCTGGAAGTGGCCGACAGTCACTTCCCCGAGCTGAACAAGCTCGACGACGAGCTGCTCGCAGAGATGGAGTCCGGTGACGAGGCAGGCTTCCGGCGCACGCTGGGCGCTCTCCTCGACGCCGTACGACGGCTGGGCGCGCCGCTCCCGGACGACGCGCTGGAGCCGTCCGAGCTGATCCTGCCGGCGCCCGACGCGAGCCTCGACGAGGTCAGGGAGATGCTCAGTGACGACGGCCTGATCCCGGGCTGAGGACGGCCTGATCCCGGGCCGAGCACGAACGGGACGCACCGACACGACGGCGGGCCCTTCCCCGGACAGGGGGAGGGCCCGCCGTCGCGTGTCCGGAAGCCGTGGCCCGTGGCCCGTGGCTCCGTGGCCGGTGTCTCAGTCCCGCTGCTCGGGCGGTTCCTCCAGCGGTACGGGCGGCTTCTCCAGGGACACCGGCCGCGGGTCCGGGGCGCCGCCGATGAACTCCTCGAACCTGCGCCGCCGCCGCGTCCAGCGCCGGTCGTGGTGGAACGCCCGCAGCCCGGCCCTGGCCCGGGCCCGCGGCCGGTTCACGTAGAACCGCTTCGCGTACGGGGAGCCGGGCCGGGCCAGCCGGACCGCGCCGACCAGCGCCACGAACGGGATGACGACACCGAAGAGCGCGGTGCGGGCCTTGCCCTTCCACAGGGCGATCAGGGCCAGACAGAAGTTGCCGGCCGCGTTCATCACGACCAGCCCGCGGCTCTGGCGCTCCTCGGGCGACAGGTCGTTCACCCCGAACGGCACGAACCCGCCCAGGACCAGGGCCACCACCGCGGCCGTCACGACCACGATCTCCACGCTCTTGCGGCCCTGCTCGCTCCAGTAGACGTCGTCGAGGTGCAGGATCAGCGCGAACTCGTCCAGGACCAGGCCCGCGCCCAGCCCGAAGATCACGGCCGAGAGGGCGGCGCCGAAGCTGTGCCCGGCGCTGCCGATCGCACCGAATCCGCCGACGATCACGAGGATCACGCCCGGCACCACGTGGTGGATGTGCAGGCCGCCCGGCGTGACGTTCTTGAAGGGGCCGCGACCGGCCCGGATCATCCGAGTGATCACACGGGTGACCAGGAACGACGTCACGAAGGAGACCAGGGCGAGCAGCATGGGCAGCTTCCCCGGCTCGAGGATGTTCCGATACCACCAGTGACCCATCCCACTGACTCCCTATTTGGAACGTAATGGGTAATTTACCGCCCGCTCCGAACCGGTAGCGTTCGCGCCGATGACAGATTCGTTCGACGATCCGCCCCCCACGCCGCCCGCGGAACGCGCCTCGTTCCCCGACGGCGTGCGCTTCGCCTTCGGCACCCTCACCGTGCTGCCCGCCCGCATCACCCGCTGGGACCGACCCGCGGCCCGCACCGGAATGGCCTGCGCCCCGCTCGCCGGACTGGCCGTCGGCGTGCTCGCGGCCGTCCCCGGAGTGTTGCTCCTGCTGCTCGGCGCCGAACCCCTGCTCGCGGCGGCCGTCACCGTCGCCGTACCGGCCGCCCTGACCCGCGGGCTCCACCTCGACGGACTGGCCGACACCGCCGACGGGCTGGGCAGCGCCAAACCGGCCGACGAGGCGCTGCGCATCATGAAGAAGTCCGACATCGGACCCTTCGGCGTGATCGCCCTCGTGATCGTCATGCTCGTGCAGACGGCCGCCCTCGGCGAGGTCTACGCCGACAGCTGGATCCGCGGCGCCCTCGCCGCCGTCACCGCCGCCGTCACGGCCCGCCTCGCCATGACCCTGGCATCCCGCGAAGGCGTCCCGCCCGCCCGCCCCGAGGGGCTCGGCGCCGCGGTCGCCGGGGTCGTCCCGCGCGCCGCGGCCGCCGCCGTCGCCGTCCTCGTCACCGCCGCGGCCGCGGCCGCCGCCCTCCCGGCGGGCCCGCCCGCCGCGGTCCGGTCCGCGGCGGCGGTCCTCGTGGCCCTGCTCGCCGCGGAACTGCTCCTCCGCCGCTGCGTACGCCGCTTCGACGGGGTCACCGGCGACGTGTTCGGCGCCCTGGCCGAGGCGTCGGCGACCACCGCCCTCCTCGTCCTCGCCCTCGGCTGAGACCTGTCCTGCCCGACGGGACCGCCCTCGGGCCCGCGTACCCTCGCCCCGTGGACCACACTCCGACGGACCTGCCCTCCGCAACGCCCGGTGAGCCGGGCGCGCCCATCAAGGTGCTGCTCGCCGACGACCAGGCCCTGCTGCGCAGCGCCTTCCGGGTGCTCGTCGACTCCGAGCCCGACATGGAGGTCGTCGGGGAGGCCTCCGACGGGGCGCAGGCCTTCGCCGTCGCCCGGCAGGAGCGGCCCGACGTCGTGCTGATGGACATCCGGATGCCCGGCACCGACGGGCTCGCCGCCACCCGGATGATCAGCGCCGACCCGGAACTCGCCGCCGTGCGCGTGGTGATGCTGACCACCTTCGAGGTCGACGAGTACGTGGTCTCGGCCCTGCGGGCGGGCGCCTCCGGCTTCCTCGGCAAGGGCGCCGAGCCCGAGGAACTGCTCAACGCCATCCGCGTCGCCGCAGCCGGTGAGGCGCTGCTCTCCCCGGCCGCCACCAAAGGGCTCATCGCCACCTTCCTCGCCCAGGGCGGCGGCTCCGACCCGGCCGCCGCCGGCGCCTCGGCCGGGATCCACGCGGAGCGGCTCGCCGCGCTGACCGTCCGGGAGCGCGAGGTCCTCGTACACGTCGCCGCGGGGCTGTCCAACGACGGCATCGCAGCCCGGCTGGAGGTCAGCCCCCTCACCGTCAAGACGCACGTGAACCGGGCCATGGCCAAGCTCGGCGCCCGCGACAGGGCGCAATTGGTGGTCATAGCCTACGAATCGGGACTCGTCCGGCCCCGCGTGGAGTAGGAGCGGAGTAGTGCGGCGTACTACAGACGCGGTATGCCGTACATAAGGACGGCACCTGCGAGCGACGAAACGCCCCCGCCCGGTGGGACAGGGTGGGAGTGCCCTCGCGTTCGTCACTGCAGAGAGATCCCATACCCATGTCCTGGCTGTCCCGCTTCAGCCTTGCCCAAAGGGCGTTGGTCGGCCTCGTGTCGATCGTCGCGCTCCTCTTCGGCGCCATAGCCGTCCCGCAGCTCAAGCAGCAGCTGCTGCCCTCCATCGAACTCCCGATGGTGTCCGTGCTTGCGCCGTACCAGGGCGCCTCCCCCGACGTGGTGGAGAAGCAGGTCGTCGAACCCATCGAGGCCATGCTCAAGGGCGTCGACGGCATCACCGGCATCACCTCCACCGCCAGCGAGGGCAACGCCCTCATCATGGCCACCTTCGACTACGGCGACAGCGGCACCAAGCAGCTCGTCGCCGACGTCCAGCAGGCCGTCAACCGGGCCCGCGTCCGGCTGCCCGCCGACGTGGACCCGCAGGTGGTGGCCGGCTCCACCGACGACATCCCGACGGTCATCCTGGCCGTCACCTCCGACAAGGACCAGCAGGCGCTCGCCGACCAGCTGGAGAAGTCCGTCGTCCCCGTCCTGTCGGACATCGAGGGCGTCGGCCAGGTCAGCGTCGACGGCGTCCAGGACCTCCAGGTCACCGTCACCCCCGACGACGCCGGGCTCGCCGCCGCCGGCCTCGACGGCGCGGCCCTCGCGCAGGGCCTCCAGGCGGGCGGCGCCGCCGTCCCCGCCGGCTCATTCGACGAGGCGGGCAAGAACCGCACCGTCCGCGTGGGCAACGGCTTCACCTCCCTCGCCCAGGTCGAGGACCTGCGGCTGAGCCCCGGCCCGGGCAAGCCCGCGGTCCGCCTCGGCGACGTCGCCGCCGTCAAGCAGGAGCCGGCCAAGGCCGTCTCCATCACCCGCACCAACGGCAAGCCCAGCCTCGCTCTCGTCCTCACCATGGACAAGGACGGCAGCGCCGTCGCCATCTCCGACGCCGTCAAGGACAAGCTGCCCGAGCTGCGCTCCACGCTCGGCGCCGGCGCCGACCTGACCGTCGTCAGCGACCAGGGCCCGGCGGTGGCCAAGTCCATCTCCAGCCTCACCACCGAGGGCATGCTCGGCCTGCTCTTCGCGGTGATCGTGATCCTGGTCTTCCTGGCCTCGCTGCGCTCGACGCTGGTCACCGCGGTCTCCATCCCGCTGTCCGTGGTCCTCGCGCTCATCGTGCTGTGGACCCGCGACCTGTCGCTCAACATGCTGACCCTGGGCGCGCTGACCATCGCCATCGGCCGGGTCGTCGACGACTCGATCGTGGTCCTGGAGAACATCAAGCGCCACCTCGGCTACGGCGAGGAGCGCGAGGCCGCGATCGTCACCGCGGTCAAGGAGGTGGCCGGCGCAGTCACCTCCTCCACGCTCACCACCGTGGCCGTGTTCCTGCCCATCGGCCTGACCGGCGGCATGATCGGCGAGCTCTTCGGGTCCTTCTCGCTCACCGTCACCGCGGCCCTGCTGGCCTCGCTGCTAGTCTCCCTGACGGTCGTTCCGGTCCTGTCGTACTGGTTCCTCAGCGCCCCCGAGGGCATCACCGCCGGCGACGCCGAGAGCGCCGCGAAGGTCCGGCGCGAGGCCGAGGAGAAGGAGGCGCGCAGCCGCCTCCAGCGGTTCTACGTCCGCGTCCTGGGCTTCGCCACCCGGCGCCGCCTGACCAGTGTGGCCATCGCGGTGGTCGTCCTCCTCGGCACCTTCGGCATGACCCCCATGCTGAAGACCAACTTCTTCGACCAGGGCGAGCAGGACCTCCTGACCGTCAAGCAGGAACTCGCCCCGGGCACCTCGCTGGCCGCCGCGGACGAGGCGAGCCGCAAGATCGAGAAGGTGCTGGGCTCGGTCGACGGCGTCAAGAGCTACCAGGTCACCGTCGGCTCCTCCGGCTTCCTCGCGGCCTTCGGCGGCGGCACCGGCTCCAACCAGGCCTCCTATCAGGTCACCCTCGAGGACGCCGGCGACGGCGAGGCCGTGAAGAAGCGGATCGAGGACCAGCTGGCCGCCCTCGACGGCATCGGCGAGACGCGCATCGCCGCGGGCGACGCCTTCGGCAGCCAGAACCTCAGCGTGGTCGTCAAGGCCGGCGACGGCGAGGTCCTCGCCAAGGCCGCCGAGCAGGTCCGTGCCGAGGTGGCCGAGCTCGACAACGTCACCGACGTGCAGAGCGACCTGTCCCAGTCCGTGCCCCGGATCTCGGTGACCGCCACCCCCAAGGCGGCGGAGGCGGGCCTGAACCAGGCCGCGCTCGGCGCAGTCGTCGCCCAGGCCGTACGGGGCAACCCGGCGGGCAAGGCCGTACTGGACGACACCGAGCGGGACATCGTCATCAAGTCCGCGCAGCCGGCCACCACCCTGGCCGAACTGCAGGCGCTCCCGGTCGGCCCGGTCAAGCTCGGCGACATCGCCGAGGTCAAGGAGGTCCCCGGCCCGGTCGCGATGACCCGGATCGACGGCGCCCGCGCCGCGACCATCACCGCGCGCCCGCAGGGCGACAACACGGGCGCGGTCAGCGCCGAGCTCCAGACGAAGCTCAAGGCCCTGGACCTGCCCGAGGGCGCCACCGCCTCCATCGGCGGTGTCTCCGAGGACCAGGACGAGGCGTTCGGCTCGCTCGGCCTCGCCATGCTCGCGGCCATCGCGATCGTGTTCATGCTGCTGGTCGCGACCTTCCGTTCGCTGGTCCAGCCGCTGATCCTGCTGGTCTCCATCCCGTTCGCGGCGACCGGCGCCCTCGGCCTGCTCCTCGTCACCGGCACCCCGATGGGCGTCCCGGCGATGATCGGCATGCTGATGCTCATCGGCATCGTCGTGACCAACGCGATCGTCCTGATCGACCTGGTCAACCAGTACCGCGCCCAGGGCCTCGGCGTCGTCGAGGCGGTCGTCGAGGGCGGCCGGCACCGCCTGCGGCCGATCCTCATGACGGCCCTGGCGACGATCTTCGCGCTGCTGCCGATGGCGCTGGGCGTCACCGGCGAGGGCGGCTTCATCTCGCAGCCGCTCGCGGTCGTGGTGATCGGCGGCCTGGTCAGCTCGACCCTGCTGACGCTGCTCCTGGTGCCGACCCTCTACACGATGGTGGAGCTCCGCAAGGAACGCCGCCGCGCCAAGCGCTCCGCGAAGCGCGAGGCCCGCCTGACGGCGGTTCCGGCCGCTCCGCCCGCGACCGAGGACGACGGCGAGCCCGCCAAGGTCTGACCGGTGGCGCGGGCCCCACGGGGCCCGCGCCGTCCGGCGGCGGGAACACGAAGGGGCGCCCCCGGTCGGGGGCGCCCCTTCGGCGCGTGGCACGGGAGCCGCGGACGCGGCCTGCGGCTACGGGAGGGCGAGCATGCGCTCCAGGGCGAGCTTGGCGAAGCTCTCCGTCTCCTTGTCGACCTGGATCTGGTTGACGAGGGTGCCCTCGGCCAGGGACTCCAGCGTCCACACCAGGTGCGGGAGGTCGATGCGGTTCATCGTCGAGCAGAAGCAGACCGTCTTGTCGAGGAAGACGACTTCCTTGTCCTCTGCGGCGAATCGGTTCGCCAGGCGGCGGACCAGGTTCAGTTCGGTGCCGATGGCCCACTTGGAGCCGGCCGGGGCCGCCTCCAGCGCCTTGATGATGTACTCCGTCGAGCCGACGTAGTCCGCGGCCGCGACGACCTCGTGCTTGCACTCGGGGTGGACCAGGACGTTCACGCCGGGGATGCGGGCGCGGACGTCGTTGACCGAGTCGACCGAGAACCGGCCGTGGACCGAGCAGTGCCCGCGCCACAGGATCATCTTGGCGTTGCGCAGCTGCTCGGCGGTCAGGCCGCCGTTCGGCTTGTGCGGGTTGTAGAGCACGCAGTCGTCCAGGGACATGCCCATGTCGCGGACGGCCGTGTTGCGGCCCAGGTGCTGGTCCGGGAGGAAGAGCACCTTCTCGCCCTGCTCGAACGCCCACTCCAGGGCCTTCTTCGCGTTGGACGAGGTGCAGATCGTGCCGCCGTGCTTGCCCGTGAAGGCCTTGATGTCGGCGGAGGAGTTCATGTACGAGACGGGGACCGTCGAGCCGGCGACGCCCGCCTCGGTCAGCACGTCCCAGCACTCCGCGACCTGCTCGGCGGTGGCCATGTCGGCCATCGAGCAGCCGGCGGCCAGGTCCGGCAGGACCACCTTCTGGTCGTCCGAGGTCAGGATGTCCGCGGACTCGGCCATGAAGTGGACGCCGCAGAAGACGATGTACTCGGCCTCCGGCTTGGCGGCCGCGTCCTTGGCCAGCTTGAAGGAGTCACCGGTGACGTCGGCGAACTCGATGACCTCGTCACGCTGGTAGTGGTGGCCGAGGATGAAGACCTTGTCCCCGAGCTTCTCCTTGGCCGCGCGGGCGCGCTCCACGAGGTCCGGGTCCGACGGCGAGGGCAGGTCGCCGGGGCACTCCACCCCGCGCTCGCTCCTGGGGTCGGCCTCACGGCCGAGCAGGAGCAGGGCAAGGGGCGTCGGCTGGACGTCCAACGGCTGGGCGGTGGTCACGACACGCACCCTTTCTGTTCTGCGACGAGGGATTTCAGAATCATCGCTTCGACACTTCTCGTCTACTTGACGCTATCTATCATAACTGCTTCACGTCACTTTGACGATGCCGATAGTGTCAATGTGACGCATCAGCCCTCGATTCGCCGGGCCCGGGCCCGCGCGCGGTGTGCGAGCATGAATATCTGAAACAAGCGTCGGGTCCCGGAATGAATCCGCGGTCCCGCTCGTTGCCACCGACGGCAAGAGTCCGACGTTTCCCCGCCCCCCGGCGGGGAGCCGCCCACTTCGGGAGTGAATGCAGATGTCCGTACAGGACGACAAGACCACTGTGAGCGACGGCATCCTCCTGTCCGACGCCGCCGCCGAGAAGGTCAGGACCCTGCTGGAGCAGGAAGGCCGCGATGACCTGGCGCTCCGCGTCGCCGTCCAGCCCGGCGGCTGCTCCGGCCTGCGCTACCAGCTCTTCTTCGACGAGCGCTCCCTCGACGGGGACGTCGTGAAGGACTTCGACGGTGTGAAGGTCGTCACGGACCGCATGAGCGCCCCGTACCTGGGCGGCGCCTCCATCGACTTCGTCGACACCATCGAGAAGCAGGGCTTCACGATCGACAACCCGAACGCCACGGGCTCCTGCGCCTGCGGCGACTCGTTCAGCTAAGCCTGAACCGCCCCCGCACGAGGAGGGCCCGTCCCCGGTCGCATCCGACCGGGGACGGGCCCTCGCCCGTGTCCAGCGTGTCCAGGGCGTATTCCGCTCCTGCCAGGTGTCCGCTACTGCCGGGGCAGCGGCTTGCCCGTCGTGGCGTCCAGCACCTTCCGGTCGCCGAGCGGCTCCTTCAAGGTCACCGACAGGGACCTCTCCTCCGCCAGCATGATGCAGGCCTGACCCGGCTTGTTCGGCGTATCCGTGATCTTCACCAGCACCGACTCCGCCTGCTCCCGCGCCTCCACGGCGTAGGTGCTGCAGACGCTGCCCCAGAAGTTCACCGTCAGCTTCCTGTCGTCCTCCTTGTACGAGAACCCGGGCACCGTACGGCCGTCCTTCGGGCCCGGCGTGCTCTGCTGCGCGGACGCCGGCTCGGCCACCGTGTGGCCGGGCGCGCCGTCCCGGCCCGCCACCTCGAACAGCCAGGCCGGGACCAGGCCGCGAGAGCCCTCGACCGTCCCCGGAACCAGTCCGAGCACCGCGCCCTTGACCGTCTCCGTGCGCGGCGGCTTCATCGGCCGCGGCTCCGGATTGCACGGCACCGTGTCCGTGGCACCCCCCGCGGGGTCCGCCGCCAGCGGCGCCGCGCTCGCGCAGCCGCTGGGCTCCGGATTGCCGCCCCCGCCGCCCGACCTCGCGTTCAGCCGGGCCAGCGTCTCCACGGCTCCGACCACCGGCTGGTCGGCCGCCCGTACCGGCGCCTTCAGCTCGCCGTTGCCGCCGACCACCGAGCCGTCCGCGCCCACGCTCACCTTGGTGGACCAGCCCTGCGTGGGCAGCCCGCCGACCACCGGGTCCGCGCTCACCACCCGCACCGCTCCCTGGGTGAGCCGGGCGTCCAGCTTCGCGCCGCCCTGCCCCAGGGCGGCCAGCACCGGGCCCGCGGCGGCCTTGGCCGCCTCCTCGGAGACCGGCTTGCCGCTCCCGCCCGTACCGCCGGCGTCCCGCGGGAGGGTGGCGGGGCCGCAGGTGTCCTTGCCGCGCACGCAGTCGTCCCCGGCGCCGTTGCCCGCGCCGTCGCCGCCCGCCTGGAAGCGGTTGAAGTTCCAGGTGCCCGGAGCCGTACGGGCCACCGTGAGGCGCGGCCCGGAACCGTCGGCGGCCTCCCCGGCCAGCCAGACGTCCCCCTCCAGCCGGGGCGCGCCCGAGATGCCCAGGGCCGCCGCGAGCCGGGCCACCTCGGCCTGCGCGATCTCACCGGACACGCTGTAGGCGGGCGCCGTCGCAGGGGCCTCGGGCAGTTTCACGTCGGCCCGGTAGACCACGCCCGCGCCCGACGGATCCGGCTCCCCGGGTGCGATGCCCGGGCCCGAGGGGTCTCCCGCGTCACGGGGCGCGGAGGCCGCGCTGTCACCCGTACGGCGGGCAGAACCGCCGTCACCCTGGGCCGCGGACGCCCAGTAGGCGGTACCGCCGCCCACGAGCAGGACGGCGGCCGCGATCGAGCCGACGACCCAGGCGGGCCGCCGTCGTGTGCCGCTTGTCGTACCGGGTTCTTCGCTGGTCACCGCATCGCTCCTTCACTGGTCCCGCAGTGTCTGATGCGGGTGTGACGGAGCAGGGGCGCAACCGGTTCCCCTCCGGTCTCCCGCGGTCCCCTACTGGTCCCCGTACGCGGCGGTGGAGGCGATCAGCCGGGCCGACGCGGCCGGCACCCGGACCCCGTGGATCTGCGAAGGCGCCACCCGGACCGGCGCGGGACCCTCCTCGACGCCCCAGTGCGGGGCCATCCGGGCGCAGTCCCCGAGCAGACGGGCGAAGCCGGGCCGTCCCGGGCCTTCCGCCGCGCGCCTGTCAGCGGTGTACTCGCAAGAGCCGTAACCGTCGGTATAGGTCATGGAGGCACCGTAGGCACCGGAGCTCCCGCGAAGAAAGACCTACTAAGGGGTAGTTTCTGGGGTTCGGCCAGGGGTCACTTACCGGGTAGTTTTGACTGTCCCTCGCCGTCCTCAGCAGGAGCGTCCACGCCGTGCGCATCGCAGTCACCGGCTCCATCGCCACCGACCACCTCATGACCTTCCCCGGCCGTTTCGCCGACCAGCTGGTCGCCGACCAGCTGCACACGGTCTCCCTCTCCTTCCTCGTCGACAACCTCGACGTCCGGCGGGGCGGTGTCGGCCCGAACATCTGCTTCGGCATGGGTCAGCTCGGCAGCCGCCCGATCCTGGTCGGCGCCGCCGGCTCCGACTTCGACGAGTACCGCGCCTGGCTGGAGCGCCACGGCGTCGACACCGACTCCGTCCGCATCTCAGAGGTGCTGCACACCGCGCGCTTCGTGTGCACCACGGACTCCGACCACAACCAGATCGGCTCCTTCTACACGGGCGCGATGAGCGAGGCCCGCCTGATCGAGCTGAAGTCCGTGGCAGACCGCGTGGGCGGGCTCGACCTCGTCCTCATCGGCGCGGACGACCCCGAGGCGATGCTGCGCCACACGGAGGAGTGCCGGACGCGGCAGATCCCCTTCGCCGCCGACTTCTCGCAGCAGATCGCCCGTATGGACGGCGACAACATCCGCACCCTGATGGAGGGCGCGACCTACCTCTTCTCGAACGAGTACGAGAAGGGCCTCATCGAGTCGAAGTCCGGCTGGACGGACGAGGAGATCCTCTCCAAGGTCGGCACCCGCGTGACCACGCTGGGCTCCAACGGCGTCAAGATCGAGCGGGTCGGCGAGGAAACGATCGTCGTCGGCTGCCCGGAGGAGAACGCGAAGGTCGACCCGACCGGCGTCGGCGACGCCTTCCGCGCCGGGTTCCTGACCGGCCTGGGCTGGGGCGTCGGCCTGGAGCGCGCGGCGCAGGTCGGCTGCATGCTCGCCACCCTCGTCATCGAGACGCTGGGCACCCAGGAGTACACCCTGGCCCGTGCCCACTTCATGGAGCGCTTCACCAAGGCCTACGGCGAGGACGCGGCGGCCGAGGTCCGAGCCCACCTGGCGTGACGCCGACCGGAGCAGGGTCCCGGGGCATGCCGCCCCGGGCCGTTCCGGCCCCGGGTGGGGGTAGGCCCGTGCCGCCGCTGCGCGGAGCCCTCCCCGCCCCGCCCTTTCTCCGTTTCCCGGGCTCCGCCCGGACCCCGCCGGCTGCGCCGGACCCCCGCCGGCTGTGCCGGGCACGGGGCTGCGCCCGGACCCCCGCAGGCTGCGTCGGGCACCGGGCTGCGCCCGGGCCCGCGCCTGGGACGACGGCGGGCTACGACAGGCGGCGGACCGTGTAGGCCGTGCCGGCGGGGCGGGGGGATTCGCCCAGGTAGTCGTGGCCCCGCATCGCGCACCAGGCCGGGATGTCCAGCCGGGCCACCTCGTCGTCCGACAGGACCGTCACCGTGCCGCCCACCGGCACCCGGGTGATGGCCCGGGCCAGCTCGATCACCGGCTGGGGGCACCGCAGGCCGAGCGCGTCGAGCTCCAGGGAGTCCGCCTCCGGGGCCGTCACGGCCGGCTCCGTCACGCCGAGCCGCTCCCGTACGCCCGCCACCACACCCGGCAGCACCTCCAGGAACGCGTTCACCTCCTCCGCCGGGGTGCCCGGCGGCAGGGAGACCCGTACGTTCCCCTCCGACAGCACGCCCATCGCCCGCAGCACATGACTGGGGGTCAGCGTGGAGCTCGTGCAGGAGGAGCCCGAGGAGACCGAGAAGCCCGCCCGGTCCAGTTCGTGCAGCAGCGCCTCCCCGTCGACGTACAGACAGGAGAAGGTGACCAGGTGCGGCAGCCGCCGGTCCGCGTCGCCGACCACCTCCACGTCCGGGACCAGCCGCACCACCCTGCGCCGGATCCGGTCCACCAGGACGCGCAGCCGGGCCGCCTCCGCGTCCGCCTCCGCCCGTACGGCCCGCAGCGAGGCCGCCGCCGCCACGATCGCGGGAAGGTTCGCGAAGCCGGGGGAGCGCCCCGACTCCCTTTCGTCCGCGGCGCCTTGGGGCGAGAAACGCACCCCCTTGCGGACCGCCAGCAGGCCCACCCCGGGCGGGCCGCCCCATTTGTGCGCGCTCGCCGCCAGGACGGACCAGGCGCCCTCCACGGGACCCCAGGCCAGCGACTGCGCCGCGTCCACCAGCAGCGGTACCCCGGCCGCCCGGCAGACCTCGGCGACCTCGGCCACCGGCTGGACCGTGCCCACCTCGTGGTTGGCCGACTGCAGGCAGGCCAGGGCGGTCGCCGGGACCAGCGCGGCCGCGTACCCGGCGGCGGACACCGCACCCGACCGGTCCACCGGGACCTCTGAAACGCTTCCGCCGCGCGCCTCGTGCGCCGCCGCCGAATGAAGTACAGAACTGTGTTCGACCGCTGATACGACCAGATGATCGCCGACGCGCCGGCGACCGGCCAGGACACCGGCGACCCCCGTGTGAACCGCGTGCGTCCCCGAAGGAGTGAACACGAGCTCGTCGGCGCGGCATCCCACCGCCTCCGCGGCCGCCTCCCGCGCCGCGTCCAGCAGCAGCCGCGCCCGCCTGCCCTCCCGGTACAGCCGGGCCGGATCGGCCCAGCCCTCGTCCAGTGAGGCCTGCAACGCCTGGCGGGCCACGGGGTGCAGGGGAGCGGCGGACGCGCTGTCGAAGTACGGCATCCGGCCACGCTAACTCCAGCCCCGAGCGTTCGAGGTCAGGGGGCGTCAGATGGTCCCCGGAGCCCGCCATTCAGGGCCATTCGCACCGTCCCCCGTACGGCGGATCCATCCCTTCGGGGACAGTAGCGGCGCGTTGGGCACCCTCCCCGCGCGACCCCAAATAGCGTCCAGTAGGGTTTGGTCCGCATAAACATCCAAACCCCTGCCTGCGTCAGGGCCGGCGACCGACCCGAACACGGCCGCGGCCGGCCGCGCGGGCCGAGACTCTCGGGAAGGCGCTACGTGAGTCCCTACGGCTCCGACCGCTCGCCGCGGCGCCCGATGCGGCGGAAGCTGCTGCAGGCGCTGACTGCGGGCGTGGTCCTGGCGACCGCCACTGGTTGCTCGTATACATGGAAAGACTTCCCCCGCCTCGGAATGCCGACTCCGGTAACCGAGGAGGCGCCGCGCATCCTCTCCCTGTGGCAGGGATCCTGGGCGGCCGCGCTCGTCACGGGCATCCTGGTGTGGGGCCTGATCATCTGGAGCGTCATCTTCCACCGGCGCAGCCGGACGAAGATCGAGGTCCCCGCGCAGACCCGGTACAACATGCCCATCGAGGCGCTGTACACCGTGGTCCCGCTCATCATCGTCTCGGTGCTCTTCTACTTCACCGCGCGTGACGAGTCGAAGCTCCTCGCCCTCACCCCGAAGCCGCCGCACACGATCAACGTGATCGGCTTCCAGTGGAGCTGGGGCTTCAACTACATCGAGAACGTCGACGGCGACGCGGCGACCCCGAAGGCCGGTGCGGTTCCCAAGGAGCTCGCCGCCCTCCCGGACCGCTTCACCAAGGACTTCCCGGCGGGCGCCGAGGGCGTCTACGAGAAGGGCGTCCCGGGCGACCGGAACCCGCAGACGGGCAACCCGGGTCCGACCCTGGTCCTCCCCAAGGGCGAGAAGGTCCGCTTCATCCTGTCGTCCAATGACGTCATCCACTCCTTCTGGGTGGTCCCCTTCCTGTTCAAGCAGGACGTCATCCCGGGCCACACCAACGTCTTCGAGGTCGTCCCGAGCCAAGAGGGCACCTTCATGGGCAAGTGCGCCGAGCTCTGCGGCGTCGACCACTCCCGGATGCTCTTCAACGTCAAGGTCGTCTCGCCCGAGGCGTACAAGACGTACCTGAAGGAGCTGGCGGAGAAGGGTCAGACCGGCTTCCTCCCCGCCGGTATCCAGCAGACCGACCCGGCCCGGAATGCGGAAGTGAACAAACTGTGAGCATCCTCAACGAATCCCAGGGTGCCGCCGCAGCTGACTCGTACGAGAACGAGCTGCCGGTGCGGCGCAAGCAGCCGGGCAACGTGGTCGTGAAGTGGCTCACCACCACCGACCACAAGACCATCGGCACGATGTACCTGGTCACCTCGTTCGTGTTCTTCCTCATCGGCGGTCTGCTCGCGCTCTTCATGCGCGCCGAGCTGGCCCGTCCGGGCACGCAGATCATGTCGAACGAGCAGTTCAACCAGGCGTTCACCATGCATGGCACGATCATGCTGCTGATGTTCGCCACCCCGCTGTTCGCGGGCTTCGCCAACTGGATCATGCCGCTGCAGATCGGCGCGCCCGACGTGGCGTTCCCGCGGCTGAACATGTTCGCGTACTGGCTGTACCTCTTCGGCTCGACCATCGCGGTGGCCGGCTTCGTGACGCCGAACGGCGCCGCCGACTTCGGCTGGTTCGCCTACTCCCCGCTGTCGGACGCGGTCCGCTCGCCGGGCATCGGCGCCGACATGTGGATCATGGGTCTGGCCTTCTCCGGCTTCGGCACGATCCTCGGCTCGGTCAACTTCATCACCACGATCATCTGCATGCGCGCTCCGGGCATGACGATGTTCCGCATGCCGATCTTCACCTGGAACGTGCTGCTGACCGGTGTCCTGGTCCTGCTCGCCTTCCCGGTGCTGGCCGCCGCGCTCTTCGCGCTGGAGGCCGACCGCAAGTTCGGTTCGCACATCTTCGACGCCGCCAACGGTGGCGCCCTGCTGTGGCAGCACCTCTTCTGGTTCTTCGGACACCCAGAGGTGTACATCATCGCGCTGCCGTTCTTCGGCATCGTCTCCGAGATCATTCCGGTCTTCTCGCGCAAGCCGATGTTCGGTTACATCGGCCTGATCGCCGCGACGATCGCGATCGCCGGCCTCTCGGTGACCGTGTGGGCGCACCACATGTACGTCACCGGCGGTGTGCTGCTGCCGTTCTTCTCCTTCATGACCTTCCTGATCGCGGTACCGACCGGTGTGAAGTTCTTCAACTGGATCGGCACCATGTGGAAGGGCTCGCTGTCCTTCGAGACCCCGATGCTCTGGACGATCGGCTTCCTGGTCACCTTCACCTTCGGTGGTCTGACCGGCGTCATCCTGGCCTCGCCCCCGATGGACTTCCACGTCTCCGACTCGTACTTCGTCGTCGCGCACTTCCACTACGTCGTCTTCGGCACCGTGGTGTTCGCGATGTTCGCCGGCTTCCACTTCTGGTGGCCGAAGTTCACGGGCAAGATGCTGGACGAGCGCCTCGGCAAGATCACCTTCTGGACGCTGTTCATCGGCTTCCACGGCACCTTCCTGGTGCAGCACTGGCTGGGCGCCGAGGGCATGCCGCGTCGTTACGCGGACTACCTCGCCGCCGACGGCTTCACCGCGCTGAACACGATCTCGACGATCAGCTCGTTCGTGCTCGGCCTGTCGATGCTGCCGTTCATGTACAACGTCTGGAAGACGGCGAAGTACGGCAAGAAGATCGAGGTCGACGACCCGTGGGGCTACGGCCGTTCGCTGGAGTGGGCGACGTCCTGCCCGCCGCCGCGGCACAACTTCCTCACCCTGCCGCGCATCCGCTCCGAATCCCCGGCGTTCGACCTGCACCACCCGGAGATCGCGGCCCTCGACCACCTCGAGGACCACACCGCCGGCGCCACCAAGGCGCTCACCGGTGACAAGGAGGCCGGCAAGTGAAGATCCAGGGCAAGATGTTCCTCTGGCTCTCCTTCTTCATCCTGGTCATGGCCGTCGTGTACGGCGTGTGGTCGAAGGAGCCCGTCGGAACCACCGCGCTCTTCCTGGCCTTCGGCCTGAGCGTCATGATCGGCTACTACCTGGCCTTCACGGCCAAGCGAGTCGACGAGATGGCCCAGGACAACCTGGAGGCCGACGTCGCCGACGAGGCCGGCGAGCTGGGGTTCTTCTCCCCGCACAGCTGGCAGCCGCTCTCGCTGGGCATCGGTGGCGCGCTCGCCTTCATGGGCGTCATCTTCGGCTGGTGGCTCATGTACTTCTCGGCCCCGATCATCATGATCGGCCTGTGGGGCTGGGTGTACGAGTACTACCGCGGTGAGAACGCGAACCAGTAGACGAAAAGCGGTACGCGCGGCCCGGCCGCGCACCACGTGGGGCCCGGACACCTCTTCGGAGGAGTCCGGGCCCCTCGTTTGCAGTCACCCCGCGCGCCGTAATTGTCATATCTTCATAGCGTTGGCCCCATGAAGCACTCACCGCGTCTTTGGACGGTACTCAGCTGCTCCCTGCTGGTCGCGTCCCTCGGGGCCGGCGCCACCGCATGCGGGTCCGGCGACAACCCGCTCTCGGCCCGCCCGGTCGACGCGGGCGAGCAGGTCGCCTTCAACCAGACCGCAGGCAGGCGCCCCGTCGACCCCAACCGGCCCCTGGAGGTCACCGCCAAGGGCAAGGGCAGCCGGATCACGGACGTCACGGCCGTGGACACCCACGGCCGCCGCCTGGCGGGCGAACTCAGCGCCAAGGGGGACCGCTGGCACAGCACGGCCCCCATGGCCGCAGGCGTCCGCTACACCGTCACCGTGAGGACGGAGGACGAACGGGGCACCCCGGGCCAGCGCACGATGGCCTTCGACACCACGCCGTCCAAGGGGGTCCTGAAGGTCGAATTCGGCCCGGAGGAGGGCAAGTACGGCGTCGGCCAGCCCCTCACCGCCGAACTCAACGAGCCCGTCAAGGACAAGGCCGCACGCGCCGTCGTCGAACGCGGCCTGATCGTCGACGCCCCGGCCGGGGTCGAAGGCGCCTGGCACTGGGTCGACGACAAGAACCTGCACTACCGCCCGAAGGACTACTGGCCCGCCAACACCACCGTCTCCGTACGGAGCAACCTGGAGGGCATCAAGATCACCGACGAGCTCCACGGAGCCGCCGCCAAGCCGCTGAAGCTGGAGATCGGCGACCGCGTCGAGGTCACCACCGACGCCTCCTCGCACTGGCTCACCTTCAAGCGCAACGGAGAAGTGATCAATTCCATCCCGGTCACCACCGGCAAGCCCGGGTTCTCCACCCGCAACGGCATCAAGGTGGTGCTGGGCAAGCAGTACTACGTACAGATGCGCGGTGACACCGTCGGCATCGGCGGCAGCGAGTACTACAACCTGCCCGTCTACTACGCCACACGCGTCACCTGGAGTGGTGAATACGTCCACGCCGCCCCGTGGTCCGTCGGCTCCCACGGCTACGCGAACGTCAGCCACGGCTGCACCGGCATGAGCACCGGCAACGCCGCCTGGTTCTACGAGAACATCACCGAGGGCGACATCGTCCAGGTGATCAACAGCATCGGCGACGACATGGACATCTTCGGCAACGGGTTCGGAGACTGGAACATGGACTGGAAGGACTGGCGCGAGGGCAGCGCCCTCCTCAAGGGCACCCGGGAAGGCCGCAGCCACATCGACCAGGCCCGCCTCAGGCCGACGGTTTGAGGCCGAGCGGGCAGGGCCCCCGGACCCGGTCCGGGGGCCGGCCGCAGGCGGGCGTCAGGCCGCCGTGGAGGACAGCCGGGAACGCAGCAGGGCCGCCAGGGCGTCCGCGAACTCCACCGGATCCACCGGAAGGGTCACGGCGGCGTCAGCGCGGCTCCAGGTGGCCAGCCAGGCGTCCTGCGGGCGGCCCATCAGCAGCAGCACCGGGGGGCACCGGAAGATCTCGTCCTTGATCTGCCGGCACACACCCATGCCCCCGGCCGGAACCGCCTCGCCGTCCAGCACGCACACGTCGATGCCGCCCGCGTCCAGCTCCGACAGGACCGCCGGCAGGGTCGCGCACTCCAGGAACTCCACCGGCGGCAGATCCGCGGCCGGGCGGCGGCCCGCCGCCAGTCTCACCTGCTCCCGGGTGCCCGCGTCGTCGCTGTAGACCAGAACCCGCGCAGTCGCCCGCATTTCGATCCTCCACGTGTCCCATGAATCACGTTGCTGTTGCGCGGGATGCTACTCCTCCCGCCGCCCCGTCAACATCGGTTCGGACATGTGTACGGCGCCGTTCGGAGAGGTGATCTGATGGGCCGTTCGGGCCTTGCACACGCCCCTGACACTCCGAACGGCACCCCCCGGGGTGAGGGCGGGATAAGCGACCGACATAATGTCGGTCGTGGCGACAGCAACGACAGTAGATACCGGGCACGCGCACCCGACGGTCAACCGGCCGAACCTCGTCAGCGTCGGAACCATCATCTGGTTGAGTTCCGAGCTGATGTTCTTCGCGGCCCTCTTCGCGATGTACTTCACCCTGCGATCCGTGACAGGTCCCGAGTACTGGACAGAGCAGGCCTCGGCCTTGAATCTGCCCTTCTCGGCGACGAACACGACGATCCTGGTGCTTTCCTCCCTCACCTGCCAGCTCGGCGTATTCGCCGCGGAGCGCGGTGACGTGAAGAAGCTCCGGACGTGGTTCATCATCACGTTCGTCATGGGTGCGATCTTCATTGGCGGCCAGGTGTTCGAGTACACCGAGCTGGTCAAGCACGAGGGCATGAGCCTCTCGTCCGGTCCGTACGGCTCGGTCTTCTACCTGACCACCGGCTTCCACGGGCTGCACGTGACGGGCGGTCTCATCGCCTTCCTGCTGGTCCTCGGCCGGACGTACGCGGCCAAGAGGTTCACCCACGAACAGGCCACGTCGGCCATCGTCGTGTCCTACTACTGGCACTTCGTCGATGTCGTCTGGATCGGCCTCTTCGCCACGATCTACCTGATCAAGTAGCGAACACGTCACCGGGTCCGACCCGGCACTCCATCCAGACACACCGACGCAGAAGATCCTGACACCGGGGTAATCCGTGAAAAAGCTCTCCGCACGACGACGCCATCCGCTGGCGGCGGTCGTCGTTCTACTCCTCGCGCTGGCGGCCACTGGGGGGCTGTACGCCGCCTTTGCTCCCGCGGGCAAGGCGCAGGCCGATGAAACCGCCCAGTCCCTCGCCATCGAGGAGGGCAAGAAGCTCTACGCCGTGGGTTGCGCAAGCTGCCACGGAACCGGCGGTCAGGGTTCCTCTGACGGCCCGAGCCTGGTCGGCGTCGGCTCCGCGGCCGTCGACTTCCAGGTGAGCACGGGCCGCATGCCCGCCCAGCAGCCCGGCGCCCAGGTGCCGAAGAAGCCGGTCATCTACACCCAGGCGCAGATCGACCAGCTGGCCGCGTACATCGCCTCCCTCGGAGCCGGCCCGATCACGCCGACCGAGAAGCAGTACGACCCGGCTGACGCCGACATCGCCAACGGTGGTGAGCTGTTCCGCAACAACTGCGCGCAGTGCCACAACTTCACCGGTGAAGGCGGCGCGCTGACCAACGGCAAGTACGCCCCCAACCTTGAGGACGTCTCGCCGAAGCACATCTACGAGGCCATGCAGACCGGCCCGCAGAACATGCCCTCCTTCCCCGACAGCACCATGCCGGAGAAGCAGAAGAAGGACATCATCGCGTACCTCCAGAACGTGAACGGTGAGAAGTCGACCAACCCCGGTGGTCTCAAGCTCGGCGGCCTCGGCCCCGTCTCCGAGGGTCTGTTCGGCTGGATCTTCGCTCTGGGTGCGCTGATCGCTGTCGCCGTCTGGGTCGCGGCCCACACCGCTAAGGCCAAGAAGTCATGAGTAGCCAAGAGATTCCCGAAGAGAAGCACCTGCCGAGCGAGCAGGGCGACGCCCACCACGGTGGCGTAGCAGTGGCGGACGACCCGTTCGCCGACCCGGGCCTGCCGGTCCACAAGCCGCGCATCCAGGACATCGACGAGCGTGCGGCGAAGCGTTCCGAGCGCACCGTCGCCATGCTGTTCACGCTGTCGATGCTGGCCACGATCGGCTTCATCGCCTCGTACGTGATCTTCCCGGTCGACAAGATCGTCTTCATCTTCCCGCTCGGGAAGGTCAGCGCGCTCAACTTCGCCCTGGGTATGACGCTGGGCACGGCCCTCTTCTGCATCGGCGCGGGCGCGGTCCACTGGGCCCGCACCCTGATGTCCGACGTCGAGGTCGCCGACGACCGCCACGAGATCGCCGCTCCGCCGGAGGTCAAGGCGAAGGTCCTCCAGGACTTCGCCGACGGTGCGAACGAGTCCGGCATCGGCCGCCGTCCGCTGATCCGCAACACGATGCTGGGCGCGCTGGCCATGCTGCCGCTCTCCGCCGTCGTGATCATGCGCGACCTGGGCCCGCTGCCCGAGGACAAGCTGCGCCACACCATGTGGGCCAAGGGCAAGCTGCTCATCAACCAGAACACGATGGAGCCGCTGCGTCCCGAGGACGTGCTCGTCGGTTCGCTGACGTTCGCCATGCCCGAGGGCCTGGACGAGCACCAGCACGACTTCCAGACGCAGATCGCCAAGGCCGCCCTGATGATCGTCCGCATCCAGCCGGAGGACATCAAGGACAAGCAGGAACTCGAGTGGTCCCACGACGGGATCGTGGCCTACTCGAAGATCTGCACCCACGTCGGCTGCCCGATCAGCCTGTACGAGCAGCAGACGCACCACGTGCTCTGCCCGTGCCACCAGTCCACCTTCGACCTCTCCGACGGCGCCCGCGTCATCTTCGGCCCGGCCGGGCACGCCCTCCCGCAGCTGCGGATCGGCGTGAATGACGAAGGCTTCCTCGAAGCGCTCGGCGACTTCGAAGAGCCCGTCGGTCCTGCATTCTGGGAGCGCGGATGAGCACCGCCACTGACAACAAGGCGCGCAAAGCGCCGGCCGGAGAGCGCGTAGCGGACTGGGCGGACGGCCGCCTGGGCATCTACAGCCTCGCCAAGGCCAACATGCGCAAGATCTTCCCGGACCACTGGTCCTTCATGCTCGGTGAGATCTGCCTCTACAGCTTCATCATCATCATCCTCACGGGTGTGTACCTGACGCTGTTCTTCCACCCGAGCATGAACGAGGTGGAGTACCACGGCAGCTACGTCCCGATGCAGGGCGTACTGATGTCCGAGGCCTTCGCCTCGACGCTCGACATCAGCTTCGACGTCCGCGGTGGCCTGCTCATCCGCCAGATCCACCACTGGGCGGCGCTGATCTTCGTCGCGGCGATGATCGTGCACATGATGCGCGTCTTCTTCACCGGCGCGTTCCGCAAGCCCCGCGAGGTCAACTGGATCTTCGGCTTCCTGCTGCTGGTCCTCGGCATGTTCACCGGCTTCACCGGTTACTCGCTGCCGGACGACCTGCTCTCGGGTACGGGTGTCCGCTTCATGCAGGGCGCCATCCTGTCCGTCCCGGTCGTCGGCACGTACCTGTCGATGTTCCTGTTCGGCGGGGAGTTCCCGGGCGGCGACTTCGTCGCGCGCTTCTACTCGGTGCACATCCTGCTGCTGCCCGGCATCATGATGGGCCTCCTCGTGGCCCACCTGATCCTGGTCTTCTACCACAAGCACACCCAGTACGCGGGTCCCGGCAAGACGAACAACAACGTCGTCGGCATGCCGCTGCTGCCGGTCTACATGGCCAAGGCCGGAGGCTTCTTCTTCCTGGTCTTCGGTGTCATCGCGGTCGTCTCCGCCATCGCCTCGATCAACCCGATCTGGGCCCTCGGCCCTTACCGCCCGGACCACGTGTCCACCGGTGCGCAGCCCGACTGGTACATGGGTATGCCGGAAGGCCTGATCCGCGCCATGCCCGGCTGGGAGATCAACCTGTGGGGCCACACGCTCGTCCTGGGCGTGTTCATCCCGCTGGTGCTCTTCCCGCTGGTGCTCGGTTCGATCGCCGTCTGGCCGTTCATCGAGTCCTGGGTCACCGGCGACAAGCGCGAGCACCACATCCTGGACCGCCCGCGCAACGTCCCGACCCGCACGGCCTTCGGTGTCGCCTGGATCGCGGAGTACATCGTGCTCCTCATCGGCGGCGGCAACGACATGTTCGCCCAGTACTTCCACCTGTCGATCAACTCGATCACGTGGTTCGTCCGGATCGGCTTCTTCGTCGTCCCGGTCCTCGCCTTCATCGTCACCAAGCGGATCTGCCTCGGCCTCCAGCGCCGGGACCACGACAAGGTGCTGCACGGTCGCGAGACCGGCATCATCAAGCGTCTGCCGCACGGTGAGTTCGTCGAGGTCCACGAGCCGCTCCCGCAGGGCCAGCTGCACACCCTCACCGCGCACGAGCAGTACAAGCCGATCGAGATCGGCCCGACGGTCGACGAGAACGGTGTCGAGCGCAAGGTGAAGGCGAGCGAGAAGCTGCGCGCGAAGCTCAGCAAGGGCTTCTACGCCGAGGGCAACCAGATCGCGAAGCCCACGGTGGAGGAGTACAAGGAGATCCAGTCCGGCCACGGCCACCACTGATCCCCCGCACCACCGCATGAGGGACTGATTCCGGTCAGTCCTGGTGTCGCCACGGCGAGAGCCCCGTCCAGTGTCTGGACGGGGCTCTTTGCCGTAACCGGGGCTGGATAGGCTGATCTCCGACCCATCCGACGTGGAACCCCCATCAACAGCAGGAGCGGACCATGAACGTTGCGACCCCGACAGGCGGCGACAGCGTGGCGGCCCGTGGTTGGCCGGGCGTCCTCGACGCACTGCTGACCGGCCAGGACCTCAGCGCCGACGACACCGCCTGGGCCATGGACCGCATCATGCGCGGGGAGGCCACCGACGCCCAGATCGCCGGCTTCGTGGTCGCCCTGCGCGCCAAGGGGGAGACGGTCGCGGAGATCAACGGCCTCGTCCGGGCGATGTACGGGCACGCCAACCTCATCGAGGTGCCCGGCCGCACCGTCGACATCGTCGGCACCGGCGGCGACGGGGCCAAGACGGTCAACATCTCCACGATGTCGGCGGTCGTGGTGGCCGGCACCGGCGCCAAGGTCGTCAAGCACGGCAACCGGGCCGCGTCCTCGGCGAGCGGCTCCTCGGACGTCCTGGAGAAGCTCGGCGTCAACCTCGACCTGAGCACCTCGCGGGTCGTGGAGGTCGCCGAGGAGGCCGGCATCACCTTCTGCTTCGCGGTGAAGTTCCACCCCTCCCTGCGGCACGTCGCCGGAGCCCGCCGAGAACTGGGCATCCGGACCACCTTCAACATCCTCGGCCCGCTGACCAACCCGGCCCGCGTCCGCGCCCAGGCCACGGGCGTGGCCGACCCCCGGATGGCCCCCATCGTGGCGGGCGTACTCGCCGAGCGCGGCTCCTCCGCGCTCGTCTTCCGCGGGGACGACGGCCTCGACGAACTGACCACCACGGGGACCTCGCGCGTCTGGTGGGTCCGCGACGGGAAGGTCACCGAGCAGTCCTTCGACCCGCGTGACGTCGGCATCCCCCTGGTCGACGTGTCCGCCCTGGCCGGCGGGGACCCCTCGTACAACGCGGACGTGGCCCGCCGCCTGCTGGCCGGCGAGACCGGACCCGTACGCGACGCCGTGCTCCTGAACTCGGCGGCCGCCCTCGTCGCCCTCGACCCGGGCACGGGCAGCCTGGAGGAGCAGATCACGGCCGGCATCACCCGTGCGGCCGAGTCCATCGACTCCGGTGCCGCCCGGTCCGCCCTGGAGCGCTGGGTGACGGCCAGCAACGCCTGACCCGGCACACGTTTCACGCCAGACCCCGGTCCGCCATTCGGACCGGGGTCTTGCGCGCGGCGGATCTTGTGGCAGGATGCTGACCAGGTCACGAGTGACAGCGTTTAGGCCCCGGCTCGCTGTCCGGCAACCCTCCTTCCGTGGCGGGGTGCCCCGGGTGATGACCAGGTCGTAGGCAGCAAGGCCTACGGCAAGCGCGGATCCCTCGACACCAGGGGTCCTGGTCTCTCGAGGAGCGTTTTCCGTGAGCAAGCGAATGCGATAGGGCGACTGACGCCCCCACTTCACCCCCTCGGACCAGGGTCACTTCCGCGTACCCCGACAGTCCGGTCCGAGGACCCTCCCGTACCCCGGACGGCCGCACCGCCGTACCCGCGTACGGGCACACCGAAGCCATTCAGCCCTGCCTGCCGGGAGATACCGCCATGTCCGCGTCCCTGAACGCCGTCGCCACCGCCACCAACGCCACCATCGCCGCCGCCGCCCAGGGTCCCGCCTGTGCCGAGCCGCTCGCCGTCCTCGGCCGCGACGTCACCGTCCCGCTCGTCACCGGCGGCGAAGTCACCTACGCGGCCCTCGACTACGCCGCCAGCGCCCCCGCCCTCCAGCGGGTCTGGGACGACGTGGCCGCCTACGCCCCCTACTACGGCAGCGTCCACCGCGGCGCCGGCTACCTCTCGCAGCTCTCCACCGACCTCTTCGAGCAGAGCCGCGTCACGGTCGCCGAGTTCCTCGACTGCCGGCCCTCCGACCAGGTCGTCTTCACCCGCTCCACCACCGACTCCCTCAACCTGCTCGCCGCGGTGCTCCCTGCCGGCTGCCAGGTCTTCGTCTTCGAGACCGAGCACCACGCCTCGCTCCTGCCGTGGACGAACGCGCAGGTCAGCTACCTCGACGCGCCGCGCACCCCGGACGAGGCCGTCGCCATCCTGGAGCGGGCGCTCGCCGACCGCGACCCGTCCCCTGGCTCTTCGAGCTGGGGAGACCCCAAGGGCCCGGCGCTCGTATGCGTCACCGGCGCGTCCAACGTCACCGGCGAGCTGTGGCCGGTGAAGGAACTCACCGCCGCCGCGCACGCCCACGGCGCGCGGATCGTGCTGGACGCCGCCCAGCTGGCCCCGCACCACCCCGTCTCCGTGCGGGACCTCGACGTCGACTGGGTCGCCTTCTCCGGCCACAAGCTGTACGCACCGTTCGGCTCGGGCGTCCTCGCCGGGCGCGCCGACTGGCTCCAGGAGGCCGATCCGTACCTGGCCGGCGGCGGGGCCTCCCGCAAGGTCTCCCGCCGCGAGGACGGCGGAGTCGACGTCGAGTGGCACACCACGGCCGCCCGCCACGAGGCCGGCTCCCCGAACGTGATCGGCGTCTACTCCATCGCCTCCGCCTGCCGGGCCCTGACCGAAGCGGGCTTCGAGAACCTGGTGGCGCGCGAGCAGCGGCTCGTGGCCCGGGTCCGCGAGGGCCTCGCCTCGGTGCCGCAGGTCAAGGTCCTCTCCCTCTTCGGGGACGACGCCCCGCGGGTCGGCGTCATCTCCTTCGTCGTGGACGGCTGGAACAGCTCCCACTTCGCTGCCGCGCTCTCCGCCGAGTACGGGATCGGCGTACGGGACGGCCTGTTCTGCGCCCACCCGCTGGTGCGGACCCTGCTGGGCAGCGAGCCGCAGGCCCAGGGCGAGTGCGGGGCCCCCGAGGCCGCCCCGGGCGAGCGCTCGCTGAACGCCATCCGCGTCAGCTTCGGCGCCGGCACCCCGGACGAGCACGTGGACCGCTTCGTCCGCGCGGTCCGGGAACTCGTCGCGGACGGCGCGAAGTGGCAGTACCGCACGGAGGAAGGCCGCTGCGTCCCCCTCCGCGGGACGGCTGCCCTGCGGGCGGCTCGGCGGGCGTAGGGGCCAGCCGGTCCCCTGCGGGGTGCTCGGCGGATCCAGCGCGGGGCGGCTCGCGCGCGGGTGCTGGGCGGGGTCTGGGTGTGGGGCGGTGCCCCGTACCGGGCCCCTGCGGGGTGCTCGGCGGATCCAGCGCGGGTGCTTGGCGGTATGCGGGTGTGGGGCGGTGCCCCGTACCGGTCCCCTGCGGGGTGCTCGGTGGATCCAGCGCGGGTGCTTGGCGGGGTCGGGGTGTGGGGCGGTGCCCCGTACGAGGGTCTCCTCGGCTCGGCGCGTGCGGGCATTTCTCGGCCGTACCCGGTGGTCGCGCCTCGTCCTGCGGGGACCCTCCTACGTGTCCCCACCCCACCGCCGGCTCCGGCAGCGATCCGAGATCCCGTGAAGCGTCCCCGCCCACCGCCGGCTCCGGCAGTGCCGGGGATCCCATGGGGTGGCTCCGGCCTGCCCGCGGCCGGGTTGGTGGAGGGGAGGGGGGATGTGGCGGGGTGTCCCCGCAGGACGAGCGCGCGACCGCCGGGTACAGCCGCGATGGCCCGCACGCGCCGAGCCGAGGAGACACCCCGCCACGGCCCCCCGCACCGACCGGACCCACCCGGCTCCGCCGAAGCACGCCCCACACCTCCGAGCCGCCCCCAGGGCAGGCGGCCGGCGCTACGCGTCGAGGCCGATCGCGAACGCCGCCTCCAGGTCGTGCTGCGAGTACGTGCGGAACGCCACGTGCGTGTCCGTCGCCTCGACGCCCGGGATCTTGCTGATGCGGCCGGGGATGATGTCCGCCAGGTTCTCGTGGCGGTTCACGCGGACCAGCGCGATCAGGTCGTAGGTCCCCGTCACGGAGTAGACCTCGCTGACGCTGTCCAGCGCGGCGATGGACTCGGCGATCTCGGGGATGCGGTCCACGCTGGTCTTGATGAGCACGATCGCGGTGATCACGGCTGGCTGTCTCCCTCGGTGGCCGTCGCTGGTCGACTCACTCTAGTCGTACCCCGATACCGGGCCCACGCGTAGAGGAAGCCGAGCGAGAACCCCACCAGATGGGCCAGATAGGCCACCCCCGGCCCGCCCTCCGCGCGGTGCGCGGCCACCCATTGCAGGGCGAACCAGAACAGCAGCACGAGCCACGCCGGGAACCGCAGCGGCAGGAAGAACAGGAAGGGGAACAGGCTCGTCACCCGTGCCCGCGGCAGCAGATAGAGGAACGCGCCCAGGACGGCCGAGATCGCACCGGACGCACCCACCAGCGTCTGCGCGGACTCCGCGTTGGCCGCCGCGTACGCCGCCAGCGCCAGGTAGCCCGTACAGAGGTAGAAGACGAGGAACGCCGGACGGCCCATCCGCTCCTCGGCCAGCGCGCCGAAGACGAAGAGGAACAGCATGTTTCCGAGCAGGTGCAGCCAGCTGCCGTGGACGAACAGCGCGGTGAGCGGCGTCAGCCAGGCGCGCGGGGTGTCCGTGAAGAGTTCGTCCGGGACCACGCCCCAGCGCCGGAAGTACGCGGTGCCCGCGCTCAGCAGTTCGTCGCCGGTCCCGTAGACCGGATTGAGCCCCGAGGCGGGGCTCAGTACGAACACCACACCGCAGCCCGCGATCAGCGCGTGGGTGACCACCGGTCCCCGGGCGGCCTCGCGCACAGCCTGCCACCTTACGATCATGTGACAGAGCATGACGCAACGTGCCCCACCTGAAGGGGTGGCAGGCCGTAGGGTTACGAGCTGCGGTCCACAGGCCGACGCGGACGGCCGAACGACCGCTTTAATTGAATGAGCTACGAAGGAGTGAGCAGGCCGATGACGGTTCCCCTGCCGACCGACACCACCCGGTGGCGCTGCACCCTGTGCGGCAACCTCACGCGGTTCGACGTCACCCGTTCGTCGAAGGTCGTCGAGTACGTCCACCTGGACCTCGCCGGGGAGCCCAAGGTCGAGGAGCGAGAGGTGGTCAATGAGACCATCGAGTCGGTCCGATGTCGCTGGTGCAACGCGGTGGACCAGATCGAGCTCGTGGACAGGCCGGGCGCGGACTCCTGACGGAGCCCCGTCGGCAGGTAGACCATCACGGTAGGGGTGACGGATTGTGGAGCCAGCAAGCGGCGCTGGGCCGGCCGACGCGGCCGGCGACGCCGCGGAGGCGCTCGACCGCCCGCTGCCGGAAGGCGTGCGGCGCCGGGTCGTCGCGCTCGTCTCGGACGCCTTCGGCGCGCTGACGGTCGCGGACCTGCCGGCGCAGCTGCGCCAGTACGCCCGCTTCACCCCGACCCGGCGCGCCAAGTTCGCCGGCAACGCCATGGCCGCGGCGGTCGAGACCGACGCGGTGTTCCGCGGCCGGGTCGCCGACAAGCTGCGCGATGCGCAGGCGGACCTGGCCGCCGCGCTGGAGTCCGGCGCGCCGCCGGCCGCCGCGGATCCGCTGGACGTGGCGGCCGCCGCCTTCGTCCTGAGGCCCGCCGGCTGGGTCAAGCTCGTGGCCGCGGCGGGCGAGGAGGCCCAGCGGGCCGACGCCGAGCGGGTGGGCGAGGAGACCCGGCGCGAGCTGGACCGCCTGCGCGAGGAGTTGGAGCACGTACGGGAACTGCAGCGCACGGGCGGTGAGCAGGTACGGGTCGAGCTGGAGGCGGCGCGGAAGGAAGCGGAATCGCTTCAGCGCCGGCTGCGCAGCGCCCTGAGCGACGTCAAGCGCGGCGAGGCGGCCCTGCGCAAGGTGACCGCCGAGATCGACGCGATCCGCGGCGAGGCCGCGACCCGTGTGACGGCGGCCGAGAGCGAGACGCGGCGGCTCAAGTCCCGGCTCGCGGAGGTGGAGACGGCGCTGGAGACCTCCCGCCGGGCGACCCGTGAGGGGCGCAGCATCGAGGACATGCGGCTGCGGCTGCTGCTGGACACCGTGCTGGACGCGGCGCAGGGGCTGCGCCGTGAGCTGGCGCTGCCACCGGTGAACACCCGCCCGGCCGACACGGTGGATGCGGTGGAGCCGGGCCGGATGACGCCGAAGGACATCGCGGCGCGCGCCCTGTCGGAGACCGATCCGGCGTTGCTGGACCAGCTGTTGGCGCTGCCCCAGGCCCATCTGGTGGTCGACGGCTACAACGTGACCAAGACCGGCTATCCGACGATGCCGCTGGAGAAGCAGCGGCTGCGGCTGCTGGGCGGGCTGTCGATGCTGGCCGCGCAGACGGGTGCGGAGATGACCTGTGTCTTCGACGGCGCGGAGCTGGCGGCCCCGGTGCTGCTCGCGCCGCCGCGGGGTGTGCGGGTGCTGTTCTCCAAGGCGGGGGTGACGGCCGACGAGCTGATCCGCCAGCTGGTGCGGGCGGAGCCGCCCGGCCGGCCGGTCGTCGTGGTCTCCACGGACCGGGAGGTCGCCGACGGGGTCGCCAAGGCCGGGGCGCGGCCCGTAACGTCCGCTTTGTTGCTGAAGCGGCTTTCGCGCGTTTCCTAACTCCCAGCCCGAATGCCGGAATTGGTAGGGCGTGTGGGGGACGCACCGTCAAGTGCTCGGCACGGAGCGTGCGGTGTAGGTAAAGAACCTGGTCGGCGGGTGAGTTTTTTCCCGGCAGGATTTGAACTGATCACAGCTGGGTCACTAGGGTCTGCTCAAACCTTCGTGCGGTAGATCACTCATTCGGGGTGGCGGCGAAGGGTGCTGCCGAGTTGCGTTCTTCGGCGGCTCTAGGAAGAAGGAGCTCGCCTTCGTGGCGTCCCACCGTCGACCCAAGCAGCCGACTCGCGCTCGTGTGACCGTGCTCACCTCGGTCGCGGCCGCGGCCGTCGCCCTCACCGCGCAGAGTGCCTCCGCCGCTCCGGCGAAGCCGAGCAAGGACGAGGTCAAGACCCAGGTCGACGCACTCTACGAAGAGGCGGAGCAGGCCACCGAGAAGTTCAACGGGGCCAAGGAGCGCCAGGAGACGCTCGAGAAGGAGATCGGGCAGATCCAGGACCAGGTCGCGCGCGGCCAGGGCGAGCTCAACGACCTTCGCAGCGCGCTCGGTTCGATGGCGAGCGCCCAGTACCGCAACGGCGGCATAGACCCCTCCCTCGCCCTCCTCCTCTCCGAGGACCCCGACAGCTACCTCGACAAGGCCTCCACCCTGGAGCACCTGAGCGGCAAGCAGGTCGAAGCGGTCCAGAAGATCCAGGCGAAGCAGCGCACCCTCGCGCAGCAGCGCCAGGAGGCGGCCGGCAAGCTCGCCGACCTCGACGCCACCCGCAAGGAGCTCGGCGAGAAGAAGAAGGCCTCGGCCGAGAAGCTCGCCGCGGCCCAGGCCCTCCTCAACACCCTTACGGCGCAGGAGCGTGCCGCGCTCAAGGACGAGGACACGCGCGCCAGCCGCGCCGACGGCCAGCGCGTCGACCTCGGCGACGTCAAGGCCTCCGGCCGTGCCGGAGCCGCCCTCGCGGCCGCCAAGACCAAGGTCGGCAGCGCGTACATATCGGGCAACGAGGGCCCCAACTCCTTCGACTGCTCCGGGCTGACCCAGTGGGCGTACAAGCAGGCAGGCGTCAACATCAGCCGTGTGACCTACACCCAGGCGAACGACGGCACCCGCATCAGCCGCAGCCAGCTGCAGCCCGGTGACCTGGTCTTCTTCTACGGGGACCTGCACCACGTCGGCCTGTACGCCGGCAACAACATGACGCTGCACGCCTCGAACCCGCGCGGCGGCGTCAAGTACGAGTCGATGGACAACATGCCGTTCCAGTTCGGCGTCCGCATCGGCTGACGCGAAGCACACCGCCCATCCGGGCGAATTCCACGGCCCCGCACTGACCACACGCCCCGCCGGTGACCTGCGTCTCCGGCGGGGCGTCGGTGTGTGCGCCCTCCGGCGGGCGTTGGTCGGTGCGCGATCGCACGGCTACTGTCTGCCAGCGCGGAACCCGGCACACGGCCGCCCACGGAGGGCGGACCCGGGCCGCGCTCAGCGGAAGGGAGCGGGTGCACGTGGCGTCACATCGCCGGCCCGGGCTCGGCAGCCTCGACCGGAACACGAAGGTCACCGTCCTCACCGCCGCCGCGGCAACCGCCGCGGTCGCCATGGCGGGCGCCCCCGCGAGCGCGGCCCCCGGCCTCCCGCACGAGCCCGGCGGCGGCGCGAGATCCGGTGTCAGCGCCCAGGTCGACCGGCTCTTCGAGGAGGCCGAGCAGGCCACCGAGCACTTCAACGAGGCCGGGGAGAAGGCCGCCGCGCTCCGTACCGAGGTCAACCGGGCCCAGGACGCGGTGGCCCGCGGCCAGGAGCGCATCAACACCATGCGCGGCATCCTCGGCACCTTCGCCGGGGCCCAGTACCGCAGCGGCGGCATCGACCCCGCCGTCGGACTGATGCTGGCCGAGGACCCCGACGCCTACCTCGCGCAGGCCGCCGCCCTGGACCGGCTGACCGAGCGTCAGGCCCGGCAGCTCCATGAACTGCACCAGGAGCAGCGCCGGCTCGGCCAGGTACGGGCGGAGGCCTCCCGCAAGCTCGCCGAACTCGACGCCCTGCGCTCCGACGTCGCCCGCCACAAGCGCTCCGTCACGGCGAAGCTCGCCGCCGCCAGGCGGCTCCTCAACTCCATGCCGTCCGAGGAGCGGGCCGACTTCGAGCGCTCCTCGCGCTCCGGGGGACGCCACGAGGCACTGCCCGACCTGGGCCCCGTGGGTGCCGACGGCCCCTCCTCCGGCCGCGCCGCGACCGCCGTGATGGCGGCCCGGGCCGCCGTCGGGCGCCCGTACGTGTGGGGCTCCACCGGCCCCTCCGGCTTCGACTGCTCCGGGCTGATGGTCTGGTCCTACCGGCAGGCCGGCGTCTCGCTGCCGCGCACCTCGCAGGCCCAGCGGCACGCGGGGCGCCAGGTGCCGCTGTCACAGGCCCGGCCGGGCGACCTGGTGACCTACCGCTCCGACGCCAGCCACGTCGGCATGTACGTCGGCAACGGCCAGGTCGTCCACGCCCCCTACCCCGGCGCCCGAGTGCGCTACGACCCGGTCGGGATGATGCCGGTCTCGGCGGTCACCCGCCCCTGACCCCGACCCCGGCCCCGCCGCCCGCGCCGCCCCCCGGCGCCCTGCGTACGATCGGCGGATGCCTCGCCTCCGCCGTCCGTCGCGCCTCCGGCCGCTCGTGCCGGTCCTGCTGTGCGCGCTGCTCCCCGGGTGCGGTCCGCGGCCGGCCGGCAGCGCCGACGCCGCCGAGCGGGACGTCCGCGGGGCGGTCGCCGACTGGTCGCGGGCGACGCCCGAGGGGCTGGCCGGGATCCCGTTCGCCGACCGGGCGTACGAGGTCGCCTCGGTCCGGCGCGACGGCGAGCGGGCCCTCGTACGGGCCCGGCTGCGCTACCGGCTGGCCGGCCACGACACCGCCCCCGAGGAGTCGGCCCGCGAGATGGAGCTGGTCCGGAAGGGCGGGACGTGGCGGGTGAGCGCCGACCGGCCCGCGCCGGGCGCCCTGCCGCAGCTGTGGGACCAGGGAGCGGTCTCGGTGGCCGCCGGCAGGCACTCCCTGGTCCTCGGCGGGGCCGGGCAGAGCGCGGGCACGCTCCGGGAGATCGCCGCCGAGGCCGACCGGGCGGTGCCCGCCGCGGGCGCCGCCTGGCCCGGGCCCTGGGCGGGGCGGGTGGTCGTCCTGGTCCCCGGTTCCCTCGACGCGATGGCGCGGCTGCTGGGCCGGCCCGCCGACACCTACCGGGGCCTCGGCGCCGTCACCACCGGCCGGGTGGGCGCGGGCCCGGCCCCGGCGGACCGGGTCGTGGTCAATCCGGAGGGGTACGCGGGTCTGGGGGCGGAGGGCCGGCGGATCGTCCTGACCCATGAGGTCGCGCACGTGGCCACGCGTGCGGCGACGACCGCCACCACCCCGCTGTGGCTCTCCGAGGGATTCGCGGACTGGGCGGCGTACCGGGGCGCGTCCACCAGCCCCGCGCAGGCCGCTCCGGCGCTCGCCCGGGCCGTCCGGCGCGGCGGGCTTCCGGGGGAGCTGCCCGGGACGGAGGACTTCGCCTTCGGCGGCGACCCCGAGGCGGCGGCGCGGGCGTACGAGGGCGCGTGGCTGGCCTGCCGGCTGATCGCGGCGAAGTGGGGCGAGAAGGCGCTGGTGGACCTGTACGGGCGGGCGGGCCGCGAGCCGCTGGAGACCGCGCTGCGGGAGAGCCTCGGCGTGGACCGGGCCGGGCTCACGCAGGCCTGGCGGGAGTCCCTTCGCGAGGAGCTGAGCTGAGCGGGTACTGTCGGCAGGCGATGCACAAGACCCTGATCGTGACCAACGACTTCCCGCCGCGACCGGGCGGCATCCAGGCCTTCCTCCACAACATGGCGCTGCGGCTGGATCCCGACCGGGTCGTCGTCTACGCCTCCACGTGGAAGCACAGCGCGGAGGGCCGCGAGGCCACCGCGGCCTTCGACGCGGAACAGCCCTTCCAGGTCGTCCGCGACCGTACGACGATGCTGCTGCCGACCCCGCGCGTGACGCGGCGGGCCGTCGGCCTGCTGCGCGAACACGGCTGCGAGTCCGTGTGGTTCGGTGCCGCCGCCCCGCTCGGGCTGATGGGCCCGGCGCTGCGTCGGGCGGGCGCCCGGCGGATCGTGGCGACCACCCACGGGCACGAGGCGGGCTGGGCCCAGCTGCCGGCCGCGCGGCAGCTGCTGCGGCGGATCGGCGAGGGCACGGACACCCTGACGTACCTGGGGGAGTACACCCGCTCCCGGATCGCCTCGGCGCTCACGGACCGGGCGGCGGCGCGGATGGTCCAACTCCCGCCGGGCGTCGACGAGAAGACCTTCCACCCGGCGTCGGGCGGCGACGTGGTCCGGGCGCGGCTGGGCCTGTCGGGCCGGCCCGTGGTGGTGTGCGTGTCGCGGCTGGTGCCGCGCAAGGGCCAGGACACGCTGATCGAGGCCATGCCGCGGATCCTGGCCGCCGTGCCCGACGCCGTGCTGCTGGTCGTCGGCGGCGGCCCGTACGAGGAGGACCTGCGCGCGCTGGCGGCGTCCACGGGCGTGGCCCGCTCGGTGGTCTTCACGGGCGCGGTCCCGTGGTCCGAACTCCCCGCGCACTACGGTGCGGGCGACGTCTTCGCCATGCCCTGCCGGACCCGGCGGGGCGGCCTCGACGTGGAGGGGCTCGGCATCGTCTACCTGGAGGCCTCGGCGACGGGTCTGCCGGTGGTAGCGGGCGACTCCGGCGGGGCGCCGGACGCGGTACTGGACGGTGAGACGGGCTGGGTCGTGCGGGGCGGCGTGCCCGAGGAGGCGGCGGACCGGATCGTGGCCCTGCTGCAGGATGCCGACCTGCGGGCCCGCATGGGTGAGCGCGGCCGCGCCTGGGTCGAGGAGAAGTGGCGCTGGGACCTTCTGGCGGACCGCCTGCGCGAGCTGCTCTAGCCGGGCGGCTCCCGCGGGTGCGGCGCCGTTGCGGGGGCTCTGCCCCCGAGGCCCCGCGCCTCGAACGCCGGTGGGGCTGGAGATCGGGGCTCGGTGAAGCGTCCGGGCCGAGCGCGTGCGCCATGTCTGACTGTCCCTCAGATGTCTGTCAACACCGCGTCTGGGCGGACGGCTGGAATCCGCTCATGATGCGGCCATGACACCCAACCTGACGCGCCGTCAAATGCTGGGGCTCGGCGCACTCTCGACCGCCGCCGCGCTCGGCTTCACACGGATCGGAGCGGCCTCCGCCGCCGCTGCCGAGCCCGCCGCCGCCCACTACGCCCCGGCCGTCGTCGTCGGCTCCGGTTACGGCTCCGCCGTGGCCGCCCTGCGGCTCGGGCAGGCGGGCGTGCGCACCGTCGTCCTCGAAATGGGCCGGCTGTGGAACACCCCCGGTCCCGACGGCAAGGTCTTCCCCTCCACGTCCGCCCCCGACCACCGCTCCATGTGGTTCCGCACCCGCACCGAGGCCCCGCTCGCGCAGTTCCTCTGGCTCGACGTGGTCAACCGCGACATCCGCCCCTACCCCGGCGTCCTGGACCGCGTGAACCACGGCGACATGTCCGTCTACGTGGGACGCGGAGTCGGCGGCGGGTCCCTCGTCAACGGCGGCATGGCGCCCACCCCCAGGCGCTCGTACTTCACCGAGGTCTTCCCGGGCGTCGACGCCGACGAGATGTACGGCACCTACTTCCCCCGCGCCCGCGCCATGCTCGGTGTGGGCGACATCGACCCGGGCTGGTTCGAGTCCACCGAGTGGTACCGCTTCGCCCGCATCTCCCGCAAGCACGCCCACAACACCGGTCTGAAGACCGTCTTCGTGCCCAACGTCTACGACTTCGAGCACATGAAGCGCGAGGCGGCCGGCACCGCACCCCGCTCGGCACTGGCCGGGGAGGTCATCTACGGCAACAACCACGGGAAGAAGAGCGTCGACAAGACCTACCTCGCCGCCGCCCTCGGAACCGGCAACGTCACCATCGAGACCATGCAGCGCGTGGTCGCCGTACGGCCCGACCCGGCCGGCGGGTACGTCCTGACCGTGCGGACCAGTGACGTGACCGGAAAGGTCACCCAGGTCCGCGAGATCGGCTGCCGGCAGCTCTTCCTCGGCGCCGGGAGCCTGGGCACCACCGAGATCCTGCTGCGTGCCCGGGAGACCGGCGCGCTGCCCGCGCTCAGCGGCGAGGTCGGGCGCGGCTGGGGCCCCAACGGCAATGTCATGACCGCGCGCGCCAACCACCTGTGGGACACCGTCGGCGCAAACCAGTCCACCATGCCCGCCCTGGGCATCGACGACTGGGACAATGCCGCGAACCCCGTCTTCGCGGAGGTCGCCCCGCTCCCCATGGGCCTCGAACACTGGATCTCGATGTACCTGGCCATCACCAAGAACCCGGAGCGCGGGCACTTCACCTACGACGCGGCGAGCGACTCCGCCCGCCTCAACTGGCGGCGGGACCAGAACGCGCCCGCGGTCAACGCGGCGAAGAACCTCTTCGACCGCATCAACCGGCGCAACTTCACCATCTACCGCTACGACCTCTTCGGCGGGAACAGGGCCTTCGCCGACGACTTCACCTACCACCCGCTCGGCGGCTGCGTCCTCGGGAAGGCGACCGACGCGTACGGGCGGGCCAAGGGCTACCAGGGCCTCTACGTGGTGGACGGCTCCCTGGTGCCGGGGTCGCTCGGCGTGAACCCGTTCGTCACCATCACCGCCCTCGCCGAGCGGAACATGGCACGCATCCTCGGCCGACCCCCGCTGACGACGGCCTGCGGCCGCGGGCCCCGCCGGCGCGGGGTCAGCCGCGGTAGAGCGCCTCGATCTCGTCCGCGTAGTCCTTCGCCACCACGTTGCGCTTGAGCTTCAGCGACGGCGTGATGTGCCCCGACTCCTCCGTGAACTGGGAGGGCAGAATGCGGAATTTCCGCACCGATTCCGCCTTGGAAACCGCCGCGTTGCCGTCGTCGATCGCCTTCTGGACGGCGGCGACGAGGTCGGCGTCCTCGCGCAGCTCCGCCGCCGTGACCCCGGCCGGCTTGCCGTTCTCCACGGCCCAGCGGCCGAGGAACTCCTCGTCGATGGTGACCAGCGCGGCCACGAACGGCCTCGCGTCACCGACCACCATGCACTCCGCGACCAGCGCGTGCGCCCGGATCCGGTCCTCGATCACCGCGGGGGCCACGTTCTTGCCGCCCGCCGTGACGATCAGCTCCTTCTTGCGGCCGGTGATCGTGAGGTAGCCGTCCTCGTCGAGGGTGCCGACGTCGCCGGTGTGGAACCAGCCGTCGGTCAGCGCCTCGGCGGTCGCCGCCTCGTTCTTCCAGTAGCCCGTGAAGATCTGCTCGCCGTGCAGCAGCACCTCGCCGTCGTCCGCGATGCGCACCACGGAGCCCGGCATGGGCTGGCCGACCGTACCGATCTTCTGCTTGTCCCACGGGTTGAAGGTGGTCGCCGCACAGGACTCGGTCAGGCCGTAGCCCTCCAGGACCGTGAAGCCGATGCCGCGGAAGAAGTGCCCGAGCCGCTCGCCCAGCGGCGCGCCGCCGGAGATCGCGTACTCGCCGCGGCCGCCGAGGACCGCGTGCAGCTTGCTGAAGACCAGCTTCGAGAAGACCTTGTGCTTGAGCTTGAGGCCGAACGACGGGCCGCGCGGGGTGTCCAGCGCACGGCTGTAGGCGATCGCGGTGTCCGCGGCCGCGTCGAAGATCCTGCCCTTGCCCTCGGCCTGCGCCTTGGCGCGCGCCGAGTTGTAGACCTTCTCGAACACCCGGGGGACGCCGAGGATCAGCGTGGGGCGGAAGGACTGCAGCTCGTCGGTGAGGTTCTTGATGTCCGGTACGCAGCCCAGGCGGATCGGCGCCAGCACGGCCGCCACCTCCACCAGGCGCCCGAAGACGTGCGCGGCCGGCAGGAACAGCAGCACCGAGCACTCGCCGGTCCTGAACAGCGGGCTCAGGCGCTCCACCGCGTTGCCGCACTCCGCGAAGAAGTTGCGGTGGCTCAGCACACAGCCCTTGGGGCGGCCGGTGGTGCCCGAGGTGTAGACGATGGTGGCCGGGTCGTCGGCGTTCGCGAGGCTGCTGCGCTCGTCGACCTCGGCGTCGGTGACGGCCGCGCCGGCGGCCTTCAGCGTGTCCAGCGCGCCCTGCTCGATCTCCCAGACGTCGCGCAGCTCCGGCAGGCGGTCGCGCAGCGAGGCCACCGCCTTGGAGTGCCCGGCGCTCTCCACGACGACGGCGACGGCGCCGGAGTCGCCGAGGATCCACTGGATCTGCTCGGGGGAGCTGGTCTCGTACACGGGGACGGTGACGCCGCCCGCGGTCCAGATCGCGAAGTCGATCAGCACCCACTCGTAGCGGGTGCGGGAGATCAGGGCGACCCGGTCGCCGGGGCGGACACCGGCCGCGATCAGGCCCTTGGCCGTGGCACGGACCTCGGCCAGGAACTCGGTCGCCGTCACGTCCTGCCACCGGCCGCCGACCTTGCGGCTCATGACGGCGGTGTCTGGGTGCTGGGCGGCGTTGCGGCGGATGAGATCCGTCAGGTTCCCGTCCGACGGGACCTCGTACAGGGCCGGAAGGCTGAACTCGCGCAAGACTGCTGCTCCTCTGGGCGCCATCGCCACCATGTGGACCGACCGGACGTTACCCACCGGTAGTGGGTTCCCGATAGAGGGAACCGGCCAGATGTTCCGTGCGTCACATTCTGCACTCACACGGTCCGGACCCAACGCGCCGACAGTAGTCGACCCCCTCGGCGACTCGGAAGTAACCGCAGGTAGGCCCGGCTTTCACAGTCCCACTACCAGGCCCTCACCAGCCCCCCTAGGGTTGTCCGCATGGCTGGCAGCATGCGGAGCGGGAAGAACGGCACGAGCGGATCGAGCCGCACACGGGTCCACGTCGTGAGCGACGTGCACGGCAACACCGAAGCCCTCGCGCGCGCCGGCGACGGCGCCGACGCCCTGATCTGCCTCGGCGACCTTGTCCTCTTCCTCGACTACGCCGACCACTCGCGCGGGATCTTCCCCGACCTGTTCGGCGTCGAGAACGCCGACCTCATCGTCGAGCTGCGCACCCAGCGCCGCTTCGGCGAGGCCCACGCCCTCGGCAGGCGGCTGTGGGCCGGCCTCGACCGCGAGCGGATGATCGAGGACGCGGTGCGCCGCCAGTACGCGGAGATGTTCGCCGCCTTCCCCCGCCCCACCTACGCGACCTACGGCAACGTCGACATCCCGGCGCTGTGGCCCGAGTACGCCGACCGCCACGGCCTCACCGTCCTGGACGGACAGCGGGTCGAGATCGCGGGCCGCGTCTTCGGCTTTGTCGGCGGCGGCCTGCCCTCGCCCATGCGCACCCCCTACGAAGTGGACGTGGAGGAGTACGCCGCCAAGGTCGAGGCCCTCGGCGAGGTCGACGTGCTCTGCTCCCACATCCCGCCGGAAGTGCCCGAGCTCTGCTACGACACCGTCGCACGCCGCTTCGAACGCGGCAGCGAGGCCCTGCTCGCCGCCATCCGCCGCACCCGGCCGCGCTACGCCCTCTTCGGCCACGTCCACCAGCCCCTGGCCCGGCGGATGCGGATCGGTGCCACCGAGTGCGTGAACGTCGGCCACTTCGCCTCGACCGGCCGCCCCTGGGTCATGGAGTGGTGAGAACCAGCCGCTTCCGCACCCCCCCGCCCCGGGCCCGGGGCGTCTCTGGAGTGGCGGCGTCCGCACGCGCGGTAGCCTTCACGCGGCGGCCGGAGGCCGTACACATCCTCGAACAATCTCCGGAGGAGCGACCGCGATGGCGGAACACACCAGCTCAAGCATCACGATCGACGCCGCGCCCGGCGACGTGATGGCCGTGATCGCCGACTTCGCGCGCTACCCCGAGTGGACCGGCGAGGTGAAGGAGGCCGAGGTCCTCGCCACCGACGCCGACGGCCGCGCCGAAAAGGTCCGGCTGCTGCTCGACGCGGGCGCGATCAAGGACGACCACACCCTGGCCTACACCTGGAAGGGCACCGACGAGGTCAGCTGGACCCTGGACAAGTCCCAGATGCTGCGCCAGCTCGACGGCTCCTACCGACTCGCGCCGGTGGACGGCGGCAAGCGCACCGAGGTCACCTACCAGCTGACCGTCGACGTCAAGATCCCCATGCTCGGCATGATCAAGCGCAAGGCCGAGAAGGTCATCATCGACCGCGCGCTGGCGGGCCTGAAGAAGCGCGTCGAGTCCGTCTGACCAGCATCCGGGGGTGCCGCACCGAACCGGGTGCGGCACCCCCGCGGGGTCCCGCCACGGACCCCGCACGGCGGCGCACCCCACCGATCCGGAGCCCCCGCACATGCACACCCTGCTCATCACCGGCCCCGGCGGGGCCGGCCGGACCACCGTGGCGGCCGCCACCGCCCTCGCCGCGGCCCGCCGGGGCCGACAGGTGCTGCTGCTCACCGGCGACCCCGGCGACCCGCTCGCCGGACTGCTCGGCGACCCCCTCCCGCCCGGCCTGAGCGTCGCCCGGGTCGACTCCGGCCAGGAGTTCCGCGACGAACTCGTGGCCCTCCAGGAACGCGGATCCGCCCTGCTCTCCATGGTCGGCGCCCGCCCCCTCGCCGCCGAGGAACTCACCGAACTGCCCGGATCCGAACAGTTCGCTCTGCTCCGCGCCCTGCGGCGGGCCGCCACCACACCCGCCGCCGACCTCGTCGTCGTCGACCTGCCCCCGCTCCGCCAGGCCGTCGCGACCCTCGCGCTCCCCGCCCAGCTGCGCCGCTACCTCGCCCGCCTGCTCCCCGCCGAGAAGCAGGCCGCCCGCGCCCTGCGCCCCGTACTGGCCCAGCTGGCCGGCGTACCCATGCCCGCCCAGTGGCTCTACGAGGCAGCCGCGCGCTGGGACGAGGAGCTCGCCGCCGTCCAGGCCGTCATCGAGGCCGACACCACCGAAGTACGCCTCGTCGCCGAGCCCGGACCCGCCGCCGCGGACGCGCTCCGGCTCGGACGGCTCGGCCTCGCCCTCCAGCAGCTGCCCGTCCGCGACGTCGTCGCCAACCGGACGGTCCCCCACGGCTCCGCCGACCCCTGGCTCGCCGGCCTCGCCGCCCAGCAGGAGAAGTACGCCGCCGAGTGGGCCGGCGAGAGCCCGCTGGTGGCCCTCGCCCACCTCGGCCCCGACCCCCAGGGCCAGGACGACCTCGACCGGCTCGCCGCCCCCGGCGGACTCGTCCCGGACGTGCCCGCACCCCGCCGCGCCTGGACCGTCGAGGACCGGCTCGCCGACGACGGGGTCCTCGTCTGGGTGGTTCCGCTGCCGGGCGCGCACAAACGCGACCTCGACCTCGTCCGCCGCGGCGACGAGCTGCTGCTCACCGCCGGCCCGTACCGCAGGATCGTTCCCCTTCCCTCGGCACTGCGCCGGTGCACCGTCTCCGGCGCCGCCCTCACCGAAGGCGAACTCCGCATCCGCTTCACCCCGGACCCCGGCCTGTGGCCCCGTACGCGCTGAACGCGGTACCCCCGTTCGGGTACCGTCGAAGGTAGACAGCAAGCACGCCCAGCAGCCGCCGCAGGAGAGTCCGCCATGAGCGAGGCCACCGACCGCCCCACCGACGACGCCTGGGCCAAGGCCTGTGCCGAGGACCTCGCCGCCGAGAAGGAGCGCCTGCGCGGGCAGGGCCAGGCCGGCCCGGGAGCCACCGGGACCGCGGCCGAGGAGCTCTTCAAGCTCTTCGAGGCCGTCGCCGACAAGGTCTCCGGCCTGAACAACCCGCTGTTCGGCGCCGCCGCACAGGGCGCCGTCCGCCAGATCGTCGACCAGGCGAAAACCGCCGCGAAGCCCGTCATCGAACGCAACCCCGAGGTCTTCGACCACCTCGCGGCCGCCGGCTCCGAGCTCCTCGCCGCCTACCGCTCCGCCGTCGAGGGCCACGAGGGCCGCTGGACCCGGGGCGAGACCCGGGCGCCCCGCCAGGCATCCGACGACCGCGACCCGCGCGGGGACGGCCCCGACGACGGTCCCGCCGAGCGGATCGATCTCGACTGAACCCCCGGCGCCCTCGGGTACCGTTGGCCGTGGCGGGGTTTGACCGGAAACCGAGGGACTAATGGGACTCACCATCGGCGTCGACATCGGCGGCACGAAGATCGCGGCCGGCGTGGTCGACGAAGAGGGCACGATCCTTGAGACGTACAAGGTGCCCACCCCGCCGACGGCGGACGGAGTGACGGAGGCCATCTGCGCCGCCGTCTCCGAGGTCAGCAGCAACCACACCATCGAGGCCGTCGGCATCGGCGCCGCCGGATACGTGGACGACAAGCGTGCGACCGTACTCTTCGCGCCGAACATCAACTGGCGCCATGAGCCGCTCAAGGACAAGGTCGAGCAGCGCATCGGCCTGCCCGTCGTCGTCGAGAACGACGCCAACTGCGCGGCCTGGGGCGAATACCGCTTCGGTGCCGGCCAGGGCCACGACGACGTCATCTGCATCACGCTCGGCACCGGCCTGGGCGGCGGCATCATCATCGGCAACAAGCTGCGCCGCGGACGCTTCGGCGTCGCCGCCGAGTTCGGCCACATCCGGGTCGTCCCGGACGGCCTGCTGTGCGGCTGCGGCAGCCAGGGCTGCTGGGAGCAGTACGCCTCCGGCCGCGCCCTCGTCCGCTACGCCAGGCAGCGCGCCAACGCGACCCCCGAGAACGCGACGATCCTGCTCGCGCTCGGCGACGGCACCCCCGAGGGCATCGAGGGCAAGCACATCAGCGAGGCCGCCCGGCAGGGCGACCTGGTGGCCGTCGACGCCTTCCGCGAGCTGGCCCGCTGGGCCGGCGCCGGCCTCGCCGACCTGGCCTCCCTCTTCGACCCGTCGGCGTTCATCGTCGGCGGCGGCGTCTCCGACGAGGGCGACCTCGTCCTCGACCCGATCCGCAAGTCCTTCAAGCGCTGGCTGGTGGGCGGCGCCTGGCGCCCGCACGCCCAGGTGCTCGCCGCGCAGCTCGGAGGCAGGGCCGGACTCGTCGGCGCGGCCGACCTGGCCCGCCAGGGCTGACCCTTCCGCCCGGACCGCCCGCCGCGCCCCTTGGGGGAGCGGCGGGCGGCTGCGTATCTTGCGGTGCATGGACATGGACCAGTTGCCGCCCCCGCTGCCGAAGTCCCGTACGGAGCCCGACGGTTCTGCCGTCATCCGGGTTCTCGGCTACAACATCCGCTCGCTGCGCGACGACGAGGAGGCGCTGGTCCGGGTCATCCGGGCCTGCGAGCCGGACCTGGTCTTCGTACAGGAGGCGCCGCGGTTCTTCCGCTGGCGCAAGCACGCCGCGCGACTGGCCAGGAAATGCGACCTGGTGGTGCTGGGCGGGGGCGCGACGGCGACCGGACCGCTGCTGCTGTGCTCGCTGCGGGTCTTCGTGGAGCGGACCGAGGACGTCCTGCTCCCGCACACGCCCGGGCTGCACCGGCGGGGCCTGGCCACCGCGGTCGTCCGCGTAGGCGGCGTACGCGTGGGCGTCGCCTCGGCGCACCTGTCGCTGGACCGGGCGCAGCGGCTGGCCCAGGCGGACCTCCTCCTGGACCGGGTCGCCGCGCTGGACACCCCGTACGGGATCGCCGCGGGCGACGTGAACGAGGGACCCGGCGGCCCCGCCTTCGCGCGGCTGGCCGCGGGCCTGCAGGACTGCTGGGCCGTCGCGCCCTGGGGCGGGGAGCGGACCTTCCCGGCGGTGGCGCCGGACCGGCGGATCGACGCCGTCTTCGCCACGGCGGGGGTGGAAGTGCTGGCCTGCGGGGTCCCCACGGGGCTGGCGGGGGTCTGCGACGGTGACCTGCGGTCCGCCACGGATCATCTGCCGGTGCTGGCGGCGCTGCGCCTGCCGGCTGCGCCGTAGCTTGGGCAGGCGGTACGGGTGCGGCGCCGTCGCGGGGGCGCCGCACCCGGGCCCCGCGCCTCAGACGCCGGCGGGGCTGAGGGTGCGGCGGCGCTGAGAGAACGGGGCGCTGCCCCGGGCCCCGCGCCTCACACGCCGGCGGGGCTGAGGGTGCGGCGGGGTCGGAAGGGCGGGACGTTGCCCCCGGGCCCCGTGCCTCGAACGTCGGCGGGGCCGGCGGCAGCCGGCGGGGGCTGGTGGGCAGCCCCGCGGGCGTTTTCGGTCAGACCACCGCGCCGCGGCCCGGGTCGTCGTCCTCGTCCTCGCCGTGCTGCATGCGGGCGACCAGCGTCGCGAAGCCGCCCAGGAAGCCGCCGATGCCCAGCGTCGTCAGCCACCAGGTCATGTCCCACTGCAGCAGCACCGCCAGCAGCAGGAGCACCGGGCCGCCGACCACCGCGAGCCACGCGAACTTCGCCGTCGTGTCCGCCGGCGGCAGCTCCGGCTCGGGCTGGACGAAATGGCCCTCTTCCGCCGCGGCCGGGTCGTCGTCGTCAGGCTCCGCCGGCGAGTGGTCCCGGGGGCCCGCCATGCCCACGCCCGGGGCGAAAACCACCGAGCTGCCCAGTGCGGGCGCCGGCGCGGCCGGCGGCTCGGGCTCGGCGTCCGGAACCGGCTCCGGAGGCAGCGGCTTGACGTCCTCCTCCGGCAGCAGGAGGTTCTCGATCGGCCTGTACGGCCGGGACCCCGGCGGGTCCGGCGGCTCCTGCCCGTACCCGGCCACGATCGCGGCCCACGCCGCTTCCTCGTCCAGCGGCGGGATACCGCCCGACTGCTCCTCGTGCTCAGCCACCGGCCTCCGCCCCCTCCCTGCCCACGCTCTCCGCCAGTCGGCCGACGAACGCAAAACTGTCCGCGAAGATCCGCTCCGCATCATGGTCCAACGTCGCGACGTGGTAGCTCTGTTCCAGCAGGATCTCCGTGACGTCCGTCGACGAGACCCGGGCCAGCACACGCGCCGAGTCGACGGGCGGCACGACGTGGTCCTGAGGGCTGTGCAGCAGGAGCAGCGGCTGCGTCACCTGCGGCAGCTCGGCGTCCACAAGCTGCAGGAACTTCCGCAGCGAGTGCGCGGCCCGCGTCGGGACCCGGTCGTAGCCGACCTCCACCGACCCCGGCTTGGCGATGTCACTGGCGATACCCGGCGTCGACCGGATGAAGTGCTGCGCCACGGGAAGGGCGAAGGCCAGCGGATCGTGCACCTTATTCGCCGGGTTGACCAGGACGATGCCGCTGACGGCGTCCCCGTGCTTGGCCGCCAGCCGCAGGGTCAGCGCGCCGCCCATCGACAGCCCGAAGACGAACACCTGCTCGCAGCGGTCCAGCAGCTCCCGCAGGGCGCGGTCGACCTCGGCGTACCAGTCCTGCCAGCCCGTGAGCTGCATGTCCTGCCAGCGCGTCCCGTGTCCGGGCAGCAGCGGCAGCGACACCGTCAGGCCCCGCCCGGCGAGGTACTCGGCCCAGGGGCGCAGGGACTGCGGGGAACCGGTGAAGCCGTGGCAGAGGAGGACGCCGACCTCTCCGCCCTCGTGGCGGAACGGCTCGGCTCCAGGGAGGACGGGCACCAGGGACTCCTTGATCATGACGTACGTCGGGCGGGTGCGTTGCTCTGTGTGACTTCACCGTACGCGACCGGGGTGGCACCGGCCAGGGTCGTCGGGCCCCTGCCGGCGGGGGCACGGGATAAGGTCTGTTCGACAGACACAGGAAGGCTTTCGAGTTGATCTACGGCGCAATGAAGTTCTCCATCGGCGGTTCACTGAAACTCGCTTTCAGGCCGTGGGTGGAGGGCATCGAGAACGTTCCCGCCGAGGGGCCGGCGATCCTCGCGAGCAACCACCTGTCCTTCTCCGACTCCCTCTTCCTCCCGGCCGTGCTGGACCGCAAGGTCACCTTCATCGCCAAGGCGGAGTACTTCACCTCCCCGGGCGTCAAGGGCAGGCTGACCGCCGCGTTCTTCAAGGGCGTCGGCCAGCTCCCGGTGGACCGCTCCGGCGCCCGCGGGGCCGGCGAGGCGGCCATCAGGAGCGGCATCGAGGTCATCGAACGCGGTGAGCTGTTCGGTATTTACCCCGAGGGCACGCGTTCACCCGACGGCCGCCTCTACCGCGGCAAGCCGGGTGGCCTGGCCCGGGTGGCGCTGGCCACCGGAGCCCCCGTGATCCCCGTCGCGATGATCAACACGGAGAAGATCCAGCCGCCCGGCAAGGTCATCCCCAAGCTCATGCGCCCGGGCATCCGCATCGGCAAGCCGCTGGACTTCAGCCGGTACCACGGCATGCACAACGACCGCTTCATCCTCCGCTCGGTGACCGACGAGGTCATGTACGAGATCATGAAGCTCTCCGGCCAGGAGTACGTCGACATCTACGCGACGGCGGCCAAGCGCCAGATCGCCGACGCCGAGAAGGCCGCCAAGGACGCCGAGAAGGCGGCCGAGAAGGCGGCCAGGGCGGCCAGGGCCGACGGGGCCGACAAGAGCGAGTAGCGGCGGGCGGTACCGCCCGTCAGGGGGTGGGGGAGATGGCGAAACGCGAACGCGTCGTACGCATGTCGGTCGAGCAGCCGCTCTGGCGCGCCCTGACCGCGTACCGGTTGCTGACCATGGTCTACGCGGTGCTGCTGTTCGCCTCGGCGTACAAGCAGTTCCCGCACCCCTGGCCCGCGGCCGGCTACCTCGCCGTCCTCGCCGTGTGGACCCTCGCCACCTTCCGCAAGGTCTCGAACGCCGCCAGCTGCACCAAGGGCTTCCTCGTCGCCGACCTGACCGTGGCGATCGCCGGCGTCCTGCTCACGCCGATCGTCGACACCCAGGAGCGGATCGCCGCCGGCGGCCCCACCCTCCCCACCATCTGGACGGCCGGCGCCGTCCTCGGCTTCGCCATCAAGGGCGGCTGGCGCTGGGCCTGCTTCGCCTCCACCTTCGTGGCCATGGCCAACATCGTGATCCACGGCGGCCAGCCCACCCGGGACACCTTGCACAACGTCCTGCTCGTCTGGGTCGCCTCCGTGGCCATCGGCTACGTCGTCGAGGTCGCCCGGGCCAGTGAGAACACCCTCGCCCGCGCCCTGGAGATCGAGGCCGCCACCCGCGAACGCGAGCGCCTCGCCCGCGACATCCACGACGGCGTCCTCCAGGTCCTCGCCATGGTCCAGCGCCGCGGCGCCGAACTGGGCGGCGAGGCCGAGGAACTGGGCAGGATGGCCGGGGAGCAGGAGGTGGCGCTGCGCACGCTGGTCTCCAGCGGCCTGGTGCAGCCCTCCCGGGTCTGCCGCGACGAGTCACGGGGCGCGCTGGTGGACACGTACGACGACGACGAGCCCGGCGCGGACGAGGGGGAGCTGGACCTGCGTTCGCTCCTCGCCCCGCACGCCGGGTCCCGGGTGAGCTTCGCCGAGCCGGGCACCCCGGTACCGCTGCCCGTGCCCGCGGCGAAGGAGCTGGCGGCCGCCGTCGGCGCGGCCCTCGACAACGTGCGCAGGCACGCCGGGGAGGGCGCCAGGGCCTGGATCCTGGTCGAGGACTGGGGCGACGAGGTGATCGTCACCGTTCGCGACGACGGCCCCGGCATCCCGGCGGGCCGCCTCGACCAGGCCGAGGGCGAGGGCCGTATGGGCGTGGCGCTGTCCATCCGAGGCCGGCTGCGCGACCTCGGCGGCAGCGCCGATCTGGTGTCCGTCCCCGGGCAGGGCACCGAAGTGGAACTGAAGGTACCCAGGGGCAGGACGGACAAGAAGTGAGCGAGCACACCGACGTGAACAACCCGCAGCAGCCGCAGGAGCACCGCGAGACGAGGGTGATGGTCGTCGACGACCACCCCATGTGGCGCGACGCGGTGGCCCGCGACCTGGCCGCCGCCGGCCTCGACGTGGTGGCCACCGCCGGCGACGGCCCCGAGGCGGTGCGCCGGGCCCGCGCCGTCAACCCCGACGTGCTGGTCCTCGACCTCAACCTGCCCGGCATGCCGGGCGTACAGGTCTGCAAGGAGCTGGTCGGCGCCAACCCGGCGCTGCGGGTCCTGGTCCTGTCGGCCAGCGGTGAGCACGCCGACGTCCTGGAGGCGGTGAAGTCCGGCGCGACCGGCTACCTGCTGAAGTCCGCCGGCGCCGAAGAGCTGATCGACGCCGTACGCCGCACCGCCGTCGGGGACCCGGTCTTCACCCCGGGCCTGGCCGGGCTGGTGCTCGGCGAGTACCGGCGGCTGGCCACCGACCCGGTGCCGACCGCCTCCGACGAGCCGAAGGCGCCTCAGCTGACCGACCGCGAGACCGAGGTGCTGCGCCTGGTGGCGAAGGGGCTCTCGTACAAGCAGATCGCGGAGCGGCTGGTCATCTCGCACCGCACCGTGCAGAACCACGTCCAGAACACCCTGGGCAAGCTGCAGTTGCACAACCGGGTGGAGCTCGTCCGCTACGCCATAGAGGCGGGCCTCGACGACGCGTGAGCGCCGCCCGTGCGCGCGTCGATCGTACTTACGTCCTCGTACGAGTGAACGGGCGTACGCAACGCCCCGTGATTCCACCTGAATTGCCGCTTCGCAAGCCCTTGTTGTGACCTGCGTCACCACTAGCGTGGCCGTCATGGCGAAGGGAGATGCAATGAAGGTCGGAGTACTGACCGGTGGCGGCGACTGCCCCGGACTCAACGCGGTGATCAGGGCCGTCGTCCGCAAGGGCCACCAGGAGTACGGCTGCGAGTTCGTCGGGTTCAAGGACGGCTGGCGGGGCGCGGTCGAGGGGCGCACGGTCCCCCTCGACATCCCCGCCGTCCGCGGCATCCTGCCCCGCGGCGGCACCATCCTCGGCTCCTCGCGCACCAACCCGTTCAAGACGGAGAACGGGGTGCGCGACATCAAGGAGAACCTGGCCAAGTACGAGGTGGACGCCCTCGTCGCGATCGGCGGCGAGGACACCCTCGGGGTCGCCGCGCGCCTCTACGACGAGTACGGCATCCCCTGCGTCGGCGTGCCGAAGACCATCGACAACGACCTGTCAGCCACCGACTACACCTTCGGCTTCGACACCGCCGTCGGCATCGCGACCGAGGCCATCGACCGCCTGCACACCACGGCCGAATCGCACATGCGGGTCCTCGTCGTCGAGGTCATGGGCCGGCACGCCGGCTGGATCGCGCTGCACTCCGGGCTCGCCGGCGGGGCCAACGTCATCCTCATCCCGGAACAGCGCTTCGACGTGGACCAGGTGTGCGCCTGGGTGACCTCCCGCTTCAAGGCGAGCTACGCGCCGATCGTCGTGGTCGCCGAAGGCGCCGTGCCCAAGGACGGCGACATGGTGCTCAAGGACGGCACCAAGGACTCCTTCGGGCACGTCCGGCTCTCGGGCGTGGGCGAATGGCTGGCCAAGGAGATCGAGGAGCGCACCGGCAAGGAAGCCCGCACGACGGTGCTCGGGCACATCCAGCGCGGCGGCACCCCCAGCGCCTTCGACCGCTGGCTGGCCACCCGCTTCGGGCTGCACGCGATCGACGCGGTCCACGAAGGGGACTTCGGGAAGATGGTCGCGCTCAAGGGCACGGACATCGTCCGGGTACCGATCGCGGACGCGACGGCGAAGCTGAAGACGGTCGACCCCGCCCTCTACCAGGAGGTCGGCGTCTTCTTCGGCTGAGCCGCCGGGCGTTGGCACACCATGGGTCGTATCGCGACCAACGGCCCATGGTCCGGCGTACGGGAGTCGACGTGGAGATCCTGGCATTCGGCGTGCAGGCGGACGAGAAGCCGATGCCCCGCCGGAGCCGACCGCGGCCCCGCGAGTTCACCCGTGCTTCACCGGACGGCCGTGCGGGATGCGCGGGCCGGCCGGTAGGTTCGGCCGCGTGGACATACCTTCCGTGGGCCGATGGCTCCTGCTCGCCGTGGCCGCGGTACAGCTCGTGTACGCCGTCCGGGCCCTGCGGCCCGCTCTCCGGGCCGGGCCGGGAGAGCGGGTGGACGCGTGGCTGACGTTCGCCGACCCCGCGGTCGGCGCACCGGTGTCGGTGGCGCTGGCCGCCGGCGACCTCACGGCGTCCCTGTACGGGATGGTGGTGCTCGGCCTGGTCCTGACCTGGCAGTTGGTACGCCGGTTCCGGCCCGGACACCCCGCGGGCGCGGGAACTACGCCGGGGCCGGAGCGCGGACCGCGGTGAGCAGCTCGCGCAGCAGCTCGGCGCCGCGCAGGGTGAGGACCGACTCCGGGTGGAACTGCACCCCCGCGAAGCCGCCGCCGACCGAACGGAACGCGTGGACCTCCCCGGTCACCGGGTCGCGGGACACCTCCACACCGGCCTGCGCCAGCCGCGCCGCGCCGGCGGCGTCGCAGTGCGCGGTGTACGTGTTGTAGAAGCCGACCACCTCCTCGGCCCCGAAAAGCCCGATCCGGGTCTGCGCGCCCTGCGCCGGCTCCGCCTTGCGCACCAGTGGCAGGCCCAGCTCGGCGGCGAGCAGCTCGTGCCCGAGGCAGACCCCGAGCAGGCCGTGCCGGTGCCCGGCCAGCAGCTGCGCCGTCAGCCCGCGCAGCATCCGCATCTTCGGGTCGGCGCCGTCCGCCGGGTTGCCCGGGCCGGGGCCCAGCACGATCGGGCCCTCCCAGGCCAGGGCCGCCTCCCGCAGCCCCGGCTCGTCGAAGCGCCGTACGGTCACCTCCAGCCCGGCCACCCGCAGGAGGTGGGCCAGCATCGCCGTGAAGGTGTCCTCCCCGTCCACCACCAGCGCACGGCCCGTCGGCGCGGCCGGCCGGTCCTGCATCCGCAGCCAGAAGGGCGCCAGGTCGGCCCGCCGGGCGGCCAGGGCCGCCCGCACCCGCGGGTCCTCGGCCAGGCGCGCCCCCTCGGCGGCCGGCCGCGGCGCCGACGGGCGGACGCCGAGCGCCGCCAGCACCCCCGCCGCCTTCGCGTGCGTCTCCGCCACCTCGCCCGCCGGATCGGAGTGCCGCACCAGCGTGGCCCCCACCGGCACCCGCAGGGTCCCGTCCGCCGCGATGTCCGCGGTCCGGATCAGGATGGGGGAGTCGAGGGTCTGCGCCCCGGCCGCGTCCAGGCCCAGCAGGGCCAGCGCGCCCGCGTAGTAGCCGCGCCCGCCCGCCTCGTACCGTTCGATCACCCGGCAGGCGTTCTGCACCGGCGAGCCCGTCACCGTCGCCGCGAACATCGTCTCCCGCAGCACCTCCCGCACGTCGAGCGAGGAGCGTCCGCGCAGCTCGTACTCGGTGTGCGCGAGGTGGGACATCTCCTTGAGCCGCGGTCCGACGACCACCCCGCCCCGGTCCCCGACCGTGCACATCATCTTCAGTTCCTCGTCGACCACCATCGACAGCTCCTCGGTCTCCTTGCGGTCTCCGAGGAAGGCGAGGAGCGACTCGACGGTGGGTCCCGTGGCGGGAGGGCGGTACGTCCCGCTGATCGGGTTCATCACGACCGTGCCTGCGGACATCCGGACGTGGACCTCGGGACTGGCGCCGACCAGCGTGCGCTCGCCGGTGTGGACGACGTAGGTCCAGTACGCGCCCCGCTCGCCCGCCAGCAGCCGCCGGAACAGCGCGAGCGCGTCCGCCCGGCCGAACCCGCCGATCCGGCCCTCGAAGGTGCGCCGGATGACGAAGTTCGCGCCCTCGCCCCGGCCGATCTCGTCGCGGATCACCCGATCCACGGTGTCCGCGTACGCCTCGTCGCAGACGTCGAAGCCGCCGTCCGCCACCCGCACCGCGTGCGCGGGCAGCTCCGCGAGGGCCTGGGCGAGCGGGATCTCGTACACCTCCTCGGCGACGAGCACGCTCAGCGGCGTGCCGTCGTCGCGTACGTCGAACCCGCGCTCCCGGATCTGCCGGAAGGGCACGAGCGCCAGGGTCGGCAGCGGGCCGACGGGCAGGTCGGCCAGGCGCCCGGCCTCGTGGACCGGGCCGAGGAGCACCTCGACGGTGTCGTGGTCGCGGCCGGGGGTGCGCCGGCGCAGCAGGGCGAACGGCGGGCAGGAGTCGTCGAGCAGCCGGCTCAGCGGGTGCCGTCGGTCGCGGCAGTCCTGGCGGTTCTGGCGGCTGGATTCCATGGGCGGAGCGTCCTTCCGGAGGGGAGGAGCGGCTCTCGCTGCCGGCGCCGAGGTCGCCGAACGCGGAAGGCCGCCCCTCGGGGCGGCCTTCGCGTCGTGCGTGTCTTCAGGTACGCGCAGGAAGAGGGCCGCCGGGAGCGGGCCACCACCAGTTCTGGTTCGTGTGCGCGTACATGCGGTGAACCATAGCCCAGACCGGCCGCCCAGCGGGCGTCTTGCCGATCACGCCCGCTGACCGACAAGACGGCCCTCGCGCCGGTTCCGACCCCGGCCGCACGCCGAACCATGGATTCCGTTCCGCCGGGCGTCCACCGCCTTCGAGAAATCCGTCTCACGTTGTGGGCGGGGGGCAAGATGCCCCGCGTAACGCCGTAATGTGTACGAGGTGACCGTGAACGCTGAAACCCAAGCCCCCGCCGCCAAGGCGACCTGGCGAGACCTTCCCGCGGCGCAGCAGCCTTCGTACCCCGATGCCGAGGCTCTGCGCGCTGTCGTCGCGGACCTCGAGTCGTATCCTCCGCTCGTTTTCGCGGGCGAGTGCGACCAGCTGCGCGCCCGTCTGGGAGCCGTCGCCAAGGGCGAGGCGTTCCTGCTTCAGGGCGGCGACTGCGCCGAGGCCTTCGACGGCGTCTCCGCCGACCACATCCGAGCCAAGCTGAAGACGCTGCTCCAGATGAGTGCCGTACTGACGTACGCGGCCTCCGTGCCGGTCGTCAAGGTCGGCCGCATCGCGGGCCAGTACTCCAAGCCGCGCTCCAAGGACACCGAGACCCGCGACGGCGTCACCCTGCCGACCTACCGCGGCGACTCGGTCAACGGCTTCGCCTTCACCGAAGAGGCCCGCGTCCCGGACCCCGAGCGGCTGAAGCGCATGTACAACGCCTCCGCCTCCACGCTCAACCTGGTGCGCGCCTTCACCACCGGTGGTTACGCCGACCTGCGCCAGGTGCACGCCTGGAACCAGGACTTCGTGAAGTCCTCCCCGTCCGGTCAGCGGTACGAGCAGCTGGCGCGGGAGATCGACAACGCGCTGAGCTTCATGAAGGCCTGTGGCACCGACCCGGCCGAATTCAAGGCCGTCGAGTTCTACGCCTCCCACGAGGCGCTGCTGCTCGACTACGAGGGCGCGCTGACGCGCACCGACTCGCGCACCGGCAAGCTGTACGACACCTCCGGCCACATGGTGTGGATCGGTGAGCGCACCCGCCAGCTGGACCACGCGCACATCGAGTTCTGCTCGCAGATCGCCAACCCGATCGGCATCAAGCTCGGCCCCACCACCACGGTGGACGAGGCGCTGACGTACATCGACCGCCTGGACCCCGAGCGCGAGCCGGGCCGGCTGACCTTCGTCGTCCGCATGGGCGCCGACAAGGTCCGCGACAAGCTCCCCGAGCTGGTCGAGAAGGTCACCGCCTCCGGTGCGATCGTCGGCTGGGTGACCGACCCGATGCACGGCAACACCTTCGAGGCGGCCTCGGGCCACAAGACGCGCCGTTTCGACGACGTGCTCGACGAGGTCAAGGGCTTCTTCGAGGTCCACAAGGGCCTCGGCACCCACCCGGGCGGCATCCACGTCGAGCTCACCGGTGACGACGTCACCGAGTGCGTGGGCGGCGGCGACGAGATCTTCGTCGACGACCTGCACCAGCGCTACGAGACGGCCTGCGACCCCCGGCTCAACCGCAGCCAGTCGCTGGACCTGGCGTTCCTGGTCGCGGAGCTCTACCGCGACTAGTCGTCGGGATCAGTAGGTGCGTTCCTACGACTGTGGGGCGCGGATCGATGTGATCCGCGCCCCACTGTCGTACCCGGGGCTTTTAGGCCACCCTAACTTTGGGTACGGTTAGGTAAGCCTCACCGAATAGGGGATGGCTCGCCGCACCAGTCAGCGCCAGGAGGTGAACCGCGTGTACGTCTGCTCTTGCTTCGGGATCACCGACAAGCAGGTCAAGGAACACGCGGCTGCCGGGGCCTGCACGCCCCGCCAGATCGCCTCGGCCACCAAGGCCGGCACCGACTGCGGTTCCTGCGTACGCACCATCCAGGGCATTCTCGGCCGCGGGGCCTGCCCGCGCAGGGAGCTGCTGGAGAAGGGCGACGCGGTGTCCGTGCTCGCCGCCGACACGGAGGCGGTACGCTCGCCCGCGCTGGCGGAAGCGGCCTAGAAGCCGGGCCGGAGCGGGCTGGAGCAGGCTCGGCGACCTTGGATCGGCCCGCCGGAAGGTCAGCTCGGCTGCTCGATGAGCTGCGCGATGTAGAGCGCCTCGCCCAGGGACTCGATGAGCTCCAGCTGGGTGTCGAGGTAGTCGATGTGGTGCTCCTCGTCCTCCAGGATCTCCTCGAAAAGACGGGCCGACGTGATGTCGCCCTTGCCGCGCATGACCTCGATGCCGCGCTTGAGCCGGTCGATGGCCTCGACCTCGACCTGGCGGTCCGCCTGGAACATCTCGGTGATCGTCTGCCCGACGCGCACGTGGAAGAGACGCTGGTAGTTCGGCAGGCCGTCGAGCATCAGGATGCGCTCGGTGATCTTGTCCGCGTGCTTCATCTCATCGATGGACTCTTCACGCGTGTACTTGGCGAGCTTGGTCCAGCCCTTGTTGTCCTGGATGCGGTAGTGCAGCCAGTACTGGTTGATGGCCGTCAGCTCGCCGGTCAGCTGCTCGTTCAGAAACTCAAGGACCTCGGGGTCGCCCTGCATCGCAGAGGCTCCTTCCAGGCAATGTCAGCTATGTGACGGGGCAGTTGCGCGCATCCTTGCACCGCCACTGGGGGCCGTCCAGTAAGTGCCTCCTTAGTGGGAGTTACCGCGACTTGCCCGAATCGGCCCAGACCTGGTCATGACCACCCTGCCCAGTCTGTCACCATGGAGTCATGGGTCAGCCGGAAAGCCGGGAATCTCCGGGAGCAGAGCAGCTGGAGCTTCCACCGGGGCAGCGGCTGCAGAAGGGCTGGCCCGTCACCCACTACGGTCCCGTGCCCAAGTTCAAGCCGGACCGCTGGGAGTTCCGCGTCTTCGGCGCGACCGCCGACGGCGACAAGCACTGCTGGAACCACGAGGAGTTCACGGCCCTGCCGTTCGCGACCGTCGTGGCGGACCTGCACTGCGTCACGAAGTTCAGCATGCAGGGCGCCGAATGGGGCGGTGTGCTCGCCCGCGACGTGCTCGCCCTGGCCCCGCCCGCGCCGCAGGTCACGCACGTGATGGTGTGGGCCGAATACGGCTTCAGCTCCAACCTGCGGCTGGCCGACTTCGCCTCCGACCGGACCGTCTTCGCCACCCACGAGGGCGGCGAACTGCTCACCGCCGAGCACGGTTTCCCGGTCCGGCTGGTGGTCCCGCACCTCTACGCGTGGAAGGGCCCCAAGTGGGTCCGCGGCATCGAGTACATGACCGCCGACCGCCGCGGCTTCTGGGAGGAGCGCGGCTACCACAACATCGGCGACCCCTGGCGCGAGCAGCGCTACTCCTACCAGGAGGAGCCGGGGGACGGCCCCGAGATCTAAGGGGTGTCCTGCGGGCCCCCGGCCGGAGCGCGATCGGCCAGGGCCACCCGGACGGCCGTACGCAGGCCGCGCCGAGGCGAGGATCCGGCGCCGGGTGGGGCTGACCTGTTCCTCAAGAATGAGTGGATCACAGCGGGCCGCGCAGCTCCTTCAGCAGCGCCACGTCCGCCGCATGCCCTTCCTTGCCGCCGGGCGTCTCGATGATCAGCGGCACGCCGTCCATCGCCGGGTGCGTGAAGAGCTCGGCGAAGGCGTCCCGGCCGATGTGGCCCCGGCCGACGTTCGCGTGCCGGTCCTTGTGCGCGCCGACACCCTCCTTGGAGTCGTTCGCGTGGACCAGCTTCAGCCGGCCCTCGCCCACGGTGTCCACCAGCAGGTCCAGCATCACCTTCGTCCCGCCCGGCTCCGCCAGGTCGTGACCGGCCGCGAAGATGTGGCAGGTGTCCAGGCAGATCCCCAGCTTCGGATGGTGGTCCAGCGCATCGAAGTACGGGCCGAAGTCCCAGGTGCGCGAGCACAGCGAGGAACCCTGCCCGGCCGTCGACTCCAGCAGCAGGAACGGGTCGTCGTCATGCGTCAGCTCGTCCAGCAGCGGCAGCATGTGCTCCTTGACCTGCGCGTACGCCGCTTCCCGTGGACGACCGCCGGTCGCCGACCCGGTGTGGACGACCACCCCGAGCGCGCCGATCTGCCGGGCCCGGCGCAGCGAGTGGCGCAGGGACTCCACCGACTTCTCCACGGTGGCCCCGGTGTGCGAGCCGAAGTTGATCAGGTACGGGGCGTGCACGTACGCGGGAATCCCCTCCCGCGCGCACTCCTCGCGGAACCGCTCGTCCTGCGCCGGACTGCCGACCGGGGTGGCCCAGCCGCGCGGGTTGGCGACGAAGACCTGGACGGCCTCGGCGCCCATCTCGCGGGCATACGTCAGCCCGACCGAGGCGAGACCGCCCGAGACGGGGACGTGTCCGCCCACTGGATTGCGTACCACGTGCGTTTACAGCCCCTTGATCGTGATCGTGATCGTGAGGCCCTCGGCGGCGGTCTGGCCGGGCAGCACCGACTGGGCGTCCACCGTCCTGCTGAAGGAGATCAGCGGCCGATCCACCTTAACCTTGAAGCCCGCGCTCTCCAGGGTCCTGCGGGCCGCGTCCACGTCCTGGCCGACCACGTTCGGGACCGGCAGCTGGCGCGGGCCCTTGGACACCGTCAGCGTGACCGTGTCCCCGGCCGCGGCCTGGGTGCCGGCGCCGATCGACTGGTTGGCGACCGTACCGGGATCCGACGGCGCGTTGACCTGCTCGGGAGCCGCAACGACCTTCAGGCCCAGACCCTCCAGAGTGGCCTTCGCCTGCTCGAAGGGGAGCCCGGTCACGCCCGGCACCGGCACCGGCCGGCCCTTGCTGACGACGATCGAGACCGCCGTGTCGGGCGCCCGCTTCTCGCCGCCCGCCGGGTTGGTGCTGATCACCGAGCCCTGGGCGACCTCCTGACTGAAGGCCTGCGTGACGATCCCGGGAGCCAGCCCGGTCCGGGTCAGCTCGGCCTTGGCCTCGTCCAGGGGCCTGCCCTTCAGGTTGGGCACGGACACGACCTCGGGGCCGCGGGAGATCGTGATGGTCACCGCGCCGTTGCCGCGGATCCGCCGGCCGCCCGGGGGATCGGTGTTCATCACCGTCCCGCGCTCGAAGGCGTCGCTGAACTTCCGGTCGACCCCCTTCACGCCGAGCCCGGCCTCGGACAGCTGGGCGCGCGCCTGCTCCTCGGTCTTGCCGAGCAGGTTGGGGACCTTGGTGAACTGGCCGGAGTTGATGTACCAGACGCCCGTACCGATCCCCAGCGCCAGCAGGACGCCGACGACCACCAGCAGCACTCCGCGGCGCGGGCGCGCGGCGGGCGCCGACCGGCGTCCGGGCGGAGCGGGCGGATCCAGCGGCGGCGACTCCAGCCGGGAGGTGAGGTTCACGGGCTGCGCGGCCACCGGGCGGGGGATCACGCCCGTGCGGTCCTCGGCGGACGACCGGTCGACGGCTTGCGCCTGCGGCGGTACGGCGTCCAGCTCGGCGTCGGTGAGCTCGGCGCGGGCCTCGCGGGCGAGGCCGAACAGCGCGGCGGCGTCGTAGGGGCGCAGGTCGGGGTTGCGGGCGGTGGCGGACGCCACGAGCCCGTCGAGACCGACGGACAGCCCGGGCACCACGGCGGACGGCGGCGGGACGTCCTCGTGCAGGTGCTGGTAGAGCACCTGGGCGGGGGAGTCGCCGAGGTGGGGCTTGGAGCCGGTGAGCATCTCGTAGAGGACGACACCGCAGGCGTAGACGTCCGCGCGGGTGTCGGCGATCCCGTTCTCGATCTGCTCGGGGGCCAGGTAGGAGACGGTGCCGAGGACCGAGCCGGTGGTGTTGGTCACCGAGTCCACGGACCGGACCAGCCCGAAGTCGGCGACCTTGACCCTGCCGTCGTCGCCGATCAGGACGTTCTCGGGCTTCATGTCACGGTGCACGAAGCCGGCCCGGTGGGCGGCGCCGAGCGCGGCGAGGACGGGTTCGAGGATGTCGAGGGCCGCCCGGGGCTGGAGCGCGCCGCGCTCGCGCAGCACGTCGCGCAGGGTGCAGCCCGAGACGTACTCCATCGCCAGATAGACGTACGGCCCGTCCGTGCCCTGGTCGAACACGGCGACCACGTTGGGGTGCGCGAGCCGCGCCACGGACTTCGCCTCGCGGATGAACCGGTCCACGAAGGCGGCGTCGGACGCGAGCGCGGGATGCATCACCTTCAGGGCGAGGATCCGGTCCAGGCGGGTGTCGACGGCCCGGTAGACCGTGGCCATGCCGCCGGCCGCGATGCGGGCATCGATGCGGTAGCGGCCGTCGAGCACACGCCCGACGAGGGGGTCTTCCAAGGTCGTATCCACCCGGCGATTCTACGAGCCGGCGCCGGGACCCCGTCGGGGGCGGGTCGCCTTGCAGCGCAGCTGTGACGTGAGCAGGCGCCGGAACAGGCCCCCGCCCCCTCGCCGCGCCCTCGGCATCCCCGCTCCGGCTCGGCGGTCGGCCACCCGCGCGCGGGGCGGTGACCAGGCCGATCGGGGGCGGGAGGGGGAGGGGCGGCTTCGCGGGGGAGCGGGAGGCGCGGGGGCCTTCAGCCTCCGACCGGGCGGCTCCCGTCCCCGGCGAAGTCCCCGTCCTGCGCCGTGCTCGGCCGCCCGCGTCTCAGAACGCCGGGCGTTCCGGGTCCAGGGCCGCGCGGCCCTCCGTGGGGGACGAGGCTTCGGCGAAGCGGCGTTGTGGGATGCGGCCCGCCCGGTGGGCGAGGCGGCCCGCCGAGACGGCGTCCCGCATGGCGGACGCCATGAGGACCGGCTCCTGTGCGCGGGTGACCGCCGAGGCCAGCATCACCGCCGCGCAGCCCAGTTCCATCGCCAGGGCGGCGTCGGAGGCGGTGCCCGCGCCGGCGTCCAGGATCACCGGGACCTGGGCCCGCTCCGTGATCAGCTCGAAGTTGTGCGGGTTGCGGATGCCCATGCCCGACCCGATGGGGGAGCCGAGCGGCATGATCGCCGCGCAGCCCACGTCCTCCAGCTTGCGCGCGAGCACCGGGTCGTCGTTGGTGTACGGCAGGACGGTGAAGCCCTCGTCCACCAGGGTCTCGGCGGCGTCCAGCAGTTCGACGCCGTCGGGCAGGAGGGTCCGCTCGTCCGCGACCACCTCCAGCTTGATCCAGTCGGTGCCGAGGGCCTCCCGCGCGAGCCGGGCCGTCAGGACGGCCTCGCCCGCGGTGAAGCAGCCTGCCGTGTTCGGCAGGACGGAGATGCCGAGCTTGGTGAGGACGGAGAGGACCGAGCCCTGCACGGTGGGGTCCAGGCGGCGCATGGCCACGGTGGTGAGTTCGGTGCCGGACGCCACGAGGGCGCGTTCGAGCACGTCCAGGCTGGGGGCGCCGCCCGTGCCCATGATCAGGCGGGAGGAGAAGGTCCGGTCGCCCAGGGTGAAGAGGTCGTCGGCCATGCCGGTCAGCCCCCCTGGACCGCGGTGAGGATCTCCACGCGGTCGCCGTCGCCCACGGGGGTGGCCGGCCACTGCCCGCGCGGGACCACGGTCTCGTTGAGTGCGGCGGCCACCCCGGAGGGAGCCGCGGTCAGGGCGGCGACGACGGTGTCGAGCGTGGTGCCGGCCGCGACCTCGCGCGGTTCGCCGTTGACGGAGATGGTCATGCGTACGACTCCTGACGTGCGGCGGAGAAACGGCGGGGGGTGAAGGGGCGCGCGATCCCGGGCAGTTCGCCGGTGACCAGCAGTTCGGCCATCACCTCGCCGGTGAGCGGGGTCAGCAGCACCCCGTTGCGGTAGTGCCCGGTGGCCAGGTGCAGGCCGGGCAGGTCGGTCGGGCCCAGCAGCGGGGCGTTGTCGGGTGATCCGGGGCGCAGTCCCGCCCGGGTCTCGGTCAGCGGGAGTTCGGTGATGCCGGGTACCAGTTCGTGGGCGTCGCGCAGGAGTTCGTAGACCCCGCCCGCGGTCACGGTGGTGTCCCAGCCGAGTTCCTCGCTGGTGGCGCCGATGACGAGTTCGCCGTTCTCGCGGGGCACGAGGTAGACGTGGCTGCCGCGCACGACCGCCCGTACGGTGCGGGAGAGGAAGGGGGCGTACGCGGCGGGCACGGTGAGCCGCAGTACCTGTCCCTTGACCGGCCGTACGGGGGGCAGCACCTCGGCGGGTACGCCCGCCAGTCTGCCGCTGAGCGAGCCCGCGGCCAGGACGACCTGGTCGGCGCGCAGCTGCGTACCGTCGTCGAGGAGGGCGCCCGTGGCCCGGTCCGCGGTGGTGAGCAGCTGCTCGGCGCCCGCCCGGTGGACGGTCACTCCGGCGCCTTCGCAGGCGGCGAGCAGGGCGGCGGCGAGCCGGCGCGGGTCGACCTGGTGGTCGCCGTCGACGCGCAGGCCGCCGCGTACGCCGGGGGCGAGCATGGGCTCCAGACGGCGGCATTCGCGGCCGGTGAGCCATTCGGACTCCAGGCCGCAGCGGCGCTGGAGGGCGTGGAGTTCGCGCAGGTGGAGGCGGTCGTCGGCGTCGAGGGCGACGGCGAGGGTGCCGCAGGCGCGGTAGCCGATGTCCAGGCCGCCGGCGGCTTCGGCGAGGTCGGCGGCGAAGCGCGGATAGCGTTCGGCGGAGGCGAGGCCGAGGCCGAGGAGGGCTTCCTCGCCGTAGTGCAGTTCGGTGACCGGGGCGAGCATCCCGGCCGCGACCTGGGCGGCGCCGCCGCCAGGTGCCGGGTCGGCGAGTACGGTGCGCAGCCCGCGCTCCGCCGCCCGCCAGGCGGTGACCAGGCCGATGATCCCGCCCCCGATGACGAGGACGTCGGATCCCCGGCCGGATCCCTCTCCAGATGAGTGCATGGGCGTCCAGCCCCTCCCTTCGCCGGCATGACCCGGATCAGGTTCGTACGGTCGGAGGCCGGCCAGCCTCCCTCTCAGCCCGGTGCGCCGGACTCCCGCGATAGGTACGGTGGCCAGACTATCCCGGCCATGGACGGCGGGTAAGGCGGCACCTGTTCCTGACGGAGCGTCAGATGACTAGGGTGGCCGCGTGAGTGAGCAGACGGAACAGAATCAGCGCGGCGTCGTGATCGTCGGCGCCGGAATGGCCGGGGTGCAGACCGCGGTCGCCCTGCGCGAGCAGGGCTTCGCGGGCCCCGTGACCCTGCTGGGAGCCGAACCGCACCAGCCCTACGACCGGCCCCCGCTGTCCAAGGCGGTGCTGCTCGGCAAGGCCGAGGACTCCGCCTTCGACGTGGACTTCGAAGCCCTGGGCATCGGGCTCCGCCTCGGGACGGAGGTCACCGGACTGCGGGCCGCCGACCACGAGCTGGACACCGAGGCGGGACCGGTCCCCTACGAGGTCCTCGTGCTGGCCACCGGCGCGCAGCCGCTGACCCTGCCCGGCGCCGAGGGCGTCCCGGGCGTACACCTGCTGCGCACGCTGGACGACGCGGCGCGGCTGCGCCCCGTCCTGGCGGCCGCCTCCCGGGTCGTGGTCGTCGGCGCGGGCTGGATCGGCGCCGAGTTCGCCACCGCCGCCCGCGAGGCCGGCTGCGCGGTGACCGTCGTCGAGGCGGCGGACCGGGTGCTGGCGGGCGCCCTGCCCGCCGAGGTCTCCGAGCCGATGTCGCGCTGGTACGGGCAGGCCGGCGCCGAGCTGATCACCGGCGCGAAGGTGGCCGGCGTCGAGGAGGGGCGGGTCCTCCTGGCCGACGGGCGCGCCCTGCCCGCCGACGCGGTGGTCGTGGGCATCGGCGCCCGTCCCGCCACCGGATGGCTGGCCGGGTCCGGCGTGGAACGCGGAACCGACGGCTCGGTCACCGCCGACGCGCACCTGATGACCTCCCTGCCGGGGGTGTACGCGGTCGGCGACTGCGCCTCCTTCCCGTCCGGGCGGTACGGGGCGCGGCTGCTCGTGCACCACTGGGACAACGCGCTCCAGGGCCCGAGGACGGTCGCGGCGAACATTCTGGCCGGGGAGCCCACCGCGGTCTACGACCCGGTGCCGTACTTCTGGTCCGAGCAGTTCGGGCGCTTCGTGCAGTACGCCGGCCACCACGGCGGGGCCGACACCCTGGTCCGGCGCGGGGACCCGGCCCAGGAGGCCTGGTCGGTGTGCTGGCTGCGCGACGGCGCCCTGGTCGCGGTCCTCGCGGTCGGCCGGCCCCGGGACCTGGCGCAGGGGCGCAAGCTGATCGAGACGGGCGTCCCGGTCGACCCGGCGAAGGTCGCGGACCCCGGCACCCCGCTGAAATCGGCCACGGCGTAGACACCGGCCCCGGGGGCGCGCCACGGACGGTCCGCCCCGGGTACCGGCTGTCGGTGGGAGGTGGCAGGCTTGGCCTGTGACCGAGATTGACGCAAAGATCGATTCCCTCGTCCCCGACTGGCTGTACCTCCCCGACATCGCGGAGATGCTGGGCGTCGAGGTGACGCGGGTCCGCCAGATGGTCAAGGAAGGGCAGCTCATCGCCGTTCGCCGGGGCGAGAACAGGGCCCTGCAGGTTCCGGCCCCCTTCATCGACGGCGACAAGGTGGTCAAGGGCCTCGTCGGCCTGCTGACCGTCCTGCGCGACGACGGCTTCTCCGACGAGGAGATCCTGGAGTGGCTCTTCACCGCCGACCCGACCCTGCCCGGCACCCCCGCCCAGGCGCTGAGCGAGAATCGCGGCACGGAGGTGAAGCGCCGCGCTCAGGCGCTCGCCCTCTGACCTGATCCGCAGTAGCCGGCTCCACCGCGGTGTACGGGCCCCGCGCCCGTACACCGCCTCCATCACGGGGGGTACACCCATGCAGCTGTCCGATGCCCGGCTCTACCTGTGCACGGACGCCCGCAAGCGCCAGGGTGACCTCCCCGAGTTCCTCGACGCCGTGCTCGCCGGGGGCGTGGACATCGTCCAGCTCCGCGACAAGGGCATGGAGGCGGGCGAGGAGCTCGAACACCTCCAGGTCTTCGCCGAGGCCGCACGCCGCCACGGCAAGCTCCTCGCCGTGAACGACCGTGCCGACGTCGCCCACGCCATCGGCTCCGACGTCCTGCACCTCGGACAGGGCGACATCCCGGTCCCCGCCGCCCGCGCCATCCTCGGCGGCCGGGTCCTCGTCGGCCGCTCCTGCCACGCGGAGGACGAGGTCGCCGCGGCCGTCGCCGAACCGGGCGTGGACTACTTCTGCACCGGGCCCTGCTGGCCCACCCCCACCAAGCCCGGCCGCCACGCCCCCGGCCTGGACCTGGTCCGTTACGCGGCCTCCCTGGAGCAGGACCGGCCCTGGTTCGCCATCGGCGGCATCGACGCCACGAACCTGGACGAGGTGCTGGACGCAGGCGCCACCCGCGTCGTGGTCGTCCGCGCGCTCACCGAGGCCTCCGACCCCGGTGCGGCCGCCGCCGACCTCGCCAAGCGCGTCCGGGCCCGGCTCGGCTGAGCCCTCCGGTCCCGTCCGCCCGGACAGCCGACGACCGGTGGCATTCCGCGCCGCATAGTCCGTACAGGCCCCTTCGAGCCAGAGGCGGAAGCCCAGGTGTCCAAAAACGTGTCCAAAAGGCGGACGCCGCTTCGGGGAGCGCCGGGCCGCGTCTAACCTGCCCACATGGCCTCTGGTACCGCTTCCACCTGGTCGGACCGTGCACACACGGTCCGCGACCTCCTCGCGTCCGGGCGCTCGTACTCCTTCGAGTTCTGGGCCCCGAAGACCGAGAAGGGCGAACGCAACCTCTGGAACGCCCTCCGCCGGGTCGAGGCGGTATCCCCGAGCTTCGTCTCCGTGACCTACGGAGCCGGCGGCTCCACCCGCGGCGGCACCGTCAAGGCCACCCAGGAGATCGCCGCGGACACCACGCTGACCCCGGTCGCGCACCTCACCGCCGTGGACCACTCCATCGCCGAACTGCGCCACGTCATCGGCCAGTTCGCCGACGCCGGGATCCGCAACATGCTCGCCCTGCGCGGCGACCCGCCGGGCGACCCGATGGCCGACTGGGTGGCCCACCCCGAGGGCGTGCACTACGCCGCCGACCTGGTGCGGCTGCTCAAGGAGTCCGGAGACTTCTGCGTCGGCGTCGCGGCGTTCCCCGAGATGCACCCGCGATCGACCGACTGGGATACGGACATCCGGCACTTCGTGGACAAGTGCCGTGCGGGCGCGGACTATGCGATCACCCAGATGTTCTTCGATCCCGAGAATTATCTGAGGCTGCGCGACAGCGTCGAGAAGGCGGGCTGCGAGACCCCGATCATCCCCGAGGTCATGCCTGTTGTGGGCATCAAGCAGCTCGACCGACTGCCCCAGCTCAGCACCGCTGTCTTCCCCGCGGACGTGAAAGAGCGCATGCTCGCCGTCAAGGACGACCCGGCCGCTGTACGCTCCATTGGCATCGAGTTCGCCACGGAGTTCTGCGCGCGGCTGCTGTCCGAAGGTGTACCGGGACTGCACTTCATCACGCTGAACAATTCCACGGCGACTCTCGAGATCTACGAGAACCTGGGCCTGCACCAGCGGGCCTGACCGGCCGTACCCGTGTGACGGCCGTACCGAGAGGGGCCTTGCATGGGTATGACGGTCCTCTACATCGCGTTCGGAATCGTCGCGTTGTGGCTGCTTGCCGAGGTACTGATGCAGTACAAGGCCCGGCTCCGCTGGCGCCTGCTCGCCTTCGCCGGCTTCCTCGGCGTCGTCGCCGGGGTGATACTGCCCTCGGTGCCGGTCATCGGCGCCGGCGCCGCCGCGTTCGCCGTGGGCCAGACCCTGGTGACGCTCTCCTTCCGCAAGGGCTTCGTCGCCGGCTGGGCGCTGCGCCGCGGCGGGGAGCCCGTACGGCAGGCCAGGCGCCGCAGGGGAAGGACCGCGACGCCGGAACCGGCGCTCCAGGTCACCGCCCTGGAGTACGGGGACGCCGACGGGGCCGCGGACGAGCGGCCGTTGCGGGCCGCGGCCGAAGAGGTCTACAGCCCGCAGCCGGTGCCCGAGGACACCGGGTCCTACGGGATACAGAGCTTCTCGACGCCTGCCCCGGAGGTCGGCCAGACGGCGGCCTTCGCCTCGCCGTTCACCACCGCCGAGCAGGACGGCCACCAGTACGCGGCGTACTACGACCAGCACAACCAGGGCGGTTACGACTACTCCGGCGGCTACCCGACGGGCGAGCAGCAGCAGGTCTACGCCGCCTACTCGGACCCGTACATCGGAACCGGCGGGGGCGTCGTCCCGCCCCAGCCCTACGACTACGCCCCGTACGCCGACTACGGGCAGCAGCAGTACTCCACCGACACCCCGCCGGGCGGCGTCTGGGTCCCGCAGCAGAGATCCACCGACGGGGGCGGCCAGCCGTACCCGTCGGACGAGCAGGGCGGGCAGCCGCCGCAGCAGTACCCGTACCCCCAGCAGGGGGAGTACGAGCAGTACCGCTACTGAGCCGGCCGGGGCCGGGGTCAGGGCGGGGTCAGGGCGAGGTCAGGGTCCGCGGCCGGGTCACTGGGAGCCGCGGAAGCCCGCACCCTCCACGATCAGCCCGGCCACCAGGGCCCCGGTCATCCCGGCGTGCGCGAGCCCGCCGCCGGGGTGGGCCCAGCCGCCCGCCAGGTACAACCCGGGCACGGCCGTGGAGTTGGCCGGATAGAGCAGCCGGCCCCCCGCGCCCGCGAGGGCGGGCGGGGGCACCGCGCCGCCCAATGCACCGGTGGCCGCCTCGATGTCGGCCGGGGTGCGCACCTCCTGCCACAACAGCCGCTCCCGCAGGCCCTGTACGGCCTTCTCAGCGAGGTTCAGCAGCTCCCCGGGCTCCGAGGTCCCCGGGCCGTGGACGGCGCTCACGGTGACCGCCTCGTGCTCCGCGTCGGGCCGCGTGGCGGGATCGTCCGGCCGCATGACGGTGACCTGCGCCCCGGCGGCGTGCACGAGGGTGCGGTGGACGGTCCCCGCCGGGCGGGCCCCGCGCAGCGCGAGCAGCAGCGTGATCCGGCCGGGCACGCCGTCCCCGCGGGCCGGTACGGCGTCGGCGGGCCACGGGAGCGAACCGGCCGGCAGCCGCCGCGGGTCGATCCCGCAGACGACGGAGTCGGCGGCCGCCTCCGTTCCGTCGGCCAGCAGCAGGCCGGCCGCCCGGCCGCCCCGGACCAGGACCTCGCGGACCTCCGCCCCGAAGACGAAGGCGACCTTCCGCTCCAGGCAGCGCTCGTACACGGCGGTGGCCAGTGCCCGCATCCCGCCGCTCACGTACCAGCTGCCGAAGGTCTGCTCCATGTACGGGAGCACGGCCGCCGAGCCGGGAGCCGTGGCGGGGTCGAGGCCGTAGCCGCGGACCACTCCGGTCAGCACCTGCGCCAGGGGACCGCCCAGCTCCCGCCCGGCCACCTCGGCGAGGGTCGGTGTACGGCGGCGGAGCAGGCCGCTGCGCCGCAGGGCCGGGTACGGGTCGCCGCCCAGCGCCTGCCGGGCCCCGTCCCGCAGGGGCTCCTCCAGCAGCGGGCGGCGGGTGGCGTCCCAGGCGTCGCGGGCACGGCCCAGCACCCCGTTCCAGCGCTCACCGGCACCCTGGCCGAACGCGCCGTCGAGGGCGGCGGCGACACCGCCGTGCGAGGCGCCGGGCAGGGTGACGTCGATGCCGTGGCCGGGCAGGACGTGGCGGACGGCCGGGTCGGCCTGCGCCATGTCGACGCACTCCTCCAGCGGCCGCTTGCCGGTCTTCAGGAAGAGGTCGCGGTAGACGGCGGGAAGGTGCAGCAGCCCGGGCCCGGTGTCGAAGGCGAAGCCCTCGCGCTCGTACCGGCCGACGGCCCCGCCGTAGGTCGCGCTCCGCTCGTACACCGTCACCTGGTGCCCCGCCACGGCCAGCCGGGCCGCCGTCGCCATCGCGCCCATGCCGGCGCCGATCACCGCAATTCGTGCCATGCGGGCGAGCCTATGGCCCCGTGCGGGCGCCCGCGGTCAGCGGGGTGGGGCCCCGGTGGCCTGGCGGGCCTCCGTGGCCAGCCGCTTCTCCTCGCGGCGCTGGGCGCGCCGGCGCAGGAAACGGCGGATCCGGCTCCAGAGGAAGAAGAGTATGGCCAGCCCGACGACCAGCAGGGAGCCCGCGATGATCGCGGCGGCGAGCGGATGGAACATCGCGAAGGTGACCAGGCCCGCCACACCGAGGTCCTCGGCGATGCTCATTGCCACGTTGGTGAACGGCTCGGGCGAGGTGTTGATCGCCATCCGCGTGCCGGCCTTCACGAAATGGCTGGCCAGCGCCGTGGTGCCGCCGACGGCCCCGGCGGTGATGTCGGAGAGCGAGCCGCTCTGACCGGCCAGCAGGGCGCCGATCGCCGCACCTGCCACCGGGCGGATCACGGTGTGGACGGTGTCCCATATCGAGTCGACGTACGGGATCTTGTCGGCGACCGCCTCGCACAGGAACAGCACGGCGGCGACGATCAGCACATCCGGGCGCTGGAGCGACGCGGGGACCTCGTCGGTCAGGCCGGTACGGCCGAAGATGCCGAGCAGGAGGACCACGGCGTATGCGTTGATCCCGCTGGCCCAGCCGCTGGTGAAGACCAGGGGGAGCACACTCATCGGATCATCATGCCGTACGGGGACGCCCGTGGACCGCAGGCCGGCGCACAACAGTGAGGGGACGGTCGCACGGTGGCGGCCGTCCCCTCACTCACGTGGTCCGGGGCTACTGCCCCTGCTCGTCACGCCGGCGCTGCCACCGGTCCTCGATGCGGTTCATCATCGACCGACGCTGCCGGTTGTGGCCGCGGGCCGAACCGCCAGTACTTCCGGAGACGGGCTGCTCGCCGGGCTTGGGTGCCTTGCGCCAACCGGTGACCACCAGGACCGTACATCCCAGCATGACGAGGAAGCCCACCACGCTGATCCAGAGCACGTTCGGAATGATCACACCGGTCATGAGGAGCGCGATACCCACCACAATGCCTGCGACTGCCTGGTAGACCCGTCGCCGGGTGTACGTACGCAGCCCGCTGCCCTCAAGCGCTGTCGCGAACTTGGGGTCTTCGGCGTACAGCGCTCGCTCCATCTGCTCGAGCATTCGCTGCTCGTGCTCCGAGAGCGGCACGGGAGTCCTCCTCATCCGTCGGTCGCGGGGGTAGCGACCAGGGGTCCCCTTCAGGATAGGCGGGGAATCGCCCCCGTGACACCCGCCCTCTACACACGTTCCAAAATGACAAAGCACAGAAAGACACAGCCGTAACGCCACTGCGTGAAAACCGTACCGCCGCGGGAGCGGTCACTGAGGCCGTTATTCCCCAATGGCCCGATCGCCATGCCGGTCACTGCTCCCGATCATACGGGGCGGACCGGCGAAGCGGAGGGTCGGCGGCAGACTCCGTGCGCGCAAGAGCGCAGTTCAGACCTGCTTCTCGCCCAGGACGTGCAGTTGCGTGGCCACCGCGTGGAAGGCGGGCAGCTCCGCCGCGGCCTCCTCCAGACGCAGCAGCGCCTCCACCGCGCCCGGCTCGGTGTCCACCAGGACGCCCGGGACGAGGTCGGCGAAGATCCGCACGCCGTGCACCGCGCCGACCGCCAGGCCGGCCTCCCCGACCAGCTCGGAGAGCTGCTCGGCGGTGAAGCGGCGCGGCACCGGGTCGCCGGAGCCCCAGCGGCCGGCCGGGTCGCCGAGGGCGGTACGGGCCTCCGTGAAGTGCCCGGCCAGGGCGCGGGCGAGTACGGCCCCGCCGAGGCCGGCGGCCAGCAGGCTGAGCGTGCCGCCGGGGCGCAGGGCAGCCACCGCGTTGGCCACGCCCTCGGCCGGGTCGTCCACGTACTCAAGGACGCCGTGGCAGAGCACCACGTCGTACGCCTCCCGCTCCACCACGTCCAACAGGCCCTGGGCGTCGCCCTGGACGCCGCGGACCAGGTCGGCGACGCCGGCCTCGGCCACCCGGCGCTCCAGCCCGAACAGGGCGTTGGGGCTGGGGTCGACCACGGTGACCCGGTGGCCCAGGTGGGCCACCGGCACGGCGAACTTGCCGGTGCCGCCGCCGGTGTCGAGCACGTCCAGCACGTCCCGTCCGGTCGCCTTCACCCGGCGGTCGAGCGCCTCCTTGAGGACCTCCCACACCACGGCGGTGCGGAGGGAGGCACGGGGGCGGGAAGTGTCCGACACGGCTGATGGCTCCTCGGCGCGGTAAGGGTGAGCGGTCAGTGCCCCACCCTATTGCCTTCCGCAGCCGGGCAGGTCATCCCGCGTCCGGACGCTCCGGCCGTGGCTGGGGCAAGGTCTGGGCCGGGCTCTGGGCGGGCACCCGTACGGCGAGCATCCGCTCCACCAGGCGCAGGAACATCGAGGCGGCGCGCAGCAGGTCGTCCGCGTCCCGGGCGCTCGCCGCGTCCGGTATCCCCGCCTCGGCCCGGGCCCGGCGCGCGGCGCCGGAGGCGAAGAGGGCGCTCCACTCGGCCAGCTCCGGTGCCAGCTCCGGCAGCACCTCCCACGCGCTGCGGATCCGGGGCCGCCGCCGCGGGTTGGCCGGCTCGGGGCGCCCGCGCGCCGCGAGCACGGCCGCGGCGGTGCGCAGTGCGGAGAGGTGGGCCGTCGCGTAGCGCTCGTTGGGCCGGGTCAGCCGGGCGGCCTCGGCCAGGCCGCTGTGGGCCTTGGCGAGGAGGTCGAGGGCGGCCGGAGGGGCCGCCGACTTCCGCAGGACGGGGTGGACAGGGGACGGGGACGGTGTGGCCATGACGAACCTCCTGTCGATGCGTTGTGCGTTGCCCCCATCGTGACGGCCCCCACTGACAATCGCCCTGACCTGCGCTTTTTCCGTCATATGCAGAGCAACTACCCCCTCCTGCACGCCTGGTGCGGCATCAGGTGGTAGTTTTTGAACTGACCGGTCAGTTCAAAAAGAAGGGGGACGGCGTGGACAGCCCGCACGGCGCGGCCGTCAAGGCCGAGGACTTCGGACTCAAGGGCCCGCGCGGCTGGGCCTTCCGGGGGCTCGGCCTCGACGCGGCGCCCGGCTCGCTCATCGCGGTCGAAGGCCCCTCCGGCAGCGGCCGGACCTGCCTGCTCCTTGCCCTCACCGGGCGGATGAAACCCACCGAGGGCCACGCCGAGGTCGGCCCCCACCGGCTGCCGAAGAAGATGGCCGCGGTCCGCCGGATCGCCGCCCTCGGCCCGGTCCCCGGGGTCAACGACCTCGACCAGTCCCTCACCGTCGCCGAGCAGCTGCGCGAGGGCGCCCTGCTCCAGCGCCACTACGACGCCCCGATCCGCTCCCTGCTGCGGCCCCGGGCCGAGCGCCGCGCCGCCGCCTCCGCCCGGATCGAGGCCGCCCTCGACGCCGCCGGACTGGACCTCGCCACACTGCCCAAGGCCGAGCGCACCACCGTCCGGGACCTGGAACGGCTGGAGTCCGTGCGGCTGTCGGTGGCCATCGCCCTGCTCGGCTCCCCGCGGCTGCTCGCCCTGGACGACCTCGACCTCAAGCTCTCGGACCCCGAACGCGGCGAGGTCTGGACCCTGCTGCGCTCGATCGCCGCCCGGGGGACCACCGTCCTCGCGGTGTGCAGCGAAGCCCCCGCCGACGCCGTGGTCCTGCGGACCGGCCCGAAGGCGGACGACGGGGCACCGGAGGAGAAGCCGAAGAGGCCCGCCGCCGACACCCCGAAGATCACGTGGGGCAAGGGGGCGAAGGACGACGCCGAGGCCGGCAGGGGAGCCGAAGAGGACGTCGAGGCGGACCCGGAGAAGGACGCCGATGCCGCCGCCGATGCCGCCGCCGATGCGGCCGACGGCACCGACGACGGCTCCGGCACCGGAAACGACACCGACACCGACACCGACACCGAAAACGTCGACACGAAGGGGGCGGACGATGCGCTCGCCGAAGCTGGCCGCGCTTGAGCTGAAGCGGTTCGGGCGGGGGAAGCTGCCCCGGGCCGCCCTCGTCGCGCTGCTCCTGCTGCCACTGCTCTACGGAGCCCTCTACCTCTGGTCCTTCTGGGACCCGTACAGCCGCCTCGACAAGGTGCCCGTCGCCCTCGTCAACTCCGACCGGGGCGCGAGCGTCGACGGCAAGCACCTGGACGCGGGCGGCGAGATCACCAAGAAGCTCCGCGACAGCAGGACCTTCGACTGGCGGGAGGTGAGCCCCGAGAAGGCGGCCAAGGGCCTGGAGGACGGCACCTACTACCTGACCCTGACCATGCCGGCCGACTTCAGCGAGAAGATCGCCTCCAGCTCGGGCGACGACCCCACCACCGGTGCCCTCCAGGTCCGCACCAACGACGCCAACAACTACGTCGTCGGCTCCATCTCGCGCACCGTCTTCTCCGAGGTCCGCTCGGCGGCGTCCGCCAACGCCTCCCGCGGTTTCCTCGACAAGATCTTCGTCAGCTTCTCCGACCTGCACGACAAGACCGCCGAGGCCGCCGACGGCGCCGACAAGCTCAAGGACGGGGCGGGCAAGGCCCAGGAGGGCGCCAAGGAGCTCGCCGACGGCCTCGACACCGCCGGGGAGAAGAGCGGCGAGCTGGCCAACGGCCTGAAGAAGCTCAACTCGGGCGCAGCCAAGCTGGAGACCGGCACGAGGGACGTCGCGAACGGCACCCAGCTCGTCGCCGACAAGGTCAACGGCGCGGCCGACAAGGCCCGCCCCTTCGTCAAGGACCCCAAGAGCCTCGCGGCCACCGCCGAACTGGTCGCCGACAGCGCGAAGGTGGTCAACAACCACCTCGACAAGTTCGCCGAGAAGGCCCCGGCCGCCGCGGCCGCCGCCAAGCGCGCCTCCACCGGCGCCGACGCCTACTACACCAAGCACTGCGTCACCCCCGGCGGCGAACCGCACCTCGCCTCCTGCCCCGACCTGAAGAGGGTCCGGGACGACATGGCGGAGGCCGCCGAACTCAGCGGTGACGTCAGCGCCCTGGTCAAGAACGCCAACGGCGACGTGTCCAAGCTCCGCACCCAGCTGACCGACCTGGAGAACAAGGCGCGCGACCTCGCCGACAAGGCCCCCCACCTCGCCGCGGACCTCGACGCGGCCGTCGCCAAGGTCAACGCCCTCAACACCGGTGCCCACAAGGTCGCCACCGGCATGGCCGAGCTGCACACCGGCCTCGGCACCGCCACCACCGGCTCCGGCGCCCTCAGCGACGGCGTCGGCAAGCTCGGCGACGGCGCCCACCGCCTCGACGGAGGCATGTACAAGCTCGTCGACGGCACCGGCGAGCTCGCCGGCGGCCTGCACGAGGGCGTGGGCAAGATCCCCGACTACGACCAGCAGCAGCGGGACGCCCGCACCGAGGTCATGGCCGACCCGATCAAGCTCGCCAACCAGTCCCTGCACAAGGCGCCCAACTACGGCACCGGCTTCGCGCCCTACTTCATCCCGCTGTCCCTCTGGGTCGGCGCGATGGTCGCCTACATGCTGATCACCCCGATGAACAAGCGGGCCCTGTCCGCCGGCGCCTCGCCCTGGCGGATCGCCCTCGCCGGCTGGCTGCCCGTCATGGGGATCGGCGCCGCCCAGGTCGCCCTGCTGATGTCCGTCCTGCAGTGGGCCCCGGACCTCGGCCTGAAGATGGCCCACCCGGCCCTCACCATCGGCTTCCTGCTGCTGGTCACCGGCTGCTTCGCGGCGATCATCCAGTGGCTCAACGCCAAGTTCGGCGCGGCCGGGCGGATCCTCGTCCTCGCCGTCCTGATGCTCCAGCTGACCTCGGCCGGCGGCACCTACCCCGTCCAGACCAGTCCGGACTTCTTCAACGCCGTCCACCCCTACCTGCCGATGTCCTACGTCGTGGAGAGCCTGCGCCACCTCATCACCGGCGGCGACCTCACCCCGGTCTGGCAGGGCAGCGTGGTCCTGGTGGCCTTCACGGTCGGAGCCCTCGCACTGACCGCGCTGGCCGCCCGCGGCAAGCAGGTGTGGACCATGGACCGACTGCACCCGGAACTGACCCTGTAGGGATGTGTTGACCTGTGACAATCAGCGCCATGGACAGCAGCAGCACCGGTACGGGTACCGGCGGGGGCCGTCGTCGGGCCACCCGGCAGAAGCTCTACGAAGCGGCCGTCACCCTGATCGCCGAGAAGGGCTTCTCAGCGACCACGGTCGATGAGATCGCCGAGCGGGCGGGCGTGGCGAAGGGCACCGTCTACTACAACTTCGCGAGCAAGAACGAGCTCTTCGAGGAACTGCTCCGGCACGGCGTCGGCCTGCTGACGGCATCGCTGCGAACGGCGGCCGAGGAGACCGAGGCGCGCGGCGGCAGCCGGGTCGAGGCGCTCGACGCCATGATCCGGGCGGGCCTCGTCTTCATCGACCGCTACCCCGCCTTCACCCAGCTGTACGTCGCCGAACTGTGGCGCACCAACCGCACCTGGCAGTCCACCCTGATGGTGGTCCGCCAGGAGGCGGTGGCCGTCGTGGAGAAGGTGCTGCGCGAGGGCGTCGAGCGGGGGGAGCTCAGCTCCGAGATCGACGTGCCGCTCACCGCGGCCGCGATGGTGGGGATGGTCCTGGTGGCCGCCCTGGACTGGCAGTCCTTCCAGCGGGAGCGGTCCCTCGACGACGTGCATTCGGCGCTGTCGCTGCTGCTGCGCGGCCGGGTCAGCGGAAACCGCTGAACCGCACGGCACCCCCCAGTCGGCGGTGCCGCGCGGGCGCGTCAGGCCGTACAACTGGTGGGGCCCGCCGCGGTCGCTGAGTACCCGTACCTAGCCGCGGAAATGAGTACGCGCGCGGATGGGCTCCCACCTGCGTGGACGCCAGACTGGGAGCAACGGACAGGAGACCCGGTCCGCACCGCCGACACGGGGCTGCGGAGCGGACCGGGTACCTCCTTCCGGAACCGGGAGGAGGTACGGGGGACCCGGTGGGAAAAGCGCGGACGCGGCGGGGCCCGGGGGGATCGGGCCTCGCCGCGTTCTCGCGTCCGCGGGTTCCGCAGGTGGTGCGCTGGGCGCGGCGCCGTTGCGGGGGCTCTGCCCCCACACCCCCTCGCCTTCCTTCGGATCCTGCCGGGCCCGCGCTGCCCGGCACCGCGTCTCGCCGCGTTGTCGGGGCTCCGCTTACGTCCGGTACGCGGAGAGCTCCTCCGCCTCGCGAGGCACGGCACCGGACAACGCGGCTCGGCCGACAAGATCCGACAGGCACGCCCTAGCCGCGGCCCCGGAGCGGGAGGCGGAGCCGGAGGGCCGTGAGGCGGGCCGAGGCCGCCCCGGCCAGAACCGACCAGCGGGCCGAGACCGCCCAGGAGATCCGGGCCGCCGAGCGCGGCAGCAGCAGCGCGCGCAGCCGGGGCAGGCGGTCCGCCGCGGCCAGCAGGCCCGCCCGGCCCTGGAGTACGTCGTCCGCCAGGCCCGCGTACGAGACCTCCGCGCCCGGCGGCGCGTACAGGGCCCGTTCCACCGCGCCCGCCACCCGGTGCACCGCCGCGGCGGCGTCCGCTTCCAGTTGGCCCAGGTCCACGATCCGGCTCGCGGCCCGGCGCGGGGACAGCGCCTCGTCCGGGGCCACGCCCACGTCCCAGGCGGCGTCGGCCAGCTCCTGCCAGGCCGCCGGCACCTCCCCGGTCCCCAGGCGCCGGGCCCGCAGTCGGCTGCGCCACAGCAGCGGGAGCAGGGGCAGGCCCAGCACCGCGGCCACGGCCGCCGCCCAGCCGAGGACCGCCGCCAGGGACGGTCCGCCGTCCCGGGCCGCGCTCTGCTGCGGTGCGGTCGGCCCGCACTCACCGAGCTTCTTCAGCGCCGGCGGGCACTCGACGGACGCCGACGGCGCCGGAGCCGGCAGCACCGCGCCCTGCGAGGGCAGCGGCGCCGGCGCGGACGGCTGGGCCGCCGGAGCCTGCGTGCGGGAGTAGTCCGGGACGTTGAGGCCCGACCGGGGCGTCGGCTCGAACCGGGTCCAGCCCACGCCCTGGAAGTACAGCTCGGGCCAGGCGTGGGCGTCGCGCATCGACACGTTCACGACGCCGTCCGACTGCCTCTCCCCGGGAGTGAAGCCCACCGCGACGCGCGCCGGGATGCCCAGCGTGCGGGACATCGCCGCCATCGAGAACGCGAAGTGGATGCAGAAGCCCTCCTTGTCGGCGAGGAACCGGGCCACGGCCTGCGGCCCCGTCCCCGAGGCGGTCTGCGTGTCGTAGCGGAACCCACCGCTAACGGCGAAGAAGTCCTGCAGCTTCACCGCGCGCGAGTAGTCGTCCTTCGTCCCCTGCGTCACCTGGCGGGCCGTCTCGGCGACCACCGGCGGCAGGTTGTCCGGGACCTTCGTGTACTCCTCGCGGATCGCCGGGTCCGGCGCCGGGGCCTTCTGCAGCTGCTGCGCGGTCGGCTTCAGCAGCAGGCTGCGCACGTTGTACTCGGCGCCCCGGACGGTCTGGTACTTGTCCCTGCCCAGCTGGTCGCCGACCAGGGTCCGGCCGACCGGCTCGAAGCGCCACTTGCCGCGGACGTCCACCGCGGTCGCCGGGTACGGCAGGGGGAGGTAGCGCTGGCTGTAGCTGTCCGACGCCGTGATGTTCGTGGTCACCTCGGTCGCGCCGAGGCGGACCTGGTCACCGAGACCCGGCGGGGCGGGCAGCTGCTGCGGCACGTCGGTCAGGGCCCGCCCCGACGCCTCCCACTTGGCGCCGCTGAACTCGTCGAGGGCCAGGATGCGCAGGTACTGCTCGCTCTGCTGCGGGTTGTCCGTCCGGTACCTGAGCACCACACGGTTGTCCTGCGCGTTCAGGTTGCTCTGCAGGGAGACCAGCGGGTTGACCGCCGAGATCGTGCCGCCGGACCCGCCGCTGCCCTCGCCGTCCTCGGGACCGCCGAGCAGCCCCTCGCCGAGGGCGGGCAGCGCCGCCGGCACCACCAGGGCGAGGCCCAGGGCCATGGCGCCGACGCGCCGGCCGAACCGCACCGGAGCCGTCGCCCGGCCGCCGCCGGGGCTGAGACCGGAGTCGGCCGCGCCGCTTCCGCGCGGTGCCGCTCCGAAGACCCGCCCCCACTGGGCGAGCCGGTCGCGGCCCTCGCACAGCAGCAGCATCAGGTAGCCGCAGCCCGCCATCAGGAAGGAGACCCACGAGGCCTCCCCGCCGCCCGACAGGCCCGCGGCGACCGAGTACAGCGCGAGCAGCGGCAGCCCGGCCGCGGCCGCTGTGCGCGCGGTCACCGCCAGCAGGTCCACGAGCAGGCCGATCAGCAGCACCCCGGACACCAGCAGCAGCTGGATGCCGTCCGTCAGCGGTGCCGGTATCGCGAACTCGCCGACGTCGTGGACGCCCTGCGCGAACAGCGAGCCGAAGTCCGTCACGAAGTAGGCCAGCGGCCCGCTGCCGGTGGACTCGACCTTGCCGGCGAAGAGCAGCGCGAGCAGCAGCAGCGATACCAGCAGCTGCGCGGCCACGGTCAGCGAACGCGCCAGCGGCACCCGCCGGGCGCCCGCGCCCACCGCGCTCTGCACGGCCAGCAGCAGCGCGCCCTGGAGCAGCCAGGCCTGCGACTCCACCAGCGGGCTCAGTGACCAGGAGGTGAGAAGCGTCGCGAGCGCCGCGAACACCGTCAGTTTCGCCCGTCCGCTCATTCCCGGCCTCCGCTCGTTCCCGTACCGACGCGTCCGGCCCCTGCCTGGCGCCACAGCTCGCCGAAGGCCGCCCCGGGCGTGGCGGCCAGCGCCGTCCAGCCCGCGTCGCGCAGCCTGCGCAGCCGCTCCTCCAGCGGGACCACGTCGTGCCCGGGCTCGGGCCGTCCGCCCCAGGCCCCGGTGTCCAGTACGAAGGCCACCGCGCCCGAGGTGCGCTGGCGCATCTTGGCCGCCAGTTCGGTCTGTACGTCGTCCAAGTCGCCGAAGAAGGCGATGAGGAGCCCGTCGCCGCCGCCTTCGCCGAAGCCGCCGCCGCCGCGCACCGCGTCGTAGGCGCGGGAGAGCCCGGCGCCGTCGGAGTGCCCGACCACGGCGAGGGTGTCCATCATCAGCCCGGCGGCCTCCGCGGACTCGTGCCCGCCGGCGGAGAACCCGCCGCCGCCCTCGCCGGGCACCGAGCTCCCGGTGTCGGTGAGCAGCCGCGTGGAGAAGCCCTGTTCCAGGACGTGCACGAGGCTGGAGGCGGCCGCGGAGACGGCCCATTCGAAGGCGGAGTCGGGTCCCGCTCCGTCGAAGGCGAGGCGGCGGGTGTCGAGCAGGACGGTGGCCCTGCTGCGCTGGGGTTGTTCCTCGCGGCGGACCATGAGCTCGCCGTAGCGGGCGGTGGAGCGCCAGTGCACGCGGCGCAGGTCGTCGCCGCGCCGGTAGCCGCGCGGGATCACGTCGTCGTCGCCGGCCAGGGCCAGGGAGCGGCGGCTGCCGTCGCCGTAGCCGTTGGACTCGCCGGTCAGCCGGACCGGGGGGAGGGGCTCGGTGCGCGGTATGACGGTGAGGGTGTCGTAGGTGCTGAAGGAGCGGGTCAGCTCGACCAGCCCGAAGGGGTCGGTCAGCCGCAGCTGGAGCGGGCCCAGCGGGTAGCGGCCGCGCAGGTCGGAGCGGACCCGGTAGGACACCTCGCGGCGGCCGCCGGGCTCGACCCGGTCCAGGACGAACCGCGGGCGCGGGCCCAGTACGTAGGGCACCCGGTCCTGGAGCATCAGCAGGCCGGTGGGCAGCCGGGAGACGTTGTCCATGCGCAGCTGCACCCGGGCCTCGGCGCCGGCGGGCACCCGCCCGGGGGTCAGCCGGCGGCTGCCGGAGACCCGGTAACGGGTGCGGTGCAGGGCGTAGACGCAGAGCAGCGGCAGGAGGGCGAGCAGCAGGCCGACGCGCAGCAGTGCGCCCTGGCCGAGGACGTAGGCGCACACGGCAGCGGCGATCCCGGCGGCCACGAAGGAACGGCCGCGGGTGGTCAGCCCGGACAGCGAGGCGCGCAGTCCGCCGCCGTCTCCCGGGCCGCCGGCGCCCATCAGAAGCTCCGGGCGCCGGCGCCGGGCGGCATCTCGCCGCGGGCGTGCGCGGCCGGTACGGGGGTGCGCTGGAGGATCTCGCCGACGACCTGCTCGGAGGTGCGCCGGTTCAGCTGGGCCTGTGCGGTGGGCAGCAGCCGGTGCGCGAGGACCGGCGCGGCCAGCGATTGGACGTCGTCGGGCAGGACGTAGTCCCGGCCGGCGAGCGCGGCGGAGGCCTTGACGGCGCGCAGGAGGTGCAGGGTGGCCCGGGGGGAGGCGCCCAGCCGCAGGTCGGGGTGGCTGCGGGTGGCGGAGACCAGGTCGACGACGTAGCGCCGGACGGGCTCGGCGACGTAGACCTCGCGCACGGCCTCTATGAGCTTGACGATGTCGTGGGCGTGCGCGACGGACTGGAGGTCGTCGAGCGGGTTGACCCCGCCGTGCACGTCGAGCATCTGGAGCTCGGCCTCGGGGCTGGGGTAGCCGACGGACACGCGGGCCATGAAGCGGTCGCGCTGGGCTTCGGGCAGCGGGTAGGTGCCCTCCATCTCCACCGGGTTCTGGGTGGCGACGACCATGAAGGGGCTGGGCAGCGTGTAGGTGGTGCCGTCGATGGTGACCTGGCGTTCCTCCATCGACTCCAGCAGCGCGGACTGGGTCTTCGGCGAGGCGCGGTTGATCTCGTCGCCGATGACGATCTGCGCGAAGATCGCGCCCGGCTTGAACTCGAACTCGCGGCGCTGCTGGTCGTAGATGCTGACGCCCGTGATGTCGGAGGGCAGCAGGTCCGGCGTGAACTGGATGCGCTGCACCGAGCAGTCGATGGACTTGGCCAGCGTCTTCGCGAGCATCGTCTTGCCCACGCCGGGCACGTCCTCGATCAGCAGGTGCCCCTCGGCGAGGAGCACGGTCAGCGCGAGGCGAACGACCTCGGGCTTGCCCTCGATCACGCTCTCGACCGACCGGCGGACCCGCTCCGCCGTGCTGGTCAGATCCGCGAGGCTCGCTCGGTCGTCATACGTCGTCACCTGGTTCTCCTCGGCCCATTTCTCAGGGCCGACGCCCTTGGCGCATGACCGGCCCACCCCGAAACACGGACACCGGACCCGGGGTTCCCGGGTGGTGTCCCCCCGCATTCTTGACGGCGTTAGGGCCTTGTGTCACTCAGGAGCTGGGATCGATCTCCCGGAGGAGCCCGGTGTGCACGTCGAAGACGAAGCCTCGCACATCGTCCTTGTGCGGCAGGAACGGGTTGGTGCGGACCCGCTGCATGGACTGGCGTACGTCCTGGTCGACGTCCCGGAACGCCTCGACGGCCCAGGAGGGGCGCTGGCCGACCTCGTCCTCCAGCTCGTGCCGGAAGTCCTCGGTCAGGCTTTCGAGACCGCAGCCGGTGTGGTGGATGAGTATCACCGTGCGGGTGCCGAGGGCCCGCTGGCTGATGGTGAGGGAGCGGATGGTGTCGTCGGTGACCACGCCGCCCGCGTTGCGGATGGTGTGGCAGTCGCCGAGCTCCAGGCCGAGGGCCTTGTGCAGGTCGAGGCGGGCGTCCATACAGGCCACGACGGCCACGTGGAGCACGGGGCGGGCGTCCATGCCGGGGTCGGTGAACTTGGCGGCGTAACGCTGGTTCGCCTCGACCAGCCGGTCGGTGACGGATCCGCCGGCGGATGCCTCGGGTGCGGATTCTGCAGGCAGGGATGCGGAAGTCGTCATGGGTACGACGTTAATGGTCACGGGCGCCGACGGCCTCGCGTGAGGTTGGACAAAGAACGTCAACGGGGCTTGTTGTGAGCTAACCCACAGGGGTGGGCGGGAGTCGGCCGTCCGGGTGGTTCGGGAGCTTTTGGGGCTTCGGTCCGAGAGGCGCGTACGGCGCGCGGGCCGGTTCGTTGACCGCGGCGACCGTTGCACTAAAGTGACGCGAACCGGCCGGAGCCCGGCCCTGACCGGCCGCCGGCCACCGATGAAGACTCCGCGTGCGCGGCGCGTACGTACGGCCCGGCCCTCTTCCGCTCACCGGCCGGGGGAGCGGGCGGTGCGTACGCACGCCGCGCCGTTATCTGAGAGGGCGCTTTGACTAGCGAGTCCCGACATGTCCCGGTGATGCTCCAGCGGTGCCTGGACCTGTTGGCCCCGGCGCTGGAGAGGCCCGGGGCCGTCGTCGTCGACTGCACCCTCGGGCTCGGCGGCCACAGCGAGGCCCTGCTGACCCGGTTCCCCGACGTCCGCCTGATCGGCCTCGACCGCGACAAGGAGGCCCTGCGGCTCTCCGGCGAACGGCTCGCCCGCTTCGGCGACCGGGCCACCCTCGTCCACGCGATCTACGCGGACCTCGCCGAGGTACTCGACGGTCTGGGCCTCCCGGCCGTCCAGGGCATCCTCTTCGACCTGGGCGTCTCCTCCATGCAGCTGGACGAGGCCGACCGCGGGTTCGCTTACGCGCAGGACGCGCCGCTGGACATGCGCATGGACCAGACGACGGGTATCAGCGCCGCCGAGGTCCTCAACACCTACGCGCCGGGCGAGCTCGTGCGGATCCTGCGCCAGTACGGCGAGGAGAAGCAGGCCAAGCGGATCGTGTCCGCGATCGTCCGCGAACGCGAAAAGGCCCCCTTCAGCAACAGCGCCCGGCTGGTCGAGCTCATCCGCGACGCCCTGCCCCAGGCCGCAAAGCGGACCGGCGGCAATCCGGCGAAGCGCACCTTCCAGGCGCTGCGGATCGAGGTCAACGGCGAACTGTCCGGGCTGGAGCGGGCCATCCCGGCCGCCGTGGACCGGATCGCGGTCGGCGGCCGGATCGCGGTCCTCTCCTACCACTCGCTGGAGGACCGGCTGGTCAAGCAGGTCTTCTCGGCGGGCGCCACCTCCACCGCCCCGCCCGGGCTGCCGGTGGTGCCGGAGAAGTACCAGCCGAAGCTCAAACTGCTCACGCGCGGGGCGGAGCTGCCGACCGAGGAGGAGATCGCCGAGAACCGGCGGGCCGCCCCGGCGAGGTTCCGGGGGGTCGAACGCATCCGGGAGGCGCGACTGTGACCAAGGCCGGGAAGGTCGCCACGCTGACCCGCGGGCAGGCGGCCCGCATCGGGCGGGCCCTCGGCGCCCGCCCGGCCCGGCCGCGGCCCGGCGGGCAGGCGGCCCGGATGCCGTTCGTCCTACTGGTCGTCGCCCTGCTCGCCGGCGGGCTGATCAGCCTGCTGCTGCTGAACTCCGCGCTCAACGAGGGCTCCTTCCAGCTGACCCGGCTGAAGAAGGAGACCACCGCCCTCACCGACGAGGAGCAGGCCCTCCAGCGCGACGTGGATGCCCACTCCGCCCCCGACGCACTCCAGCGCCGTGCGCGTGAGCTGGGCCTGGTCCCGGGCGGCAGCCCCGTCTTCATCGGCCCCGACGGCAAGGTCGCCGGCAGCGTCTCGGTGGCCGAGGCGCCGCCGTCGCCCACCCCGGCCCCGACGACGACGCCGCCCGCGCAGGCCGGACCGGGCCCGGCCCCGGCCGCTCCCCCGGCCCCGGCCCAGCCGGCTCCCACCGCTACCCCGCAGTCCAGCCAGACCCCTGGAAGGTGACGTCGTGACGCGGATCCCGTCTGAACCAGCCTCGCCGGTGCGTGAGGCGCGGGGTCGGGGGCGGAGCCCCGGAAAGCCCGCAGCCCTGTTCCACGGCCACCGCACCGGCACGGGAACCGGCACTGGCACACCGCGGACGGTGGCCGGGTGAGCCCGCAGGACCCGCCGCGGCGGCGGGTGCCGGGGCCGGCCAGGCCGTCGCGGCCGGGCGACCGGACCCGCGCCACCGCCCGCCCGGCCTCCCGCCCGGCGACGCGCCGCCCCTCCGGCCCCAGCAAGCCCCACACCATCCGGCTCGGCAGCCCCCGGCCCCGGCTGCGCCTGGTCGGCGTGGGCCTGACCCTCGTCATGCTCGCTTTCGTCGTCCGGCTGCTCCAGGTGCAGGCCGTCGACGCCTCGTCCTTCTCCGCGGCGGCCTCCAAGAACCGCTACACCAACGTCAAGCTGGCCGCCGAGCGCGGTGAGATCACCGACCGCAAGGGCGTGGCCCTCGCCACCAGCGTCGACGCGTACGACATCACCGCTGACCCGAAGATGTTCACCCCGCAGGACAGCAAGGCCCCCGACGCCCCCGAGCAGGCCGCCGCGCTGCTGGCGCCGATCCTCGGCAAGGACGCCAAGGAGCTCGCGGACAAGCTCAGGACCAAGAACAGCCGGTACGTGGTCCTCGCCCAGCGCCAGACCCCGCAGGTCTGGAACCAGATCAAGGACCTCAAGCGGGTCTTCTCCGAGAAGGCGACCGCCGACAAGAAGAACAACGCCCCCGGAGCCAACGTCCTGGCCGGCGTGTTCAAGGAGGACAGCAGCAAGCGCGTGTACCCGGGCGGTGACCTCGCCGCCGGGATACTGGGTTACGTCAACGCCGAGGGCAGGGGCGCCGGCGGGCTGGAATCCTCCCTCGACAAGAAGCTGGCCGGCAAGGACGGGGAGATCACCTACGCCCAGTCCGGCGGCCGCAAGGTCCCCACCGCCGGCTCCAGCGAGAAGCCCGCCGTCCCCGGCGACGACATCGAGCTGACCATCGACCGGGACATCCAGTGGGCGGCGCAGAGCGCCATCGCCGAGCAGGTGCAGAAGTCCGAGGCCGACCGCGGCTACGTCATCGTCCAGGACACCCGCACCGGCGAGGTACTGGCCATGGCCAACGCCCCCGGCTTCGACCCCAACGACCTGACCCGGGCCAGCTCCGCCGCCATGGGCAACGCCGCGCTCCAGGACGTGTACGAGCCCGGCTCCACCGCCAAGGTGATGTCGATGGCGGCCGTGCTGGAGGAGAAGAAGGCGACCCCCGACACCCGCGTCGAGGTCCCCAACCGGCTGCACCGCGGCGACCGGCTCTTCAAGGACGACATCGACCACCCGACCTGGTACCTGACCCTCAACGGGGTCCTCGCCAAGTCCTCCAACATCGGCACCATCCTGGCCACCGGCCAGCTCGGCCCCACCCAGGCCGAGTCCAACGAGGTCCTGCACTCGTACCTGACGAAGTTCGGCATCGGCCGGCCCACCGGCCTGGACTACCCGGGCGAGTCCCGCGGCATCCTCGCCCGGCCGCAGGACTGGTCCACCTCCCAGCAGTACACGATCCCTTTCGGCCAGGGACTGTCCCTCAACGCCATGCAGGCGGCCTCCGTGTACTCGACCATCGCCAACGGCGGGGTCCGCATCGAGCCGACGCTGGTCCGCGGCACCAAGGGCCCCGACGGCCGCTTCACCCCGGCCCCGGCTCCCGAACAGAACCGTGTGATCAGCCAGGAGACCGCCAAGACCCTCGCCGAGATGCTCGAATCCGTCGTCGACGACCAGGAGGGCACCGGAACCAAGGCGAAGATCCCCGGCTACCGGGTCGGCGGCAAGACCGGCACCTCCAACCGGGTGGATCCGGCCACCGGCCGCTACAAGGGATACACCGCATCCTTCGCCGGTTTCGCCCCGGCGGACAACCCGCGCATCACCGTCTACTGCGCCATCCAGAACCCCACCAAGGGCAGCTATTTCGGCGGCCAGATCTGCGGCCCCATCTACAAGAAGGTCATGGAGTTCGCCCTCAAAACCCTCCAGGTCGCCCCCACCGGCACCGCCCCCGCGGGGCTCCCGGTCACCTACGAGCCCGGCCCGCAGCCCGCCCAGCAGCCCGCCCCGCAGCCCAGTCCGCAGCCCGGCCAGTGACCCACGGCCGCGGCCTGCCCGCCAGAAAAGCGTGAGGCACCATCAGTGACAACGATCACCCCGAAACCCGGGAACCGACCGGACGCCGCAGCCGGGGCCGGGCCCTCACTTCGCGGCCCGGCCGCCGGGCCCGGTACGCTCACCGCCGTGCCCCACGCTGATCAGCCCAGAACCACCCAGCAAGACGCCCCGGCAGCGCCGCCGGGAGCGCCCAGGCCCGCGTCCGCCACTCCGAGCCCGCTGGGCGAGTTGGCCGCGCTGCTGGGCATCCCGTCGCCAGGCGCTGCGCAGATCACCGGGATCACGCACGACTCCCGTGCGGTCCGCCCCGGAGACCTGTACGCGGCCCTGCCGGGCGCCAGGACCCACGGCGCCGACTTCGCCGCCCAGGCCGCCGGCCTCGGCGCCGCCGCCGTGCTGACCGACCCCGCCGGCGCCGAGCGCGCCGCCGCGACCGGCCTGCCGGTACTGGCCGTCCCCGACCCGCGCGGCCGGATGGGCGAGCTCGCCGCCGCGATCTACGGCCGGCCCGGCGAGGACCTGCTCCAGATCGGCATCACCGGAACCTCGGGCAAGACCACCACGGCGTACCTCGTCGAAGGCGGCCTGCGCGCGGCGGGCCGCAGCACCGGACTGGTCGGCACCGTCGAGATGCGCATCGGCGACGAGCGCATCAAGTCCGAGCGGACCACCCCCGAGGCCACCGACCTCCAGGCCCTCTTCGCCGTCATGCGCGAACGCGGCGTCGAGGCCGTGGCCATGGAGGTCTCCAGCCACGCCCTGGTACTCGGCCGCGTCGACGGCTGCGTCTTCGACGTCGCCGTCTTCAACAACCTGAGCCCCGAGCACATGGAGTTCCACTCCGACATGGAGGACTACTTCCAGGCGAAGGCGGGGCTGTTCACCCCCCGCCGGGCCCGCCTGGGCGTGGTGAACCTCGACGACGAGTACGGCCGCCGCCTGGCCGAGGAGGCGACCGTCCCCGTCGTCACCTTCTCCGCCGCGGGCGACCCGGCCGCCGACTGGCGCGCCGAGGACGTCGTCACCGGCCACATGGACTCCACGCTGACGCTGGTCGGCCCCGAGGGACAGCGCGTACGGGCCAAGGCCCCGCTGCCCGGCCCCTTCAACGTCGCCAACACCGTCGCCGCGATCGTCACGCTCGCCGCCGCCGGCCTCGACCCGCAGACCGCCGCCGACGGCGTCGCCGCCGTCCCGGGGGTCCCCGGCCGGCTGGAGCGGGTGGACGCCGGGCAGCCGTACCTCGCCGTCGTCGACTACGCGCACAAGACGGACGCCGTCGAGTCGGTGCTGCGCGCGCTGCGCGAGGTCACCACCGGCAAGCTGCACATCGTGCTCGGCTGCGGCGGCGACCGCGACACCACCAAGCGGGCCCCGATGGGCGCCGCGGCCGCCCGGTTCGCCGACGTGGCCGTCCTGACCTCCGACAACCCGCGCTCCGAGGACCCGCTCGCGATCCTCGCCGCGATGTTCGGCGGCGCCGTGTCCGTACCGCCCGCCGAGCGCGGAACCGTCCTCGTCGACGCCGACCGGGCGGCGGCCGTCGCCGCCGCCGTCGCGCGCGCCGAGCCCGGCGACACCGTGCTCGTGGCGGGCAAGGGCCACGAACAGGGCCAGGACACCGCAGGGGTCGTCCGGCCCTTCGACGACCGCACGGTGCTCCGCGCCGCGATCGAACACCAACTCGTGCTCGATCGAACGACCCAGGTCCGACAGGCCGAGGTGAACCAGTGATCGCCCTTTCCCTCGCCGAGATCGCCGACATCACCGGCGGGCGGCCCCACGACATACCGGATCCGTCCGTCCAGGTCACCGGTCCCGTCGTCTACGACTCCCGCGAGGTCCGCCCCGGCAGCCTGTTCGCCGCCTTCCTCGGCGAGCGGGTCGACGGCCACGACTACGCCGAAGGCGCGTTCGCCGCCGGCGCCGTCGGCGTCCTCGCGACCCGGCCCGTCGGCGTCCCGGCCATCGTCGTCCCCGACGTGGTGGCCGCCCTCGGTGCGCTCGCCCGGGCCGTCGTCGCCCGCCTGGGCACCGACGTCGTCGCCCTCACCGGGTCCGCCGGCAAGACCTCCACCAAGGACCTCATCGCGCAGGTGCTCCAGCACCACGCGCCGACCGTGTGGACCCCCGGGAACCTCAACAACGAGATCGGCCTGCCGATCACGACGCTGCGCGTCACCGAGGACACCCAGCACCTCGTCCTGGAGATGGGCGCCCGCGGCATCGGCCACATCCGCTACCTCACCGGACTGACGCCCCCTCGGATCGGTCTGGTCCTCAACGTCGGCACCGCGCACATCGGCGAGTTCGGCGGACGCGAGCAGATCGCACAGGCCAAGGGCGAGCTCGTCGAGGCGCTGCCGGCCGAGGCTGAGGGCGGCGTCGCCGTCCTCAACGCCGATGACCTGCTGGTTCGTTCCATGGCCGCGCGTACCAAGGCCCGTACGGTCCTGTTCGGCGAGGCCGACGACGCCGAAATCCGGGCCACGGAAGTCCGCATGACGGACAAGGGGCAGCCTTCCTTCACACTGCACACACCGACCGGGTGCAGCGACGTGACCTTGCGGCTGTACGGTGAGCACCACGTGTCGAACGCGCTTGCCGCGGCCGCCGTCGCCCACGTCCTGGGCATGTCCGTCGAGGAGATCGCCACCGCGCTCTCCGGGGCGGGCACGCTGTCACGGTGGCGGATGGAGGTCACCGAGCGGGCGGACGGTGTGACGATCGTCAACGACGCCTACAACGCGAACCCGGAGTCCATGCGGGCCGCACTGCGCGCGCTCGCCGCGATGGGCGGTGGCGGCAGGGCGAACGGGGGGCGCACGTGGGCGGTGCTCGGCCCGATGGCCGAGCTCGGAGACGACGCTCTCGCCGAGCACGACGCGGTCGGACGACTTGTCGTCCGGCTCAACGTGAGCAAGCTCGTCGCGGTCGGGGGCAGGGAAGCCTCCTGGCTGCAACTGGGCGCATATAACGAGGGTTCGTGGGGTGAGGAGTCGGTGCTCGTGTCCGACGCGCAGGCGGCGGTCGACCTGTTGCGCAGTGAACTGCGCCCGGGTGACGTCGTGCTGGTGAAGGCTTCCAGGTCGGCCGGTCTGGAGCGGGTGGCGCAGGCCCTGCTCGAGGGCACTGTCGAGGGCGAGGTCGCCGGCCGATGAGGCAGATCCTGTTCGCCGGTGTCATCGGCATGTTCCTGACCGTCGTCGGCACCCCGCTGCTGATCAAGCTGCTCGCCCGCAAGGGCTACGGCCAGTTCATCCGCGACGACGGCCCGCGCGGCCACGCCGGCAAGAAGGGCACGCCCACCATGGGCGGCATCTCCTTCATCCTGGCCACGCTCGTCGCCTACGCCCTGACGAAGATCCTCACCGGCTCCGAGCCGAGCTTCTCGGGCCTGCTGGTGCTCTTCCTGATGGCTGGCATGGGCCTGGTCGGCTACCTCGACGACTACATCAAGATCGTCAAGCGGCGGTCGCTGGGCCTGCGGGCCAAGGCCAAGATGGCCGGCCAGCTGATCGTCGGCATCGCCTTCGCGGTGCTCGCACTCCAGTTCAAGGACTCGCGGGGACTGACTCCGGCCTCCACCAAGCTGTCGTTCGTCACGGACTTCGGCTGGTCGATCGGCCCGGTGCTCTTCGTGGTCTGGGCACTGTTCATGATCCTGGCCATGTCCAACGGCGTGAACCTCACCGACGGTCTGGACGGTCTGGCCACCGGCGCCGCCGTGATGGTCTTCGGCGCCTACACCTTCATCGGCGTCTGGCAGTTCCAGGAGTCGTGCGCGATGGCGGCCGACCTCACCAACCCGAACGCCTGCTTCGAGGTGCGAGACCCCCTCGACCTGGCCGTCGTCGCCTCCGCCCTCATGGGCGCCTGCTTCGGCTTCCTGTGGTGGAACACCTCGCCGGCCAAGATCTTCATGGGCGACACCGGTTCGCTGGCCCTCGGCGGCGCGCTCGCCGGCCTCGCCATCTGCTCCCGCACGGAGTTCCTGATGGCGCTCCTCGGCGGCCTCTTCGTACTCATCACGATGTCGGTCGTCATCCAGGTCGGCTCTTTCAAGCTGACCGGGAAGCGCGTCTTCCGGATGGCGCCGCTCCAGCACCACTTCGAACTCAAGGGCTGGTCCGAGGTCCTCGTCGTGGTCCGCTTCTGGATCATCCAGGGCATGTGCGTGATCGTGGGTCTCGGTCTCTTCTACGCGGGATGGGCAGCCGACAAGTGAGCGCCACCGACCTGGCCGGCGTGCTCGGCCCCGACGCCCTGGGCCGGTTCGGACTGCCGGGCCGGATCACCGTTGCAGGGCTCGGCATCAGCGGCATCAGCGCCGCCCGGGCACTGGCCGGGCTGGGCGCGCGCGTGACCGTCGTCGACAACGGCGACGGTGACGCGCACCGCGCAAGGGCCGCAGAGCTGGCGGAGCTCGGCATCGAGGTCCGTCTCGGCCACCTCCCCGACGGAGCCCCGGCGGGCGAGACCCTGCCCGAGGGCACCGAACTGGTCGTCACCTCGCCGGGCTGGCAGCCGCAGAGCCCGCTCTTCCTGGCCGCCGCCGCGGCCGGCGTCGACGTCGTCGGCGACGTCGAGATCGCCTGGCGGCTGCGCGCAGCCGGCGCGGAGCTCCGTGCCGCCCGCCGGGCCGCGGCGCAAGGGGCCGACGGGGCCGCAGCCGGCGACCGGGCCCCCGCCGGGCCGGCCGAATGGCTCGCGATCACCGGGACCAACGGCAAGACCACCACCACGCAGATGCTGGCCTCGATCCTGAAGGCCGCCGGCCTGCGCACCGCCGCCGTCGGCAACATCGGGACCCCGATCATCGACGTGGTGCTCGGCGAGCAGGAGTACGACGTGCTCGCCGTCGAACTCTCCAGCTACCAGCTGCACTGGGCGCCCTCGCTGCGCGTCCACTCGGCGGCCGTCCTCAACCTGGCGCCCGACCACCTCGACTGGCACGGCTCCATGCAGGCGTACGCCGCGGACAAGGGCCGGATCTACGAGGGCAACACGGTGGCCTGCGTCTACAACGTGGCCGACAAGGCCACCGAGGACCTGGTCGTCGAGGCCGACGTCGAAGAGGGCTGCCGCGCGATCGGCTTCACCCTCGGCGCCCCCGGCCCCTCCATGCTCGGCGTCGTCGACGGCATCCTCGTCGACCGGGCCTTCGTGGAGAACCGGCAGAAGAACGCCCAGGAGCTCGCCGAGGTCAAGGACGTCAATCCGCCGGCCCCGCACAACATCGCCAACGCGCTCGCCGCCGCGGCCCTGGCCCGCGCCTTCGGCGTGGAGCCGCGCGCGGTCCGCGACGGGCTGCGCGACTTCCGTCCGGACGCCCACCGGGTCGCCCGGGTGGACGAGGTCGGCTCCGTCGTCTATGTCGACGACTCCAAGGCCACCAACACCCACGCGGCGGAGGCCTCCCTCGCCTCTTTCGACAAGGTCGTGTGGATCGCCGGCGGCCTGGCCAAGGGCGCGACCTTCGACGACCTCGTGCGGAAGTCGGCCGAGCGGATGCGCGGCGTCGTCCTGATCGGCGCCGACCGGGCGCTGATCGCCGAGGCGCTGGCGCGACACGCCCCCGAGGTCCCGGTCGTCGACCTCGACCGGACCGACACTGGGGCGATGCTCGCAGCGGTCCGGGAGGCGGCCGCGCTCGCCGAGCCCGGCGACACGGTCCTGCTGGCACCGGCCTGCGCCTCGATGGACATGTTCGCGAACTACAACAAGCGTGGGGAAGCGTTCGCCGACGCGGTGCGCGAACTGGCCGCCGAGAGCGCCGCGGACACGGCCTAGGCCGGGGGCGCCGGGACAGGTTCCCTCCGGCCGGATGCTCGCCTCGTACGAGTGGAGGGGAAGATCACAGATGCCGGCCAAGCAGATGCTGCCGGGGCGGCGGCCGTCCGCCGTGAAGGCGCAGGGCCGCAAGCGCCCCGGCGTGAGCGTGAAGCGCCCGACGCGGCCCGCCGGGCGCGGGCCGCTGGCCGGTCTGCGGCGTACGCAGCAGCAGTTGCGCAGGGCGTGGGACCGCCCGCTCACCGCCTACTACCTGATCTTCGGAAGTTCCCTGCTCATCACCGTGCTCGGTCTGGTGATGGTGTACTCCGCCTCCATGATCAAGGCCCTCCAGCTGGGCCTGGGTGACGCGTACTTCTTCAAGAAGCAGTTCCTGGCCGCCCTCATCGGCGCGGGCCTGCTGCTGGCCGCCTCCAGGATGCCGGTCAAGCTGCACCGGGCGCTGTCCTATCCGGTGCTCGCCGGCACGCTGTTCCTGATGGTCCTGGTCCAGGTCCCCGGGATAGGGGTCTCGATCAACGGCAACCAGAACTGGATCTCCCTCGGCGGCCCGTTCATGCTCCAGCCCAGCGAGTTCGGCAAGCTGGCGCTGATCCTGTGGGGCGCCGACCTGCTGGCCCGCAAGGGCGACAAGGGCCTCCTGAGCCAGTGGAAGCACCTCCTGGTGCCGCTGGTCCCCGTGGCCTTCCTGCTGCTCGGCCTCATCATGCTGGGCGGGGACATGGGCACCGCGATGATCCTGGGCGCCATCCTGTTCGGCCTGCTCTGGCTCGCGGGGGCCCCGACGCGGATGTTCGTCGGCGTACTGGCCTTCGCGGCTGCGATCGTCGCGCTGCTCATCAAGACCAGTCCGCACCGGATGGACCGCCTGGAGTGCATCGGTGCGACAGAACCGGGCAAGAACGACCTTTGCTGGCAGGCCGTACACGGGATCTACGCCCTCGCGTCGGGCGGCTGGTTCGGTTCCGGGCTGGGTGCAAGTGTGGAAAAATGGGGTCAACTACCCGAAGCCCACACCGACTTCATCTTCGCCATCACGGGGGAGGAACTGGGACTGGCGGGGACGCTGTCGGTCCTCGCCCTGTTCGCGGCTCTAGGCTATGCGGGTATCCGCGTGGCCGGACGCACGGAGGACTCCTTCGTACGGTTTGCCGCGGGAGGCGTGACCACCTGGATCACGGCGCAGGCCGTGATCAACATCGGTGCGGTGCTCGGCCTGCTGCCGATCGCCGGAGTCCCGCTCCCGCTGTTCTCCTACGGGGGGTCGGCCCTGCTGCCGACCATGTTCGCGGTCGGACTGCTCATCGCCTTCGCGCGGGAGGAGCCGGCCGCGCGCGCGGCCCTCGCGACGCGACAGCCGAAGACCGGCTGGAGGCGGACCGGGGTGAGATGGAAGTCGATGAGACGGCGCGTCAAGAAGCGTCCGTCCGGAGAGCGGTGAATTTCGGTGCATGTCGTACTCGCCGGTGGGGGGACCGCCGGCCACATCGAGCCGGCGCTCGCCCTCGCGGACGCCCTGCGCAGGCAGGACCCTTCAGTGGGCATCACCGCCCTGGGAACCGAGCGCGGACTCGAAACCCGCCTGGTGCCGGAGCGCGGCTACGAGCTGGGGCTGATCCCCGCCGTACCGCTGCCCCGCAAGCCCACCCCTGAGCTGATCACCGTCCCCGGACGGCTGCGCGGCACCATCAAGGCCGCGGAGGAGATCCTCCTGCGCACCAAGGCCGACTGCGTCGTCGGCTTCGGCGGCTACGTGGCCCTGCCCGGCTACCTCGCGGCCAAGCGGCTCGGAGTGCCGATCATCGTCCACGAGGCCAACGCCCGGCCCGGACTGGCCAACAAGATCGGATCCCGGTACGCGCACGCCGTCGCGGTCTCCACGCCCGACAGCAAGCTGCGCGGCGCCCGCTACGTGGGCATCCCGCTGCGCCGGTCCATCTCCACCCTCGACCGGGCCGCCGTACGCCCCGAGGCGCGCGCCGCGTTCGGCCTGGACCCCAACCTGCCCACGCTGCTGGTCTCCGGCGGCTCGCAGGGCGCACGCCGCCTCAACGAGACCATCCAGCAGGTCGCTCCGACCCTCCAGCGCTCCGGCGTGCAGATCCTGCACGCCGTCGGGCCGAAGAACGAACTGCCGCGTGTCGACAACATGCCCGGGATGCCGCCCTATGTGCCGGTACCGTACGTGGACCGGATGGATCTCGCGTACGCCGCCGCCGACATGATGCTGTGCCGCGCGGGAGCGATGACCGTCGCCGAACTGTCCGCCGTCGGGCTGCCCGCCGCCTACGTCCCGCTGCCGATCGGCAACGGCGAACAGCGGCTCAACGCCCAGCCGGTGGTCAAGGCCGGCGGCGGCCTGCTCGTGGACGACGCGGAACTGACGCCCGACTGGGTGCTCGGCCAGGTCCTCCCGGTGCTGTCCGACCCGCACCGCCTGTACGAGATGTCCCGCGCCGCCGGTGAGTTCGGCCGCCGGGACGCCGACGAGCTGCTGGTCGGCATGGTGTACGAGGCGATCGCAGCCCACCGGTCCCGCTGACGCGGGAGCACGGACGCAGGAGGCACAGGAGTGGCCGGAGCGACGACCGCACAGCGAGGCACACCGTCTCCTGATCGGCCCGGCCGGCCGCCCCGCAAGGGCGCCGGCTCTACCGAGCCGCCCAAGAGCCCGAAGCCCGCGAAGCCCGTGAAGTGGAACGTCCCGCGGGGCCCCGGCAAGCAGTTGCGCCGGGTCCCCGCGCTGGCCTCCCTGGCCGCCGCGGTGCTCCTCGTCGCGGGCGGCAGCTGGGTCCTCTACGGGTCCTCCTGGCTCCGCGTCGAGAAGGTCACCGCCACCGGCACCGACGTGCTCACGCCCGAGCAGGTGATCTCCGCCGCGGCCGTGCCGGTGGGAGCGCCCCTCGTGGGCATCGACACGGACGAGATCGAAAGCCGCGTACGGGGCCGTCTGCCCCGCATCGATTCGGTCGATGCGGTGCGGGCCTGGCCGCACGGAATCGGACTGAAGGTGACCGAGCGCAAACCCGTCCTGCTCATCAAAAAGGACGCCAACTTCGTGGAAGTGGACGCATCGGGTGTGCGATTCGACACGGTTCCGAAAGCACCCGCGGGTGTTCCGGTCCTCGAATTGAACGCGGGAGGCTCCCCGAGCGCCCGCCGCTTCGACGAAGAGCGGTTGCTGCACGAGGCCGTGCTCGTCGCCGGATCCCTCCCGGCGCCGATCGCCGGGCAAACCGTGCAGGTCAAGGTGGGTTCCTACGATTCGATCGTGCTGGAGCTGACCGGGGGCCGGTCCGTGCGGTGGGGCAGCGGCGAACAGAGCGACGCGAAGGGGCGCGCGCTGACCGCTTTGTTGAAAGCCGCGCCGAAGGCCGCTCACTTCGACGTGAGCGTTCCCACCGCCCCTGCTGCGGCCGGGAGTTGACGTCAGGTCGAACAGCGACGCACCCTGGTTGGCCAGCGATACGGGTGATCACATAGGGTGAAAAGAAAAACGGGAGGTTCGGCGTGTTCGTTGAACACGCGCTACTTGTCGACTTAGTGTCCTGTTCGGAAGATTCCAAGGAACAGACACACCCCTAACCCTAAACTTCAGGGTGAGGGTTCGGGTCGGCGCGTTCGGACCGTCCCTATTTCGGCATCAGTCGTCGCAACGCAGGCCCGCGAGGCGGCGACACGTAACTCGAGGCGAGAGGCCTTCGACGTGGCAGCACCGCAGAACTACCTCGCAGTCATCAAGGTCATCGGTGTCGGCGGCGGTGGTGTCAATGCCATCAACCGAATGATCGAGGTCGGTCTCAAGGGCGTCGAGTTCATCGCCATCAACACGGACGCGCAGGCGCTGTTGATGAGCGACGCCGACGTCAAGCTCGACGTCGGCCGCGAACTCACCCGCGGCCTCGGCGCCGGCGCCAACCCGGCGGTCGGTCGCAAGGCGGCAGAGGACCACCGCGAGGAGATCGAGGAGGTCCTCAAGGGGGCCGACATGGTCTTCGTCACCGCCGGTGAAGGCGGCGGCACCGGCACCGGCGGCGCACCCGTCGTCGCCAACATCGCGCGTTCGCTGGGCGCCCTGACGATCGGTGTGGTCACCCGGCCGTTCACCTTCGAGGGCCGGCGCCGCGCGAACCAGGCGGAGGACGGCATCGCCGAGCTCCGCGAAGAGGTCGACACCCTCATCGTCATCCCCAACGACCGCCTGCTGTCCATCTCGGACCGCCAGGTCAGCGTCCTGGACGCCTTCAAGTCGGCGGACCAGGTCCTGCTCTCCGGCGTCCAGGGCATCACCGACCTCATCACCACCCCGGGTCTGATCAACCTCGACTTCGCCGACGTCAAGTCCGTGATGTCCGAGGCCGGCTCGGCCCTGATGGGCATCGGCTCGGCCCGCGGCGACGACCGCGCGGTGGCCGCCGCCGAGATGGCGATCTCCTCGCCGCTGCTGGAGGCGTCCATCGACGGCGCCCGCGGCGTGCTGCTCTCCATCTCCGGCGGCTCGGACCTCGGTCTCTTCGAGATCAACGAGGCCGCGCAGCTGGTGAGCGAGGCCGCGCACCCCGAGGCGAACATCATCTTCGGCGCCGTCATCGACGACGCGCTCGGCGACGAGGTGCGGGTCACCGTCATCGCCGCCGGTTTCGACGGCGGACAGCCCCCGGCCCGACGGGACAACGTCATCGGCGCCGCGTCCACCAAGCGCGAGGAGCCCGCCCCGGCTCCGGTCCGCGCCGCCGAGCCGGCCCGCCCGGCCTTCGGCGGACTCGGCACGGTCCCCCCGCGCGAGGAGCCCCCGGCCCCCGTCGAGGCGGCCCCGGTCGAGGTCCAGGCCCCCGCGCCGCAGGTCCCCACGGCCCGGCCGTACCAGGACAGCCCGGCCGAGGAACTGGATGTCCCGGACTTCTTGAAGTGACACCGGAGCAGCATCACGTGGGCGGCGCCCACTTCGCCTTCACCGACCGGTGGGGCGGAGTGAGCGCCGTTCCGTACGAAGAGCTCAACCTCGGCGGCGCGGTCGGAGACGACCCGGCCGCCGTTCTCGCGAACCGGGCCCTGGCGGCGCGATCCCTGGGACTCGACCCGGACCTGGTGGTCTGGATGAACCAGGTGCACGGCCGGGACGTCGCGGTGGTCGACGGCCCGTGGGGTGCGGACACCGCGATCCCCGCCGTGGACGCGGTGGTGACCGCCCGTCGTGGACTCGCCCTCGCCGTGCTCACCGCCGACTGCACGCCCGTCCTGCTGGCCGACCCCGTCGCGGGGATCGCCGCGGCCGCCCACGCCGGGCGGCCCGGACTGGTCGCCGGGGTGGTGCCCGCGGCCGTGGAGGCGATGGTCTCCCTCGGCGCCGAACCAGGGCGGATCGTCGCCCGTACCGGACCCGCGGTCTGCGGGCACTGCTACGAGGTGCCGGCCGAGATGCGTGAGTCGGTGGCGTCGGTGGTTCCCGCCGCCCGGGCCGAGACCAGCTGGGGCACACCGGCGGTCGACGTCGTCGCGGGGGTGCACGCGCAGCTCGCGGAGGCGGGGGTGGTGAACGGCCTGCGTTCACCGGTCTGCACACTGGAGTCGCGGGACCACTTCTCGTACCGTCGCGACCGGGTCACCGGCCGGCTGGCCGGATATGTCTGGTTGACGGAGCTTTCCCGGGGGGAGTACCCCCGGACCCCGGGGGAAAAGAAGAATGACGGATCGTAAGTCGGAGCTCGCCGGGAACCTGGTGCGGGTGGAGGAACGTATCTCGTCCGCCTGCGCCGCGGCGGGCCGGGAGCGCGGGGAGGTGACCCTCATCGTGGTCACCAAGACCTACCCGGCGAGCGACGTACGACTGCTGGCGGAGTTGGGCGTCCGTCATGTTGCCGAGAATCGCGACCAGGACGCCGCCCCCAAGGCCGCGGCCTGCGCGGATCTGCCGCTCAGCTGGCACTTCGTCGGCCAGTTGCAGACCAACAAAGTCCGTTCCGTGGCGGGATACGCGCATGTGGTGCAGTCGGTCGACCGGCCCCGGCTCGTGACCGCCCTCTCGGCGGCCGCGACCGGCGCCGGCCGTGAACTCGGTTGCCTCGTCCAGATCGCCCTCGACGCCGAGTCGGGCGAGCGGGGTATCCGGGGCGGTGCCGCACCGGAGCAGCTGGCGGAGTTGGCGGACCTCGTCGCCGGGGCACCGGGACTGAGGATCGACGGACTGATGACCGTCGCACCGTTGTCCGGCCACTACGCGGGACGCGAACAGGCCGCTTTCGAGCGGTTGATGGAATTGTCATCCCGCCTGCGCGCGGACCATCCGACTGCCACGATGGTGTCGGCCGGGATGAGCGCAGACCTGGAACAGGCCGTTGCGGCCGGTGCGACACATGTACGCGTCGGCACTGCGGTACTCGGCGCGAGACCCCGGCTCGGGTAACGTCGCGAAGAAAGTCGGACCACAGCAGAAAATATGGTCATTCCCGTCGATGAGCGGGCAGACCACGTGGATCGCGGGCAGTTGGTGACATTCGTGACACGGCGGCACCTGCGACAGGGCGATCCACCACAGAGCGGAGGACTCGGAGAATGGCCGGCGCGATGCGCAAGATGGCGGTCTACCTCGGCCTCGTGGAGGACGACCGGTACGACAACCCGGGGTACGACCCCGATGACGAGTTCGAGCCCGAGCCGGAGATCGAGCGGGCTCGGGAGCGGGATCGCCGACAGCAGCCCGTGCACCAGTCGCCCGTATCGGACGAACCGGTACGAGCCGTACAGCCTCCGGCGCAGCGGGAACCCATCCCAATTCCGGTGGAAAACGGACGTCCTGCGCGAATTGCCCCCGTGGCATCCATCACACCTGATCGCACGAACCTGGAGAAGAACGCCCCCGTGATCATGCCCAAGGTCGTCTCCGAGCGGGAGCCGTACCGCATCACGACACTGCACCCCCGGACCTACAACGAGGCCCGTACCATCGGGGAACACTTCCGTGAGGGCACTCCGGTGATCATGAATCTCACGGAGATGGACGACACGGACGCCAAGCGTCTCGTGGACTTCGCCGCCGGACTCGTGTTCGGTCTGCACGGCAGCATTGAACGCGTGACACAGAAGGTGTTCCTGCTGTCGCCTGCTAACGTCGATGTCACGGCGGAGGACAAGGCCCGCATCGCGGAGGGCGGGTTCTTCAACCAAAGCTAGACCGATCCGTCAGATACGGGACCGGGAACAGATCGGGAAACGGGGAGAGGGAAGCGCGGGATGGGCATCGCACTGCAAGTGGTCTACGTCGTGCTGATGTGCTTCCTGATCGTGCTGATCTTCCGACTGGTCATGGACTATGTGTTCCAGTTCGCACGTTCATGGACACCCGGCAAGGCGATGGTGGTCGTTCTGGAGGCCACCTACACTGTCACCGATCCACCGCTCAAGCTCCTTCGGCGGTTCATTCCGCCGTTGCGTCTCGGCGGCGTGGCACTCGACCTGTCCTTCTTCGTTCTGATGATCATCGTTTACATCCTCATCAGCTTCGTGAGCACCGCTGCGAGAAGCGTGTGAACGATGAGCTTCCCCGTACGCGCGGGGACGGTCCCGATACGGTCCAGCCGACTGCCGACGACTACGTAGAGGTGAAGAAGACATGCCGCTGACTCCCGAGGACGTGCGGAACAAGCAGTTCACGACCGTCCGCCTCCGAGAAGGCTATGACGAGGACGAGGTCGATGCCTTCCTCGACGAGGTCGAGTCCGAACTGACGCGCCTGCTGCGCGAGAACGAGGACCTGCGCGCCAAGCTGGCTGCCGCCACGCGTGCCGCCGCGCAGAACCAGCAGCAGCAGAGCATGCGCAAGCCCGAGCCCCAGGACCAGCGCGGCCCCGGCGCCCCCGTGCCCGCGGCCATATCCGGCCCGCCGCAGCAGCAGAACCCGCAGATGGGCCCGCCCCAGCTGCCGGGCGGCGCGCCGCAGCTCCCGCCGGGCCCCGGCGGCCAGGGCCAGCAGGGCCCCGGCCCGATGGGCGGCCCCATGGGCGGACCCATGCAGCAGCACCCCATGGGTGGACCGCAGGGCATGGGCCAGCAGCAGATGCAGCAGCAGCAGTCGATGGGCGGCCAGAACCCGCTCGGCCAGCAGATGCAGCCCATGGGCCAGCAGATGCAGCCGATGGGTCAGCAGATGCAGCCCATGGGCCAGCAGATGCAGCAGATGCAGCAGCCGCAGCTCCCGCAGCAGGGTGCCGGTGGCGACAGCGCCGCCCGCGTCCTGTCGCTGGCGCAGCAGACCGCCGACCAGGCGATCGCGGAGGCCCGCTCCGAGGCCAACAAGATCGTCGGCGAGGCCCGGTCGCGCGCCGAGGGCCTGGAGCGGGACGCCCGCGCCAAGGCCGACGCGCTGGAGCGGGACGCGCAGGAGAAGCACCGCGTCGCGATGGGCTCCCTGGAGTCCGCCCGTGCCACGCTGGAGCGCAAGGTCGAGGACCTGCGGGGCTTCGAGCGTGAGTACCGTACGCGTCTGAAGTCCTACCTGGAGTCGCAGCTGCGCCAGCTGGAGACCCAGGCGGACGACTCCCTGGCCCCGCCGCGCAACCCGGCCGGTCCCGCGCTGCCCCCGTCGCCGTCGCCTTCGATGGCTCCGGCCGGTGCGATGGGCCACTCCATGGGCGGCCCGTCCATGGGCGGTCCCTCCCCGATGGGCGCCGGTCCGTCCTACGGCGGCCAGCAGCAGATGTCGCCGGCGATGACCCAGCCGATGGCTCCGGTGCGGCCGGCCGCGCCGCAGCCGATGCAGGCGCCGTCGCCGATGCGGGGCTTCCTGATCGACGAGGACGACAACTAAGCGGTACGCCTCGCGGCGCGTCAGCAGTTCGGGCCGGGCCCGGTTCCCCCACGGGGGCACCGGGCCCGGCCCGTTCCCGTTCCCGGCTGCGGGCCGGTGGCCGCGTCTCAATCGCCGGCGGGGCTGGGTCGCGTCCCCTGGCCGGGGGTGTGGCCCGTCGGGTAGGGCGGTGGCTTCGGGTGGGGTGGTGCCCCTCCGGGGGCTCTCCTCGGCTCGGCGCGTGCGGGCATGTCCCGGTTGTGCCCGGTGGTTGCGCCTCGTCCTGCGGGGAGCCCCCGGAGTGTCCCCACCCCACGGCCCCGCTTCGTCCGGGACGGGGCGCCGCCGGGGTGGGGGTGTGGGGTCGGTGGGGGGTGTCCCCGCAGGACGAGCGCGCACCGGCGGGTACGGCCGAGAAGGTCAGTCCCGCGCGAGCCGAGGAGACACCCCCC
>NZ_JBEZYV010000018.1:0-153103 GCF_040638905.1 Streptomyces virginiae | reverse complement strand
ACGCCCGGTTACATTCCGAACCCGGAAGCTAAGCCTTTCAGCGCCGATGGTACTGCAGGGGGGACCCTGTGGGAGAGTAGGACGCCGCCGAACAACCCGCCCTTTTAGCTCAGTCGGTAGAGCGTCTCCATGGTAAGGAGAAGGTCAACGGTTCGATTCCGTTAAAGGGCTCCACAAGAAAAGGCCCCCGCCATTCGGCGGGGGCCTTTTTGCGTTCAAGGGTCAGTAGTAGCCCTTCTCGCCGTCCAGCAGTTCGCGGATCGCGTCGAGATGGCCGGCATGGCGGGCCGTCTCCTCGATCATGTGGAGCAGGACCCAGCGCACCGAGGCGGCACCCGCCTTGAACTCCGTGTTGCGGCCCGTGTCGTCCAGGGAGAGCGAGGCCACGATCTCGTTCGACACCGCGCACTGGCCGTCGTACTCCTCGAGGAGCCGGCCGAGGGGGATCCCGTCGACCTGCATGTCCGCGTCCTCCACCTCCCCGAACTGGGGGTTGGCGCCGGAAGGACGGTCCAGCAGCATCACCTCGAACCAGCAGTGCTCGACCCAGCGCATGTGGGAGACGAGACCTGCGGCCGTCATCAGCGGAGAAGACGGCAGGACGGGGCGGTGGGCGTCCTCGCCGGAGAGGCCCTCGCACTTCCAGCGGATGATCGAGCGCTGCATGTCGAGCCAGCCCAGGAGCTGGGTGCGTTCGTCGGCGGTGTAATCGGGGCGTATACGGGGAGTCGACATGGTCGCCGAGGCTAGCCCAGGCCGCAGCCGACCGCACCGCGATTAATCGCCCGCGCGAGGATGAGGCACCCGGAAGGCCAGGATCGCCATGTCGTCCGAGGCGGGCTCGGCCGCGAAGCGCTCCACCGCGCGCAGGACACGGGAGGCGACCGCACCGGCGGTCAGACCGGTACAGGTCGTCAGGACCTCCGTGAGGCCGTCGTCCCCGAGCATCCGGCTGCCCTCACGCCGCTCCGTCACACCGTCCGTGACGCACAGCAGGACGTCGCCAGGGTCGAGCATGACGGTCTGCTCGTACAGCTCGAGGTCCTCGATCACACCCAGCAGGGGCTGCGGTTCCGCCGCCGCGTCGACCATGCCGTTCGGACGCAGGCGCAGCGGTAGCGGGTGGCCCGCACAGACGACCTTCATCAGCGCGCCGCCGTCCGGCTGCGGGTGCAGCTCGCCGTAGAGGAGGGTGAGGAAGCGGCTGCGGGCGCCCTCGTCGAGGATGGCCGCGTTGAGGCGTTCGAGGACGGCCGGGCCGCCGAGGCCCTCGCGGGCCAGCAGGCGCAGCGCGTGCCGGGCCAGGCCGGTCACGGCAGCCGCCTCCGGTCCCGTGCCGCAGACATCGCCGATGGCGAAGCCGTACGCGCCGTCGCGGATCGGGAACACGTCGTAGAAGTCGCCACCCACCTCGTTGCCCTCGCCGGCGGCGCGGTAGATGACCTCTACCTCCATGCCGGGGATGGCGGGGGAGCCGGGCGGCAGCAGGCTGCGCTGGAGGGAGCGGCTGATCGCCGTGCGCTCCGAATAGAGACGGGCGTTGTCCAGGGCCAGCGCGGCCCGGCGGGAGAGGTCCTCGGCGAGTTCGAGGATCTCCTGGCGGAAGTGCTCCTCCCTCGGCTTGCCGAGGGTGAGCATGCCGATCACGCGGTTACGGGCGAGGAGGGGCAGGACCACCGTCTCGCCACCGACCGCGAGGGCGGCTTCCGGCCACGGGCGGGCGCCGGCCTCGCGGACCGGTTCGGGCGGGCTGACCCGGGACAGCAGCGCCTTCAGACCGTCGATGCGGTCCTCGTCCTCGTGGAGGACGTATGAGAGGTACGGGTCCGAGGACTGGTCGGCGATGGTGTAGACGGCGCACCAGGTGGCGAGCGTCGGGACGGTCATCTGGGCCATGAGGGCCAGGGTCTGGTCCCGGTCCAGCGTGCCGGCCAGCAGGTCGGAGGCTTCGACGAGGAAGGACAGGGACCCGCGGCGCAGCCGTTCCAGTTCGCCGAGGCGGGCGGACTCCACCGCCAGGGCGATGCGGTCGGCGGCGAACTGGAGGTGGAGCGCCTCCTCGTTCGAGTAGCGGCCGGCGGTCTCGGCGGCGACGCCGAGGGAGCCGGTGAGGCGGCCCTCGACCTTGAGGGGGACGGTGACCGCGGAGCGCATACCGGTGCCCTCCAGGAGCGGAACGGCCCCGGGGACGGCGACGAGGTCGTCGTGGACGGCCGGCATGCGGGCGGAGCCGTAGCGGTTGGTGCCGGCCTCGACCGGGACGCGGGCGAAGCGCTGGCGGGTGGAGGGCAGGCCGGTGGTGGCCCGGACCTCCAGTTCGGTCTCGTCGTCGGTGGCGAGCAGCAGGAAGGCGGCATCGGCGTCCAGGAGGTCGCGGGCGCGCTCCACGGTGCGCTGGAGCAGGCCGTCGAGGTCGTCGGGGGCGGGAGAGCCGATGAAGACCTCGAAGGGGTCGGCGGCACGGGGCTCGCCGAAGTGGCCGCTGTCCGTGGAGGGCACCCGTACGGGGCTCTGGAGGAGGGCGCGCTCGTCGTCGTGGACGAGCAGGCAGACGGTGGACGGCTCGCCGTGCGCGTCGCGGACCCGCAGGTGGGAGGCGTAGACGGGGATGACGCGCCCGTCGGCGCCGCGGACGCCGTAGCTGCCCTCCCAGCGGGACAGGCGCAGGGCCTCGACGATGCCGGTGCCGGTGCCCGGGGTCTGCGGCCACGCGGCGAGCTCGGCCAGCGGGCGGCCCACGGCCTTCTCGGCGGGGTGGCCGAAAATGTGCTCGGCGTCCTCGTTCCAGGCGGAGACGGCATCGCCCGAGTCGACTTGGAGGACGGCGACGCGGACCCGGCTGTCGGCGAGGGGGAGCAGCTGGTCGGGGACGACGGGGCCCGCCGAGCGGGTACCGACCGGCCGGTCTGGCAGATCGAGGCGGAACCAGACGTGCTTGTGGGTGGACGTGTACTCGACTCCCCAGCGGGTGGCCAGGGCGGCGCAGAGCATCAGCCCGCGGCCGTTCTCGCGGTCGGGGTCGGCGTACGGGCGCTCGCCCGGGTGCCCCAGCGGCAGTCCGCGCTCCGGGTAGCGGTCGGCGACCTCGACCCGGACGCCGTCCTCGGTGCGCAGGCACAGCACCTCCGCCCGGGTGCCGGCGTGGACCACGGCATTGGTGACGAGCTCGCTGGTGAGGACCACCGCGTCGTCGACGATGTCCGCGAAGCCCCAGCCCTGCAGGGTGTCGCGGACGAACGCGCGAGCGGCGGCGACCGAGCGCCCGAGGGGATCGAAGCTGGCAGCCGCCCGTGCCGTGATCACGAATCTCCTTCGACGCGGTTGGACATCGGTTGCCAGGTTACTTACCTTCGCGGACGGCATGGTGCCGTCGTCCGGGAATCCACTCGCAGGGTACGGCGGGTGTGCGATGGTGCCGAAGTGTTATGGCCGGGTTCGGCCAGGGTGAAACACTGGGCAGGCTTGCAGAGCCGGCTTGTGATGAGTCAGGTGTCCGGTGGAACAGTGGTCGACCCTTTCGGGAGGGACACGGTGGAGTCTGGCGCAGTGGTGCGGCGTACGGGGACGCGGCCGAAGGGCGGGCGGTCCCGGCGCAGCGGCACGACAGAGGTCGATACCGCCGCTCTGAACCGGCTGCTCACGGCCCTGGTGTCGATGCGGGACGGAAACTTCCGCAAGCGGCTGACGGTGTCCGGCGAGGGCGTGATGGCGGAGATCGCCGCCGTCTACAACGAGGTCGCCGACCGCAATCTGCACCTGACCGGGGAGCTGTCGCGGGTCCGGCGGATGGTGGGCCGCGAGGGGAAGCTGAGCGAACGGCTGGAAACGGGTGCCTGCGAGGGCTCCTGGGCGGCCGCGATCGACGCCTCGAACCAGTTGGTCGACGACCTGGCCCGGCCGGTGTCCGAGGTGGGACGGGTGCTGTCGGCGGTGGCCGAGGGTGATCTGGACCAGCGGATGGACCTGCGGGCGCAGGCCGCCGAGGGGGCGGGGCATCCGCTGCGCGGGGAGTTCCTGAAGGTCGGGCGTACGGTCAACAACCTGGTCGACCAGCTGTCCGCGTTCACCGACGAGGTGACGCGCGTGGCGCTGGAGGTGGGCACCGAGGGCAAGCTCGGCGGTCAGGCCCAGGTGCGCGGAATGTCCGGTTCCTGGAAGGATCTGACCGACTCCGTCAACACGATGGCGTACAGGCTCACCGCGCAGGTGCGTGACATCGCTCTCGTCACGACGGCCGTCGCGAAGGGTGATCTGTCGCGCAAGGTCACCGTGCACGTGGCCGGCGAGATGCTCCAGCTGAAGAACACCGTGAACACCATGGTGGACCAGCTGTCGTCCTTCTCCTCCGAGGTGACGAGGGTCGCCCGCGAGGTGGGCACGGAGGGCGAGCTGGGCGGCCAGGCCAAGGTGCCGGGGGTCGCGGGCGTGTGGAAGGACCTGACGGACTCCGTCAACACGATGGCCGGGAACCTGACGGCCCAGGTGCGCGGGATCGCGCAGGTGACGACGGCGGTCGCCAACGGCGACCTGTCGCAGAAGGTGCGGGTCAGCGCGCGCGGCGAGGTCGCGCAGCTGGCCGAAACGATCAACCAGATGACGGAGACGCTGCGGACTTTCGCGGACGAGGTCACGCGGGTGGCCAGTGAGGTCGGTGCCAAGGGCCTGCTCGGCGGTCAGGCGCAGGTGCCGGGGGCGGCGGGGACGTGGAAGGACCTCACCGACTCGGTGAACACCGTCTTCCGCAACCTCACCACCCAGGTGCGGGACATCGCCCAGGTGACCACCGCGGTGGCCAACGGCGATCTGTCGCAGAAGGTCACCGTCGACGTGGCCGGCGAGATGCTGGAGCTGAAGAACACCGTCAACACGATGGTGGACCAACTCCAGTCCTTCGGTGCAGAAGTGACGCGGGTGGCCCGCGAGGTCGGCGTCGAGGGCGAGCTGGGCGGTCAGGCGCAGGTGCCGGGGGCGGCGGGGACGTGGAAGGACCTCACCGACTCGGTGAACACCGCCTTCCGCAACCTCACCGGGCAGGTCCGCAACATCGCGCAGGTGACCACGGCGGTGGCCAACGGCGATCTGTCGCAGAAGGTGACGGTGGACGTCTCCGGCGAGATGCTCCAGCTGAAGAACACCGTGAACACGATGGTCGACCAGCTGTCGTCCTTCGCGGACCAGGTCACGCGGATGGCGCGGGACGTGGGTACGGAGGGCCGCCTCGGCGGCCAGGCCCGGGTGGAGGGGGTGTCGGGCACCTGGAAGGAGCTGACCGACTCCGTCAACTTCATGGCCGGGAACCTGACCTCGCAGGTGCGTCAGATCGCGCAGGTGACCACGGCGGTGGCGCGCGGCGACCTGTCTCAGAAGATCGACGTGGACGCCCGGGGCGAGATCCTGGAGCTGAAGAACACCATCAACACGATGGTCGACCAGCTTTCCGCCTTCGCCGAGCAGGTGACGCGGGTGGCCCGGGACGTGGGTACGGAGGGCCGCCTCGGCGGCCAGGCGCAGGTGCCCGGCGTGGCAGGCGTCTGGCGCGACCTCACGGACTCGGTGAACGGCATGGCCGGGAACCTCACCTCACAGGTGCGCAACATCGCCCAGGTCGCCACGGCGGTGGCGCGCGGCGACCTGTCGCAGAAGATCGACGTGGACGCCCGGGGCGAGATCCTGGAGCTGAAGAACACGCTCAACACCATGGTCGACCAGCTCTCGAACTTCGCGGAGCAGGTGACCCGGGTGGCCCGGGAGGTGGGCACGGAGGGCATCCTCGGCGGTCAGGCCGAGGTCAAGGGTGTCTCCGGCACCTGGAAGGACCTCACCCAGTCCGTCAACTTCATGGCGAACAACCTGACCTCCCAGGTGCGCAACATCGCCGAGGTGACGACGGCGGTCGCCATGGGCGACCTCTCCAAGAAGATCACTGTCGACGCCAAGGGCGAGATCCTCGAACTCGTCACGACCGTCAACACGATGGTGGACCAGCTGTCCTCCTTCGCCGAGCAGGTGACGCGGGTGGCCCGCGAGGTCGGCACCGAGGGCATCCTCGGCGGCCAGGCCCGGGTCCGCGGGGTCACCGGCATCTGGAAGGACCTCAGCGACAACGTCAACACGATGGCCGGCAACCTGACGGCCCAGGTGCGCGGGATCGCCCAGGTCTCCGCGGCCGTCGCCAACGGCGACCTGACGAAGAAGGTCACGGTCGAGGCGCGCGGCGAGGTCGCGCAGCTCGCCGACACCGTCAACACGATGGTGAAGACCCTGTCGTCCTTCGCCGACGAGGTGACGCGGGTGGCCCGCGAGGTGGGTACGGAGGGCCGCCTGGGCGGGCAGGCGCACGTGCCCGGAGTCTCGGGGACGTGGAAGGACCTCACCGACTCGGTGAACTTCATGGCCTCCAACCTCACCGGTCAGGTGCGGCAGATCGCCATGGTCACGACCGCCATCGCCAAGGGCGACATGACCAAGAAGATCGACATCGACGCCCGGGGCGAGATCCTGGAGCTGAAGACCACCATCAACACGATGGTCGACCAGCTCTCCTCCTTCGCCGACCAGGTGACGCGGGTGGCCCGCGAGGTGGGCACCGAGGGCATCCTGGGCGGGCAGGCGCGGGTGCGTGACGTGGACGGCACCTGGCGGGACCTGACCGAGTCCGTGAACGAGATGGCCGGGAACCTCACCCGGCAGGTGCGCGCGATCGCGGCCGTGGCCACTGCGGTGACCCGCGGCGACCTCAGCCTGAAGGTGGACGTGGACGCGGCGGGCGAGATCCAGGTCCTCCAGGACAACATCAACACGATGATCGTCAACCTGCGCGACACCACCTTGGCCAACAAGGAGCAGGACTGGCTCAAGGGCAACCTGGCCCGTATCTCCGCCCTGATGCAGGGCCGCCGCGACCTCGACGACGTCGCTTCGCTGATCATGAGCGAGCTGACCCCGGTGGTCTCCGCGCAGCACGGCGCCTTCTTCCTGGCGGTGCCGGCCGGCGGTACCACCGAGATCGGGACGGAAGGCGGCGCGGACGGCTCGTACGAGCTGCGGATGCGCGGGAGCTACGCGTACGCCGGCGGCCAGATGCCCATCTCCTTCCGGCCGGGGGAGGGGCTGATCGGGGCGGTCGCGGAGGAGAAGCGGACGATCCTCGTCGAGAACACTCCGCCCGGCTACCTGAAGATCTCCTCGGGGCTCGGCGAGGCCCCGCCGGCGCACGTGATCGTGCTGCCGGTGCTCTTCGAGGGGAAGGTGCTCGGCGTCATCGAGCTGGCCTCCTTCACGCCCTTCACGCAGATCCAGAAGGACTTCCTCAGCCAGATCGCCGAGATGATCGGTACGAGCGTCAACACCATCAGCGTCAACTCCAAGACGGAGATGCTGCTGAAGCAGTCGCAGGAGATGACCGAGCAGCTGCGCGAGCGTTCCGACGAGCTGGAGAACCGGCAGAAGGCCCTGCAGGCCGCCAACGCGGAGCTGGAGGAGAAGGCGGAACTGCTGGCCCAGCAGAACCGGGACATCGAGGTGAAGAACACCGAGATCGAAGAGGCGCGGCAGGTCCTGGAGGAACGTGCCGAGCAGCTGGCTGTCTCGATGCGCTACAAGTCCGAGTTCCTGGCGAACATGTCGCACGAGCTGCGCACCCCGCTCAACTCGCTGCTGATCCTGGCCAAGCTGCTCGCCGACAACGCGGACGAGAACTTGTCGCCGAAGCAGGTGGAGTTCGCCGAGACCATCCACGGCGCGGGCTCCGACCTGCTCCAGCTGATCAACGACATCCTCGATCTGTCGAAGGTCGAGGCCGGGAAGATGGACGTCTCGCCGACCCGGATCGCGCTGGTCCAGCTCGTGGACTATGTGGAGGCGACCTTCCGGCCGCTGACGGCGGAGAAGGGCCTCGACTTCTCGGTGCGGGTCTCCCCGGAGCTGCCCGCCACCCTGCACACCGACGAGCAGCGGCTGCTGCAGGTGCTGCGCAACCTGCTGTCGAACGCGGTGAAGTTCACCGACACCGGTGCGGTGGAGCTGGTGATCCGGCCGGCCGGGGCCGACGTGCCGACGGCGATCCGCGAACAGCTGCTGGAGGCCGGCTCGCTCCGGGAGGCGGACGCGGACCTGATCGCCTTCTCGGTCACCGACACCGGCATCGGGATCGCGGCGAGCAAGATGCTGGTGATCTTCGAGGCGTTCAAGCAGGCCGACGGGACCACGAGCCGCAAGTACGGAGGCACCGGGCTGGGGCTGTCCATCAGCCGGGAGATCGCCCGGCTCCTGGGCGGCGAGATCCACGCGGCCAGTGAGCCCGGCCGCGGCTCCACCTTCACGCTGTACCTGCCGCTGCACCCGAGCGAGCTGCCGCCGCAGGGGTACGCGCCGCCCACGCCCGGGGGCGCCCGCGGCGAGCTGTACCGCCGGTCCCTCGACGGGGCTCGCCCCGGGCTGCCGGTGCTGCCGGCCGGGCCCTCGGCGACGCCGGCGGCGCCGCCCCAGCCCGCGCGGTCCGCGCCGTCGGCGCCGTCGCCGTCCGGAGCGGGACAGAACGGCGGGGCCGGGTTGTTCCGGCGCCGGCGCAAGGCGCTGAGCGACCTGGAGCCGCGTACGGCGGTGCCGGGGCAGCCGAACGCGGCGGGGGCCGAGGACGGCTGGGACAGCGCGGAGGAGGAGCTTCCGGCGGCGGCGCGGACGTACGACTTCCGCGGCGAGCGGGTGCTCATCGTGGACGACGACGTCCGCAACGTCTTCGCGCTCACCAGCGTGCTGGAACAGCACGGGCTGGCGGTGCTGTACGCGGAGAACGGGCGGGAGGGCATCGAGGTCCTGGAGCAGCACGACGACGTGAAGGTCGTGCTGATGGACATCATGATGCCCGAGATGGACGGGTACGCCACGACCTCGGCGATCCGGCGGATGCCGCAGTTCGCGGGCCTGCCGATCATCGCGCTGACGGCCAAGGCGATGAAGGGGGACCGGGAGAAGGCGATCGACTCCGGGGCTTCCGACTACGTCACCAAGCCGGTCGACCCCGACTACCTGTTGTCCGTGATGGAGCAGTGGATGCTCGGGAAGTGACGGGAGGGAGAGCGGACGGGACCCGGTCGCTGACGCACTGTGGCCGCGGCGGTGTGGGTGGGCGGTGCACGGGGAACCTTCTGCTCTCCCACCACGTTTCTGCTTCGTGCACAGTGACATCTTGGTGACAGGGTGTGGCGATCTCGGGACTGGGGCTACGATGACCGGCACAAGGACGGACGGCGCACGGGTGTCGTCCTCTGGGGCGGGGCCCGGCGCACAGGCCGGTGCCCAGAGCCGGGGAGGCCCCATGCCGGGGCGAGGAGGACAGGGCATGGTGCAGAAGGCCAAGATCCTCCTGGTCGACGACCGGCCGGAGAATCTGCTGGCGTTGGAGGCCATCCTCTCCGCGCTCGATCAGACACTGGTCCGGGCGTCGTCGGGGGAGGAGGCGCTCAAAGCGCTGCTGACGGACGATTTCGCGGTCATCCTGCTGGATGTCCAGATGCCGGGCATGGACGGGTTCGAAACGGCCGCGCACATCAAGCGGCGCGAGCGCACCCGGGACATTCCGATCATCTTCCTCACCGCGATCAACCACGGTCCCCACCACACCTTCCGCGGCTACGCTGCGGGTGCGGTCGACTACATCTCCAAGCCCTTCGACCCGTGGGTGCTGCGGGCCAAGGTTTCCGTCTTCGTGGAGCTGTACACGAAGAACTGCCAACTGCGGGAGCAGGCGGCCCTGCTGAGGCTCCAGCTGGAGGGCGGCGGCTCGAACGGCGTGGACGCCGGCAAGGAGACGGCGGGCCTGCTGGCCGAGCTGTCCGCGCGGCTCGCGGCGGTCGAGGAACAGGCCGAGGCGCTGACCAAGCAGCTCGGCGAGGATTCCGCCGACGCCGGTGTCGTGGCGACCGCGGCCCATCTGGAACGCAAACTCACCGGACTGCGGCGGGCACTCGACGCGCTGGAGCCCGGCAGCGCCGGAGGGGCTCCGGCCCTGCCGTCGCAGAACTGACCGCGCACGCGTCCGGCTTGGCGGAGCGTCACGGCACCTGCCCGGCCGACGACACGAACGGGTGAAGGGGTGGGCACGCGTGTCCACCGGCGTGCGCACCGGTAACCTCGGCCCCATGGCCTCAAGTACGTCCGGCAAGGGTTCCCCTGGCACCGCGGGCACCGCGAAGGGCCGCACCGGCCGTACGACGGGGCCCGCCAAGAAGGCGGCCCCCGCACGCAAGCCACCGGCGAAGAAGGCCGCGGCCGCCAGGCGCGCCCCGGCCAAGAAGGCAGCGGCCAAGCCCGTGCCGTCCCCGACGAGCGGCGTGCTGCGACTGGTGCGGGCCCTGTGGCTGGGCTGCGCGCACGCGGTCGGCGCCGTCTTCCGCGGGATCGGCCAAGGGGCCAGGAACCTCGATCCCGCCCACCGCAAGGACGGCCTCGCGCTGCTCCTCCTCGCCCTCGCGCTGATCGTCGCCGCCGGTACCTGGTCGAACCTGAGCGGTCCCGTCGGGGATCTGGTGACCATGCTGGTCACCGGTGCCTTCGGGCGACTGGATCTGCTCGTTCCGATACTGCTCGGAGTCATGGCGGTACGTTTCATCCGCCACCCCGAACAGGCCGACGCCAACGGCCGGATCGGCATCGGGCTGTCCGCCCTCGCCATCGGCGTCCTCGGCCTGGTCCACATCGCCTGCGGAGCGCCCGGCCGGGACGAGGGCACCACCGCCATGCAGAACGCGGGCGGGCTCATCGGCTGGGGCGCCTCGAAGCCGCTGATCTTCACCATGGGAGCGCCGCTGGCGGTGCCCATGCTGGTGCTGCTCACCGTCTTCGGCCTGCTCGTCGTCACCGCGACCCCGGTCAACGCGATCCCGCAGCGGCTGCGCCGGCTCGGCATCCGACTGGGGCTCATCGCCCCGAACGAGTACGACGAGGGCTACGGGGAGGTCGAGGGAGTCGCCGCCGTACGGCACGACCCCGACCGGTGGCGGGCCCGTGCCGGGGCCGGCGCGGGCCCCGGCGACCCCTCGGACGCCGCCGAGGAGGAGGCACTGAGGCGGCGCCGGCCGCGCAAGACCGCCGCCCGCCCGGCGGTGGACCGCGGGATGGACGCCGTCGACGTGGCCGCGGCGGCCGCCGCCGCCCTGGACGGGGCGGTCTACGGCGGAATGCCGCCCTCCCCGCTCGTCGCCGACCTCACGCACGGGATCTCCGCCGAGCGCGACGGCGTGGAGGCCACCGCCCCAGTGCCGACCGCCCGCGCCGGGCGTCCCACCGCGAAGGCGGCACCCGAAGCACCCGCCCCGCCCGTTCCCGCGGCCGCCCCGGAGCCCGCCGAGCAGCCGCACGCCACCACCGCCGCGGTCTCCGGAACGCTGGCGGTACCCGACCTGACGAAGGCCCCGCCCGAGGCCCAGCCGCTGCCGCCCCGCGCCGAGCAGCTCCAGCTGCGCGGGGACATCACGTACTCCCTGCCCTCGCTGGACCTGCTGGAGAAGGGCGGGCCCGGCAAGACCCGCAGCGCCGCCAACGACGCCGTGGTCGCCGCCCTGCGCAACGTGTTCACCGAGTTCAAGGTGGACGCCGACGTCACCGGCTTCACCCGGGGCCCGACGGTCACCCGCTACGAGGTGACCCTCGGCGCGGCCGTGAAGGTGGAGCGGATCACGGCCCTGACCAAGAACATCGCCTACGCCGTGGCCAGCCCGGACGTGCGGATCATCAGCCCGATCCCGGGCAAGTCCGCGGTCGGCATCGAGATCCCCAACACCGACCGCGAGATGGTCAACCTGGGCGACGTGCTGCGCCTCGCGGACGCGGCCGAGGACGACCACCCGATGCTGGTCGCGCTCGGCAAGGACGTCGAGGGCGGCTACGTCATGGCCAACCTCGCCAAGATGCCGCACGTCCTGGTCGCCGGTGCCACCGGCTCCGGCAAGTCCTCCTGCATCAACTGCCTGATCACCTCGATCATGGTGCGGGCCACCCCGGAGGACGTCCGGATGGTCCTCGTCGACCCCAAGCGCGTCGAGCTGACGGCGTACGAGGGCATCCCGCACCTGATCACGCCGATCATCACCAACCCCAAGCGGGCCGCCGAGGCGCTCCAGTGGGTCGTGCGCGAGATGGACCTGCGCTACGACGACCTGGCCGCCTTCGGCTACCGGCACATCGACGACTTCAACCGGGCGATCCGGGACGGGAAGATCAAACTCCCGCCGGGCAGCGAACGGGAACTCAGCCCCTACCCGTACCTGCTGGTGATCGTCGACGAGCTCGCCGACCTGATGATGGTGGCCCCGCGCGACGTCGAGGACTCCATCGTCCGCATCACCCAGCTGGCCCGTGCCGCCGGCATCCACCTGGTGCTCGCCACCCAGCGGCCCTCGGTGGACGTGGTCACGGGCCTGATCAAGGCGAACGTGCCCTCGCGCCTCGCCTTCGCCACGTCCTCCCTCGCCGACAGCCGGGTCATCCTCGACCAGCCCGGCGCCGAGAAGCTCATCGGCAAGGGCGACGGGCTGTTCCTGCCGATGGGGGCGAACAAGCCCGTCCGGCTCCAGGGCGCCTTCGTCACCGAGGACGAGATCGCCGGGATCGTCCAGCACTGCAAGGACCAGATGGCGCCGGTCTTCCGGGACGACGTCACCGTGGGGCAGAAGCAGAAGAAGGAGATCGACGAGGACATCGGCGACGACCTGGACCTGCTGTGCCAGGCGGCGGAGCTGGTCGTCACCACGCAGTTCGGCTCCACCTCGATGCTCCAGCGCAAGCTGCGGGTGGGCTTCGCGAAGGCCGGTCGGCTCATGGACCTCATGGAGTCGCGGGGCATCGTCGGACCGAGCGAGGGCTCGAAGGCGCGCGACGTCCTGCTGAAGGCCGACGAGCTGGACGGGGTGCTCGCGGTGATCCGCGGCGAGACGCATTCGTAGCCGTTTTGCGGGCAACCGTTTCCCTTGGGGCCGCGTCAAGTTGAAGAGAGGTGGCGGCACCGCGCACGACGTGACGTACGGCGGGGGACCGCCGCGCCGGAGGGACCCTTCCCACGCCATTCGGATGGCGTAGGCAGAGCACCCTCCGGTTGCTCCACCCTTTCGTCACCCCCCTAGACTGGACCTCCAGCAGGTGGCTACACGCTCGAAAGGCGCCCTTGTGTCCATCGGCAACTCCAACTCCCCCGAAGAAGAGCGGCCTTCGACCGACGACCGGTCCGAGGACCGTCTCGTCGAACGTTCCGTCGAAGAGCCGTCCATCGGGACGGCCCTCAAGAAGGCCCGGATCGCCGCCGGGCTCACAGTCGACGAGGTCAGTTCCATCACCCGCGTGCGCATCCCGATCGTGCACGCGATCGAAGAGGACGACTTCACGCGGTGCGGCGGCGACGTCTACGCCCGCGGCCACATCCGTACGCTCGCCCGCGCCGTCCACCTCGACCCGGCACCCCTGGTCGAGAGCTACGACGCGGCCCACGGCGGCCGGCCGGCACCCACCCCCGCCGCGCCGATGTTCGACGCCGAGCGGATCCGCCCCGAGCGGCAGCGGCCCAACTGGACCGCCGCCATGGTCGCCGCCATCGTCGCCGTGATCGGCTTCGTGGGCTTCACCGCCTTCGGCGGCGGCGACGAGAAGGGGAAGCGCCCGGTGGCGGAAGGATCCGCCTCCCCCAAGCCCGCACCCAAGCAGACCGGCGGCAAGCCTGCCGCGCAGCCCTCCCAGGTCCCGCCGGCCGCCAAGCCGGAGCCCTCGGACAGCGCCATCGCCGCCGCGCCCAAGGACCTCGTCACGGTCGTCCTGACGGCCGACACGGGCGAGAGCTGGATCTCCGCCAAGGACTCCACGGGCCGGCTCCTCTTCGACGGCACCCTCGTGCAGGGCGAGTCGAAGACGTTCACGGACAAGGAGTCCGTCGACCTCGTGCTCGGCGACGCCGGGGTCGTGAAGCTCTTCGTGAACGGCAAGGAGATCAAGGACGACTTCCGGCCGGGGCAAGTGGAACGCCTCACATACACCAAGGAGGACCCCTCCCGGGACCAGCCGCAGGCGGGCTGACCGAGGGGCCGCCCCAGGGCGGAAAGCGTGAACCGGGATCCCCGGGGTGCTGCTCGCACCCCGGGGATCTCGGTGTACGGGGACTTGCGGCTGGGGCCGACGCCGGGACGAAGTAGTCTTGAGTCCATGCCCGAACGCCGTACCGTCGCCCTTGTCACTCTTGGCTGCGCCCGTAACGAGGTGGACTCGGAGGAGCTCGCAGGCCGCTTGGCGGCGGATGGCTGGGAGCTCGTCGAGGACGCCGCCGACGCGGACGTAGCCGTCGTCAACACCTGTGGCTTCGTCGAAGCCGCCAAGAAGGACTCCGTAGACGCCCTGCTGGAAGCCAACGATCTCAAGGATCACGGCAAGACCCAGGCCGTCGTCGCCGTCGGCTGCATGGCCGAGCGCTACGGCAAGGAGCTCGCCGAGGCCCTTCCCGAGGCCGACGGGGTCCTCGGCTTCGACGACTACGCCGACATCTCCAACCGCCTCCAGGTCATCCTCAGCGGCGGCAGTGTCGAAGCCCATACCCCGCGTGACCGCCGCCAGCTGCTGCCGATCAGCCCCGCCGCGCGCCAGGCCGCCGACGTCGCCCTCCCCGGGCACGCCCAGGCGCCCGCCGAGGAGCCCGCCGAGGCCCCCGCGGACCTGCCCGAGGGGGTGGCGCCCGCCTCCGGTCCGCGCGCCCCGCTGCGCCGCCGCCTGGACAAGAGCCCGGTGGCCTCGGTCAAGCTCGCCTCCGGGTGCGACCGGCGCTGCTCCTTCTGCGCCATCCCGTCCTTCCGCGGGTCCTTCATCTCCCGCCGCCCCAGCGACGTGCTGGGCGAGACCCGCTGGCTCGCCGAGCAGGGCGTCAAGGAGATCATGCTGGTCTCCGAGAACAACACCTCGTACGGCAAGGACCTCGGCGACATCCGGCTCCTGGAGACGCTGCTGCCCGAGCTCGCCGCCGTCGACGGCATCGAGCGCGTCCGCGTCAGCTACCTCCAGCCCGCCGAGATGCGACCGGGCCTGATCGACGTGCTGACCTCGACCCCCAAGGTCGTGCCGTACTTCGACCTGTCCTTCCAGCACTCGGCCCCCGACGTGCTGCGCGCCATGCGCCGCTTCGGTGACACCGACCGCTTCCTGGAGCTGCTGGACACCATCCGCTCCAAGGCCCCGCAGGCCGGTGTCCGCTCGAACTTCATCGTCGGCTTCCCCGGCGAGACGGAAGCCGACTTCGCCGAGCTGGAGCGTTTCCTCACCCACGCCCGCCTCGACGCGATCGGCGTGTTCGGCTACTCCGACGAGGACGGCACCGAGGCCGTCACCTACGAGAACAAGCTGGACGAGGACACGATCGCCGAGCGCCTGGCGCACATGCAGCGGCTCGCCGAGGAGCTCACCGCCCAGCGTGCGGAGGAGCGGATCGGCGAGACCCTGGAAGTGCTCGTGGAGACGGTCGTCCCGTTCGACGAGGCCGAGGACGGCGAGGGCGCCTACGGGCGCGCCGCCCACCAGGCCCCCGAGACCGACGGCCAGGTCGTCTTCACGGACGGCACGGGCCTGGTCCCCGGGCGTATCGTCACGGCGAAGGTCGTCGGCACCCTGGGAGTGGACCTGGTGGCCGAGCCCCTGGACATGCACTTTGAGGAGGCGGCCGGATGACCGGTGTCCCGGCATCTGCGGCGGGCGGGACCGGCCGCCGGCCCGTACCCGGCGCGAAGCTGGGCGCCGCGGCGGTCGATCAGGCCAGCCTGTGGAACATCGCCAACATCCTGACGATGATCCGGCTCGTGCTGGTGCCGGGCTTCGTCCTGCTGCTGCTCGCCGACGGCGGCTACGACCCGGCCTGGCGGGCCTGGGCCTGGGCGGCCTTCGCTGTCGCCATGATCACGGACATCTTCGACGGGCATCTGGCCCGGACGTACAACCTGGTCACGGACTTCGGCAAGATCGCCGACCCCATCGCCGACAAGGCGATCATGGGCTCGGCGCTGATCTGCCTCTCCTGGCTCGGCGACCTCCCGTGGTGGGTGACCGGGGTGATCCTCGGACGGGAGCTCGGGATCACGCTGCTGCGCTTCTGGGTCATCCGCTACGGCGTGATTCCGGCCAGTCGCGGCGGCAAGCTGAAGACGCTGGCCCAGGGGACGGCCGTGGGCATGTACGTCCTCGCACTGACCGGTGCGCTGGCGACCATGCGCTTTTGGGTGATGGCGATCGCGGTCGTGCTGACCGTCGTCACCGGTTTGGACTACATCCGCCAGGCGGTCGTGCTGCGCCGCCAGGGACTCGTCGCGGAGCGGGCCGCGCGGTGACGTACGGGGCGGGGGATTCTCCGGTGACGCGGGGGCGCTCCGGAGCGAGCGAGGGGCGCACGGCCGCCGCGTACGCGCTCCAGTTGCTCGCGGAGAGTGACCAGACCCTCGCTGTCGCGGAATCCCTGACCGGCGGCATGGTTGCGGCCGAGCTGACGGCCGTCCCCGGAGCCTCACGGTCGTTCCGCGGATCGGTCACGGCGTACGCGACGGAGATCAAGCACCGGGTCCTCGGAGTGAACGCGGACCTGCTCGCGGTCGAAGGCGCCGTGAACGCCCAGGTGGCCGCTGAGATGGCTGCCGGGGTGCGTCGGGTGATGGGCGCTTCGTGGGGGATCGCGACGACCGGGGTGGCCGGTCCGGAGCCCCAGGACGGCCAGCCGGTGGGCACGGTTTTCGTCGCCGTGGACGGTCCGGGGAGCAGGAAAACGGCCCGGCTGAGGTTGAACGGCTCCCGGGCGGAAATCCGTAGGGAGAGTGCACGGACAGTGCTCGAGCTTCTCTCGGACGAACTCCGTGAGAATGCGCGGGGGCAGGATACGGAACAGAACGGGGGGATTTGATGTTTGCAGCCCTGAGTGAACACGACATCGCTCCCCGCACGGCCGCGGCGCGAGGCGGTACGGTGGGGCGTGAAGGATGCGGCTACACGGTCAGAGGAGGGAGCCACCGATGATTCTGCTCCGTCGCCTGCTGGGTGACGTGCTGCGTCGGCAGCGCCAGCGCCAGGGCCGTACTCTGCGCGAAGTCTCCTCGTCGGCCCGAGTTTCGCTCGGCTATCTCTCCGAGGTGGAGCGGGGGCAGAAGGAGGCATCCTCCGAGCTGCTCTCCGCGATCTGCGACGCGTTGGACGTACGGATGTCCGAGCTGATGCGCGAAGTCAGTGATGAACTATCGCTCGCTGAGCTGGCACAGTCGGCCGCGGCAAGCGAACCGGTCACCGTACCGGTCCGCCCGATGCTCAATTCGGTCTCGATGGCTTCGGTCGCGGGTCCGGAACGGGTGACCATCAAGGCGCCTGCGGAAGCGGTGAATGTAGTAGCCGCGTGAGCGAGCACGTGCGTGTTTGAGCTTGGCCGGAGCCCCGGCCGGTGCGTGGAGCACCGGCCGGGGCTCCCGGCCGTTCTGGGTGCGGGCGCGAGGGGCGTGCGAGACGATGGGGCCGTCCGGGTCCCGGCCCCTGGAGGTGGCAGTGCGGACGTCGCTGCGCATACCTGTGCTGTCGGCCCTCGCGCTGACGGCGGGGGCCCTCTGGTGGTGGGCCGTGCTGCGGCTGGTCCTGGCGCCGGCGGAGTCGGGCGCCGTGGAGGGCGCGGTGGCGGTGGGCGGCTGGGGCCTGGGGCTGCTGCCGGTGCACTGCGTGCCGGCGCCGCTGCGCAGAACCCGGTGGCGGGCCGGCCGGGAAGCCGGGGCGTCGGGGGCGGTCACCAGGGCATCGACACCCCACCGTTCGGACGCAGGATCTGGCCCGTCATGAAGGACGAGGCGTCCGAGGCCAGGTAGAGCACCGCCTGTGCGATGTCCTCCGGCTCGCCGACCCGGCGCAGGGGGGACATGCGGACCATGGCGGCCTCGGTCTGCTCCTGGACCTCGGGGCCGTGGCGGCCGGTCATCGGGGTGCGGATCCAGCCGGGGGCGACGGCGTTGACCCGTAGGCCGTGCGGGCCCGTCTCGGTGGCGAGTGTCTTCGTGAGCTGGACGACGGCGGCCTTGGCGGCGCTGTAGCAGAGCAGGCCGGGCTGGGCGGCGTCCACGGCGCCGGAGGCCATGGTGACGATCGATCCGGGGCGGCCGGCGGTGATCATGGAGCGGGCGGCCTCCTGGCAGGTGCGCAGGACCCCCTTGAAGTTGATGTCCATGACCCGGTCGAGGTCCTCGTCGGCCGTCTCCAGGACGCTGCTGGTGTGCATGATCCCGGCGATGGCGGCGGCGATGTCGAGCGGGCCCGCCGCGGTGACGGCCGCCCGGACCGCGGCCCGGTCGGTGACGTCAAGGGGGTGGACGGTGGCGCCGCCCCCGCCGGCCTCGGCGGCCAGGGCGGCCGTCTCGGCCAGTCCCCGCTCGTCACGGTCCGCGCAGTGCACGTGGGCGCCGGCCGCGGCGAGGAGGACGGCGGTGGCGCGGCCGATGCCGCTGGCGGCTCCGGTGACCAAGGCGGTGCGGCCGGTGAGGTCGTACGAGGCTGTGGGTATGGGCATGCCGGGACGGTACGACCGGACCTGACGGGTCGTCAATCGTTGCGTACCGGCGCCTGACGGCGGAGCCGGGGGCGGGGCGCGGGCCGTGGGCCCGGGCGGTCAGGGAGTGGGCCCCGGCTGGCAGCGGGGGCACCAGTAGGTGGGGCGGTCGTCCTGGGAGGCCTCGCGGACGGGGGTGCCGCAGCGCAGGCAGGGGCGGCGGGCGCGGCCGTAGACGAACAACTCCTGGCCGGGGCGGTGGATACCGGTGGTGTTGCGGTGCCCGGGCCGGTCGCCGATGTTCGCCGACAGCAGGCGGTGGGCGGCGGCGGCCAGCCGCGGCAGCTTGGCCTCGGGGAGCGCGCCGACCGGGGTCCAGGGGGTGACCTGGGCCAGGAAGCAGAGCTCGGACTTGTAGATGTTGCCGATCCCGGCGAGGTTGCGCTGGTCCAGCAGGGCCTCGCCGAGGGGGCGCTCCGGGGTGGCGAGGAGGTTGGCGGCGGCGCGGGCGGGGTCCCAGTCCGGGCCGAGGATGTCGGGGCCGAGGTGGCCGACGGCGCGGTCCTCCTCGGCGGTGCGGATCAGTTCCAGGACGGGGAGGCGGTAGCCGACGGCCGTATGCCCGTCCGTGCCGAGGACAGCGCGGATCTCGTGGTCCGGGCCGCCGCGCCACTTCTCGCCGGTGGCGAAGACGTGCCAGGCGCCGTCCATGCGGAGGTGGCTGTGCAGGGTGAGGCCGCCCTCGAAGCGGGCGAGGAGGTGCTTGCCGCGGGGGGTGACGTCGAGGGTGACACGGCCGGTGAGGTCCGCCGTGGCGAAACGGGGGACGCGCAGGTCGCTGCGGGTCAGTTCACGGCCTGCCAGGGCCGCGTGCAGGCGGGTCGCCGCGCGCCGGATGCTGTCGCCTTCGGGCATGCCCCCATTGTCGCCGCGGACGCCCCCCGGCGGGAGGGCGCCCGCGGCTCACGCCCGCGGTGGAAGGGGGCGGGGGCCACCCGCCGGGGGCGCGTCCGGAACGGACGGGGCGCGGGACGATCCCGAAGCCGCCCCTGGGGGCTGGGGGCTGGGGGTGCCAGGGGGCCACGCCGCTTGCCGGCACCCCGGGCGGAACGTGGTGGGGGCGGGCCGGCGCCGGTGTCGGCGGCTCGCTCCGCGCCGGTACGGCCGGGCCTGCCGAAGGCCGTCCACCGCGCACGGTCCGCGTCCTCCAGCACCCGGCATCGGGAGCGCCCGGCGTCAGCGGTGCGAGGATCCGCATGCGCCGACACCGCGTCGCCGCACGCGCGGAGACGAGGCCTGGTGGCACCCGCCGTCATCGCCGCCCTGTCCGTCGGTTCCTGTCGCCCCGGCTCCCGCGCCGGCGGGGGAGCGGTGCGCCGGCCGTGGGCGGCGCCGCGTCGCACTCACGCCCGCCTCGTGCACGTGACGTCGGCGCCCCGGGGGCGGGCGTCGAGGAGAGCGGAATGTCGGCCACTTCGGCGATCCTGGGCGATCCGCTCCCGCCCGTTCGGGTCGTGTCGACGGATTCGGCGGGCCTTCTCGGTCACTGTGGTCAGGCTCCTTCCGGGTGCGGAACGGTGGACGAGTGAGCCGGAGGGGATGAGACGCATCAGCCAGAACGGAGCGACACCATGAAGATCGCAGTCCTCGGCACCGGCGCGGGCGGCCGGGCACACGCCGCCAAGCTGCTGAGCCTCGGCCACGAGGTGTACGTGGGCACCCGCGACTCCCAGGTCACCCTGGGCCGCACCGAACCGGACTTCATGGGGGTCGAGCCCTTCGGCCAGTGGCTCGCGGACTACCCGGGCATCGAGCTGCGGAGCTTCGCAGAGGCCGCCGCGGCGGCCCACTTCGTCATCAACGGGATCGACGGCGCCAACGCCGTCCGCGTGCTCGAAGGCATCGACAGGCACCTGGCGGGCAAGACCCTGATGGACTACGCCGTCCCGTACGTCTACAACCCCGAACAGGCCCACCCCTGGCCGACCCCGTGGGGTGTGATGCCCGCCCTGGACCCGGTCGACCACGACAGCCTGGGCGAGCGGATCCAGCGCGCCCTGCCGGACGCCAAGGTGGTCAAGGCGTGCGTCACCCAGGAGCAGGAGACCGTCGTCGACCCGAGGGGCGTGGCGGGCGGTGACCACACGATGTTCATCGCGGGCGAGCACGCCGACGCGAAGGCGGAGGTCACCGAGCTGCTGCGGTCCTACGGCTGGCAGGACGTCCTGGACCTCGGCCCGCTGGTGAGCGCCCGGGGCATGGAGATGTACGCCCACATGCACAGCGCCATCCAGTTCGCGCTCGGCGGTGGCCGCTTCGGCGTCAAGGTCATGCGCTGATCACTGCCGCAGGCGCAGCCCCCGAGGTGTGGCATGGAACCCGGCGGATTCGAGCGGGGGCCCCAGGGGCGAGGTGAGCGCGGCCGCGGCATTGATCCGCTCCACCGTCAGCGCCGGCAGGGTGCCCGAGCGGCAGCCGGCGGCGAGGGCGGCGACCGCCGCCGTCAGCCGCGGGTCCTCCGGGCCGGGCCAGGCCAGCAGGGTCTTGCCCCCGCGCTCCAGGTACAGGGTGAGCTCGCCGTCCACCAGCACCACCAGGGAGCCCGCCTTGCGGCCCGGCTTGTGGGTGGCGCCGGCCGGGGGCTCGGGCCAGGGCAGGGCCGCGCCGTACGCGTTCGCCGGGTCGGCGGCGGCCAGGACCACCGCCGCCAGCGGGGGCGGGGTGCGCTCGGCGGCCCGGAGCCGGTCCACCGCGCCGTCCATCGCGAACTGGGCCGCGCCCAGCCCCTCGACCACATAGCCCCGACGGGCCTGCCCGCTGTCCTCGAAGGCCGACAGGACGCGGTAGACCGCGCTGAAGCCCCCCTCCACGCCCTCCGCGGCGACCGCGCCGCGGGTCACCACCCCGTGCCGGTCCAGCAGGGTGCGGGCCAGGGCGTGGGCGCGGTGCGTCGGGTCGGGCGCCGGGGACGGCAGCAGCGACCAGCGCCCGGAGACCGTGGGCGGGCCCGTACGGGAAGCCGTCGCGCTCAGCGTGCCGTACCGGCCGCGCGGGACGGTGCGGCGGGCCCGGTGCGCCGTGGCCCCCGCCGTACGGCCCGAACCGAGCAGCGAGCGCAGCGGGGCGAGGGTGTCGTTGGTGAGCCGGCCCGACCAGGCCAGGTCCCACACCGCCTCGGAGAGGGCTAGGTCCGACGCCTCGGGGAACTCGGCGCGGACCGCCTGCGAGATCTGCCGGAAGAACAGGCCGTATCCGCCCGAGAGGGCCGCCAGGACCGCCTGCTGCAGGGGGCTCGGCTCCAGCGGATGCGGCGGCGGCAGGAGCAGCGGGGCGGCGTCCGCCAGGTAGAGGGACACCCAGCCGTCCTTGCCCGGCAGGCCTCCGGCCCCCGCCCAGACCACCTCGCCCGTAGTGGTCAGTTCGTCCAGCAGGCCGGGGGAGTATCCGGCCACCCGCGACGGGAGGATCAGCCGCTCCAGCGCGGACGCCGGGACCGGGGCGCCCTGGAGCTGCTCGACCGCCCGGGCCAGGCCGTCGAGGCCGCGCAGGGCTCCGCCCAGGTGCTGCCACTGGGGCAGGAACGTGGCCAGCGAGGTCGGCGGGACCGGCTCCAGCTCCTGGCGGAGCGCGGCCAGGGAGCGGCGGCGGAGCCGGCGCAGCACCGTCGCGTCACACCACTCCTGGCCGATGCCCGCCGGATGGAACTCGCCCTGCACCACCCGCCCCGCCGCCGCGAGACGGTTCAGGGCGCCCTCGGTCACGGCCGCGCCCAGACCGAAGGCGGTGGCCACGGCGGCCGTGGTGAACGGCCCGTGGGTGCGCGCGTACCGGGCCAGCAGGTCCCCCAGCGGGTCCTTGACCGGCTCGGTGAACGCCTCCGGGACGCCGACGGGCAGTGCGGTGCCCAGGGCGTCCCGCAGCCGGCCCGCGTCCTCGATCGCCGCCCAGTGGTCCGCGCCGCCGATCCGGACCCGGATGGCGCGGCGGGCCGCGGCGAGCTCCTGGGCCCACGCCGGATCCGCGCCGCGCGCCGTCAGCTGGTCCTGCGTCAGCGGGCCCAGCAGGCGCAGCAGGTCGGCCACCGACTCGGTGTCCTTGGCCCGCCGGTCCTCGGTGAGCCACTGCAGCTCCCGCTCCAGCTCCTCCAGTACCTGCGCGTCGAGCAGCTCGCGCAGCTCCGCCTGGCCGAGCAGCTCCGCCAGCAGCCGGGAGTCCAGTGACAGCGCGGCCGCCCTGCGCTCGGCCAGCGGGGAGTCGCCCTCGTAGAGGAACTGGGCGACGTAGCCGAAGAGGAGGGAACGGGCGAAGGGGGAGGGCTCCGGGGTGGTGACCTCGACCAGCCGGACCCGGCGCGACTCGATGTCTCCCATCAGCTCGGTCAGGCCGGGAACGTCGAAGACGTCCTGCAGGCATTCGCGTACGGCTTCGAGCACGATCGGGAAGGATCCGAACTCGGAAGCCACCTGGAGCAGTTGGGAGGCCCGCTGGCGCTGCTGCCACAGCGGGGTGCGGCGGCCCGGGCTGCGGCGCGGCAGCAGCAGCGCGCGGGCCGCGCACTCGCGGAAGCGGGAGGCGAACAGCGCCGAGCCGCCCACCTGGTCGGTGACGATCTGATTGACGTCCCCGTGGTCGAAGGCGACGTCGGCGGCGCCCAGCGGCGCCTGCTCGTCGTCGAACTCGAAGGAGGGGGCTCCCGCCGGGTCGTGGTCCAGGAGGTCCATGGACAGCAGGTCCGCGTCGGGAAGACGCAGCACGATGCCGTCGTCGGCGTGCATCACCTGGGCGTCCATGCCGTACTTCTCGGCGAGGCGGGCGCCGAGGGCCAGCGCCCACGGAGCGTGCACCTGCGCGCCGAACGGCGAATGGACGACGACCCGCCAGTCGCCCAGCTCGTCGCGGAACCGCTCCACCACGATCGTCCGGTCGTCCGGGACGTGGCCGCAGGCCTCGCGCTGCTCGGCCAGGTACGCCAGCACGTTCTCCGCGGCCCAGGCGTCCAGGCCGGCCGCCACCAGCCGCAGCCGGGCGTCCTCCTCGGAGAGGGCGCCGAGCTCGCGCAGGAACGCCCCGACCGCGCGGCCCAGTTCCAGCGGGCGGCCGAGCTGGTCGCCCTTCCAGAACGGCAGCCGGCCCGGCACCCCGGGGGCGGGCGTGACCAGGACCCGGTCGCGGGTGATGTCCTCGATGCGCCAGGACGTGGTGCCGAGTGTGAAGACGTCCCCGATACGGGACTCGTAGACCATCTCCTCGTCCAGCTCGCCGACCCGGCCGCCGCCCTTCTTCGGGTCCGAGCCGGCCAGGAAGACCCCGAAGAGCCCGCGGTCCGGGATCGTGCCGCCGGAGGTGACCGCGAGGCGCTGGGCCCCCGGCCGTCCGGTGACCGTCCCCGCCACCCGGTCCCACACCACGCGCGGTCGCAGCTCGGCGAAGGCGTCGGACGGATAGCGGCCGGCCAGCATGTCGAGCACCGCCGTGAACGCCGACTCCGGGAGCGCCGCGAACGGCGCCGCCCGCCGCACCAGCGCGAGGAGGTCGTCCAGCTGCCAGGTGTCCATCGCGACCATGGCCACCAGCTGTTGCGCCAGGACGTCGAGGGGGTTGGCGGGGATGCGCAGGGACTCGATCGCGCCCGTCCGCATCCGCTCGGTGACCACGGCCGCCTGCACCAGGTCGCCCCGGTACTTGGGGAATACCACCCCGGTGGAGACCGCGCCCACCTGGTGCCCGGCCCGGCCCACCCGCTGGAGCCCGGACGCCACCGACGGCGGGGACTCCACCTGCACCACCAGGTCCACCGCGCCCATGTCGATGCCCAGCTCCAGGCTGGAGGTGGCGACCACCGCCGGCAGCCGGCCCGCCTTCAGGTCCTCCTCCACCAGCGCCCGCTGCTCCTTGGACACCGAGCCGTGGTGCGCCCGGGCCAGCAGGGGAGGGGCGCCCAGGGCCGCGCCCGACTGGGCCATGACCTCGGCCGGCGAGGAGTGCTCGGGCAGCTTCTCGCCGACGGCCCGCTCGTACGCGATCTCGTTGAGCCGGTTGCACAGCCGCTCGGCGAGGCGACGGGAGTTGGCGAACACGATCGTGGAGCGGTGCGCCTGCACCAGGTCCGCGATCCGCTCCTCCACATGCGGCCAGATCGACGGCCTGTCCCCGCCCTCCCGGCCCTCCGTCGCGGGGGAGCCGCCCAACTCCCCCATGTCCTGCACCGGGACGACCACGGAGAGGTCGAACTCCTTGTCCGACGGCGGCTGGACGATCTCCACCCTGCCGCGCGGCGCGAGGTACCGGGCCACCTCCTCCACCGGCCGGACCGTCGCCGACAGCCCGATCCGGCGCGCCGGCCGCGGCAGCAGCTCGTCCAGCCGCTCCAGGGACACGGCGAGGTGCGCGCCGCGCTTGGTCCCGGCGACCGCGTGGACCTCGTCCACGATCACCGTCTCGATCCCGGCCAGCGCCTCGCGCGCCGCCGAGGTCAACATCAGGAACAGCGACTCGGGGGTGGTGATCAGGATGTCCGGCGGCCGGGTGGCCAGCGCCCGCCGCTCCGCCGCGGGGGTGTCGCCGGAGCGGATCCCCACCCGGATGTCCGGCTCGGGCAGCCCGAGGCGGACGGACTCCTGCCGGATCCCGGTGAGCGGGCTGCGCAGATTGCGCTCGACGTCGACGGCCAGGGCCTTAAGCGGCGACACATACAGCACCCGGCAGCGCTTCTTCGACTCGGCGGGCGGCGGGGTCGAGGCCAGCCGGTCGAGGGCGGCGAGGAACGCGGCCAGGGTCTTGCCGGAGCCGGTGGGGGCCACCACCAGCACGTCCGAACCCTCCCCGATCGCCCGCCAGGCACCCTCCTGCGCGCTGGTGGGCGCGACGAAGGCCCCCGTGAACCAGGAGCGGGTCGCGGGGGAGAACGAGTCGAGCGCAGCGCCTGCCATGCCCCCATCGTGCACCCCGCCACTGACAACGCCTCGGACCTGGGCAAACACGCGTCGGCGCGGGGGCGCAGAATGGGGGGATGGGGATGGGGAAGGGCGCAGGCCGCGGGGAGTGGGCCCGGCACTGGCAGTACCCGGAACTGCCCGGGCTCGACCTGCTGCGCGCCCACTACGTGCGCCACACCTTCCCGCGCCACGCGCACGACGGCTACGTCATCGCGGCCGTCACCGGCGGCATCGAGGAGGTCGGCCTGCCCGGCCACATCGTCCGCGCCGGACCGGGCAGCGTGGTCCTGATCAACCCCGAGGTGCCCCACACGGCGCGCGCCGGGGCGCCCGAAGGGTGGGCGTACGCCACCCTCTACCCGTCCAGCGGCCTGATCGCCGAGGTCGCGGCCGAGATCGGCACGCTGCGAGGCACCCCCGGCTTCACCGCCGACATCGTCGCCGACCCGCAGGCCTCGCGCACGATCACCGAGGTGCACCGGGCCGCCGAGGCCGGGAACGCGCTGGCCGCCGACACGCTCCTGCGGGGTGTGGTCGCCCGGATGCTGACCCGGTACGCCGGACCGCTGCCCGCCCGCACGGTCCGCGGCACCGGCGGCTCCGAAGCCGCGGCGGCCCGTGCCGTACTGGAGGAGCGCCTCGCCGACCCGCCGTCCCTGGAGCAGCTCGCGGCGGAGCTGGGCACGAGCCCCTTCGCCCTCCTGCGGGCCTTCCGGGAGCGGTACGGGATGCCGCCGCACACCTGGCTGACCGATGCCAGGGTCCGGCGGGCGCGCCGGCTGCTCGACGCGGGCACCCCTCCGGCGGAGGCTGCGGTAGCCGTCGGCTTCACCGACCAGCCCCACCTGAACCGGCACTTCACCCGCATCGTGGGGGTCCCGCCGGGGGCCTACCGGCGGGAGCGGGCCGGTTAGGCTCCGCCCCATGGACCTCGGGGGAGTGCTGGCACTGCACGACGCGCAGCTCAGGGGCCGGGTGCCCGAGTGGCCCCCGCCCGGCGCGGTGGTCGAGCGCGACGGCCCCTTCGTCCGTACGCACTACGGCACGCACGGCACGGTGGAGCACCGGCCGCTGCCACGGCCCCCCGGCGCGGGGCCGGTGCGGCGACAACGGGCAGCCTTCGCCCTACGCGGCGAGCCCGCGCACTGGAAGGTGTACGGACACGATCCCGCCGGTCTGGGCGATGAGCTCGCCGCCGCCGGGTTCACGGCCGGGCCCCGGCGGTCGCTGCTGGCAGCTGCGCTCGACCTGTTCGGACCGCCCCGGCGGGCCGAGCCGGGGGCAGGGGTGCACACCCTGACCGGCGGCGGCGACGGGGACCCGTGGTGGGAGGCGGCGCGCACGCTCGCCGCCGCTTCCGGTCCGCACGCCTCGGCGCTCGCCGACTTCGAGGCCGACGGCGGATGCCTGTGGGGGAAACGCGACGCCGCCGTACTGCTGGAGCGCGGCGAGGTGGTGGCCGCCGGCTGGGCGGAAGTGGCCAGGGGCACGGACTTCCTCCTGATCGGCGGCATGACCGGGCCGCGCACGGAACTGCTCGGGGCGTGGCGCGCCATGGTGGAGCCGCCGGAGCACTATCACCGGCACCTGCACCGTCCCGTGCCGTACTGCGTGGCCGAGGCGGCGGGAGAGCTGCGCACGGGCCTGCTCGCGGCCGGATTCGCCGAGCTGAGCACCGTACGCACCTACTCCTGGGACCCGCCGGGCCACCCGGCGACGGACAGGCCCGTCGGCCTGATCGGCCGACGGGCCGAAGACCTGCTGTGGGACCGGCTTGAGCACGAGTTCGGCTTCGGACCCGGCACCCGGAATTTCCCCGGCTTCGCCGCCCCCGCGCCCTGCGCCACCTGGCGTCTGACGAGCACGCTCACCGACGAGCTGGACCTGGTCGTGCGACCCGCGCTGAGGGCCCTCACCGGGCCGGGCGAGCGACTGGCCTGGCTGGACTGGCAGCACACCGGCTACACCTTCGACCCCCGCCGGGTCGGCTCTCCCGGCGCACCGGACTGGCCCGGAGAGGTCTACCCGAACGGGGACTACTTCCTCTACCTCCACCCCGACCTGGCGTTCGGAACCTTCGGACACCCCTGGGAGGAGACGCTGACCGTTTTCGGAGCCCCGCTGCTCACCGCCGTCGAGGGCGAGCTGACCGCGCTGCTCGGGGCTCCGGTGCGGCGGCGCGACTGACGCCGCGAGCGCGCAAGAACGTACAAGACCATCCGGCCCGGCCCGGCGTAGTTTCGGGGGTGTGGGAGAGAAGCAGCTGGTCACAGAGCCAGAGATACGAGAGACACCCGCGTCCGGCGGGCGCCCGCGGGCCGCGGTCGTACGGGACGCGCTCGGGGTCGGCGTCGCCGTCGGCCTGTCCGGGTTCGCCTTCGGCGTGACCGCGGCCGGAGCCGGCATCAGCACCCTGCAGGCCTGCGTGCTGAGCCTGCTCGTCTTCACCGGGGCCTCGCAGTTCGCCCTGGTCGGGGCGCTGGCGGCGGGCGGGAACCCGTTCACCGCCGCCGCCGGGGCCTTCTTCCTCGGGACCCGCAACGCCTTCTACGGCCTGCGCCTGTCGCAGCTGCTCCGGCTGCCGCGCGCCGTACGCCCCCTCGCCGCGCACTGGGTGATCGACGAGACCACCGCCGTGGCGCTGGCGCAGCCCGACCGCAAGTCGGCGCGGCTCGGCTTCACCGTCACCGGACTCACCCTCTACGCACTGTGGAACATCACCACCCTGCTCGGCGCGCTCGGGGCCGAGGCCATCGGCGACACCAGGGCCTGGGGGCTGGACGCCGCCGGACCCGCCGTGTTCCTGGCCCTGCTCGCGCCGATGCTGAAGACGGCCACCGAGCGGGCGGTCGCGGCCCTCGCGCTCGTCCTCGGGCTGGGATTCCTGCCCGTGCTGCCCGCCGGGGTGCCCGTGCTGATCGCGGCCCTGGCCGCCCCCGTCGTGCTGTGGATGAAGGGACGCCGCTCGTGAACGTGTGGATCGCCATCGGGCTCACCGTCGTCGGCTGCTACGCCGTGAAGTACGCGGGGCTGCTCGTTCCCGCCGGGGCCCTGGAGCGGCCGCTGGTGCGCCGCCTGGCCGCACTGCTGCCGGTCGCGCTGCTCGCAGCCCTCACGGCCCAGCAGACGTTCAGCACCGGGTCCGCGCTCGTCGTCGACGCCCGCGCCGCCGGGCTGGCCGCGGCCGGGCTCGCGCTGCTGCTGCGAGCCCCGTTCCTGGTCGTCGTCGCGGCCGCCGTCGTCGTCACCGCGGGGGTACGGGCCCTGGGCGGCTGACCCGCGCCGGCAGGCGGCCGTAGGCCCGCAGCGTCAGCAATGCCTCCAGCGTCGCGATCGGCCGCCGCTCCAGGGAGCTCCCCGGGGCCCAGGCCTCGCGGCGGACCGGCCAGCCGCCGTCCGCCTGCTGCGCGGCGGCCAGGAAGTCCAGCGAGCGGCGCATCTCCTCGTCCGTGAACCAGCCGCGGGCCGGCGACTCCGGCCGCCGCGCGAAGTCGTGCGGGAACAGCTGCTCGCCCGGCGCGTATCCCGGAGCCGGCGGGTACTCCGCCCGCCGCCGCGGATCCAGCACCACGAGCCGCTGCTCGCGCACCAGCCGTCCCAGCCGGTCTGCGGCCGCCGCCGCACGCGCCCGGTCGGGGACGCCGTCCAGGAACGCCACGGCGCTCTGGACCTCGTACGGGTGCGTGCGGTGCAGGTTCTCGACCCGGTCCCAGCAGAAGTCCGTGGCTCGGAAGAGCCAGGCGTGCCAGACGCGGTTGCGGTGCAGCAGGCCGACGACCGGGCCGGTGGTCAGGAGCTCGCCCGGCGGGTCGTCGTGCATCGGGTGGTACGGGGCCGCCGGGTAGTCGTGCGGCGTCGGGAAGACCACCGGAAGCGCGCCGTCCCGGGTGGAAACCCCCGTCAGGTGGCGGCAGAGCCGCTCGATGCGCTGTCCGGCGCAGCGGCCCAGGCCGTCCAGGACGCGCAGGGCGTGCGCGGTGTGCAGGGGCTGGCTCAGCGGGCCGCGCAGATCCGGATCGAGCGCGTGACCGTAGCCCCCGTCCGGGTTGAGGTACGAGCCGAGCGCGGTGTCCACCGGGTCGGCGTCCCCGTCGAGGAAGTGGAACGCGAACCGGCGCTGCTCCAGCACGCGGGCCGTGAGCCAGATGAAACGCTCGGCGCGGTCCAGCACGGGCAGCGGGTCCGAAGGGGGCCGAGGGACGGGCGGGGCGGGCAGGTCGGTCGGGGTGTGCGCGGGGGGCCGTGGGGGGCGCGGGGATCGCGGGGATCGCGGGCTCTGCGGGGAAGCTTCGTCTCCGGGCATGCGTGCAACGTAGGACGCGGCGACGAGGGGTCGCCGGGCGAACGCCGCCGGTGCACTCTCCCGGGGCGGGATACTGGGGGCATGCGGTTGACGATTTTCTGGGAGCGGATGGCCGAGCACTTCGGCGCCGGCTACGCCGACTCCTTCGCACGGGACCACGTCATGACGGAGCTGGGCGGCCGGACCGTCCACCAGGCGCTGGAGGCGGGCTGGGAGGCCAAGGACGTGTGGCGCGCGGTGTGTTCGGCGATGGACGTGCCGGCCTCGCTCCGCTGACGCCCCTCCGTCGTATGCGCAAAGTCCGCCTGCGCGCCCGCCCTCCGGGCGGCCGACGCGACTTTGCGGACACTCCCTGGGGGCCGGGAGTGTGCTGAGGGACGCGTTTTTCGCTGCACGGCCGTCGGTGGGACAGACTTGGCGGCGTGGGAGCCACCGAAGAGACGACCGACCAGCCCGTAGCCGTCCAGGGCGCGCTGCCGGCGCCCCGGGCTGCCGACCGGGACGCCGCCTCCGCCGTACCGGTCGCCTCCGGCCCGGAACCGGAACGGGACGCGGCAGGCGCGGGCGGGCCGGGCACGGCGGCGGCCCGGCCCGCCGATCCTGCCTTGCCGCAGGACCCCGCCGGCCCCGGCCAACCCCCGGCCGAGGGTCCGCCCACCGGCGGAGAGGAGCGCATGCCGCGCTGGCTGCCGCGCGCGGTGGTCCTCGTACTGGCCCTCGTCGCCTGCTTCCAGCTCGGCAGCTGGGCCTTCCACCAGCTGATCGGGCTGCTCGTCAACATCCTGATCGCGTTCTTCCTGGCGCTCGCCATCGAACCGGCGGTCGCCAGGATGGCGGCCGCCGGCATGCGCCGCGGGCTCGCCACCTTCGTGATGTTCCTCGCGGTGTTCGCGGTGACCGCCGGCTTCCTCACGCTGCTCGGCTCGCTGCTCGCCGGGCAGATCGTCGCCATGGTCGAGGGCTTCCCCGGCTACATCGACGCAGTGATCAAAGCGATCAACTCCACCTTCCACACCGAGCTGTCCCGGGTGGAGATCCAGGAGAGCGTGCTGCGTTCCGACTGGCTGCGCAAGTACGTGCAGAACAGCGCGTCCGGAGTGCTCGACATCTCCGCCCAGGTGCTCGGCGGCCTCTTCAAGCTGCTGACGATCGGTCTGTTCTCCTTCTACTTCGCCGCCGACGGACCGCGCCTGCGGCGCGCGCTGTGCTCCGTACTGCCGCCCGCCAAGCAGGCCGAGGTGCTGCGCGCCTGGGAGATCGCCGTCGCCAAGACGGGCGGCTACCTCTACTCGCGCGGGCTGATGGCGCTGATCTCGGGTGTCGCGACCTACATCGTGCTGGCGGTCCTCGGGGTGCCGTACGCGCCCGCGCTCGCCGTGTGGGTGGGACTGGTCTCGCAGTTCATCCCCACCATCGGCACCTATCTCGCGGGCGCGCTGCCGGTCCTGCTCGCCTTCACCGTCAACCCCTGGTACGCGCTGTACGTGTTCGGATTCGTGGTGGTGTACCAGCAGTTCGAGAACTACGTGCTCCAGCCGAAGCTGACCTCCAAGACCGTCGACATCCACCCGGCGGTGGCCTTCGGATCGGTCATCGCGGGCACCGCCCTGCTGGGCGCGGTCGGGGCGCTGATCGCGATCCCGGCCGTCGCCACGCTGCAGGCCTTCCTCGGTGCGTACGTCAAGCGCTACGAGCTGACGCGGGACGCGGACTCCTCTACTTCCCGTCCTCGCCGCCGAGTACGACTGCCAAGGCTTCGTTGACGCTCGCCTCGACGGCGGACTTGTCCACTCCGAGGCCGCTCAGTACGCCCTCGCCGTTCTCCAGCTCCAGGAGCGCGAGCAGGATGTGCTCGGTGCCGACGAAGTCGTGGCCCAGGCGCAGGGCCTCCCGGAAGGTCAGCTCAAGGGCCTTCTTCGCCGAGGCGTCGAAGGGGACGAGGTCGGGGACCTCCGCCTGGGCCGGGGGCAGTACGGCGGCCGCGGCGGCCCGTACGTCCTCCGGCGAGACCCCCTGGGCGCGCAGGGCGAGCCCCGCGAGCCCGTCGGCCTCGGCCGTCAGGCCCAGGACCAGGTGCTCGGTGCTGATCTCGGTGTTGCCGGCGGCGCGGGCCTCGTTCTGCGCGGTCACGACCACGTTGCGGGCGCGGGGGGTGAAGCGGCCGAAGCCCGCGTTCGGGTCGAGACCGCCCGCGCCCTCCTTGTCCGCCTTGGGCACGAAGCGCTTCTGGGCCGCCTGGCGGGTGACGCCCATGCTGCGGCCGATGTCGGTCCAGGAGGCGCCGGAGCGGCGGGCCTGGTCGACGAAGTGGCCGATGAGGTGGTCCGCGACGTCCCCGAGGGCCTCTGCCGCGACGACGGCGCCGCTGAGCTGCTCCAGGGGGTCGGTGTGGACCTTGTTGATGGCCTCGATCAGGTCGTCGAGGCGTACCGGATGGGTCATGCGAACGGGTTCCACCGAAGGGTTCGTCATAGGTGCAACCCTAGGTTGACACCCAGAGGGTGTCAACCTCAGGTTGTCAGTCGGTGGCGTTCGGCGCCCGGCCCGGCCACCGGTGCCATGCTGGGAACTTTCGAGACGGAGGCTGTGATGGGTTTCTACGCCGAACGGGTCGTGCCGCGGATCGTCGACCTCGCCTGCGGGGCGCAGTCGGCCCGGCCGCTCAGGCGCCGCGTCTGTGCCGGCCTGGCCGGGGAGGTCGTCGAGATCGGTTTCGGCACCGGCCACAACGTCCCCTTCTATCCGCCGGGCGTCACCGGCGTGGCCGCGATCGAGCCCTCCGACCTGGGGTGGAAACTCGCCGCCGACCGGGTACGCGCCTCACGGGTCCCCGTGCGGCGGGCCGGTCCGGACGGTCAGTCGCTGCCCTTCGAGGACGCCGCCTTCGACGCCGCCCTGTCCACCTGGACGCTGTGCACCATCCCGGACCCCGTGGCGGCGCTGCGCGAGGTGCGGCGCGTACTCAAACCCGGGGGCCGGCTGCACTTCTTGGAGCACGGACTCGCACCGGCGGGAGACCCGGGCGTGCGCCGCTGGCAGCGGCGGATCGAACCGCTGCACAAGCGGCTGTGCGGCGGCTGCCACCTCACCCGGCCGACCGTCGAGCTGCTGACCGCCGCCGGCTTCACGGTCACGGAGCTCGACGTCTTCTACCAGGAGCGCGCGCCGAAGCCCTTCGCCGCCGACTCGCTCGGCGTCGCGCTCTCGCCCCGGTCGGACGGGTGACGGCTCAGTAGGGAACGGGCTCAGCAGGTACGGCTCAGTAGGTGACGGTGATCCGCCGGGCCGGCCCGTCCACCCGGATCCGCCCGCCCACGGGGATCACGAGCTGCGGGTCGGTGTGGCCGAGGTCCACGTCGAAGACCGCCATGGTGTCGGGGGCGTACTGCCGCAGTGCGCGCAGGACGGCCCCGCGCTGCTCCTCGCGGTACCGCTCCTTCTGCCCGGCATCGAACCGGTTCTCGAACGACCAGCTCTTCGCCCTGCCCATCAGCAGCGCGGGGAACTGCCGCAGCAGGCCGCGCTCGCCCATGTTCCGGAGGATGCGGTAGACCTCCTCCGCGCGCGGCATCTCCTCGGAGGTCTCCAGGAAGAGCACGTCGCCGGCGTACGACTCGGCGGGCAGCACCTCGCGGTCGGCCGCCATCATCCAGGCGAGGATCTCCAGGTTGCCGCCCCAGCCTGCGCCCTCGACCACGCGATCGCCGTTGTGCCAGGTCCAGCCGTAGGAGCGTTCCATCACCGGCTCGGACTCGAAGGTGCTCGGGTCCTCCCAGGGCCGGTTCTCGTCCCCGTACTCGCCCGACCGGTTGAGCTCGTAGGCGCCCGAGGTGAACAGCGCCGCCCGGAGGGAGGCCGCGGTGGCCGGGTGCACCGCGCCGGGCCGGCCGAGCTCGACCATCACCGAGGCGCCGTGGTAGGCGACCATGCCCAGGTTCCGCAGGAACAGCAGGAGGTTGGTGTTGTCGCTGTAGCCGAGGAACGGCTTGGGGTTGACGCGCAGGAGGTCGGCGTCCAGGTGGGGGAGGACGGTGATCTGGTCGTCGCCGCCGATGCTGGCGATCACCGCCTTGATGTCGGGGTCCGCGAAGGCGGCGTGGACGTCCGCGGCCCGCTCCTCGGGCGCGGCGCCCATCTTCCGCGTCGTCGGGTACTCCACCGGTTCCAGCCCGAAGTCGTCACGGAGCCTGCGCAGCCCCAGTTCGTAGGGGAGCGGGAAGAGGCCCGGCAGCCCGGAGGACGGCGACAGGATCGCGACGCGGTCCCCCGGGCGGGGCTTGGGCGGATACAGGAATTCGATCATGCGGTGATCGTATGAGCCGTTCGGCTGCGCGCCCCGGCAATGGTTCGAGGGTCGCGGCGGCGGTACCGGGAGCGCGCGGCGGGGCGCACCGCCGCCGGGCGGGCTCGGCCGCTCAGAGTCCGCGGGCCCCGCCGGCCAGGCGGGACTTTGACGACACGGCCTAGGGGGATTCCGTGGCCTGGGGGCCGCGCAGGCGGACGGCGAGGGCCGCGATGTCGTCGTCGAGGCGGCCCCTGCTGTAGCGGAGGAGGTCGCGGTGGAGTGCCCTGAGCAGTTCGCGGGGCGGTGTGGGGGGCTGCCCGCCCATCCAAGTCGCCAGCGGGAAGAACTCGCCGTCGCGGGCGCGGGCCTCGGCGATCCCGTCGGTGTAGAGCAGCAGCAGGTCGTCGGGGGCGAAGTCGAAAGTGTCGATGCTGTACTCATCGCCGATCAGGTCGGCGAGGCTGAGCAGCGGCGACGGGGTGACCGACTCGAGGGTGCGCAGTCTCCCGCGGTTGAGGAGCAGGGGCGGTGGGTGTCCGCAGTTGAGGATGTCGATACGTCTGCCCTCGTGCGGGATCTGGACGAGCAGCGCGGTGGCGAAACGTTCCATCGGCCCCTCGGGGGGAAAGGCGGCGTTGTAACGCATGCTGCTCGCGTCCAGTCGGCGTGCGACGCCGACCAAGTCGGTCTCGCCGTAGGCGGCCTCCCGGAAGGAGTTGACGATCGCCGCGGCCGCCCCCACCGCCGGCAGGCCCTTGCCCCGCACGTCGCCGATGAGCAGCCGGACCCCGTACGGCGTGTCGACCACCTCGTAGAAGTCCCCGCCGATGCGTGCCTCCGCGGCGGCCGCGAGGTACAGCGATTCGATCTCGATCCTGCCGAAGCGGCGCGGCATGGGGCTCAGGACCACCTGCTGCGCCGCGTCGGCGACGAGCCGCACCTGCAAGAGCGTGCGCTCCCGCTGGAGCCGGACGTGGCTCCCGTACGCGGCGGCGACGGTGACCGCGATGATCCCGGCGGCCGTCCACCACGTGCCCAGGTCGGGGAAGACGAAGCTGAGGCCGATCATGAGGACGAGGCAGACCGTCCCGAGCAGGACGGTGGGGAGCACCGGCCACATGGCGGCGGCGAGGGCCGGCGCCGCGGGCAGGAGACGGCTGAAGGCCATCTCCGGCGGAGTGTTGTATGCCAGGCTGGCGATGACGACGGTCAGGATGACCGGCGACAGCCGCACGAGTCTTCCCGGGCCGGGGCGCCTACGAAGTCGTGGCCGTCCAGACTCGATCACATTCCACAGGATATCTGTGCAATGGGGGCATAGCGCTCTGGCGTGGCGAGCTTGACAGGGAAATCGAACATCCATTCTGATGAGTTATCCACAGCCGAACCGGTCGTGGAGGCGCATTGTCAGTGGCAGGCATTAGCGTCAATGGCGTGAAGCGATCGACTCAAGCAAACCGGGTGGAACCCATGGCAGGCACCGACCGCGAGAAGGCTCTCGACGCCGCGCTCGCACAGATTGAACGGCAATTCGGCAAGGGTGCGGTCATGCGCCTCGGCGACAAGCCGAACGACCCCATCGAGGTCATCCCCACCGGGTCGACCGCGCTGGACATCGCCCTCGGCGTCGGCGGGCTGCCCCGCGGCCGTGTGATCGAGGTGTACGGTCCGGAGTCCTCCGGTAAGACGACCCTGACCCTGCACGCCGTGGCCAACGCGCAGAAGGCCGGCGGCACCGTCGCCTTCGTGGACGCCGAGCACGCGCTCGACCCCGAGTACGCCAAGGCCCTCGGCGTCGACACCGACAACCTCATCCTCTCGCAGCCGGACACGGGCGAGCAGGCGCTGGAGATCGTGGACATGCTGGTCCGCTCCGGTGCCCTCGACCTGATCGTCATCGACTCCGTGGCGGCCCTCGTGCCGCGCGCGGAGATCGAGGGCGAGATGGGTGACTCGCACGTCGGTCTCCAGGCCCGACTGATGAGCCAGGCGCTCCGGAAGATCACCGGTGCGCTCAACCAGTCCAAGACCACCGCGATCTTCATCAACCAGCTCCGCGAGAAGATCGGTGTGATGTTCGGCTCGCCGGAGACCACCACCGGTGGCCGCGCGCTGAAGTTCTACGCCTCCGTACGTCTCGACATCCGCCGCATCGAGACCCTCAAGGACGGCACGGACGCGGTCGGCAACCGCACCCGCGTCAAGGTCGTCAAGAACAAGGTCGCGCCCCCGTTCAAGCAGGCCGAGTTCGACATCCTCTACGGCCAGGGCATCAGCCGCGAGGGCGGCCTGATCGACATGGGCGTGGAGCACGGCTTCATCCGCAAGGCCGGTGCCTGGTACACGTACGAGGGCGACCAGCTCGGCCAGGGCAAGGAGAACGCCCGCAACTTCCTGAAGGACAACCCGGATCTCGCGAACGAGATCGAGCGGAAGATCAAGGAGAAGCTGGGCGTGGGTGTCCGCAAGGACGCCGCCGAGGACGTGGCCGGTGCCGTTGCCGCCGCACCCGCCGATGCCGCGGCAGTGCCCGCGCCCGCGTCGAAGGCCAAGACGACGGCCAAGGCCGCCGTGGCCAAGAGCTGACCCGTGCGCGAGCAGGAAGGGGGCGGCGGGAGCCGAGGAGGCCGTGAGGGCCGCCAGGAGCTGCCGCCCCAGAGCCCCGAGGAGCAGGCGCGGGCGATCTGCCTGCGCCTGCTCACGGGGAGCCCGCGCACCCGTCGCCAGCTCGCGGACGCCCTGCACAAGCGGGGCATCCCCGACGAGGTGTCGCATGAGGTCCTCTCGCGGTACGAGGAGGTGGGCCTGATCGACGACGCGGCGTTCGCCGGAGCCTGGGTCGAGTCCCGCCACCGTGGCCGCGGCCTGGCCCGCCGGGCGCTCGCCCAGGAGCTGCGGACCAAGGGGGTGCACGCCACCCTCGTGGAGGAGGCCTTGGAGCTGCTGGACTCCGACCGGGAGGAGCAGACCGCCCGCGAGCTCGTGGAGCGCAAGCTCCGCTCCACCCGGGGCCTGGAGCGGGACAAGCGGATCCGGCGCCTGGCCGGGATGCTCGCCCGCAAGGGATACCCGGAGGGCATGGCCCTGCGCGTGGTCCGCCGCGCCCTGGAGGCGGAGTGCGAGGACGCCGACGACCTCGGGTAGCCGGGGGAGTGAGCCGGAGGGCCCGGGGTGGTGGCTGCCCCCGGGCCGGAACGCCGGGCGACTCCGGTGCCAAGGGGTGTGGCGCCCAGCAGAGTTGACGCCATGATGCTGCGTTACGCCCTCCAGACCGTCAGGGACCGCAAGGCCGGATTCCTCGGTGCCTTCGTCGCACTGCTGTGGGCGACCGCCCTCGTCACCGCCCGCGGCACACTCCTCGCCATGGGACTCGTCCTCGCCCTCACCGCGATCTCGGTGGTCCACCCGCTCGCCATGTCGACCGCCGAGCGCTTCCGGGAGTGCGCGGTGCTGCGGTCGGCCGGGGCCAAGCGGCGGCAGGTCCTGCGGATGCTCGGGCCGAGGCCCTGGCGGTGCTTCTGAGCGGGATGGTCCTGGGGTCGGGGACCGCCCTGGCCGTACCGACCGCGTTCAGCGTGGGCATGACGGGCTCCGCGGCGCCGGCGGTGCTGCCGGTCGCATGCGCGGCTGTGGTGGGATTGGCCGTTGCCGCGGCCGCCACCGCCCTCCCGTGCCGGGTGGCGCTGCGGGCTCGGTGCTCCCGGTGGAGGTCGCCGCGGGGAAAGGGTGAACCAACCCGGGCCGGCGCCCGGAGCCGCACCGCAACGGGGGTGCGGCCCCGGCACGCTCACGGATGCGGATGCGGCTGCGGCGGCGGCGCCGTGGGTCCGGCACCCGGAACGACGGGGAGGCCGGCTGCCTTCCACGCCTGGAAGCCGCCGGTCAGGTCGGTCGCGCGGTGCAGGCCCAAGGCGTGCAGCGAGGCCGCCGCGAGGCTGGACGCGTAGCCCTCGTTGCAGATCACCACCACGCGGAGGTCGTGGCTCGTGGCCTCGGGGGCGCGGTGGCTGCCCGTCGGATCCAGTCGCCACTCCAGCTCGTTGCGCTCGACCACCAGCGCTCCGGGGATGAGCCCGTCCCGGTCCCGCAGGGTCTGGTAGCGGATGTCCACCAGGAGCGCCCCGGCCGACGTGGCCGCGTACGCCTCCTGTGCCTCGACGCGGGTGTATCCCGCCCGGACGCGCTCCAGCAGCTCGTCGATGCCGACCGGGGCGCTCACTGCCAGTCCGCCGGACGCTCGACGTGTTCCAGGTGCAGTACCGGTCCGCTGCGGCTGTACCGGCGGATCAGCGGCAGCGGCGGGTAGTAGGCGTGTACCGAGACGGCGTGCTCCTCCGGGGACTCGTTGAGGACCTCGTGCACGTGGTGGCGGCCGAAGGCCCGTCCGCCGCCCGCCGCCAGCGTGCGGCTGCGGTCGACGCCGGGGGCCAGCTCCAGCGACCGCCAGCCCTCCGAGGGCAGGCGTACGGCCAGCGAGCGCTCCGTGAGCCGGCCGCGCGCGGTGGCGAACGCGCCGAGCGATTCGGCGTGGTCGTGCCAACCGGTGCCGGTGCCAGGCGGCCAGCCGATCAGCCAGGCCTCGCTGCCGCCGGGCCCGTCGAGGCGGATCCAGGTGCGGCCCTCGGGATCGAGCGGCAGCGAGGCCACGATCTCGGGGTCGGACGCGGTGCGCAGGGCGAAGTCGAGGAGCTCGGTTGCGGTGGGGCCCCCGGCGGGTACGGACTCAGGGATGTACGCGGGTGCGGGTGCGGGTGCAGACATGGAAGTGGACCGTTCCTGGGTTCGCGGAAGTGCGCGCAGACCGGCGGACGGCACGGGGCGCGCGGAGAGAAGGGCGAATCAGCAGGAAGGGCGACACACGCAGCCCGCGTAGCGGAGCAGGTCCATATGGACCCTCCGCCACAGGCGTACGTCGTTGCCGGTCATTTCGCGAGTGAACCACGCGGGCCCGCGCACGGTCAATCGATCACCACGGTCAGTCGATCACCACGGTCGGCGAAGCGGGAGCCGAAGCCGAAGCCGACGTCGAAGGCGCGGGCACCCGGGACCCGGGCGCACCGGTCCGGACGGCGTCCGCCGCCTCGTACAACTCCGCCGGGCGGACCCCCGCGAAGGTCGCCGCCAGATGTCCGTCCGGCCGCACCAGCAGCACGGTGTGCGCCGGGGCACCCGGGTAGCTGTCCGCGACCAGCAGGTCGGTGCGGACCGGCAGAGCGCTGACCGCCGCAGCCAGGCGGGGCATCAGGCCGGCGCCCAGCCAGTGGCGCCGGTCCCAGACCCCGGTGCCGGGGGCCACGAGGACCACCAGCAGCCGGCCCTGCCCCAGCAGGTCGCGCAGTGGCACGGTCGCCCCGTCGGGGGCGGTGACGGGGACGTTCGCCACCGGACCCCCCGGCTCGGTGGCCGTCGGCACCTCGCGTACGGCGACGGGCGGGGCGTACGCCGGTTGCCCGCCCAGGGGCCCCCGCCCCAGATGGCCGTCGGTGAGCAGGGACTCGGCGGAACGCGAGGCGCCGGGCAGGTAGGTGCGCAGCCCGCCGCCGGACCGCAGAGTCGGCAGCGCCTGGTCGGCCGCGCGCAGCCGGGAGGCCACCGCGGTGCGCCGCTCGTCCTCGTAGCCGTTCAGCAGCGCCTCGGAGGCACCCTGGTGCCAGGCCAGGGAGAGCTTCCACGCCAGGTTCTCGGCGTCACGGAGCCCCTCCTCGACCCCCTGGGTGCCGAGGGCGCCCATCAGGTGTGCGGCGTCCCCGGCCAGGAAGGCCCGCCCGTCGCGCCAGCGCCGGGCCAGCCGGTGGTGCAGCGTGTGCACGCCGGTGTCCAGCAGGTCGTAGGGGGGAGTCGTGCCGCCGCACCACTGCGCGAGGCTGTCGCGGATCAGGGAGACCAGCGCGTCGGGGGTCACCAGATCGCCGCGCGCCGGGAGCAGCCAGTCCAGCCGCCAGACCCCGTCGGCCAGCGGCCGCGAGGTGACCTCCTGCTGCGCGCCGCGGTGCAGCAGGGCCTCACCGGGCCAGGGCAGTTCGGTGCGCAGCGCGGCCACGGCATGGCGCTCGACGGCAGTACGGCCCGGGAAGCGGATGCCGAGCAGCTTGCGCACGGTGGAGCGGGCTCCGTCGCAGCCGACCAGGTAACTCCCGCGCCACCAGGTGGCTTCCGCCCCCTGGGTGTGCGCGGTGACGCCCCGGTCGTCCTGTTCCAGGGAGTCCAGCCTGCTGTCGAAGACCAGCTTGACGAGGGGGTGCGCGGCGGCGGAGTCGCGCAGGGCGCGGGCCAGGGCGTGCTGCGGGACGTGCAGGGGGGCCGGATGGTCCTCGAAGGTCATCCGGTGGGTGTCGCGGCTGCGCCGCATGGTGCGCCAGGCGGCGAAGTACGCCCCCTCGTCGCGCAGGGTCGTCGTACAGCCCAGCCGGTGCGCCATGGCCGCCGTGTCCGCGTGCAGGACGACCGTACGGGCGGGACGTACCTCCTCCTTGCCGGGCCGTTCGTCGAGCACGACGGAGGGCACGCCCGCGCCCGCGAGGGCGAGGGCCAGGGACAGTCCGACGGGCCCCGCGCCGACGACGATCACCGGGTCCATGGCGCGGCTCCCGATGTCCGGTATGTGATCACAGAACGTATGCAACCCACTGGAGGTGCCTGCGTCAAGTGACGCCGGCCGCGGGGGCCGCCCAAGGTTGCCCAGCGTCGACCGATAAAGGAACGCTTAACTCCGAATGTGAAATTCCCTCCCGGGGTGTCAGGCTTTCTCGTTCAAGTTATTTCGCCATGCGGTTATGGCGACGTTCCGTGATTGGATGCTTTCTCTCGCGCATAAAATGGGAGTACTTTCTTCCGGTTTGGCGACTTTTAGCCATCCTGTGGCTGAAAATGTCAATGCTGTTAATATTTGTTGACCGTGATCGACCGCGCTGACTATGTTCGGGATTTGTGTTGATCAACTCGACCGCGTGAAGCGGCGAGACCTTCCTTCAAGGCAAGGGGATGCTGGATGTCTCTCAAGGGAATCCTTGATTCAGTCGGGGACAAGGTTCTGTCCAAGGTGCTGCCGAATGGCGTCGCGGAGGCAGCTGCGATGGACGACGACTGCACCTATGAGTCGGAGTGCGGTTTCCCGTACTGCACGGGCTACCGCCTGCGGAAGTACACCCGGTACGTCTGTGCCGGTATGAATGGCCCGCACTACGGCCCCTGGAAGTCCGTGGGTTGCTGCTAAGGAATTGAGTCAGGTTGCCGCCGGCGCTGCCGGCGGCAACCTGGTCGACAGGCCTGGGAGAAATCGTTGAGGGATGGGCGCTGGGGAGCGTTTGATGGGTTACGTGGAACTGGCTCTGCGACTCTCCCTGGCAGGGGTGTTTCTGGTGTCGGGGATCAGCAAGGGTCGCGCGATCGACGATTCGGTCGAGATGTGGGCGACCCTCCGGAAGCGATTCCGGCCACAGGGGAGAATCCTGGACCGAGGGCTGGCGTGGGCGCTCGTGTCCATCGAGACGGTTACCGGGGTCGCTCTGCTCGTCCCAGGTCCGGTTGCGATGCTCGGAACGGCAGTCGCCGCACCACTGATGGCCGCTTTCACGGTCGTCGCGATCATCTCCGCGCTTTCCCTGCTGGATGTCAAATGTGCTTGCTTCGGCTCTGCTAAAGCGGAGCTCGGATGGCGCCACGTCTGGCGCAATCTTGTTCTTCTAACCATCGCAGTCGGCGCACTCGTCACAGCGGGTGCGGATGCTGACGGCAGTCTGGCCATGGACGGCATAGTCATTGCAGTCGCTGCCGCGCTGACCGTCACTGCGCTGGCCGCCTTCTTTGATCAGATCGCTCACATCCTGCGCGACAACTGGTAGGCGTGTCACCTTTTATCGATTCGAAACGGACTATCTGACCCATGCCGTACCTTGTTGCTGCCGTCGTGTTGCTAGGCGTGCTTAGTCTCCTGAACCTGCTGCTCACGACTGCGGTGATCCGCAAGCTTCGGAAGCGTCCCTCGGACGCTCTCGGGGACTTCAATGTGGATCTCGAAGAACTCCCGCCGGGCATGCGCGTTCCCGAGTTCCACGCCGAGTCCGTCTCGGGCTCACTCGTGAATCCGGCGGTTCTTGCGGGGTCCGAAGCGATCATCGCCTTCTTTGACACGAACTGCGATGCATGCAAACCGGCCGTCGGTGAGGTGGTCAAGTACGCGCGGGCACACAACATGCGGCCGGAGCAAGTCATCGGCGTGATTGGCGGGAACGCCACCGACGCCCTGTTCTACCTGGAGGGCCTGAACGGAGTGGCCACGGTCATTACGGAGGAGGGCATGGGGCCGGTCACGACTGCCTTCTCTCTCCACGGCGTGCCCGCGTACTGCATCGTGGACGGCGACGGTGTAATCGTGCGTTCCGGGAACACCAAGACCGGTCTCAATCCCAGGACCAGGGTATGACTCCAGAGGTCACTGCCACGACTCTCGGCGGAATGCGGGGGTTCTGGACGCGGACCTCCAGCAGCGCCAAGCTGGCTTGGCATGCCGGGCGGGTCGAAGTGGTGCTGTCGATCTTGGTGACGCTCCTACAGGGCGTCATACCTGCCGGCGTAGCACTGTTGACGAAGTGGCTGATCGACGGTATCCGGCTCGGCGCGTCGTCGGACGATGCGTCCTCACCCATCCGGTCCGGGCCGGATCTCACGCCCGTATCGCTCGTCGTGCTCATCGGGGCAGCCGGCGCGTTGCTCGCGATTCTGCCGTTCGTGCAGGACTACTTGAAGTCGCGGCTTCAGCGAGGTATCGGCCTGCTCGTGCAACGCCGGTTGTACTCGGCGATCAACCGGATAGAGGGCTTGGCGCAGTTCGAGAATCCTGCATTCCTTGACCGTCTGCGGCTCGCACAGCAGGGCGCGACCGGAGCCCCCGAGCAGGTCATCTCCTCCGCCCTGGGACTGGCTCAGGCCGTCCTGACGATTTCCAGCTTCCTCGGTGTTCTGGCCGTCATCAGCCCCCTGGTGCTGTTCATCACGGTCGCAGCGGCTGTGCCAGCACTCATCGTGCAGCTTTCGATCAGTCGACAGCAGTCCGGGATGATGTGGCGGATGAGTTCCCGTGCCCGGCGTCAGATCTTCTATCAGAAGTTGATGCTGGATCTTTCCGCCATCAAGGAGACCCGCCTCTTCGGCTCGGGCGACTTCCTGTTGGGACGGATGCAAGGAGAGCTCAAGCGGATCAACCGTGCTGAGGAAAAGCTGGACGCGAAGGTCCTCATCCTGCAGGGTCCGCTGTCCCTCCTAGGGGCCATGGTCGCAGCCGGCGGGCTGGTGTGGATGATCGGCGCCACTTTGCGTGGTGAGTTCACGATCGGTGATGTCTCGGCCTTCATAGCCGCCGTCGCCGGAATTCAGTCGGCCATGACCATGGCTGTCGCCAGCACCATCGGGGGCTACCACGCACTGCTCATGTTCGGGCACTACGTGGACGCGACGAATGGCCAGCCGGACCTGCCGTCGGCGGCCGAAGTGGTGGAACTGCCCGAACTGCGGCAGCGCATTCGCCTTGAGGACGTGTGGTTCCGCTACACGGATGACGGCCCATGGGTGCTCCGGGGCGTCTCGCTGGACATTCCGCTCGGTGCGTCCCTCGCTCTCGTCGGCTTGAACGGAGCGGGCAAGAGCACCATCGTTAAACTCCTGTGCCGGTTCTACGACCCCACCCGTGGACGCATCACCTGGGACGGCGTCGACATACGGAACGCGACACCAGCCGATCTGCGGAATCACATCAGCGCGGTGTTCCAGGACTACATGGATTACGACTTGACTGCGGCCGAGAACATTGCGATCGGTGACGTCGACCACATCGGCGACATCCCCGAGATTCGCCGCGCCGCCGAACTGGCGGCGGTGAGCGAGGTCGTGGAAGAGCTCCCCAGGGGCTACGACACGATGTTGTCCCGGATGTTCTTCCAAAACGACGACGAGGCCGACGAAGAGCAGGGGGTCACCCTGTCCGGCGGCCAGTGGCAGCGCATTGCGCTGGCTCGCGCTCTGATCCGGGGGGATCGGGATCTGCTCATCCTCGACGAGCCCAGTGCCGGTCTCGACGCCGACGCGGAGCAGGCGGTCCATGACAAACTGCGGGAGTACCGGGCGGGCGCGACCAGTGTGCTGATCTCGCACCGGATGGGAACCGTCCGGCATGCTGATCACATCGCGGTCCTCAAGGACGGTGGTATCTCCGAAGAGGGCACGCATGAAGAACTGCTTGCACTGGACGGGGAATACGCGCGGCTGTTCAGCATGCAGGCCTCGGATTACGTCCAAACCAGCGGGACGGGAGCGGCACCGTGGGCGTGATCTGGACGGTGACCGCAGGTGTCCTGGTGTCGGCGCTGACAGTTGCCTCCGCCCGGTGGGCGCGCCAGAGCCTTGCGGCCATCACGGTCAGTGGACACAGCATGAGTCCGACGCTCACCACTGGTGACCGGGTGCTGGTACGGCTTGGTACCCGGGGGTTGCATCGGGGGCGGATCGTAGTCGTCGCCCGGCCGGATTCCGATGCGGGATGGGCTGAGGCCGAGCCCATCGGGAAGCGCGACCTTGCCGCCGGCCGTTGGTACATCAAACGGGCTACCGCCGTGGCGGGTGACGCGTACCCGTTCGGCGTCGGGCGCACCGACCTGGTTCCTCCCGGCCATATCGCGCTCATCGGCGACAATCCGGTCAGCGTGGATTCAAAACAATACGGTCCCTGTCCTGAGCATCAGGTGCTCGGCGTCATGCTGTTGCGGTTGCGTCGCGCCAGCTGACGGGGAGATAGGCCGCCGAGATGTCGAAGAGGGCCGTCGGTCGTAGACCGCCGGCCCTCGCTCGTCTGCCCTTATGTGAAACTCTGAATGAAGCATTCCGTGAATTGACATCCGAATTCATGCGGCCGTTTTTCGGTCAACTGATGGCTCCAAATATCCGGTTGGTCGATATTCGATGGCCATACTTGATGGGTCTTGTTAAGTTCGTGATGCTTGTTATGAACTCGATCGCATTCGGGTGGTCGAGTCGTCAGATATAAACCAGGAGTTCTTGATGTTTTTCAACGGAGTCGTGAGTCGGCTTGGTGACAAGGTGCTGGCGAGCGTGCTGCGGAATGGAATCGCGGACGCGGACCAGGATGACTGCACCTACCAGTACGCGTGTGCCTCCGACTCCCCCCTCTGTGGCGGGCGCCGACTGCGCCTCCGCCGATACGTTTGCGCTGGTTTCAACGGGCCGACTTACGGCTCGTGGACGAGGAACGGCTGCTGCTGAGTCCGTGTGGCTCCGGTTGTCGCTGGTAATCCAGTGGCAACCGGAGCCCTCTCTGTTTGTGCAGCCATAGTCCGGTGGTCTGCTGCACCGATGCCGGCTTTGGATGTCGCGAGGCGTCCCGCTGGGGATTGCGGGTCGCCTCGGCCGCGCGCCGGCCTTCATGCAGGCGCGGAGCCCGAGGCGGGCTGGCCCCGCTCCGTACCCGGCGCCACGTGGTCCGCGTCATGCTGTGGCGTTTGAACGTGTGTGACGGGCGCCGAGTGCATGACAGAAGGGCCGCCGGATCGTACCGACGGCCCTTCTGTTTATCGCTCAGGATCACGCTGCGGTGAGTGCCGTTGCCTCCGGCTCGACGCTCTTCGTCACTCGGCGGCCGCGCTTCTCGATCCAGGTCGCCAGACTCGACAGCGCGAGGCAGAGCAAGATGTAGATGGTGCCGATCACTACGATGGTCGAGACATACGGGTACTGCCCGTTGACCTGGGTGTTGCCGGCGATAAGCCTTGCCGTCTGGAGGAGCTCTGGATAGAGGATGATGAATCCGAGAGAAGTGTCCTTGAGGGTGACGACCAGCTGGCTGATGATGGTCGGAAGCATCGCACGCACTGCCTGAGGCAGCAGTACGTTCGCCATGACCTGGCTCTTCGTCATGCCGAGCGAATAGGCCGCTTCGCGTTGCCCGCGAGGCACGGAGTTGACGCCGGCGCGCAGAATCTCAGCTTGGACGCAGCCGTTGTATATCGACAGTCCGATGGCCAGCGCCCACATGGAGTAGTCGGTGAGGAAACCGACCCATACCGCGTAGATCGTGATCAGCAGCGGGACCGATCGGAAGATCTCGACGAACGCCGTCGCGACCCACCTCACAGGGCGGATGTCGGAGAGCTTTCCCAGAGCCAGGAGCACACCGAGGACAAGCGAGCCCACCGCGGCGATGCCGAAAGCCTTCAGAGTGGCGATCAGGCCGTCGAGGATGTTCTGGCGGATCCCCGCGTAGTTGAAGATGTCCCACATCTCGGGGGCGAGGTGCCCCTTCTCGGCGAGTCGCATGACACTGACACCGATCAGGCCGACCAGCATCAGGGTGCCTATGACGGCGTAGATGCGGTTGCGAAGGATCGCCTTCGGTCCCGGTGCGTCGAAAAGTACGTTCGCGCTCATCGGGCCACCTCCATGCGACGCTCCAGCACCTTGAAGATGCCGCTGATGGTAAACGTGATCAACAGGTAGCCGAGAGCGACCCAGATGAAGACGGGCACGATGTCGTAGCCTTGATCGCTCATCAATTTCTGCCATCCGAACAGTTCGGAAACGCTGAAGGCGCCAGCGATCGCAGAGTTCTTGGTCAGCGCGATGAAGATGGAACTCAGGGGCGGCAGCACGGTCCGAGTGGCCTGCGGCAGGACGACGAGCCGCAAAGTCTGAATGAACGTGAGACCGATGGACCGGGCAGCCTCGGCCTGCCCGAGCGGGACCGTGTTGATTCCCGACCGTACGGCCTCGCAGACGAAGCTGGACGTGTAGAAGCCCAGGGCGAGGGATCCGAGGACGAAGGGGCTCATACCCGGGACAAGGATTTCCGGGATGACGAAGAACGAGACAAGGAACAGCAGTGTCAGCGGGGTGTTGCGGAGCAGCGTGACCCAGGCTGTCCCGATGAACCTCAAGGGAGGCACAGGTGACACTCGGAAGCTGGCGATCAACAATCCGAGCAGCAGGGCGATGACGCTGCTGACTGCGGTGATCGACAACGTCCCGAGAAAGCCGTCGCGAAAGGCTGGGAAGTTATCGAGCAGTACGTTCATGAAGTCTCCGCGGCGGCAGGGTCTTTGATCATCGGAAGGGGCGCGGCCGGTGGGCGTCCCGCGCGCGTATCACGGGACGCCCTTGGTGTGCCGGGTCAGTAGCGGACGACGGCCGGCGGTTCGACGTACGCGGAGCCGGACAGGCCGAGCGTGCCCTCATAGATCTTCTTGTACGTGCCGTCCCCGACGTGCTTCTCGAGGGAGGTGTTCACGAAGTCACGGAGGGCCTTGTCGTCCTTGTTCATGCCGACGCCGTAGGGCTCCTGGGTGAAGGGCTTGCCGATGACCTTCAGCTTGCCGGGGTTCGCCGCAGCGTAGCCCTTGAGGATCGAGTCGTCCGTCGTCACTGCGTCGACCTGGTTCGTCAGCAGCTGCTGCACACAGTCCGAGTACTTGGCGAGCTCAGTGGTCTTGGCGCCGTACTGCGGCTTCTTGATCTCCTGGAGCGGGGTGGAACCGACGATCGAGCAGACGTTCTTGCCCTGGAGTGTGTCGGGGCCGGTGATCGTGGTCTCGTCCTTGCGGACGAGCAGGTCGGCGCCGGCCTTGTAGTACGGGCCGGCGAAGCCCACGAGCTGCTTGCGCTTGTCGTTGATCGTGTAGGTGCCGACGTACAGGTCGACCTGCCCGGTCGAGATGGCCGTCTCGCGGACGCCCGAGTCAACGGTCTTCCACTCGATCTTGTCTTCGCCGAAACCGAGGTCGGCCGCGATCATCTTCGCGATCTCGATGTCGAAACCGGAGCGCTTCTTCGTGGCCTGGTCCTCGAAGCCGAGGTACGGCTGGTCGGCCTTGGAGCCGATGACGATCTTGCCGCGCTTCTTGGCCTCCGCGAAGACCGGCGAGTCCAGCGTGACGTCGCTCGCGACCGTGTAGGTGGGGAGGGCGGGGGCGTCGGACTGGCCGGGCTTGACGGACTGAGGGTCCCCTGCGGAGCCCTCCTTGCCACCACAGGCGGTCGCGGTCAGGGCAAGGGCGACGGCGACGGCCGCGGCCGAGGCGGCCTTGGAGATCTTCATGGTGAACTTCCCTCGGATGAGACGTTGTTGATCGACGAGCGACGCCTACGGCGCACGCACGGCCGACAGGAACCGTTCCGGCGGTGATCCGCATACGGATGACTACCAGACGAGACCCTCAGTGGTGCAGGATCTTCGACAGGAAGTCCTTGGCGCGATCACTGCGCGGGTTGCTGAAGAACTGCTCGGGGGTGGCTTCTTCGACGATCTTTCCGTCGGCCATGAAGACGACCCGGTTCGCCGCGGAGCGGGCGAAGCCCATCTCGTGCGTGACGACCACCATGGTCATCCCCTCACTGGCGAGCTGCTGCATGACCTCCAGCACCTCGTTGATCATCTCCGGGTCGAGCGCCGAGGTGGGCTCGTCGAAGAGCATCACCTTGGGCTCCATCGCCAGCGCCCGGGCGATCGCCACGCGCTGCTGCTGGCCGCCCGAGAGCTGGGCCGGGTACTTGTCGGCCTGCGACCCGACACCGACCCGCTCCAGCAGGGACAGCGCCTTCGCGTGGGCCGCGGCCTGGTCGGTCTTGCGGACCTTGAGCTGGCCCAGCATGACGTTCTGCAGCACCGTCTTGTGCGCGAAGAGGTTGAACGACTGGAACACCATGCCGACGTCGGCCCGCAGACGGGCGAGCTCCTTGCCCTCCGAGGGCAGCTCCTTGCCGTCGAGCGTGATGGTGCCCGAGTCGATGGTCTCCAGGCGGTTGATGGTCCGGCACAGCGTGGACTTGCCCGATCCCGAAGGACCGATCACCACGACTACCTCACCGCGGGCAATGCTCAGATCGATGTCCTGAAGCACGTGCAGCGCGCCGAAGTGCTTGTTGACGTTGCTCAGCACGACCAGGTCGTCCGCGGCACCGGCCGCGTCCTGAACGTCCTTGGTCACTGATACTCCGCTCATCGGCTTCTAGCTCCGTCCTCCTCGGTTGGGAGGACAGTAGTGACGACTCGCGCACAACGTCATCACATCTGAGGGAGAATTGAGCATAACGATCCGGCCTCTTCCGGATACGCTCCGTGCGCGGCACCGGCGTGGTCGATCATGTACTCGTACCGGGTGCATAACGGTAGGCGCGCCGCGGCGGAACGCTCTTGACGTGGGACTCCGCATGGGCGTGGATGCAGGGTGGCCATTCCTGCGGCCGTACGCGCGGCACCGACCGGCCGCGCGGGAGGGTGCGGGCCGTACGAGGCGGACCGCGGCCCGGGCGCGGGGCCGCCCGGGAGACCGAGAGAGAAGAAGGAGAGGGGGACGACATGAGACTGCTGCTCGTCGAGGACGACGATCACGTCGCCGCCGCCCTGTCCGCGATCCTCGCCCGGCACGGCTTCCAGGTCACCCACGCCCGCAGCGGCGAAGAAGCCCTCCAGGCACTGCTGCCCGCCGGCGCCCCGCCCTACGGCGTGGTCCTGCTCGACCTCGGCCTGCCCGACCAGGACGGCTACGAGGTCTGCGGCCGGATCCGCAAGCGCACCGCCACGCCCGTCATCATGGTCACCGCGCGGGCCGACGTGCGCTCCCGCATCCACGGCCTGAACATGGGCGCCGACGACTACGTCGTCAAGCCCTACGACACCGGCGAGCTCCTCGCCCGCATCCACGCCGTCGCCCGGCGCACCGGGACCTCCGAGGAGGCCGCCGCCACCGGCACCGGGGCGCCCACCACCGTCCGCCTCGGCCCCGTCAGCATCGAGCTGCCCACCCGCCGGGTCAGCGTCGACGGCACCGACGTACCCCTCACCCGCAAGGAGTTCGACCTGCTGGCCCTGCTCGCGCAGCGGCCCGGCGTCGTCTTCCGCCGCGAGCAGATCATCAGCGAGGTCTGGCGCACCAGCTGGGAGGGGACCGGGCGCACCCTGGAGGTCCACGTCGCCTCGCTGCGCTCCAAGCTGCGCATGCCCGCCCTCATCGAGACCGTCCGCGGGGTGGGCTACCGGCTCGTCGCCCCGGCCGCCCCCTAGGGGCCTCCTGCCGTGCGCGCCCGCCTGCTCCCCCTGCTCGTCATCCTGATGGCGGGCACGCTGCTCGCCCTCGGCTTTCCGCTCGCCGTGAGCCTGGCCGCCGGACAGCAGCAGCGGGTGGTCGTCGACCGCATCGACGACAGCGCCCGCTTCGCCGCCCTGGCCCAGTTCGTCATCGACGCCCGGGGCTCCGGCTCCACCGGAGCCGACGAGCGCGAGCAGACCCTCCAGCACGAACTCGGCCGCTACCACGAGCTGTACGGCATCCGTGTCGGGATCTTCAACCGCGACGACGCCGCCATGGTCCGCTCCCCGGGCTGGTGGCAGCTCCCCGAGGCCGGCGAGGGCCGCCGGGCCTTCGAGGAGGCGCTCGCAGGGCGCCGCAGCCACGATCCGCCCCAGGTGTGGCCCTGGCAGACACACGGCAAGCTGCTCGTCGCCTCCCCGGTCGTCCTCGACGGCGACGTGGTCGCGGTCGTCGCCACCGAATCGCCGACGGACCTCATGCGGGGCCGGATCCTGAGGGGCTGGCTGCTCATCGCGGGCGGCCTCACCGCCGCCATGTTGGTCGCCTTCGGCGCCGCCCTGCGGCTCACCAGCTGGGTGCTCAAGCCCGTACGGACACTTGACACCGCCGCCCACGGCATCGCCACCGGCCGGATGAACTCCCGCGTCGCGGCCGCCAGCGGTCCGCCGGAACTCCAGCGTCTGGCGCACTCGTTCAACGAGATGGCCGACAACGTCGAAGAGGCACTGGAGCAGCAGCGGGCGTTCGTCGCCGACGCCTCGCACCAGCTGCGCAACCCGCTCGCGGCACTGCTCCTGCGCATCGAGCTGCTCGCCCTCGAACTGCCCGAGGGCAACGAGGAGATCGCGTCCGTGCGCACCGAGGGCAAGCGCCTGACGCAGGTCCTCGACGACCTCCTGGACCTGGCGCTGGCCGAGCACGCCTCCGCCGAGATCAGCCTCACCGACATCGGCGCGCTGGCCGCGGAACGGGTCGCCGCGTGGCGGCCGTACGCCGAGGAGAAGGGCGTACGGCTCACCGAGACGGGCCGGACCGCCGTCACCGGCTGGGCCGACCCCATCGCCCTGTCCAGCGCGCTCGACGCAGTCATAGACAATGCCCTCAAGTTCACCCCCGCGGGTGAGGAGGTCGAGGTGTCGGTCTCGGCCGAGGGCCGCTCGGTCCGCGTGGTCGTCGCCGACCGCGGCCCCGGCCTCACCGAGGAGGAGCTGCTGCGCGTGGGCGACCGCTTCTGGCGCAGCGGCCGCCACCAGAACGTCAAGGGCTCCGGACTCGGCCTGTCGATCTCCCGGACCCTGCTCGCCGGGGGCGGCGGGACCCTCTCCTACGCGACGAACACGCCGCACGGCCTCCGGGTGACCGTGACCGTCCCGCGCACGAGCCCCGAGGCCCCCTGACCCTGACCGGCACAACGCCTCTGACAGCCCCTACGGCTCCCAGGGCAGGGTCGTGCTGGCGGGCGCGGACACCGCATACAGCTCGTCGACGGCCCGCACCTCGAAGACGGCCGCCCGCTCCCGGCCGGCGCGCGGGACCCCCGGGAGGTAGAGGGCGGTGCCGCAGGTGCCGCCGAGGAAGCGGCGCCCGCCGCCGGGCAGCCACCGGTGCACCTCGTAGTGGCGCGGCCGCCCACCCGGACCGGACACCGCCGCCCGCCACGACAGGCGCAGCCAGGCCCTGCCGTCCTGGCGGGCCGCAGCGTCCACGGCCGGCGCGGTGGGCGGGGCCGGGCACCGGGTGCGGGCGCCGTCGTGCACCGACAGGGCGCCGAGCCGCCACACCACCGCAGTGCGGCCGGGCGCGGTGATCCGCACGGCGAGGGCGTACGCGGTCCTGCCCGCCAGCGGCGCGAGCGCGGCCCGCGCCGTGCACCAGCCGGCGGCGCCGGCCGCCCCGGCGCCCGTGCTCCCGGTCCGCAGCCAGGTGTACGGGACCGGCTCCCCCGGGGCGGAGGGCTCCCGGGTGGCCACGCCCACCTCGACGGTCACCGGACCCGAACAGGTGGCGTGCACCAGCTCCACGACGCTCCCGCGGGTCAGCGGCAGCCGCGTGGAGTGCAGACCGACGGCCACCGGCGCCGTCAGGGTGCCCGAGACCAGCAGGCTGGAGCCGCCGCGCCAGGCGTCCGCGAAGTCCAGGGTGACGGACGGGCGCATTCCGGCGGTGTACACCACCCAGCGGCGGCCCGGCAGCCGGTCCTGGAGCCCGAGGTGGTTCCAGGGAGCGTCCGAGGTGACCTCGCCGTTCTCGTGCCACCGCAGCCCGTGTCCGGTGTTGAAAGTGCAGGCGAAGGGCAGTCCGGCGACGGTGGACCGGTCGGCGACGACCGTCGCGGGGGCCCGCCAGGAAGCTGCGGGCGCGGGCCGGGACGGGTCCAGGGACCCGCCCGTCCAGAACCGGTCGTCCGCGTGGTGGAAGGCTCCCGGGGAGCGGTCGGCCAGGTGGTTGCGGGTCCATTCGGGCCGGTAGAAGCCGTAACTGACGACGTGGTCGCCGGTCCGCGGGACGATCGCGTCCCAGCGGACGTCGGCGTCCCAGCCCCGGGACTCCGTGTCCACGGCCGCCCACAGCTCGTGGCGGGAACGGCCCAGCCGGTCGGCGAGCGCACCCGAGGCGGCCAGCGTGTCCGGGGTCCAGCGGAAGTCCACGAACATCGTGTCCGCGACCTTGCCGGCCCGGTCCTCGTAGAACTCCTGGTTCAGGGCGTTGAGCGCGCCCTGCCAGCCGACCCGGCCGGTGCTGTTCATGGCGTCGTACCAGGTGATCCGCAGCCCGTGCGGCTCGCCCGCCGCCCGCAGGGCGCGCAGGAACTCCCGCATCCGGGTGGCGAGGGCGCTGTCGCCGCCGTCGGTCTCCGCGTTGACGAACCAGCCGTCGAAGCCGTACGTCCGCGCAACGCGGACGAGCTGCTCCGCGATCGGGAAGCGGCCGAGGGAGTCGCGCCGCACCAGGTCGCGGGTCCACCGCAGGTCGCCGCCGTACGCCACCGGCGGCAGGAACACGTTGCCCAGCACCCGCACCCCGTTGCGGTGGGCGGCGTCGACCACGGGGGCGTTCGGGGCCAGGACGATCCCCTCGCCCGCGGAGCCGCCCCAGAAGACCAGCTCGTCGATGTACGCCCAGTGCGTGAGCGCGTAGTAGTCGGCGGTGGGGGAGCCCTGCGAAGGGTTGCCCGCGGTCGGCGCGAAGGAGACGAGGGAGGCGATACGGGCCTGGCCGGCGCGGGCCGTCCCGTTGGCCGGGACGGGGGTGAACCGCTCCGCGAGCGGCACGGTCGCGGTGTTGTGGGCCAGATCCGGGTCGTCCTCGGGGCGCCACCGGCTGAGCGAGCGCCACACGATCCCCGGGCCGGGGGTGCCCTCCGGGAGGGAGTCCGGGAACCAGTAGGAGGCGTACGGGGCCAGGCCGCCCGGCTCCGGCGCGACCGACGCGGGCACGGCCGGCTCCCCGGCCGTGGCGGCCCGCGCGCGCCCGGCCACGCCCAGCAGCGCGGCGGCGCCGACCCCGGCGGCCAGGACTCTGCGCCGGGCGGGCCATAAGGGGTGCGGCCGCAGCGGGTGCGGCTTTGACGGGAGCGGCCGTAACGGTACCGGCGGCGTACGGCGGTCGACGCCGTGGTCGGTCTCGGACATGAGGGGCTCCTCACGAGCGGTCGGACCGGATCGGGATCCGGTCGGGTCGGGATCCGGGTCGGGTCGGATCCGGTCGGGGCGGATCGGGGCGATCCGGTTCACCAGACGTCGCGAACGTGCAGCACCTCGGTGATGCCGCGCGCCGCCAGATGGACCGGGTCCTCGGCGCGCTCCGCCAGCACCACCGCGGGCCGCGCCCCCTGGGCCGTCAGCACGGTCCAGGCGTCGAAGAACGTGCCGCCCGGGGCGCACACGGAACGGACCGGGGCCCGCTCCGCCCCGCCCACGTCCACGACGAGCGCAGTGGAGCGCGGAGCGGGACGGTGCGCGCGGCCGCGCCACTGCGCGGCGATCCGGGCGATGGCGGCGCCGGCGGGCTTGGTCCTGCGGTCGTTGGTGAGCAGGCCGAGGCCGTACTCCAGCTCCGGGAAGTCGGCGAGGTCCCGGGACACGTCGTGCGAGCACCACCAGGTCACCCCCCACAGGTCCGGGCAGTCCAGCGCGTTCACGACGGTGGCCTCGGTGAACCGCGCCGCCTGCTCCGGCCCGATCAGCGGCGCCGGGGCGCCGGCCTCCTGGAGCCACACCGGCCGGTGCGGGTCCAGGGCCCAGGCCTTGGAGAGCTCGATGAGGTACGCGGCGTGGTGCTCGGTCGCCGTACCGCCCGCCCCGTGGCGCTGCGCGGTGCCGTCGAACACCCAGGAGTGGACGGCGGTGGCCGCCCCCAGCCCGGCGGCCTGGGCGGGCGTGAAGGGGTGGTCGTCCCGGTACCAGACGGCGTCGTACTCGGCATGCAGGTGGAGGCGGCCGGGCGCCCCCCGCTCGCAGGCGGCGAGCATCCGCTCCAGCCAGCGGGCGGCCTGTGCCGGGGTGATGCGGTCGGGGTCGGGGTGCGGGGCGCCGGAGAACTGGTTGATCTCGTTGCCGACGGTCATGCCGAGGAAGTTCGGGCGGTCGGCGAGGGCCGCGGCGAGCGTGCGCAGGTACTCCTCCTGCCCGGCGACCACGTCGGGGTCGGTGAAGATGTTGCGCCGGTGCCAGGTCCGGGTCCACGCGGGCAGGAAGTCGAAGCTCGACAAGTGCCCCTGCAGGCCGTCCACATTGACGTCGAGCCCGCGCTCGGCGGCCGCGTCCGCGAGCGCGACGAGCTGCTCGACGGCGCGCGGCCGGATCAGCGTGCGGTTCGGCTGGAAGACCGGCCACAACGGGAAGACGCGCACGTGGTCCAACCCGAGCGCGGCGATCGCGTCGAGATCGGCCCTGACCTCGTCGAGGTCGAAGTCCAGCCAGTGGTGGAACCAGCCCTGGGCCGGCGTGTAGTTGGCACCAAAGCGGAGCGGGTCGTCCTGCACGAGGCGTCCTGGGTTCTGGAGTCTGCACGAATTCACCGGGCGGGCCACAAAATGCCGGTGCCGATGCGGAAAGTCAACAGCGCCTCCGGCGGGGCTACTTAAGCGCTTCAGTCCAGTCACCCCAAGGGCTCCGCTGCCAAGTCCTTCAGTAGCTAATGCGGTTCAGTGGTGGCGTCGTCCTGGGAAGTGTGCGCAAATGGACAGCGGTTTTCCGGCCAGGCCTCTGCGGGGAGCGGTGGTTGACGGGTCGTCCGCCGAGGCCGGGTCGCGTACGGTCCGGCACGTGCCGTCCGTCATCCGTACCCCGTCGTCCGATGCCCGTCGTCCGTACCCCGTCGTCCGCACCCCGTAGTGAATGAGGCAGGCCATGGCCCGCAGACCCACGATCAAGGACATCGCCCGACGGGCCGGAGTGTCGGAGAGCGCCGTCTCCTTCGCGCTGAACGACCGCCCCGGAGTCTCGCGGGACACCCGGGCCCGGATCCGCCGCGTCGCGGAGGAACTCGGCTGGCAGGCCAACAGTGCGGCCCGCGCCCTGTCCGGTGAACGCTCCGGCGCCGTCGGGCTCGTCCTGGCCCGGCCCGCGCAGACCCTCGGCGTCGAGTCCTTCTTCCTGCAGCTCGTCTCCGGAGTCCAGGAGGTCCTCTCCGCCGCCCGGACCGCGCTGCTGTTCCAGGTCGTCGAGGACGTGGACGCCGAATGCGCGGTCTACCGCCGCTGGTGGGCCGAGCGGCGAGTCGACGGCGTGCTCGTCGTCGACCCGCGTACGGGCGACCCGCGCCCGGCGCTCCTGGCGGAGCTGGGCCTGCCCGCGGTCACCATCGGCGAGCCCGGCCCGCCGGACGGCCCCCCGGTGGCCTCCGGGCCCCAGGCCGGCACCGGAGCCCCGCCGGTCTCCTCGGTCCGGGCCGACGACGCCGGTGCGATGGCGCAAGTCGTGGAACACCTCCACGGGCTGGGCCACCGCCGGATCGTCCACATAGCGGGGCTGCCGGGTCTCGCCCACACCGTCCGCCGGATGGAGTCCCTGCGGGCCGAGGCCGAGCGCCGCGGCCTCGGCCCGGACCACGTCCGCTCGGTGGTCACCGACTACTCCGACGCGGAGGGCGCCGCCGCCACCCGCCGGGTCCTCGCCGAGCCGGAGCCCCCGACCGCGCTCGTCTACGACAACGACGTGATGGCCGTCGCCGGCAGCGCGGTCGCCGCCGAGCTGGGCATCCCCGTGCCGCACCGGCTGTCGATCGTCGCCTGGGACGACTCCGCGCTGTGCCGGGTCACCCACCCCCGGCTCACCGCCCTCGTCCGCGACACGGCCGGCTTCGGGCGGCTGGCCGCCGAGGAACTCCTGTCCGTACTCGCCGGCGCTCCGACCGGAGTACGAGAGAGCGAGCGGCCGCGGCTGGAGCCTCGCGAGAGCACGGCGCCGGCCCCCGCGCATACTGATTCCTGAACCCTTCCTGGAGCCGCCACCGTGATCACCCCCACCGCCCCGTCGCCCACACCGCGTGCCGCCGCAGCGGCCACCGGACCGACGGTGGCGATCGACATCGGCGGCACGAAGATCGCCGGGGCGCTGGTGCACCCCGACGGCACGATGTCGGCAACCACCCGCCGGGCCACCCCGCGCGGAGTGGACGCCGAAGGCGTCATGGCGGCGGTGGCCGAGGTCGTCGCCGACCTGTCCGAGTCACCGCTGTGGCCTTCCGCGGTCCGCTGCGGGATCGGCAGCGCCGGCCCCGTGGACACCTCCCGGGGCACGGTCAGCCCGGTCAACATCGGGGCGTGGCGGGACTTTCCCGTCCAGGAGCGGGTCGCGGCGGAGCTCGCGGCGCGCGGAGCCGAACTGCCGGCCGTACTGGCCGGCGACGGTGTGGCGATGACCGCGGCCGAGCACTGGCTGGGTGCGGCCCGCGGATACGCGAACGCCCTGTGCATGGTGGTCTCCACGGGCGTCGGCGGCGGGCTGATCCTGAACAACCAGCTCCACCCCGGCCCCACCGGCAACGCGGGCCACATCGGCCACATCAGCGTGGCCTTCGACGGTGAGCCGTGTGCCTGCGGCGGCCGCGGCTGCGTCGAGTCGATCGCCTCCGGCACGGCGATCGCCCGCTGGGCCCTCGACCAGGGTTGGAAGCCGTCGGCGGGTTCCGGCCGGGGCGCCGCGCACGACGCCACGGCGGCGGGCGTGGCCGCAGCCGCCGCGCAGGGCGATCCGATCGCCCTGGCCGCCTTCGACCGCGCCGGCCGCGCCCTGGCCGCCGCCATCGCGGCCAGCGCCACCCTCGTGGAGACGGACATCGCGGTCATCGGGGGCGGAGTGGCCGCCGCGGGGGACACCCTCTTCGGCCCGATCCGCTCCCACCTCGCCCAGTACGCCACGCTCTCCTTCGTCCAGGAGCTCCAGGTGGTGCCGGCGACGCTGGGCACCCATGCGGGGCTGATCGGCGCGGCCGCTGCGGCGACGATGCTGCTGTCCCCGGCCGCCCCCGCGCCCACGGCGTGAGCGTCAGGGCTTGACGGACCGGTAGTACCGGCCGGCTCCCTCGTGGAGCTCCAGGGGATCGGTGTAGATCGCCGTGCGCAGGTCCACCAGCTGCGCCGCGTGCACCGCGCGCCCGACCTTGTCGCGGCTGGCGATCACCGTCCGGGTCAGCTGCTCGGTCAGCCCGGGGTCGGCCCTGGCCGTGGTCACCAGCAGGTTCGGCACGGCCAGGGTGGTCACCGCGCTGGTGTTGCGCGCCCGGCTGTACGCGTCCTGCGGCATGACGGCCGTCCGGTAGTAGCGCGCCGGGCTCCCGCTCCCCTGGAGCTGCTCCACGAGGTCGCCGAGCTGCACGAGCCGGACGTCGAAGCGCTCGGACAGCTCGCGCACCGCGTTCGTCGGCAGGCCGCCCGACCAGAAGAAGGCGTCGATCCGGCCCGCCTCCAGCTCGGTCGGCATGGTGTCGATGCCGATGGACACCGGCGTGAGGTCCAGGACGGGGTCGATGCCGGCCGCGGTGAGCAGCCGCTCCGTGACGAGCCGCACGCCGGAACCGGGCTGGCCGATCGCCACCCGCTTGCCCCGCAGGTCCCGCGCCGACTGCACCGGGGATCCGGCCGGCACCACCAGCTGCACGTAGTCGTCGTAGAGCCGCGCGCATCCGCGCAGCAGGTCCGCGCCCGGCTTCCCGTCGAGCCGGTACTGGGCGACCGCGTCCGCCGTGGCCACGGTGAAGTCCGCCTCCCCGGTGGCCAGCCGCTTCAGGTTCTCCTGCGATCCCTCGCTGGTCACCAGCTCGACGTCCACCCCGGGCATGTCCTGTCCGAGTGCCTGCTGCAGGAGCTGCCCGTACCGGTGGTAGACCCCGGTCCGCGCGCCCGTGCTGACGGTCAGCTCGCCCTGCAGCTCCGGCTTCCCGAAGGGCTTCAGCCACCACGTGAGGACGCCGAGCACGGCGAGTACGGCCACCAGGACCCGCAGGGCGTGGCGCCTGCTGATCCGGGGCGGTACGAGAGGCATGCGCGCGATCCTGCCACCCGGCCGCCGTCCTGTCACGGCGCGGGCCGTCCGCGGCCCCCGCCCGCGACCGCCGCCGAGCCCTTGACCTGCGGCTCGGCCGGTTCGGCCGGGTCCCGCCGGGTGACCGGGCGCACGGCGGCCTGAGGGCTCCCGTCCACCACCTACCCTTGTTGCATGACCAGCAGCGACCGGAGCCAGGCAGTGGACGAGAAGCGAAGCTACGAGGTGCGCACCTACGGGTGCCAGATGAACGTGCACGACTCGGAGCGGCTCTCCGGTCTGCTGGAGGACGCCGGCTACGTCCGCGCGCCCGAGGGCTCCGACGGCGACGCCGACGTCGTGGTCTTCAACACCTGCGCGGTCCGCGAGAACGCCGACAACAAGCTGTACGGCAACCTCGGCCGACTCGCCCCGATGAAGACGAAGCGGCCCGGCATGCAGATCGCCGTCGGCGGCTGCCTCGCCCAGAAGGACCGCGACACGATCGTCAAGAAGGCCCCCTGGGTCGACGTCGTCTTCGGTACGCACAACATCGGCAAGCTCCCCGTGCTGCTGGAGCGCGCCCGCATCCAGGAGGAGGCGCAGGTCGAGATCGCCGAGTCGCTGGAGGCCTTCCCCTCCACCCTCCCGACCCGCCGCGAGTCCGCGTACGCCGCCTGGGTCTCGATCTCCGTCGGCTGCAACAACACCTGCACCTTCTGCATCGTCCCGGCGCTGCGCGGCAAGGAGGAGGACCGCCGGCCCGGCGACATCCTCGCCGAGGTGGAGGCGCTGGTCGCCGAGGGCGTCTCGGAGATCACCCTGCTCGGCCAGAACGTGAACGCCTACGGCTCCGACCTGGGCGACCGCGAGGCCTTCAGCAAGCTCCTGCGCGCCTGCGGCCAGATCGAGGGCCTGGAGCGGGTCCGCTTCACCTCGCCGCACCCGCGCGACTTCACGGACGACGTGATCGCGGCGATGGCCGAGACCCCGAACGTGATGCCGCAGCTGCACATGCCGATGCAGTCCGGCTCGGACCCGATCCTGAAGGCGATGCGCCGCTCGTACCGCCAGGAGCGCTTCCTCGGCATCATCGAGAAGGTCCGCGCCGCGATCCCGCACGCCGCGATCTCCACGGACATCATCGTGGGCTTCCCCGGCGAGACGGAGGAGGACTTCCAGCAGACGATGCACGCGGTGCGCGAGGCCCGCTTCGCGAACGCCTTCACCTTCCAGTACTCCAAGCGGCCCGGCACCCCCGCCGCCGACATGGACGGGCAGATCCCCAAGGAGGTCGTGCAGGACCGCTACATGCGCCTGGTCGCCCTCCAGGAGGAGATCTCCTGGGAGGAGAACAAGAAGCAGGTCGGCCGCACGCTGGAGGTGATGGTCGCCGAGGGCGAGGGGCGCAAGGACGGCGCCACGCACCGCCTGTCCGGCCGCGCCCCCGACAACCGCCTGGTGCACTTCACCAAGCCGGAGCAGGAGGTCCGCCCCGGTGACGTGGTCACCGTGGACATCACCTACGCGGCCCCGCACCACCTGCTGGCCGAGGGCCCGACGCTGACGGTGCGGCGCACCCGCGCCGGCGACGCCTGGGAGAAGCGCAACGCCGCCCCGGCCCAGCCGGCGGGCGTCATGCTCGGCATCCCGACGCTGGGCGTCCCGACGCCCCTGCCGGCCGTCGCTTCGGGCTGCTCGGTGCCCGCCTCCTCCTGAGGCTCCGGTGCTCCTGAGGGCCCGGTCCTCCCGAGGCTCCGGTGCCGCGGTCCGGCTAGGCTGCGGATCATGCTCGTAGCCGCCGCCGTCTGTCCCGCCCCGCCGCTGCTCGTGCCGGAGGTCGCCGCGGGCGCCGCCGCCGAACTCGCCGACGCCCGCACCGCCTGCTCCGACGCGCTCGCGGTGCTCGCCGCCTCCCGGCCCGACCTGCTGGTCGTGGTCGGGGCCGCGGAGGAGGGCGGCGGGTACGACCAGGGCACGCCCGGCAGCTTCGCCGGCTTCGGCGTGGACCTGACCGTCACCCTCGGCCCCGAGTTGGGCGAACCGCCGAGCGGCCACGCCACCGGGGCCGCCCTCCCGGCTTCCCTCGCGGTCGCGGGCTGGCTGCTCGGTCGGGCCGGCTGGGCGGCCGCCCCGGTCGCCGGAGTGGCCGTCGCCGAGGACCTCCCGCCCAGCGGCTGCGGCCTGCTCGGAGCGGACCTGGGCCGTTCCGCCGAACGCGTGGCCATGCTGGTCGTCGGGGACGGCAGTGCCTGCCGCACCCTCAAGGCCCCCGGCTACCTGGACGAGCGCGCCGCGGGCTTCGACGCGGCCGCCGCCCGCGCCCTGGGCACCGCGGACGTGGCCGCGCTCGCCGCGATCGACGCCGGGCTCGCCGCCGAACTCCAGGCCGCCGGGCGCGCCCCCTGGCAGGTGCTGGCCGGCGCCGCCGAGGGCGCGGACCTCGCCGGACGGCTGCTGTACGAGGACGCCCCGTACGGCGTGGGGTACTTCGTCGCCGCCTGGTCGTAGCGTCCGGTCAGGCCCGGGGCAGGCCGCACGGGCGGCCCACGGGCCCGGGAACGCCGAAGGGGCGCGGAACCAGGATCAGCTGGTTCCGCGCCCCTTCGGCGTTCCCGTAGCGCGTCAGGAGGCGGCCGGCGGCGTCTGGCCGCCGGGGGCGTCCTTGTGCGCGATCTTTCCCAGGGCGTCCTTCGCCTTGCCCGTCCCGCTCGTGATCTGGCCGCTGTACTTGCCCTTGGTCTTGGAGTCCACGGCCTTGGCGACCTTGTCCAGACCCTCGCTGATCCTGCCCTCGTGCTGGTGCGCGAGGTCGCCGACCTTGTCCTTCGCCGGAGCGAGCTTGGCCTTCAGATTGTCCAGCAGGCCCATGGGTCACCTTCCGTTGGCGTTCGCTACGTACGGGCGCCCTCGCCGGCCTCGCTGTCCGCGGCCACCTCGGCCGACTGCTGCTTCGGGATCTCCGCGGCTTCCGCCGGCTCGCCCTCCGCGACAGCAGGCTCGGCCTCGTCCGCCGCACCGGACTCTGCCGCCGGAGCCGCGGCCGCGACCTCCTCGGTCACGGCCTCGCCCTTACGACGAAAAAACCGATCAAAAACGCCCATGTCTACTCCCGTAACGTTACGCGTGTGAATGAAGTTCCGCGTTCACCGAACCGGCCTGCGCCGGGCGTACGCACGGCGTACGCCCGGCCGGAACCTCGCCAGGGCAACGACCTCGCCCCCACCCCGTCACGTAGCTCGATCGGGTACATGAGCGTGTCTTGACCGGGGGCTGCGAGACTGGGGCCGTGAGGAATGCAGCCCCCGCCCCGCGGGTCATCGCCGTCGTCGGTCCCACCGCGGCAGGAAAGTCCGACCTGGGCGTAGCCCTGGCCCGCCGGTTCGACGGCGAAGTCGTCAACGCCGACTCCATGCAGCTCTACCGGGGGATGGACATCGGCACCGCCAAGCTGACGACCGAGGAGCGCGGCGGTGTCCCGCACCACCTCCTCGACATCTGGGACGTCACCGACACCGCCAACGTCGCCGAGTACCAGCGGCTGGCCCGGCTGGAGATCGACAGACTGCTCGCCGAGGGCCGCACCCCCGTCCTCGTCGGCGGATCCGGCCTGTACGTCCGCGGTGCTCTGGACGTCATGGAGTTCCCCGGCACCGACCCCGAGGTCCGCGCCCGGCTGGAGGAAGAGGTCACGCTGCGCGGCCCCGGCGCCCTGCACGCCCGGCTCGCCGCCGCCGACCCCGAGGCAGCCCGGGCGATCCTGCCCAGCAACGGCCGCCGCATCGTCCGCGCGCTGGAGGTCATCGAGATCACCGGCAAGCCGTTCACCGCGAACCTGCCCGGCCACGAGTCCGTCTACGACACCGTCCAGATCGGCGTCGACGTCGCCCGGCCCGAGCTCGACGAGCGGATCGCCCTGCGCGTCGACCGGATGTGGGAGGACGGCCTCGTGGACGAGGTCCGCGAGCTGGAGGCCCGCGGGCTGCGCGACGGGATCACCGCCTCCAGGGCACTGGGCTACCAGCAGGTGCTCGCCGCGCTCGCCGGCGAGTGCACCGAGGACGAGGCCCGGGCGGAGACCGTGCGGGCGACCAAGCGGTTCGCCCGCCGGCAGGACTCCTGGTTCCGCCGCGATCCGCGGGTCCACTGGCTCAGCGGGGCCGCCGCCGACCGGGCGGAACTCCCCGGACTCGCGCAGTCGTTGGTCGAACGAGCGGTTACAGCCTGATCACGTGATGGCATCGGGACGCTCCGGGCGCCCGTAGCGGGGCTGAGGGCGTGCCATCATCAAACTCCAGCGGGTGCGATCACCTGCGAAGCATGGCGGCGTACTGAGTCCGAGTGGGGAGGGCGCGTGGCGATGGAGGCCGGCCCTCGCGACACCGGGCGGGACGACACCCGGCGGGAAGCGGACCCGATGCTTCTCGGCGGAGCGGACGGACCCGCGGGCCTCGGGCTGCCCGCCGACCCCGCGCGGCTGACCCCCGACGGCCCGGACGCCCCGGACACCGCCGAGGCCGAGGCGGCCGCCGGACCCGAGTTCGAGGTCGAACTGCGGCCGCAGCGCCGCCTGCGCGTGTGGCAGATCGCCCCCATCGTGATGCTCGCCGCCGCCGGTTCGCTGATGTTCGCCTTCCCCCTCGCCTTCGAGTTCGGCGACGGCGGAGCCGTGGTCGCCATGCTCGGCTTCCTCATCAGCTGCTGCGCCGGAGGCTGGGGGATGATGGCCGCCCGACGGGTCGGCTACACCTGGCCCGGGCTTCCGGCCCGGGGGAGCGGCCGCCGCCCCGACTGGCGCATGGCCGCGCTGTACGCCGCGGTCGCACTGGTCGTCGTAGGCCTCGCTGTGTACCGGGTGGCCCGGCTCCGCTGACCGCCCCTCGGACGCTCCGGCCCCTCTGAGCTGCGGCTGGGTACGATGGGCGGGTGACGCAGACCACCCTCTCCTTCCTCAAGGGCCACGGCACCGAGAACGACTTCGTGATCGTCCCGGACCCCGACAACGCCATCGAGCTGCCCGCCTCCGCCGTCGCGAAGCTCTGCGACCGGCGCGCCGGCATCGGCGGTGACGGGGTGCTGCACGTCGTCCGGTCCGCCGCGCACCCGGAGGCGGCGCACCTGGCCGACGAGGCGGAGTGGTTCATGGACTACCGCAACAGCGACGGCTCCGTCGCCGAGATGTGCGGCAACGGCGTGCGCGTCTTCGCCCGCTACCTCCAGTACGCCGGCCACGTCGAACCGGGCGACCTCGCCGTCGCCACGCGCGGCGGCGTCAAGCGCGTGCACCTCGACAAGGGGGGCGACGTCACCGTCTCCATGGGCCGTGCCGCGTTCCCCGAGGGCGAGGTCACCGTCAGCGTCGGACCGCGCAGCTGGCCCGCCCGCAACGTGAACATGGGCAACCCGCACGCGGTCGCGTTCGTCGACAGCCTCGACGACGCGGGGAACCTGTTCACCCCCCCGCCGTTCAGCCCGGCGTCCGCCTACCCGGCGGGTGTCAACGTCGAGTTCGTCGTCGACCGCGGCCCCCGGCACGTCGCCATGCGCGTCCACGAGCGCGGCTCCGGCGAGACCCGCTCCTGCGGCACCGGCGCCTGCGCCGTCGCCGTGGCCGCCATCCGCCGTGACGGCGCGGACCCCGCAGCCACCGGCGAACCGGCCACGTACACCGTCGACCTCCCCGGCGGAACGCTCGTCATCACCGAACACCCCGACGGCCGGATCGACATGACCGGCCCGGCCGTGATCGTGGCCGCCGGTGAGTTCGACGCGGCCTGGCTCACCGAAACGGCTTTCTCCTGAAGCTTCCCTCTAATGGGTGATCCGTTTCACGCTGTGCGAGAGGTGGACTGCGCCACGTGGTGGGGTCGGTAACATCAGGCACCGGCCCTGAGGGCGCACCCCATGCCCGCCACCGCCGGTCGAAGCCGCCGGAGGTGCCCATGAGTGCAGAGGCCACGAACCCCGAAGCACACCCCGAAGCGCGCCCTGAGCTCCGCAGACGGGGCCGGAGCAGGATCGATCTGCGCCGGCTCGGGCGCGCGGCGCTGCTCGGGCCGACGTCCCGGGACCGCCTCCCGGACGCGATCGGCCACGTCGCGGAGGCGCACCGCGCCCACCATCCGGACGCCGATATGTCCATTCTGCGGCGCGCTTACCTCCTCGCGGAGAGCTCCCACCGCGGCCAGATGCGGAAAAGTGGTGAGCCGTACATCACACATCCGCTCGCCGTTACCCTCATCCTCGCCGAACTGGGCGCCGAGACCACGACCTTGACGGCCTCTCTGCTCCACGACACCGTCGAGGACACCGACGTGACCCTCGATCAGGTCCGGGCCGAGTTCGGCGACGAGGTCTGCTTCATCGTCGACGGCGTCACCAAGGTCGAGAAGATCGACTACGGCGCCGCCGCCGAACCGGAGACCTTCCGCAAGATGCTCGTCGCCACCGGCAACGACGTCCGCGTGATGTCCATCAAACTCGCCGACCGGCTGCACAACATGCGCACCCTGGGCGTGATGCGCCCCGAGAAACAGGCCCGCATCGCCAAGGTCACGCGCGACGTCCTCATCCCGCTGGCCGAACGGCTCGGCGTGCAGGCCCTCAAGACCGAACTGGAAGACCTCGTCTTCGCGATCCTGCACCCCGAGGAGTACGAGGGCACCCGCGCCCTCATCGCCGCCCACGCCGGCGAACGCGACCCGCTGCCCGGCATCGCCGACTCCGTACGGGCCGTCCTGCGGGAGGCGGGCATCAGCGCCGAAGTGCAGGTCCGGCCGCGGCACTTCGTCTCCGTGCACCGCATCGCCCGCTCGCGCGGCGAGCTGCGCGGCTCCGACTTCGGCCGCATCCTGGTACTCGTCGGCGAGAACGCCGACTGCTACGGCGTGCTCGGCGAGCTGCACACCTGCTTCACCCCGGTCGTATCGGAGTTCAAGGACTTCATCGCCACCCCGAAGTTCAACCTGTACCAGTCCCTCCACACCGCCGTCGCCACCCCCGAGGGGTATGTCGCCGAGGTCATCGTGCGCACCCGGCAGATGCACCGCGTCGCCGAGGCCGGCGTGGTCGCGCTCGGCAACCCGTACGCCACCGCCACGCCGGACGCCGCCGCCGACCCGGACGAGGAGCGGGTGGACCCCACCCGGCCCGGCTGGCTGTCCCGGCTGCTCGACTGGCAGCAGTCCGCCCCCGACCCCGACACCTTCTGGACCGTGCTCCGCGCCGAGCTGGCACAGGACCGCGAGATCACCGTGTTCCGGGCCGACGGCGGCACCCTGGGCCTCCCGGCCGGAGCCAGCTGTATCGACGCCGCCTACGCGCAGCACGGCGAAGCGGCCCACAGCTGTATCGGCGCCCGCGTCAACGGGCGCCTCACCTCCCTGTCCTCGTCGCTGTCCGACGGCGACACCGTCCAGCTGCTGCTCGCCCAGGACGCCTCCTCCGGACCGGCGGCCGAATGGCTGGACCACGCCCGGACACCCGCCGCCCGCATCGCCATCAGCAGCTGGCTGGAGACCCACCCCGACCGTGCCATGGCCACCACCACGGCCGCGCGGGCACCGCTGTCGGTGGTCGGAGCCCGGGGCGGCGGGGCCAACGCCGTCGCCGACCTGCCGGACGCCACCGTACGGCTGGCCGGGTGCTGCACCCCGGTGCCGCCGGACGCCGTCGCCGGCTTCCTGGTCCGCGGCGGAGCCGTCACCGTGCACCGCATCCACTGCGCGGCCGTGGCGCAGATGCGCGCCGTCGGGCGCACCTCCGTCGCCGTGCACTGGCGGGCGACCGCCGACTGCCGGGTCACCCTGCTCGCTGAATCGTTCGGCCGCCCCCATCTGCTGGCGGACCTGACCGAGGCCATCGCACACGAGGGCGTCGAGGTGGTCTCCGCGACCGTGGAACCCCCGGTCGAGGGCCGGGTCCGGCACACCTACACCCTGCAGCTGCCCGACGCGGCCGGGCTCCCCGCCCTGATGCGCGCCATGCGGGACGTACCGGGCGTGTACGACGTCAGCCGCGCCTAGACCGGTACGGCGCCGGAAGGTCCCGTTCGGAAGACCCCGTTCGGGTGGATCCGTCGCGCGCCGTACCCGGCCCCGCCGCGTGCGCTGGTAAGCGGTGGTGGATGCAGCTTTCCTCCCCCCGCCTGCGCGCCGCCCTGCTCGCCGCGGCCTCCCTGACCCTCGTCGCCGCGGTACTGCCCCCGCCGAAGCCCCTGGGCATCGGCGACCGGCTCTTCCCCGAGCTGGGGAACCCCGGCTACGACGTCCTCTCGTACGACCTGTCCTTCACGTACAAGGACAACAAGAGCCCCCTCGATGCGGTCACCGTGATCGACGCCCGGGCGACGGCGCCGCTGGAGCGGATCAACCTCGATTTCACGCACGGCAAGGTGGCGTCCGCCGAGGTCAACGGGGAACCCGCACGGTACGAGAGCGTCGGGGAGGACCTCGTGCTGACCCCGCGCCGCGCGGTGGCGGACGGCGGCCCGCTGCGCATCACGGTCCGGCACACCAGTGACCCGCGCGGCCGCGCGGACGGCGGCTGGGTGCCCACCGAGGACGGTCTGGCCATGGCCAACCAGGCGGACGCCGCCCACCGCGTGTTCCCCTGCAACGACCACCCCGCCGACAAGGCCCTCTTCACCTTCCGCATCAGCGCCCCCGCCGGGCTGACGGCCGTCGCCAACGGCTACCAGGTGGCCCCGGCCCTGCGCACGGGCCCCTCGACGACGTGGACGTACCGGACCAGGCACCCGATGGCCACCGAGCTGGCCCAGGTCTCCGTGGGCCGCTCCGCCGTCGTGCACGGGACCGGACCGCACGGGCTGCCGCTGCGCGACGTGGTCCCCGCCGCCGACCGGCAGCGGCTCGACCCCTGGCTGAAGAAGACCGCCGGCCACATCGAGTGGATGGAGGAGCGGGTCGGCCGCTACCCCTTCGAGAACTACGGGGTGCTGATCGCACGGGCAACGACCGGCTTCGAGCTGGAGACGCAGACCCTCTCGCTCTTCGAGAGCAGCCTGTTCTCCGGCGACGGCTACCCGGAGTGGTACGTCGAGTCGGTGATGGTCCACGAGCTCGCCCACCAGTGGTTCGGCGACAGCGTCACCCCGCGCACCTGGTCCGACCTGTGGCTCAACGAGGGACACGCCACCTGGTACGAGGCCCTGTACGCGGACGGGCTCGGCAAGTACTCCCTGGAGCGGCGCATGCGCGAGGCGTACCAGCGCTCCGACCAGTGGCGGGCGGCGGGCGGCCCCCCGGCCGCCCCGAAGGCCGCCGCGCCCGGCGAGAAGATCGGGCTGTTCCGGCCGGTGGTCTACGACGGCTCCGCGCTGATCCTCTACGCGCTGCGGCAGGAGATCGGCGCCCCGGCCTTCGACCGCATCCAGCGGCGCTGGGTCGCGCAGTACCGGGACGGGATCGCGGGCACGGCCGACTTCGTACGCCTGGCCTCGCTGGAGGCCGGCCGCGACCTCGGAGACTTCCTGGAGCCGTGGCTGTACGGGACGAAGACCCCGCCGATGCCGGGGCACCCGGAGTGGAGCGCGCCGCCGGCGGCGGACAGGACGGCCCCGGGCAAGACCGCGCCCGCCGGGAAAAGAGTGTGACCGCCGAGGAACGGGCATGTCACCATCGACGGGTCCGTTCGGGGAATCCCCGGGCCGTGTGACACGTTGGACGAGACAGCCAACGTGTCCCGCCAGGCGTGACACCGCTATTCGAATCGACGTAAGGATCCAATGACCTCCTCTTCTTCCCCTTCCCAGGACGAGCGGGACGCACGGGACGTGCGTGACCCGCAGAGCTTCACCGAGGGCCTTCGGGCCGACGCCCTGATGGAAGAGGACGTCGCCTGGAGCCACGAGATCGACGGAGACCGGGACGGCGACCAGTTCGACCGCTCCGAGCGCGCGGCCCTGCGCCGCGTGGCCGGCCTTTCCACCGAGCTCGAAGACGTCACCGAGGTCGAGTACCGACAGCTCCGCCTGGAGCGCGTCGTCCTCGTAGGTGTCTGGACCTCCGGCACGGTGCAGGACGCGGACAACTCCCTCGCGGAGCTCGCGGCCCTCGCCGAGACGGCTGGTGCCCTCGTCCTCGACGGCGTGATCCAGCGCCGCGACAAGCCGGACCCGGCCACCTTCATCGGTTCGGGCAAGGCCCGCGAGCTGCGTGACATCGTCATGGAGACCGGCGCCGACACCGTCGTCTGCGACGGTGAGCTCAGCCCCGGCCAGCTCATCGCCCTCGAAGACGTCGTCAAGGTCAAGGTGGTCGACCGGACCGCACTGATCCTTGACATCTTCGCCCAGCACGCCAAGTCCCGAGAGGGCAAGGCGCAGGTCGCGCTCGCGCAGATGCAGTACATGCTGCCGCGACTGCGCGGCTGGGGTCAGTCGCTGTCCCGGCAGATGGGCGGCGGCGGCGGTGGCGGCATGGCCACCCGAGGCCCCGGTGAGACCAAGATCGAGACCGACCGGCGACGGATCCGCGAGAAGATGGCGAAGATGCGCCGGGAGATCGCGGAGATGAAGACCGGCCGTGACATCAAGCGGCAGGAACGGCGCCGCAACAAGGTGCCCTCGGTCGCCATCGCCGGCTACACCAACGCGGGCAAGTCCTCGCTGCTCAACCGCCTCACGGGCGCGGGCGTGCTGGTGGAGAACGCGCTGTTCGCCACCCTTGACCCGACCGTGCGCCGGGCCGAGACGCCGAGCGGCCGCATCTACACCCTGGCCGACACGGTCGGATTCGTCCGGCACCTGCCCCACCACCTCGTCGAGGCCTTCCGCTCCACGATGGAGGAGGTCGGCGACTCCGACCTGATCCTGCACATCGTGGACGGCTCGCACCCGGCGCCGGAGGAGCAGCTGGCGGCGGTCCGCGAGGTCATCCGCGAGGTCGGCGCGGTCAACGTGCCCGAGATCGTGGTGGTCAACAAGGCCGACGCCGCGGACCCGCTCGTCCTGCAGCGGCTGCTGCGGATCGAGCGGCACTCCATCGCCGTCTCGGCGCGGACGGGCCAGGGCATCGAGGAACTCCTCGCGCTCATCGACTCCGAGCTGCCGCGGCCCGAGGTCGAGGTGGAGGCCCTGGTGCCGTACACGCGTGGCTCTCTGATCGCCAAGGCGCACGCCGAGGGCGAGGTGATCTCCGAGGAGCACACCCCGGAGGGCACCCTGCTCAAGGCGCGCGTCCACCAGGAACTGGCAGCGGACCTGGCGCCGTACGCGCTGGCGAAGCAGTAGTCCCGGGCTTCTGAAGACCGAGGGCCCCCTGCGGTGTGCAGGGGGCCCTCAGCCGTTCGTCATCGCTCCGGGCGGTCCGCCGCCGGCGGCTGCCGGTTACCGGCTGCCGCCTACTTGAACTTGTTGCTGACCGCGGTGAAGATGCCCTTCGCCTCCGGACCCAGCCGCGGTCCGGCCAGCCAGCCCGCCTTGGCCGGGCCGATCGAGGTGTTCGACACCAGCGCAGGCTTGCCGTCGGCGCCCGCCGCGACCCAGCCGCCGCCGGAGGCGCCCCCGGTCATCGTGCAGCCGATGCGGTACATCACCGGCTCGTTCGCCCTCAGGGTCAGCCGTCCCGGCCTGTCCGTGCACTGGAAGGCCTTCTGGCCGTCGAACGGGGCCGCCGCCGGGTAACCCGTCGCCGTCAGGCTCGCGACCTTCGGCACGGCGGGCGCGGCGAACTCCACCGGGAGTGCCGAACCGACCGTCTCCTCAAGGGACTTGCCACTGCCCTTCTCAGGCGTCACGTGCAGCACGGCGAAGTCGTACGGAGCGCCCGCGCCGCCGGTCGGACCACCGGTCGCGATCCACTGGTCGGAGGTCTGCGCCCAGTCGCTCCACCACACGCCGAACGGGGCCACCTGCTCGCGGGGCGCGCCCTTGAGCTGCGCCGACGGCTTGCCGGCGTTGTTGTAGGAGGGCACGAAGGCGATGTTGCGGTACCAGCCGCCCGCCTTGCCCGCGTGCACGCAGTGCCCGGCGGTCCAGACCATGTTGGACTTGCCGGGGTGGGCGGGGTCCTTGACGACGGTCGCCGAGCAGACCATCGAGCCCTCGGGGCCGTCGAAGAAGACCTTGCCGGACTCCGGAACGCTCTTGTGGTAGGGCGCGTTGGCCGGCTTGGCCGCCACCGGCGCCGGGGTCGGGTCGGTGACGCCCTGGTCCTTGCCCGCGTCCGGGTCGACCGACGGGCGCTGCGGCTGCTCGGCGTCACGCATGCGGTCCGGGTCCCAGAGGTCCTCGATGACCGGATTTATGTAGTCGCCCGCCTCGCGGAGCCAGTCCTCCTGCTTCCAGTTCTTCCACTCACCCCCCTTCCACTTCTCCAGGTCGATGCCGCGTTCCTTGAGTTTTTGCTTGAGCTGGTCCGGGATCTTGATCCCGTCCGTGTTCGGCAGGCTCGCCGCCACGGTCGGCTTGGCGTCGGCGCCGGCCTCCCCGTCGCCGGGGCCGCAGGCAGCGGCGGTCAGCACGAGGGCGGCCGCGCACAGCGTCGCGGTGACCGGTCGGTTCGGTCGCATGTAGTTCGTCCCCCTGGAGGTTCGAGGCGTGGAGTGGAGCCCCCCACTATGCCGCTGCCGCCGAGGACGACACAGCCCGGGTCAGCGGTTCCTTTTGCTCATTTCTTGAGTACCAAGGATCTTGCGCCCACCCGTGATCCGTCGCCGTCACCGTCGTTGGTACGTACGGGGGAGGGGGGAGCGTTGGTGTTCGAAGCGCAATCCGTAAGTGAAGTCAGTGCGGGAGGAGCGACACTCGTGGCACACACCGAGCCGGCCGGGGCGGCGGCCGCGACACAGACCCCGCCGCCGGGAATGCCGCGGACAGTGCCGCAAGCAACCCCCCAAGTGCCGCCGCAAGTACCGCCGCAGACCGGCCGCGCAGCAGGTCACGACGGCATCCTGCGCAGGCAGGCGCAGCGGGAGTCCGCAGCCCGGACGTACGCCCGCTCCCTGCCCATCGTCCCGGTGCGGGCCCGCGGGCTGACCATCGAGGGTGCCGACGGCCGGCGTTACCTCGACTGCCTTTCCGGCGCCGGCACCCTCGCCCTCGGACACAACCACCCGGTGGTGCTGGAAGCCGTCCGTGGTGTCCTCGACTCGGGTGCGCCGCTCCACGTCCTGGACCTCGCGACACCGGTGAAGGACGCCTTCACCACCGAGCTGTTCGCCAACCTGCCGCCGGCGCTGGCCGCCGACGCCCGCATCCAGTTCTGCGGACCCGCCGGCACGGACGCCGTGGAAGCCGCCCTCAAACTGGTCCGCACCGCAACCGGTTGTTCCGGACTGCTCGCCTTCACCGGGGCCTACCACGGCATGACCGCCGGCGCCCTGGAAGCCTCGGGGGGCGCTACCGAGGGACGCGTCACCCGGCTTCCCTACCCGCAGGACTTCCGCTGCCCGTTCGGCGTCGGAGGCCCCGAGGGAGCCGAACTCGCCGCACGCTGGACGGAGAACCTTCTCGACGACCCCAAGGGCGGCATCCCCCTGCCCGCCGGCCTGATCGTCGAACCCGTGCAGGGCGAGGGCGGGGTCAACCCCGCCCCGGACGGCTGGATGCGCCGCATGCGGGAGATCACCGCGTCGCGGGGGATCCCCCTCATCGCAGACGAGGTCCAGACGGGGGTCGGCCGGACCGGAGCCTTCTGGGGCGTCGACCACGCAGGGGTGGTGCCCGACGTGATGGTCCTGTCCAAGGCGATCGGCGGCAGCCTGCCCCTCGCGGTGATCGTGTACCGGTCGGGCCTGGACGTGTGGGCACCCGGCGCCCACGCAGGCACTTTCCGCGGCAACCAGCTCGCCATGGCCGCAGGCACCGCCACGCTCGCCTTCGTCCGCGAGAACCGGCTCGCGGAACGCGCCGCCGTCCTCGGCGACCGGATGACGGCGGCGCTGCGCGGCCTGGCCGCCGGCCACCCCTGCATCGGGGACGTCCGGGGCCGCGGCCTGATGATCGGCCTCGAACTCGTCGATCCCGACACCGGGGCCGCCGCACCCGCCCTCGCAGAGGCCGTCCGCCAGGAGTGCCTGGAACGCGGCCTGATCGTCGAACTCGGCGGCCGCCACAGCGCCGTGGTCCGCCTGCTCCCCCCACTCACCCTGACCGACGAGCAGGCCGCGGCGGTCCTCGACCGCCTGGCCGACGCCCTCCCGGCCGCCGCCCGCCGGACCCGCTGACCCGCACCGGAGGACCCGTGATGCCAGAGCCGCACCAGTCCACCCCGACCACTCCCCTCACCCCGACCGCGCCCTTCACGCCGAGCACACCGGTCCGCCCCAACCCCCTTGTGGACAACGCGGCTTCTGCCATCTCCGTGCCCGCGACCGCCCCGGAAGGGCCGGCCGACCCGCAGCCACTGCCCGACCCGGTCCGTACGGCGCCGACGCACCCCGAGCCCGCAGCCGCCGCCCCGGGACAGCCGGCCCCGGCGCCCGCCGCCGCACCCGCGCCCGCCGCCGACCCCGTGCGGGACCCTGCCCCGGCGCAGCCGCCCACCGCGCCCGCCCCGGCCGCCGGTGCGACGGCATCACCCGCCGCCCCCACCCCCGGGCGCGGGGAGCACGTCCAGGCCACCGACCCGCACAGCCCGGTGGCCGAGCCGGCCACCGGACACCGCGCCGCCGCCGACGCCCACATCGACGCCCACGCCGACGGGATCACGGCCGCTCACCCCCCGACGCCCGAGTCGACCCCAGTGGTGCCGTCCCCGCAGCCCGCCGCCGACACCGCGGCGACCGCCACCGTGCCGCGGCAGAAGGACGGCACCCCCAGAGCCCGCACCGGTTGGCCGGGCTTCGTCCGACCGGAACCGACCGCCGGACCCGACCCCTTGGACCACCCCGACCCGGCCCTCGCCGCCGAAGCCGCGGCGGTGGAGAACCTCCTGAGGTGCTGGGTCCGCGAATCCGGACTCCACCGCCCCGACGGCCCCGCCGACAGCCCCCTGCGCATCCCCCTTCCCGCATCGGGCACCGCCGTGCTGGTCGGTGTCCGCCACTGGTCCCATGCGGGCTGGCACCGTTTCGGCCCCGCCCGCCTCGAAGGCACCGCCGCCACCGCGCCGTGCCTGGACGCCGTCACCCTCGCCGCCCTCATCGCCCGTGAAGGTGCGGGCGACGGCCGCGGCAGCTCCGACCTCGTCGGCCGGGTCGCCGACTCGGTGCGCCGTACCACCGAGTTCATCGCCGACCGGCGAGAGCGTCCCACCGCCCCGGCCCCCGCCTGCGGGGACCGCTTCCTCACCGCCGAACAGTCACTTCTCCTCGGCCACCCCCTCCAGCCGGACCCGAAGAGCCGCGAAGGACTCTCCGAGACCGAGGCCCGTCACTACTCACCCGAACTCCACGGCTCCTTCCCCCTGCACTGGTTCGCGGTCGACCCCTCCGCACTCGCCACCGAATCCGCCTGGACCGAGCGCGGCCGCCCCGTCTCCGCGCCGCAACTCCTCGGCCGACTCGCCCCCGGACTTCCGCTGCCCGACGGCACCACCCCCCTTCCCCTGCACCCCTGGCAGGCCCGCGAGCTCCTCCAGCGCCCCTCCGTCACCGCCCTCCACGACGCGGGACTCCTGCACGACCTGGGCCCGCACGGCGAGGCCTGGTACCCGACCTCCTCCGTCCGCACCGTCCACCGTCCGGGCGCCCCCGCGATGCTGAAGCTCTCCCTGGCCCTGCGCATCACCAACTCCCGCCGCGAGAACCTCCGCAAGGAACTCCACCGAGGCGTGGAAGTGCACCGGCTGCTCCGCACCGGCCTCGCCGAGCAGTGGCAGGCGGCCCACCCCGGCTTCGACATCGTCCGCGACCCGGCCTGGGTGGCCGTGGACGCCCCGGACGGCACCCCCGTCGCCGGTCTCGACGCCCTGCTCCGTCACAACCCCTTCCGCTCGGGCGACGACGCCGTCTGCGTCGCCGCGCTCACCTCTCCCCGCCCATGGCCCGGCCGGACCACCATGAGCTCCCGGCTCGCCGAGATCGTCACCGGTCTCGCCTCCGCCACCGGACACACCACCTCAGCCGTCGCCGCCGAGTGGTTCCTGCGCTACCTCGACCACGTGGTCCTGCCCGTCCTCGCCTTCGACGCCCTCGCCGGTATCGCCCTCGAAGCGCACCAGCAGAACACGCTGGTGCTCCTCGACCCGGCCGGCTGGCCCACCGGCGGCCGCTACCGCGACAACCAGGGCTACTACTTCCGCGAATCCCGCCGCGCGGAGCTGGAGCAACGGCTGCCCGGTATCGGCGGCCGCAGCGACACCTTCGTCTCCGACTCCGTCACCGACGAACGCTTCGCCTACTACCTCGGCATCAACAACGTGCTCGGCCTGATCGGTGCCTTCGGCTCCCAGCGCCTCGCCGACGAACGCGTCCTCCTCGCCGCCTTCCGCCGCTTCCTCGCCAAGGCCGCGGGCCTCGGCCCGCTCCCCACGCGGCTGCTCGACTCGCCCACCCTGCGCTGCAAGGCGAACCTGCTCACCCGCCTGGGCGGTCTCGACGAACTGGTCGGCCCCGTCGACACCCAGTCCGTCTACGTCACCATCACCAACCCCCTTCACGATTGACGCGTCGGCGCCCGACGCGGAGGAGAGCCCCCGATGCGCCTCACGGACACCGCCGCCGATCCCGCCGCACCCGGCCTCGACGCCGCTGACGCGGCCAACGCCTTCGGCGCGCGCCGGCACACCAACGCACAACGACTCAACGCCGACCTGCTGCCCCTGCTCGCCGAGGCCGACCTGCTCGACTCACCGGCCACGTGGGGGAGCGTCGCCACCCGGGCCGGAGCCTTCCGCCTCGAACCCGTACGGCCGGGCCGAGACCTGGAGCTCCTCACCGCCTGGATGAACGATCCCGAAGTGGCCGCCTACTGGGAGCTCGCCGGCCCCGCCGAGGTCACCGCGGCCCACCTGCGGTCGCAGATCGACGGCAACGGCCGGAGCATCCCCTGCCTCGGCCTCCTGGACGGCACGCCGATGAGCTACTGGGAGATCTACAGGGCCGACCTCGACCCGCTCTCCCGCCACTACCCGGCGCGCCCCCACGACACCGGTATCCACCTGCTCATCGGAGACGGCACGAACCGCGGACGCGGGCTGGGCACGGCCCTGCTCCGTGCCGTCGCCGACCTGGTACTCGGCAACCGCCCCCGCTGCACACGCGTCGTCGCGGAACCGGACATCCGCAACACCCCCTCCGTATCGGCCTTCCTCGGCTCGGGCTTCCGCTGCCATGCGGAAATCGACCTTCCCGAGAAGCGCGCCGCCCTGATGGTCCGGGAGCGGGTGCTGCGCAACCTCCTCTGATCGCCGCCCCGCACGCCCCGACCGCCTCGTCGTCCGCACCTCTCCCTTGGAAAACTCTGCGTCGCGCAGCAAAGTTCCCGATCTTCGAGGCGTTTCGTGCCGATGCTCGCCGAGCCCGCCGACTCCTGCCGCAATTCATCCACTGCGGTCTGTTCATCGGAGTCTTCCGCTATCGATCGGCCTCTGCGAGGACCGCCTCGGCGTCCCGGAGGGCGCTTTCTGGTCGCTCGTACGGGCCGAGGCCCTGCGCCACCAGGCCCGCTTCCCGGAGCGGAAGGACCGCTACGAGCTTTTCGACCTGCTCGGCGAGCGCATCACAAGGCTGTGTCCCAACAGGAACCGGCTGTACGAGGACGGGTGCCGTGACCGCCCCGACCGCCCGCACGCCGTGCAGTACGGCACCGTGCCCAACCCCCTCCACCGGCCATGAATCCCCGTCGGTGTGCACCCGGTGTCAGCGGGGCCCCGTAGGGTTGGCAGTGCTATGACGAAGCCCTCCCTCCCCGACCTGTTGCACGCCGCCGTATCCGCCGTCGGCGGCACGGAGCGCCCCGGCCAGGTGGCCATGGCCGAAGCCGTCGCCGAAGCGATCGACGACAACTCCCACCGGCTCATCCAGGCGGGTACCGGCACCGGTAAGTCCCTCGGCTACCTGGTGCCGGCCCTCGCCCACGGCGAGCGCGTGGTCGTGGCCACCGCGACCCTCGCCCTCCAGCGGCAGCTCGTCGAGCGTGACCTGCCCCGGACGGTGGACGCACTGCATCCGCAGCTGCGCCGCCGGCCGCAGTTCGCCATGCTCAAGGGCAGGTCCAACTATCTCTGCCTGCACCGCCTGCACGAGGGCGCTCCGCAGGACGAGGAGGAGGGCCTCTTCGACCAGTTCGAGGCGGCCACCCCCACGAGCAAGCTCGGCAAGGACCTGCTGCGCCTGCGCGACTGGGCCGACGAGACGGAGACCGGCGACCGCGACGACCTGACGCCGGGTGTGTCGGACAAGGCCTGGTCGCAGATCTCCGTCTCCTCCCGCGAGTGCCTGGGCGCGACGAAGTGCGCGTACGGAGCCGAGTGCTTCGCCGAGGCCGCGCGCGAGCGGGCCAAGCTCGCGGACGTGGTCGTCACCAACCACGCGCTGCTGGCCATCGACGCCATCGAGGGCGCGCCGGTGCTGCCGCAGCACGAGGTGCTGATCGTGGACGAGGCCCACGAGCTGGTCTCCCGGGTGACCGGGGTCGCCACCGGCGAACTCACTCCCGGCCAGGTCAACCGGGCCGTGAAGCGCTCGGCCAAGCTGGTCGACGAGAAGACCGCGGACGCGCTCCAGACCGCCTCCGAATCCTTCGAGCGCGTGATGGAGCTGGCGCTCCCGGGCCGCCTGGAGCAGATCCCCGAGGACCTCGGCTACGCCCTGATGTCCCTGCGGGACGCCGCGCGCAATGTGATCTCGGCGATCGGCGCCACCCGGGACAAATCCGTCCACGACGAGGACGCGGTCCGCAAGCAGGCCCTGGCGGCGGTGGAGAGCATCCACGCGGTGGCGGAGCGGATCACGAACGGCTCCGAGTACGACGTGGTCTGGTACGAGCGCCACGACCGCTTCGGCGCCACCCTCCGGGTCGCCCCGCTGTCGGTGTCCGGGCTGCTGCGCGAGAAGCTCTTCGAGGACCGTTCGGTGGTCCTGACCTCGGCCACCCTGAAGATCGGCGGCGACTTCAACGGTGTCGCCGCGTCCCTGGGGCTGTCCCCGGAGGGCGTCGAGGGCGACGACGTGCCCCTGTGGAAGGGCCTGGACGTCGGCTCGCCCTTCGACTACCCGAAACAGGGCATCCTCTACGTCGCCAAGCACCTGGCCACGCCGGGCCGTGAGGGCACCCGCGGCGACATGATGGACGAGCTCGCCGAGCTGATCGAGGCGGCGGGAGGCCGCACCCTCGGGCTGTTCTCCTCCATGCGCGGCGCCAAGGCGGCCGCCGAGGAGCTGCGCGGCAGGATCGACAACCCGATCCTGCTCCAGGGTGAGGAGACGCTGGGCGAGCTGATCAAGGCCTTCGCCGCCGACCCGAAGACCTGCCTGTTCGGAACGCTGTCGCTGTGGCAGGGAGTGGACGTGCCCGGTCCCAGCTGCCAGCTGGTGGTCATGGACCGGATCCCCTTCCCCCGCCCCGACGACCCGCTGATGAGCGCCCGCCAGAAGTCGGTGGAGGAGCACGGGGGCAACGGCTTCATGGCCGTCGCCGCCACGCATGCCGCCCTGCTGATGGCGCAGGGCGCGGGCCGACTCGTTCGGGCGACGGGGGACCGTGGCGTCGTCGCGGTCCTGGACCCTCGCCTGGCCACCGCCCGGTACGGGAGCTTCCTCCGGGCCACGCTGCCGGACTTCTGGTACACCACGGACCGCAACCAGGTCCGCCGCTCGCTCGCCGCGATCGACGCCACGGCCCAGGCCGACGGCACGTAGTACTCGCAAGGAACAGAACAACCCCCGGGACCGGCGCAGTGGGTCCCGGGGGCTGGCTAGGGAGCGGCGGGGTCAGACGCGGCGCAGGACCGCGACGACCTTGCCGAGGATGGTCGCCTCGTCACCGGGGATCGGCTGGTAGGCGGCGTTGTGCGGGAGGAGCCAGACGTGGCCGTCCTCGCGCTTGAAGCGCTTGACGGTGGCTTCCCCGTCCAGCATCGCTGCGACGATGTCGCCGTTCTCGGCGACGGGCTGGCGGCGGACGGTGACCCAGTCGCCGTCGCAGATGGCGGCTTCGATCATCGAGTCGCCGACGACCTTGAGGACGAAGAGCTCGCCGTCGCCGACGAGCTGGCGGGGGAGCGGGAACACGTCCTCGACCGACTCCTCGGCGAGGATCGGACCGCCGGCCGCGATCCGGCCGACCAGGGGAACGTAGGAGGCGGCGGGCTTCCCGGTGGTGTCCGTGGGCTGCGAGCTGGGCTGGTCCGAGCCGCGCACCTCGTAGGCCCTGGGCCGGTGCGGGTCGCGGCGCAGGAAGCCCTTGCGTTCCAGGGCCATCAGCTGGTGTGCCACCGACGACGTGCTGGACAGGCCGACGGCCTGGCCGATCTCCCGCATCGACGGCGGGTAGCCCCGGCGCTGCACGGAGTCGCGAATGACCTCGATGACCCTCCGCTGCCGGTCCGTGAGCCCGGAGCTGTCGGCGCGGATGCCTGGAGGTCGACCTGGCAGCGAGCGTGCGGGGCGCACTGCGGCGTCCGCGTCCGGGTTCAGGTTTGCGTCGTTCATGGCATGCACCGGCTCAAGTCGGCTCTGGGAGCGGTTCTGGGCAGTGATGGCGGCACTGTCTGCGGTGGTGGTCACGTCGGTCGGCCCCTCTCGAAATGTTCTCCCTAGCTGGACAACGGTAGTTGCTTTCGAAAGGTTGCGCCAAACACACGTTCGAGTGAAAAATCGCAGATCGCCCTGCGTGGGTAAATCGCGGGGTGTATGGACGATCGGATCGACGAACGCGGGTTCGGTCCGTCTCCCGCTGCTTACGGTACCCTTCCCGGTCGGGTCGCCGCCGTCCGGCCCTGCCCCCAGTGTGGCACCGCAAGGCCCTTCATCCGGCTATCGGACGCCGCGACACGCAGAGGCGTCCAAATCCGCCGCAACCCAAGATCTAGTGGTTGGATGAGCGCGGCCGCCCAGAAGTTGTGGTCCCTGGGTCCGCTGAGGCGCCTGGGATCGCATATGCTGGGGGCTGCTCCGCGAGCCCCCGACAGAGCCCGTCTCCGTCGTTCAGGGGCTCTGTGGGGTGATTCAGTCGTGCCGAGAAGGAAGGGTGAGGGAACCATGCACTGCCCCTTCTGCAGGCACCCCGACAGCCGCGTCGTCGACAGCCGCACCACGGACGACGGCACGTCGATCCGCCGGCGCCGTCAGTGCCCCGACTGCTCCCGTCGTTTCACGACGGTGGAGACGGCCTCGCTGATGGTGATCAAGCGCAGCGGGGTGACCGAACCCTTCAGCCGTACCAAGGTCATCTCCGGCGTGCGCAAGGCGTGCCAGGGGCGGCCGGTCACCGAGGACGCCCTCGCCAAGCTCGGCCAGCGGGTCGAGGAGGCGGTGCGCGCCACCGGCAGTGCCGAGCTGACCACCCACGACGTGGGTCTGGCCATACTCGGCCCGTTGCAGGAACTCGACCTGGTCGCGTACCTGCGGTTCGCGTCCGTTTACAAAGCGTTCGACACCCTCGAAGACTTCGAGACCGCCATCGCGGAGCTCCGCGTGCCGCGGCCTCACCCTGAAGAGTGCGAGCACGGCGGGACCGGTTCGGTCCCCGTGCCCGCCTCCGCCGCCGACTGACCGGGCTGCCCGCGGCGTGGTGCTCGTGCACCGGGTCGTGGCCGGTCGGCCGTGCGAAGAGACGTAGATACAGAGACACAGCACTGTGCCGCGGAATATCGCTGGCACTTTAGGGCGTTTTTGCCCGCATATGGGAGGCAGCGGCATGACAGAGACGGCGAGCAGCTCGGCACGTGGTTCCCGCGCCAAGGGGACCAGGGCTGCCAAGGGCGGCCTGCGTATCGAGCGCATCCACACCACCCCCGGCGTGCACCCTTACGACGAGGTGAACTGGGAACGCCGTGACGTCGTCATGACCAACTGGCGCGACGGCTCGGTCAACTTCGAGCAGCGCGGCGTCGAGTTCCCCGACTTCTGGTCGGTGAACGCGGTCAACATCGTCACCAGCAAGTACTTCCGCGGCGCGGTCGGCACCCCGCAGCGCGAGACCGGTCTGAAGCAGCTGATCGACCGGATCGTGAAGACGTACACGAAGGCCGGCGAGGACTACGACTACTTCTCGTCGCCCGCCGACGCGGAGATCTTCGAGCACGAGCTGACCTACGCCCTCCTGCACCAGATCTTCAGCTTCAACTCCCCGGTGTGGTTCAACGTCGGCACGCCCCAGCCGCAGCAGGTCTCAGCCTGCTTCATCCTGTCCGTCGACGACTCCATGGAGTCGATCCTCGACTGGTACAAGGAAGAGGGCATGATCTTCAAGGGAGGCTCCGGCGCCGGCCTGAACCTCTCCCGCATCCGCTCCTCCAAGGAGCTCCTCTCCTCGGGTGGCAACGCCTCCGGCCCGGTCTCCTTCATGCGCGGCGCCGACGCGTCCGCCGGAACGATCAAGTCGGGCGGCGCCACCCGCCGCGCGGCCAAGATGGTCGTCCTGGACGTGGACCACCCGGACGTCGAGGCCTTCATCGAGACCAAGGTGAAGGAGGAGGAGAAGATCCGCGCCCTGCGCGACGCGGGCTTCGACATGGACCTGGGCGGCGACGACATCACGTCCGTCCAGTACCAGAACGCCAACAACTCCGTCCGAGTGAACGACGAGTTCATGACGGCCGTCGAGAACGGCACCGAGTTCGGCCTGCGTGCCCGCATGACCGGCGAGGTCATCGAGAAGGTCGACGCCAAGGCGCTCTTCCGCAAGCTTGCCGAGGCCGCGTGGGCCTGCGCCGACCCGGGCATCCAGTACGACGGTGTGATCAACAACTGGCACACCTGCCCCGAGTCCGGCCGCATCACCGCGTCCAACCCCTGCAGCGAGTACATGCACCTGGACAACACGTCCTGCAACCTCGCCTCGCTGAACCTGATGAAGTTCCTGAACGACGACGGCAAGGGCGACCAGTCCTTCGACGCCGAGCGCTTCGCCAAGGTCGTCGAGCTCGTCATCACCGCGATGGACATCTCCATCTGCTTCGCGGACTTCCCGACCCAGAAGATCGGCGAGAACACCCGCGCCTTCCGCCAGCTGGGCATCGGCTACGCCAACCTCGGCGCCCTGCTGATGGCCACCGGCCACGCGTACGACTCGGACGGCGGCCGCACCCTCGCCGCCTCGATCACCTCGCTGATGACCGGTACCGCGTACAAGCGCTCCGCCGAGCTGGCCGCCATCGTCGGCCCGTACGACGGCTACGCCCGCAACGCCGAGGCGCACAAGCGCGTCATGAAGCAGCACGCCGACGCCAACGCCGTCGCGCCGCGCACCGACGACCTGGACAACTCGATCTGGGCAACGGCCACCGAGGCCTGGCAGGACGTCCTGCGTCTCGGCGAGAAGAACGGCTTCCGCAACTCCCAGGCCTCCGTCCTCGCGCCGACCGGCACCATCGGTCTCGCGATGTCCTGCGACACCACCGGTGTCGAGCCGGACCTGGCCCTGGTCAAGTTCAAGAAGCTCGTCGGCGGCGGCTCGATGCAGATCGTCAACGGCACCGTCCCGCAGGCCCTGCGCCGCATGGGATACCAGGAAGAGCAGATCGAGGCCATCGTCGCCCACATCGCCGAGCACGGCGTGGTCGTCGACGCCCCGGGTCTGAAGACCGAGCACTACTCGGTCTTCGACTGCGCCATGGGCGAGCGTTCCATCTCCGCGATGGGCCACGTCCGCATGATGGCCGCCATCCAGCCCTGGATCTCCGGCGCGATCTCCAAGACGGTCAACATGCCGGAGTCGGCGACCGTCGAAGAGATCGAGGAGATCTACTTCGAGGCGTGGAAGCTGGGCGTCAAGGCGCTCGCGATCTACCGCGACAACTGCAAGGTCGGCCAGCCCCTCTCCGCCAAGAAGAAGGAAGAGGAGAAGGAGGAGGTCACCGCCAAGACGGAGGAGACCATCCGCGCCGCCGTCGAGAAGGTCATCGAGTACCGGCCCGTCCGCAAGCGCCTCCCCAAGGGCCGTCCGGGCATCACCACCTCCTTCACGGTGGGCGGCGCCGAGGGCTACATGACCGCGAACTCCTACCCGGACGACGGTCTGGGCGAGGTCTTCCTGAAGATGTCCAAGCAGGGTTCGACCCTCGCGGGCATGATGGACGCCTTCTCGATCGCCGTCTCGGTCGGCCTCCAGTACGGCGTGCCGCTGGAGACCTACGTCTCGAAGTTCACCAACATGCGCTTCGAGCCGGCCGGCATGACGGACGACCCGGACGTGCGGATGGCGCAGTCGATCGTCGACTACATCTTCCGCCGCCTGGCGCTGGACTTCCTGCCCTTCGAGACCCGCTCGGCCCTCGGTATCCACACCGCCGAGGAGCGTCAGCGCCACCTGGAGACCGGCTCCTACGAGCCGCTCGAGGACGAGGTGGACACCGAGGCGCTGGCCCAGTCCGCCCCGCTCGCCGCGGTGCCGTCGGCCCCGAAGCAGTCCACCCCGGTCGCCGTCCCGGCGCCCGAGCGGAAGACGGCCCACAGCAGCGCCGAACTGGTCGAGATGCAGCTCGGCGTCTCCGCGGACGCCCCGCTGTGCTTCTCCTGCGGCACGAAGATGCAGCGGGCCGGCTCCTGCTACATCTGCGAGGGCTGCGGCTCCACCAGCGGCTGCAGCTGACAGAGGGCGCAGCGGTGCGGACACGGCGTCCGACGTAGTACGCGCCCGTAGCTGACCTGTGGTTCACGAAGGGGACCGGCCTGTGGCCGGTCCCCTTCGTGCGTCGGCCGTCAGTGGGGGATGCGGCGGGCGGGACGGGTGACGAGCTCCTCGCGGAACTCCGCTATCCGGGAATGGACCTGGCGCAGGAGGTGGGTGTCCTCGATGCGGTCCAGGTAGAGGCAGCGCGCGGCCAGGCCCGGCAGGTCGAAGGCGAAGCACAGCGCCATCAACGGGTTCACGAAGAGCTCGCTGCCGCTGGTGCGGGAGGTGAACCGGACGTCGCCGAAGGAGCCCCGCACGGCAGCGGCGATCGAGCCGTTGACGATGCTGGGCCGCTCCGGGGTGTGGTCCTGGGCATGGGCCACCGCGTCGAGGAAGAGCGCGCCCTCGCGGGTGGCGCGCGGTACGGAGAACGCGCCGAGATAGGCACCCTCGCGTTCCAGCGCGGCAATGTTCTCCAGCACCAGCGCGTGGCTGACCCCGTGGTACGCGTCCACGCCGAAGCCGACCGACACGACGAGGCGCTCCGGTACGTCGTCCAGCGCGGCCAGCGCCGCGAGGCTGGTCATGTCCTCCTCGGGGGTGCCGAGCCCCGCTTCGTCACCCCGCATCAGGATGTCGGTGCCGCCGTCGACCAGGACGATCGCGTCGATGCGGTGGAGGTCGACCAGGGTGCGGTAGGCGTCGCGCAGCGGTTGCACCCCGGTCTGGGGGAAGGCGTACACGGTGGACGGGTAGCCGTGCGTCTCCAGCCATCGGGCCAGGGTCCGCTCGGGGAAATAGGCCTGGTGGGGCGCGGTGTGGGGGGTGATGACGGCGAGGTCGGGAGCGGCCCAGTCCTCCAGGGGCAGTCCCGCGAGGTGGCTGAAGGAGAGGTTCGCCAGATGCACCTCCTTGCCCTGGTGGAGGAGGGAGAGGGCGACGGGGAGGCCGGAGTAGATGTCGAAACCGCCGCCCGCCCCCGCCACGAGGATCCGTTCGGCATCGGCGAGGCGGGCGAAGAGCGGGTTGGTGTGCAAGGCGGTCATGGCGATCATTGTGCGGGGCGCGGACGTGCCCATGCCCGGGATTTCCCGGGCCGTGCGACGCCGGAAGGCAGCCGGGGCGCAGGGGAGATGGGGAACATGTGGAGCGGTGACGAGCTGGACCTGGACGCGTATCTGACGCGGATCGGCCTCGGGGACGGTTCCCGGGCGGTGGGGGAACTCCGGCCGGACCTCCCCACGTTGTACGCAGTGCACCGGGCCCACACCGCCGCCATCACCTTCGAGAGCCTGGACGTCCTCCTCGGCCGCCCCGTCGCGCTGGACGTCCCGTCGATCGAGGAGAAGCTCGTGCACGGCCGCCGCGGCGGTTACTGCTACGAGCAGAACTCGCTGCTGGCCGCCGCCCTGGAGCGGATCGGCTTCGAGGTCATCGGGCGCGGGGCCCGCAACCGCACCCGCGGGGACTCGCTGCCGGCGGTGACCCATGCGGTGCTCGTCGTGACCGTCGACGGTGAGGAATGGCTGTGCGACGCCGGGTTCGGCCACCAGGGGCCCTGCGAGCCGGTTCCGCTGGGGCGCCCCGGTGCCGAGGTGCAGCAGGGGAAGTGGACGTACCGCATCCGCGAGGAGGCGGACGGGGTCCTCGCTCTGTGCATGCTGCGCGGGGAGACCTGGCGGGACCTGTACGCCTTCTCCCCGCAGCGCTACCACCCCGCCGACTACGTCGTGCTCCACCACTACAGCTCCGGTCACCCCCGCTCCTCCTTCGTCGGACGGGTGGTCGTCCAGCGTCCGGGCGATGACGTCCGCCGGGCGCTCGTCGGACGGGAACTCACCACCCTGCACCCCGGTGGGGGCACCGAGCGGCGGCTCGTCGACCCGGACGAACTCCTCACCGTGCTCGACCGGGAGTTCGGTCTTCGGCTGCCCGATCGGGACGCGGCGGAACTGGTGGGGATGTACCGCGCCGGGGACTGACCGGGGCCGCGCCTGGCCCGTACGATGGCGCAGTGCTGGTCAAGTGGATTCGCTGCACGGTGACGGACCGACGCGGGTTCGAGCGCGGGCAGCGAAAATGGGCGGGGCTGCCGGGCGAACCGGGATTCCGGGGGCAGGGCGGCGGCTGGAGCAGAGGCCGGCAGGGGGTCGCGCACGTCTTCGCGTTCTGGGAGAGCCGGTCCTTCTACGACTCCTTCATGGCGCGCTCGCACGACAGGCTGGCCGCCGCCCAGCACGGCACCTACACCGATCTGCGGGTGACCCTCTTCGACCACCGCTTCGACGTGAAGACCGGTTTCGAGCCGCGCTTCACCGATGCCGATGTGGTCCGGGTCGCGCACACCCGGGTCCGGGAGGGCCGGGTCGACCACTTCGCCCTCATGCAGGAGAAGGTGTGGAACCCGGCCATGGCGGGCTCGCCCGGGATGATCCGGGGGCTCTTCGGGGAGGCCCCGGGCCGGGAGTTCCTGGTGCTCTCCATGTGGCACGCCGCCGCCGAGCACGGCAAGTACCGGCAGGAGCGGGTCGAGCGGCTGTCCCTGCGCGCCCAGATCCAGGCGGACGTGGAAGCCCTCACCGGTGACGTCGTCGACCTCGAACCGTCCTGGACGGTGTGACCGTATGACGAGCGCCAGGCCGACCGGCGTGCCCGGTGGGCCGGCCCGGTTGTGGCCGAATAGGGTCGTGGCATGGTTCGACCACGGCGCATCGTCCTTGTCCGACACGGGGAATCGGAGGGAAACGCCGACGACTCGGTGTACGAGAGGGAACCCGACCACGCCCTGCGACTGACCCGCAACGGCCACGAGCAGGCCGCGGCGGCCGGGGTCCGGCTGCGCGAGATCTTCGGCGACGAGACCATCAGCGCGTACGTCTCCCCCTACCGCCGGACCCTGCAGACCTTCCGCGAGCTCCGGCTCGACCCCACACGTGTCCGGATGCGGGAAGAGCCGCGGCTGCGCGAGCAGGACTGGGGGAACTGGCAGGACCGGGCGGACGTACGGCTCCAGAAGGCGTACCGGGACGCCTACGGGCACTTCTTCTACCGCTTCGCGCAGGGCGAGTCGGGGGCCGACGTGTACGACCGGGTCGGGTCCTTCCTGGAGAGCCTCTACCGCAGCTTCGAGGCCCCGGACCATCCCCAGAACGTGCTGCTGGTGACGCACGGGCTGACGATGCGGCTGTTCTGCATGCGCTGGTTCCACTGGTCGGTGGCCGAATTCGAGGCCCTGTCCAACCCCCCGAACGGCGATTTCCGGATGCTCCTGCTGGGTCCCGACGGCCGGTACCGGATGGACCGCCCGTTTGAGCGGTGGACCACACCGGAGCCTTATGACCTGGACGGCTAGAGTGACCCGCGATGACGCCTGACTCCACTCCCGAACGGCGCTACGCACGCGCCATGGCCAGCCTCCGCGGGCTGGCGCTGGGTGACGCCCTCGGCTCCCAGTACTTCGTCCCCGTGAACTACCCGCTGCTCAAGCGGCGCGAGGTGCCCTCCGGCGCCGAGACGTGGCAGTGGACCGACGACACCGAGATGGCCTGCTCGGTGGTGGCCGTGCTCGCCGGGCACGGCCGGATCGACCAGGACGCGCTCGCGATGTCCTTCGCCCAGCACCACGACTTCGACCGGGGCTACGGGCCCGCGGTGAACCGGATGCTGCGCCTGGTGCGGGAGGGCGCGGACTGGCGCACGCTGGCCGCCGAACTGTTCAACGGGCAGGGCTCGTGGGGCAACGGCGCCGCCATGCGGATCGCACCGCTCGGCGCCTGGTACGCCGACGACCCGGAGCAGGCCACGCACCAGGCGGAGATCTCCGCCTACACGACCCATCAGCACCGCGAGGCCGTGTGCGGGGCGATGGCCGTCGCCGCGGCGGCCGCGCTGGCCGCGGGTACGCAGGCCCCGCCGAAGGCGGCCGATCTGCTGGACGGGGTGATCGCGCTCGTGCCCCGCAGTGCGGTCGGGGCCGGGCTGCGGCGCGCTCGGGACATGCTGGACTACGGCGACGCGACCACGGTCGCGGCCGTGCTGGGCTGCGGGCGGCGCACGAGCGCCCACGACACCGTGCCGTTCGCCCTGTGGTCGGCGGCGCGGGCCCTGGACGACTACGAGCGGGCGTTCTGGACCACGGCGCAGGTGGGCGGGGACGTCGACACGACGTGCGCGATCGTGGGCGGAGTGCTGGGCGCGCGCGGGGACGCCGTGCTGCCCGCCGAGTGGGTGGCGCGCACCGAGGCGCTGCCGGCCTGGCTGCCGCGGACGGCGGCGTAGCCCGTCTCTTCCGGACCGTGCCGGGCCCGCGCTGCCCGCCACGATCCGAAAGGGACGGCCTGGCTCCGCCCCCGCGTTCCGATTGTCACGGTCCTGCCACAGCAAGCTTTTGATCCTGTTCAAAACCTTGTGCCTGCTGCCTACCCTGTCCCCATCGCCGCCCCAGCCTGAACGTCGGGGCGGCCGACAGGGGAGGGGACCCGATGTCAGAGAACACCGGCGGGGCGGACGAAGCCCAGCCCAAGGCAGCGGCCAACGCAGAGGCCGTGACAGGGGATTCGCCCACAGGTCCGGCGCCGGCCCCGGCCGGCGGCGCGCCCGCCGACGCGGCCCGGCCGCAGCCGGGAGCACCGGCCGAGGCCGCCGCACGGACGGCCTGGCAACAACAGCAGCACCAGCAGCGACAGCAGCAACAGCGTCCCTGGGGTGCCCCGGCCGCGCACTCACCCGTGAAGCCCTCCTGGGCCACGCTGGTGCGCCCCGCCGAGGCCGCCCCCGTACGGACCGCGGCCCTCGTCGCCGTCCTCGCCTCCGGTCTCGCGGCCGCGTTCCTCCTGGCCGACGGCATGGGCCCCGGCCTGCTGCTCGCGGTGGTGCCCGCCGCCGTCGCCGCGTACGTCGCCGCCCGCGCGGCAGGCCGTACGGCCCGGCCCTGGACCCTGGCCTGGGTGGTCGGCTGCCTCGCGCTCCTCGTCGTACCCGCCCTGCGCGACTCCGCGTGGCCGGCCACGCTCGCGATCCTGGCCGCCGTACTGCTGGGCGCGCTCGCCCTCCACGGCAGCCGCACCTGGCCCGGGGTCTTCCTCAGTCCGCTCGGGTTCGTCGACTCCACCGTGTCCGGCATCGCCTGGATGCTCAAGGGGCTGCGCTCGCGCGGAGGGATCGGCAAGGACCGTTGGCTGCCCGTCGCCAAGGCGGCCGCGGTGGCCGTGGCCCTGCTCGTGCTCTTCGGCGCGCTGTTCGCCTCCGCGGACGCGGCCTTCGCCGATCTCCTGGGTGGCCTGATACCCGACGTGTCGGTCGAGGACGGCCCCATCCGCTTCATGCTCTTCGTCCTCGGCGCGGTGATCGCCATCGCGGCGGCCCGCACCGCGGCCGCACCGCTGCGCTGGGACCGCATCGAGGTGACCCCGGGCAAGCCGCGCTCCCGCGTCGAGTGGGCCCTTCCGCTCGTCGTGCTCAACCTGCTCTTCGCCGGCTTCAACGCCGTCCAGCTGGCCGTGCTGTTCGGCGGCTACGACAAGGTCCTGGAGAGCACCGACCTCACCTATGCCGAATACGCCCGCCAGGGTTTCTGGCAGCTGCTCTGGGCCACCCTGCTCACCCTCGCCGTGATCGCGCTTGCCCTGCGCTGGGCACCGCGCGACGGGGCCGGTGACCGGCGCCTCGTGCGGATCGTCCTCGGATCCCTGTGTGCGCTGACGCTCGTCGTGGTGGCCGCCGCGCTGCGCCGCATGGACCTCTACGTGGACGCGTACGGCCTGACCAGGCTGCGGGTGTCGGTGGCCGCGATGGAGCTGTGGCTGGGGCTGGTCATCGTACTGATCATGGCTGCCGGGGTGTTCGGCGCGCGCCGGCTGCCGCGCGCGGTCGCCGGCAGCGCGGCGGCGGCGGTCCTGGCCTTCGGCCTGCTGTCCCCGGACGGGATGGTCGCCGAGCAGAACGTGGCCCGCTTCGAGAAGGACAAGAAGATCGACCTGGCCTACTTCCAGTCCCTCTCGGCGGACGCCGTCCCCGCCCTGGACCGGCTGCCCGAGCCCCAGCGGTCCTGCGCCCTGCGCGGGATCAACGACGACATGGCCAGGGCCGGCGACGTGCCCTGGTACGCGATGAGCATGGGCGAGTACCGGGCCCGGGAGGTGCTGCGCGAGCGCCCGGTGACGGCGTCGTACGAGCTCTGCTCCCGCCTGGGCACCTTCGGCAGCCGCGTCGAGTAGGACGGGCGACCCGGCGGGGCCGGGCGCGGGGGAGGGTTCCCGTGCCCGGCCCCGTGCGTACGCGGGGGAGCCTGGGCAGGCGGCCGGACCGGCCTTCGCGGCGGCGCCGGCCAGGGCTTTCAGGTCGCTCTTGCCCACCCGCATCACCAGCAGGGCGGTGGCCAGGGCCAGCCCGGCCATCGCCACGGCGGCCGTGAACGAGGTGGAGATGCCCTGGGCCAGGACGAGATCCCCCCAGGGGTCGGGCAGTCGGCGGTCTCCTCGAAGGCGGCCGCGGCCTCGGGATCCGCCTGGGGCAAGAAGGCCGGGACCTGCTTCGTGGCCTCCTCGCGGCTGGCCGTACCGAAGACGGTGACCAGGATGGACAGGCCGAGCGAGCCGCCGACCTGCTGGCGGGCGTTCAGCAGCCCGGAGGCCGCGCCGGCCTCCTTCGCGCCCACCCCCGAGACGGCCGTCAAGGTCAGCGTCACGAAGTTCAGGCCCATGCCGAAGCCGAACAGCAGCATCGGTCCGAGCACGCCGGAGAGGTAGGTGCTGTCGGTCCGCAGCAGGGTCAGCCGGGCCAGCCCGGTGCCGGTGAGCGCGGACCCGGTGACCATGAAGGGCTTGGGCCCGAAGCGCGGCAGGAAGCGCTGCGAGAGGCCGGCGGCGGTGACGCGATGAAGAAGATCAGCACGCCGACGGCACGTTGACGAAGAGGACCCAGCGCCAGTCGACCCACTCGGTCAGCATGCCGCCGGCCAGCAGGCCGATCGCGCCACCGCCCGCGGAGACGGCGGCGAACACCCCGAACACCCTGTTCCGCTCGGGCCCTTCGGCGAAGGTCGTCGTGACCAGGGCGAGCGAGGTCGGGGAGGCGATCGCGCCGCCGACGCCCTGGAGGGCCCGGCCGCGAGCAGCTGCCACGGTTCCTGGGCGAAGCCGCCGAGGAGGGAGGCCAGGGTGAAGAGCAGGATTCCGGCCAGGAACACCCACCGCCGGCCGAGGATGTCACCGGCCCGGCCGCCGAAATAGTGAACGTCATCGTTCACCAAGGCTGAAGATGTGTGCGCCGGCGTCTCGGGCCGGTCGGAGGTGGGGAGATGGTGGGTTCGCGCCGGTCGTCGGCGTCGCCGGGGCACAGGCGGGGTCGCGAACTCGAACGGGCGATTCTCGACGCGGTGTTGGAGCAGGTGAGTACGGTCGGCTGGAACGCGCTCACCATGGAGGGCGTCGCCGCCGGCGCGCAGACGGGCAAGGCCGCGCTCTACTGGCGCCGGCCCTCGAAGGCGGACCTGGTGGCCGACGCGCTGCGCTCCGCACTGCCCCGGATCGGTGAGATTCCCGACTCCGGCTCGATCCGCGAGGACCTTTGCCTGCTGTGCGTGCGCACGAGGGAGGTCATGCACTCGCGCGCCGGGCAGGCCCTCTGGTCGGTGCTTCACGAATGCGATCACAAGACTGCGGAGCGGTTCCACGAGGTCATCGGGTCGGGGCTGCAGGAGCCCGCCCAGCGTCTGATCAGGGAGCTTGTCCTGCGTGGAATCGAGCGGGGGGACGTGCGACCGGACGCTACTGGTCCGTTTGTCGTGGATGTCGTTCCGGCGATGCTGATGTAGCGCGCCAAGGTGTGCGGTAGCGAATGGGGGGACTCGGACATCGCCGTGTTGATCGACGAGGTGATGGTGCCGCTGCTCAGGGTGTGAGGCGGGCGGGGGCGGCCGCGGGCGGGGACGAGAGGGGCTGGTGGCCGATCCCGGGCCCGTCGGACCCGGGCGGGGGTGTGCAGTGGGCTCGGGGCGGCGTAACCTTGCTGGCGCCATGCCGTACGAAGCACCCACCCACACCGTCGAGCGCTCCCTCCGTGCAACCACCGGCGCCAAGGTCATCGCCGGGGTCGACGAAGTCGGACGAGGGGCCTGGGCCGGTCCCGTCACCGTGTGCGCGGCGATCACGGGCCTGCGCCGGCCGCCCACCGGGCTCACCGACTCCAAACTGCTCACCCCCAAGCGGCGCGACGCCCTGCTCGACGTCCTGGAGGGCTGGGTGACCGCGTACGCGCTCGGGCACTCCACGCCCGAGGAGATCGACGAGCTCGGGATGACCGCCGCCCTGAGGCTCGCGGCGGAGCGCGCCCTGGAAGCCCTGCCGGTGCGGCCCGAAGCGGTGATACTCGACGGCAAGCACGACTATCTCGGCCCGCCCTGGCGGGTCCGTACGGTGATCAAGGGCGACCAGTCCTGCATCGCCGTCTCCGCGGCTTCGGTCATCGCCAAGGTCCGCCGCGACCGGATGATGGCCGAGCTCGGCGAACAGGGCGGTGGGATCGAGGACTTCGCCTTCGCCGCCAATGCCGGATACCCCTCGCCCGTACACCGCGCGGCTCTGGAGGAGCGGGGGCCCACCCCCTACCACCGGCTCTCGTGGTCGTACCTCGACGCGCTGCCCAGATGGCGTCACCTGAAGAAGGTGCGCCGCAGCGAGGAGTCGATGGAACTGGAAAACGGAGGCCAACTCGGCTTCGATTTCTGATCGCACCCATGTGCCACCGACCGGTACGTTTCGTACCGGTGTTTGATAGATGTCAACTCATGCCTCTCACCCCCGCCATCGAGGAGCCTCAGATTCACGAGAGTGCCCAGGGTCCCCGCGTCACGCCGGCCGCGAGCCGCACCGCGCAGACCCCCCGCCCCGTACCTGGTCCGCGTCCCGTCGCCGTCCCGCGGCCCGGACGCCCCGGTCCCGCCCGGCCCGCACCTCCCGCGCAGCGTGCGGCGCAGGCCACCCCCGGACCCGTTCCCGCAGCCCCTGCCCCCACCGCACCGTCCGTCTCCGCGGCGGTGCCGCAGATCCAGCTGATCCCGGCGTCCGCCGAGGGTGCGCTGGACGCGGCCGAAGAGGCCGTGGACCTGCTGCTCGACACCGGGCGCGCGCCCGGCGACATCCTGGTGCTCACCACCGGCGACCCGCACCCGTGGGCCGCCCACGAGCTGTCCTTCGGCGAGGCCGCGTACTGGGCCCTGCACGACGCCGGGGACGACGTCTTCTACGCGGACGCGGCGCAGGTCCAGCGTGCCGCCGGCCGTCCCGTCGTGGTCTTCGCGGCCAACGGCGGTGCGGTCGACACCGTCGCGGGCTCCCTGCCGGTGGCGCTCACCCGGGCGGGTGCGCTGCTGATCGTGTGCGGTGACCCGCAGCAGATCAACTCCGTGCTGGGTGCGGGCGTCTGACGCCCTGTACCCCGGCACGGGCGAGGGGCGGGGCGGGCGCTGAGCCGGCCCCGCTGAAGCCCGGCCCCGGACCCGGGCCGAGGTCCGAGCCGTGGCCCGAGCCGACACCCGCCAGGGTGCCCGACGCCTGATCCGCCGTACGCCCGGTCCCGGGTGCACGGCCGTGAGGCCTCGCCCGCGAGGAGGCCGCGCACCGGGTGCGGGCGTCAGCGCGCGGCGGTCCGGCGCAGGGCCTCGGCCGCGCCGCCGCCGGTGTGCAGGGCGAGCGGAGCGAACTCGGCCACGGTGTCACCGAGCCGCTGGGGCCGCGATTGCGAGCTGGGCCTCCGCCCGCCACGGCCTTCGCCCAGCACCTGCCAGCCGCCGCGGGTCAGCGTGATGTACGCGCCGCAGCGCAGCCCGTGCAGGGTGCAGGCGTCCCGCAGCCCCCACATCCACGCGCCGTCCTCCGGGGTCCACCGCTCGTCGCCCTCGCGGCAGTAGAGCAGCACGGCCGTGCGTACCGGGGTCCGTCGCCGCAGGTCGTGCGGGAGGACCCGGCGCAGCCGGGACAGCAGGGCGTTGCGGTACTCCCAGCCGTCGGCCGACGCCGAGCGCTGCACGAAGGAGGCGCTCGCCACGAGCTGTTCCTCCGGGCCGAGGACGGCGATCACCGCGGTCGAGGGCACCGGGCTGTGCCGGGAGTGCAGCCCGCTGACCACCTCGCGCGGATCGCGCAGCAGGGGAATGCCCGCCGACGTCCACTCGGACGGTTCCAGCAGTCTGCCGTGCCGGCTCGCGCCACCGGTGGCCGTTGCCAGGGACGATGTCGAAGGCGGCGTGAATCCGAAGGTCACGTTCCTCCCTTCGGGTACACGCCCGCGGACGGGCACGGCTGGAGTCGGGGCGCGCCGCAGCGCGGCCCAGGAGGGTGCCGAGGAGCCGAGCGGGAGCACTCCAATTCTCGCGTGGCTTGCGAGCATGCGGCAACGAGCAATTGACGACGCCGACCGGAATTCGCCGGTATGCCGTTCATATCCTTGCCCCGCCACGCCGAGAATGACGCATCCGGCCCCCGCGGAGCGTCGGCACCAGCAAGAACGCCTCCGTCGCGGGGTGAAGTGGCCGAGTGTCGTAGCCATCGGGTTGCATGGGGGCATGGACACCCAGGAGCTGCGCATCGAAGCCGACACGATCCTCGCCGAGCTGGTCGGCGACCCCGGGGGGTCGGCCCGGCTGCGGGAGGACCAGTGGCAGGCGGTGGCGGCCCTGGTCCAGGAGCGCCGCCGGGCCCTGGTGGTGCAGCGCACCGGCTGGGGGAAGTCGGCGGTGTACTTCGTCGCCACCGCCCTGCTGCGCCGTCGCGGCTCCGGTCCCACCGTGATCATCTCGCCGCTGCTGGCCCTGATGCGCAACCAGGTCGAGTCGGCGGCGCGGGCCGGCATCCAGGCCCGCACCATCAACTCCGCCAACCCGGAGGAGTGGGACGCCATCTACAAGGAGGTGGAGCGCGGCGAGACCGACGTCCTCCTCGTGAGCCCGGAACGACTCAACTCCGTGGACTTCCGCGAACAGGTCCTGCCCGAACTCGCGGCCACGACCGGTCTCCTGGTGGTCGACGAGGCCCACTGCATCTCCGACTGGGGCCACGATTTCCGCCCCGACTACCGCCGGCTGCGGGCCATGCTGGCCGAGCTCGCCCCCGGTGTTCCGGTCCTGGCCACCACGGCGACCGCGAACGCGCGCGTCACGGCGGACGTGGCGGAACAGCTGGGCACCGGCGCCGGCGAGGCCCTGGTGCTGCGCGGCCCGCTGGAGCGGGAGAGCCTGCGGCTGGGCGTGGTCCGGCTGCCGGACGCCGCCCACCGGCTGGCGTGGCTCGCCGAGCACCTGGACGAGCTGCCGGGCTCGGGGATCGTCTACGCCCTCACCGTCGCCGCGGCCGAGGAGGCCACCGCCTTCCTGCGGCAGCGCGGCTTCAAGGTGGCCCCGTACACGGGGCGCACGGAGAACGCCGACCGCCTGCAGGCGGAGACCGACCTGCAGGAGAACCGGGTCAAGGCGCTGGTCGCGACATCCGCGCTCGGCATGGGATTCGACAAGCCGGACCTCGGTTTCGTGGTCCACCTCGGCTCGCCGTCCTCGCCGATCGCCTACTACCAGCAGGTGGGCCGCGCCGGCCGCGGCGTCGAGCACGCCGACGTGCTGCTGCTGCCCGGCAAGGAGGACGAGGCCATCTGGCGCTACTTCGCCGACACCGCCTTCCCCCCGGAGGCGCAGGTCCGCCAGACCCTCTCGGCCCTCGCCGACGCGGGACGGCCGCTGTCCGTGCCCGCGCTGGAGGCGGCGGTGGACCTCCGGCGCACCAGGCTGGAGACCATGCTGAAGGTCCTCGACGTGGACGGCGCGGTCAAGCGGGTGAAGGGCGGCTGGGCGTCCACCGGCCGGCAGTGGACCTACGACTCCGAGCGGTACGCGTGGGTGGCCCGGCAGCGCGCCGCCGAACAGCAGGCCATGCGCGACTACGTGACCACGACGGGGTGCCGCATGGAGTTCCTGCGCCGGCAGCTCGACGACGAAGGGGCCGCCCCGTGCGGCCGCTGCGACAACTGCGCGGGGCCCTGGGCCGAATCCGCCGTCTCGGCGGAGATGCTGACCGGGGCGGCGAAGGAACTGGACCGTCCGGGCGTGGAGGTCGAACCGCGCCGCATGTGGCCGACGGGAATGCCGGCCCTGGGCGTCAACCTCAAGGGGCGGATCCCCGCCGGCGAGCAGTGCTCCACCGGCCGCGCCCTGGGCCGGCTCTCGGACATCGGCTGGGGAAACCGGCTGCGGCCCCTGCTGGCCGAGAACGCCCCCGACGTGCAGGTCCCGGACGACGTCCTGAACGCCGCAGTGGCCGTCCTCGCCGACTGGGCGCGTTCGCCCGGCGGTTGGGCGCCGAACGTCGCGGACCCCTCCGCCCGGCCGGTCGGGGTCGTCGCCGTCCCCTCCATGACCCGCCCGCAGCTGGTCGGTTCCCTGGCCCAGGGGATCGCGGCCGTCGGCCGGCTCCCGTTCCTCGGCACGCTGGCGTACACCGGACCGGGCGGAGCGCACGCGGCACGCCGCAGCAACTCCGCCCAACGACTGCGGGCGCTGTCCGACGCGTTCACCGTGCCCGAGGACCTGGCCGCTGCGCTGGCCGGCGCTTCCGGCCCGGTCCTGCTCGTGGACGACTGCACCGACTCCGGCTGGACCCTCGCGGTCGCCGCCCGGCTCCTGCGCCGGGCGGGCGCCGACCAGGTCCTCCCCCTGGTCCTCGCCTCGGCGGGCTGACCCGACGGCGGGAGCCCGGCCGCGCCCCCGACGCCCCGTTGCCCGTCCGCCGCTCGAGCGATGCCCGAGCGGCGGTTCGTAGAGAGACGGCAGTCGGCCGTCAGGAAGGAGGGCCGCTCTCCCGGCGCGAAGGACGGAAGACTGTGCAGGAATACCCCCAGGCAGGGCAGGCGGCGGACGCGTTCGGCGAGGTCGCGCGCGTCTTCGAGGAGAACTTCGCGGCGGGCGAGGAGCTGGGCGCGGCCGTCGGCGTCTACCACCGGGGCCGCCCGGTGGTGGACCTCTGGGGCGGCTGGGCGGACCCCGCGCGCACCGATCCGTGGCGTTCGCACACGCTGGCGGTGCTCGCCTCCCCGACCAAGGCACTGGTCACCGCGGCCTACCTGCACCTGGCCGACCGGCAGCGGCTGGACCTGGACGAGCCGGTCGCGGCGCACTGGCCCGAGTTCGCCGCCAACGGCAAGGCGGCCATCACCCCCCGCATGATCCTCACGCAGCGCTCCGGCATCGTCTGCCTGGACCACGCGCCCCTCACCCCGTCCGCTCTGCGCGCCCACACTCCGGTCGCCGAGGCACTGGCAGCGGCCCGCCCCGAGTGGGAGCCGGACACCGCGCACGGCTACCACGCCACCACCTACGGGCACCTGCTGAGCGAACTGGTCCGCCGCCGCACCGGGCTCACCGCGGGCCGCTACTTCGCCCGCCACCTAGCGGGACCCCTGGGCCTCGACGCGTACATCGGACTGCCCGCCGGCACGGACGCCCACCTCGCCACCATGCTGGAGTCCAAGGCGGAGGCCCTGATGGACGGCGCGGACCCCGGTACGGAGCTGGACATGCTCCGAGCCCTCGGCGAACCCGGGTCGCTCACCCACCGGGCCATGATCGGCAGCATGCGGCTGCACGACGCCCCGGACCCGTCCGTCGAGGACCCCTCGTACGGAGGCCTGGCCGGCGCCGGTTCGCTGTCCCGGCTGTTCGCCGCCCTGGTCGGCGAGGTCGACGGCATCCGCCTCATCGGCCCGGACCGCACCGCCGAACTGGCCCGCCCCTACTCCCGCGGCACGTGCGAGGTGGTGCTGCTGCCCAGCACCTGGGGCCTCGGCTTCATGCTCCCGGACAGCCCGGTCTTCCCGGCCTCCGCCGGCCTCGGCCCGCGCGCCTTCGGCTTCGACGGCGCCAACGGCACCTTCGTCTTCGCCGACCCGGACCACGAACTGGCCTTCGCATACGTCCAGAACGCCGGCTCGCGCACCATTGGCCGCATGAACGACCGGGCGCACCGCCTGGTCGCGGCCGTGTACCGGTCGCTCGGGGGGAGCGTGCGCGGGGCGTGAGGCAGAGGGCACCCCGGCGCGGGCTCTAGCGGTTTTCCAGGGCTCGTGAAGGGTGCTTTGAGCGGCCGCTGCGAGCGTGACGCCTCCCAGCCGACCCTTCGCGGAGGAAACATGGCCAACGCCAACGCCAACGCCAACGCCCACGCCGACGCCCCTGCCCACGCAGACGCACGCACCGCCCTCGTCACCGGAGCCACCAGCGGTATCGGCCTGGAGATCGCCACCCGGCTGGCCCGCGCCGGCCACCGTGTCTTCCTGGGCGCCCGCACCGCCGACCGTGTCGAGCACACCGTCGCCGCACTGCGGTCCGAGGGACTGGACGTGGACGGCCGGAGCCTGGACGTGACCTCCCGCGAGGACATCACCGCCTTCGTCCGGGCCGCCACCGAGCGCTTCGGTCCGGTGGGGATCCTCGTCAACAACGCCGGCCGCTCCGGCGGCGGCGTGACCCGCGAGGTCCCCGACGAGCTCTGGCTCGACGTCATCAACACCAACCTGAACAGCGTGTTCCTGATGACGAAGGACGTCCTCAACCACGGCGGCATGCTGGAGCAGGGCTGGGGCCGGATCATCAACATCGCCTCCACCGGCGGCAAGCAGGGCGTCCTGCACGGCGCCCCCTACTCGGCCTCCAAGCACGGAGTCGTCGGCTTCTCCAAGTCCCTCGGCCTGGAACTGGCCCGGACCGGGGTCACCGTCAACGCCGTCTGCCCCGGCTTCGTCGAGACGCCGATGGCCGCCCGGGTGCGAGAGACGTACGCCGGCCTGTGGGACGTCACCGTCGACGAGGCCCACGCCCGCGTCAGCGCTCGCGTGCCGGTGGGCCGGTACGTGCTCCCCGAGGAGGTCGGCGCGATGGTCGACTACCTCGTCGGCCCGGGCGCCGCCTCCGTCACCGCGCAGGCCCTCAACGTCTGCGGCGGCCTGGGCAACTACTGACCGGCCGCCGCCCCGCCGCAGTCCCGGCGCGCACGCGCCGCCCGAAGACCCGAAAGGACATGCCCTCCTCATGGAGAACACGGCCGAGCTGTACTTGGACCTGCTGGAAAAGGTCGTCACCAACCTCGTTTACGAGGACGCCCCGATCCCCAACGAGTGGTTCCCCGAGCGGGAGTTCCGCCCCGAGAACCGGGAGACCGGCACCGACTGGCCGAGCGTCGCGCACACCATGGTGGGCCTCAAGCGCGTCCGCAACATCCGCACCCTCCTCGACCGGGTCGTCGCCGACGGCGTGCCCGGGGACTTCATCGAGACCGGTGTATGGCGCGGCGGCGTCTGCATCTTCGCCCGCGGGTACCTCAAGGCCCACGGGATAACCGACCGGAACGTCTGGCTCGCCGACTCCTTCGAGGGCATCCCGGACACCGGCGAGGACGGCCACCCCATGGACCGGGAGATGGCCCTGCACCGCTGCAACGGCGTGCTCGGCGTCACCGCCGACACCGTGCGGGAGAACTTCGGCCGCTACGGACTCCTCGACGACCAGGTCCGGTTCCTTCCGGGCTGGTTCAAGGACACACTGCCGACCGCTCCCGTCGAGCGCCTCGCGGTGCTGCGCCTGGACGGCGACCTGTACGAGTCCACCCTCGACGCGCTCGACAACCTCTACCCGAAACTCTCCACCGGCGGCTTCGTCGTGATCGACGACTACTTCATCCCGGCCTGCCGCAAGGCGGTGGACGAGTTCCGGGAGAAGCACGGCATCACGGACGAGATCGAGGCCATCGACGAGTACAGCGTCTTCTGGCGCCGCTCCGCCTGAGCCGCCCGCCGACCGCCCGACCGTCCGCACACGCCATCGGCCTCCAGGATCTCCCAGGATCCCGGAGGCCGATGGCGTGTGCCGGTGGCGCCTCGGACGGTCAGGCGGCGGCGGTGCGGTCCGCCAGCTCCAGCGTCGTACGGCTGTTCCTGCCGAGCACCTCGCGCAGGTGCCGGCGGGCGTCGGCCACCGTGGCCCCCGCACCGAGGACCTCTTCCACGGCGGCGGGGTCGATCACCACCGTGTGCTCGGCCGTGACCCGGGCGCCCGCCCCGGTCCCGGAGTCGGTGAACTCCCATACACCGCTGTGTCCGAGCAGCAGCCGCGGCGGCACCAGCTGCTTGTAGGCGATCCGCTCCCCGGGCCGGCAGACGCGCACCGAGCGGGTGGTGTGCGCCGCCCCGTCGGCGGTGACGGTGTCCATCTCCATCTCCTGCACCCCGGCGGCGTCCTCGGTGAGCTCCACCCGGCCCACGTGGGGCAGCCGCTCGGGCCACAGGTCCGCGCGGTGCACGAACGCGTAGGCCTCCTGCGCGGTGCAGTCCAGGGCGACGGTGTCGGAGAAGGAGAACACCAGGTCGCCCGCGTCCGCGCCGAGCTCGGCGATCCGGGCCAGGGCCGCCAGTTCCAGCGGGCTGTTGCGGTCCAGCGCGGCGTTGATCCAGTCCACGGTGTCGGGGTCGTCGCCGACCGCCGTGAAGTCGTGCAGCAGCACGATGTCCGTACCGCCGTCCTCACGCACCTCGAAGATCCATTCGCCCCCCATGGAGGCGATGGGCGGAGCGCTCTCCTCCTGATCGAAGCGGATCCGCAGGTTCAGCGGGTCCAGGGTGCGGCGCGATACCCACGTCTTGACCTCGCCCCCCACCGTGGCCCACAGCCGGAACCGCTCGGAGAGCTCGCCGCGCTCCAGATAGTGCGCGGCGACGCTGGGCGCGAACACGGCCGGCCACCGGCCGACGTCGGTGGCGAGGTCGTACAGCGCCTGCGGCGGGGCGGTGGAGGTCAGGGCGTGCCGGGTGTGCCGACGCATGCCTCAGCCCGCCGCGGGGAGGGAGCCGTTGACGGCGTCCAGCAGCTCGCGCGGGGTGGCGACCTTGTCCGGGATCTCCACGCCGTACTCGCGCTGGATGACGGCCGAGGTCTCCAGCAGTGCCAGCGAGTCGTAGCCCAGCTCCGTGAAGGCGGTGTCGAGGATGTCTCCGTCGAGCTGGCCGCCCTCGCTGCCGGCGGAGTCCGACAGGATCCGGCGCAGGTCGTCCAGGGTCATCGTGGTGGTGGTCGGGTCGCTCATCGTTGAAATCTCCTTCATCGTTACTGCTCGTTGCCTCAGTGGTCGTACGTCCGCAGGACAGCGGCCGAGTTGAAGCCGCCCGTACCCCGGGCGAGGACGAGGGCCGTGGACAGCCGTGCCTCGCGGGGAGCCTTGCGGACCAGGTCGATGCCGTACTCCTCCGGTACGTCGTCGGTGTTCGCGGTCGGCGGGATCACCCCGTCGCGCAGCGACAGCAGCGCGGCCACCACGTCCAGCGGTCCGCCCGCGGACTGCAGCCGCCCGGTCAGCGCCTTGGGCGCGGTCACCGGGACGCCGTGGGCGCCGAACACCTCGCGCAGGGCCTCGGCCTCGCCCCGGTCCAGCGCGGGCAGGCCCGCCGAGTCCGCGAAGACCACGTCCACTTCGGCCGGGGCGGCCCCGGCCTCGGCCAGTGCGAGCTCGACGGCGCGGCGCAGGGCCGGAGGCCTCGGCGAGCCGGGCGGCGGGTCGAAGGTGGAGGCCTGTCCGGCGAGTTCGCCGTACACGCGGGACACGCCGCGCCGGCGGGCCGCTTCCGCGTCCTCCAGGACCAGGATCGCGGCGCCCTCCCCGGGCACGTGCCCGCTCGCCGTCCGGGCGAACGGCCGGTACTCCCCGGAAGCGGCCACCCGGCCCCCCGACCACTGCGCGGCCCAGCCCCACGGGTCCAGCGCCGAGTCCGCGCCGCCGGTGACGACCAGCTTCGCCTCGCCGCGGCGCAGCGCCCTCCGGGCATGACCGAGCGCGTCCAGCCCGCCGGCCTGCTCGGCGACGAGCGCCTTGCCCGGGCCGCGCAGCTGGTGGCGGATGGAGATCTGGCCGGTGTTGACGGCGTAGAACCAGGCGAAGGACTCGTACACGCTGACGAACTGCGGCCCCTTGGACCACAGCTTCGCGAACTCGCGGTGGGTGAACTCGAAGCCGCCGAACGCGTTGGCGGTGATCACACCCATGTCGTAGTCGACGAGCGCCCCAGGGTCCACGCCGCCGTCGGCCAGGGCCAGCTCCGCAGCGGTCAACGCGAACCGGGTGGACCGGTCGGTCTGGGGCAGCAGCCGGTTCGGCAGGTGTGCCGCCGGGTCGAAGCCCCGCACCTCGCCGGCCCGCCCGGCCGGATATCCGGAAGCGTCGAACGCGGTGATGTCGGCGATGCCGCTGCGGCCCTCCAGGGTCGCGGACCAGAACTCCTCGGCGTCCGGTCCGTTGGGGGCGACGACACCCAGCCCCGTGAACACTGTGGTCGTCATGACACTCCTTCCGGCCGCCGCAGCAGCATCGCGCTCTGGAAACCGCCGAACCCGCTGCCCACGGTCAGCACGGTGTCCACGCGCTGCTCGCGGGCGGTCAGCGGCACGTAGTCGAGGTCGCACTCCGGGTCGGACCGGTAGAGGTTGGCGGTGGGCGGCACCACGTTGTGCTTCATGGCGAGCGCGCACGCCGCGATCTCCACGGAGCCGATGGCCCCCAGCGAGTGGCCCACCATGGACTTGATCGAGCTGATCGGGGTGCGGTAGGCGTGGTCGCCCAGAGCGCGTTTGAACGCGGCCGTCTCGTGCCGGTCGTTCTGCACCGTGCCCGAGCCGTGGGCGTTGACGTAGTCGATCGCGTCGGCGTTCAGCCGGGACTGGTCCAGCGCGACCCTGATGGCCTCGGCCATCTCCCGGCCGTCCGTCTTCAGACCGGTCATGTGGTAGGCGTTGAGGCGGGTGGCATACCCGCTGACCTCGGCGTAGACCGTCGCGCCGCGCGCCCGCGCCCGCTCCAGCTCCTCCAGGACGAAGACGGCCGCGCCCTCGGCCAGGACGAAGCCGTTGCGGGAGGCGTCGAAGGGGCGGGAGGCGTGTGCGGGGTCGTCGTTGCGGTTGGTGGTGGCCTTGATGGCGTCGAAGCTGGCCACCACGACCGGGGTCACCGGGGTGTCGGCCGCTCCGGCGAGCATGACGTCGGCGGTGCCGTCCGCGATCAGCTGGACGGCGTTGCCGACGGCGTCCAGCCCGGAGGTGCAGCCGTTGGACACCAGGGCCACCGGGCCCTCCGCACCCACCGTCCACGCGACCTCGGCGGGCAGTTTCCCCGGAGTCAGGTAGTCGTACATGTGCGGCGACAGGTAGCCGGGATCGACCTCCCACTGCCGTCCGGCGTCGGACAGCACCAGGTACTCGCGCTCCAGGCTGGTCGCGGCGGCGACGGCGCTGCCGAGGCTCACGCCGACCCGGGACGGGTCGAGCGCCCCGAAGTCGAGGCGGCTGTCCGACACCGCGTCGCGGGCGCAGACCACGGCGAACTGCGTCGCCCGGTCCATTCTGCGGACCTCCCGCGGGGTGAGCCCTTCGGCCCCCGCGTCGAAGTCGCACTCGCCCGCGAGCTGGGAGCGGAAAGGGGTGGGGTCGAAGAAGGTGATCCGGCGGGTCGCGGTACGACCCGCGGCCAGCAGGGACCAGAACTCCTCCGTGCCGCTTCCTCCCGGTGCGCGCACCCCCATACCGGTTATCACGACACGACGGGACATCGAATCGGTTTCCTTCTCGAAGAGGTGACTCGGTAGGACCGGGAGAAACCCGGCCGGGTCCCTTGGTAGGCGGAGGCGGTCAACCTCGGCTCAAGAGGCGCTCGATGTGCGCTCAGGACGGACGGGGGTCCAGTGGTTCTCTAGTGCCGCGGTGCACCGTCCGTGCGATGAAGATCCTCTTTATCACCGGGGGGAGTCCGGCGACCGTCTTCGCCCTCGCCCCGCTCGCCTCGGCGGCCCGTCTCGCCGGCCATGACGTCCTCGTCGCGTCCCCCGAGGACATGGCCCCGTACGTCACGGGCACCGGGCTGCCCGTCCTGCCCGTCACCGACGGGACCATGCGCCGGTTCATGTTCGAGGACCGCGCCGGGCGCGAACTGTCCATCCCCGGCGACCCGCAGGAGCGGATCCGCTTCAACGGGGAGGGGTTCGGACGGCTGGCCGCCGCCTGTCTGCCCCGGCTGCGCACCCTGGCCGCCGACTGGAGCCCGGACCTCGTGGTCGGCGGATCGCTCTGCTACGCGGCGGCGCTGCTCGCCCACGAGCTCCGCGTCCCGTGGGTGCGGCACACCTGGGACCTCGGCGAGCCGCCCGGGATGGATGCCGGGGCCGCCGCCGAGCTGTCCGCCGAACTCGGCGGGGCCGGGCTGGACGGACTGCCCGTGCCGCGGCTCTGGGTGGACATCTGCCCGCCGGGGCTGCGCGCCGCGGACCTGGCCGTCGGCCCCCGGCAGTCGATGCGGTTCGTCCCCGCCAACCTGCGCCGGCCGCTGGAGCCGTGGATGCTGCGCAGGCCGGACCGGCCCCGGGTGTGCGTCACCGCGGGCAGCCGGGTCGCCGGGCCGGATGGGGTGGCCGAACTGGTCGAACTCGCCCGGACGGTGGAGGGCCTCGACGGGGAGCTGGTCGTCGCCGCCCCGCAGGACGTGGCGGACGCGCTGACCGCCGCGGTGCCAGGGGTCCGGGCCGGCTGGTTCGCCCTGGACACCCTGCTGGCCACGTGCGACCTCATCGTCCACCACGGCGGCGGACAGACCGCCATGACCGCCCTGCACGCGGGCGTGCCGCAGCTGCTGGTGCCCACGATCCCGAAGATGCTGGAGCCGTGCCGCCGCATCGAGGCGCGTGGCGCGGCCGTGGTGCTGGCCGACGGCGAGCAGTCCGGCGCCCGGATCGCCGGCGCGGCGGCCGCCCTGCTGGCGGGCTCCGGCCCCCGCGAGCGGGCTGCGGAGATCGGCGCGGAGATCGCCGCGCAGCCGGCTCCGGCCCGGGTGGTCTCCGTACTGGAGTCGCTGCGGGCATGACCCGCCCCGCGCGCACGACGACGGCCCCGCCCGGACCGGGCGGGGCCGTCGTGTGCTCTCCCGTGCTGCGGCGCCCGTGTCAGGGCCGGGACGCCGCCCCGGCCTCGCGGGCCACGGCGCCGACCGTCCGGTCCAGGGCCTCGTACAGCGCGGTGCGTGCCCGCCAGCCCGTGGCGGCCGTGAAGGCCGAAGGGTCGACCTCCAGGCTGCGGAAGTCGGTCGGGTCCGCGTGCGGGGGCGGCTCCACCGACACCACCGGCACCGGCTCGGCCCCCGTGTGGCGCGACACGGCGCCCGCCACCGCCCCGAACATCTCGCCGAGCGGCCGCGCCCGGCCGGTACCGATCAGGAAGTGGCGGCCGGACAGCGACTCCGCGTGCACCAGGGCCGCCGTGAACGCCCGGGCGGCGTCCTCCACGTACAACAGGTCGCGGCGGACCGTGCCGTCGTGCCACATCGTCAGCGGCTCCCCGGCCAGTGCCCGCCGGATCATGGTGGACACCACCCCGCGGTCGTCGGCCGTCGGGGAGCCCGGGCCGAAGACGGGCGGCAGCCTGAGACTGACGGCCCGGGCCAGGCCGCGGGCCGCGGCCTGCTTCAGCAGGGACTCGGCGGCGTGCTTCTGCCGGTCGTACACCCCCTCGGGGCGGTCCGGTTCGGAGCCGTCGATGCGCTCGGCGTTGACCCGCCCCACCTGGGTGTTGCTGGCCGGGAACACGACCGCGGGCGGGCCCCCGGGGCCGGGGGGCCGTTCGGCGAGCAGCGCCACCAGGTCCCGGACCAGGCCGACGTTGACCCGCTCCGCCTCCTTGTCGTCCTCGGACAGCCGCCACCCCGACGCTCCGCGGATCCGGGCCGTGAAGGGCAGTACGGCGTCGGCGCCGGCCACTGCCCGGGCCAGGACGTCCCGCTCGGTGAGGTCGCCGGTCAGCACCTCCACCCGCCCGGCGAGCCGCTCCGGGAGCACGACCGGCCGCCGGGAGACCGCGCGCACCCGCACGGTGCGGTCGGCGGCCAGCTCCCGGACCACGGCCGAGCCGAGGAAGCCGGACGCCCCGAGCACCACGACCTGCCGCGGCGCGCTCACCGCCCGCCTCCACCGCGGGCGCCGCCGCCGGCCGGCACGCAGTCGGCGTACGACGGCAGCAGCCCGGCCTCGCGGGCAGCGGCCAGGGTCGGCGCCGCCCGGTCGCGCTCGGACAGCACCGGATCGTGCCCGCCGGGCAGCTCCAGGCCCAGCGCGGGGTCCAGCGGGTGCACGGCCCGCTCCTTGTCCGCCCGGTAGGCCGCCGACAGCAGGTACACCATCACGGTGTCCTCCTCCAGCGCGGCGAACAGGTGCCCCACACCCAGCGGCAGGTAGAGCGCGGTGCCCGCCTCCGGGGAGAGCTCCACCCGCTCGCTGCGCCCGAAGGTGGGCGAACCGAGCCGGAGGTCGACCACCACGTCCAGGGCACGGCCGCCGGTGCATAGCACGTACTTGGCCATGGACCCGGGCGTGGCCGTGTAGTGCACCCCGCGCACCACCCCGCGCCGCGACCGGCTGGTGCTGACCTGGGCGACGGGGAAGAGCGGGCCGCCCAGTGCGGCTCCGAAGGCGGCCTCCTGGTGCGGCGAGCGGAACGAGCCGCGCTCGTCGTGGAAGACCTCGGGTTCGAAGGCGTACGCACCCTCGACCGCCAGCTCGCGGACCTTCACGCGGCACCGCCGAGGCGGGTGGCGACGAACAGCCCCGGGCCGTAGAGCTCGTGCCGCACGTACGTGGGCTCCAGCCCGGCCCGCAGGAACGCGTCCCGGTACTCCGTGCGCTCGAACAGGCTCATGACGTGCGTGTCGGTGAAGTGCTCGATGCCGGTGCGGGGGTCCGCGACGGTGTAGTGCACCTCCATCCGGCTGGTCCGTCCGGCGCGGACGGTGTGGGAGACCCGGGAGATGGTCCGCTCCCCGGAGCGGACCACGTCGGCGCCGACCCAGCCGGGCAGGAAGCTCTCCGGGCACCACCAGGGTTCGACGACGAGGACGCCGCCGGGCTCGAGGTGCCCGGCCAGGTTCGCGACGGCCGCGTCCAGGTCGGCGGCGGTCTCCAGGTACCCGACCGAACTGAACATGCAGGTGACGGCGGAGAAGGTGCGGCCGAGTCGGAAGTCGCGCATGTCGCCCTCCGTCAGCGCGGTCCCGGGGTTGTTGCGGGCGGCGACGGCGAGCATCTCGGCGGACAGGTCCACCCCGGCGACGTGGCCGAAGAAGCCGGTGTGCTCGGCCAGGTGGGAGCCGGTGCCGCAGGCGACGTCCAGAAGCGAACCGTCGGCCGGGGACACCGAGGCGCGCTGCTCGACGAGTTCGCGCACCACGGCCGCCTCGGCCCGGTAGTCCTTGCCGCGGCCGTGGTAGAAGTCGTGGTAGACGTCGGCGCGGCGGTAGATGAGCGTGTCCGTGCTGGTAAGCATGGTGTGGGCCTTTCGATCGGGCGGTTGGGGCGGCGGCAAGATCCGAAAGAGTCGGCCTAGAGCGTCCGCAGGACCTCGTGGAGCGCCTCGATGACCTTGTCCTGCACGGCCTCGGGCAGCGACGGGTACATGGGCAGCGAGAAGATCTCCCCGGCCAGCCGCTCGGTGACCGGCAGCGAGCCGGCCTCCACACCGAGGTGGGCGAAGCCGCGCATGGTGTGGACCGGCCACGGATAGCTGATGTTGAGGGAGATGTCGTAGCGCTCCTTGAGGGCGCTGATGATCTCGTCGCGGCGCGGGTGGCGCACCACGTACACGTAGTACACGTGCTCGTTGCCCGCGGCCGTGGCCGGCAGGGTCAGCCCGCCCGGCCCGCACAGCCCGGCGAGCCCCTCGGCGTAGCGGCGCGCCACCCGGCGCCGGCCTGCCACGTAGGCGTCGAGCCGGGTCAGCTTGCGGCGCAGGATCTCGGCCTGGACCTCGTCGAGCCGGCTGTTGTGGCCGGGCGTCCGCTCGACGTAGTACACCTCCTCCATGCCGTAGTACCGCAGCCGGCGCAGCGCGCGGTCGGTGTCGGCGGAGCCGGTCAGGACGGCCCCGCCGTCGCCGTACGCCCCCAGCACCTTGGTCGGGTAGAAGGAGAACGCCGCGGCGTCGCCCATGGTCCCGGCCGGCGCCCCGTGGTGCCGGGCGCCGTGGGCCTGCGCGCAGTCCTCCACGATCGCCAGTCCGTGCTCGTCGGCCAGGCGCCGGAGCGGATCCATGTCCACGCACTGTCCGTACAGGTGCACCGGCAGCAGCGCCTTGGTGCGCGGGGTGATCGCGGCGGCCACCTGGTCGGTGTCCATCAGGTGGTCCTCGGCGCGGACGTCGACGAAGACCGGGACGGCGCCCGCCGCGTCGATGGCGACGACGGTCGGGGCGGCGGTGTTCGAGACGGTGACGACCTCGTCTCCGCGGCCCACGCCGAGGGCCTCCAGCGCCAGCTGGACCGCGTTGGTGCCGTTGTCGACGCCGACGCAGTACGGCAGGCCGTGGCGGGCGGCGAACTCGGCCTCGAACCCGCGCACGCTCTCGCCCAGCACCAGCCGGCCGCTGGCGAAGACCTGCTGTACGGCGTCGAGGATGTCCTCCCGCTCCGCCTCGTACTCCGGAAGGTAGTCCCAGACATGGGTGGTCACTCGTCGTCCTCCTTGTAGAAGCCCGCGAACGTCAGCAGGCTCCGGGCCTCGACGTTCAGGTGGTTGCCGTAGCGCACGAAGTCGGTGAGCTGGCGCAGGGTGATCCAGGCGTAGTCGTCGGGCACCTGCAGCGGGAAGCCGTCCGCGACCTCGACCAGCAGGTAGCGGTTCTGCGCGTGGTAGAAGCGGCCGCCCTCCTCCGAATGGACCCGGTCGAAGCGGATCCGCTCCGGTGGAGCCTCCAGCACCTCCGAGAGGAACCGCGGCCGGCGCTCCTCGGGCAGGCCGCGGTAACTGTCGGGCTGGCACTGCACGGTCGGGGCCATCTCCACGCCGTCGAAGCCGCCCGTCTCGGTCCGGGCCTGCATCAGGACGTGCAGCACGCCCCCGATACGGCGGACGAGGAAGGCGATGACGCCCTGGCTGCGCGGTTCGAACATGGGCTGGTGCCAGCGCGCCACCTCCCGGCTGTCGGTTTCGACGGACACCCCGATGACGGCGAAGTGCTGGTCCCGGTCGTGGACCAGGGCACCGTCGCGCCGGCTCCACCCCTCGACCTTGGTGAGCGGGATCAGCTGCCGGGTCAGCGTGCAGCGGTTCTTGGCCTCGGTGAACCAGCTCAGCAGGTGGGTGGTGTCGTGCAGGGCCACGTTGCCGGGGGCCCAGGAGCGGGCCAGCGCGCCCCGGAAGGTGTCCGCGACCAGGTCGGCGTCGCGGTCCCGCCACGAGGCGGCACCGGCCAGGACCGTACGGGTGTCCATGTTGACCAGGTTCGGCTCGCGCAGCAGCAGGGCGATCTGCTCGAAGTCCAGCCAGCAGAAGTCCTCCAGCACGGGGACGTCCCCGTCGACCTGCACGATCATGTTGCGGTTGCGCTTGGCCAGGAACCAGGACGCCTGCTCCGACTGCAGGACGTCCGACAGGACCCGTCCCGAGCGCGGCGCCGTGAAGTACTCCAGGTAGGGGACCGACCTGCCGCCGTGCGCACCGGTGAAGTTGGACCGGGTCGCCTGCACGGTCGGCGAGAGCTGGAGGCCGTTGACGTTGCCGGGCTCCATCTTGACCTGGAGCAGGAAGTGCGGGACGCCCGCGAACTCCTTGACCAGGATGCCCAGGACGCCCTGCTCCGGCTGGACGATGATCGGCTGCTGCCAGGCACCCACCTCCCGGCCGGAGTCCGCCACGTCCAGCCCCTCGACGGTGAAGAACCGCCCGGTGCGGTGCACGAGGTTGCCGGAGTCGGGGTCGGTACGCCAGCCGTCGAGGGCGTCGAGCGGGATCCGATCCACCCGGTAGCCGTGGGCACGGCGCCGCCCCGCGTACCAGTCCTGGAATTCAGCTATGCCGGAGAACACGCGGCCACCTTCCGTGCGGAAAATTCCATCCCATTCCCCCAGAGAAATGCCTGCTTTCCGAGGAGAACAGCCTTTGAGTGGAATCGCATGGCGCCGATCCTGCCAGACGATTTCCCTTCCGGTCACCCTGCCGGGGCTTCTGTATTCCCTTGCGAGCGGGACATGACCGGTATTCGAGCGGGGCCCGAGCGGCGGTCGGATCATCACAGGTCGGAGCCGACCGAAAGCCGCCCCGGGGGCCACCCGGGCGAAGCGGCCGAACCTCCCTCGCGAAGGACGGAAGACTGTGCAGCAATATCCCCAGGCAGGGCTGGCCGAGGACGCGTTCGCCGACGTCGCGCGCGCCTTCGAGGAGAACTTCGCCGCGGGCGAGGAGGTGGGCGCGGCCGTCTGCGTCTACCACCGGGGCCGTCCGGTGGTGGACCTGTGGGCCGGCTGGTCCGACCCCGACCGCGCCGACCCCTGGCGGGCCGCCACGGTGGGCGTCCTCGCCTCCCCGACCAAGGCGCTGGTCACCGCGGCCTTCCTGCACCTGTGGCAGGAACAGGGCCTCGACCTCGACGAACCGGTCGCCGCGCACTGGCCGGAGTTCGCCGCCAACGGCAAGGGGGCCATCACCCCCCGCATGATCCTCTCCCACCGCTCCGGGGTGGTCTGCCTCGACCACGCCCCGCTCTCGCTGGCGGCCCTGCGCGCCCACACTCCGGTCGCCGAGGCACTGGCAGCGGCCCGCCCCGAGTGGGAGCCGGACACCGCGCACGGCTACCACGCCACCACCTACGGGCACCTGCTGAGCGAACTCGTGCGCCGCCGCACCGGCCTGACCGTGGGCCGCTACTTCGCCCGCCACCTGGCAGGACCCCTGGGCCTCGACGCGTACATCGGGCTGCCCGCCGGCTCGGGCGCCCACCTCGCCACCATGCTGGAGTCCAAGGCGGAGGCCCTGATGGCCGGCGCCGACCCCGGCGAGGTCGTCGAGCTGCGCGAACCCACCACGCTCACCTACCGGGCGACCATCGGCAGCATGTCCCAGGATCCGGCCGACCCGGCCGTCGAGGACCCCTCGTACGGCGGCCTCGCCAGCGCCCACGCCCTGGCCCGGCTCTTCGCCGCGCTGGTCGGCGAGGTCGACGGCATCCGCCTCATCGGCCCCGGCCTCACCGCCGAACTGGCCCGCCCGCACTCCAGCGGCACCTGCGAGGTCATGCTGACCCCGCTCACCTGGGGGCTGGGGGTGCAGCTGGCGGACAGCGCCGTATTCCCCGCCGACGCCGGACTGAAGAATTCCTTCGGGCTGAGCGGGGCGAACGGCGTCTTCACTTTCGCCGACCCCGAGCGCGAGCTGGCATTCGGATACGTCCCGAATATGGGCTCCGCGGTGATGGGAAGCATGGACGGCAGGATCCGCAGGCTTGTCGAGGCCGTATTCCGCAGCGTCGACCGAATTCTGTGAACCACCGCACCGTCCGAATCTGAAGGAGTCCTCATGCGGATCCTGTTCCCGGCCGCACCGGGATACGGGCTGATGCTGCCCCTCGTACCGCTCGTCTGGGCGGCACGCGCGGCGGGCCACGAAATCCTGATCGCCACCACCGCCCACATGGCCAAGGCGGCCGCCTGGGCCGGGGCGCCGGTGGTCGACGTGTTCCCCCTCCGCGACGTCGGCGAGGACCTCGTCGCCGGCCCCGACGCACCCGGCTGCGAGGACGGTCCCGGCCTGCCCGAGGGGTACTGGGAACTCGCCCGCGCCATGCGCCCGTTCGAGCTGTTCACCCTCGCGATGACCCGGGGCACGGTCGACGCCGGCCGCGACTTCGGCGCGGACCTCGTCGTCTACTGCTCCGACCACCAGGCCGGCAAACTGGCCGCCGTCGCCCTCGGCGTGCCCGCACTGGAAGTCGGCAACCGGGTCTCCTGGTCGATGCGCGACCCGGGCGTGCGCGAGGCCGCCCGAACCAATGCCCGCTTCGGTGTCGTCCCCGACGACAACCCCGTCGTACTGCGGCTGCGCGAGGAACTCGGCCTCGGCGAACGCGAACCGGACCTCCTCGGCCGGATCGACCCGCGCGCCCCCAGCCTGGGCGGCCTGGAGCACGAGGAGGCCGACCCGTACGACGGCGTGCCGTGGCTGCCGATGCGCTACGTGCCGTACAACGGCGGCGCCGTCCTGCCCGACTGGGCGCTGCGCAAGGCCGCCAGGCCCCGCATCTGCCTCACCCTCGGTACCGTCGCGCCCCTGCTGCCGGGCGGCACCGACGCCCTGCGGCTGCTGATCGACGCCCTCGCCGCCCTGGACGCGGAAGTGGTCCTCGCCGACGACGAGACCGACCTGAGCACGCTGGGCCCACTGCCCGCCAACCTCGTCCCGGCCGGCTTCGTACCGCTCTCCGGGATCCTGCGCGACTGCGCGCTCGTGGTCCACCACGGAGGATCGGGCACCACCGCGGCCGCCCTGCACTACGGGGTACCGCAACTGCTGGTCCCCAGCGGCGCGGACAACGAGCTGTGCGCCCGCCGGGTGACGGACCGCGGGGTGGGCCTGGCCGTGGCACCGGCGACGGCGGACGCCGCCCGCATCGCCGCGGCCGCCGCGCGGCTCCTCACGGAGGAGTCCTTCCGGCACGCGGCCGGACAGGTGCGCCACGAGATGGCCGGACAGCCGTCCCCCGCCGAGCTGATCGACCGCATCACCGCAGGAGTGGCTGCCTGAGCCGTCCTCGTGCGCCCGCCGGGGATGACGGGACAGCCCTGAGGGGGTGTCTCGCCGATCAGGCCGGGTTTGCGCCGCATGGCACGGAGCCCGGGCCCCGGTCCCGGCGGTCCGGGCTCCGGTACACGCGCGAACGCCCGCGGGCGGGGCACCTCCTCAGGTGCCCCGCCCGCGTTTTCCGTTGCCGCGCGAGGGCGCCGGCCGTGGCGTCAGCCGCGCACACCGGACCGGTCGAGCGCGGCCATCGCCCGCTCCAGGACCGCGATCCGCTCCTGCGTGCTGCCGGCCATCGAGGAGATCATGATGCCGAGCGTGGTGACGCCCGCTTCCGCGTACTGCCGCATCCGCTCCGCCACCCGGTCCACCGGCCCGGTCAGCGCGGTCAGCTCCACGAACCCGGCCGGCACCGCCGCCGCGGCCCCCGCCCGGTCGCCCTCGCCCGCCAGCCGGCCCACCTCGGCGGCCCCCGCCCCGAAGCCGAGCCGCGTGGCGAGCGCGATGTAGAAGTTCCGCTCCGGCGCCCCGATGCCCATCAGGTAGGCGTAGTGGGCCCGCAGCAGGTCGACGCAGCCGTCGGTGTCCTCGCCGATCGCGGTCGCCAGGCAGGGCATCACGTCGAAGCCCTCCATCGGCTTCCCGGCCCGCGCCCGGCCCGCCTCGATGTGCGCGACCGACTCGGCGACCTGCTCGGGAGCGGCGAACACCCCGATCCAGCCGTCGGCGATCTCGCCGGCCAGCGCCAGGTTCCCCGGACCGACCGCCCCCAGGTACACCGGTACGGGCGTACCCGCCGGCTCGGTGATCACGTGCAGCGGGGCCGCACCGGAGCCGGAGGGGGGCAGCCGGTAGTGCCGGCCCTCGTAGCGGACCGGCTCGCCCGTCAGGGCCCGCCGTACGATCTCCACGTACTCCCGGGTCCGGACCAGGGGTTCCGCGAAGGGGACCCCGTACCAGCCCTCGGAGACATCGGGGTTGGACACTCCCAGCCCCAGCCGGAACCGGCCGCCCGAGAGCGACTGCAGGGTCGCGGCGGTCAGCGCGGCCAGCGCCGGGCTGCGGGCGGGGATCTGCATCACGGCGGAGCCGAGCGCGATCCGCTCGGTCCGCCCCGCGACGAGCCCGAGCACGCTGGCGGCGTCCGAGCGGTAGCCCTCGGGGGCCAGCGCCACGTCGTAGCCGAGCCGTTCGGCCGCCACGGCCAGCTCCGCGGCGCCCTGGTAACTCAGGTTCACGCCAAGCTTCACGGTCTGTCGTCCTCTCAGATCAGCAGGTGGGCGCCGCCGTCGGCGAGCACCACCTCGCCGGTGGTGTAGGCGGCCCGGTACAGGCCCACCACCAGCTCGGCGATGTCCTCCGGGGTGCCGGTGCGGCGCAGCGGCACGGCCTCGCGCACCCGCTCGCGGATCTCGGTGAAGGTCTCCGTCCACGGGGTGTCGACGAGCCCGGGAGCGATGGCGTTGACCCGCACCTCGGGGCCGACGGCGGCCGCCAGCAGCCGGGTCATGTGGTTGACGGCGGCCTTGCTGACCGCGTAGGGGATGGAACTGCCGGCCGGCCGGACCCCGGCGACGGAGGAGATGTTGACGACGTGGCCGGCGCCCGAGGCGCGCAGCAGCGGCATCGCGGCCACCGTCGTCTGCCAGGTGCCGACGACGTTGACACCGAGGATGGTGCGCCACACCTCCCCGGTGGCCGCCTCGAGATCCTGGTGGGGGATGCCCCGGGTGACACCGGCGTTGTTGACGAGCACGTCGAGGGCCCCGTACTCCCCGGCCACCTCGTTCAGCAACCGCCGTACCTGCTCCTCGTCGGAGATGTCCGCCTGGACGAACCGTGCGTCGGGCAGGGACTCGGCGAGCCGGCGGCCCGCGTCGGCGCTCCTGGCCGCGTTGACCACCACCGCCATCCCCTCGTCGGAGAGTCTGCGGGCGACGGCGGCGCCGATCCCGGACGAGGATCCGGTCACCAGGGCGACGGGCTTGCGGGACATGGCGGGGGGTTCTCCCTTCGGAGGGGGGCCGGTGGGCGCGGAGCGGCTGCTCAACGGGCCGCGGGCCGGGCGGGCCGGGTGTCCGGGACGTGCTGGTCGTGCTGGACGTGCTGGTCGTGCTCGACGCGGCGGGAGCGGTTGCGCACCGACCCGTCCGTGATCTCCAGTACGTCGCGGACCAGGCAACTGGGGCCGACCTGCGGTTCCTTGACTCCGGGCCGGACGGTGAGCACCAGCGCGTAGAACACGGCGTCGAAGTCGCCGTCCTCGCGCGGGCTGAGGTCGATCATGTTGAACCAGTGCCGGCGCTGTACCGGGTCGTCGGCGAACCGCTCGTGGAAGGCGTGCAGTTCGGCGACGATGCCGGCCGGGGTGCGGGCCGGGGTGACCCCGGGGGTGTGCTGGAACTCGCCGTCCTCCGTGAAGGTGCCGGCGTACTCCTCGAACCTCCCGCCGTCGAGAAACTGGACCTGGCGGGCGTAGTGCTGCCCCACCGCGGCGTAGAGGTCGGCGAAGCGGCTGGCGGCGGACGTCATCGGGTACTCCAGACGGCTCGGGTATGACGGAGCGGGCGCCCGGGCACAGGTGCTGTGCGCCGGGCGCCCGCGAGCGTCGCCGATCCTGCGAGCCGTTCCTCAAGGCCCGCTTGAAACGCCGTCAAGCCGCGTACGGCGACCGCGACCGCGGTCGTCGGGTCGCGTCAGGCGTGGCAGACGGGCGGAGCCCCCCGGTAGGCGGCCATCTCCTCGAACATGGTGTCCATTTCGGTGATGACGGCCGACATGTCCAGTGCCCCGCCGTGGGCCCGGCCCCGTTCCTCGGCGAACGCCCGGTACAGATTGGGCACGATCCGCTCCGGATCGAGCAGGCCGGCGAAGGGCCCGAGGTCGGCCTCCCGGGCCACCTCCGGCGCCGTCAGCCCCGCGGACACGCCCTGGCGGGCCAGTTCCTGCAGCCACCGCAGGTAGGCCTCCGTGGTGTCGAGCACCTCGATGCCGCCGACGACGCCGTGCCCGGCCACCACCACCGCGGGGGCGAGCGCCCGCATCCGCGCGACGGCCCGCAGCGAACCGGCCACCGAGCCCATCGGCAGGAACGGCGTCACCCCCGACATCACCACGTCCCCAGTGAACAGCACCCTCCGCTCGGGAACCCACACGGCGGTGTCGTTCGTGCTGTGGGCCACTTCCAGGTGGATCAATCGGGCCGTCACCGCTCCCACATGCAGGGTGAGTTCGTCCCGATAGGTGACCTCGGGGAGCACCACCTGAAGTGCCCCCCACTCCACCTGGGGCCACAGTCCGGTCAGGTGCAGGCCGGCCGCGGCCATCTCCCGACGCGTCTCGTGGTGCGCGTGCACGACTGCCTCCGGGAACACGAAGTTGCCGAAGGTGTGGTCACCGTGCGAGTGGGTGTTGACCACGGCGTACGGGATCGGCCGCCCCTGCGCCACGACCGCCGCCCGCAGGCTGCGGGCGCGCGCCTCGGTGGCCGCGGTGTCGACCAGGACGGCCCGGCCCTCGGAGACGATCAGCCCGGCGTTGTTCACGCACCAGCTGCCGTCCGGCTGGACGTAGGCGAACACCCCGTCGGCGACCTCGCCCAGCACCCCTGCCCTGTCCGCGCTCACGTCAGGACGTAATCGCGCAGCGACAGGTCAGTGGCGTTCGACAGCAGCTCCTGGTGGAGGCTCTGGAGGCGGCCGGACGGCTCGACGCCGAGCTCGTTGATCAAGGCCTTCCTCAGGTCGCGGAAGACCTCGAGGGCGCGCCAGCCCGACCCCGACCGCTGGTGGGCGATCATCAGACAGGCAGCCAGCTTCTCGTGCAGCGGATGTTGTTCCACCAGCTTGCGCAGTTCCGGAACGAGACTTGCGCTCTTACCGAGCCAAAGATCGGCGAGAATTCGCTGTTCCAGAACACGCATTCTTACTTCGTTGAGGCCCATGAGTTCCATGGCAAGCACGCGGCCCACGGGTACGTCCATCAATGCCGGACCGCGCCACAATTCCAACGCCTGGTGGAGGTATTTCGAGGCGGCCTCGGCGTCTCCGCGCTCCAGCGCGTTGTCTCCGGATCCGGCCAGTGACTCAAATTCGATCAGGTCGAACGACTTCGGCTTGACGGAGAGCTGGTAGCCGTTGAACCGGGTGGCCAGCAGATCCTTCGGGGTGCGCTCGGAGCCCTCGGGCAGGGCTTCCACGATGAGTCTGCGCAGGTGGAGGACGTAGGTTTGCAGGGTGGTCATCCCGCTGCGGGGGATGTCCTCACCCCACACCTCCTCCATCAGGGTCGGCACCTGTACGACCCGGCCGCAGCGCAGGGCGAGGAGCGCGAGCAGTTGCCGCGGTTTTCCCGCGGTCGGCACGATGGACTGTCCGTTGAATTCGACGCTCAATGATCCAAGAACGCTGATTTCCGCGAACGGTAGCGACTCGGACGGTCGAGAGGAATCTTCTGACATTCTGTAAAACCCCCGATGGCAAGATCGGGCCATGCGTGGGGAGCCGGCCCGACGTCTCGCCAGGCTACGACTTCGACAACCCAAGATCAAGTAAAGTGTGAGCGGTCGGAGAGGTTCCGGATCGGTCTTTGACCACGCCGGATTCACATCTTCCGCGCCGTCGTGATAAAGCGCGCGGGGGCGGTGATCGGGCACCTTCGCAGTCCGTACCGACCGGTCTCCATGCCCGCCCTCCGCCCACGCCGTCGGCCGGTCACCGCGCGCTGTGACATATGTCCCACGCGGGGTCGGCGGCTCGAGCGCGGCTGTAGCGGTGCCCTAGGGGACCTGTAGTGGTGCCCGATCGGGTCGGCCGACGTTGTCTCCTCGCACCGACCGCAAGGAGAGCCGGCCCATGCCCCAGCAGACACAGTCAGCGCCCGAACCGGCCCTCACCGCCCGGGAAGTGGGCGCCCTCGCGGCCGGTCGTGCCGAAGCCGCCGAGGCCGCCCGTTCGTTGGACCCGGACGTCGTGCGGGCGCTGCTCGACGCCGGCTTCGCCCGCCACTTCGTGCCCGTCGCCCACGGGGGAAGTGGCGGTGGCTTCGGCGCCCTCGCCGACGCGGTCACCGCGATCGGGGCGTCCTGTCCGGCCACCGCCTGGTGCGCCTCCATCGCGCTCAGCCTCTCCCGGATGGCCGGATTCCTGCCCGAGGAGGGCCGCAAGCGCATCTGGCAGGACGGCCCGGACGTCCTGGTCGCCGGCTCGGTCTCGCCGCGTGGCCGGGCCCTGCCGGCGGACGGCGGCTGGCAGTTGACCGGGACCTGGCCGTACGTCAGCGCCGTCGAGCACTCCGACTGGGCGCTCGTGCTGGGCCTGGCCAAGACCCCGGACGCCCCGGCCGAGCGGCGGATCTTCGCCGTACCGCGCTCGGCCTACGCCGTGGAGCGGACCTGGTCCGACATCGGCATGCGGGCCACCGGCAGCCACACGCTCACCGTCGACGACCTCCACGTGCCCGGGGAGATGTCCTTCCCGGTCGACGACCTGATGGCCGGCCGCCCCTCCGCCGACGGCGGCGTCAGCGGCGGGGCCGGCGCAGCCGTGCCGGGCGTACCGCTCGCCGCCGTGAACGGGCTGTTCTTCTGCCTGCCGATGCTCGGCGCGGCCGAGGGCGCCCTCGCGCACTGGTCGGCGTACGCGCAGGACCGGCTGCGCGCCGAGCGCCCGGGAGTGCCCGGGCCCGGCCGCGCCTTCTACGAGGAGACCCTCGCCCGGGCGGGCGGCGAAATCGACGCCGCCCGCCTGCTGCTGGAGCGCATCGCGGCCGTGGCCGACTCCGGCCGGGAGATCACCGCGCTGGAGACGGCGCGGGCCCAGCGGGACTGTGCGCTGGCGGCCGACTTGCTGGTCGGAGCCGTGGACCGGCTGTTCCGGGCCTCCGGGACGGCCGGGCACAGCGAGAGCTCGCCGCTGCAGCGGCTGTGGCGGGACGTGCACTCCGCCGCCGGCCACATCGTGCTCCAGTTCGGGCCCAACGCGAGTGCGTACGCCGCGCAGGCGCTGCCCGCCGGCCCGTCCGAGCCGTAGCCGCGGCGCCCCCCGCTGTTCCTGTGCCCCGGCGGGCCGGCAGCCCCGCCGGGGCACCCGTGGTCAGGCGGCGGCGGCGGGCGGGCCGGGCGGGAAGGGGATCTCGGAGAGCAGGGGCAGCAGCGACTCCTCCTCGTAGTCGAGGTGGGCGTTCAGCTCCTGCGACATGCGGGCCAGTTCCTTGCGGAACCGCTCCGGGTCCGCCCCGCTGATGTCGGCCAGCAGGACGCTCAGCTCGTGCTGCAGCTGCGCCACCGTGACGTGCTCCGTCCGCAGCCGCTCGAAGACGTCCTTCAGGTGCGGGTTCTGCGCCGCGAGGGCGGGGAACATGTGCGCGTCCTCGCCGGTGTGGTGGATCTCCAGCGTCTGGCAGAACGCCAGGCAGTGCTGGCGGATCTGGAGCCCGAGGCCCGGTGCCGGTGCGGACCCCTCGCCCTGGTGCGCGGCCACGGCCTCGAAGTAGGCGTCCACCTCTGCGCTCACGTGCCGCAGCTGCCCGCGCAGCCACACGTGCACCTCGACCAGCTTGTCGGCCAGGCTCCGGACCTCGGCCGGGCCCTCGCCGGGTGCGGGGTCGCTGCGCTCCAGCACCACCACGGGCAGCACGCGGCTGGTGTTCTCCTGGTACTCGCCGTAGCCCGGCTCCGCCGCCACGACGTGCGCGAACAGCCGGTCCCGGCGCTCGCCCTCGGCGGGCACCGCGACCGCCTCGAAGGACTCGGCGCCGATCTCCACCTGGACCAGCGGGTTGGCGAGCACGTTGTGGTACCAGTCGGGATGCTTCGGCCCGCCCAGGTTGGAGCCGATGACCAGGAGGTGCTCGTCGTGGCGCACGTACCCGAGCGGGACGGTCCGCTCCTCACCCGACTTGGCGCCGGTGACCGTGAGCAGCAGCAGGTCGCTGCCCTCGAAGTACCCGCCGACCTTTCCCTGGTTGGCGCGGAACTCGTCGATGACGGACTGGTTGAAGGACATGGCGGGGTGGGACTCCTCGGGTGATGGGATCTGCGGGGGAGGGGCGATGAGGGGAAGGGAGAAGGCGCGTGCGCGGACGTCGTTCCGTACGGCACGCCGTGCGACGGCGGGCGGGAGGACGGACGGCGACACGGCTGGACGCGGGGGATACGGCACGGCCGGTTCGAGTGGCGGTGCGGGCGCGCTGAGGCGCCTGGATCAGGCGGAGCCTGTGAGAAGAGAACGCATGCGACGGTCCCTGATGTGCGGGTGGTCGCCCGGTCACCGGCCGGCCCAGTTCTCTTTGGCCGGCGCCACGCGCCACGTTCCTCATTAGAACGACCGCCCCGCGATCTTGTCAACGCGGTCCTAGCCGCCCGCTGGCCGGATTCGAGCGGAATCCAGGCGGCCCGCACCACACTCGCGCACGACGACGACACCACAGGGGGGCGCGATGCTCAGCTCGGCCATGGCACGACGACGGTTCCTCGGCATCGGCGCGGCGGCGGGCGCCGCAGCGCTGATCGGCGACGCGCGCTGGGGCGGCACGGCGGTCGCCGCCGAACGCACCGGCCCGTCGGCGGCCCGGACGGGCCGGCCCGACGTTCTGAACCTGCCGAACGGTTTCCACCCGGCCGGCATCGGCATCGGCCCGGCGCCCTACGCCTACTTCGGTTCGCTGCTCGGCGGCGCGGTCTACCGGGCGTGCCTGCTCACCGGCCGGGGAAAGGTCATCAACCCGGGCCTCGGAGAGGGGTACTACGCGGTCGGCCTCCAGGTGGACGAACGGCAGCGGGTCTTCGTCGCGGGCGGCTGGGGACGGCTCATCACCGTCCTGGACGGAATCACCGGGAAGGTGATCGAGACGTACGAGGTCGGCAACGCCGACACCTTCGTCGACCACGTGGTGCTCACACCGCGCGCCGCCTGGTTCACGGACTCCTTCAGCGGACAGCTGTTCCGCCTGCCGCTCGGTCCGCGCGGGGAGCTCCCGGCGCGCGACGCGGTGACGACCTTGAAGCTCGGCGGCGAGTGGACGCAGGGCCCCGCGGACGGGCTCACCGCCACGGGCATCGCGGCCACCCCCGACGGATCCGCGCTCCTGGTGGTCAACATCCACGCCCACGGCGGCAGCCTGTTCCGCGTCGATCCGGTCACCGGCGTCGCCCGCCGCACCGACCTGGGCGGTGTCACGCTGCCCACGACCAACGGCATCCTGGTGCACGGCCGGACCCTGTACGCGCCCCGCATGAACGACCTCGCGGTGATGCGCCTGGATCCGACCGGCCACAACGCCCGCCTGGCCCGTACGGTCACCGACGCGCGCTTCGAGGCCCCTTGCGCGGCGGCCGTCCACGGCAACCGCCTCTACCTGCCCAACTCCCGCTTCCCGCAGCCCCCGGAGCCGGACCTCCCCTACAACGCGGTGGCGCTCACCCTGCCGCTGTAGCGGCGCCGCCCCGGGTGTCCCGCGCGCGGTGGTTGAGGCGTCAACAGTTATCCACAGGGCTTTCGGGATCGGATCATGCACGGGACCTTCGTGACATGACGAACAACAACGAATTCCGCCGCCCGTCCGACCGGTCCTTCATCAGCCCGGCCGGAGCCGCCGACGCACCGCAGATCACCCTGCGCAGCCCGGCCGAACTGGCCGATGCGCTGCCCTACATGCTCGGCTTCCACCCGTCCGACTCGCTCGTCATGGTCGCCGTGCACGGCGAGGGCGGGCGCTTCGGCGGCCGCCTCCGCGTCGGCATCCCCACCACGCCCGCCGAATGGGAGGACACTGCCCGACAGGTCGCCGACTGCCTCATCCGGGGCAGCGAACGGCGCGGCGCCAAGCCCGACGGCATCGTCGTCTATCTGTGCCAGGAGCCGCGCGGCGAGGAGACGGGCCAGGGGGTGATGACCCGGCTGCGGCCGTTCGCCCAGCGGGTCCGGCTGGCCTGCGGCGGGCTGGACGTGCCGGTGCTGGAAGCCCTGTGCCTGTCAGCCGGCCGCTTCTGGTCCTACGTCTGCCCGGACGAGCGGTGCTGCCCGGCCGAGGGCAGCCCGCTGGCCGCGGTCGGCACCTCGGTGATGGCCGCTGCAGCCACCTTCGCCGGGCTCCAGGTCCGCGGCTGCCTCGACGAGATCGAGGGCAGGCTCGCACCGCTGCGCGGGCCCGTGGCCGAGGAGGCGGAGCGGGCCCTCGACCGTGCTGCCGCCGCCCTGGTGCCGAGGATCCTCCACGGCGCCACCAGGGAGGAGGTCGGCGCCGAGACCATCACGCTGGCACAGACGCTGATGCGGCGCATGACCCAGGCCCCGCCCGCCGAAAGCGGCCCCCAGGGCGACGACTGGGACGACGCGCTGCTCGGCCACGACGAGGCCGCCTCACTGATCCTCGGCCTCCAGGACCGCGAGGTCCGCGACGTCGCCGCCGAGTGGATGGAAGGGGAGGAGGCGGCCCCCGCCCTGCGTCTGTGGCGTGCCCTGGCCCGCCGCTGCGTCGGCGCCTACGGCGAGCATGCCGCGGCCCCCCTCACCCTGGCCGGGTGGGTCTCCTGGTCCACCGGTGACGAGCCCACCGCCCGGATCGCCCTCGGCCTCGCCCTGAGGGCGGACGCCGAATACCGCTTCGCCCAGCTGCTCCACCACGCCTGCAACGAGGGGATCGACCCCGAGGGGCTGCGCCAGTGCCTGAGGGAGGAGCGGCGCCGCCGCGAACCGAGGCGCAGCCGGTCCTCCGCCGTCACCCGGCCGCCCGGACGGAGGGGCAGGACGGCCCCGCGCCGCGGATCCCGCCGCACCGCGGGGAGCGGGCAGTGAGCGCGCGCCGGCCCTCCTGCGGCGGTCGTCCGCGGTTGCCCCGCGCCGCCTCGGGGCCGCCATCACGGCGCGACCTGCGTCCCCGGAGCGCCCGTCCGGAGTCCGGGCCCGTGACCCGGGCGGGGGCGGGGGCGTTCAGCTGGGGGGTGGTGCCGCCCCGGCCGCGCCGCCGCCCAGCTGAACCCACCGGAGCGCAGACAAGGCGACACATGTCTCACCCCGCACCTCCCCGCCCGACCGGCGTGCCCGTGGCCCGCAGGCCCGAGCTGCCGCCCGTGCACGGCGCCGTCATCTGCGTCGCCGCACCCTGTCTGGTCATCTCTCCCGAACACGGCCAGCTGACCGGGCAGGGGATCGACGGGATCTACCGCTCCGGGCGCCGGCTGCTCTCCCGCTGTGTGCTGCGCGTCGGCGGCCGGGACCCGGTCGCCGTCCAGGGCCGCAGCCTCGGTGCCGACCGGGCCGCCTTCACCGCCACGGTGCGCACCGGGGCCGAGCCCGGCCCCGATCCGGACATCGGTGTGGAACGGATCCGCCACGCGGACGGCACCGAACGGATCACCCTGCGCAGCTTCACGGCCCGGCCGGTACGCCTCCCCGTGGAGCTGCTGCTCGGCTCCGACCTGGCGGAACTGGCCGCGGTGGCCGCCGGACGGGCCGGCCCGGAGCTGCCCGCCGGGGTGCATGCCGCCGGCCTGCGCTGGAGCACCGGCGCAGCTCAAGCCGTCACCACGGCAGATCCGGCCCCGGACGACGTCGTGGCCTCGGCCGGGCTGCTGCGCTGGCAGCTCGAACTGGGCCCCGGGGAATCCCGCACCATCGAGCTGCGCACCACACAGGACCGGGTGGTGCGGGCACCCGCCGGCCAGGTGGCGAACCCGCTGGCCGACGCCCGGGCCGAGGGGGACGACCCGAGGGCCGAGGCATGGTTCCGCACCAGCGTCGAGGACCTGCGCGCGCTGCTCTCGCGGGACCCGGATGGTCCGGGTGACGCCTTCGCGGCGGCCGGGGTGCCCTGGCGGCTGGGCCTGGCGCCGGCGGAATCGCTCTGGGCCGCCCGCATGGCGCTGCCGCTGGGGACCGGGCTCGCCGCCGCCACCCTGCGCATCCTCGCTCGCACACAGGCCGAGGGGCACGGCGGCGAGGCCGGGAAGATCCCGGGGCCCCTGCGCGGAGCGGGCCCGCAGCTGCCGCCCGCGTGCACCGGCACCGAGGCGACCCTCGCCTTCCCCGCGGTGCTCGCCGAAGCCCGTCTCTGGGGCCTGCCGGAGGACGAAGTCGCCCGACTGCTCCCGGCCGCCGAACGGTGCCTCGACTGGCTGCGCGGCGCCTTCGGCAAGGACGGCTTCCTGGCCGATCCCGATCCTGGGCCGCGGCGCTGCGAGACCCAGGCCCACGCCCACCGGGCCGCCGTGCTGGGCGCCGACCTCCTCGCCGGGTGCGGACGACCCGGCGCCGGGGAATGGCGGGAGCGGGCGGCCGCGCTGCGCGAGCGGTTCCGGGACGGGTTCTGGATCGACGGACCGGACGGCGGCCGGCCGGCATCGGCCCTGCATCCCGACGGGCGGCCCCTGCCACGGCTGACCGGGGCCGCCGCGCATCTGCTCGACACCGGGCTGCTCAGCGGCGGCCGGCTCGCCCCCGGGCTCCTCGACGCGGTCCGCACCGAGCAGCTGGCCCGGCTGCTCGGTGCCCCCGCCATGGACTGCGGATGGGGGCTGCGGAGCATGGCCCGCCAAGAGCCGGGGCACAACCCTTACGGCCACCGCTCCGGCGCGGTACGGGCGTACGAGAGCGCCGTGGCCGTGTCCGGACTGGCCGCGGCGGGCTTCGAGAAGGAGGCCGCAGGCCTGCTCAAAGGCCTCCTGGACGCGGCAGAGGCGTTCGGGTACCGGCTGCCGGAGATGTTCGCGGCCGAGCAGCGCACCGCCGGCAGCGTTCCCGTCCCGCACCCGGCGGCCTGCCGCCCCGCCGCCGTGGCCGCGGCCGCGGGGGTCCACGTACTGACCGCCCTCGCCGGCATCCGCCCCGACGCCCCCTCTGGCACCGTCGCCCTGGTACCCCTTCCGGGCGCCCCCCTCGGTGCGATCCGGCTCGCGGGGCTGCGGGTGTCGGGAGCGCCCTTCGCCGTCCGGGTCAGCCGGCTCGGCCTCGCCCTGGTGGAGGAGGCCGCGGATGCGCTCCAACTGGGTGTCTAGGTCGTGTCGTCAAAGTCCCGCCTGGCCGGGCCTCGTGCGAGCCGCGCCGGTCCGCTCGGGCCCGCAGGCGGTGGGCGTCCCCCGTCGTGCCCGCCGGGCACCCCCGCCGGCCCGCGGGCCATTGCCTTCAAGGTCACCAAAGCGCTGTTTATCGTCAGGCAGACGACTATGATCGCGGCATGTCGCCCTACGACCCGTCGGCCTATCCGCCCTTCGCAGTCACCGTCGACCTGGTCGTGCTCACCGTGCGGCGCCACGCGCTCTGCGCGCTGGTCGTCCGGCGGGGTGAGCAGCCGTTCCAGGGGCGCTGGGCGCTGCCCGGCGGATTCGTCCGCGGTGACGAGGACCTCGCGGCCGCCGCCGCCCGGGAGCTCTCCGAGGAAACCGGCCTGTGCGCGCACGACCCCGCCATGCCGGGTGCGGGTAACGGGGCACACCTCGAACAGCTGGCCACCTACGGCGATCCGAAGCGGGATCCGCGCATGCGGGTCGTCAGCGTGGCGCATCTGGTGCTGGCTCCGGACCTCCCCGCGCCCCGGGCCGGCGGTGACGCCAACAGCGCCCGCTGGGCTCCCGTCGACGAACTGCTGGCCGTCGGCGAGGAGAGCGCCGCGGGGCTCGCCTTCGACCACGCCCGGATCCTGGCGGACGGCGTGGAGCGGGCCCGGTCGAAGATCGAGTACTCCTCGCTGGCCACCGCCTTCTGCCCGTCCGAGTTCACCGTGGGGGAGTTGCGCCGGGTGTACGAGGCCGTGTGGGGCGTGGCCCTGGACCCGCGGAACTTCCACCGCAAGGTCACCGGCACCCCCGGCTTCCTGGTGCCGGCCGGAGGGACGACCACCCGTCAGGGAGGCCGTCCGGCCCAGCTGTTCCGCGCGGGCGGGGCGACCTTGCTCAATCCCCCGATGCTGCGCCCGGAGGTCTGACGCCGCGGCCCACACGCCGCCGGTGCTGCAGACGCCGCCGACCGGGCCCCCGGTTCGGGGTGAACCTGACGGAACCAGCGGCATGCCATCGGATCGGTTGCGCCGAAAATCGGACATATCGCGTTATCTTGCTTGCGGTAATCATCCTGCCGCAGAGCGGTCTCACCCCTCGCGAGAGAAGCGATGCTCCAGGCCATCGGACTCACCAGCAAACCACGCACCGACGCCCCGCCCCTCGTGGACGACCTCACCTTCGAGGCCCGCCCGGGGCACGTGACCGCCCTGCTCGGCGAGCCGGGATCGGGCAAGACGACCGCCCTGCGGCTCATGCTCGAACTCGAACCGGGCCGCGGCGTCACCTACTTCCGCGGCCGCCCGCTGCACCGGATCCCCCACCCCGGCCGTGAGGTCGGAGTGCTGCTCGGCGACGTCCCCGGCAACCCGGCCCGGACCGTCCGCAACCAGCTGCGGATGCTCTGTGCCGCCGCCGGGGTGCCCGCATCCCGGGCCGACACCATGCTCGAGGTCGTCGGCATCGCCGGCCTGCGGGACCAGCGCCTCGGCTCGCTGTCGCTCGGCATGGAGCGCAGGGTCGCCCTGGCCTCGGCGCTGCTCGGCGATCCCTGCACCCTGCTCCTCGACGAGCCGGCCGCCGGCCTCTCTCCCCGCGAACGCGGCTGGCTGTACGGCCTGCTGCGCGGCCATGCCTCCCTCGGTGGAGCGGTGCTCTTCACCACCGACGACGCCAAGGAGGCGGCCCGTAGCGCCGACCGGGTCGTCAGCATCGAGGCGGGCCGCCTCGTCGCCGACCAGGAGGCCGAGGACTTCGCGCGGACCCGGCTGAGGCCGCGCGTCGCCGTGCGCACCCCGCACGCGGCCCGGCTGGCCGACGTACTGGGCCGGGAAGCCCGGGCGGCCCAGCGGACGGTGGAGATCGTCGAGGAGAGCGGCAGCCGCCTGTCGGTGTACGGCAGCAACTGCGCCGAGGTCGGCGAGGCGGCGTTCCGCCACGGCGTACTGGTCCACCAGCTCGCCGACGAGACCGGCGTCGCCGGCGCGTCGCCGGGCCCGGTCCCGCACGCCCGGGCCGCCGCGACGGCAGAGGCGGCCCCCGCCGGGGCCGCGCCGGGTCCCGCCGCCGACTCCGGCGGCCGTTCCCGGGGCGCACGCTCCCGGCGGCCGGCCTCGGCCGTGCGGCGCGTGGGCGGACCGCTGCGGCCACTGCGCTACGAGCTGCTCCGCGTCTTCGGCACCGCCACCCCCGCCCTCACCGCCACCCTCGTCGTCGTGGTCTCCGTCCTCACCTCCCTCGTGCTCGCCCGGGCCGGCCAGACCCCGCAGAACCGGCTGCTCGCCGCCTGGCCCGAGTTGCTGCCGCTGCCGCCCGCCGCGCTGGGCGCCGGGCTGCTCGGAGCACTGGCCTTCGGCGAGGAGTACCGCTATCCCGCCCTCGCCGCCGACCGGGGCACCGTGCCGCGCCGGCTGGGGCTGCTCACCGCGAAGCTCGGCGTCTGCGCCGCCCTCGCATTGCTGCTGGGCGCCCTGGTGGTGACGGCCGACGCCGCCGCCCTGGCGCTCGTCTTCGACAGCGGCCCCCTGCGCACCCCGGCGGAGTGGCTCTCCCCGGCCGCGAGTTGGGCCGGCCTGCTGATCGGCTGCGCCTGGGCCGGCGTACTGGCCTCCGGCGTCTTCCGGTCCGCCACCGCGGGACTGGCGGCGGTGCTCGCCGTACCCGTGGGAGTGGTTCCGCTGGTGCGCAAGGCGCTGGAAGGCTCGTCCGCGTACCCGGTGACCGGACTGGGACCCCGGCTGCGGGGCCTGTCCTGGGTGCAGTGGCCGCCGGAGGCGGACCGGCTGCTCGTGGCGGCTCTACGGGTGATGACCCAGCCCGTCGCGACCGCACTGGTGTTGTCGCTGATGGTCCTGTTGTGCGCCTATGGGTTCACCGGACTGCGCAGCAGGGTCCGTTGGTGATCGTTCGGTGCCGGAGCAGGTGCGGACGGGACCGTTGCAGTCCATGTCGCGTCAAGCGGACCGCAACTCCACGCAATAGGCCCGGTTCTTTACGATAAGTCGTCAATTGCGTAGGTGGCACTGATCACCCTTTCGTGTGCTTTTCACCAAAGACCTCAAGGGTCGTGGAGGCACGGCCGACAAAGGATTCGTGAGTACCCTTGCGCACACCATGATGACCGCCGCCCGCCACGCCGACTCCGGCCTCGCCGGCGCGGGCGAACTCGACCGCTACCCCTACGCGGAGGCCCCCGGGTCCGACCGCGTCGGAGCACCCCACTGGGACGGCGCCGACGTCGAGTTGAGCCGCGTGGGCCGCCGCGCGGCAGGCAGCCGCGGCCGCGGACTGCACGGCCAACTCGTCCAGCAGCTCGGCCAGATGATCGTCTCCGGCGACCTCGGCGCGGACCGCCCCCTGGTCCCCGAGGAGATCGGCCAGCGCTTCGAGGTCTCCCGCACGGTCGTCCGCGAATCGCTGCGGGTCCTGGAGGCCAAGGGCCTCGTCAGCGCCCGCCCCAACGTCGGCACCCGGGTCCGCCCCGTCGCCGACTGGAACCTGCTCGACCCCGACATCATCGAGTGGCGGGCCTTCGGGCCACAGCGCGACGACCAGCGCCGCGAGCTCGGCGAGCTCCGCTGGACGATCGAGCCGCTCGCGGCCCGCCTCGCCGCCGGCCACGGCCGCCCGGACATCCAGCAGCGCCTGGCCGACATGGTCGAGATCATGGGCCACGCCCTCGGCCAGGGTGACTCGATCACCTTCGCCCGCGCCGACAACGAGTTCCACGCGCTCCTCATCCAGGTCGCCGGCAACCGCATGCTGGAGCACCTCTCCGGCATCGTCTCCGCCGCCCTCCACGTCTCCGGCAGCCCGATGACCTCCTGCGACCGCCCGAGCGAGACCTGCGTCGCGCACCACGCACGGATGGTCGAGGCCCTCGCCGCGGGTGACGCGGTGGGTGCCGAGAACGCGATGCGCCAGCTCCTGACGGTTCACCCGGAGGTCGAGCGCGTGGTACCCGCCCCGCGCGAGCACTGACGGGCGGGTGCGCGGGGGTGTACGACACGTCGCCGGGCCCGGCCGGGCCCGGCGACACCGGCGTGCGGAGCCCTTCCGGAGCCGCCGCTTCACCTCCGGAAACCGTGGGGTGTGACCGTATGACCGGCATCCGCGTAAACGGAGTGTGACTCGGGCCACGAAGATTGGGCGTAACGCTCCGCGAGGTCGCGCGATGACTTAAGAGGTGATGGCCGACGGAGGGAAGACAGCAGCCCTTGGGGGTGCTGTGCAGCTCCCCGGCCCCTGCCCGCGCCGCCGGCCCATCCCCGGTCGGTGGTCGTCGGCTCCGGTCCAGCACCACCAGGCCCGGGGTCGGAAGCCGTTCCCATCGTTCCGAGAGGTTGTTCGTGTCGGCCAGCACATCCCGTACGCTCCCGCCGGAGATCGCCGATTCCGAGTCTGTGATGGCGCTCATCGAGCGGGGCAAGGCCGAGGGGCAGATCGCCGGCGATGACGTGCGTCGGGCCTTCGAGGCTGACCAGATTCCTGCGACCCAGTGGAAGAATGTTCTGCGCAGCCTCAACCAGATCCTCGAGGAAGAGGGTGTGACGCTGATGGTCAGTGCCGCGGAGTCGCCCAAGCGCACCACCCGCAAGAGCGTCGCAGCGAAGAGCCCGGCCAAGCGGACGGCCACCGAGCCCGTCAGGAAGACGGCGGCCAGGACGACGGCGGCGCAGCCCGCCGCCCCCGCGGCCGCGGGGGCCGAGACGGCGGACCCGCAGGCGCCGGACGCCCTCGTCGAGGAAGCCGCCGCGGAGCCCGGGGCCAAGAAGGCGGCCGCGAAGAAGACGGCCGCCAAGAAGGCCGCGCCCGCCAAGAAGGCGGCTGCGAAGAAGACCGCCGCGAAGAAGACCGCGGCCAAGAAGGACGCCGACGAGGCCGGCGACGACGAGAGCCCGGAAGAGGGTCCCGACGCGGTCAAGGCCGAGGGCGACGAAGAGGACGAGGGCGGGGAGAACAAGGGCTTCGTCATCTCCGACGACGAGGACGACGCCCCGGCCCAGCAGGTCGTGGTGGCCGGTGCCACCGCCGACCCGGTCAAGGACTACCTCAAGCAGATCGGCAAGGTCCCCCTCCTCAACGCCGAGCAGGAGGTCGAGCTCGCCAAGCGCATCGAGGCGGGCCTGTTCGCCGAGGACAAGCTGGCGAACTCCGACAAGCTGGCGCCCAAGCTCAAGCGCGAGCTGGAGATCATCGCCGAGGACGGCCGCCGCGCGAAGAACCACCTGCTGGAGGCCAACCTCCGCCTCGTGGTCTCGCTCGCCAAGCGATACACCGGCCGCGGCATGCTCTTCCTGGACCTGATCCAGGAGGGCAACCTGGGCCTCATCCGTGCGGTCGAGAAGTTCGACTACACCAAGGGCTACAAGTTCTCGACCTACGCGACGTGGTGGATCCGCCAGGCGATCACCCGCGCCATGGCCGACCAGGCCCGCACCATCCGCATCCCCGTCCACATGGTCGAGGTCATCAACAAGCTGGCCCGCGTACAGCGCCAGATGCTCCAGGACCTGGGCCGCGAGCCCACCCCGGAGGAGCTGGCCAAGGAACTCGACATGACCCCCGAGAAGGTCATCGAGGTCCAGAAGTACGGCCGCGAGCCGATCTCCCTGCACACCCCGCTGGGCGAGGACGGTGACAGCGAGTTCGGCGACCTCATCGAGGACTCCGAGGCCGTCGTCCCGGCCGACGCGGTGAGCTTCACGCTCCTGCAGGAGCAGCTGCACTCGGTGCTCGACACCCTGAGCGAGCGCGAGGCCGGCGTGGTGTCCATGCGCTTCGGCCTCACGGACGGGCAGCCCAAGACCCTCGACGAGATCGGCAAGGTCTACGGGGTCACCCGTGAGCGGATCCGACAGATCGAGTCGAAGACGATGTCGAAGCTGCGGCACCCGTCCCGCTCGCAGGTGTTGCGCGACTATCTGGACTGAGCCGGGCGGGCGGGCCGCGGCGGCGGAGGGCGCCGGCCGCGGCGCTGCCGGCCGTGGCGGGGGCCGCGCGGGTGCGCTCGGCCGGCGGGCATCCCACTCTGGGTGGAGTCATGCACACTCGGAGTCAGGAGGCCCCATGCGTCGTCCCTTTTCCCGTGTCCTGGCGGGCGCGCTGACCCTGGCGGCGGGAGCGGCCGCGGCACCGCTCGCCCAGATGCCCCAGGCGGTCGCGGACAGTGTGGTGATCGGGGGGAAGCCGGTGAAGGCGGCCGACAGCCCCTGGGTCGTGGCCCTGGCCAGCCGTGACCGGTTCGGGGGTACGCGGGACGGACAGTTCTGCGGGGGCGTCGTCGTGGCCCCGACCACGGTGGTCACCGCGGCCCACTGCCTGGGCCGGCAGGTGCTCGGCGGCCCCGTGGAATCCGTGTCCGACTTCCGGGTGATCGCGGGCCGTACGGAACTCCGGGCGGCCGACGGCCGGGAGATCGCGGTGCGCGGGGCGCGGGTGAACCCCGACTACGACCCGCAGAGCAACGCCGGGGACCTCGCCGTGCTGGAGCTGGCGGAGGCCGTGCCGGCCCACAACGTGCTTCCCATGGCGGAGACGGGACACCCCGCGTACCAGCCGGGCACCGAGGCTGCCGTCTACGGCTGGGGCGACACCAGCGGGTTCGGTGACTACGCGTACGCCCTGCGGGCCGCGCCCGTGACGGTGCTGGCGGACGAGGTCTGCGGGCGCGCCTACCCCGGGGACGCTGACGGACAGTACCGGGCCGAATTCATGGTGTGCGCGGGGGACGACGGGGGCGGCAGGGACGCCTGCCAGGGCGACAGCGGCGGGCCGCTGGTCGCGCAGGGGAGGCTCATCGGGCTGGTCTCCTGGGGGCGGGGCTGCGGGCGCGCCGACAGTCCCGGCGTGTACACGCGCATCGCCCCGCTGGCCGGCTTCGTGACGGCTCCGGAGAGGGCCGCGCAGCCGGAGGGGGCCCGGAACGCCGCGTGGGGGCCCCAGGGGGGCTCCGGGACGCAGGCAGGGTCTGTACAGGGGCATCGTGCGCGGTAGCGGGCCGCAGACATGAGGACGGGCGGTACCCCTGGGTCTCAGGGGTGCCGCCCGTCGACCGGCCTGGCCGGTCCTGGCTCGTCGGATGCGAGGTTCGGCCTGTGTGTCAGCGGTCCTCGGGTTCGGCGTGGGCAGCCGGAGCGGACGTGAGCCGCTCGGTCTCATCCTGTATTTCCGCGGCGATCTTCTTGAGTTCCGGCTCGAACTTGCGACCGTGGTGGGCGCAGAAGAGCAGTTCACCGCCGCTCAGCAGGACGACGCGCAGATATGCCTGGGCGCCGCAACGGTCGCATCGGTCAGCGGCCGTCAGCGGGGTCGCGGGTGTCAGAACAGTAGTCACGTCGCCTCTTCTCTAGCTCGACGAGCTGTCGTACCAGGGTCAACATCCAACCAGGCCGAAAACGTTCCCGCTCGCGGCTTTTCCTCGAAACTTCCTTCCGAAGCTGGCCGGCTGTTGCCGGTTGGCGGCGAAGGAGCCGTATTGCGTTGCTTTACGGTTTCGCGTTGTCACTCGTGCGCTTGTTGCAGTTCCATCCTCCCCGGCGTGAGTGCCAGGTTGTTCATGAGGACGTGCCCGAACCCTAAATGGTTCATGCGCGGAAGGGAACGTGATGTTTCCTTCACCCGCCCGGGGGATCGAACAGTCGTGCGGATCTGCACTAGGCTGAGGAAACCGCGAGGGTGGCGTTGCATCGGCTCTACCTGGCCTCGGTACCCTTCGACGGGCACCCGAGCCACCCCTGCGCCCGACCGGGCCAGAAAAGAAATTCAGCGAGGAGCGAACTGCGTGACCGCCGACACGTCCGTGCCTTCCAGCGCGCTGCTGTCCGGAGCAGACCGGGACGGTTCCAACTACACCGCGCGGCACCTGCTCGTCCTCGAAGGGCTGGAGGCCGTCCGCAAGCGACCCGGCATGTATATCGGCTCCACCGACAGCCGGGGCCTCATGCACTGCCTGTGGGAGATCATCGACAATTCCGTCGACGAGGCCCTCGGCGGCTACTGCGACCACATCGAGGTGATCCTCCACGAGGACTCCTCGGTCGAGGTCAGGGACAACGGCCGCGGCATCCCCGTGGACGTCGAGCCCAAGACCGGCCTGTCGGGTGTTGAGGTCGTCATGACCAAGCTGCACGCGGGCGGAAAGTTCGGCGGCGGCTCGTACGCGGCCTCCGGCGGCCTGCACGGCGTCGGCGCCTCGGTGGTCAACGCCCTCTCCGCCCGCCTGGACGTCGAGGTCGACCGGGGCAGCTCCACGCACGCCATCAGCTTCCGCCGCGGCGTCCCCGGCATGTTCACCGAGCAGGGCCCCGAGAGCCCCTTCGACCCGTCGAACGGCCTGCGCAAGGTCAAGCGCATCGCCAAGGGCAAGACCGGCACCCGGATCCGCTACTGGGCCGACCGCCAGATCTTCCTCAAGGACGCCCGCCTCGGCCTGGAGACGCTCTACCAGCGCGCCCGGCAGACCGCCTTCCTCGTCCCCGGCCTGACCCTGGTCGTCCGCGACGAGCGGGCCATAGACGGCGCCGGCAAGACGGAGGAGACCTTCCGCTTCGACGGCGGCATCAGCGAGTTCTGCGAGTACCTCGCCCAGGACAAGGCCGCCTGCGACGTGCTGCGGCTGACCGGATCGGGCACCTTCAAGGAGACCGTCCCGGTCCTCGACGACCGCGGCCACATGACCGCCACCGAGGTCACCCGCGAGCTCGGCGTGGACATCGCCCTGCGCTGGGGCACGGGCTACGAGACCAACGTCAAGTCCTTCGTGAACATCATCGCCACCCCCAAGGGCGGCACCCACGTCACCGGCTTCGAACGCTCGGTGACCAAGACCGTCAACGAGGTGCTGCGCTCGGCCAAGCTGCTGCGCGTCGCCGAGGACGACGTGGTCAAGGACGACGCACTGGAGGGCATGACGGCCGTCGTCACCGTCCGCCTTGCCGAACCCCAGTTCGAAGGCCAGACCAAGGAGGTGCTCGGCACCTCCGCCGCCACCCGGATCGTCGCCGCCGTGGTCGCCAAGGAGCTCAAGGCCTTCCTGACCTCCACCAAGCGCGACGACAAGCAGCAGGCCCGCGCCGTGATGGAGAAGATCGTCGCGGCCGCCCGGACCCGGATCGCGGCCCGCCAGCACAAGGAGGCCCAGCGCCGCAAGACCGCGCTGGAGACCTCCTCGCTCCCCGCCAAGCTGGCCGACTGCCGCAGCGACGACGTGGACCGCAGCGAGCTCTTCATCGTCGAGGGGGACTCCGCCCTCGGCACCGCGAAGCTCGCCCGGAACTCCGAATTCCAGGCGCTCCTGCCCATCCGAGGCAAGATCCTCAACGTCCAGAAGTCATCCGTCTCGGACATGCTCAAGAACGCCGAGTGCGGGGCGATCATCCAGGTCATAGGGGCCGGCTCCGGTCGGACCTTCGACATCGACGCCGCCCGCTACGGCAAGATCGTGCTGCTCGTCGACGCCGATGTGGACGGCGCGCACATCCGCTGCCTGCTGCTGACGCTCTTCCAGCGGTACATGCGGCCGATGGTCGAGGCCGGCCGGGTCTTCGCGGCCGTCCCGCCACTGCACCGGATCGAGCTCGTCCAGCCCAAGAGGGGCCAGGACAAGTACGTCTACACGTACTCGGACAACGAGCTGCGCCAGACCCTTCTGGAGTACCAGCGCAAGAACATCCGGTACAAGGACTCGATCCAGCGCTACAAGGGCCTCGGCGAGATGGACGCGGACCAGCTGGCGGAGACCACCATGGACCCCCGCTTCCGTACCCTGCGCCGGATCAACATCGGCGACCTGGACTCGGCCGAGCAGGTCTTCGACCTGCTCATGGGCAATGAGGTGGCCCCGCGCAAGGAGTTCATCACGAGTTCCGCGGCGACGCTGGACCGCTCGCGCATCGACGCCTGAGCACGCGGGCACCGGAGGCCGGCGGCGCCTGACACGGGCGGGCGCCACGGCACACCGGTGCCCTTCGCTGCATCACCTGTTGGAGTGAAGAGCACCGGTACACCTGTCCGGAAACCGTCCATTCCGCACATCCTTGTGGGCACGCGGCCAATGCGGCAGCGGACAAGGAGAGTTCGGTGGACAAGCACGAAGGTCGTGATGCCGGAACGATCCGGCTGGACGACCCCTGGTACGACGCACTGGCCGTCGGCTGGGGCGAGGGCGCGGAGCCGTCCCCGCCGCAGCCGGCTCCTGCCGGCCGACCGGCGGCCAGCGCATCCGACATCTACCTGGAAGTGCAGCGCAGCGCCGCCTTCCAGGAGGTCCGGAGCCGCTATCGCCGGTTCGTCGTCCCCGCGACCGCCGGGTTCTTCCTCTGGTACGTCGCCTACGTGGTCGCCGCGACGGCCGCGCCCGGCCTGATGGCCCGGCCCGTCCTGGGCGCGGTCAACGTGGCCATGCTCGCGGGCCTCGGCCAGTTCCTCAGCACCTTCCTGCTCACCTGGGCCTACGCCCGGCACGCACGGCTGCGCCGGGACCGGGCCGCGCTCGACCTGCGCTGGACGGTCTTCGAGCAGGAACGCGGCCAGGAGCGGTCCCGGGCGAGGAGGGCGGGCCGGTGACGACCGAACACCAGACCCTCGCGCTGATGCTGTTCAGCCTGTTCATCGCGGTGACCCTGGGGATCACCACCTGGGTCAGCCGCAACCGGCACGGTTCGGCCGAGGAGTTCTACGCCGGCGGGAGGCTCTTCTCCCCGATGGAGAACGGGTTCGCCATCGCGGGCGACTACATGTCCGCGGCCTCGTTCCTCGGCATCTCCGGTCTGATCGCCCTGTTCGGCTACGACGGCCTGCTCTACTCGGTGGGATTCCTCGTCGCCTGGCTGGTGGTGCTGTTCCTCGTCGCCGAACTGGTGCGCAACTGCGGGCGCTTCACCCTCGCCGACGTGGTCGCCGCCCGGATGAGCGAGCGCCCGGTGCGGATCGCCGCCGGGATCTCCTCGGTCGCCGTGTCCGTGCTCTACCTCGTCGCGCAGATGGTCGGCGCGGGCAGCCTCGTGGGGCTGCTGCTCGGGAACTCCAGCGCCGCGGCCCGGACCCTCACCGTGATCGGGGTGGGCGCCCTGATGGTGGTCTACGTGTCCTTCGGCGGCATGCGGGCCACCACCTGGATCCAGATCGTGAAGGCCGTGCTGCTGATGGGCGGGGCGATCACCCTGACCGTGCTCGTGCTGCTGCGCTTCCACGGTGATTTCGACCGGCTGCTCACCACCGCCGCCGAACGCAGCGGGTACGGAATCCGGTTCCTCAGTCCCGGCCTGAAGTACGGCGGGGACTGGACCGCCCGCTTCGACTTCATCAGCCTCGGCCTCGCGCTGGTCCTGGGCACCGCCGGACTGCCGCACATCCTGTCGCGCTTCTACACCGTGCCCACCGCCCGTGCGGCCCGCCGCTCGGTGGTGTGGGCGATCGCGCTGATCGGCGGCTTCTACCTGATGACCATCGTGCTCGGCTTCGGCGCGGCGGCCCTGGTCGGGCCGGACGAGGTCCGGGCTTCCAACGCCTCGGGGAACACGGCCGTTCCGCTGCTCGCGGCCTTCCTCGGCGGGGGCGCCGAGACGACCGGTGGCGCGGTGCTGTTCGCCTTCGTCGCCGCAATCGCCTTCGCCACCATCCTGGCCGTGGTCGCCGGCATCACCCTGGCCTCGTCCGCCTCCGTCGCGCACGACCTGTATGCCTCGCTCAAGCGGAGGCGGGCCAAGCAGCGCAGCGAGGTCTCGGTGGCCCGGGGCGCGGCCGTGGGCATCGGGGCCGTGGCCATCGCCCTCGGCCTGCTCGCCCAGAACCTCAACGTGGCGTTCCTGGTGGGGCTGGCCTTCGCGGTGGCGGCCTCCGCGAACCTTCCGGTGCTGCTGTACTCGCTGTTCTGGCGCGGTTTCACCACGCGCGGAGCCGTCTGGTCGGTGTACGGGGGTCTGGTTCCGGCGGTGCTGCTCGTCCTGGTCTCACCCGTGGTGTCGGGGAGCCCGGAGTCGCTGTTCCCGGGAGCGGACTTCCAGTTCTTCCCGCTCCAGAACCCGGGGATCGTCTCGATCCCGCTGGGCTTCCTGGCCGGCTGGCTGGGCACGGCCACCTCGAACGAGGAGCCGGACGAGGCGAAGCACGCGGAGACGGAGGTCCGCTCCCTGACCGGCGCCGGAGCGGTCTGAGCCGAGGGGTCAGACCGGTCCCTCCGAGGGGAGCCAGGTGTAGCGGTGTTCCGGACGGCCGGTCTCGCCGTAGCGCAGGGCCAGCGTGACGCGGCCGTTGCGTTCGAGGAGCTTCAGGTAGCGCTGGGCGGTCTGGCGGCTGATGCCCGCGCGGTCGGCGATCTGCTGGGTGGACAGCGGGCCGTCGGCCGTGCGCAGGACCTGGCGGACGAGCTCGGCCGTGGTGGGGGAGTGGCCCTTGGGGAGCTCGTTCACGCAGCCGGCGCCGGCCAGGGCTCCGAAGATCCGGTCCACTTCGGCCTGTTCGGCCTCGCCGCCCGTGTCCAGGGTGCGGCGCAGTGAGCCGTACGCCTCCAGCCGGGCGCGCAGCCCCGCGAAGGTGAAGGGTTTGACCAGGTACTGGAGGGCTCCGAGGCGCATGGCGGACTGCACGGTGGCCAGGTCACGGGCGGCGGTGACCATGATCACATCGGTGCCGTGGCCGCGCTGGCGCAGGCGGCGGACCAGGTCCAGGCCGTTCTCGTCGGGGAGGTAGTGGTCGAGGAGGACCAGGTCCACCGGGTGGGTGGAGAGCAGGTCCAGGGCTTCGGCCGCCGAATGGGCCCGCGCCGTCACCCGGAAACCGGGAACCTTCGCGACGTACGCCGCGTTGATCCGGGCAACACGCATGTCGTCGTCGACGACCAATACGTGGATCGGGGTCTCGTTCACCGCAGGGCCTCCGGGAGTACGACGGAGAATTCCGCCCCTCCGTCCGCTGCTTCACCGGCCCGGGCGCTGCCGCCCTGCCGCTCCGCGAGACGGCGTACGAGGGCGAGGCCCAGCCCGCGCTCGCGGTGGGCCCGGGGCTGCTTGGTCGACCAGCCCTCAGTGAAGATCTCCTCGCGGCGCGCGGCGGGGACCCCGGGGCCGCTGTCACGCACCCGCAGCACGGCGGTGCGGCCCTCCGCGCGCAGCTCCACCTCGACCAGGGGCGCGGCTCCGCCGGCGGCGGCGTCCAGGGCGTTGTCCACCAGATTGCCGACGATCGTGACGAGTCCGCCCGGGTCGACCAGGCGGTCGGGGAGGAGGGTGGCTGCGGCCAGCCGCAGGGGGATGCCGCGCTCGGCGGCGACGGTGGCCTTGCCGACGAGGAGGGCGGCCAGCAGCGGGTCGTGGACCTTCTCGGTGACCTGTTCGGCGGTCGTGCGGTGCACGCCGACCACTTCCGTCACGAATTCCACCGCCTCCTCGTGCAGGCCCAGCTCCAGCAGGCCGAGGAGGGTGTGGAGGCGGTTGGCGTGTTCGTGGTCCTGGGCGCGCAGGGCGTCGATGAGGCCATGGGTGGAGTCGAGTTCGCGGCTCAGGTGCTCCAGTTCGGTGCGGTCGCGCAGGGTGGCGACGGCGCCTCCGTCCGCGGTGGGCCTGCGGTTGGCGACCAGGACCCGGGGGCCCTGGACGGTGAGCAGGTCACGGCCCGTCACACGGCCGGAGAGTACGTCGGCGGTGCGGCCGGCGCCGAGGACGTCGTCCAGCGGGCGTCCGGCGAACGTACCGGTGGCGTCGGGGGCGAGGCCCAGCAGGCGGGCGGCCTCGTCGTTGACGAGGCGGACGCGGCCGTCGGGGGCGAGGGCGATCACTCCTTCGCGGATGGAGTGCAGCATGGCCTCGCGCTCGGCGAGCAGGCCGGCGATGTCGGAGAAGGCCAGGTCGCGGGTCTGGCGTTGGATCCTGCGGGAGAGGAGGTAGGCGGCGAGGGCGCCCGCGGCCAAGGCGCCGCCGGCGTAGGCGAGGAGCCCCGGGATGGCCCCGAGCAGACGGTCGCGGACGCTGTCGTAGGCGATGCCGACGGAGACCGCGCCGACGATCTCGCCGTCGGCGGCGACGAGCGGGACCTTGCCGCGGGCGGAGCGGCCCAGGGTTCCGTCGTCGATCTCCATGACCTCGCGGCCGGCCAGGGCGTCGGCCGGGTCGGTGGAGACGGGCAGCCCGATCCGCTCCGGGCTCGGGTGCGAGCGGCGGATGCCGTCCAGGTCGAGGACGACGACGTACTCGGCACCGGTCGCCCGGCGGATCCGCTCGGCCGAGGCCTGCACCGGGCTGTCCGGCGACGCCGCCGAGTTCAGGAGACCGGCGGCGATCGAGGGGTCGGCCGCGGTGCTCTGCGCGATGGCCAGGGCGCGCCGCATGGCCTGGTCGTCGAGCTGGGCGCCGAGAGGTGCCAGGAACAGGCCCGTGGCCAGCACGACGACCCCGGCGGCGATGGCCAGCTGGGTCAGGAGGATCTGCGAGACCGCCCGTCTGGGCAGCCCGAGGCGCCGAGCGCTCATGTGGGGGAACCGCATGGACAGCAACGGTAGGTCGGCCCCGGCAGAAGCGGAATGCTTGCGCCCTTTTAGTCGGTGAGACACCCCTCAGGGCATCGGCTGGGGTGGGCGTGGGCCGTGGTACTGGCCGCTCGGCCGCATGCGCAGCGGGCGCTCCTCATACTCCTCCAGCGCGTGGGCGATCCAGCCCGCGGTGCGGGCCACCGCGAAGACGGTCTCGCCGGCCTCGGCCGGCATTCCGCACGACACCGTCAGGACCGCCAGGGCCAGGTCCACGTTGGCGTGCAGCCCGCCCTGGCGGGCCATGACCGCGGCCACCTCGCGGGCCGCCGCCAGTGCGGGGCCGGCCTGCCCCAGCCCTTCCAGCCGGGCGAACAGCGCACCCGCCCGGGGGTCCTCGCCCCGGTAGAGGCGGTGCCCCAGGCCCGGGACCCGATGCCCGGCCCGCAGGTACTCGGCGACCACGGGAGCGGCCCCGCCCTGTTCCAGGACCTCCACCAGCATCCGGTGGGCCAGCCGCCCGGCCGCGCCGTGCAGCGGCCCTTCGAGCGCGCCCAGCCCGGCAGACACCGCCGCGTACGGATGTGCGCGCGCCGAGGCCGCCACGCGTACGGCCAGCGTGGACGCGGCCAGGTCGTGGTCGACCAGCAGTGCCAGCGCCAGGTCCAGCACGGCGAGCGCGTCCGGGTCGGGCTCCCGCGGCGTCAGCCGGGACCACAGCCGGCGGGCGATGCGGCCGTCGCCGGCCCACGCGGTGCCCGCCGCGGGCAGGGCGCCGACCAGTGTCGGAATCAGGCAGCGCGCAGCGCCCAGTACCGCATCCTCCGACAGGTCGAAGCGCAGCGGATCAGCCACCGCGGCGGCGGCGACGGCCACCCGAAGCCGGTCCACCGGGCCGCTGTGCGCCGGCAGGGCCTTCACCGCCCGCCGGGCCGCCTCCAGCGCCTCCGGGGGAGCGGTGAATCGGGTCCCGGGGGTGAGGTTCCCCGTCCAGAGCCATTCGGCGACCTCCTCGAAGCGGTACCGCGAAGCGAGGGCCACGGCGTCGACGCCCCGGAAGTAGTACCGGTCGGGTTCGATGAGGGTGAGCGCCGTGCGGACGGAGAGTTCCCCCGCGGCGGGGGCCGCCGCCTCGCGCCGGCTGCGCCGGGCCAGTGCCTCCACCTCGGCGGCGTCGAAGCTGCTGCCGCGCCCGGCCGGATCACGGCGGCTGGCGAGCTGGCCCCGGCTGACGTAGGCGTACACCGTCGCCGGCTTCACACCGAGCACCCGGGCCGCCTCCTGCGTGCTGAGCCTGCGTCCGCCGTCCGTCTGGTCACTCATGAGGAACACCCTACAGATTGCTTGCAATATTGATTCAATCAACATTGACAAGGATTCAGTCCATCATGGATGGTCGATGCATGAACACCACCGACAGCACCATCGAAGGACCGCGGGGCCTCGCGGGAGTCGTGGTCACCGAAACCGAGTTGGGTGACGTCCGGGGCCGCGAGGGCTTCTACCACTACCGCCAGTACTCGGCCGTGGAGCTCGCCGCGAGCCGCAGCTTCGAGGACGTGTGGCACCTGATGTTCCGCGGCACGCTCCCGGCGGACGCCGCCGAGCGGGCCGCCTTCACCGCCGAGGCCGCCGCGCTGCGCCGGCTCCCCGAGGAGGTACGGGTCGTCCTGCCGGACCTCGCCCGCGCCACCCGGCTCTCCGGCCCGCTCGCCGGGCTGCGCACCGCGCTCTCGCTCCTCGGAGCGTCCGCCGGATTCCGGCCGGTGTACGACCTGACCCCCGAGCGGCGGGCCGCGGACGCGCTGGCCGCCTGCGCCGCCGTGCCGACCCTGCTGACCGCCCTGCACCGGCTGGGCCAGGGCCTGGAGCCGGTCGAGCCGCGCGAGGACCTCCCGTATGCCGCCAACTACCTCTACATGCTGACCGGCGACGAGCCCGATCCGGTCCGGGCCCGCGCGGTCGAGCGGTACCTGGTGTCCACCGTCGACCACGGCTTCAACGCCTCGACGTTCACCGCCCGGGTGATCGCCTCCACCGGCGCCGACGTCGCAGCCTGCCTGACCGGCGCCGTCGGCGCCCTCTCAGGTCCGCTGCACGGAGGCGCCCCCAGCCGCGCCCTGGACACCCTCGACGCGATCGGCACCGTGGACCGGATAGGGCCGTGGATCCGGGAACGGGTCCTCGCCGGCGACCGGATCATGGGCTTCGGGCACCCCGTCTACCGCACCGAGGACCCCCGCTCACGCATGCTGCGCGACATCGCCCTCGGCTTCGGCGGCCCCCTCGTGGACTTCGCCGTCGAGGTCGAGCGCCAGGTGGAGGAGATCCTCGCCGAACTCAAGCCGGGCCGGGAACTGCACACCAACGTGGAGTTCTACGCGGGCGTGGTCATGGAGCTGTGCGGACTGCCGCGCGAGATGTTCACTCCGACCTTCTGCGCGGCCCGGGTCGTCGGCTGGAGCGCGAACATCCTGGAGCAGGCCACCGATTCGAAGATCATCCGACCGGCCGCCCGGTACACGGGCCCCACCCCGCCGCAGCCGGTGCCGCTCCTCGACTGACCGGGCATGGCTACGATCGACCGGGTGAACAGCAGGCAGCCCATCCCCGTCGTCGTCCTCGCCGGATTCCTCGGATCCGGGAAGACCACCGTGCTGAACCACCTCCTCGCCGGCCGTGGGGGCACCCGTATCGGGGTCGTCGTCAATGACTTCGGCTCGATCGAGGTCGACGCGATGTCGGTGGCCGGCCAGGTCGGGGACTCCATGGTCTCCCTCGGAGGCGGCTGCCTGTGCTGCGCCGTCGACGGCAGCGAGCTGGACGCGTATCTGGAGAAGCTCTCCGCTCCCGTCCACAGGATCGACGTGATCGTCATCGAGGCGAGCGGCCTGGCCGAACCCCAGGAGATGATCCGCATGCTGATGGCCAGCGAGAACCCGGCCGTCCGGTACGGCGGCATGGTGGAGGTCGTGGACGCGGCGGAATTCGACGTGACCCGGGCCCGGCATCCGGAGACCGACCGCCACCTCGCCGTCGCGGACCTGGTGGTACTCAACAAGACCGACCGGGTCGACGCGCGCGAACGGATCAGGATCGAGACCGAACTCGCCGCGCTCTGCGCGCCCGGCACCCCGGTCGTGGGCGCCGACCACGGCCGCATCGACCCGGAGCTGCTCTTCGACCGCCGGCCCTGGACCGAGACCCGGGGGCAGCTTTCCTTCGAGGACCTGCTCGCGGAGGAAGACGGCCACGACCGCTGCGCTCATGCGCACGCCGCGTACGAGAGCACGGAGTTCAGCTCGCAGCAGGCCCTCTCCCCGCGCCGGTTCATGGACTTCCTCGACCGGCGCCCGGCCGGGCTCTACCGGATCAAGGGCTTCGTGTGGTTCGGGGTACCCGGACACGAGGAGCGCTACGAGCTCCAGGCCGTCGGCCGCTTCCTCCGCTTCGCCCCGCAGCCCTGGACGCGGGGCGAGACACGGCAGACGCAGCTGGTCCTGATCGGCTCGGGCACCGACGGTGAGGGGCTGGTGCGCGAGTTGGAGGCCTGCCGCGAGGAGGCCCCGCAGGACGCGAACCCCGACAGCATGTGGGGTGTCCTGCGGTACGTCGACCGGCCCGCGCAGGACGAGGGCGACGCCCCCGGGCCGGACACGTCCGAGACGCCCCTGACGTATTGATCACGCAGCGCCCGGACGCGGCCTTCCCGCATGCTTCCCCAAGTGCGGTCCCGAGGCGGCTTCCCGGCGGTCATCGAGGCGCGCTCCACCAGCCGATGTTCTCGCCCGTCCAGGTGCGCGAGCTTCATGTGCTCGGCCCACTGCGGGCGAAGCCGCTGAGGTCCTGCTCGAGCACGAGCGGAGGCCTGCCGACGGTGGCCCGTTCGCTGTTCAGCAACTGCAGGGACGACGACTGGGCCGCCTGGACGCCTTGCGCCGAGGTGCGGGCGCCGGGCACTTTCGGTCCGGCCCCACCGGACCGCTCCCCGAGGGTCGGGGGCCGCGGGTCGGCTGCGCGGGCCGCTCCTGCTTCGCAACGGCCCGGACGAGGGTTAGGCCGACGCCGCGGTACGCGAGGGGGACGCGGAGGCGGTGGCGCTCGCGGCCCGGAAGGACGGCCCTTCCCCGCCCTGTCCGAACTCGTCGTCGAGCCAGTGCGTCGCGTCTCCTCCGACGTGTGACGGCCCACTCGCCTGACACAAGAGGAGACCCGCGGGACGGGCGGCGGCAAGGGTTGCTCCGCAGGGGCCCGCCCGAGCCGCGCCTACTCGGCGGCGCCCGGACCGCCGGAGCCGTCCGGGTGCTCCGCCTCGCCGGTGAGGCAGGCGTGGCACAGGCAGCGGTCCGGGTGCGGACTCTTCGGCGCCGTCTCGGCACGGGACTGGCGCGCGTACCGCTCCAGCACCGCGGAGGTGTCCACCACGTGCTCCTCCGTGGCGAAACCGCGCGCGTAGCGTTCCTCGCGCAGCCGTTCCAGGACGCGCGGCGTGTGGACGAGCTTGGGCCGGAAGCCGTACAGGTGGCGCGTCGCCGTGTCGATGACGATCCACCGGCCGGTGTGCCGTTCACGCCCGGCCACCGTGACCCGGTCGCCCCCCGGACCCCAGTACACCCCGGCGACGTACACCTTCGCCCCGCCCTTGAAGCACTTCGTCCCCGGGCGCAGTTCCTGGCCGCCGACCCCACAGCGACGCCAGGCCACGACGTTCGCGGCCACCAGCCAGACCGGCTCCGCCGATCGGTCGGCGGACTCGTCCACCCGCTCCACCCGCTCCACCCGCTCCACCCCTAGGCGACCTCCACGCCGTACTCGCGCAGCAGGTCCCCCAGGCCGCCACGGTAGCCCTTGCCGCCGATCACGAAGTCCCAGTCGCCGTTGGGGCGGCGCCGGAACGAGCCGAGCACCAGCGCGGTCTCGCCGGCCCGGCCGTCGGAGACCTCCAGCTGCCCGGCCTCCGCGCCCGCCGCGTCCAGGAGCCGGATCCGGGCCTCGGTGAAACCGGCCAGGTCGGCATGCGGATCGGCCTCCGGGTCCACGGCGGCCACCAGCACCAGCCGGTCCGCCTCGCGCGGCAGGGCCTCGAAGGAGACCTCCAGCGCCGCCTTGTCCGGTGCCGCGTGCGCCCTGGCCCGTACCGAACCGTCCGGCGTGCGTGGATTGTTGAAGAACACGAAGTGGTCCTCGCTCAGCACCCGGTTGCCCGTGCAGACGAGGGCGCACACGTCCAGGGCGACCCGGCCGGACCAGGTCATGCCGAGCACGTTGTGGTCGGCCGGCGGGGCCGGCTCGGGAGAGCGCTGCGCCGGGACCGCGCCCGCCGGACCGCCGCCGAGGCGCCCGCGCAGCCCGTACTGGTGCAGGAGCTCCACCAGCTTGTCCCCGGGAACCAACTCCAACGGCTTGCCGTTGGAGAAGGTGTACGACGTGGGACCGAAGGACGAGGTGGTGACCAGCACCCCCTTGTTCGCCCCCTTGTCCTGGACCGTGCCGTACAAGTCCCGTACCGCCGTGGGCGGCACGGTGTTCCGGTAGCGCTTGACCTGCACCACGATGCGTCCGCCCGTGATCGGGGAAGGGTCATTCGCCTCGATGTCCACCCCGCCGTCACCGGACCGCTGGGTGGTCACCGCTTCCATGCCCATCGCCCGGAAGAGCTCCGCCACCAGGTTCTCGAAGGCGATCGGGTCCATCACGAAGAGGTCCGGCTCGTCCTCGTCGCCGCCCGCGTGCCCGCCGTGGCTGACGACTCCTCCGCCGACCTCGTCGGGCCGGCGTCCCGGGCGTACGGCCGTCAGCTGGTCGGGGCGCGCCGACAGCTGCCCGCGCAAACCCTCCACCAGGCAGTCCACCGCGCTGACCTGCTCCAATCGCAGCCCCGCGAAGGCGGAGCGGGCCGCCGACACCGAGCCCAGGACGATCCGCGCCTCCTGCCCCGTCACCGGATCGTGGTCGTCCACGAAGCCGTTGACCACCACGGACTCCAGTGCGCCGAACTCGTCCGCCGCGTACAGCTCCCGCACCACCAGCAGCAGGCACTGCGCCAGCAGGTCCCGGTACAGTGCGCGGCGCTGCGTGGCAGGGCGGGCCGTCTCCTTGTCCTGGTCCGTGCTCGGCATGTACCGGACCGACTTGGCCTCGGGCACCACCTGGAATCCGGGCAGCTGCCAGTCCAGCACCAGCTCCCGCCCGCCCCGGTCGTAGGCGGCGGTCAGCTGCCTGGGCAGCGCTTCGGGCCAGGCGGTGGAAGCGTAGAGAGCGGCCGAGAAGTACTCCACGGCGGCGTCCGCGTCCCCCGCGCGCAGCGCCCTGCCCAGCTCGGCGAGGCCGTTGTTGTGCTCGCGGATCCCGGCGAGCTGCTGCGCGGCCCACTGGTCGTACTGCCCGCGGTACGCCGCCAGTTGCTGCTGACGCTGCAGTTCCGCGGCGTGAGCCGCCTGCCAGGCCTGGGTGTAGCGGGCGTGCGCGTCGCGCTCCGCCTGCGCCCGGCGGTTCGAGCCGAGGGTCCAGCCGGTGTTCTGGTGCTGGAACTGCTCGATGCGCGGCATCGGCAGCGGATGCGCGAGGTTGCCCGGGGCGAAGGGCTCAAGCTGTTCGGACCTGACCAGAGCGGCCGTGCGGAACGCGGGTGCCCGGCATCCCGCGGCCAGCAGGCCTTGCAGGGCGGCGACCTCCGCCTCGATGCGCTCCGTACGCCGTCGTGCCTCGGCCTCCCGGTGCTGGCGGTACGCGGCCTGCTGCTCGCGCTGCCCCCGGGCCGCCTCGCGTTCGTACGCCCGCTGTCGGCGTTCCGCCTCGCGGTGCTGGATCAGCTGTGTCTGCTGCATCCGGCGCTGGGCCTCGGCCCAGTCCCCGATCAAACCGCCCGACCGACGACTCATCAGCTCTGTGTTCTCCCGCCCCACCCGACAGTGCCAAGAGGGAAAACACTAGTCGCCATTCGGGTGGTACGTCCCCCGGACGTACCACCCGAATGGTCTGGAACCTCCTACAGCGCGGGTCCCGCCAGCGCCGCCACGGCCGCCGGCAGGGGCGCCCCCGAGCCGTCCCGGCGCGGGTCGTGGGCCGGCAGCTCGGCCGGAGTGCCGTTCGCCGCCGCCGCGCGGGCGGGGGCGGCGCCGGCCCAGGCCAGCACCAGCAGGTCCTCGCCCTTCAGGAACCGCTGGCAGCGCACGCCGCCGGTGGCGCGGCCCTTGCGCGGGTACTGGTCGAAGGGGGTCAGCTTCCCGGACAGCAGGGAGTCGTCCAGGGTCCCGTGCGCGCCGGCCACCGTGAACACCACGGCGTCCCGGCCCGGGTCGACGGCCGAGAAGTGGATCACCTTGGCGTTCTCGGAGAGCTTGATGCCCGCCATGCCGCCCGCCGGGCGGCCCTGGGGGCGCACCTGGCCCGCGGGGTAGCGCAGCAGCTGGGCGTCGTCGGTGATGAAGACCAGGTCCTCCTCGCCCGTGCGCAGCTCGACCGCGCCGACGATCCGGTCACCGTCCCTCAGGGTGATGACCTCCAGCTCGTCCTTGTTGGCCGGGTAGTCCGGCACGACGCGCTTGACCACGCCCTGCTCGGTGCCCAGCGCCAGCCCCTGCGAGGACTCGTCCAGCGAGGTCAGGCAGATCACCTTCTCGTCCGCCTCCAGTGCGGAGAGGAACTCCGAGACCGGCGCGCCGCCCGCGAGGTTCGGCGCGGCGTGCGTGTCCGGCAGCTGCGGCAGGTCGATCACCGAGAGCCGCAGCAGCCGGCCGGTGGAGGTGACGACGCCGATGTCGGCGCGCGCTGTGGCCGCGACCTGCGAGACGATCAGGTCGTGCTTGGCCCGGGCGCCGCCCTCGTCCTGCGGCAGCGGCTCGCCGTTCGCCGTACGGGCCAGCAGGCCGGTCGAGGACAGCAGCACCCGGCACGGGTCGTCCGCGACCTCCAGCGGAACGGCCGACACCGCGGTGCCCGCCGACTCCAGCAGGACCGTACGGCGCTCGGTGCCGAACTTCTTCGCGACGGCAGCCAGTTCCGAGGAGACGAGCTTGCGCAGCTCGTTGTCGGACTCCAGGATCCCGGTCAGCTCGTCGATCTCGCCCGTCAGCCGGTCGCGCTCCGACTCCAGCTCCAGGCGGTCGAACTTGGTGAGCCGGCGCAGCGGGGTGTCCAGGATGTACTGGGTCTGGATCTCGCTCAGCGAGAACCGCTCCATGAGCCGGGCCTTGGCCTGGGCGGAGTTCTCACTGTCGCGGATGAGGCGGATGACCTCGTCGATGTCGATCAGGGCCACGAGCAGGCCCTCGACGAGATGCAGCCGGTTCCGGCGCTTGGTGCGGCGGAACTCGCTGCGCCGCCGGACGACCTCGAAACGGTGGTCGAGGTAGACCTCGAGCAGTTCCTTGAGGCCGAGGGTGAGCGGCTGCCCGTCCACCAGCGCCACGTTGTTGATGCCGAAGGACTCCTCCATCGGCGTCAGCTTGTAGAGCTGCTCCAGCACGGCCTCCGGGTGGAAGCCGTTCTTGATCTCGATGACCAGGCGCAGGCCGTGGGCCCGGTCGGTGAGGTCCTTGACGTCGGCGATGCCCTGGAGCTTCTTCGAGCCGACCAGGTCCTTGATCTTCGCGATGACCTTCTCGGGGCCCACCATGAAGGGCAGTTCGGTGACGACCAGGCCCTTGCGGCGCGCCGTCACGTTCTCCACGGCCACCGTCGCGCGGATCTTGAAGGACCCGCGGCCGTTCTCGTAGGCGTCCTTGATGCCGGAGAGCCCGACGATCCGGCCGCCCGTGGGCAGGTCGGGACCCGGTACGAAGCGCATCAGCGCCTCCAGGTCCGCGTGCGGGTGGCGGATCAGGTGGCGGGCGGCCGCGATGACCTCGCCGAGGTTGTGCGGGGGCATGTTGGTCGCCATGCCGACCGCGATCCCGGACGCGCCGTTGACCAGCAGGTTCGGGTAGGCGGCGGGCAGCGCCACCGGCTCCTGCTCCTGGCCGTCGTAGTTGGCGGTGAAGTCGACGGTGTCCTCGTCGATCGACTCCGTCATCAAAGACGTGGCGTCGGCCATGCGGCACTCGGTGTAGCGCATCGCGGCCGGCGGGTCGTCGTTGCCGAGCGAACCGAAGTTGCCGTGGCCGTCGACGAGCGGCAGCCGCATGGAGAAGGGCTGTGCCATGCGCACGAGGGCGTCGTAGATCGACGCGTCGCCGTGGGGGTGGAGCTTGCCCATCACCTCGCCGACGACGCGGGCGCACTTCACGTACCCGCGGTCGGGACGCAGGCCCATCTCGTTCATCTGGTAGACGATGCGGCGGTGCACCGGCTTCATGCCGTCCCGGGCGTCGGGCAGGGCACGGGAGTAGATCACCGAGTACGCGTACTCGAGGAAGGAGCCCTGCATTTCGTCGACGACGTCGATGTCGAGGATCTTCTCCTCGAAATCCTCCGGCGGCGGGGTCTTCGTGCTGCGGCGGGCCATCGCTGCGCGGCTCCTTAACCAAGAATGTATGTGCTGGGTGTCTGGCTGGTCTGGCGGGGTCTGGCTGGGTCCTGCCGTTGTCCGGCAGGGGGTACGACGCCGACCATTGTGGCCCGGGGGACCGACAACGCCGACTCCGACCCAGGTCTGGCCCGGGAACTTATCCGGTGGCCGACGCGCTTGCATACAGTGGCAGGTCTGACGGAAATCTCTGCATCGCGATCGAAGGGACCACATGCCCATGGGTCACACGGCCACAGCCCAGGCCGGCTCCGGCGGCCTGACAGCGACCGAGCACCGGCTGGCCAACGGCCTGCGCGTGGTGCTGTCCGAGGACCACCTGACCCCGGTCGCCGCGGTATGCCTCTGGTACGACGTCGGCTCGCGCCACGAAGTCAAGGGGCGTACCGGCCTGGCTCACCTCTTCGAGCACCTGATGTTCCAGGGTTCGGCGAGCGTACCGGGCAACGGACACTTCGAGCTGGTCCAGGGTGCCGGCGGCTCCCTCAACGGCACCACCAGCTTCGAGCGCACCAACTACTTCGAGACGATGCCGACCCACCAGCTGGAGCTCGCGCTCTGGCTGGAGGCGGACCGGATGGGGTCGCTGCTGGCCGCCCTGGACGAAGAGTCCATGGAGAACCAGCGCGACGTCGTCAAGAACGAGCGCCGCCAGCGCTACGACAACGTCCCGTACGGCACCGCCTTCGAGCGGCTGACCGCCCTGGCGTACCCGGAGGGCCACCCGTACCACCACACCCCGATCGGCTCCATGGCCGATCTGGACGCCGCGTCCCTGGAGGACGCGCGCACCTTCTTCCGTACGTACTACGCGCCCAACAACGCGGTGCTGTCGGTCGTCGGTGACATCGACCCCGAGCAGACGCTCGCCTGGGTCGAGAAGTACTTCGGCACCATCCCCTCCCACGACGGCAAGCAGCCGCCCCGCGACGGCTCGCTGCCCGACGTCATCGGGGAGCAGCTGCGCGAGGAGATCGTCGAGGAGGTTCCGGCGCGCGCGCTGATGGCCGCCTACCGGCTGCCGCACGACGGCACCCGCGAGTGCGACGCCGCCGACGTGGCGCTGACCATCCTGGGCGGCGGCGAGTCCTCGCTGCTGCACAACCGGCTGGTACGCCGCGACCAGACGGCCGTCGCCGCCGGCTTCGGCATGCTCCGCCTGGCCGGGGCGCCGTCGCTGGGCTGGCTGGACGTCAAGACCTCCAGCGGGGTCGAGATCCCCGCCATCGAGGCGGCCGTCGACGAGGAGCTCGCGCGGTTCGCCGCCGAGGGCCCGACCGCCGAGGAGATGGAGCGCGCCCAGGCGCAGCTGGAGCGCGAGTGGCTGGACCGGCTGAGCACGGTGGCCGGCCGCGCCGACGAACTGTGCCGGTACGCGGTGCTGTTCGGCGACCCGCAGCTGGCCCTCACCGCCGTACAGCGCGTCCTCGACATCACCGCCGAGGAGGTGCAGGCCGTGGCCGCGGCCCGACTGCGCCCGGACAACCGCGCGGTGCTCGTCTACGAGCCCCTCGCGGCGGACGCGGCCGAGGGCGAAGAGGGCGAAGAGAACGCCGACAGCGACGAGAACGAGGGGGCGGAGCAGTGAGCGACACCGCAGCCGTCACGATGACCTTCCACCCGCGGCCGCAGGCCGGGGAGCCGCAGCCGTGGGCCTTCCCGGCCCCCGAGCGCGCGACGCTGTCCAACGGGCTGACCCTGCTGCGCTGCCACCGCCCCGGCCAGCAGGTCGTCGCGGTCGAGATCAACCTCACCGCGCCCCTCGACGCCGAGCCCGAGGGCCTGGACGGCGTGGCGACCATCATGGCGCGTGCCCTGTCGGAGGGCACCGACAAGCGCTCCGCCGAGGAGTTCGCGGCCGAGCTGGAGCGCTGCGGAGCCACCCTCGACGCGCACGCCGACCACCCGGGCCTGCGGGTCTCCCTGGAGGTGCCCGCCTCCCGGCTGGCCAAGGCGCTGGGCCTGCTCGCCGAGGCGCTGCGCGCGCCCGCCTTCGCCGACGCCGAGGTCGACCGGCTGGTGCGCAACCGGCTCGACGAGATCCCGCACGAGCTGGCCAACCCGCAGCGCCGCGCCGCCAAGGAGCTCTCCAAGGAGCTCTTCCCGGCGTCCCTGCGGATGTCCCGGCCGCGCCAGGGCACCGAGGAGACGGTCGCCCGGATCGACTCCGCCGCCGTACGCGCCTTCTACGAGGCCCACGTACGGCCCGCCACCGCCACCTCGGTGGTCGTGGGCGACCTGACCGGCATCGACTTGGACGCCGTGCTGGCCGACACCCTGGGCGCCTGGACCGGCGACACCGCCGAGGCGCGCCCCGTGCCGCCGGTGACCGCCGACGACACCGGCCGCGTGGTCATCGTCGACCGGCCGGGCGCGGTCCAGACGCAGCTGCTGATCGGGCGCATCGGGCCGGACCGGCACGACCGCGTCTGGGCGGCCCAGGTGCTGGGCACGTACTGCCTGGGCGGCACCCTGACCTCCCGTCTGGACAAGGTGCTGCGCGAGGAGAAGGGGTACACCTACGGCGTGCGGGCCTTCGGCCAGGTGCTGCGCTCCACCGCCGACGGCAAGGGCGCCTCCATGCTCGCCATCAGCGGATCGGTGGACACCCCCAACACTGGCCCCGCGCTGGAGGACCTCTGGAAGGTGCTGCGCACCCTCGCGGAGGGCGGTCTGACCGACGCCGAGCGCGATGTGGCCGTGCAGAACCTGGTGGGCGTGGCCCCGCTGAAGTTCGAGACGGCGGCCTCGGTCGCCGGCACGCTGGCCGACCAGGTCGAGCAGGAGCTGCCGGACGACTACCAGGCCCAGCTGTACGCGCAGTTGGCCGAGACGGGCACGGTGGAGGCCACCACGGCCGTCGTGCAGGCGTTCCCGGCGGACCGGCTGGTCACGATCCTGGTGGGCGACGCCGCGGTGATCGAGGAGCCCGTGCGGGCCCTCGGGATCGGTGACGTCACGGTCGTCAGCAACTGACGTCGCAGGCGCCCGCATGACGGGCAACTGACGCACTTTTCAAGGGGCTCCGGCGGTTTTCCGCCGGAGCCCCTTTTGTCCGTTTAGTGGTGAGGTTGCTTGTATGCGGTGTGGCGTACGCAACAAAAAGGCGCGTCTGTTTGGCGATTGACTGATGATCCGCCTAGCGTCATCCGTGCTGTCCGTCAGTTGTGCCCGCCGCACCCGCGGCACCGGACAGCGATCGCCGAGTCCCCGTCAGGCGCGAGCCTGGGGAGCCGGGGACCCACATCAGTCCCTGGGGTGAATCGGACCCCCTCGCAAGAGGAGGCCCGTAGGAGACCTTCCTGCTCCGAACCCGTCAGCTAACCCGGTAGGCGAGAAGGAAGGAAAGGATCAAACCCTTCATGGCGTTTGGCAGTCGTCCCGCTGGTACCGGCAAGCACCGTGGTTCCAGCCGCCTGAGCAAGAAGACCGCCGGCTACGCCGGTATCGCCGCGATCGCCACCACGGGTGTGGTCGGCTCCCTCGCAGCCCCGGCCTTCGCCGCGGACAACCACAGCAGCTCCGCCCCGGAGAACGGGCTGGGCGCCGTCGTCGTCGCCGAGGACCTCGCGGGCGACATCCAGGACCAGGCCGAGGCCCAGCACCGCGCCGCCGAGCACGCCGCCGCCAAGGCGCAGGCCGAGGCCGACGCCAAGCAGAAGGCCGCCGAGGCCAAGCGCCTCGCCGAGGCCAAGGCGAAGGCCGAGCGCGAGGCCGCCGAGCGCGCCGCCCGCGAAGAGGAGCGCAAGCGCCTCAACACCTTCGTCTCCCCGCTGGACGACTCCTACGTCAGCACGCAGTACAAGGCGGGCGGCGGCATGTGGTCCTCCGGCAGCCACACCGGCATCGACTTCCACGCCGCCTCCGGCACCTCGGTCCACGCGGTGGGCTTCGGTACCGTCGTCGAGGCCGGCTGGGGCGGTGCGTACGGCAACAACGTCGTCATCAAGCACAACGACGGCACCTTCACGCAGTACGGCCACATGTCCTCGCTGAACGTCTCCGTCGGCCAGCAGGTCACCCCGGGCCAGCAGATCGGCCTGTCGGGCTCCACCGGCAACTCCAGCGGCCCGCACCTGCACTTCGAGGCCCGCGCCGGCTCGCAGTACGGCTCGGACATCGACCCGATCGCGTACCTGCGCTCGCACGGCGTCAGCCTCTGACCCGTTCCGCGGCTCACCGAGCACCGCGCACAGCTCCACGAAGACCCCGCCTCCCGAGCCGGGGTCTTCGTGTTTTCGCGTTCCGGCGCAATGTTTCGGATTTCCGCCCGCTCTCGAAATCTTGCTGTGCTGCAATAGAGTTGTTGTGTGCGCGTGGATGCGCACGGGGGGCTGGCGGACGGAAATAGGCGGAGGTTCGGTCTTGCGTATTCCTGCGCACGCGGTATGCACGGCAATTCGCGACGACATCGTCTCCGGGGTGTTCGAACCGGGCGGTCGGCTGACCGAGGAGGTGCTGGCCCGCCGGTACGGGGTCTCGCGGGTGCCGGTGCGCGAGGCGCTGCGGACGCTGGAGTCGGAAGGTTTCGTGACCACGCGCCGCCACGCCGGGGCCTGTGTGGCCGAGCCGACCGCGCAGGAGGCCGGGGACCTGCTGGAGCTGCGGATGCTGCTGGAGCCGCTGGCGGCGTCACGGGCGGCCCGGCGCCGCACCGACGCACACCTCAAGGTGCTGCGGGGGCTGGTCAGGCTGGGTCAGGAGCGGGCCAGGCGGGGTCAGGGCGAGGACCTGCGGGCGCTCGGGGGCTGGTTCCACGAGACGCTCGCGCAGGCCTCCGGCAGCCCCGGGCTGATCGCGCTGCTCACGCAGATGCGGCACAAGGTGGCGTGGATGTTCGTGGTCGAGGCGCCGGCCCGGCCCGCGGAGTCCTGGGCGGAACACGGCGCGATCGTCGACGCGGTGGCGCGCGGCGACGCCGAGCGGGCGCGGACCCTGGCCGCGATCCACGCCGATCGCGCGGCTGCCGCGCACCGGCTGAGGCGGCGGCCGGTGAGCACTTCGCAACCTGCCGTAAACATGTCGGGCGGTCCGCATTAACAGAGGCCGTATACAAAGGGTGGAATCGCGGGAATTCGGGGCGGGCGACGGGGTAATTCGCCGTGCCGAATTCCAGCGGCGCGCGGGCGGTCGAGCCGCATTCTCTGAATTCCGGCCGATTATGCGGCCAGGTCGGGAGTGCCGGTGTCCCTGGGGAGTCCGCCCATCGACGCCGAAGCCGCGGCCCCGTGAGGGGCCGCCCAGGCGGCCGCGGTCCGCGCGGCGCTGGCCTCGCTGGGGGTCTCCGGGGTCACG
>NZ_JBEZYV010000017.1:0-159707 GCF_040638905.1 Streptomyces virginiae | reverse complement strand
CAGTTCCTTCTCGATCAGGCCTTCCTGGAGGCCGACGAGCGCGGTGGCGTGCGTCAGGTTCGGGAAGTACCCGATACGGACCTCGGCGGCCGACAACTTCCTGCCGTCCGCAGCGAGGGCGTTCGCCTTGCCGTCGCCCTTGTCTTCGGCCTGGGAGCCGTAGCCGCACGAGGCGAGGGCACCGATCAGGAGCGGCAGGGCAGCGGCGGCGGCGAGGCCGCGGCGCAGGGTCTTACGGGCGGAACCGGTGGCAGGCACGGGAGGGCTTCCTCTCGCCGCGCCGTCGTTCTACGGCGCGGATTCTCGTCTGTGGAGCGGGGGCGGGTACGGCGCGTGGCGGACGGTCATCGCGCACATCGCGCCACGCCTCCCTGGCCGCTGCCGAGGGCGCCGCTGCCCACGCGGCCGCCCTCCTTCGCGAAGGTCGAGTAGAGATCGGCGAACATCTAGAAGTCCCACCCGTCCTCGTCCGGCCGGACGTCCTCGGCGGACTCGGCCCGGGAGGCGAAGGACTCGCCCGCCATGCCCGCCGCCAGGGTGGTCCCGTCCGCCGGGTCGATCAGCAGGAAGGATCCGGTACGGCGGGAGTCGGCGTACGCGTCGAGCGCGAGGGGCTCGGCGGTACGGACGACCACGAGGCCGATGTCGTTCGCCACCAGCTGCCCGGGCTCCGGGTGCTGGGACAGGTCGTCCAGCGTCAGCCGCGAGGGGATCTCCTTGACGATCGCCTTGACCGTGCGGGTCGTGTGCTTGATCAACACCCGGGCGCCCACGGCGAGGGGCTGGTCCGCCACGTGGCACACCGTCGCGACGACGTCCTGGGTGGTCGCGGGGGCGCTCGCGGACGGTGCGATCAGGTCGCCGCGCGAGATGTCGATGTCGTCCTTCAGCCGCACCGTCACCGACTGCGGGGCCCAGGCGATGTCCACCGGCTCGCCCAGCGCGTCGATGCCCTCGATCACCGAGGTACGGCCCGACGGCAGGACCGTGACGGCCTCGCCGACGCGCAGCACGCCGGAGGCGATCTGGCCCGCGTAGCCCCGGTAGTCGGGGTGCTCCGCGGACTGCGGGCGGATCACGTACTGCACGGGGAAACGCGCCGGGCAGGCGGTGAGGTCGTGGCTGACCGGGACGGTCTCCAGGTGCTCCAGCACCGTCGGGCCGCCATACCAGTCCATGTTCGCGGACGGCTCCACCACGTTGTCACCGGCCAGGGCCGAGATCGGGATCGCGGTGATCTCCGGGACGCCCAGGTCCGAGGCGTAGGCGGTGAACTCCTGCGCGATCGCCGCGAAGACCGGCTCCTGGTAGCCGACGAGGTCCATCTTGTTCACGGCGAGGACCACGTGCGGGACGCGCAGCAGCGCCGCGACGGCCGCGTGCCGACGGGTCTGCTCGATCACGCCGTTGCGGGCGTCGACCAGGACCACCGCCAGGTCGGCGGTGGAGGCCCCGGTCACCATGTTCCGGGTGTACTGCACGTGGCCGGGGGTGTCGGCGAGGATGAACCGGCGGCGCGCGGTGGCGAAGTAGCGGTACGCGACGTCGATGGTGATGCCCTGCTCCCGCTCGGCCCGCAGGCCGTCGGTGAGCAGCGCGAGGTCGGGAGCCTCCTGACCGCGCTGGGCGGAGACGGCCTCGACGGCCTCCATCTGGTCGGTCAGGACCGACTTGGAGTCGTGCAGCAGCCGGCCCACCAGGGTGGACTTGCCGTCGTCGACGGAACCGGCGGTCGCGAAGCGCAGCAGGGTGGTCGCCGACAGGTCGGCGAACTGCTCGGTGGTGCTGGTCATTTCTAGAAGTACCCTTCGCGCTTGCGGTCTTCCATCGCGGCCTCGGACATCTTGTCGTCGGCGCGGGTCGCGCCCCGCTCGGTGAGACGGGAGACGGCGATCTCGGCGATCACGGCGTCGAGCGTGACCGCGTCGGAGTCGACGGCGCCGGTGCAGGACATGTCGCCGACGGTGCGGTAGCGGACGAGCCGCGACTCGGGCGTCTCGCCCTCCTTGGGGCCGCCCCACTCGCCGGCCGTCAGCCACATGCCGTTGCGCTTGAAGACCTCGCGCTCGTGGGCGAAGTAGATCTCCGGCAGCTCGATGCCCTCGCGGGCGATGTACTGCCACACGTCCAGCTCGGTCCAGTTGGAGAGCGGGAAGACGCGCACGTGCTCGCCGGGCGCGTGGCGGCCGTTGTAGAGCTGCCAGAGCTCAGGGCGCTGGCGGCGCGGGTCCCACTGCGAGAACTCGTCGCGCAGGCTGAACACCCGCTCCTTGGCGCGGGCCTTCTCCTCGTCGCGGCGGCCGCCGCCGAAGACGGCGTCGAACCTGAGGCTCTGGATGGCCTCGGTCAGCGGCACCGTCTGCAGCGGGTTGCGGGTGCCGTCCGGGCGCTCGCGCAGCTTGCCGGCGTCGATGTAGTCCTGGACGGACGCCACGTGCAGGCGCAGACCGTGCTCGGCGACGGTGCGGTCGCGGTACTCCAGCACCTCGGGGAAGTTGTGGCCCGTGTCGACGTGCAGCAGCGCGAACGGCACCGGCGCCGGCGCGAACGCCTTCAACGCCAGGTGCAGCATGACGATGGAGTCCTTGCCGCCGGAGAAGAGGATCACCGGCTTCTCGAACTCGCCCGCCACCTCGCGGAAGATGTGCACGGCCTCGGACTCGAGGGCGTCGAGGTGCGACAGCGCGTAGGGCGCGGACCCAGAAGAATTGTTCGCAGCGTCGTGGACGTGTGCGACGGTCGTCGTCATGCCAGACCCCTCTCGGTGAGCAGCGCGTGCAGGGCCGAGGCCGACTCCTGCACGGACTGCGTGTGCGACTCGATACGGAGGTCCGGGGACTCCGGCGCCTCGTACGGGTCGTCGACCCCGGTCAGACCGGAGATCTCGCCCGCCGCCTGCTTGGCGTACAGACCCTTCACGTCACGCTCGGAGCACACCTCGACCGGGGTGGCCACGTGCACTTCGAGGTACTCCGTCGCCGCGGCCGCGTGCCGCTTGCGGACGGCCTCGCGGCTGTCGGCGAACGGCGCGATCACCGGCACCAGCGCCTTGACGCCGTTGCTCGCGAGGAGTTCGGCGACGAAGCCGATCCGCTGCACGTTGGTGTGCCGGTCCTCGCGGCTGAAGCCCAGGCCGGCGGAGAGGAACTCGCGGATCTCGTCCCCGTCGAGCACCTCCACGCGGTGGCCCTCGGCCCGCAGCCGCTCGGCCAGCGCGTAGGCGATGGTGGTCTTGCCCGCGCTCGGCAGCCCGGTCAGCCACACGGTGGCGCCCTGGTCGCTCACGCTCATCTGCTCTGTCTCCGTAAGTTCTTCGCTGGTCGTCATCAGCCGTGCAGTCCGCACTCGGTCTTGCCCCGCCCGGCCCAGCGGCCGGACCGCGCGTCCTCGCCCTCCGCCACGCGGCGGGTGCAGGGGGCGCAGCCGACGGAGGCGTAGCCGTCCATCAGCAGCGGGTTGGTGAGTACGCCGTGCTCGGCGACGTACGCGTCCACGTCGTCCTGCGTCCAGCGGGCGATCGGTGAGACCTTGACCTTCTGCCGCTTCTCGTCCCAGCCGACCACCGGGGTGTTCGCCCGGGTCGGGGACTCGTCGCGGCGCAGGCCCGTCGCCCACGCGTCGTACGCCGTCAGGCCTTCTTCGAGCGGCTTGACCTTGCGCAGCGCGCAGCACAGGTCGGGGTCCCGGTCGTGCAGCTTCGGCCCGTACTCGGCGTCTTGCTCAGCCACGGTCTGCCGCGGGGTCAGCGTGATGACGTTGACGTCCATCACCGCGTCGACCGCGTCCCGGGTGCCGATGGTCTCCTCGAAGTGGTAGCCCGTGTCGAGGAAGACCACGTCCACACCGGGGAAGACCCGCGAGGCCAGGTGGGCGACGACCGCGTCCTCCATGGAGGAGGTCACGGCGAACTTCCCGCCGAACGTGTCGGCCGCCCAGCGCAGGATGTCGAGCGCGGAGGCGTCCTCCAGCTCGCGGCCGGCCTGCTCGGCCACGTCCTTGAGCGTCGCGGCCTTCAGGCCGGCGTTCTTGAGACTGGCGTCTTGCGTGGCGGTCATATCTCGTCCCCTCCCGCTGAGTTCGTCCCAACGCCCCGGGACAGCAGCCCGAGGTACTTCAGCTGGAAGGCGCGGTTGCAGGCCCTGCATTCCCACGCCCCGTGGCCCGTCTCGTGGGGGAGCAGGTCCTCGTCGCCGCAGTACGGGCAGTAGAACGGTGCGGCTCGCTCGCTCACGAGAGGCTCTTCTCGTCCGCGCGGGCCACCCAGGCCGCGAAGCGCTCGCCGTCCTCGCGCTGCTCCTCGTAGCTCTTGACGACCCGCTCGACGTAGTCGGGGAGACCGGCCGAGGTGACCTTGAGGCCGCGGACCTTGCGGCCGAAGCCGGCCTCCAGGCCGAGGGCACCGCCCAGGTGGACCTGGTAGCCCTCCACCTGGTTGCCGTCGTCGTCCAGGACCAGCTGTCCCTTGAGACCGATGTCCGCCACCTGGATACGGGCGCAGGCGTTCGGGCAGCCGTTGATGTTGATGGTGATCGGCTCGGCGAAGTCCGGCAGACGGCGCTCCAGCTCGTCGATGAGCGAGGCGCCGCGCGCCTTGGTCTCGACGATGGCCAGCTTGCAGAACTCGATGCCGGTGCAGGCCATCGTGCCGCGCCGGAACGGAGACGGCTTGACCCGCAGGTCCAGGGCCTCCAGCGCCTCGACGACCGAGTCGACCCGGTCGGCCTCGATGTCGAGGACGATCATCTTCTGCTCGGCGGTGGTGCGCAGGCGGCCGGAGCCGTGCTGTTCCGCGATGTCCGCGATCTTGGTCAGGGTGGCGCCGTCCACGCGGCCCACGCGGGGCGCGAAGCCGACGTAGAACTTGCCGTCCTGCTGCTGGTGGACGCCGACGTGGTCGCGCCACTGGCCGGAGGGCTGCTCGGGCGCAGGGCCGTCGGTCAGCTTCCGCTCCAGGTACTCGTCCTCCAGGACCTGGCGGAACTTGGCCGGACCCCAGTCGGCGACGAGGAACTTCAGGCGGGCGCGGGTGCGCAGCCGGCGGTAGCCGTAGTCGCGGAAGATCGAGATGACGCCCTCGTAGACGTCGGGGACCTCCTCGAGCGAGACCCAGGTGCCCAGGCGCACACCGAGCTTGGGGTTGGTGGACAGGCCGCCGCCGACCCAGACGTCGAAGCCGGGGCCGTGCTCGGGGTGGTTCACGCCGACGAACGCGACGTCGTTGATCTCGTGCGCCACGTCGAGCAGCGGCGAGCCGGAGATCGCGGACTTGAACTTGCGGGGCAGGTTGGAGAAGTCCTTGTTGCCCACGATGCGGCGGTAGATCTCGTCGATGGCGGGCGTGCCGTCGATGATCTCGTCCTGGGCGATGCCGGCGACGGGCGAGCCGAGGATGACGCGGGGCGTGTCACCGCAGGCCTCGGTGGTGGACAGGCCGACGGCTTCCAGGCGGCGCCAGATCTCCGGGACGTCCTCGATCCGGATCCAGTGGTACTGCACGTTCTGGCGGTCGGTGAGGTCGGCGGTGCCGCGCGCGAACTCCTCGGAGATCTCGCCGATGACGCGCAGCTGCTCGGTGGTCAGCCGGCCGCCGTCGATGCGCACGCGCAGCATGAAGTACTTGTCGTCCAGCTCCTCCGGCTCCAGGATCGCGGTCTTGCCGCCGTCGATCCCGGGCTTGCGCTGGGTGTACAGACCCCACCAGCGCATGCGGCCGCGCAGGTCGTTGGGGTCGATGGAGTCGAAGCCCCGGTGGGCGTAGATCGTCTCAATGCGTGTCCGCACATTGAGACCGTCGTCGTCCTTCTTGAACTGCTCGTTGCCGTTGAGGGGCGTGTGGTGTCCGACGGCCCACTGACCCTCGCCGCGGTGACGGCCGGTCTTGCGGCGCGCGGCGGCTGCGGGTGCTGCTGCGGGCGTTTCGGGGGTGGCGGCCATGGCGGTACGTCCTTCTTGGGCGGCTCAGGGCAGGGGCGGGTGCAGCGGGTGGGGTTGGCGTGACCCCTGGACGCTGAGCGGGTGCGGCCGATTGCCCGCGCCTTTGCCGGGGTGACCGGCGGACAGGGCGGTGTTCGGCCTTCAGGGGACTGCGATGATCGACACTTCCACGGCGACGATGCCGGGATTGCGGCGATGTGCGGCGGTTGCTGGTTCCGTCAGCACGCCGGACAGATGGCGCTGGACATGCGGCCGAGGTCGACGTGCCGCCGACTCACCAAGGCAATTCCAGCTCCATTCATGGCGGAAGCGTGTCATGGGCCGATTGGAGGAGTCCACTACTGTCCACGATACGGACGAAGTCGTCCCGCATGATGGGACGAGGTGACGGGGGTCACGCCCCATTCCCCCGGCCGGGTGCTGCCCTTGTTCTCCGGCTGCGGGCCGGTGGCCGCGCCTCAATCGCCGGCGGGGCTGGGTCTGGTGTCCCCGGCCGGGGTCGGCACGGGGGGTGGGGGCGCGGGGCCGCCGGGGGGCGTCTCCTCGGCTCGCGCGGGACTGCCCGTCTCGGCCGTACCCGGCGGTGCGCGCTCGTCCTGCGGGGACACCCCCCACCGTCCCCACACCCCCACCCCGGCGGGGCCGCCCCGCCACGTACCCGGGGGCCGTGGGGTGGGGACACTCCGGGGGCTCCCCGCAGGACGAGGCGCAACCACCGGGTGCAGCCGGGACATGCCCGAACGCGCCGAGCCGAGGAGAGCCCCCGGAGGGGCACCACTCCACCCGAAGCCACCACCAGCACCGGCCCGAGGGCCACGCTCCCGGCCGGGGACCACACCCCAGCCCCGCCGGCGATTGAGGCGCGGCCACCGGCCCGCAGCCGGGGAGCAGCGGCAGCGCCCGGCCAGGGCAGCGGCGGCCACCGGCCCGCCGCCGGAGGCGATCCGCGGGGCACGCCCAGCGGCTACGCGCCCGGCCAGGGGCCCGGGGTCGGGGTCTCTTCCTTCTCTTCCGTATCCGTCCTGAAGACCTTGAAGCCGCGCCGCTGGTAGTTCGCCATCGCCGTCGGGCCGTCCTGGCTGCAGGTGTGGACCCACACCCGGCGGGTCGGCTCGCGCTGCGGCCAGCGCGACGCGAGGTCCCACGCCCGTTCCACGCCCACGGACAGCAGGTGCCCCCCGATGCGGCGGCCGCGGAAGTCGGGGAGCAGGCCGAAGTACATGATCTCCACCGCGCCGTCGTCCTGCGGGTCGAGCTCCACGTACCCGGCCGGCGTGCCGCGGTCGTACGCCACCCACGTCTCCACCCCCGGCCGGCCGAGCTGTTCAACCCATTGCGCGCGGGTCAGGGACAGCCGGTCCGTCCAGTGGATGTCGCCGCCCACCGAGGCGTAGAGGAAGCGGCTGAACTCGGGGGAGGGCACCTCCGACCGCACGATGGATATCTCCGGGCCCGCCGGAGCCGCCGGGACGAGGTCCGCCGGAGAGGTCATCTCCAGCGACCAGGTGGTGAGTGTGATGGTGCTCATGCAGCTCAGGGAATCATGCCGGGTCCCGTCCGGCCCAGGCGGGCCCGGACCACCGCCGGGGCGGTGGAGTGCGGGAGCAGCGCGGCCGGGTCCTCGGGGCGGAGCAGCTCCACCTCGACGTCCTCCGCGAAGCGGTACGGCCGGTGGGCCAGGACGCCCGCGAGGTGGCGGCGTACGCGCGACAGCTCCGCCCGCACCGTCACCGTACGGGCCGGGTCACCGAACACCTCCGCCGACAGCTCCGCCGCCGAGCGCCCCCGCGGGCTCTCCGCCAGCAGGAACAGCAGCTCCGCGTGGCGCGGGCTCAGCTCCTGCGACCAGCTCCCGGACGACCCGTACACCGTCGCCGACCAGGAACCCGACCGGCTGAGGTCCAGTACGACCCGGGTCGCGGCCGTGCCCGTACGGTCCGGCGCGACCCGCAGCAGCCAGCCGCCGGGCAGCGGCTCTGCCACACAGTCGCCGAGCTGCGGCAGCCACACCCGGCCCGGCGCGAAGTCCTTCGGCAGGGGGATCCGGTCCGCCGGGGCCAGCCCCGTCACCGCGGCCGTCCAGCCGTGCGGGTCCACGGCCAGCGCCCGTCCGGGCAGCCGGGCCAGCAGCGGGGCCGCCACCGCCCGCAGCCGCTCCAGCGACTCCAGGTGCCGGATCCGCAGCTCCCGTTCCGCGAGCCGGGCCACCGAGCTCACCCAGGCCAGCGTCGCCGGATGCATGGTGGCCAGCGGCCCGCTGACGTCGACCACGCCCAGCAGCCGGCCGTCTCGCGGGTCGCGCACGGGCGCCCCGGCGCAGGTCCAGTCGTGGTGGCTGGAGACGAAGTGCTCCGCCGAGAACACCTGGACCGGCCGCCGGGCCACCAGGGCGGTCCCCACACCGTTCGTGCCGACGACGGCCTCGTCCCAGTCGGCCCCGACCGCGAAACCGAGCCGGTCCGCCTTGCGCAGGATGGACGTGTGGCCCTCCCGCCACAGCAGCCTCCCGTCCGCGTCCGCGACGACCATGATGTGGAGCGCCCCGTCGAGCGCGGGCAGCAGGCCCTCCCGCAGCACGGGAAGGACCTCCCGCAGCGGGGAGACGTGGCGCCGCTCCTCCGTCTCGGCGGCCGACAGCATCCGCGAGCGCGCGTCCCGGTCCGGGTGCACCCCGCGGGCCAGCATGCGGCGCCAGGACTCCGCGATCTCCGGCCGGGGCGCGGCCGGCGGGCGGGCGCCCGCCAGCGCGGCCGCGCGCACCCCCTTGAGCAGGCGCGTGGCCTCCCGAGGGTGCATGGCCGAGATGCGTGCCACATCGACCGTGATGCCTGTGGTGTCGGCCACCGGAACCTCCCCGTGCGAACAGGACGTACGACGCCGGCCGCCCGGCGGTTCCCCAGGTGCCGGTCCGCGGCGCCTCGAACCGCTTCCCCCCGGCGCCCCCGACGGGCGGCTGCCGACTCACAGGTTGCAACGGTATGCAACCCTCGCCAAGTTCCGTCCGCCCGACCGAAAATGTCCGCACGCCGCCCGAGCGGCGTGACAGCTCCTCCTCGGGGCTTCGGATCAGGGGTGGTGCCGAGTCGGCGCGGCGCCACCTCTGGGCCGGTCGACGGGCCCGGATCCCGGCTCGGAGCGGTTTGGGGACCGCAGGGGAGCCCGACGGGGGCTCCTCCCTAGCGCGCGATCCGCGCCCGTTCCACGACCGCGCGCAGATCCAGGCTGTGCGGCAGCGTGCCGAAGGCCGTACCCCAGTCACCGCCCAGCCGCGAGGCGCAGAAGGCGTCCGCGACCTCCGGCGGAGCCCATCGGACCAGCAGCGATCCCTGCAGCACCAGAGCCATGCGCTCCACGACCCGGCGGGCCCGCGCCTCGATGCCCTCCAGATCGGCGAGATCCGTCAGCAGGTCCTTGATGGCCGAATCCAGCCGGTGGTCGGCGCCCCGGGCCAGGCCCACCTCCTGGAGGAAGGCGTTCAGCGCCTGCGGCTCCCGCTGGAGGGCGCGCAGCACGTCCAGGGCCTGGACGTTGCCCGAGCCCTCCCAGATGGAGTTGAGCGGGGATTCGCGCAGCAGTCTCGGCAGCCCGGACTCCTCGACGTAGCCGTTGCCACCCAGACACTCCAGGGCTTCGGCCACCATCGGCGTACACCGCTTCGTCACCCAGTACTTCGCGGCGGGCACGGCCAGGCGCAGGAAGGCTTTCTCCTGCTCGGTCCCGGCGTCATAGGCGGCGGCCAGGCGCAGCGTCAGGGTGGTGGCGGCCTCCGACTCCAGGGTGAGGTCCGCGAGCACGTTGCGCATCAGCGGCTGGTCGATGAGCGGTGCTCCGAAAGCAGAGCGGTGCTCCGCATGGTGCACCGCCTGCGTCAGCGACTGCCGCATCAGCGCGGCCGAGCCGATGACGCAGTCCAGCCGGGTCGCCGCGACCATCTCGATGATGGTCCGCACCCCGCGGCCCTCCTCGCCGACCCGTCGCGCCCACGTCCCGTCGAACTCGACCTCGCTCGACGCGTTCGACTTGTTGCCCAGCTTGTCCTTCAGCCGCTGGATCGCGAAGACGTTGCGCGTGCCGTCCTCCAGCACCCGCGGCACCAGGAAGCAGGTCAGCCCGCCCGGAGCCTGTGCCAGCACCAGGAAGCCGTCGCACATCGGCGCCGAACAGAACCATTTGTGCCCGGTCAGCAGGTACTCGCCGGACGCGCCCAGCGGCACGGCGGCCGTCGTGTTGGCCCGTACGTCGCTGCCGCCCTGCTTCTCGGTCATCCCCATGCCGAAGAGCACGCCGGCCTTCCGCGCCGCCGGCCGCAGGCCCTCCTCGTACACGTGCGAGGTCAGCCGCGGCTCCCACTCGGCTGCGATCGACGGATCGGCCCGCAGGGCCGGCACGGCCGCGTGCGTCATCGAGACGGGGCAACCGTGGCCGGCCTCCGCCTGCGACCACAGGAAGAACCCGGCGGCGCGGCGCAGGTGCCCGGCCGGCCGGCCCCAGGCGTCGGTCAGCCCGGAGGACACCGCGTGCCCGAGCAGCCGGTGCCAGGCCGGGTGGAACTCCACCTCGTCGATACGGTTCCCGTACCGGTCGTGCGTGCGCAGTTTCGGAGGGTTCTCGTTCGCCTGCGCGCCCCATTCCTGGGCCTGCGCGGAACCGGCCGCGCGCCCGAGGTCCGCGAGCTCCGCCCGTACCTCGCCGAGGAGTTCGGGAGCCGCGGACGCCAGGTGACGCTCGACGCCCTCGGTGAGGGCCCGATCGCCGCCGTAGACGTCGTAGCCCACCAGGGGCGGGGCCTGGTTGCTGACTGTGTGGGTGGTGGCTGCCATGCGGATACCGTAAGGACGTGCAGCCAGCAAAAGAAACACCCGAGCGGATCCCAGGACGGCTCCACCGGGCCCGCGCCCTCTACCGCAACGTCTCGAAGCGGAAGATGGGCTGGCTGCTGTTGAAGGACACCGTCAACTCGTGCATCGAGTACCGGATCCTCGGGCTCGCGGCCGAGGCGGCGTTCTTCACCCTGCTCTCGCTGCCCCCGCTCTTCCTGGGCCTGCTGGGCCTGCTCGGCTACGTCGACGGGTGGACGGACACCCGTACCGTCGAGAGCATCGAGGAGAACATCCTGCGCGCTGTCGGCACGGTCCTGTCCGACCGCGGCGTCAACGACATCGCCAGACCCCTCCTGGACGACGTCACCCGCAGTGGCCGGCCCGACCTGATCTCCCTCGGATTCGCCTTCGCCCTGTGGTCGGGATCCCGCGCCGTCAACGTCTTCATCGACACCATCACCGTGATGTACGGGCTCGACGGCCACCGCGGCATCGTCAAGACCCGGCTGCTGGCCTTCCTGCTCTACGTCATCGCCCTGCTGATCGGCGCCATCGTGCTGCCGCTGATGGTGGTCGGCCCGGACGCCGTCGTCCGGCTCGTGCCGTGGGGCACCGAGGTGATCGCCGTCCTGTACTGGCCGACCGTGACCCTGCTGTCCATCGCCTTCCTGACGACGCTCTACCACGTGTCCGTGCCCGTGCGCTCGCCGTGGATCGAGGACGTGCCGGGCGCGCTGGTGGCACTGGCCATGTGGGTGCTGGGCTCGTTCCTGCTGCGGATCTACCTCACCAACACCGTGGAGGGGCCGACCATCTACGGCTCCCTGGCCGCGCCCGTCGCCGTCCTCCTCTGGATCGGCATCTCGGCCTTCGCGGTGCTCGTCGGCGCGGCCGTGAACGCCGCCATCGACCGCGTCTGGCCGTCGGTGGCCACGGCGGCGGCGCGCGAGGCGAACGAGCGGATCCGGGAGGCGGAGGCCGCGCAGCTGATCGCGCGGGCCGCCGCCTGGCGGGCGATGGCGGAGGGTGAGTCGGAGGACGACGAGGACGACGACATGCCGTCGGAGTTCCCGGAACGCTGGTCGAAGTTCCTGCCGCCCGAGGACTACCACTCGCGCCTGCGCAAGCACTGACAGCCCGAGCGGGGGGCGGCCGGGGCGGCGGGGCGGGGCGAGGCGGGCCAGGGCGCACGGCGGCTCGGCCGGGCCGATCGCACGAGAGGGGCGGGCGTAGCCTGGAGCCGTGTACGAGGAGACAGCGTCGGCCGGCGTGCCGGGAGCCGTGCTGTGGCAGGTCGAGGGCGGCGCCGGCGTGGTGCTGCCCGACGGGTGCATGGACCTGCTCTGGGCCGGCGGACGGCTCCTCGTGGCGGGGCCCGACACAGGACCCCATCCCGCCGGGGAAGTGCACGCCGGGGCCGTCGCCGGGATCCGGCTCGCGCCCGGTACCGCGCCCGCGCTGCTCGGCGTACCGGCGCACGTCCTGCGGGACCGGCGGGTCGCGCTCGCCGACCTGTGGCCCGCCCGGGAGGTACGCCGCCTCACCGGACTGGTGGCGGCGTACGGGGACCCGCGCGCAGGCCTCGAAGCAGTGGCCCGGGCCCGCGCGGCCGACACCGGGCCGGCCGACACCTTGGCCGCCGAGGTCGTAGCCCGGCTGCGGGCCGGGCAGCCGGTGGCCGCGATCGCGGCCGCGGCGGGGCTGGGGGAGCGGCAGCTGCACCGGCGCTCCCTGGACGCCTTCGGGTACGGACCGCGCAAGCTCGGCCGCATCCTGCGCCTGCGCCGGGCCCTGGCCCTGGCGGACGGGGGCCTGCCGTACGCCGAGGTGGCGCACGCGGCCGGCTACGCCGACCAGGCCCACCTCGCGCGCGAGGTGCGCGCGCTGGCCGGGACCACGCTGACCGCCTACTCGGGGGGCGCCGCCGGGGCGAAGAGGGAGACGCCGCAGCCGTCCGGGTCGAGGACCACGGCGTAGCGCTGCCCCCAGAAGGCGTCCCAGGGCTTCAGATGGCCTCGGTAGCCGGTCCGGGTCAGGTCGTCGTACAGGGCGTCCACCTCGGCGGGGGAGTCGCACAGGAAGGCCAGGTCCCGGCGGCCCTCGCCGGTGGGCGGGGTCCAGGACGGGTCGAAGGACCGGACGGTCTCCTCGGTGTCCCAGCCGATGCGCAGCCCTCCCGGGAGCGTGGCCTCGACGTGGGGGAGGCCGTCGGCCTCGGCCGGCACGTCCAGGCCGAGGCGGCGGTAGAAGGCGAGCGAGGCGGCCATGTCGGAGACGACCATGCCGATCATGTCGAATCGTGGAGTCATACCGGCAGGCTAGGCATCCCGGGCTCCGCGGTCTTGAACGAAACGGACACCGTCCACCCGGTCCTGCCCGCCGGCAGCACCGGCTGCCCCGCGTCCCGGACCGGGCAGCGCACGAGGATTGACGGTGCGTCAGATATGCGCGCTTGCTGTGTCGGGAAGCCGGTACGAGTGCGGGGACGGCGCCGCCCCTGCCGCGTTCCGGCCCGTCGACGCCCGCCGCCGGGCGGACGGCGGACACCCGGCGCGGCGGCTCCCGGGCCGCCCCGCCCCCGGCCGTGCGGGCCCGACATCCGCCGTACGCCCAACGAGCACCTCGCCCTCGGTGGGGGACCGCACTTCTGCCTGGGCGCGGGCCTGGCCCGCACCCGGATCAAGGCGCTGACCCGGGAACTCCTGCGCCACCACACCGACTTCGAGCTCACCGGCGAAGTCCGGAGGCTGCGCTCGGACTTCACCAACGGCGTCAAGCACCTGCCGGTCCGCTTCCGCGCATAGGCTTCCGGAATGAACGACAGCGCACACACGATACGGATCCGACCGGGCGGCCCGGCGGACGCACCGGCCCTGCTGGACATGCTCGACTCCGCCGTGGCCTGGATGAACGCCCGCGGGAACACCGAGCAGTGGGGCACGGTCCCGTACTCGCGGCGGCCCGGCGGCACGGAGCGGGTGGAGCGCTACACCACCGAGAACACCCCGTACGTCGCGGAGCTGGACGGGGTGCCCGTCGGAGCCCTGGTGCTGGACTCCGGGCCCAGCCCGCAGCTGCCGATCGCACCGGCCGGGGAGCCAGAGCGGTACGTGCGGCTGCTGGTCTCCGACCGGCGGCACGCCGGCCGGGGCATCGGCGCGGCACTGCTGGCGCACGCCGCCGAGGAGACCCTGAGGGCCGGCATCACCCTCCTGCGGGTCGACTGCTGGGCGGGCGGCGGGGGCGAACTGGTCGCGTTCTACGAACGCAGCGGCTTCACGCCCACCGACCGCTTCCTGTCCGGGGACTGGCCGGGACAGGTGCTGGCCCGGCGCCTCGGCGGGGCACTCGGCTGACGAGGCGGAAACGGCGCGGAGAACCTCCCGGGAAACGCCGCGGGAAACGTCCCGGGAAACGTCTCGGGGAAAAGGAGTGGCCCCGACGCGAGCGTGCTTGTTACGGTGGGGACGTTCCCGCCGAGCGGTGAGGGACCACGGCAACGTGTATGACCCGGAGGTGAGTTCATTGATGACTGTCATTGCGCAGGGCGCTGCCCGCACTCAGAAGACCATCGATGTGACCTCCGTGGTCTCCGGCTGACCTCACACCTCTCTTCGCGTGCCGCCGCAGGGCGGGCGCGTGCGGCCGGGGCCACCCTGTGAAGGGTTCCCCTTGTCTTTCTCCGCTTTCCCGCAGGCCTCGCTCTCGCACACCCTCGCCCCCCTCGGCTGGGACGACGCGTGGGCGGCCGAGTTCATCCCGTACGCCGAGCAGGGCCTCGTACCCGGCCGTGTCGTACGCGTCGACCGCGGTCAGTGCGACGTACTGACCGCCGACGGCATCGTCCGCGCCGACACCGCCTTCGTCACCCCCCACGACCCGCTGCGCGTCATCTGCACCGGGGACTGGGCCGCAGTCGAGACCGCGGGCAACCCGCGGTACGTGAAGGCATACCTGCCGCGCCGGACCGCCTTCGTGCGCTCCACCTCGTCGCAGCGGTCCGAGGGGCAGATCCTCGCCGCGAACGTCGACCACGTGATCATCGCGGTATCCCTCGCCGTGGAGCTCGACCTGGGGCGCATCGAGCGCTTCCTGGCCCTGGCCTGGGAGTCGGGGGCGCAGCCGCTGATCGTCCTCACCAAGGCGGACCTCGTCCCGGACCCGGTCACCCTCGGCCACCTGGTCCAGGACGTGGAGACCACCGCCCCGGGCGTCCAGGTCCTCACCGTCTCCTCCCACACCGGGGAGGGCACCGACGTCCTGGGTGCGATCGTCGCCGACGGCACCAGCGTCCTGCTGGGCGTCTCCGGCGCGGGCAAGTCCACCCTGGCGAACGCGCTGCTCGGCACGGAGGCCATGGAGGTCCAGGCCACCCGTGACGTCGACGGGAAGGGCCGTCACACCACGACCACCCGCAACCTCCTCGTCCTGCCGGGCGGAGGGGTCCTCATCGACACCCCGGGCCTGCGCGGCGTCGGGCTGTTCGACGCGGAGGCGGGCGTCGGGCAGGTCTTCTCCGAGATCGAGGACTACGCCGCGCAGTGCCGCTTCCACGACTGCGCCCACGAGGCGGAGCCGGGATGCGCGGTGCTCGCCGCGTTGGAATCGGGGGCCCTGCCGGAGCGGCGTCTGGAGAGCTATCGCAAGCTCCTGCGGGAGAACCAGCGGATCGTGGCGAAGACGGACGCCCGGCTGCGGTCGGAGATCCGCCGCGACTGGCGGCTGAAGTCGGCGGAGGGCCGGGCCAACTACTCCGCCAAGCGCGGCAACCGGGTCTGATCCGACCGCCCCGCCGCCGGGCTGCCCGGCCCGACGGCGGGGCGGCCCGGGGTGGCCGCTCAGAGCCCCCACGCGTGGAAGGGGAAGAACCCCACCGGGTTCACCCGCGGTTGCCCGGCCGCGTCCACCGGCCGGACGCCCCGGGTGCCGGGAGCGGAGGCAGCCGAGTTCGGCCTCGCTGGGCGGGACCTGGGCCGGTCCTTCCCGCGCCGGTATTGGGTGATCAACCGGCCCGTTCCCTGTGTACTCTGGGCGAGCTTTCGAACCCGTTCAAGCATCAACAGAAAATGGGGGGCCGGTGCGCAATCGCCGACTCATAGTTTCCGCCGCCGTCATCGCGGCCGGCGTAGGTCTCGTCCCTGGCATGGCCCAGGCCGACGGCCCGGCCAAGCCCGACGCGCACGGGGTGAGCGCTCCGGACGCGGACCTCGGCAAGGCCGCGGCGTCGAACTTCAGCACCTTCACGAGCGCCGCCGAGCGTACCGTCCGGCCCGCCGGCAAGGGCGACGCCCAGGCGCAGGGGAGCGCCGCCTCGGAGCCGACGGTCGGGCTGTCCGCCAAGGGCACCAGCGCCCGCGGGATCAGCCTGAGCCTCGCCGTCAGCATCGACCCGGACGCCCAGATCTCGGCGTTCATCGAGTGGGGCGACGGCAGCTACGACGTGTTCGACACCTACGGTCCCACCAACCAGACCGTGGCCCACTCCTATTCGGAGATCGGCGCCTACACGATCAAGGTCACCTTGAAGGACGGTACGGGCGAGCGGGGCAGCAACTCGCTCGCCGTCGTCACGCCGGGTTCCGACTTCACGCCGTACAAGCCGACCCGTCTCCTGGACACCCGCAACGGCACGGGCGGGCCGAAGGCCAAGATCCCCGCGTACGGCACCACCCGGGTGAGGATCTCCGGCAACGGCGACATCCCCACGGGGGTCACGGCCGTGGTGCTCAACGTCACCGCCACCAACACCAACAGCGCCGGCCACGTGACGGTCTGGCCCGAGGGCAGTGAGCGTCCGAACACGTCGAACGTCAACTTCGCCAAGGGGCAGACCGTCCCGAACCTGGTCATCGTGCCGGTCGACAGGAACGGCTACGTCGACCTGTACAACGGCGGCTGGGAGTCGGTCGACCTGATCGCCGACGTCACCGGCTACTTCACCCGGACCACGTCCAGCGGCTACACGCCGATCAACCCGTCGCGCTTCGTCGACACCCGCAACGGCACGGGCACCGCGCAGGGCCAGGTCCGCGGGCAGGCCACTTTCGGCACCAAGTTCGCCGGCCGGGACGGCATCCCGGACGACGCCACGGCGGTCGCGCTGAACGTGACGGTCACGAACCCGCGCGAGGCCGGCCACCTGACGGTGTTCCCCAGCGGGGGCAGTGTCCCGATCACGTCCAACGTCAACTTCCGCGCCGGCCAGACGGTCGCGAACTCCGTGATCGTGCCGGTCGGCCCCGACGGCTCGGTCAACTTCCGCAACGGCGCCTGGAGCGGCACCGACGTGATCGTCGACGTCGTCGGCTACTACCGCGTCGGCAGCCGGGGCGCCTACCTGCCCTTCGTCCCGGAGCGTCTGCTCGACACCCGTGACAGCTCGGACTGGGAGTGGGGCCCGCTGGAGGGCCAGGGCTACATCTACATGCCGCTGTCCACCCAGCGCCCCGCCAACACGGCCTACGTGCTGAACACGACGGTCACCAACACCCGGGGCGAGGGGTACCTCACGGTCTCCCCGGACCCGAACACGCTGAGCGCCTACCAGGGCGGCTGGGCCGGCTGGCCCACCCCGCCCAACTCCTCCAACCTGAACTGGAAGCGGTCCGAGACCGTCCCGAACCTGGTCCAGGCCGGCATGGGGGACAACGGCATCGTCGACTTCTGGAACCGGGGCTGGGACGACATCGACCTCGTGGTCGACATCTTCGGCGTGTACCAGACGAACTGATCCACCGGCGCGGCCCGTACGACACGGCGCCCCGGGAACGGCCCCCAGCGGTCCGCTGCCCGGGGCGCCGCCCGTTGCCCGCCGGCATCGACCGGCGGCCCCGATGACCTGGAGGAAGCGGTCTGAAGGAAACGGTCTAGTGGTCGAACGGGGCGCCGCACCGGGGGCAGTCGGGGGTGGCGCGGCCGGGGTCGAGGCATCCGCATGCGTCGCAGACGAGGTGCAGCAGGCAGGCCGGCTCGCCGGCGTCGTCCACCGGCTCGGCGGGTGTGTTCGGTGCGGGCGTGTCCATGGCGGCTCCCCGGCGGGACGGTGACAGCGGCAGGCCTCAGGGCCTTCGAGCGTAGCCCTGTTCGCCGGGACCGTCCCCGGCTCGGGAACCCGGGCGCCGTGCCCGGTGCCGGGCCGGCGGCGGCCGGCACCGGGCGGCGGTGTCAGGCCCCGGCCGGGGTGCGTGGTGCGCGGCGCATCGCCCACAGGGCCGGGCCGCCTCCGGGGAGCCGCGCTTGCCCGAGCACGGTGAAGCCGAAGTGCTCGTAGAAGGGCAGGTTGTCGGGCTTGGAGGACTCCAGGTACACCGGCAGGCCCGCCGCGTCGGCCTGCGCCAGACCCGAGCGCAGCAGGGCCGCCCCGTGCCCCTGGCCGCGGGCGGCGGGGTCGGCGCCGATCACCGCCAGGTACCAGTGCGGCTCGGTCGGGGCGTGCTGCACGGCCTCCTCGACGGCCTCGCGGAACAGCCCGGCCCGGTCGCCGAGGATGTCCTGGAGCTCCTGGACGGTCTCCGCGTCGGGCACGGCCTTCGCCCGGCCCTCGGGCGCCACCCAGAAGGAGGCCGCGGCGTCGGTGCGCTCGCACACGCCGTGATGGACGTACTGCCGGGTGAACAGCGTGGTGAAGTAGCGGCTCATTCCCGCCTCGCGAGAGGCGTCGTCGGGGAAGAACCAGCGCATCATCGGGTCGTCCTCGAAGGCGGCGGCCAGCGTGCGGCCGACCATGCGGGCATCGTCGATCGTTGCCGTCTTCGGAGCGTTCGTCATGGGCATACGGGTCATTCTGCACCCTTGATGATCTTGACTGGGGGGCGGGCCCCCTCGCCGGCGCCCGCCAGCAGGAAGTACAGCGGCGGCAGGGCCAAGTCCGCGGGGCCGCCGCGGCGGCAGCTGCCACTTCACCGCCTGGACCACGAGCAGCAGGGCCGTCGCCGCGACCAGCAGCGACCACGCCGGCGCCGACCGCTCGTGCAGCGCCCACCACAGCAGTCCGGCCCACACCAGCCAGGTCCCGGGCACACCCGGAACCAGTACCCCGACCAGCCCGAGCAGCAGCACCAGACCCACCAGGAGCAGCTGCGGCACGTCCACCCGCCCAGCGTGCCCGACCAGTGGCTACCGGGCCACCCAGCCACGTTCGTACGCGTGCCAGCCCAGCTGCAGCCGGGTCGTCACCCCCGACAGCTCCATCAGGCCCTTGACCCGCCGCTGCACCGTCCGCAGACCCAGCTCCAGGTGCTTGGCCACGCTCGCGTCCGTCATCCCTGCCAGCAGCAGCGAGAGGATCTCCAGATCCGTGGCGTCGGGGACGCCCCCGGCCTCCTCCGCCGCACCTGCCGCCCCCAGCCGCAACGGCAGCGACTCCCGCCACACCGCCTCGAACAGCCCCGTCAGGGACTCCAGCAGCCCGGACGCGTGCACCACCAGCGCCGCGGGCTCCGCTCCGCGCGCCGTCAGCGGGACCATGGCGAGGGTCCGGTCCGCTATCACCAGCCTCGTCGGGACCTCCGCCGTCACCCGGACCTGCTCGCCCCGGGCCAGCGCCGTCGACGCCTCCCGGATCCCGCTCGGCAGGGTCAGCACCTCCCGCTCGATCACCACCCGGTGGTCGACCCCGCGCACCGATGCCCGGTCCTCCGCCTCGTTGTCCGTACCCCTCACCACCTGGGGGCGACGGCCGCTGACCAGCGCGCACACCTCCTTCTCGGCGCCCAGTCGGAGCTGGTGGAAGCGGTGCGCCACCGCGCTCGCGCCCTGCACCACCTCCACGAGGTCGTGCACCGCCCGTTCGGCCGCCTCCGCCCGGTACTCCTCCGCCAGCAGCGCCGCCGCCCGCTCCGCCTGTTCCAGCTCGTGCCGCTGCTGGGTCAGCAGGGCCCCGAGCGCCACCCCCGGCGGGGCCGCCACCCAGCGCCCCGGCCGCGCCGAGGACTGCGCCGCCAGCCCGTGCCGCTCCAAGTGGCGCAAGGCCCGTTCGGTCTGCGGCACCGGCAGGGTCAGCCGGTGCGCGAGGTCGGGGACCTCGGCCGCGCCCAGCGCCACCAGCGCGCGGTACGCGGACTCCTGGCCCTCGTCCAGGCCTATGGCACCCAGCAACCCGTCCACCACCTTTCGACACGACGCCCGGCGGGAAGCGGCCACGGCGCAAACCCGCCGCCGACATCATCGCCGCACCCCCCGCCCCTGTGCCAAGGTTGCGCCACCGCAGCACCAACATCCGTAGGTCAGAAGCCATTTACGCGGCAGCTTTGCCGTGCAATGCAGCAGTTGGCCGGAATTCAACCGGGGAGAGCGATGCGCACCATATCCGCGCACGGCGATCGGGGCGGCCACAGCGGCCGTCCTCGCCGTCACCGTCGTCGGCCCGTCGACGGCGCAGCAGTGGGCCGACGGAGCGCCCCGCCGCACCAGCCGCCATCGCGATGCCGCGCGCGGACGGCTCCCAGCCGCTCGCACCCCGAAGTCGCGGCGCTCGCCGCCGGCCGAACTCTTCGACGTCACTGGCTCGTCCGGCAGGGCGACGACGACGCCCACACCCAGAAGGTGCCGCTCATCGCGGTCCACGACGCAGCCGTGAACGTGGCGCGCAGCACCCCGCCCCCGCCCCGCGACGCCGACCGCTCCCTCGCCCCCGGCTCCCTCGGAGCCGTCGCCCAGGCCTCGCCGAGGGTCGAACCGACCGACGCGAAGGGCCCCACGGCCATCCAGGCGGTCGTGCGGGCGTACGACGTCCGCTGATCCGTACGGGCGGGACGGAAGGGTCCACCGGGCGGCGGCCGGTGGACCCTTTTCGCGCATTCGGCGTTTTCGGCCCCCACCGGAGGCCGAGAATGAGGGCATGAGTCAGCAGGGCGCGGACGACTGGTGGCAGAAGCTCTACGAGGACCCGGACGCGGGGCCGGCACCCGACCCGGGGGACACCCTCGACAACCGGTTCCGGTCGGCGGCGGGCCTGACGGCGGAACCGGCCGAGGCGCCGCCCCCCGTGCCGCAGGAGCCGGTACGGGAGGCGGAGTTCGGGCCCGGGCCGGGGCGCGGGCCGTTGCCGGCCCCGCGACCGGAGCCGGACGCCGTGCTGCCCGCACGGCCACCGCTGCCCGACGCGGCCCGCCGGGAGCCCCCGCGGCGACCGGCGGCGGGGCCGGTGCCCGCGCCGCGCCCGGCCCCCGACGGCCTGCCCGCGGCCCCGGCCGCGCCGCCTGCCGAGCGGAGCGCCCCGGCGCAGCCCCCGCACCGTGCGCTCGACCAGCCGGCGGTGCAGGTGCCGTTGGCCGGCGAGACGCACGGTCCGCCGCCGCCTCCGGCCGCGGCTCCCGGCGCGCCGGCCGGGCCACCGCGGGTCCCGCCGCCCACCGCGGAGGCCGCGGCACCGCCCGGCGCGGAAGGGGCTACGCCCGGCCCGGGGTTCGGGCCGTTTGCACCGCCGCCCGCCCGCGGAGTCGCTTCCGGCGCGCCCGCCGCGCCGCCGTCCGGGCCACCGCCGGTCGCGCCGCCCACCGCGGAGGCCGCCGCACCGCCCGGCGAGCGGTACGGCCCGCCACCGCCTGCGGCGCCGCCCTGGCACGGGGCCCAGCCGCGCGATCCCCGTACCGGCGGCGCCACCGGCTACGCCCTCGGGGGCGTCGAGGTGCCGCCGGCGCCCGGCCCGGAGCTGCCCACCCCGCGCGCCCGGGCGCCGCGCCCGGAAGACCGCACCGAGGAGGTCCCGCAGCCCGCGCCCCGCCCCGGTCCGGCGCCCGCCCCCGTACGCGCACCCGGGCCGGACGCCCAGGACGCCGCGGACGTCACCGCGCCGCGGCAGCGGCCCGAGGTGCGGCACCTCGGCGACCGCGCACCCACCTACGCCGCCGAACCGGGCGGGCTCCCGCCCGCGGACCCGGCCGCCCTCGACGGCCTGGTCCCGGACACCGTCCTGGAGGGAGCCCGCTACGGCGGCTACACCCTCCGCGCCGCCTCCCTGCGCGGGGACTCCGCCCGCTACCGCGGCGAGATGCGCCGGGACTTCCTCCTCACCGCCCGCTTCGGCAGCGGCGACGACGCCCTGGTCCTGGTGGCCCTCGCCGGCGGGGACCGGGCCGCGCCCGGCGCCGCCGAGGCCGCCGCCGACCTGTGCCGCACGGTCGCCGCGGCCGTCGGCCGCAGCCAGGGCCGGCTGGCCGACGACATCCGGGCCGGCCGCCGAGACGCCCTGCGCTCGGGCCTGCAGCGGCTCACCGACCGGGGCTACGGGCGCCTGCGGGCCCGCGCCGCAGAGCTGGGGCTCGCGGAGGAGGAGTACACGGCGGGACTGCGCGGACTGCTGCTGCCGGTGGACCCCGAATGCCGTACCCGGGTGTGCTTCGGCTCCGGCGCGGGCGGACTCTTCCGGCTCCGCTCGGGCCAATGGCAGGACCTGGAACCGGCCGTTCCCGCCGCTCCGGCCGCACCCGCGCCGACCCCCGCCCCCGCCGACGGAGCCGACGAGGCGCCCGGGGAGCCCGGCAGCCCCTTCCGCTTCCGGGCCTCCGTGGCCAGGCCCGGGGACACCCTGCTCCTGTGCTCCGGCGGCCTGGCGGAGCCGATGCGGGAGGAGGCCGCCCTCCAGGCGGAGCTCGCCGCCCGCTGGGGCGAGCCGGAGCCGCCCGGCCTCGCCGCGTTCCTCGCGGACACCCAGCTCCGCCTCAAGGGCTACGCCGACGACCGCACGGCCGCCGCAGTCTGGGAGGCGTAACCGGCGCGGGCATGGCTGGATGGGAGGCATGGCGAAGCAGAACGTGGCGGAACAGTTCGTCGACATCCTCGTGCGCGCCGGCGTGCGCCGTATGTACGGGGTGGTCGGCGACAGCCTCAACCCCGTGGTGGACGCGATCCGCCGGACCGGTGACATCGAGTGGATCCAGGTCCGCCACGAGGAGACGGCCGCCTTCGCGGCGGGCGCCGAGGCCCAGATCACCGGCCGCCTCGCCGCCTGCGCCGGATCCTGCGGCCCGGGGAACCTGCACCTGATCAACGGGCTGTACGACGCCCAGCGCTCGATGGCACCGGTCCTCGCGCTGGCCTCGCACATCCCCTCCAGTGAAATCGGCCTCGGCTACTTCCAGGAGACCCACCCCGACCAGCTCTTCCGCGAGTGCAGCCACTACAGCGAGCTGATCTCCAACCCGCAGCAGATGCCCCGGCTGCTGCAGACCGCCGTGCAGCACGCCATCGGCCGCAGCGGGGTCAGCGTGGTCGCGCTGCCCGGGGACATCGCCTCCCAGCCCGCCCCGGAGAAGGCGGTGGAGCACGCCCTCGTCACCGCCCGGCCGACGGTGCGCCCCGGCGACGGCGAGATCGAGAAGCTGGTCCGCCTCGTCGACGAGGCCGACCGGGTCACGCTCTTCTGCGGCAGCGGCACGGCCGGGGCGCACGCCGAGGTGATGGAGTTCGCCGAACGGGTCAAGGCCCCGGTCGGGCACGCCCTGCGCGGCAAGGAGTGGATCCAGTACGACAACCCCTACGACGTCGGCATGAGCGGGCTGCTCGGCTACGGCGCGGCCTACGAGGCCACCCACGAGTGCGACCTGCTGATCCTGCTCGGCACGGACTTCCCGTACAACGCCTTCCTGCCCGACGACGTGAAGATCGTCCAGGTGGACATCCGCCCCGAACACCTCGGACGGCGCTCCCAGCTGGACCTCGCCGTGTGGGGAGACGCACGGGAGACCCTGCGCGCCCTGAACGCGCGGGTGAGGACCAAGACGGACCGCCGCTTCCTGGACCGGATGCTGAAGAAGCACGCGGACGCCCTGGAGGGGGTGGTGAAGGCCTACACCCGCAAGGTCGAGAAGCACACGCCGATCCACCCCGAGTACGTGGCCTCCGTCCTCGACGAACTGGCCGACGAGGACGCGGTGTTCACGGTCGACACGGGCATGTGCAATGTGTGGGCGGCACGCTATCTTTCCCCGAACGGCAAGCGGCGCATCATCGGGTCGTTCAGCCACGGCTCGATGGCCAACGCCCTCCCCCAGGCGATCGGCGCACAGTTCACCGACCGCGGCCGTCAAGTGGTGTCGATGTCGGGTGACGGCGGTTTCTCCATGCTGATGGGAGATTTCCTCACCCTGGTGCAGTACGACCTGCCCGTCAAAGTGGTCCTCTTCAACAACTCATCGCTCGGCATGGTCGAGTTGGAGATGCTGGTTTCCGGCCTTCCCTCCTACGGGACGGAGAACAAGAACCCGGACTTCGCCGCGATCGCCCGCGCGGCGGGCGCCTACGGGGTCCGCGTGGAGAAGCCCAAGCAGCTCACCGGTGCTTTGAAGGACGCTTTCCGGCATCGCGGACCCGCTCTGGTGGACGTGGTGACCGACCCCAACGCCCTGTCGATCCCACCGAGGATCAGCGCCGAAATGGTGACCGGATTCGCACTGTCCGCCAGCAAGATCGTGCTCGACGGCGGGGTGGGACGGATGATCCAGATGGCTCGATCCAACCTCCGCAACGTGCCCCGCCCGTAAGCCCGCAGGAGTGCGGATCCGCCCGGAGGGCATGCATCCCGTAGGCCTGTTCGAGAGCAACGGACACGGGAGGGACACCGCCGTGCGGGTGGGGGCGAAGACGGGGAAGCTGTGGAGGAGAGGGGCGCCGGTACCGCGCGAACCCTCCACGGCCGAGGACGGGGAAGCGGTGGACACCGTGCGCATCAGCCGGAGCGTGCGCCGCGCCGACCTGAAGGCGGTGGGCGAAGTCCGGCGGGCCCTCAGGGAGCTGATGCGCCACCGGTGCCGGACCGAGGCCACGGACGTGGCCGAACTGCTGATCACGGAAATCGTCACGAACGCGCTCGTCCACACCGACCGCGGCGCCGAGGTGTCCGCGAGCCTCACCGCCGCCCGGTTACGGGTGGAGGTCCGCGACCACGCCGCACGCCGGCCCCGGCCGTACGTACCGACCGCCGACGACGGTACGCACGGCCGGGGCCTGGTGCTGGTGGAGGCGCTGGCCGACGACTGGGGCGTGGACGCGCTCGCCCTGGGTGCCGGCAAGGTGGTGTGGTTCGAACTCGACGGGCGCCGCGAAGCCCCGTACGCCGCAGGGCCCGCCTGAACCGGCGGGCCCTGCGGGGGTGTCCCCTTCACGTCGGGACCGGTCAGCCGAACTGCTGCTCCAGGTCCTTCAGTTTGCGCTCCAGCGAGTCCAGCCGGGGAATGGTCTGGGTGTCGTCCTCGGCGGTGAGGTCCACCGTCCGGGCGCCGGTCACGTCAGTGGATTCGGTGTGGTTGACGGCCTGCAGTGAGGGCCGGCGGCGTAGCGGCAGCTGTCCCGAATCCGGTATGGCCGGCTCCGCGCCGACCGGCGCGGAGCCCGCTCCCTGCGTCAGTTCCGGAAGCTCGACCTGGCGGCCGCGGGACCGCCCGAACGCCCGGTTCTGCCGGCCCAGCGCCTTGATGCGCGCCCGGTCGAGCCGGTTCTGGTCGCGCCTGCGGTGCCGGTCCTGCTCCCGCTCCTTCTTGTCCTCGCGCACCTCGTCCACGGCCTCGTCGAGGGTGCGCACCCCCTCCAGCAGCATGAGGGACCACGCGCCGAAGGTCTCCCGGGGGGCCCGCAGCCAGCGGACCATCCGGATCTGCGGCAACGGCCGCGGAATCAGCCCCTGTTCGCGCAGCGCCGCCCGGCGGGTCTGCTTGAGGGCGCGGTCGAACAGGACGGCCGCCGAGAGGGACATCCCCGCGAAGAACTGCGGAGCGCCGTCGTGACCCAGACCGCGCGGAGCGTGCACCCAGTTGAACCAGGCGGCCGCGCCCGCGAACAGCCAGACCAGCATGCGCGAACCGAGGGCCGCGTCGCCGTGGCTGGCCTCGCGGACGGCGAGCACCGAACAGAACATGGCGGCGCCGTCGAGGCCGAAGGGCACCAGGTACTCCCAGCCCCCGGAGAGGTTGAGGTTCTGCCGGCCGAAGCCGACCAGTCCGTGGAAGGAGAGCGCGGCGGCCACCGCCGCGCAGCAGAAGAGCAGGACGTACGAGGCCGTCCCGTAGACGGCCTCCTTGCGCCGCCGCCGCTCCTCGCTGCGCTCCCAGCTGTCGTCGGCCGCGGCCTTCTCGCTCTCGCGCTTGCCCCGTGCCAATACCGCAACCGCCGCAAGTACGCCCAGGATCAGCAGGCTGCCGGGCAGCAGCCAGTCCAGCGATATGTCGGTCAGTCTCATGCGGATGTCCCTTGCCTCGCGTATGCGGCTGTGCGGCTTTCCGGGCGCCATAGTGGCGTAGCCGGTGCGCGGTGCACGCGGGTTTCGGGGCAAGTGGACGCCATTGGGGGGCGCGGCCCGCCGGATAGGGTGTTGTATCTCGAACTGGCGCCCGTATGGGTCGAGTTGTGTTCGATTACGGCCACCGCTACGGGTGGGTTAGGCGGCGTCCGCCGTCAGGCGGGTGATGCGGTCCGCGTCGCAGGTGCGGGGGCAGGTGACACAGGTGTCCTCGGGCCGGATCGTGTAGAAGAAGCAGCAGCTGGCCCGGTCCCGGGTGGGCAGCTCCCGGCCGTCGGGGCCCGAGAGCGTGCGGAAGCCGGCGCCCCCGGTGTACGGAGCCGTCGAGCCGGGGAGCAGTGCCTCCAGTTCGGCCATCGTCCGCCGCTCCTCGCCGAGCAGGTGGCCGACGTACCAGAGGCTCTCGACGACCTCGTCGGTCACCATGCCCCACAGGGCGCGGCGGCCGCGCCGCATGCGCGGGCCGAAACCTTCCAGCACGGGTTCGAGGTGCTGGGCCACCGCAGCCCGCACCTCTTCGCGCAGCGCCTCCTCGTCGGGCACGACCCGGGCCCCGGGGAGGGCGGCCGCCGGGTCGTCCGGCAGGCAGGCGAAGCTTTCGACGTGCACGGCCATCCGGCCGAGGGTCCGGTGGAAGGCGACCTCGGAGACCGGGAGCCGGGGGACCCGCCGGTCGAGGAACCACGGCAGCGTGATCAGCAGGCAGGCGGGCCACGCGTACCGGTGCAGCCCGAAGCTCGCGACCACATCGGGCCGCGCCCGGGTGCCGTAGTCCCTCAGGACCTGGGCGTCGTCCGAGGCGAGGAAGGCGTCGAGGGCGGCCCCGCCGGCCGCCAGCTCGTCCGCGCCGACCCACCCCGCACCGCGAGGGGAGGGTTCGTGCGCGGCCCGCTCGACGACCCGCAGGCCGCCGTACGCTTCCGCCAGCCGGGCGTACGCGTCCGCCACCGCGGAGCCGGGCGGGGCAGGGGCGACAGGCGGGAGGGCCGAGACGGTCATGACGGGCCACCGATCACACGATCGTTAACAGGTAAGCCTTACCTTACCTGATTGTGGTCGGTCCGCACCCACCCGTTGCGTGGCGCTTCACCTATTCTCTGGACAGGTCGAAACCCGGAGGAGGACCGAGTGCACGAAACGGCCCACGCCCGGGTACCGGCACAAAGGCGGAAGGTGTTGCGCCATTCGGTGCGCGGGCAGGTCTTGGACGCGCTGCGCGCCGCCCTGGTCGACGGCGAGCTGGTGCCGGGGGAGATCTACTCGGGCCCGGCGCTGGGGGAGCGCTTCGGGGTCTCCGCCACCCCTGTGCGCGAGGCGATGCAGCAGCTGGCCGTCGAGGGAGCGGTGGAATGCCTGCCGAACCGTGGCTTCCGCGTGCTGTCGCGCACCGCGCGGGAACTCGCCGACCTGGCGGAGGTCCGGGCCCTGCTCGAAGTGCCCGTCATGCTGCGGCTGGCCCGGACCGTGCCGGAAGCCGACTGGCAGGCCCTGCGCCCGGCCGCGGCCGCCACGGCCGAGGCGGCCGCGGCGGGCGACCTGCCGGGGTACGCGGAGGCGGACCGGGCCTTCCACCGGGCGGTGCTGCGGCTGGCGGGCAACGACCAGCTGGTGCACGTGGCGGAGGAACTCCACCGCCGGTCCCAGTGGCCCCTGCCGGGCGCTCCGCGGGTCCGGCGGGCCGATCTCGTCGCCGACGCGGCCGAGCACTCTGCGCTGCTGGAGGCGCTGATCGCGCGGGACCTCCCGGTGGTCGAAGCCCTGGTCCGAGAACACTTCGCCGGCGCCTGACGCCTGCGGGGCTCAGCGACTCCAGGACCGGGCCCGCCCGGACCCGGTCCTCGAACGCGTTGCGCCCGGCTACGCTCCTGGCCCCCGGGCCCGGGCCCCGAACTCCGGCAGGGCCGGTTGTGCGGGGGTCCACACCTGAAGCGCCGGACAGTCGTCGAGGCGCGGGAGCGGAGTGGGCCGGGCTACGCCGCAGGCGACGGGGCGGGCGACGGGGCGGGGTGGAGCTGGTCCGCCAGCCAGGTCGGGATGCCGCCCAGGAGGTGGAACAGGCGGCGGGCCTCCGCGCGCAGGCGGGTGGCCTCCGGTTCCGGCTCGGCCTCGGCCAGTGCCGCCAGCGCCGGGGCGGTACCGATCAGGAAGCCCAGGTCCTCCCGGATCCGCAGCGACTCCGCAAAGCCCTTGCGGGCCTCGGCGACCTCGCCGTCCCGCAGGGCCAGCGCCGCCAGGTGCCGCCAGGTGAAGGACAACAGCAGGGTGTCGCCGTGGGCCTCGGCCCCCGCGTGGGCGCGGTGGTACGCCGGCCGCGCCGACTGCGGCGCGTCCGCCAGGTGCTCGGCGACCAGGCCGCGGCGGAAGTCCAGCAGCGGACGGGTCCGGGAGCCCGGTGACAGCAGGGCCGCGGCCCGGCCCAGCGCGGAACGGGCCTCGTCGGCCCGGTCGCGTACGCCGAGCACGGTCGCGGCGTAGGCCAGGTGGCCCCGCTCGCACGCCGCCGCGCCCCGGTCGTCGTCGTCCTGGGCGACCGCCTCGGCGACCCTCAGCGCGTCCTCGGCCTCGGCCCAGCCCTGGCCGGTGAACAGGCACCGTTCGACCAGCAGCGCGGTGCGCTGCACGGCGGCGGCCGCCTGGCCGGCCTTGCCGACGTGAGGCGTCAGCAGGGCCGCCGCGTCGGTCCAACAGCCGCGCGAGCGCAGCCGCCATATCGCCCGCTGGAGGGGGTCGTCTCCCCCGGTAGACCCGGCACCCGACATGGCGGTATCCGCCACATTGCCCTCCCCGAAGCAATCAAGCAGCACATGGTTGAGCCCTGGGGCGAAATGAGAGCACGGATCGCAGGCTCCGGCCAAGGGGTCGGGTGAACTCTTTCACAAAGTCCGGACGGATCATCAGCGCCGCCGGCCATCCCGCGGCCGGTGGCGGAGAGGATCTCCTCAGCTCATGCGCAGTGCCAGGAAGAAGTCGAGCTTGTCCTCCAGCCGGGAAAGGTCCCGCGCCGTCAACTGCTCGATTCGCCCGACACGGTAGCGCAGCGTGTTGACGTGCAGGTGCAACCGCGTCGCGCAGCGGGTCCAGGAGCCGTCGCAGTCCAGGAAGGCCTCCAGGGTCGGGATGAGCTCCGCCCGGTGGCGCCGGTCGTAGTCCCGCAGCGGGTCCAGCAGCCGGGCCGTGAACGCGCGGCGCACGTCGTCCGGGACGAACGGCAGCAGCAGCACGTGCGAGGCCAGTTCGTGGTGGCCCGCCGCGCAGACCCGGCCCGGACGGGCCGCCGCGACCCTGCGGGCGTGCCGGGCCTCCTCCAGCGCCCCGCGCAGCCCCTCGGCGGAGTGCACGGCCGCGCTGACGCCCAGGGTGAGCCGGCCGTCGTCGGCCAGGCCGGCCGCCAGGGGTTCGCGTACTACCGCGAGCAGCTCGTCGGCGTGCAGGGCCGTGGCAGGGCCCTTGTCCTCGCCGGCGTCCCCGGCGAGCGAGGGCAGCGGCACGAGCGCGATGGCCTCGTCACCCGCGTGGGCCACCGCGATCCGGTCGGACGGCTCCGGTCCCGAGACCGACGGGTCGACGAGGATCTCCTCCAGCAGCGACTGGGCCACCGGGCCGCCGGGGATGTCCCCGTTCTCCCAGTCCACCCGTGCCACGACGACCTGCCAGTGCGGGGCGGCGCCCAGCCCGGGCAGCAGCACCGGGGCCGCCACCCGCAGGCGGGCGGCGATCTCGGCCGGCGCGGCACCCGTCTGGACCAGTTCCAGGACCTCTTGTGCGAGGCGGCGGCGCACGGTACGTGCGGCGTCGCGCCGGTCGCGCTCCACGGCGATCAGCTGGGTGACGCCCTGGAGCAGGTCCAGGCGCTCGGCCGGCCAGTCGCCCGCGTCCGCCTCGACGGCCAGCAGCCAGTCGGAGAGCACCGTTTCGCGCACGTCACGGGCGGTCGGACCGGCCGCCCCGCGACCGTGTCCCCTGATCGGGAAGAGCGAGTAGGTAATACCCTGGATGGAGATCCGGTGCGGTCCTCTGCGGCCCGTCCGGACCGCCGCGAGGTGCTCGCCCGCCAGGGCCGCACAGATACCCGGCGCCAGCGGCTCGCCCGCCCCGGCGATCTGCCGGCCGGTGGGGGACAGCACCCAGGCCCGGAGGTCGAGGTCGGTGGTGAGGAGATCCAGCACCACGTCGGGGCCGCCACCCGCCGGACCCGACGTCATCAGGCGGCGGTGCCGGTCCACGACGGCCGCCAGGTCCCCGGCGCGCTCGCCCGAGACCTGCCGTACGACGTACTCGGTGATCGTGGCGAATGCAACGTCCTCGTTCACGGCGAACAGCGGCAGCCGGTTGCGCAGGCAGGCCGATACGAGGTCGTCCGGGATGGCACCCAGCTCCGCCTCGCCCGCGGCGAGGCCCGCGACACCGGCGCTCGCGAGGATTCGTACGAACGGCTCGGAGTCGGCTGAATTTCGCCTCCAGGCCAGCCCGGTGAGGACGAGCTCGCCCCCGGACAGGTACCGGCTGGGATCGCGCAGGTCGGTCGTCATGACCCCGCGGACCGTACGGTCGAGTTCGTCCTCGCCGCCGAGCAGCCGCAGCCCCAGCGCCTCGGTCTCCAGCAGTGCGCGCAGCCGCATGATGTCGCCGCCGATCTGTCTCGAATGTTGCCGTTGGAAATCGGGCAGGTCGTCGCATCCTGCCTTTCATACGAATCTACAAGACGAGGGAGGCCGTCAGCCAACTCCTTCATGGTTTCGGTGACTGCACCCGGGGGACGGGCGGCTTGTGTACTGAGTCCACACCGCGTTAACAGCACGTGAACGACCAGTCGAGGGCCCTCAGGCCTCCTGGCTTGAAGTGAACGACCCGATTAAGAAGAAGAGAGCCGACATGGACTTCCTTCGCCCCGCCAGCTGGGAGGAGGCGCTCGCCGCTAAGGCCGAGTTCCCCACAGCTGTGCCGATTGCGGGTGGCACCGACATCATGGTCGAGATCAACTTCGACCACCGCCGTCCGGAGTACCTCCTTGACCTCAACCGCATCGAGCTGCTGCGGGAGTGGGAGGTGGGCGAGGAGGTCACCGAGCTCGGCGCCTCCGTCCCGTACACCCAGATCATGGAGAACCTGCGGACCACGCTGCCGGGTCTCGCGCTCGCCTCGCACACGGTCGCGTCCCCGCAGATCCGCAACCGCGGCGGTGTCGGCGGCAACCTCGGTTGCGCCTCGCCCGCCGGCGACTCCCACCCCGCCCTCCTGGCCGCGGGCTGCGAGGTCGAGGTCGAGTCCGTACGCGGCTCGCGCATGATCCCGATCGACGAGTTCTACACCGGCGTCAAGCGCAACGCGCTGGCCGCCGACGAGCTCATCAAGTCGGTCCACATCAAGAACGCCACGGGCCCCCAGCAGTACTCGAAGGTCGGCACCCGCAACGCGATGGTCATCGCGGTGTGCGGCTTCGGCCTCGCCCTGCACCCCGACACCCGCACCGTGCGTACGGGCATCGGTTCGGCCGCCCCGACCCCGGTCCGGGCCAAGGCCGCCGAGGAGTTCCTCAACGCCGCGCTCGAAGAGGGCGGCTTCTGGGACAACGGCAAGGTCATCACCCCGTCGATCGCCAAGCAGTTCGGTGAGCTCGCCTCCGCCGCGTGCAACCCGATCGACGACGTCCGTGGCACGGCGAAGTACCGCCGTCACGCGGTTGGCATCCTCGCTCGCCGCCAGCTCGTCTGGACCTGGGAGCAGTACCGCGGCACGAACGGCCGCTCGCTTGAAGGGGCTGCGTAATCATGCGCGTCAATTTCACCGTCAACGGTCGTCAGCAGGAAGCCGACGACGTCTGGGAGGGCGAGTCCCTCCTCTACGTGCTGCGTGAGCGCCTGGGTCTGCCCGGCTCGAAGAACGCGTGCGAGCAGGGCGAGTGCGGTTCCTGCACCGTCCGCCTCGACGGCGTGCCGGTCTGTTCCTGTCTGGTGGCCGCCGGCCAGGTCGAGGGTCGCGACGTCGTGACCGTCGAGGGCCTGGCCGACTTCGCCAAGCAGCGCGAGGAGCACGGCCACGGCTGCGGCACCGGCGCGTGCGGCGGCGGCAAGGGCGTGTCCACGGACGAGGCCAGGCAGTGGTCCGCCAAGGGCACCGACTCGCAGACCGGCGAGGGCGCCGTGCTCTCCAACATCCAGCAGGCGTTCATCGACGCCGGCGCCGTCCAGTGCGGTTTCTGCACCCCGGGTCTGCTCGTGCAGGCCGACGCGCTCCTGGAGCAGAACTCCGACCCGTCCGACCAGGACATCCGTGAGGCCCTGTCCGGCAACCTCTGCCGCTGCACGGGCTACGAGAAGATCCTCGACGCGGTCCGCCTCGCGGCCGCCCGTCAGGGAGAGGCTGTCTGATCATGGCCAACACTCGCACCGTGCCCTCCGGTACGCCGACGAACGTCACCCAGAAGCACAACAAGGGGGGCATCGGCGAGTCCACGCTCCGCCCGGACGGCACCCTCAAGGTCACCGGTGAGTTCGCGTACTCCTCGGACATGTGGCACGAGGACATGCTGTGGGGCCAGACCCTGCGCAGCACCGTCGCCCACGCCGAGATCGTCTCCATCGACATCTCCGAGGCGCTTGCCTTGCCGGGCGTCTACTCGGTCCTCACCTACGACGACCTGCCGGCCGAGATGAAGAACTACGGCCTGGAGATCCAGGACACCCCGGTCCTCGCCAACGGCCGGGTACGCCACCACGGTGAGCCGGTGGCCCTCGTGGCCGCCGACCACCCGGAGACCGCCCGCCGCGCGGCCGCCAAGATCAAGATCGACTACCGGGAGCTGCCGCTCGTCACGGACGAGGCCTCGGCCCTGGCCGCCGACGCGCCGCTGATCCACGAGGGCCGCGACGACCACCACTCCGGTCACGTCCCGCACCCCAACATCGTGCACCGCCAGCCGATCATCCGCGGCAACGTGGAGGAGGCCCGCAAGCGCGCCGACGTCATCGTCGAGGGCGAGTACACCTTCGGCATGCAGGACCAGGCCTTCCTCGGCCCGGAGTCCGGCCTGGCCGTGCCGTCCGAGGACGGCGGTGTCGACCTCTACGTCGCCACGCAGTGGCTGCACTCGGACCTCCAGCAGATCGCCCCGGTCCTGGGCCTGCCGCCGGAGAAGGTACGCATGACGCTCTCCGGCGTCGGCGGTGCCTTCGGTGGCCGCGAGGACATCTCGATGCAGATCCACGCCTGCCTGCTGGCCCTCGCGACCAACAAGCCGGTCAAGATCGTCTACAACCGCTTCGAGTCCTTCTTCGGCCACGTGCACCGCCACCCGGCGAAGCTCTGGTACGAGCACGGCGCCACCAAGGACGGCAAGATCACGCACATGAAGTGCAGGATCGTGCTCGACGGCGGTGCCTATGCCTCGGCCTCCCCGGCCGTCGTCGGCAACGCGTCCTCCCTGTCCGTCGGCCCGTACGTCGTCGACGACGTCGACATCGAGGCGATCGCGCTCTACACCAACAACCCGCCCTGCGGCGCGATGCGCGGCTTCGGCGCCGTCCAGGCCTGCTTCGCGTACGAGGCCCAGATGGACAAGCTCGCGGCGAAGCTGGGCATGGACCCGGTCGAGTTCCGCCAGCTGAACGCCATGGAGATGGGCACGATCATGCCCACCGGCCAGGTCGTGGACTCCCCGGCGCCGGTGGCGGAGCTGCTGCGCCGGGTCAAGGCCCGCCCGCTGCCGCCGGAGCGGCAGTGGGAGACCGCCGGCGAGGGCGCGGACGTCCGCGCGCTGCCGGGCGGCCTGTCGAACACCACCCACGGCGAGGGCGTCGTCCGCGGCGTCGGCTACGCGGTCGGCATCAAGAACGTCGGTTTCTCCGAGGGCTTCGACGACTACTCCACCGCCCGCGTGCGCCTGGAGGTCATCAACGGCGAGCCCGTCGCGATGGTCCACACGGCCATGGCGGAGGTCGGCCAGGGCGGTGTCACCGTCCACGCGCAGATCGCCCGTACGGAGCTGGGCGTCACGCAGGTGACCATCCACCCGGCCGACACGCAGGTCGGCTCCGCCGGTTCCACGTCCGCCTCGCGGCAGACGTACATGACCGGTGGCGCCGTGAAGAACACCTGCGAGCACGTCCGCGAGGCGCTGCTGGAGATGGGCCGCCGCAAGAACGGCTCCTACCACCCGGCCTGGGCCCACGCGGAGCTGCTCCTGGAGGGGGGCAAGGTCGTCACCGACGGCGGTGAGGTCCTCGCGGACATCGCCGACATCCTGGAGGGCGAGGCGATCGACCTCGAGCTGGAGTTCCGCCACCGTCCGACGGTCGCCTTCGACCTGAAGACCGGCCAGGGCGACGGCCACGTCCAGTACACCTTCGCCGCGCACCGCGCGGTCGTCGAGGTGGACACCGAGCTAGGCCTGGTCAAGGTCGTCGAGCTGGCGACCGCCCAGGACGTGGGCAAGGCCCTCAACATGCTCTCCGTGGTCGGCCAGATCCAGGGTGGTACCACCCAGGGCCTCGGCGTGGCGGTCATGGAGGAGATCATCGTGGACCCGAAGACCGCGAAGGTGCGCAACCCCTCCTTCACGGACTACCTGATCCCGACCATCCTCGACACCCCGACCATCCCGGTCGACGTCCTGGAGCTCGCCGACCCGAACGCGCCGTACGGCCTTCGCGGTCTGGGCGAGGCCCCGACCCTGTCGTCCACCCCGGCCGTCCTCGCGGCGATCCGGCAGGCGACCGGGCTGGAGCTCAACAAGACCCCGATCCGTCCGGAAGCCCTTACCGGGACCCTCTAGGACGGACTCCGGTCCGGGGGCCGCGAGGCCCCCGGACCCCTCGGACCCTCCGGGCGGTGTGACTCGGGAACGTCACACTTCACCGCCGCACCGCCCGGAGTACACGAAGCACCGCACCGCTCGCGGTCACCTTCGGCCGGCAGTACCCCTGCGAAAACCCCCATGTAGTACAAGCGGTCACCCCGCACTACCCGCAGTACACGCAGTGAACATTCGCGTCGCCTCGGGCCGTCACCCCGGGTCGTGCAGCCAAACGCAGCATCCCAAATCCCGCATCTCCAATCCCCAAGCGGGTGCCCCTTTGAACCTTGGGAGTTAGGCACCATGACCCAGTCGTCTGTGGAGCCCAAGACCACCGCGGAGGAAGCCGGCGACGGCTCTCTGAACCCCGCCGGCAAGTCTTGGCTCGACCGCTACTTTCATATAACCCACAGAGGATCCAACGTCGGCAACGAGGTTCGTGGCGGTATCACGACCTTCATGGCCATGGCGTACATCCTCCTGCTCAACCCCCTGCTCCTGTCGGGCAAGGACGTCGCCGGAACCACCATGGACGGTTCGGCGATCATCACGGCGACGGCCTTCGCCGCCGCCGTGACCACGCTGCTCATGGGCTTCGTCGGCAAGGTCCCGCTGGCGCTCGCCGCCGGACTCTCCGTGTCCGGTGTGCTCGCCTCGCAGGTGGCTCCCCAGATGACCTGGCCGCAGGCCATGGGCATGTGCGTGGTCTACGGCGTCGTGATCTGTCTCCTGGTCGTCACCGGCCTCCGAGAGATGATCATGAATGCGATCCCCCTCGCGCTCAAGCATGCCATCACCATGGGCATCGGCCTCTTCGTCGCCCTGATCGGCTTCGTGAAGGCCGGCTTCGTCGGCAACGGCGCGGAGTTCATGCCGCCCGTCCAGCTCGGCGCCACAGGTGAGCTGTCCGGCTGGCCCGTCCTGCTCTTCGCCATCACCCTGATCGCCATCTTCATGCTCCAGGCCCGCAAGGTGCCCGGCGCCATCCTGATCGGCATCGTGGGCGGCACCGTCCTGGCCGCGATCCTCAACGCCGTCGTGGACATCGACCCCAAGGCTTGGAAGAACGGCCCGCCGGAGCTGGACGGCTCCGCGATCTCGATGCCGGACTTCTCGCTCTTCGGCGAGGTCTCCTTCGGCGGCTGGGGCGACGTCGGCTACATGACGGTCGGCATGATCGTCTTCACCCTGGTGCTCGCCGGCTTCTTCGACGCGATGGCCACCATCATCGGTGTCGGCACCGAGGCCAAGCTGGCCGACGACAAGGGCCGGATGCCGGGTCTGTCCAAGGCCCTGTTCATCGACGGCGCCGGTGGCGCCATCGGTGGCGTCACGGGTGGCTCCGGCCAGACCGTCTTCGTCGAGTCCGCCACGGGCGTCGGTGAGGGTGCCCGTACGGGTCTCGCCTCCGTCGTCACCGGCCTGTTCTTCGCCGCCTGCCTCTTCTTCACCCCGATCACGCAGATCGTCCCGGGTGAGGTCGCCTCCGCGGCCCTGGTCGTCATCGGCGCGATGATGATGCAGAACGCCCGCCACGTGGACTGGGCGGACGCCTCCACCGCGATCCCCGTCTTCCTGACGGTTGTGATCATGCCGTTCACCTACTCGATCACCGCAGGTGTCGCCGCGGGCGTCATCTCCTACGTCGCCATCAAGATCGCTCAGGGCAAGGCCCGGGAGATCGGCGCCTTCATGTGGGCGCTGACGGGAATCTTTCTGATCTTCTTCGCCCTCCACCCGATCGAGAGCTGGCTCGGGGTCGGCTGACCCCCCGTAGTACCGCCCGTACGCCCCGGCCCCGCCGGTCGTGCACGGCAGCACCCGCACCCTCCACGTATCCCATACTGGAACCGAATCCTCCGAGGAGGCCGCACATGCTGGACATCGCCGAAGAGCTGAACCGGTGGGTCGAGCAGGGACGTGACTTCGCCGTCGCCACGGTCGTGGCGGTGGGCGGCAGCGCACCCCGGCAGCCCGGGGCCGCTCTCGCCGTCGACAGCGAGGGCACGGCCATCGGCTCGGTCTCCGGCGGATGCGTGGAGGGTGCGGTGTACGAGCTGTGCCGGCAGTCGCTTCAGGACGGCGAGACCGTCCGCGAGCGCTTCGGCTACAGCGACGACGATGCTTTCGCCGTGGGTCTGACCTGCGGCGGGATCATCGACATCCTCGTCACCCCGGTCCCCGTGGGCTCTTCCTCACGCGCGGTCTTCGAGGCCGCGCTGGCCGCCGCCTCCCGCGGTGAGGCCGCCGCGCTGGCCCGGATCGCCGAGGGGCCGGCCGAGCTGATGGGCCGCGCCGTGCTCGTCCGCACGGAGGGCCCCTTCGGGGGCGGCCTCGGCGGACACCCGGAGCTGGACCGCACCATCGCCGAGGAGGCCCGCGCCATGCTCGACGCCGGCCGGACCGGCGTGCTGGAGATCGGCGCCGACGGCAGGCTCTGCGGAGAGCCGCTGAAGGTGCTGGTCGAGTCCAGCGTCCCGCCGCCGCGGATGATCGTCTTCGGCGCCATCGACTTCGCCTCCGCGCTCGTGCGGATCGGCAAGTTCCTCGGCTACCGGGTGACCGTCTGCGACGCGCGGCCCGTCTTCGCGACGAAGAACCGTTTCCCCGAGGCCGACGAGATCGTCGTGGACTGGCCGCACCGCTACCTGGAGAGCACCGGGGTGGACGGCCGGACCGTCCTGTGCGTGCTCACCCACGACGCCAAGTTCGACGTCCCGCTCCTGGAACTGGCCCTCAAGCTGCCCGTCGCCTACGTCGGCGCCATGGGCTCCCGCCGCACCCACGAGGACCGCAACAAGCGGCTGCGCGACGTCGGTGTCACCGAGATCGAGCTGGCCCGGCTGCGCTCCCCGATCGGCCTGGACCTCGGCGCCCGCTCCCCGGAGGAGACCGCGCTGTCCATCGCCGCCGAGATCGTCGCGAACCGCCGCGGCGGCAGTGGCGTGGCCCTCACGGGCGCGCACATCCCGATCCACCCGGACATCGCGACCACGGTGATCGACAGGATCGGCTCCGTCGCTTGAAGGGGTGACGGCGGAAGGTGAGAAAAGGGCGCTCCCCGTGAGGGTTGCGCCCTTTCGGCGTTCCCCCTATTTTACCCGCCGGTAATCGGAGGGTGCGCTCTCCGTCCTTTCCTGACACCGGAGTTGAGCGGATGTTGCGTACCGTACGAACAATGGGCGTGCTGGCGGCGGCCGCCCTCCTGACCGCCTTCACGCCCGCCCCGGCCGCTCCGCCGGCCCCGCCCGCCGCGGCCGGCGGGCTGCGCGAGGTGCTGTTCGTGGGCAACAACTGGGAGGGGACGGCAGACGTCCTCGCCTCCACCGGCGATTTCGCCAAGGTCGGCCGGATCAACGTGATCCCCGACAAGAGCGAGCGCCTCCACGAGATCTACCTCAACCCGGTCAGGCTCGCCTTCTTCCTCGGCATCCGGGAGAGCGCCGGCGAGGGCCACGACCAGTTCGTCGACGACATGTTCACCACCCCGGACGGCTCGGCGGTCGTCGTCTCCCGCCCCAGCTTCGCCGACGTCGTCTCCATCGACCTGGCCTCCGGGCGGATCAACTGGCGCTTCCCGGTCTCCGGTTTCCGCTCCGACCACATGGCGGTCTCCCCGGACGGGACCCGCATCGCCGTCTCCGCCTCCACCTCCAACACCGTTCACGTCCTGGACATCGCCACCGGGCGGCAGACCGGCTCCTTCCGTACCGGCGACAAGCCGCACGAGAACACCTTCACCCGTGACGGCCGCTACCTGTGGAACAGCTCCATCGGCGAGGTGAACACGGCCCTCGACGCGCCCTGGCTCGACTGGACGAAGGGCGACCGGAAGATCACCGTGGTCGACGCGCAGAATTTCCGCACGGTCCGGGTGATCGACATGCGGGAGCGGCTGGACGCCTTCGGCCGCAAGGACCTGTCCGACTCCGTGCGCCCCGTGTCCTTCAGCCCCGACGAGTCGAAGCTCTACTTCCAGGTGTCCTTCTTCGGCGGCTTCCTGGAGTACGACGTGGCCTCGGACCGGATCACCCGCCTCAAGGACCTCCCCGCCGCCCCGGCCACCAGCACCGACCGCACCACCTGGGTCAACGACTCCCGGCACCACGGCATGTCGATGAGCCCCGACGGGGCGAAGCTGTGCATCGCGGGCACCATGGACGACTACGCGACGGTCGTGGACCGCGCCACCCTCGCCGAGGGGCCGCTCGTTCCCGCTTCCAAGCCCTACTGGGCCACGGTCAGCGGTGACGGGACGGCCTGCGTGATCTCCGAGAGCGGCACCGACCAGGTGACGGCCATCGACTTCGCCACCGGCGCCAAGCGGGTGTCCGTACCCGTCGGGGACCACCCCCAGCGCGTCCGGCTCGGCCGCGTCCCGGCCTCCTGGGCCGGTCCGGCCGCCCGGTAGCCCGGCCACCGGGCGGCCGTTGGCCAGGCGCCCGGTCGGCCGCTGATTCCTCGGACCAAGGCGCGGAAACCGGCCGAACCCGCAGATCAAGCAAATATGGGCTGACTGGTCCTCGATGACCGATTAGTCTCCCGATCATGGTGGACATCCGTGAGGTACCCGAGGCCGACATCGACCGCGCCCTGGAACTCGCCTACCTGGTCTTCCACGACCGGCCCGAGAAGGAGGCCCGCGAGCGGCACCACGCGCTGCTCGCGCGCTGCGACCGGATCGGCGCCTACGACGGGGACGCCCTGGTCGGCTTCATGGCCGCGCACGACTTCCGGCTCTCCGTGCCCGGGGCGGACCTGCCCTGCCCCGGGCTCACCTTCGTCTGCGTCGCGCCCACCCACCGGCGCCGCGGCGTGCTGACCGGGCTGATGACGCAGATGATGCGGCGCGCCACCGACACCGGCCGCCCGATCGCCGCCCTCTGGGCCTCCGAGGCCGCCATCTACGGCCGCTTCGGCTACGGCGGAGCCACCACCGGCGCCACCATCGAGATCGACTCCACTCGGCCGCTGGCCCTGCGCATCGACCCGGACCCGCGCCCGCTGCGGCTCGTCGACCCGGACGAGGCCGTCGACGTGATCGGCCCCCACCACGAGGCGGCCCGCGCCGGACGGGCCGGCCGGCCCAGCCGCAGTCCCGAGCGCTGGCGCGAGGAGTGGCTCGCCGAACAGGACGAGGAGGATGAGGAGTTGAGTCCGCCCCGGATCATCGTCCTGGGGGAACCGGGCGAACCCGTCGCCGGGTACGTCCTCTACCGCACGAAGCCCGAGTCCGCCGGCGAGGCCGCGGGGACCGCCGCCCGCACCACCGGCCTGGTTCGGGTCGACGAGCTGGAGGCGGACACCCCGGCGGTCGCCGCCGCCCTGTGGGAGTGCGTGGCCGCCGTCGACCTCACGGGAAAGGTCTCCGCGTGGGGCCGCCCGGCCGACGACCCGCTGCTGCACTTCGCCGCCGACCGGGACCAGGTGCGGGTCACCGCCCAGTTCCCGGCGCTGTGGCTGCGCCTGGTCGACGTACGCGCGGCGCTGACCGCGCGGTCCTGGGCAGCGCCGGTGGAACTGGTGCTGGAGGTGCATGACGTACGGCTGCCCGACAACGCCGGGCGGTTCCGGCTCAAGGCGGGGCCGGACGGGGCGACGTACGGGCACGCGGACGGCGCCGCCGATCTGGCCCTCGACGTGCGCGAACTGGCCGCCTGCTACCTGGGCGGGACCAGGGTCACCGACCTCGTCGCGGCCGGTCTGGTGCAGGAGCACACGCCCGGGGCGGCGGCGGCCCTGGACGACGCCCTGCGCACGCCCGTACTGCCGCACACAGCCGACGAGTTCTAGGCGGCGGGCGGCGGGCGGCGGGCGGCGGGCGGGGCGCGGCTCGGCGGTGGGGGCGGGCGGGTCCGCCCCCACCGCCCGGCTCACGCGGGCAGGGAGAGCCTGGCGGCCGCCATGCCGAAGCCGGCGCCGAGGACCGCCGCGGACAGGCCACCGTCGGGCCGGCGCAGGTCCTCCGGCCGGTAACGGCGGCACTCCGCGTGCCAGTTGAGGATGCCGGCGTGCCAGTCCCGCAGCTCCTGCACGTACGTGTCCAGGGCGGTCCGGGCCTCGGCGCCGAGCTTCCAGTCGTCGTAGAGCAGCGGCAGCTGGTTCGCCGCGATGTGCTCGAACTCCTCCGTGCGCTGGGTCATCAGCGCGTGGCAGATGTGCAGGGCCTCCGGGTAGCCGATGTCGAAGAAGTTCCGCGTGACCAGGATGTGGTTGTGGACCTCACCCTCGAACTCCACCTCCTTCTGATAGGAGTAGATGTCGTTGATCAGGCAGGCCGCGTCGGCGACCGCGTTCTCCAGTGAGCGGATGGTCCCCGAGGCGTAGATCTCCTCGGGAACGCCCCGGCCCTGGTGGCCGAGCCGGCACAGGTACATGGTGAGGCGGCTGCCGAAGGTGCGCCGTCGCATCTCCGCGTAGTCCACGGGGTCCGGGATGCGGTGGTGGACCGCGTTGTCCACCTCCCAGAGCCAGCTCTCCAGCATCTCCACCAGCGTCGCCCGGAACTCGGTGCGCTGCTCCACCGGCATGGCGGCACTGGTGCGCACCCACAGGTCGGCCAGCCCGCGCTCCATCGCGGTGGCCGGCTGCGGCTGCGCGGCGTGGTCGACGGGGATCATGGCGATCAGCCGGGCCGTGGCCGCCTTGGCCGCCGCCAGGTCCTTGGTTCCCGCAAAGACCACCGGGTAGTAGTCGTCGCCGTACGTGCCCCAGGTCAGCCAGCAGGCGCTGAGAGTGAGTTCGGCGGGCGTGGCGTCCGGGTCGAGCCCGGCCGAGCAGAGCGCGAAGTCGTAGCCGCGCAGCTTCTCCTCGGTCCAGATCGTGGAACCGGGATCGCCCGGCTGCGGCTCCAGCAGGCCCGTGCGCCAGGCCCAGGCCACCGACTCCTCGCGCGCGTGCGCCAGATGAGCGCTCAAGGAGAGCCGGTGGGGCATGTAGATCTCCGGGATCACGGAGGGCCCGGTGCGTTCGAAGGGGACGTGGGTGAAGGAGCGTCGGCGCAGCTCCATCGAGCGCCGCGTGAACACGGACCGCAGGTCGAGGGCGCTGGTGCCCGGCCCGGACGGCATGAAGGGCAGGGTGAGCGGGGCGGTCGCCCTGGCCTCCTTGTTCATGTAGCGGCTGGAGACCATGTGCCATTCGTGGCCGCCGGACTGCCAGTCCTGGAGGCCTTTGGTGTAGGCGAGGACGGCCGCGATCTCGGCGGGCTCCAGGGCGAAGTCTGAGAACAGCTGCGGCAGTTCGCACAGGGCGGTCTGCTCGAACTGCTGGAGGCGGGAGGTCAGCAGGTCGTTGGAGACCTCCGCGGCCTCCTGGGTGGTGCAGCCGAGGAAAGTCTCCAGGACCAGAACGGCGTTGGAGAGTTCGCCCTCGTCGGTGACCTCCCGCTCGTAGGAGAACAGGTCGTTGCGGATGTGGACCGCGTCCGAGAAGGCGTCCCGCAGCACGCCGAGGGGGCGCGAGTGCGCGACGCGCGCGGGGACCTCGCCGGCGACGTACTCGACGAGGCCGGCCGACCAGGGGGCGCCGCCCACCTTGCGGCGCATCTCGATGTATTCGAGGGGGTTGGCCACCCGTCCGATGCCGATGTTGGCGAGCTCCCACATCGACTCGTCGAGGAGGTTCTTCGTGGACAGGGAGAACCGTTCCCGCCAGTCGGCGGACATCGAGGGAACGGTTCGCCGCCACAGGTCGGCGAGGCCGGCCTCCACGGGGTTGGTGGGCTCGGGGAAGCCGCAGGCGAGGTCCATCGGCATGAAGGCGGCCAGCCGGTCGAGGTAGGCCTTGGCGCCGTCGCGGTCCTGGGAGCGCTTGAAGGTCTCCAGGAAGTGGTCGTCGAAGAAGAACACCCACACGTACCAGTCGGTGACCAGCGACAACACCTCGGCGTCGCAGTCGGGGTGGGTGTACGAGCAGAGCAGCGCATAGTCGTGCGAGTCGAGGTCGCTCTCCCCCCAGACGCCGGAACCCTCCAGCATCGCGAAATCGCGCGCCCACTGCTTGGTGTGGGTCCGCGCCTCCTCCAGGTGGGGGTTCAGCCGCGCCGGGTACGGCACGTAGAAGTCCGGCAGTTGGAACGGCTGCGTCACGGCGGGGCAGGCCCTTCGTCAAAGGTGCGGGGGCCGGTGGCCCGGCCCCCGCAAGAGATCAGCAGGGCCCTACCCGTGGTGTCACCGGGATAAGGAGGAGTTCACCGCATCAGGTGACGGAAGTGTCGGTCGGCGACGCGCCGGTCTGCCGGGGGATGGGGGAGGAGCCGGACCGCCGGGACCGGGGGTCGGGCTGGGCGAACTGTTCGGCCTGCATCCGGAACATCGACGCGTACCGGCCGCCGAGCGCCAGCAGTTCCTCGTGGCCGCCCTGTTCGACGAGCCGCCCCTCGTGCAACACGTAGATGACGTCGGCGTACCGTACGCCGGACATCCGGTGCGTGACGAGGACGACGGCGCGCTGCGGCCCGGCGAGCCCCCGGATACTGTCGAAGGCGGCGATCTCCGCCTCCGGGTCCAACGCGGAGGTGGGCTCGTCGACGACGATGACGCGGGCGTCCCGGTAGTGCGTCCGGGCCAGCCCGAACTTCTGCCACTGCCCCCCGGAGAGCTCCGAGGCGCCCCTGAACACCCGCGCCAGCAGGGTCTCGTAGCCGTTCGGGAGCTTCTCGACCACGCGGTCGGCCCCCGCGTACCGGGCCGCGGCGACCACATCCGCCGCCCGCTCCACCGCCTCCTCGGCCCCGCCCTCCCCGGGCCGGCCGATGGCGATGTTGGTGCGGGCGGTCACCGGCCACCGTTCGAAGTCCTGGGTGAGGAGCGCGACCCGGTCGAAGACCTGCTCCCGGTCGGCGCCCCGCACCTCGACCCCGTCCCAGGTCAGCGAACCGGAGTCGGGCAGGTGCAGGCCCGCGAGCAGTTTGACCAGGGTGCTCTTGCCGGAGCCGTTCTCGCCGACGAGCGCGACGACGGTGCCCGCCTCGATGGTGAGGGAGACACCGTCGAGCGCGGGTTCGTCCCGGTCGGGGTAGCTGAAGCGGACGTCCTCCAGCCGCACCGTCCCCAGCCGTTCCGGCAGGGGCACCCCGCCGTCGGGGATGGCCCGCCGCCCGGCCTCGGCGACGAACCGTTCCAGGTCCCGTACGTAGAGGGACTCCTCGTGCAGGGTGTTGGTGGTGGCCACCAGCGCGCCGAGACTCGCCGACCCGGTGCGCACCGCGATCACGGCGGTGCCGGCGACGGCGAGGTCCATCCGCCCGGTGACGATGAGGGCGATCATCGCCCCGTACGTGATCAGCGCCGCGGCGCCGGAGAGCGCGGCGGCGAGCAGCTCGGTGGCGGCCTTGTCCTTGGCCAGGCGGGTGGCCTCGCTCTCGGCGACCTCGGCCATGTTGCGGTAGTGGCCGAGCAGGTAGCGGCCGACGCCGTGCACCCGCACCTCGGGGGCCGACGTACGGGAGATCAGCAGCTGGCCGATGAGCCGGGCGGCCCGTACGTGCTCGACCCAGGTGATGACGGACAGGTAGCGGCGCTGTGCCACGCGCATCGCGCCCCAGCCGCGAGGGGCGGCGATCAGCAGCAGCATGGGCAGCAGCAGCGGGTGCAGCACGGTAAGGACACCGGCGGTGGCGACGAGGGAGATGATGCCGCCGAGGGTGGCCACGCAGGCGCCGACGGTACGGCGGGCCGAGGGCGGCCCCCACTGGGCGCTGTCCAGCAGCCGGCGGAACTCCCCGTCCTCGATGGCTTCGAGTTCCACCTCGACGGCGGCCTTCAAGTACTGCTCGTGAGCGGCCCGCTCGATCTTCGGCTCCAGCCGTCCGGCGGCGGCCGTGGACCGGGAGGCCAGTACGGCGCCCAGTACGGCGACCAGCACCCCCGCGGCCAGGGCGGGCATCGCGGCGTGCAGCCGCTCGGCGGGGCTGCCCGAGCCGAGCAGCGTACGGAGCACCTCGCTCAGGACGAGCAGCCCGACGGCGGAGGTGACCCCCTGCCCGGCCTCGGAGGCGGCGACGGTGAGCAGGGCCGGCCGGTCGGTGTCCCAGGCCAGGCGCAGGGTCCCGGCGACCATGCGGGGCATCGAGCGCAGGGTGGACAGCAGCCGCCCTTCGAGGCGGGCGTAGTCGTGGTTGGACCAGCCGGCGTCGTAGCGCAGGGGCCCGCCGAAGAGCCGCCGCTCGCTGGCCGAGACGGCGGGCTGGAGGGTCGTGGGCCGCTTGAGGAGCCTCATGCGCGGCCACCTCCGCCCGGTGCCGGGTCGAACACCACATGAACGTGCACGGATCGCAAGTTTCCTCCCGAGGCGCTGCGGCTGCGAACTGACGCCGGAAGAACGTGGCTGCTCAGAGCGGCGTCACGGCCCGCGGGGAACGAACGCCCGCACACAGTTGCGACCCCCGTCCGGAGCCCAAGGGCGGCGCGGTCACCGGACGTTCGAACCACCCGCAGGTGTCGATGCCCCCCTTCGAGGGATTGCGCCCGAGCTCCCGCGACCGGGCGGCCAGGAAGGCGGCGGAGGCCGCCTCCCGGGTGGGGGAGACGGCCTCCGTGCGGTGGTGCGGGTGTTACGGGACGGGGACGGGGAGCGGTGCCGTGCCGAGGATGGGAACACTCCAGCGCTGCGCTGCGGAACCGCTGCAGTCCCACAGCCAGAGCTGTCGGCCCGGCGTGGTGTCGGCGTTGCCGAGGTCGAGGCAGCGGCCCGAGACGGGGTTGTGGATGGTGCCGTCGGCGCGGGGCAGGAACTTCTGGCTCGGCGCGCTGCCGTCACAGGCGCGCAGTTCGACGGGCGTGGTGTTGGCGGTACCGGCGGCCGTCGCATTGAGGCATGCTCCGTGGGTCCGGATGGTGCCGTCGTCGCGGATCTGGAGCTTCTGGGCCTCGGTGCCGTTGCAGCCGGCGATCTGGATCCTGTTGCCGTCGTCGGCGCTGTTCCCGTCGTTGTCGACGCAATGTCCCGCTGCCGCGGTCAGGCTGATGGGGCCGGCGGCCCCGGTGGCGGTGACGGAGGCGGCGTAGGGATAGACCGCCGGATTGCTGACGCCGCCGGTGAGGCCTGAGGGGGTGTCGGCGTCCTCGAACCGGCCCAGGGTGAGCGGGCCTGCGGGGGCCGGACCGGCGGAGGAGTTGTGGTGGCCGGTTCCGGCGAGGGTGCCGTTGACGTACAGGCGCATCTGCCCGGTGGTGTGGTCGTAGGCGGCGGTGAGCCGGGTCCAGGTGCCGAAGGCGATACGGGCGGCGCTGTTGGTCTGTGCGGTGGTGTCGTAGGGCCAACCGGGGGTGGCCGGGTTGCCCAGGGCGAACTCCCACGTGCTGGTGTAGTGGTTGGGGAAGAGCAGCAGGGAGGTGTTGCCCTTCGGGCCCTGGCCGAGGACGACGCCTCCGGCCTTGGTGGCCATGACCGATGTGCTGATCGTGAAGCTCTTGCGGGTGTCGATCACCGGGCCGGACGCGCTGATGGAGGAGGAGGGGCCGTCGAAGGCGGCGTAGGTGGTGCTGCGGCCGTCGATGGTGGCGTTGGGCCAGGTGACCCCGGTCGCGGTGGCGGGGAACTTCCCGACCGTGCTGGGGGTGGTGCCGCCCTTCTCCCCGGTGAGGGGCCATTGGGCCTTGGGCATGTTGAGGTTGCCCAGGGTGACCGGGGTGGACTCGAAGCCGGTGACGGTGGGGTGCGGGACGCCTCCGCCGTCGGGGCGGGTGCCGATGCCGTTGAAGGCGACGAGTTGCCGGTTGGCGTCGACGGCCCACAGGTCGGGAATGCCGTCGCCGGTGAGATCACCGTCGGAGCCGATCCGGGGGTGGGCGGTGGGGTCGATCTTCCCGATGACGGTGCCGGCGGCGGGATCGGTGAAGCCGGTGAGGTCGGGTGCCTGGGCTGTGCCCTTGACCGTGAAGGCGCGGACGCTTCCGTCGGTCTTGGAACGGGCCCACAGGGTGGGGAAGTCGGTGCCCTGTGCCCGGCCGGGGGTGATCAGTTCGTACGAGTCCCACCGGGTGTCGTTGGCGGAGAGGAGGACGGCTCCCGTCTCGAGTTGGTCCGGTTCGCCCGCCGTCGCCAGCCACAGCCGGCCCTTCTCGACGAACAGGAGTGAGGTACGGGGTACCGAGTTGGGCTTGGTGCTGCTGTCGCCCGTGTGGTTGCCGAAGGCCGCGATCTGGGTGACGTTCGACCAGTCGGGTCCGAAACCGGATTCACCGCAGGGGATGGGGACGCGGGCGGGTGTGAGGCAACCGGTCGGCTTGAGCACCGTTCCGGCGGCCCGGCTGTCGAACCGGCCCACGATGCCGTCGTTGCGGTAGAGGGAGAGGTCCCGGCCGGAGGGCGCGTGAGCGAACAGATCGTCGACGGTCTTGTGGCCCAGGCTGCCGCGGTGGCTGATCTGGACGCCGTTCCAGCCGTTGTCTCCGGGAGCGGAGCTGATGCCGGCCTTGGGCGCCGCGGCCGGGTCGGAACCTCCGCCGATCACCCGCAGGGCCCCGGCGGTGTCGGGCAGTAGGATGTCGGCCTTCATGTCACCGGTGAGGTCGCCGAACACCGGGGCGGTACCGCTCGGGTCGGACGGCGCGTAGTAGCTGTAGACGAACGGCTGGGACATGTTGCCCGCGTTGTCCTGGGTCTGCAGGTAGACGAAGTTGGTGCCCCACCGCGGCGGCTTGATCGTGATGGTGGCCTTGCCCTCGGTCAGCTTGGTGATGCCGGGCCCGGGGTCGGTGCACTTCCAGCCGGTGACGGCCGCTTCCACCGGGTCGGTGGTCCACCGAGCGCAGGCCAGACCGGAGGTCCGCGCTTGCACGGCCGGCGCCGGATCGGTGCCGGTGAGGGTGAAGGTGCCCTCCTCGCCGACGTTCTTGGGGTGGGCGCCGATGGTTCCGAAGGCGGGGAAGTCGGTGGAGGTGACGGCGGCGGTCGGCGGGGTGCGGTCGACGCGGAAGAAGCACATGTCGGTGCTGGCGCTGGTGAGCGTGCCGTCCGAGGTGCGGGCCACCCAGCCGTACTGGTGCCCGTCGGTCAGCGACCCGATGTCGACCGTGACGGCGCCGTAGCTGCTCTGCCATCCGGTGTCGGCGTACTTGCTCTCGCCTCCCTGGTCGTCGTCCCAGTACTGGAACCCGGTCCAGAGCTGTTGGCCGGTGGCCGAGTAGGTGGACGTGGTGAGGGTGATGTTGTTGTTGGCGCCGATCCAGCCGGGGTTGTCCCACGGGTTGGCGGTGCCGGGTGTGCGGCAGTCGGCGTAGGAGCCGGTGTCGGCGAAGCCGGGAGTGGGAGCCGCGCGGGGCCACCATACGGTGGGCTGGATGTCGTACTCGACGACGACGTGCGGGGTGTTGCTGAACCGCTGGCGGTAGCGCTTCTCGTACTCGTCGTCGGGGGCGAGGCCGAGGGTGATGGTGGGCCACTTGTGCGCGACAGCGGTCTTCATCAGATCCTTGACGTCGAACTGGATGTCGCCCGAGCCGGACATGTCGACGTGCCCGACCTTGCTGCAGCCGCCCATGCGCGAAGTCTCGTTGCACGGCTGGTGGTCCCAGCTGGTCGGGTTGCTGATGTACCCGGTGGAGTACAGCCCCATCGGTGTGCGGGTGTCCGGGCTGGAGGAGGACACGACGTCCGCGTAGAACGTCGCGTTGATGATCTCGGCGCCGTGGAGCCGGGAGTCCACACCGATCTGGAAGTAGGCGCGGGTACGGCCGACGCCGGTGCAGGGCGGGTTTCCGTATCGGTAGCCGCAGTAGCCGGTGGCGGGCCTGTCCTGCCCGTCCTGGGTCCCGTTGTACTCGTTCGTGCCGCGGTACGCCTCTTGGACCTGGGCCCAGGCCTGGTTGGCGTTGTCGAGCGTCGGGTTCCAGCCCGGGTCGATGTACCACGGGCCGGTGCCCTGGCCGAGGAGGGCGGCGTCGGGGACGAGCTGGATGCCTTTCGCATCCACGGCCGTGGCGACCTTCTGGACCGTGGCACCGGTACCGGGGCCGTCGGCGCTCGATGGAGTCGTACCGTCCTCGGCGGCCCGGGCGGAGTCGGACCGGCCGGTCGGAGCCTGCGCCGACTTCGCGGGAGGGGCCGAGGCGGCGGTCGAGGAGCCCGCCGAGTCCCACATGAGCGGAGTGGGCGCGGAGAAGCGGGTCTTGCCCTGGCCGTCGGCGGCCTTGAGGTTGCCGGCGCCGTCCGCGCTGACGGTGAGTCCTTCGGCCTCGACCGCGAGGTGCAGTTTCTTGACGGCCGGGTTGGCGGCGGCTTCCGCGGTGCGCACGATCAGGACCTGGCGCCAGCCGCCGAGGGTGGTGGCGCTGAGTTCGAGGTCCACACCGGGTAGGACGGACGCGTAGAGGGCGCTGTTGCCGTTGAGTGACGGCTTCGGCAGCGGGAAGGGCGCCTTGAGGGCAAGCTTCTTGCCGTCCGCCGTGGTCATGGTGGCCATCGGCCCCGTGCCGCCGCCGGAGAGCCTGAGCTTGGACGGGACGGCTGCCGGGGACACGGTGCCGTCCGCGTCGGCCCGGAGCGTGGCGTCCACGGCCTGCCATGTCCCCGACTCGTTCTTGACGCGCTGCGGAACGGGAGCGGTGTCCGTGGTGAGAGTGCCGTTCGGCGTGGCGAACGTCTGGGAACTCGCCGTCGTCAGGTGCTCAATGAGAACCGGCTTGCCGCTGCTCTTGGCTCGGGCCTTGGCGGCATCGACCGCTCCCGCTTCCGGGTTGGGAGGCCTGGTCGTGGGGCTGGGCCAGGAACTGTCCGAGGGGCCGTGGCCGCGCGCAGCCTCAGCAGCCGCGGGTGGTGCGGCGATCAGGCCAGTGCCGAGTGCGAGGACGACGGCTCCGGCCACGGGGAGAACCGTCGTGCGAAAGGCCCGTCTGCGCGGGCCTGCTGGTCTCGGCGGTGGCGGAGGAAGTAATGACGGCCTCACGTTCATGGCCCCCCAAGCTGTGAGACGGACAGAAGTCAGCCGCACATTTCCTTCACGCTTGCAATCTGTCAACAGATTACTCCGTCGAGCTGTCCGATTTGTGCGGTGAACGCCCGGGTCGAGTCGCGGGTGACGTGAGTCACGCCAGGGGAATGCGGGACTCCGCTGATGAATCGAACGCGCGCTGCGTAGGGTGCGCTTCACCCGGGTTCGGCCGGCCCGGCGTTCTCGTTCCATGTGTCCCGTGGGGGGATCCGGTTGAGTCATCGGGGTCAGGTCTTCATGCGCTCACGCGCCGCTCGCTCGCGCGTCGTGCTCGCGTCGGTATTCGCGCTTCTCGTGTCCGGCCTGGGAATTCCCCTGGCCGAGGCGGCTGGGAAGCCTCCCGAAGTGTGGGCGCCGCCGCAGACGCCGTTACCGCGCGTCAAGCCGGTCAAGGGGTCGGACGCCAAGCCTTCGGGTGGGCAGGAGTCGTCTGGCCGGAAGTGGACCCCTGAATCGAACAAGAAGATTCCCTCCGGCGCGGAGACTGTCGCGCTGGCTGGCGAGGGTGCTGCGAGAGCCGCGCCCGAAGGCGGATCGACCCAGGCAGGGAAGCTCCCTGTCTGGATCGCACCAGTGAATGGCGCAAAGTCGCTACCTGTGGATGTGGGGATCCGCAGTCTCAAGGTCGAGGTGAAGGACGCGGCCAAGGCCAAGGCGGCTGGCGTGAACGGCGCGATGATCGCCCTCACGAACCCGGTGGGAGCGGCCGCGACGGACAAGGTCGAAGTCGGCCTCGACATCTCCGCCTGGGCGAAGAACGGTGGCGCCAACTGGGCGAGCCGCGCCAGGCTGGTGCAGCTCCCCCCGTGTGCGCTGACGACACCGGGCGCTGACGGCTGCACGACCCGTACCCCTGTGGACTTCCGCCGTGACGCTTCCGGCCGCTTGATCGCGGAGGTCGATGTCCGTAGCAGGGGCGCGGCCCATGCCTCCGTGCTCGCGCCGCAGTCCGGCGCGAAGTCCGCCGCGACGCCGCGGATGCTGGCCCCCCAGGATGTCGTCCTGGGCGTGGAGCCGGGTCCGGCGAGCAACCTCGGTGACTACTCCGCGACGCCGCTGCTGCCGTCGGCTTCGTGGCAGGCGGGGGCGAACGCGGGCAACTTCACGTACGGCTACACGGCCGAGATCCCGTCGGCGATCGCGGGTGCGGCGCCGAGTGTCGTGCTCGGCTACGACTCCGCCTCGGTCGACGGCCGCACGGCGTCGACGAACGCGCAGGCCGGTCTGGTCGGTGAGGGCTGGGACTGGCACCCGGGGTCGATCTCGCGCTCGTACCGGGGTTGCAAGGACGCGGGTATCAAGGACTCGGGTGACGAGTGCTGGTCCGGCGACATCCTCTCGCTGTCGATGGCCGGCCATGCCGGGCAGATCGTCCGTGACGACACCACCTGCGAGTACCGCCTGCAGGGTGACGACGGCACGAAGATCGAGCGCCTGACCGACCAGCGGAACTCGGCCTGGAAGGGCGAGGCCTTCAAGGTCACCACGACCGACGGCACCCAGTACTACTTCGGCTCCAACCGCCTGCCCGGCGGTGACGGTACGGACCCGCAGGCCGACTCCGTCTCCACCGTCCCGGTCTACTTCAACAGCGGCCAGGACAAGTGCCTGGGCGCGACCACCCCCGCCAACGGCACGTGGCAGCAGCTGGGCTGGCAGTGGAACCTCGACTACGTCGTCGACCCGCACCAGAACCTGACCTCCTACCGCTACGGCCAGGAAACCAACCACTACGCGCGCGGCGGCGGCCAGAACAACGGCACCGGCACCCCCACCGCCTACCAGCGCGCCTCCTACCCGACCTGGATCGGCTACGGCCAGCGCCTACCCGACCAGATCGCCGCCAAGGGCAAGGCCGACACCGCCGCCCAGATCAAGCTGGGCATCGAAGACCGCTGCTTCGAAGGTGCCGCCGTATGCGACCCGGCCAAGCGCAAGACCAGCCCCGCAGCGTGGGGTGACACCCCGGTCGACCAGGAATGCGCGGCATCGGGCCAGTGCCTGAGCCTGTCGCCGACCTACTTCTCCACCAAGCGCCTGGCGAAGATCGAAACCGAGGTCCTCGGCACCGGCGGCTACCGCAACATCGACACCTACCTGCTCAAGCAGCGCTTCGAGCCCTCCGGTGACGGCTCCGCGCCGACGCTGTGGCTGGAATCGATCCAGCGCAGCGCGACCAACGCCCGCCCGAAGCTGGACGTGCCGCCCGTGACCTTCGGGCAGCCGAAGCAGATCCCCAACCGGGTCGACGGCCCCGTCAAGCGCCCGAACGGCACCGAGGCCACCACCTCCCCGTTCCACCGGCCGCGCATCCAGGAGATCACCACCGAGACCGGTGGCCGGATCAACGTCGTCTACAAGGCCCCCGAGTGCTCGCGAGTGAAGGTCACGATGCCCGCCGCCGCGGACACCAACGCGATGGCCTGCATGCCGGTCAAGTGGTACCTGCCCGACCAGTCCTTCCCCGACCCGGTCGACGACTGGTTCCACAAGGTCGTCGTCCAGTCCGTCACCCAGCAGGACATGGTCGCCGGCCAGACCACCGTCGTCACCGACTACGAGTACGGCGGCGGCATCGCCTGGCACCGCAACGACTCCGAGTTCACCGACTCCAAGACCCGCACCTGGGACCAGTTCCGCGGCTACGCCACCGTCACCACCCGCACCGGCAACGGCAACAGCGCACAGGCCCCGCGCACCAAATCCGTCGCCACCTTCCTGCGCGGCATGGACGGCGACGTCCTCGCCAACGGCACCAAGCGCAGCGTGAACGTCCCCGACGCCCACGGCGGCACCATCAAGGACGAGAACCACCTTTCCGGATTCGTCCGCCAGACCGAGACCTACGACCGCGACGGCGGCACCGTCATCGCCGACGAGGTCTCCACCCCCTGGGTCCGCACCAAGCCCACCGCCACCCGCGCCCAGTCCGGCGGCATGCCCGCCATCGAAGCGCGAGTGATGAACACCGGCAAGGTCACCAGCCGCGCCAAGCTCGCCGACGGCACCACCTGGCGCGTCAGCGAACGCGCCTCCACCTACGACGACACCGCCTTCTCGCGGCCGGTCCAGGTCGACGACAAGAGCGACCTGTCCCGCCCCGATCAGCGGCTGTGCACCACCTTCACCTACGCCGCCGGCCCCGCCGGCGCGCTCACCCAGCTCGCCTCCCGCACCCTGATCCTCAAGGGCACCGGCGGCTGCACGGGACCCGCCACGGCTGCGAACACGGTCGGTGACACCCGCGCCTACTTCGACGACAAGCCCCTCGGCCAGACGGGCACGACCGCCAACCAGACCGGCACCGAGGTCCTGGAGAAGTACGACGCCGCCGGCCAGCCGGTCTACCGGCTGAACATCACCTCCACCTACGACGTCTACGGCCGCCTGGCGACCAGCACCAACAAGCTCCGCAAGGACGCCACCCACCCCGACGGCGCCGTCACCAAGACCGAGTACAAGTCCCTGCCCAACGCTCTGCCGTACGAGGTCACCCATACCAACCCCCTCGGTTGGAAGACCACCACGACCCTCGACACCGGCCGCGCACTGCCGATGAAGACCACCGACGAGAACGGTCACGTCGCCGAACGCGGCTACGACTCCCTCGGCCGGGTCACCGCCGTCTGGCAGCCGGGCCAGGACCGGACGACCGATCCGCCGGTCCGCAAGTTCTCCTACGCCATGAACGGCACGAAGGCGCCGACCACCGTTCTGAGCCAAACGCTCATGGCGAACAAGCAGACGTACGTCAACAGCTACACCGTCTACGACGGCCTCGGCCGCGTCCGCCAGACCCAGGCCCACACCCCGTCCGGGGCGAAGGGCCGGTTGATCACCGACGCCCTCTTCGACTCCCATGGCCGGCAGGTCAAGACGAGCGCCCCCTACTACAACGACGAGAAGGAACCGTCGGGCGCGCTCTTCCTGCCCAACGGCGGGGTGAACCCCGACAGCCAGATCCCGGCGCAGACCGTCTCGGTCTTCGACGGCCTCGGCCGCCCCACGGCCTCCGTCTTCCAGTCCTACGGCATCGAGCAGTGGCGCTCGAAGACCGAGTACCCGGGAGCCGACGAGGTCCGTTCGATCCCGCCGGCAGGTGGCTACGCCACGGCACGCATCAGCAACGGCACCACCTCGCTCCTGCGCCAATACAAGAGCAACAACCCGACCGGCCCTTACGACGAGACCCTTTACGAGGTCAACACCCAGGGCCAGGAACTGCGGCGCAAGGACTCCGCGGGCAACGAGTGGACCTTCGCCTACGACCTCCTCGGGCGGACGGTGAAGACCACCGACCCGGACTCGGGGACCGCCACCACTGCCTACGACGACGCCAACAACCTCGTCACCGTCACCGACGCGCGCGGCAAGAGCGCGACCACCGTCAGCGACCTCCTCGGCCGCACCGTCGCCACGTACGAGGGCAAGACGGTCGACCCGGCCAAGCAGGTCGGCGCCTTCACCTACGACACCAAGCCCAAGGCCCTCGGCAAGCCCGCCACCACCACCCGCTATGTGGGCGGTAAGTCCGGCACCCCGTACATCACCGAGATCACCGGCTATGACAGTGGTTACCGGCCCCTTGGCACCAAGGTCACCGTCCCCACGGCGGAGAAGCAGCTGGCGGGCACTTACGAAACCAAGAACACCTACGACAAGCACGGTCAGCTCAGGGCCACGGACCTGCCCGCCATCACGGCCGCAGGCCTGGAGACGGAGAGGCTCGCCTTCGGCATCGACGACGTCGGCAAGCTGTCGTCCATCGCCGGCACCATCGGAGACGTCCGCACCCCCTACGTCGTGGACGTCTTCAACGACCCGTACGGCCGTGCCATCCGCACCACGCTCGGCGAAACGGGCATGCAGGTGGTCTCGACCGTCGACTACGACCAGGCAACCGGCCGGCCCGTCCGGTCCACCCTGGACAAGCAGACCGGGACGAGGGCCAGCGTCGACGTCCTCGACTACACCTACAACCGGGTCGGGCAGCTGACGTCGATCAGCAACACGCAGGACGGGGCGGCCCGCGACCTGCAGTGCTTCACCCATGACTACCTGGGCCGCCTGACCCAGGCGTGGACCGACACCGGTACCACCACGAACGCGCCCCAGCCCAACGTCCGCGGTATCGGCGGCTGCACCAACAGCGCAGCGCCCGCGGTCGACGGCACCGGCAAGCCGAGCGTGGGCGGGCCGGCCCCGTACTGGCAGCAGTACGAGTACGACCGGATCGGCAACCGCACCAAGCTGGTGAAGAAGGACGTCAGCGGAAACGCGGCCAAGGACACGACGGTCACCCAGACCTTCGGCACCGGCCCCAACACCCCGTCTTCGGACCCGAAGACCGGCGGCGGCACGGGCGGCCCGCACGCCCTGATGAAGTCCACCGAGACCAGCACGGCCGGCACGAAGGTCACCTCGTACACCTACGACGCCGGCGGCAACACCGCCTCGATCACCAGCACCCCGGGCACCAAGACCCTGACCTGGAACGACCAGGGCAAGCTCGACAAGATCACCGGTACCGGCGAGAGCGCCGGCACCAGCTACCTGTACGACACCGGCGGCAACCAGCTCATCCGCCGCGACCCGGGCAAGACCACTCTCAACCTCGGTACGGACCAGATCACCCTGGACACCGCCACCGGCAAGGTCTCCAACGTCCGCACCTACGGCGCCCCCGGAGGCCTGTCCGTCACCCGCACGACGAGCGCGGGGAAGTCGTCCCTCTCCTACCAGTCGTCTGACCACCACGGCACGAACGGCGTTCAGTTCGACGCCACCGACCTGAACCACGTGCGCCGCCCCGCGGACCCCTTCGGCAACGAACGCGGCACCCAGCCGGCGCCGGGCTCCTGGGCGGGCGACAAGGGCTTCGTCGGCGGCACCAAGGAAGAGGCAACCGGCCTCACCCTCCTCGGCGCCCGCGAATACGACCCCGCCACCGGCCGCTTCATCAGTCCCGACCAGATCATCGACCCGGGCGACCCGCAGCAGTGGAACGCGTACGCCTACTCCAACAACGACCCGATCAACAAGTCGGACTCGACCGGGCTGAAGGTCTTCTGCGACAACTTCTCCTCCTGCGCCCAGAACACCAAGACCGGAACGACCAGCAACGTCAACGCCTCCCAGTCCGCCAACGGGGGCGGAAGCGGCGGTTCGGACGAGGCCACGAAGGAACTGAACAGGTCCAACGATGAGCTGAACAAGGCCAAGAAGCGCCGCGATGCCCTCAAGCACGCCGTCGTCGACCTGGTCATGGACCTCATCGGCTACAACGACGCCCGCGACTGCTTCACCAAGGGCGACGTCATGGCCTGCATCAACACCGCCCTCAACGCCGTCCCCTGGGGCAAGGTGGCCAAGGCCATCAAGATCGGCATCCAGGCCTTCAAGATCTACAAGGAACTGAACAAGGCCTACTCGGCCGTCGACGCCGCGGAGAGCAAGGTGTCCCGGGCGATGGCGGCGGTGACCAAGGCCAAGAAGGCCGACGACGAAGCAGCCGCGGCAGCAGCCCAAGCACGCAAGTCGGCGGACGAGAAGGCAACGACCGAGTCGGCCAGCGACAGCCCGGGCACGCAGTCCAAGGCAGACAGAGGCGACACCGACGGCGAGGCGAGCGGCGGAGGGGCTGAGGCGCGCTCCGGCGAGTCGGCAGCGCCGTCGTGCACCAAGCAGAACAGCTTCCCCACTGGCACGCGCGTGCAGATGGCCGACGGAACGAGCAAGGCCATCGAGGACGTCGAGGTGGGCGACAGGGTCCTCGCCACGGACCCCCAGACAGGCGAAACCGCGCCCAAGACGGTCACGGCGACCATCATCACCCCCGACGACAAGGAATTCACCGACCTCACCCTCACCGACGACGCCAACCCCCGCGGCCCGCCGGCCACCCTCACCTCCACCGCCCACCACCCGCACTGGAGCGAAACCCGCCGCCAGTGGCTCGACGCCGGCGAATTCGCCCCGGGCGAGCAACTCCGCAAGCCCGACGGCACGGCCCTCACGGTCCAAACCACCCGCAACTACCCGTACGCCGTCACCACTTACAACCTCACGGTCGACGACTTCCACACGTACTATGTGCTGGCGGGGGCCACTCCGGTCCTCGTCCACAATTGCGGCAACGGCTCGATCTCTAATAACAGGCCCGACGATCTGGGGCTTGAAATGATGGAGGCTGACTTCGCGGGTATTTCTCCAATGGCCGCCGGTTCCTCTGATTTCTCGCGCGCCGCATCTGAGGGTGGGGACTTCCTCTGGACAGTTGGAGAGGCAGGGAACCTGAACATGGTTCGAGCTGCACCCGGGATTCATCACACGGTAGCCAGTGGTGGTGCGCCAGTAATTGCCGCAGGGCAAGTCTCATTCCGCAATGGTGGCGCGGTGTCCTCATTCGATAACATGACGGGCCACTACACGCCACCCTGTGCTCAGTGTGCCGCCGCGTTCATCGAGCGAGGGGTCGACGCCTTCGCTGGGGCCGGAATTAGGGTTCCATTGGCAGTAATTAGGGACTATGGCGGGAGGGCTCCGTAAATGGGAGTGGAGTCTGATCTACGGGAGATCCGGAACATCCCAGTCGATGGGATCTCCGACTGGATCCACAGGCGCTTTCCTGACGGGAGCTATCCGCAATGGTGGTTGGCGGTTTTCGAATCGCTGGAGACCAGCGTAAGTCCCCTACGGGATGTGGCTTCGAGTCAGCGTAGACGCGACTTTGAAGTCAGCGTGGAGGTCGTCAGGCTGGCGGTAGCTGTTGGGGGCATCAGGTCCCCCATGGGGGCGTACTGGATCCTGCGACTCGCAGCCATCGCGCTCCGATTCACCCCGCCAGTCGCTGGCCTGCCTGAAATCCTGACGCCGGACGGGGCTGCCGAATGGGCGGTCAATCGAATTCCTCTCTCACGTGAACAGGCGCTAGCGGAGTCCGAAACCAGGAAAGCGGAGTACTTGGCCGCCGGCGAAGACTTCTTTGCGCCCGTGGGGCAGGCGATCCCCCTGAGCGGCGAGGTGGGTGTCAGATTCTCCGAATTGCATGACGTTGAACTAATTTTGTCTGCTCTTCCGTGGGTCTCTTCCGCGGTGGTGAGTGGAGAGGTCAGTCGCGACGTTGATGCCTGGCTAGAAATTCGGGATCAGTTGTAGTAGCACACCTTTCTGCACGAGAACTGCCCTGTTTCTTCGGACTACTTGGAAACCCTCGGGGCAGAAAGCCGTACCGCCATCGACATGTTGTCGTGGCGGTACGGCTGTGTTTGACGGCAACGCTGACGGCAACGTCAGCGGACGACCACTGCGGCGGGCGGGTCCCCAGGGCCGTCGTTGTCCGTGCCGAGTGCGTCGTTGAGCGTGTCGATCGCTTGGCGTTGGAGGCGGAGTCTGACGTGGGCGTAGACGCCGGCGGTGACTCCGGTGTGGGCGTGGCCGAGCAGTTCTTTGATGACCACGAGGTCGATGCCTTGCTCCAGGAGCAGGGTGGCGGTGGAGTGTCGTAGGTCGTGGAAGCGGATTCGGCGCAGCCCTGCACGGTCGAGGAGGCCGCGGAAGCGACGGGTGAGGTTGGCGGGGTCAAGCGGTCCGCCGGTTGGGGTGGTGAAGACCAGACCTCTGTCCTTCCAGCCCGTTCCGGAGACCGTGCGTTCCTTCCCTTGGCGTTCACGGTGGCTCTTCAATGACTGGACGCACCCCGTGGGCAGGGCTATGCGGCGCTCAGAGGCACGCGTCTTGGTAGGCAGCGCGGTGAGGCCGCCCGTACGGGTGCGTTGGAGAGAATGTCGGATGCCGGCGGTGCCAACGTCGAGGTCGAGGTCTTCCCAGTGGAGGCCGAGGAGTTCGCCTTTGCGGAGTCCGGTGCGTAGGGCGAGTTCGTACAGTGCGTGCAGCCGGTCGCTCTTGGCCGCTTGGAGGAGCTGCCAGGCCTCGGCTGCTGTGAGTGGTGTGAAGCGTCTGGGGCGCGGCGCGGTGGTCTTGACGTTCCGGGCGACGTTGCGTGGAGGTTCGTCCTGCTGCGGCAAGCGGCTGTCCCCGCTGACCGTGACGTACGTCCACTCCGTTCTCAAATCCGCGCTCGAACACGCAGTCCGCGAGGGGTCCAAAGCCTGCCCGAGTTGCCGGCCAGCGTACGGCCCCTGACCATGGCCGACCCCAACCCGAACAGGACACCGGCCAAAGCCCACTCCGCCGCCCTCACGTGCGTAGCCGTCTGACGGCAACGCCGACGGCAACAGGGGCGCACAACACGGCACTTCCACGCACACCCACGGACTGGCCGAATTCCGTTGACCTGCGAAAACGCAGATGACAGCACTTCAGCACGCACACGTACTATGTGCTGGCGGGTGCCACACCGGCCCTCGTTCACAATTGCGACGACGAATATCTGTACCGCGGTCTCGCCGAGGGACACAATCAGTACGACGATACACTTCAAGGCCGTGCGGTTCCGTACGGGGGACATTCAAATCCGGCGTGGCGCGTAGGAAACAATACGGGAAGTGTTTTCACTTCTTGGACCACCAACATAGGAGCGGGCCTTTGAAGCCACTGAAGACCTTGGGGGAAGCGGGATTATTTTGCGCATACGTCGAGCAGACATCAATCCCACCGTGGAGCCAAGAAGGGATATTGAAATCGACGGTAGCGAGTATGATCTCGGATACTTTGAGGATGAACATCTAATCGCCGGAACTATTTCAGCGTCGGAAGTGAGTTTCGATGGTGGAGTTACATGGAAAGCCCCAAGGCGGTAGGTGTGAAAGTCCTCAGGGAGGAACTCCTGGCGGCGTTCGATTCCGACTCTGAAGCCAGTATCGAGGTCAGGAGCGCCCTGATCGCTGGAGCAGACTTCGCCGTATGGCCGGGATTGGTCCCGTCTGTGAGGCTCCTGCACATATGTGGCAGAAGAATGAGGAGACTACAGAAACTAGGCAAACCTTCGCTGGGGTTCCCGGAATCCCTTGCGAATCTTTCTGAAATCGGGGAGCGCGACCTCCTTGTTGGCTATGTAGACGATCGAAATCGGGGTGGCTATTATTTCCAGCTACACCTCGACCCCTGCCCACTCAAAGTGATCGGATGCATTGGGCTTAAGCCTCCATCCGGGGCGACTCCCCCTCCATAAGGAACCCTTGGTGATTGGCGAGTGCAGCCCGGTCGAAGTTCTTTACGGGATTACCCCTGACGCCTCATCGGGTTTGGTAGAAATCTGATTCTGAGACGAGCCGCGCAGGCTTATCGAAGAGGAAGATGCCAAGCGTTGCCGACCGTCGCAGTTTCACAGCGCACCAGGGGCCCCAGGGATCTGTTCCGATGGGCCCCTGGGGTGTTTGACGGCAGTAGTTGACGGCAACGTCGGTGGACTTTGTCCCGCGAAGCGGTGACCCGCTGCTGCTGAAGAGAGGTATCGAGGGAGGGCCGCGCAACCACACCAGGCGTGCCTACCGGCAGCGGTCTTGAGTCGTACCTGAGTGGTCGGGGCTGTTCAGAGTTTCTTTACTTGATCAGGGCGGCCCGCTGACGCGGCCCGCGCGCGCTCCGGCCCCTCGGGGCCGCCGCCCGCTCCTGTCTCCGCCCCGCTTACCGGCGGCCCCGCCGGTCCGGGCGCGCAACAGCCAACAGCGGGGATTGTCCTGGGGCGCTGCCCCAGGCCCCGGCCCTCTCTCCGAGGGGAGGAGGCCGACCTACGAGTGCGGCTCCATCGTGGTGACGGTTGGTCGGGGTCGCGGGAGGGGTCCCTCGTCGCCCGGTCACCGGAGGCGTACCAGGAACCCCCGGGGGCCGCCAAGGCCAAGCGCAAGCGTCACCGAGTGAGCCTTGGCGGCCCCCGGAGAACCCTGGTACGGCGAAGCTGCCCGACCGACGAGGGACCCCTCCCGCTCAGGCGCCGTTCTTGCCGGGCTCCGGCCCCGCGCCGTTTCGGGCCGGCCTTGTGCCCAACCATGCGCGCCGTGGTGGGTTACCGCCCCGGTCGGGTATCTGCCGGATAGCCCCCGGTTGATACGCCCCACCGGCGTACCGTGGCGCTGGAGGTGGTGAGCGGATGACTACGGAACTGGCTGACAACGTCCGCAAGTACCGGCGTCGTGCCGGGTTGAGCCAAGAGGAACTGGCCCACGCCGCAGGCGTGTCACCGGGCACGGTGCGCAAGGTGGAACAGGGTGGAACGGTCCGCATGGAGACCCTTCACGCACTGGCCCGCGCGCTGGGCGTGACCACGGCGACGTTACTGGCCCCGGACGCCCCCGAACCCGTCGGCCGCGGGGAGGATCCGACCGCGTCAACCTGATCCAGCTTCGTGCCGCGCTCACGCCACCAGTGGACCTCACCGACCTGGGGGGCGAGGCCGCCGAGGAGGAACCGAACCTGCGTCGGTTCCGCAGGACGGTCCAGGACGGAGCCGTGCTGTATCACTCCGACAGCTACAACAGCGTCGCGTCCCAACTGCCAGGACTTTTGCGGGACGCCAACAGCGCGGTCGCCTACTACGACAGTGGCGAGGAGCACCGCCAGGCGGTCTTGGCAAGGGCCGAGGCGTTGCAGTTGGCCGGCCGGTATCTGAAGCAGGTGCGGCAGTACGACCTCGCTTATACCGCCTTGGCCGGTGCGATCACGGATGCCCGCCGCGCAGACGACGAGCTCACCGGGGCATCGGGCGTGATCGGGATGTGCTGGCTGCTGCTGCGACAGGGGCGGCTGGACGAGGCGGAGCAGCTCGCCTCCCAGACGGCCGACGTGATCGAGCCGCGTCTGTCGCGGGCGACGCCGGACGAGTGTGCGGCGTGGGGATGGCTGGCGCTTCGGGCAGCGGCTGCTGCGGGCCGCAACAACCGCCCCGACGAGGCCCGGCACTACCACCGCGTCGCGAGCACCGCGGCGTCGGCTGTGGGCCGGGAAACGGAGGTGTTGTTCGAGACGGTCGATCCGGTGCTCGTCAGGGTCGAGTGGGGGAAGTTGATCGGTGTACGTCAGGGTTCGGGGTGAGTGAAGTCGGGGCAGGGGCGTCTCGTAGGGTTCGGGGGTGAATCGAGACAACTCATCTGAATCCAGTGCCGGTCACGGCGGCGAGAGCGTCGAGGAGTTGCTGTGCGGGGTGCACGCGCGGCTGCTGCCCGTCGGGTTGATCACGCCGGAGGTCGCCGGTGGCATGCGGTACGCCCGGGTGATCGCCGACGAGCTGGTCTTCGTCTACGCCTTCGACGGGCCCACCAGCGTGCGCTCCCTCACCGACGACGACGTGGAGCGCGTCGGGATCGAGGAGTTGGGGCAGGCGGCGTACGCCAACCTGATGCGGGTGCCCGTCACGCACGAGGAGATCTCCCTGGAGGGGCATGCCGCGCTGCAGTCCGTCTTCGGCGACTCGCACTTCGTGGCCTCCAAGGCGCTGCACCTCGGGGAACTCGCGCGGCAGGTCACCCATGCGGCCCTGCCGTCCGCCGGCGCCCTCGTCGTCGTCCCCACCCGGCACCTGCTGGCCTTCCACCCGATAGCCGACGGCTCGGTCGTGGACGCCCTCAACGACCTGGCCATGTACGCCCTTGGCGCCTACGAGGACGGCCCCGGGCGCCTGTCGCCGCGGGTCTACTGGTGGCACCGGGGCGGTCTGACCTCCCTCACGGTCGTCGACGAGGACACGCGCACGCTGTCGCTCAAGCCGCCGCAGGAGCTGCTCGCTTTGATGGAGGGCCTGGTCCGCCTCGATCGCGCCGGCCGGATCGCCACCCCCGCCGCGGACGGAGCCGCCCCGGATCCGGTCGCACTGACGCGTGCGACCGTCGAGTCCGTAGCGCGGCTCGCGGAGGATCCGTCGGGGCTGGGTGACGCCTTCGCCTCGGCCTTGGCGTTGGCCCATGTCCGCTGCACCGCCGATCCCGTCGTGTCCGAGCTCGACACGTGGGACGCCTGGGCGACGGCCGTGCGGCTCGGCTCCGCGCTGTTCACCGGATCCGAGTCGGAGCAGTGGTACCTGGGGGAGGAGAACACCCTCCGGTTGCCCGCCGCGGCCGCCGCCCCGCCCGCCGATGCCCGCGCCTGGCTCGACGCCGTCTACCTCGCGCTCACCTGCCGCGCGCACGACCGGGTGGCCCGGCTGTGCCGGGTCCCGCTGGAGACGCTGCGGGAGGACGACACCGTCGACGCCTACGTCCTGCACTGGGTCGACACCCTGCAGACCTACCTCTCCGGCGGCACCGGCGACGCGGTCGTGGAGAAGCTGCTCGCCACCATGCAGGCGTCCCTGCCCGAGTCGCTGACCCACTCCCCGGACGAGTTCGTGAACCGCGTCGACTACCAGCCGGTCGCGCTCTTCCACCGCCTCTTCACCCGGGACCACGAGGCCTTCGGGGAGGCGCTCACCGAGGCCCTCGCGGAACACGGCGGCTACTGGGCTGAGTCGGCGGCGCCGCGCGCCCGGGTGGCGCTCGGCCCGCTCGCCATGGCCTGCCTCGCCCACGACCAGGGATTCCCGATCGATCCGGAACGGCTGCCGCACCTGCCCAGGTACCTCGTCGACGGCAAGAGGATCGAGGACATCTCCTGACACACCGGCGGCGTGCCGCAGCGCGAGGTGATTGTCCGATTGCGTTAGGTTTGCCCGCGTATGAGGTGCTGATGTTCCTGGAAGGACACTCATGGCGATCGAACTGGACAAGGTGCTCGACAAGGCGTGGGCCGACAAGTCGCTGGCCGATGTGCTGGCCGCGCCCGTGGCCGCGCTCAAGGGCGTCAGCGAGAAGGACGGCGAACTCCTCCACGAGGCGTTCGGCGTCAAGACCGTCGCCGATTTCGGGCAGCTGAAGTACGTGCGCTGGGCGCAGGCCCTCGTCGCGCTGAACCAGACCGTCAAGGCGTAGCCGGCCGGCGGTGCGCGTACTCGGGGTACGCGGCTCCGACGGCGGGAAGGCCGTTCTCCCCACCCGCTGAAGGGGTGGGGAGAACGGCCTTCGTCGTGCGTCCGGCGAGCGGCGGACCTACTCCGACTCACCCTCCAGGTTGCCCTCGGTGTCCAGGTACACCTGGCGCAGCGCTTCGAGGATCTGCGCGTCCGGCTTCTCCCACATGCCGCGCGACTCGGCTTCGAGGAGGCGCTCCGCGATGCCGTGCAGGGCCCACGGGTTCGCCTCCTCCAGGAAGGCTCGGTTGACCGGGTCCAGGACGTACGTCTCGGTCAGCTTGTCGTACATCCAGTCCGCGACCACGCCCGTCGTGGCGTCGTAGCCGAAGAGGTAGTCGACCGTGGCCGCGAGCTCGAAGGCACCCTTGTAGCCGTGGCGGCGCATCGCCTCGATCCACTTCGGGTTCACGACGCGGGCGCGGAAGACGCGCGAGGTCTCCTCGACCAGGGTGCGGGTCTTGACCGTCTCCGGGCGGGTGGAGTCGCCGATGTACGCCTCGGGGGCCGTGCCGCGCAGTGCGCGGACCGTGGCCACCATGCCGCCGTGGTACTGGAAGTAGTCGTCCGAGTCGGCGATGTCGTGCTCGCGGGTGTCCGTGTTCTTCGCCGCGACCGTGATCCGCTTGTAGGCCGTCTCCATCTCGTCCCGGGCGGGGCGTCCTTCGAGGCCGCGGCCGTAGGCGTAGCCGCCCCACACCGTGTACACCTCCGCGAGGTCGGCGTCCGTACGCCAGTCGCGGGAGTCGATCAGCTGGAGGATGCCCGCCCCGTACGTCCCCGGGCGCGAGCCGAAGATACGGGTCGTCGCGCGGCGCTCGTCACCGTGCAGGGCCAGGTCCGCCTGGGCGTGCGCGCGGACGTAGTTGTCGGACTCCGGCTCGTCCAGCGAGGCCGCGAGCCGCACCGCGTCGTCGAGCAGGCCGATCACGTGCGGGAACGCGTCGCGGAAGAAGCCCGAGATGCGCAGTGTCACGTCGATCCGCGGCCGGCCCAGCTCCTGGAGCCCGATCGGCTCCAGCCCGGTCACGCGGCGCGAGGCCTCGTCCCAGACCGGGCGGACGCCGAGCAGCGCGAAGACCTCGGCGACGTCGTCGCCCGCCGTGCGCATCGCGCTCGTGCCCCACAGGGACAGCCCGACCGAGGCCGGCCACTCGCCGTTGTCGGTGCGGTAGCGCGTGAGCAGGGAGTCGGCCAGGGCCTGGCCCGTCTCCCACGCGAGGCGGGACGGAACGGCCTTGGGGTCGACGGAGTAGAAGTTGCGGCCCGTCGGCAGGACGTTGACCAGGCCGCGCAGCGGCGAGCCCGAGGGGCCCGCCGGGACGAACCGGCCGTCCAGGGCCGCGACCACGTGCGCGATCTCGTCCGTGGTGCCCGCCAGGCGCGGCACCACCTCGTTCGCGGCGAAGGTCAGGACCGCCGCCACCTGCGCCGAGTGGTCCGCCGCGACCGCGGGGACCGCCGACGGGTCCCAGTTCGCGTCCTCCATCGCCTGCACCAGTGCGCGGGCCGTCTCCTCGACGGCGTCCGCCGAAGTACGGGTGGCCGCGGACTCGTCCAGGCCGAGCGCCTCGCGCAGACCCGGAAGGGCCGCGGTGCCGCCCCAGATCTGCCGGGCGCGCAGGATGGCGAGGACCAGGTTGACCCGGGCCTCACCCGTCGGCGCTCCGCCCAGGACGTGCAGACCGTCGCGGATCTGGGCGTCCTTGACCTCGCACAGCCAGCCGTCGACGTGCAGCAGGAAGTCGTCGAAGCCGTCGTCGTCCGGACGCTCCTGCAGACCCAGGTCGTGGTCGAGCTTCGCCGCCTGGATCAGGGTCCAGATCTGCGCGCGGATGGCCGGCAGCTTCGCCGGGTCCATCGCCGAGATCTGGGCGTACTCGTCCAGGTGCTGCTCCAGCCGCGCGATGTCGCCGTACGACTCCGCGCGTGCCATCGGCGGCACCAGGTGGTCGACCAGGGTGGCGTGTACGCGGCGCTTGGCCTGGGTGCCCTCGCCCGGGTCGTTGACCAGGAAGGGGTAGACCAGCGGCAGGTCACCGAGGGCGGCGTCCGGGGCGCAGGCCGCGGACAGGCCCGCGTTCTTGCCGGGCAGCCACTCCAGGTTGCCGTGCTTGCCCAGGTGGATCATCGCGTCCGCGCCGAAGCCGCCGTCCTCCGCGCGCGCCTGGATCCACCGGTACGCGGCCAGGTAGTGGTGCGAGGGCGGCAGATCGGGGTCGTGGTAGATGGCGATCGGGTTCTCGCCGAAGCCGCGCGGCGGCTGGATGAGGATGAGGAGGTTCCCGCGGCGCAGGGCGGCGAGGACGATGTCGCCCTCCGGGTTCGCGGAACGGTCCACGAACATGTTGCCCGGGGCCTCGCCCCAGTGCTCCTCGACGCTGCCCCGCAGCTCGGCCGGGAGCTCGGCGAACCAGCGCTTGTAGTCGGCGGCGGGGATGCGGACGGGGTTGCGGGCCAGCTGTTCCTCGGTGAGCCAGTCCTGGTCGTGGCCGCCGGCCTCGATCAGGGCGCGGATCAGCTCGTCGCCGTCGCCCGAGACCAGGCCGGGGATCTCGGTGACCGGGCCGAAGTCGTAGCCCTCGGCGATCAGGGTGCGCAGCAGTTCCACCGCGCTGGCCGGGGTGTCCAGGCCGACCGCGTTGCCGATGCGGGAGTGCTTGGTCGGGTACGCCGAGAGGACGAGGGCGATCTTCTTGTCGCGGCGCTCGATGTGACGCAGCCGGGCGTGGCGTACGGCGATGCCCGCGACCCGGGCGGCCCGCTCGGGGTCGGCCACGTAGGCGGGCAGGCCGTCCTCGTCGAGCTCCTTGAAGGAGAACGGGACGGTGATCAGACGGCCGTCGAACTCGGGCACGGCGACCTGGGTCGCGGCGTCCAGTGGCGAGAGGCCCTCGTCGTTCTCATCCCAGGCGGCGCGGGAGCCGGTCAGGCACAGGGCCTGGAGGATCGGAACGTCGAGCGCGGCGAGCGCGCCCGCGTCCCAGGACTCGTCGTCCCCGCCCGCGGAGGCCGTGGCCGGCTTGGTGCCGCCGGCCGCGAGGACGGTGGTGACGACCGCGTCCGCGGAACACAGGGCCTCGATGAGCTCCGGCTCGGGGCTGCGCAGGGAGGAGACGTAGAGGGGGACCGGCCGGGCCCCGTGGGCCTCGACGGCCTCGCAGAGGGCGTGCACGAAGCCGGTGTTGCCGCTCATCTGGTGCGCGCGGTAGTAGAGCACGGCGACCTCGGGGCCGTCGGTCCGCCGCGCGGTGCGCTCCAGGGGGCCCCAGGTGGGGGCGGCGGCGGGCGGCTCGAACCCGTGACCGGTGAGCAGGACGGTGTCGGAGAGGAACCGGGCCAGCTGTTCGAGATTGGCCGGGCCGCCGTGCGCGAGGTAGGCGTGTGCCTCGGCCGCGATGCCGATCGGGACCGTGGAGGCCTCCATCAGCTGGGCGTCCGGGGCCTGTTCACCGGTCAGGACCACGACCGGGCGGGTCTGGCCGGGGGACAGCAGCAGGTCCAGGCCGTCCTGCCAGGCGCGCAGGCCGCCGAGGAGGCGTACGACGACCAGGTCGGCCCCGTCGAGGAGGCCGGGGAGGTCGTCGAGGGGAAGGCGGGAGGGGTTCGCGAACCGGTACGGGACGGGGGCGTCCGCCGTGTTCGCTGCGCGAGCGCTGAGCAGATCGGTGTCGGACGTCGACAGCAGCAGGATCATGCGGCGGCAGGCCTTCCTCGGGGTTTCCGCGCCCCGGGCAGTGAGGACAGCGGGAGTTCCTGACTCACCCGGCCGTGTGGCTCTGCCGGGTTCACAGTGGCGGGACCGCGCCGGATTCGCACCGGGCTTCCTCCCATGTCGCCGTCCTCGGCGACGGCGGACCGTGCGGGCCGCCGGTGGTCATCCTAGGTGGCGTTTGCGGTGGTCGGGAGTGGGGGTGGCCGGTGGCTCCGCCGGTGGCTCCGCCGGCCGGGGCGGGGTGGCGTGTCGGGTGCGGCTCGGCCAGGGGGCTCCGCCGGTGGCTCCGCCGGTTCGGGCGGGGTGGTCGCGTCGGGTGCGGCTCGGTTGCGGGGGCTCTGCCCCCGGACCCCCGCGCCTCAAACGCCGGCGGGGCTGGGATCTGCGCGGCGGCTGGATCCGCGCGGCTGTGGCGCCGGCCGTCGGGCGGGGGTGGCGGTGGACACAGTTCCGGGGAGGGGAATCGTGGGTATGCTCGCCGCCATGCCCCAGCCCCCCTCCGCCGTATCGCGGGACGAACCCGTCATACGGGACCGCGGTGACGCCTGCCCCGGCGCGCTCCGGCTGCACGCGGCGGACGACGGGTACCTCGCACGCGTCCGGATCCCCGGCGGCGCGCTGACCGCGCATCAGGCCTCGCTCCTCGCGTCGGCCGCCGACCGGTTCGGCGACGGGCACCTGGAACTCACCTCCCGCGGCAACCTCCAGCTGCGCGGCCTCGCCGACGGCTGCGGCAACGGCCTCGCGGAGCTGCTCGACGCCGCCGGACTGCTGCCCGCGCCCGGCCACGAACGCGTACGCAACATCGTGGCCACCCCGACCTCGCAGGACGTACTGCCCTGGGTGCGCGAGTTGGACCGGCTCCTGTGCGCGAACGCCCGCGTCACCGCGCTGTCCGGCCGCTTCCTCTTCGCGCTCGACGACGGCCGGGGGGACGTGGCCGCCCTGGAACCCGACGTCACCGTGCTCGGGCGGCCCGGCGAACGGGCCCTGGTGCGCCTCGGGGCCGCCGCCGGGGCGGTGGCCGTCGCCGCGCGGGAAGCGCCGCGGGCCGCGCTGCTCGCCGCCGAGTACTTCCTCGACGCCGTGGACGCGGCCGGCACCCGGGCCTGGCGGGTCGCCGAACTTCCCGCCGGACACGCCCTGGACGACGGGGAGTTCGCGGCCCGGCTGGCCGCCGCCGGCATCGACGCGGTCCGCGTGCCCGCCGTGGACTGGCCGTACTGCGCCCCGCCCCTGCCCGGCCCGCACGATCCCCTGTGCGTGCTGCCTCCGTTCGGCCGGCTGAGCACCGACCAGTGGAGGGTCCTCGTACAGGTGGCCGAGCGCGGCGACGGGATGCGCATCACCCCGTGGCGCACCGTCGTGCTCCCGGGCGCCTCGGACCCGGCCCTGCCGGCCGGCGCGGGGCTGGTCGTCTCACCGGACAGCCCCTGGCTGTCCGTCACCGCCTGTACGGGGCGCCCCGGTTGTGCGAAGTCCCTCGCGGACGTACGCGCCGACGCGCGCGCCGTGGTGGACCGGGCGCGGGGGCCGCTGCCCGTGCACTGGTCCGGCTGCGAGCGCCGGTGCGGCCACCCGCGGGGCACGCAGTGGGTGGACGCGCTCGCCACCGCCGACGGATACCGGCTCTCCGCGCACGGGCGCACCCTGCCGAACCGGCCAGACCTGGCGGCCGCCCTGACGGCCGCACGCGAGAACACCTCATCACCCCAGAGTCCGAAGACGCAGTGAAGAAATGAGCGAGTACACCGTGTTTGAGTACGAGAAGGACGGCGCCGCGATCTACCGCCAGTCCTTTGCCACGATCCGCGCCGAGGCGGACCTCTCCGGGCTGCCCGCCTCGGTCGCCCAGGTCGCGGTGCGCATGATTCACGCCTGCGGGATGACCGACCTCCCGCAGGACCTGGGGTACACCCCCGAGGTGGTGCTGCGGGCCCGCGCCGCGCTGGAGGCGGGCGCGCCGATCCTGTGCGACGTCCAGATGGTCGCCAGCGGCGTCACCCGCAAGCGGCTGCCCGCCGACAACGACGTGATCTGCACGCTCTCCGACCCGGCGGTCCCGGACCTCGCCGCGAAGATGGGCACCACGCGCAGCGCCGCCGCCCTCGAAGTGTGGCGCGACCGCGGCCTGTTGGAGGGTTCGGTGGTCGCCGTCGGCAACGCGCCGACCGCGCTGTTCCGGCTGCTGGAGATGATCGAGGAGGGTGCCCCGCGCCCGGCCGCCGTCATCGGCGTGCCCGTCGGCTTCATCGGCGCCGCCGAGTCCAAGGACGCCCTCGCCGCCCACTCCTCCGGCCTCGACCACCTCGTCGTACGCGGCCGCCGCGGCGGCAGCGCCATCGCCGCCGCCGCCCTCAACGCCATCGCGAGCGTGGCCGAATGAGCGACGACGCGCAGCCCAAGGGCCGCCTCTACGGGGTCGGGCTCGGCCCCGGCGACCCGAACCTGATGACGCTGCGGGCCGTCGAGGTGATCGGCGAAGCGGACGTGGTCGCCTACCACAGCGCCCGCCACGGCCGTTCCATCGCCCGCTCGATCGCCGCGAAGCACCTGCGCGACACCCACATCGAGGAGCCGCTGGTCTACCCGGTCACCACCGAGACCACCGACCACCCCGGCGGCTACCAGGGCGCCATGGAGGAGTTCTACGAGGAGGCCGCCGCCCGGCTGGCCTCCCACCTGGACGCCGGCCGGACCGTCGCCGTGCTCGCGGAGGGCGACCCGCTCTTCTACAGCTCGTACATGCACATGCACAAGCGGCTCGCGGACCGGTACGACACCGAGGTCATCCCCGGAGTCACCTCGGTCAGCGCCGCCGCCGCCCGGCTCGGCACCCCGCTCGTGGAGGGCGAGGAGGTCCTGACCATCCTCCCCGGCACGCTGCCGGAGGAGGAGCTGACCGCCCGCCTCGCGGCCACCGACTCGGCAGTCGTGATGAAGCTCGGCCGGACCTTCCCCGCCGTGCGCGGCGCGATGGAGAACAGCGGCCGGCTCGCCGAGGCCCGCTACGTCGAGCGCGCCACCATGGAGGGCGAGCGAACGGGCGTCCTCGCCGACACCGACCCCGACAGCGTGCCGTACTTCGCCGTCGCCGTGGTGCCCAGCCGGATCGGCAACCCGGGCAGCGTGCCGTCCGGCCCCGGCGAGGTCGTCGTCGTCGGCACCGGACCGGCGGGCCCGCTGTGGCTCACCCCGCAGACCCGGCGCGCCCTCGCGGACGCCGAGGTGCTGGTCGGGTACACGACGTACCTGGACCGGGTGCCCGTCAAGCCGGGCCAGGTCCGGCACGGCTCCGACAACAAGGTGGAGTCGGAGCGCGCCGAGTTCGCCCTCGACCTCGCCCGCCGCGGCAAGCGGGTGGCCGTGGTCTCCGGCGGCGACCCGGGCGTCTTCGCCATGGCCACGGCGGTCCTGGAGGTCGCCGTGCAGGCGGAGTACAAGGACGTGCCCGTACGGGTCCTGCCGGGCGTGACCGCGGCCAACGCGGCGGCCGCCGCGGCCGGCGCCCCGCTCGGCCACGATTACGCGACGATCTCGCTGTCCGACCGGCTCAAGCCGTGGGAGGTCATCGCGGAGCGGCTGCGCGGGGCCGCCGCGGCCGACCTGGTGCTCGCCCTCTACAACCCCGGCTCCCGCAGCCGGACCTGGCAGGTGGCGCAGGCCCGCGAGCTGTTGCTGGAGCTGCGCGCGCCGCAGACCCCGGTGGTCGTCGCACGCGACGTGGGCGGCCCGGAGCAGTCGGTGCGGATCGTCACGCTCGCCGAACTGGAGCCGTCCGAGGTCGACATGCGCACGATCCTGCTGATCGGCTCCTCGCAGACACAGATCACCGAGCGGGCCGACGGCTCGCGGATCACGTGGACGCCGCGCCGCTACCCGTGACGGGTCGGCCTGACCGGAAGTCGGTCCCGGGGTGCTCGTCCCACCCCGGGACCGATGTGTTCACACCTGCTGCCGCAGCCAGTCGAGCACCGCGGCCACCGATTCCGCCTCCGCCACGCCCTCCGGGACCGCCGGGCGGCGCACCACGAGGACCGGTATGCCGGCCTCGCGGGCGGCCGTCAGCTTGGGGGCGGTGGCCGAACCGCCGCTGTCCTTCGTCACCAGGACGTCGATGCGGTGCCGGGCGATCAGCTCCCGCTCGTCGGCCAGGGTGAACGGGCCCCGGGCGAGCAGGACTTCCAGGTGAGGCGGGACCGGCGCCTCGGGAGGGTCCACCGAACGCACCAGGAACCAGGTGTCGGTGAGGCGCGCGAAGGCGTGCAGGCCCATCCGGCCGGTGGTCAGGAACGCGCGGGAGCCGAGGCCGGGCAGCCGGTCGGCAGCCCCGTCGAGCGAGTCCACGAAGGTCCAGTCGTCGCCCGGCTCCGGCGTCCAGCCTGGGCGCCGCAGCGCCACCAGCGGGACCCCCGTGAGCGCCTCCGCCTCGGCGGCGTGGAAGCTCATCCGCTCCGCGAACGGGTGGGTGGCGTCGACGACACGGGTGACGTCGTGGGCGACGATCCAGGCCGCGAGGCCCGTGATACCGCCGAAACCGCCGATCCGGGTGTCGCCCGGCGGAAGCACGGGCGAGGCGACTCTTCCCGCGAGCGACGTGGTCACGCGGCAGGAGGGGTCGGTGGCCAGCGCCTCCGCGAGGCGGCGGGCCTCGGTGGTGCCGCCCAGGATCAGGACGTGGCCGCCCGTACCCGCCGGGTCCGGTTCAGCAGGCATGCCGGTCGCGCTCGGGGGAGTACAGGTGGCTGTCGCGGAACTGCTCCGCGCCCAGGGTGCGGCCCACCACGATTACAGCGGTGCGGACCAGGCCCGCCTCCTTCACCTGGCCGGCGATGTCGGCCAGGGTGCCGCGCAGGATCAGCTCGTCGGGGCGGCTGGCCAACGCCACCACCGCCACCGGGCACTCGGCCCCGTAGTGCGGCAGCAGCTCGTCGACCACCCGGTCCACGTAGCGGGTGGCCAGGTGCAGGACGAGCAGCGCGCCGCTGCGGCCCAGGGTGGCCAGGTCCTCGCCGGGCGGCATCGGGGTCGCCTGCTGGGCGATCCGGGTGAGGATGACGGTCTGCCCGACGGTGGGCACCGTCAGCTCCCGCTTGAGGGCGGCGGCCGCGGCGGCGAAGGCCGGCACGCCCGGGACGACCTCGTAGGGGATGCCGGCCGCGTCCAGCCGCCGCATCTGTTCGGCGACGGCGCTGAAGATCGACGGGTCGCCCGAGTGCAGCCGCGCCACGTCCTGGCCCGCCTCGTGGGCCCGTACGCACTCGGCGACGATCTCGTCCAGGTTCAGCTGCGAGGTGTCCACGAGGCGGGCGTCCGCCGGGCACTCGGCGAGCAGCTCGCGCGGCACGAGGCTGCCCGCGTACAGGCAAACCGGGGCGGCGGCGAGGGTCCGGGCACCGCGCACCGTGATCAGGTCGGCGGCGCCGGGGCCCGCACCGATGAAGTACACGGTCATGTCTGATCCTTCTCCTTGGTGTGCGTGTCCTGGGCGTCCGCCTGCGGGGCGTCCGGCTGCTTCGTCACCGACCACTGGGTGACCGGCATGGCCTGCCGCCAGCCCGTGAAACCGCCGACCGGCACGGCGTGCGCGACGGCCAGTTTCACCAGGTCGCCGCCGTGGCGCCGGTAGCGGTCGGTGAGGACCGCCTCCGACTCCAGGGTGACCGTGTTGACCACCAGCCGGCCGCCGGGAGCCAGCGCCGCCCAGGCCGCGTCCAGCAGGCCCGGCGCGGTCAGCCCGCCGCCGATGAAGACCGCGTCGGGGGCCGGGAGCCCGGCAAGAGCGTCCGGGGCGGCTCCGACGACCACGCGCAGGCCGGGCACGCCTAGCGCCGCCGCGTTACGGGTGATCCGCGCGGCCCGCTCCGGGACGCGCTCCACGGCCACCGCCCGGCACGAGGGGTGCATGCGCATCCACTCGATGCCGATGGAGCCGGAGCCGCCGCCGATGTCCCACAGCAGCTCGCCGGGGGCCGGGGCGAGCGCGCACAGGGTCGCGGCGCGGACGTGGCGCTTGGTGAGCTGACCGTCGTGCTCGTAGGCGGCGTCCGGCAGGCCGGGGGTCGCGCCGAGGCGCGGTGCGCCGTGCGCCGGGTCCCGGCGGCAGTCGACGGCCACCACGTTCAGGGGGTCGCCGGGCGCGTGGTCCCAGGTGTCGGCCGTGCCCTCGTACGCGTCCTCGCGCTCGGAGCCGAGCTGTTCCAGGACCCGCATCCGGCTGGGGCCGAAGCCCCGTTCGCGGAGCAGAGCGGCGATTTCGGCCGGGGACGCGGCGCCGGCGCTGAGCACGAGCACCCGGCGCCCTTCGAACAGCGCGGCGGCGAGCCGGGCGACCGGGCGGCCCACCACGGTGACCACCTCGGTGTCCTCCACCGGCCAGCCCAGACGGGCGCAGGCGTAGGAGACGGACGAGGGGTGCGGGCGGACCAGCAGGGAGCGCGGCCCGAGCTCTTCGGCGAGGGCGCGGCCGATCCCGTAGAACATCGGATCGCCGCTGGCCAGCACCGCGATCCGCCGCCCGGCGTGCTCGGCCATCAGCTTCGGTACGGCGGGCCGCAGCGGGCTCGGCCACGCCACCCGCCGCCCGGGGCACTCGGCGGCGGGCAGCAGGTCCAGCTGGCGCGGCCCGCCGATGAGGACCTCCGCCGAGGACAGGGACGACCGCGCGGCGGCGGTGAGCCCGGCCCACCCGTCGGCGCCGAGGCCGACGACCGTCACGGGTATGGGGGGCGGTGCGGAACTCACTGCGCTGTACCTCGGGGCGGGAGGGGGAAAGAGGGTGGACCCGCAGCCTACTGGCCGGCGGCGGCGACGCCCCGCCCACCCTCGTGAACCCGGGAGGGGCCGCCGGGTCTACCCTCGGTGACCCACCGCGATCGAGGGAGCTGCCATGCCCGGCTGGAACGCCACGCACATTCCCGACCAGAGCGGCCGGACCGCCGTCGTGACCGGCGCCAACAGCGGCATCGGCTACGTCACGGCCCGCGAGCTCGCACGGCGCGGCGCCTCGGTGGTCCTGGCCTGCCGCAGCGCGGCCCGCGGGCGGGCAGCCCTGTTCCGGCTGCGGGCGGAAGTCCCTGCGGCAAAGGCGGAGTTCATACCGCTCGACCTCGCCGACCTGCGCTCCGTGAGGGAGTTCGCCGCCGCCTGCGGAGAGCGGCACCCCGCGCTGGACCTGCTGGTCAACAACGCCGGTGTGATGGCGCTCCCGTACGGGCGGACCGCCGACGGGTTCGAGACCCAGTTCGGGGTCAACCACCTCGGGCACTTCGCCCTGACCGGGCTGCTCCTGCCGAGGCTGCGGGCCGCCGCTGCCGGGGCCCGCATCGTCAACGTCTCCAGCGGTTTCCACGTCCTGGGGCAGATCGGCTCCGGTGCGGACGGCCCCGCGGAGACGGGCGGCTTCGGCGGCCCCGGCAGCGAGCACGGCTACCGCCGCTGGGTCGCCTACGGCCGTTCCAAGACCGCCAACCTGCTCTTCACCCACGAGCTGGGCCGCCGCTTCGCCGCCGCCGGCTCCCCGATCACCGCTGCCGCGGCCCACCCGGGCTACGCCGCCAGCAACTTCCACGCCGGAGCGGCCACGCTGGAGGGCCCCACCCCGATCTCGCGTGCGGCGGCCCTCGGCAACGCGGTCATCGCGCAACCGACCGCCTCGGGTGCGCTGCCCACCCTGTACGCGGCCACCGCGCCCGGGATCGGGCAGGACGCTTTCATCGGCCCGCGGTTCGGCTGGCGCGGCGCGCCGGCGCCGTCCTGGCGGGCGGGGTGGACCCTCGACGACACCGCGGGCGAACGGCTCTGGGCCGCCTCCGAGAAGCTGACGGGCGTCTCCTACGCGTCCCTGCCGCGCTGATCCGGCGCTCCGGCCGGGACCGGGTGCGTCAGACCGGCGGCATCAGGTCGCTCTCGCTGACGGTGTACGCCAGCGGGGGGTAGCTGAAGTCCGTCTCCCTGTTCTCCCGGCGCCGTAGCCGGTAGAACTCGCGCTCCTGCTCTTCGTCCGCCGCCGTGAGGCGTGCCCCCTGAGGGAGATACGCCTGACCGCCGCGAAACCGGACGAAGGTCTTCGACGTTCGAAACGTCACGCCCAGCCATTCGTTGTCCGCCACCCCGGCGGAGGTGTCCAAAACGATCCTGTGCCGCAGCCGCCGGTTCGATGCGACGGAGAAGGCGACGACGCCGTGGTGGGCGAGAGGGATCTCGGCCTTCTCGCCACCCGACCCCTTCGATTCGAAGACCAGCTTCCTCGGCGGGCCCGCTCCGGGGTTCTGGTAGCAGGAGAAGACGGCGATGAACGACTCGTCGGCCAGATCCAGGGCTTGGTCACAATGGCCGCCCATGGTGGTGTAAGCGTTCGTGTAGCGCTCGATGAGGGCGTTGTTGAAGCCGACCGGAAGAGCCGCACGTTCCTGCACACGCCGCGCCAGCCGTTCGTGCACCGCCCGGAAACGCTGCGCAGGGCTGCCGTATCGAGTGGTGGTGCGTACGAGAGGCACACCACCCGCCTCGTCGATCTTGACAAGGGTGGCGCCTCGCCGGCCCTTGCCCACGTCTTCCCACCGAACCGACGCGGACAGCTCCGCGAAGAGGTCCTCATCGGTCGGCACATCGCACGAGAGGATCTCATCCGAGATCCTCCACTGCGGGGGCAAGCCTGGGGGCAAGATAGTCTCCCGTGTTCATGCTGAAGCGGAATCGGTCGCCGTAATCGATGAAGGACGAGGTCCGGTTCTCCTCGGCGTACAGCCTGCGCAGCTCGTCCATGCCTTCCGGCGTGGGTTGCTCCAACTGCGCCAGATCGCCGGCCACGTCGAGGAACGTGCGGCCGTCCTTGTGCACGGCTTCCGCTTTCGAGCAGCGCACCACGTATCCCAGGCGGGTCGGCAGCAACTCGGCGTCCAGCGACGAGGGCCGGACCGCGTGCGTGTACAGGCGGTTGGTGGACAGCGGCATGAGGAAGACGGAGCCGGGGTGAAGGGTCAGGGTGAACTGCTCCGGCAGCACGACCCCGTCGTGCTGTGCGGTGGGCTCCTTGAGGCGGAAGTGGAGCCTGGTCAGCCCGCTGGCACCCTTCACACCGAAGTCGAAGGCGTCTTCGGCCAGGGGCTGCAGCTCGTCGAGCCCGTCGTAGAAGGTGCAGAAGGCCATGATGCCGTCGGCGGGCATGTCCTTGGTCTTGTCGGCATGGGCCGAGATCCTGGCCTTGGACTGTTTGCGCTCGGCCGTGGCACGGGTGTTGTGGTAGATCTGCGCCAGTACGTGATTGAGCGGTGCGTGGTCGCGGAAGACGGTGGCGGCCTCAAGGTTCAGAGCCTCGACGATGCGGGTGTCGGTGGGGCGGAAGCCCTCGGTCGGCCCCGAGAGGTTCGTCGAGCACCGGAGCAGGCGGAAATGCAGTGCGTCACCGCGTCGCGTGACGGGCGTCAGATAGATTCCGCTGCGGTGGGCCGTTCCCGGCTTGTCGGACTCCGTCAGGGACTGGAACGCGTGCTCGGCACTGATCCGTCCGAAGTGATCGGCGTCGAGTTCGAAGAAGCGGCGGTAGTACACGCCGACGCCGTGTACGCGCAGCGGGACTCGGCCGAGGCCGATGAGGGCCCACCGTCCGTCGACGTCCTCGCCGTAGCCGTGTGACAGCTCCCGGACGACGAGCACCCGGGCAGCCGCATCCAGCAGGCGGCCGCTGATCCCGGACATGTCGCCGCACAGGTAGACGGTCTTCTGCGCGAGGTCGGCCGCCCCGGAGGCCAAGTCCTCCGGCGTGATCACGGACCCGAAGAATTCCCTGACCACGTCGTGGTCCCGCAACGCCGAAGGCGCGACCAGGATGTTGCCCGCGTCCTCGATACGGGCTTCTGTCGGCTCTGCCGTGCACATCAAGCGGTACCTGTCGTTCGCGCGCCTCGGTGGATCGATCAGAACAGTAGCCGGTCCCTCTCCGGAACAGGCCGGGTCAGGAGTGGGTGGAGCGCTCGTACAGGGCCCGCACGCCATCGCCGAAGTGGACGCTGTACGAGGTCTCGTCGTCGCCGCCCCCGTCGCGGCCGCCGATCACGCCGATCAGCGTGTGCCCGTCGGTGAGCACCGGGCCGCCGCTGGTGCCGTTGGGCACGTCCGCGCAGTCCAGCCGCAGCTGCGTCGGGCCGGCCGGGCGGGCCGTGGTCCGGCAGTCCAGGGGCTGCTCGGCGAAGTTCGGATAGCCCACGAGCCGCGCGGGCACGGGCAGTTCGCGTCCGAAGGCGATGGTCTGCGCACCCGTGACGTCCTCCAGGCGCTGGCCGGGGTATCCGGGCCGGCGCAGCCGGAGGAACGCGATGTCGTGGTCGGGGTCCTGGTCCGCAGTCCAGCGCGGGTCCACGTCGATCCGGGTGGGCACCCAGACGCCGTACGGTGCGATCCCGTCCCGGTAGCCGGGCGCGAAGGCGAGGTTGGTGCGGAAGCCGCCGCCGTACACGCAGTGGGCGGCCGTGGCGACGAGGTCGCCGGCGGGGGAATGGACCACGACGCCCGAGCAGTGGTGGTCGGGGTCGCCGTCGTTGCCGGGGGAGAAGAGCGCGCCGATCGCCGGTTCGGCCGGGGCGGGTCCGGCCACCAGAGGATCGGAGGGCTCCCACCCGCCGGATCGCCAGTTCACCGCGCCGCCGACGGCGAAGGCCTTGCCGTCGGTCGGCGGCTCCGGGTCCTCGCGGACGATGCCGTCGAGCACGGCCGACGCCGTCCGGTCGGCACGCTCGGGATCCTGCTGGTAGAGGCCCTGGACCGGATCGCCGTCCGCGCGGTTGGCGGCGATGCCGCTCAGCTCCCAGGCGACGTACCCGGCCCCCACGAGGACCAGGCTGCACAGCAGGCCGACGGCCACGGAGCCCCGCACCGCGGTCCGTCCCCGCTCCCGCCCCTGAACCCTGCTGGACATGTGGTTCCTCCCGCCCGCGTACGCGTCCGACTCTCGGTTCGATGGAGGGGAGGGCGACCCGGGTTCCGAGGTCGGGACGTGTCCGTTCTCACAGCCGATCCCAGCGCTGTGTGCATGCCATGGATTTGCCTCGCGGTCGCCGCATCGCGCGAAACCCAACCGGCCCGTGCGCGACCCGCATCGAGCCGCACGGGAAGCGGCGGGCGACCGGACCCACCGCGAAACCGGATGCGGCAGGTGCGTCCGGTTGAAAGGGTGACGCAATGGAAGACCTCGAACACGACGCGACCCCTGACGGCGCGCCCGGCTGGACCACCACTCCCGTCGGGCCGGAACTCCTGCGCGGGGCACTGGAAGTGGAACGCACCGCCCGCGGCGTCCTGCCCCACCGGCTGCCCGCCTGGGCCCGCCGCCAGGCCCCCGGCGATCTCACCGACGTCGAGGCCCAGCCCGCCGGCGTGAGGCTGGCCTTCCGTACCCGGGCCACCGCCGTCGAACTGGACGTCCTCGCCACCACGACCGTCTACCGGGGAGCGCCGACGCCCCCGGACGCCGTGTACGACCTCCTGGTCGACGGCCGCCCGGCCGGCCGGGCGGCCGCCGACGGCGGCGGAAACGTCCGTACCGTCGACACCACCACCTGGGCCGCGGTCCTCACCCCCGGCCCGCCCGGCACCGTCCGGTTCGCCGGACTGGCCGACGGGCCCAAGGACGTCGAGATCTGGCTGCCCTACCGGGGGATCCACGAACTCATCGTCCTGCGCACCGACGCCCCCGTGGAGCCGGCGCCCGACCCCGGCCGGCGCGTCTGGCTGCACCACGGCAGTTCGATCAGCCACGGCTCGACCGCCGACGGGCCGACCGGGACCTGGCCCGCGCTGGCAGCCGCCCGCGCCGGTGTGGAACTGGTCAACCTCGGCTTCAGCGGCAACGCCCTGCTCGACCCGTTCACCGCACGGACCATGCGCGACACCCCCGCCGACCTGATCAGCCTCAAGATCGGCATCAACCTCGTCAACCACGACGTGATGCGCCTGCGCGCCTTCACCGCCGCCGTCCACGGCTTCCTCGACACCCTCCGCGAAGGACACCCCACCACACCCGTCCTGGTCGTCTCCCCCCTCCACTGCCCCATCCACGAGGACACCCCGGGCCCGGCCGCCGCCGACCTCAGCGACGGCCGGCTGCGCTTCCGCGCCCTCGGCGACCCGGCGGAGGCCGCCCACGGGCGGCTGACCCTGCGCGTCGTCCGCGACGAACTCGCCCGCATCACCGCGGCCCGCGCCACCGACGACCCCCACCTGCACCACCTCGACGGCCGCGCCCTGTACGGGGAGGCCGACTTCGCCGAGTTCCCGCTGCCCGACGACCTCCATCCGGACGCCGCCGGCCACCGCCGCATCGGCCGGCGCTTCGCCGAGCACGCCTTCGGCTCCGCATGGGCCCGGTGACACACCGGGGGTGTCCGGCGGATCACGGCCGGGCCCAAACTGTCCGACCTTGATCCGCCGGCCACCCCCAAACCGGGAGTTCCCTACCCCCTGCCGAGCGGTCGGCGCTACTTTGACGACACGACCTACGGGCGGCACGAGGGGGGCGGGGCGGCGATGCGTTTTCTCTTTGTCCACGGCACGGGAGTACGGCGCGAGCGGCACGACCGGCTCTTCGCCCTGGTCCGCGAGCGGCTGACGGCCAGATTCCCCGAAGCCTTCGTCGACTCCTGCTACTGGGGCGACCGGTTCGGTGCGACCCTCGGCGCCGGCGGCCGGTCCGTACCCGGGCTGCGGCCCGCCGCCGGAGCCGCACCCGACGCCGTCGACGCGGAGACGGCCGAGTGGGCCCTGCTGCTCGCCGACCCGCTGTGCGAACTCCGGGTCCTCGCCGAGGCCGGCTGGGCGGACGCCGGCCAAGACACGAACGCACCCGGGGGCGGGGACGACGACGCCTTCGCGATGCCCGGCGTACAGCCCGCCGGGGTCCGGGTGCTCGCGCTGCTGGACGGCTTACCGCCCGCGCCTCCCCGCTCCGGGGACGAACTCGGCGCCCTCCTGCACGGCACCGGGCTCGCCGCCGGCTTCCCCGCCGCCCTGACCGCCGCCGCGGACTCCGCCGAAGCGGCCCGCGCCGCGGACCGGGCCACCGGCGAACCGCAGGCACGGGAGCTGGCCACCACCCTCGCCCGGGCCGTGACCGCCGGCGCGCTCGCCGCCGCCGGAGCCGACGCCGACTGCACCGGCGCCGAACGGGACCGCCTCGTCGAACTGCTCACCACCCGCCTCGGCGGCGACGCCCGCGTCCCCGGCGCCCGCGCGGCCGCCGTCCTCGGCCGGCTCGCGATGCGGGTCACCACCCAGCCCCTGCTCAACGCCTGGCGCGGATCCCTCACCGCCGGCGCCACCCCCGCGCTCGGCGACATCCTGCGCTACCAGGCACGCGGCCACGACCTGAGGGAATTCCTGCACGCGCGGATCGCCGCCGCCCCGGGGCCGACCGTACTCATCGGCCACAGCCTCGGCGGGATCGCCCTCGTGGACCTCCTCGCCCTCGCCGCCGCCCGCGGCGAGGCCGTCCCCGGCACGGAACTGCTCGTCACCGTCGGCTCCCAGGCACCCTTCCTCTACGAGCTCGGCGCGCTGACCGCGCTCGAGCCGGGCGCGAAGCTCCCGTACGGCTTCCCGCGCTGGCTCAACGTCTACGACCGCCAGGACGTGCTGTCCTACCTCGCCGGGCCCGTCTTTCCCGGCGACCCGCGCGTCACCGACCACGAGATCGGCAGCCGCCAGCCCTTCCCCGCCTGTCACAGCGCCTACTGGAAACAGGACTCCCTCTACGAACGGATCGAACAGGCGGTGGCCGAAGCGGAGATCGGGTGATCCCCACCGGCTTCCTGCCCCCGGCCCTCGGCCCGCAGCGCACCTTCGCGCTCGTCGCCGGCGTCGAGCGCTACGACATCAGCCATCGCTGGAACCTGCGCGGCCCGGCCCGCGACGCCCTGCGCTTCGCGCACTGGCTGACCGGCCCCGCCCAGGTGCCGCCCGGGAACCTCCGGCTTCTGCTGTCCCCGCTCGACGAACCCGAAGCCCTCGACTGGCCGGACTCCCCGGCCATGGCGGCCCTGCGGACGGCGTACCGGCCGGCGACCGAGGAGAACGTGAAGGCGGCGCTGCTCGACGAACTCCCGCAGTGCGACGGCGACCTGTTGTGGATCTTCTGGGCCGGCCACGGCTACCTCGGGCCCCGCCAGGAGCTCATGCTGCCCTGTGCCGACGCCCGCCCCAGCCAGATCCGCCACCTCAACCTCGATTCGGCGCTCCGCTGGTGGCGCACCGACCTGGTCAAACACCGCAGCTTCCCGCTCCAGGCCGCACTCGTCGACTCCTGCCGCGTCGACGCGCCCCGCGACGCCCGCTGGAACTTCGGCAGCACCGACTACGGCGGCGGCAGCTCGGTGCCGGGACGCCGCCAGTTCCGCCTCTACGCCTCCCGCGAGGGCGAGGCCGCGCAGAACGACGCCGAGCGCGGCGCCGGCCGCTTCACCGAAGCCCTCCTCGCGGAACTCGGCGGACGCTCCGTACGCGAGAGCGTCAGCGGGCTCCCCGTCGCCGCCCGCAGCATCCACCGCACCTTCCGCGAACTGCGCGACCGCGGCGAGGGCTGGCAGCTTCCGCAGTTCCTCGTGGACCGGGACTGGGACGCCTGCTCCTTCCTCGACGACGACCTGGCCGCGGTCGCGCTGCCCCGGGCCGCCCGCCTCGACCAGCAGGCCTGGGACGGACTCGGCGCGCTCTTCGAGGGCCGCGAACTTCCGCGCTGCGCCTACGAGGCCTACGCCTGGGCGTTCAAGGCCGCCGGCTGCACCACCCCGGTCGGCGGCGGCCTGCCGGGCGACGGCCTCCTGGACGTGGTCCAGGACCTGGACGAACGCCAGGGCGGACACGGCGGGATGCCGCTGGCCGTGCCCTTCGTACGGTTCCTCGCGGACCGGGCCGGAACGGCGGGCGACGCGGCGTGGGCGGGGCGGCTGAAGGACTGGGTGGACACCACCCGCGAGCGGCTCGCCCTGCCGGTGCTGCCCCCGCCGCCGCCCCCCGCGCGCACGACCGTCGTACACGTGGGGCTGGAGCCGCCGCCGGACGGCGGGCCGGGCTTCCGCGCCCGGATGTGGCTGCGCGGCGAACGCACCGAGCACATATGGGAGTCGCAGGGCGCACCCGTACGGCTGGACACCGTACGGGAGGAACTCCTGCGGCAGCTCGCCCTCATCGGCGCGGCGCCGACGGACGGCGGCGGGGCCGGACCGCGGGCCCCGGGCGGCGTCGACCGCATCGAGTTCCACGTGCCGTACGAACTGCTCGACACCGACTTCGACCAGTGGCCGGTGCCCCGCGGCCCGGCCGGCCGGCACCGCGCCCTCGGCCTGCTCCACCAGGTCGTGGTGCGCTGCCCGCAGGAGCGCGCTGACACCCGCGCCGAGTGGCACACCAGCTGGCGGTGGCTGTGCACCCGGGGCGGCCGGCACCCCGAGGCCGTCCGGGTGGTGGAGGAGGCCGAGGTGACGGACGCGCTGGGGATGGAACTGGCCGAGCGGCCGGCACCCGCGTGCGTCCTGGCGCACACCACCTCCGCCCCGCACGCCGGGCTGCTGGAAGCCGTACTCGAAGGCGGTGTCCCGGTCGCGGTGTGGCGGCGCGGGGGCGCCGCGCCGCCGCCCCCGCTCCTCGACGTGCTCGCACCGGCCGGGCCCGACGGCCGCCCGGACCCCGGCGCACTGGACGTACTGGCCCTGCCCGCGCGTGTGCGGGAGGTGCGCCGGGCGGCCGCCGGCGCAGCCGCCGCAGGCGCGCGCGCCGCCGCGGGCGACGGCCAACCTCCGGCAGGGGAAGACCAGTTGGTCCTCCTGTGGGACGATCCCGACGACATACCCGACTCCCGGTCCCTGGCCTGACCCCCGACCACTGACAGACGGCGACACGACGATGGAGGCAGAGGCAGTGGTGAAGGACTGGTGGCTGTACCAAGGGGCCGGTGAGGGCGCGGAACGGCGCGCCCGCCTGGAAACCGCATCCCCGCCGCCCTGGCGGGACTTCACCGGCAGCCCCGACCCGGGCTACGCGCCCCCCGGGTGCGAGGGGTCCGCCTGGGAGCGCACCCGCCGGCGCGGCGAGGGCTACGTCCCCGACGAGCAGGAGAAGGACGTCGTCAACACGGCCCTGCACCTGCGCAGGCCGCTGCTGATCACCGGGAAGCCCGGCGTCGGAAAGTCCACGCTGGCCTACAGCATCGCCTCGGACCTGGGTCTGGGGCCCGTACTGCACTGGCCCATCACCAGCCGGACGGTGCTGCGCGACGGGCTGTACCTCTACGACGCCATCGGCCGCCTCCAGGAGGCCGGCCTGGAGCAACTGCGCAGGCCGGTGGGCCCGGTGGGTCCGGTGGGCCCCGCGGCACCGGCCACCGTGACCGCCGGCGCGGCAGAACCCGCGGCCGAACCCGGCACCGAACCCGCCCACGCGCCCTCGATCTCCCGCTACCTGCGCCTCGGGCCGCTCGGCACCGCCCTGCTGCCGCAGGACCGGCCCCGCGTCCTGCTCGTGGACGAGATCGACAAGAGCGACATCGACCTCCCCGGCGACCTCCTCACCGTCTTCGAGGACGGCGGCTTCGTCGTCCCCGAACTCGCCCGTCTCGCCAAGGAGGACCCGACCGTCGCCATCGGCACCGACGACGACCCCGACGCCTCCGTGCAGATCTCCCAGGGCCTCGTGCAGTGCCGGTACTTCCCCGTCGTCGTCCTCACCAGCAACGGCGAACGCGACTTCCCGCCCGCCTTCCTGCGCCGCTGCGTCCGCCTGCACCTGGAGCCGCCCGGCCCGGAGAAACTCGCCCGCATCGTGCGCCGCCGGCTCGGCGTCGACGTCGAGGAGGGCGGCGAGTACCAGGAGCTCGTCCAGGACTTCATCGACCGGTCCGGGGACGGTGACCTCGCCACCGACCAGCTCCTCAACGCCATCCAGCTCCGCCTCGCCGGCGCCTGGTCCGCCCCCGCCGACCGCGACCGCTTCCTCAAGACCGTCATGCAGCACCTGACCGGGCCCACGGCGTGATCGAGGAACTGCTCGCGGCCCTCGCCGACGGCGCCGAGGACGCGGGCCCGCGTCCGGGCATCGGGGCGGAGGAGATCGCCGACATCCTGTGGCTGGCCGCCCGCGTGGACCCCGCCGGGCCCCGCCCGCCGCCGGTCGCGCCCGGCGACGACGTGGAAGCCGAGCGGCCACCGGGGGCCGACCCGCCGGCACCCGAGGCCGCCGCGGTCTCCGGCGGCCCGGCGGACGGGCAGCCTGCCGTCAAGCTCTTCCCCGCCTCCGTACCCGACCCCGCCGGGAAACCGGCCGACGAGGGCGCCGGCCGCCGCGGCTCACCCGTGCGGCTGCCCCGGGCCGCCTCCCTCGACGACCCGCTGGCCCTGATGCGGGCCCTGCGCCCCGTCGGGCGGCGCTCCATCGGCGGCCCCGGGGAGGAACTGGACGAGCAGCTCACCGTCGAGCGCAGCATCGAGCGGATGGTGCCGACGCCCGTCCTGCGGCCGGCCGAGAGCCGCTGGCTCGACCTGGCGCTGGTCGTCGACACGCACCACTCGATGCTGCTCTGGGCGGACCTCGTGGACGAACTGCGCCGCGTGCTGACCCGCAGCGGCGTCTTCCGCGACGTACGCACCTGGCAGCTGACGGGCACCGGCTCCGGCGCCACCCCGATGCTCACCCGGGGCCGTTCCGGCGCGCCCCGCAACCCGACGGAACTGGCCGACCCCGCCGGCCGCAGGCTGATCCTCGTAGTCTCCGACACCGTGGCGGGAGGCTGGTGCGAGGCCTCCGTACAGGGCGTGCTCCGGCACTGGTGCACGCACAACGCCGTGGCCGTGCTGAACGTCCTGCCCGAACGGCTCTGGACGCGCGGCGCCGTCCGACCCGTCCCCTTCGCCGTCCGCGCCGACCGTCCGGCCGCCGCCACCCGCTCCTGGCAGCGGGCGGCGACCGCCCGCCGCTCCCGCTCCCGCGCCGGCCGCCGGCGCGCCGCCGACGTCGTCCCCGTCGTCGGTGTCGCCCCGGGCAGCCTGGCCCGGCTGGTGCGGGTGGTCTCAGGGGACGGCCGCTGGCGGCGCCTGGCCTGTCTGCGGCTGGACGCGGAGCCGGGGAGCACCGGCGCCCGCGAAGCCCCGGCCGGCGGTGTCCGCAGCGCGCTGGAGGTGGTGGAGCGCTTCCGTGCGAGTGCCTCCCCGACCGCCCAGCAGCTCGCCGCCCACCTGGCCGCCGTACCGCTGACCCTGCCGGTCATGAACCTGGTCCGGCGCTCCCTGCTGCGGGACTCCGAGCACGGACACCTCGCGGAGGTCGCCCTCGGCGGGCTGTTCGCGCCCTGGGAGCACGAACGGAACGCCGATGAGGTGGAGTTCGAGTTCCTGCCCGGCGTCCGGGAGGCGCTGCTCGGCTCGCAACTGCGCGGTGAGGTGGCCGCCGTACGGGAACTGGTCCGCCGGCGCGTGTGGGAGTACATGTCCCGCAACCGCGGCACCGGACCGGACTTCTCCGCGACCAGGGTCACCGACGGGCGGGAGGGCCGCCGGCGGGTGGCCGAGGGGTCCCTGCCGTTCGCGACACAGCCGCCGCAGGACCCGGGCCTCGCGGACCGTGTCGTACGCGTCCGCTACCACGGGCTGCCGGAGCCGCTGGAGGTCGGCACGCTCCTGACGCCCCGGCTCGTCCTCACGGTCGGGGACGCGGCCCCGGGGGCTGTCGGCTGGGTGCGCGCCGGCGACCGGGAGGTCTCCTGCCGGGCGGTGTGGTCGGACGATGCGATGCCCCGGGTGTTCCTGCTCCTGGCCGAGGAGGACCTGACCGGCCCGGAACCCCCGCCCGATCCGCTGCCGTGGCTGACGGCGGACCAGCCGCCGGGCCGCGTCAGGATCGACGGCCGCACCGACCAGGGCGACGCCGTCGCGCTGACGGGCGAGGTGGTGCCGTACGAGGGCGCCCGCAACGGCGAGCTGGTACGGCTCTCCGCGGAGCCGGAGGCCTGGACCCACTACCGCGGCGCCCCGGTCTCCCGCGACGGCGCGTTGATCGGCGTCGTCCACGGCGTCTGGCCGGACCGCATGGTGTTCCTCTCGGGCAGCGCGTTGCTGGAACAGCCGGACTTCCGAGCGGTGATGGCCGAGCACGGACAGGTCCGTTCCACGGAGGGCACCGTGTGCCTGGCTGTGCGGCTCGGTGACGACTGCGTCTATCCGGCAGGAAGTTCGCCGAGCGCGGAGGCCGTCAATCTCTTGATGCGGCTCGTGGAGGACACGGACGTCGCCGTGAGGCTGGCCGGGGGCGTGCAGGACCAGCCCGTGCAGGTGCTGCTGGTGGAGGCACCGGGGGCCCTCGGCAAGGCGGGTCTGCTGCTGTCCGGACTCCCGCGTACGGCTGCACTGTTCGCGGACCAGAGGACGGGAGGCGGACCCTTCTCGCTCGACATCGCCGTGGCAGCGGGGCCCGTGGAATCGCTGCCGGAAAGACGCGGCGTCACCGGGCAGGCCGCGTCCGAGGCCGGCCGGCTCCTCGGGCATTCCGGGATGGTGAACCGGAGCCGCTCGTCGCAGGGCTCGCTGGCCGTGGCCCTGGCCCGACCCGTGTACGAGGAGCTCGGCGCGATGGTCGGTCCCACGGCGCTGCGCACGCTCGTTCCGCTCGGCGGTGACACGGAAGGCTGGTTGTGCACCGGGGACTGCGCCGAGCTGGGCCTGGCCCTGACGGAGGCCGCCGAGCTCCGGGGGGCAGCCGTCGACTGGCTGACCTGCGGTCATCGTTCCGCGCAGCCGCCGCGCGCCCCGTGCACGGGGATCCGGCTGCCCGGCCGCGACGTGTGCCTCGCCCATCTCGACCCCGATGGGGAGCACGCGTACCTGGGGGCCCTCGGGCCCGGATCCCCGGTGGACCTCAGGGGAACCACCTTCAAGGGGGGGCTGCTGCAGCGGCTCCTGAACGCCTTGCGGGAATCGCGCTCGCAGCCCGTCACGCTGGGCGAGGCGGTCTTCGACCGCGCAACCTTCGTGGACGACTGGAGCGAGGGCGGCATCGAGTTCTTGGCCGGTGCCTCCTTCAGCCGGGCAGTCTTCGCGGGACGGGCCAGGCTCGGGAACTCCACCTTCGCCGGACGGGCCTCCTTCGACGGCGCGGTGTTCCTGGGCGTCGGCGACTTCGACCACAGCCGGTTCCAGGCGGGAGCCGATTTCCGCCGTGCGCAGTTCCGCGGACTGGCGGGCTTCTCGGAGAGCGCCTTCCTGGAGGAGGTGTCCTTCGCCCGGGCGGTGCTGGAGGCCTCGGCGGACCTGAACGGGATGCAGGTGGCCGCCGAGGCCGACTTCTCGCGCGCGGTGTTCTGCGGTCTGACCGGGCTGAGCGGGGCTTCCTTCGCCGGACCGGTCTCCTTCGCCTCCACGACGTGGGAACTGGGACTGGTGTCCACCGGCGCCGTGTTCGAAGGGCCGGTGGACTTCGGCGGAGCCACGTTCCAGGGCCGGGTCCGTCTGGAGCAGCTGCGCCTCCAGGAGGCGCCCGGGTCCGCATTCGGGGACCGACCCGGGCGCTGGGCCGTCCACCAGCGCCCGGACGGCACCTGGGACATCCGTCTGCTGGGCTCCGAGCAGTGAACGGGCGACGTCCCGCCGGTCAGCAACCGCTGCGGGAGGTCTCCAGGTGGCGTGAGGGGCGGCCGTCCGGGGTGGGGAGGCTCGCCTCGATCTCGTCCAGGGCGCGGCGGGCCGTCGCGATGCGGTCGCGGACGTCGGTGTCGGGGCCCGCGGCCGGCGGCGGGCCCGGCTGCTTGCGGTCGCGGTCGGCCGCGTCCTCGATCTCGCGCGCCTCGTCGAGGGAGTTGAGCACCACCCCGATGAGGACGTTGACCAGGACGAAGGAGGCGAGCAGCGCGTAGGAGGCGTAGTAGACGATGCTGAGGCGGGAGATCTGCAGCCCCGCGCGGACGGCGTCAGTCAGCCCGTCCAAAGTGGTCAGCAGGAACAGCGTGAGCATCGCGCGGCCCACGGAGCCGTAGTGCCCCGGGTCCGAGTCGGCGAAGCAGACCCAGCCGACCATCGCGTACACGTACAGCACCAGGCCGCCGACGAACAGGAAGCTGGCGGTACCGGGCAGGCTGCGGCCGACCGCGATCAGCAGGATGCGCAGGTGCGGGAGGAAACGGGCCGTGCGCAGCACCCGGGCCAGCCGCAGCAGCCGCAGCAAGGTGGTGTTCTCGCGGACGAACGGGACGAAGGCGGAGGCGACGACCGCCAGGTCGAAGAGGTTCCACGGGTCGCGGAAGAATGCTTTCGGCCGGTCCGCGAAGGCGCCGACGCGCAGCAGCATCTCCACGCTGAACAGGGCCAGGCAGCACTGCTCGGCGGTCCGCAGCAGCCGCTGGTACTCCGCCGCGAGCCCGCTGTACGTCTCGACACCCATCAGCGCGGCGTTGAACAGGATCACGCAGAAGACGACCATGCCGAAGGCGGGCGCCTCGGTGGCCACCCGGCACCGGGCCGCCAGCTTCATCCGGGCGCGTCCGGCGGGCCTGGGGTTGGTCATCGTGCTCCTCGTACTCTCGCGTGCACCACGGGCGAACGGCGGCCCACCCTCCCTAACGCCCCACAGCCGATCGGGTTTCACCCCTGCGCGCGCCCCAACGCGCCGAGGCGTGCGCCCCCACCGTCCGAACGGCGGTGGGGACGGACCGCCCTACGACAGTTGCCGTCGCACCAGGTCGTTGACCTCGGCGGCGTGCTCGTTGAGGTAGAAGTGGCCGCCGGTGAAGCGGTGGAGGGCGAACGGGCCCTCGGTGTGGTCGGCCCAGCCCGCGGCCTCCTCCGCCGTCACCGCCGGGTCGGCGTCCCCGGTGAGGACCGTGATCGGGCAGGCCAGGGCGGGCCCCGGCCTGTAGCGGTAGGTCTCGGCGGCCTTGTAGTCGCCACGGATCGCGGGGAGCACCGACCGCAGCAGCTCGTCGTCGGCCAGGACGGCCGGGGCCGTGCCGCTGAGCCCCTTGATCTCGGCGAGCAGCTGCTCGTCGGGGGCGAGATGGACCAGCTGGTTCTCGCGGTGGTGCGACGGCGCCCGGCGGCCCGAGGCGAACAGGGCCACGGGAGCCGGTTCGCCGGCCTCCTGCAGCCGCAGCGCCACCTCGAAGGCCAGGGACGCGCCGAGGCTGTGGCCGAACAGCGCCACCGGCCGGTCGCACCAGGGCAGCAGCTCGCGGGTGACCCGGTCCGCGAGTTCCATCAGGTCGTCGACGCACCTCTCGCCCCGGCGGTCCTGGCGGCCCGGGTACTGCACGGGCACCACGTCGGCGTACGGGGACAGGGCCCGGGACATCGGGAAGTAGTAGCTGGCCGCGCCGCCCGCGTGCGGGAAGCAGAACAGCCGTACGGGGGCGTCGTCGGCGGGGTGGAAACGGCGCAGCCAGTCGCCGGTCGCCGGCGGGGCGACTGCGGAGGCGCGGTTCGTACGGATCATCGTCGGTCGGTGTCCTTTCGGTGGGGCCGGTCCCGCTCAGGGAGCGGTCCAGGAGCCCGGCGGCCGCCAGCCGTGCGCGGGACGCCAGCGGGCCCGGGGAGGCGGCGCGGCACCCTCGCCGGCGTCGTCCGGCTGCCCGGCGACGGCGAGCAGGGCGAGGAGGACGGCCGCCAGTTCCGTGCTGTCGGGGGCGCCGCGCACGATCTTCAGGGGCGGGGGAGTGGCGGGCACGGTCAGAACGGCGGGTTGCCGTGCTTGCGTTCGGGCAGCGCCACGTGCTTGGCCCGCAGCATCTCCAGCGCGTCCGCCAGCACCTGCCGGGTCCCCGCCGGGTCGATGACGTCGTCCACCAGGCCGCGCTCGGCGGCGTAGTAGGGGTGCATGAGTTCCTGGCGGTACTGCTTGACGCGCTGCGCCCGCGCCGCCCCGGGGTCGTCCGAGGCGGCGATCTCCCGGCGGAAGACCACGTTCGCCGCGCCCTCGGCGCCCATGACGGCGATCTCGTTGGTTGGCCACGCGAAGGACAGGTCCGCGCCGATCGAGCGGGAGTCCATCACGATGTAGGCGCCGCCGTACGCCTTGCGCAGGATCACCTGCACCCGGGGCACGGTGGCCGCGCAGTACGCGTACAGCAGTTTCGCGCCGTGCCGGATGACACCGTCGTGCTCCTGGCCGCTGCCCGGCAGGAAGCCCGGCACGTCCACCAGCGTCACCAGCGGGATGCTGAAGGCGTCACAGGTCTGCACGAACCGGGCCGCCTTCTCGGAGGCGTTGATGTCGAGCACCCCTGCGAGCGAGGCGGGCTGGTTCGCGACGATCCCGACGACGTGGCCGTCCAGCCGGGCCAGACCACAGATGATGTTGGTCGCCCAGTGGGCGTGGACCTCGAACAGGTCGCCGTCGTCGACGATCTCCTCGATCACGGCGCGCATGTCGTACGAGCGGGCCGGGTCGGCGGGGACGAGTTCGGACAGTGCCGCGGCGCGCCGCCCGGCCGGGTCGGAGGGGACGACCGCGGGTGGCAGCTCGCGGTTGTTGGACGGCAGGAGCGACAGCAGGTGCCGCACCTCTTCGAGGCACTCCTCCTCGGTGTCGTACAGGAAGGCGCCGGCGCCGGAGACCGAGGAGTGGACCTGCGCGCCGCCCAGGTCGTCGTGGCTGATCCGCTCGCCGGTCACCGCCTGCACCACGTCGGGGCCGGTGATGTACATCTGCGCGATGCCGCGCACCATGAAGACGTAGTCCGTCAGCGCGGGCGAGTACGCCGCCCCGCCCGCGCACGGCCCGAGCATCACGCTGATCTGCGGGATCACCCCGGACGCCGCCACGTTGCGGCGGAAGATGCCGCCGTAGCCGGCGAGCGCGGTGACCCCCTCCTGGATCCGGGCGCCCGCGCCGTCGCTGAGCGACACCAGCGGGGCGCCGGCCGCCAGCGCGAGGTCCATCACCTTGTGGATCTTCTGCGCGTGCGCCTCGCCGAGCGAACCGCCGAAGATGCGGAAGTCGTGCGCGTACACGAACACCCTGCGGCCGTCGACCTTGCCCCAGCCGGTCACCACGCCGTCCGTGTGCGGCCTGCGGTCCTCCAGGCCGAAGCCCGTGGCCCGGTGCCGGCGCAACTGCTCGATCTCCCGGAAGGTACCCGGATCGAAGAGCAGGTCCAGCCGCTCGCGTACGGTCAGCTTGCCGCGGGCGTGCTGCGCCTCGGAGGCGCCCGGCGACGGCCCCAGCTCGACGGACTCCTTGATCGCTCTCAGTTCGGCCACTCGGACACCGACATCGGCAACTGTCATGCTCCACCCGTTTCCTCGGCCGTCGGGGGGCGCCCGCGGCGGCCCTGGACAGTGCCTGCCATTGAAGGCACCGACGGCGCGCGCCGAGAACAGCGACCGCCCCCTGACCGGGATAGGGGTCAGGGGTCACCCGCCGGCCGTTCCGGGCGGGCGCAAGCGCCCCTTAAGCAGACGCCCGCATGATCCGGGGAATCGAGGTCCGCCACTCCACGGGCCCGCAGACCCGAGGGGACGCCGCGGATGTCAGAGCCACGCTTCGCCACCTTCACCGACCTCCTCCGGGCCAGGGCGGCCGAACTCGCCGACGAGGACGTGCACGTCTTCCTCCGCGAGACGGCGGGCGGGGTGGAGGCCGAGCACCTCACCTACGGGGCACTGGACCGCGAGGCGAGACGGATCGCCGCCCGCCTCCAGGAGTACGAGGCGGCCGGCCGGCCCGTGCTGCTGGCCTACTCCTCCACCGTCGAGTTCCTCAAGGCCTTCGCGGGCTGCCTCTACGCCGGAGCCGTCGCCGTACCCGTACCGATGCCCGGCGAGGCCGGCCGGGACAAGCGCCTCAACCGCACCACCGCGGTCCTGGCGGACACCGGCGCGAGCCTCGTGCTGACCGAGACGGCCGCCGCCCCCGAGGTCGCGCTGTGGCTCGCCCGCAACTCCCGGCCCGGCGCGGCGTGCCTGGTCACCGACGTGCCCGAGGCCGGCGACGCCGAAGCCTGGCAGCCGGTCACCGCCCGCCCTGACGACCTGGTGTTCCTCCAGTACACATCCGGCTCCGTCAGCGAACCGCGCGGCGTGAGCGTCTCGCACCGCAACCTCCTCGCCAACCAGGCCGCCCTGCAGAAGGTGCTGCGCACCACCCGCGAGGACCGCTTCGGCAGCTGGCTGCCCTACTTCCACGACATGGGACTGGTGGCCCACCTGCTGCACCCGGTCTGGCTCGGCAGCCACTGCGTGCAGGTCACCCCGCTGTCCTTCGTCAAACGCCCGCTGCGCTGGCTCCAGGCCGTCGACCGCTACGGCGTCACCGTGGGCGGCGGTCCCAACTTCAGCTACGACCTGTGCGTACGCCGCGTCAAGGACGAGCAGATCGCCGAACTGGACCTGTCCCGCTGGCGCCTGGCCCTCAACGGCGCCGAACCCGTACGCCCGGAGAGCCTCGACGAGTTCGCCCGCCGCTTCGCCCCCGCCGGGTTCCGCCCCGAGGCCCTCTACCCCTGCTACGGCCTGGCCGAGGCCACCCTGGTGGTCTCCGGCGGCGTCCCCGGCACCCCCCACGTCCGCAAGGACTTCGACCGGACCGCCCTGCAACGCGACCGGGTGCTCCACGCGGCGGCGGACGGCCGCGCACAGACCCTGGTCGGCTGCGGCACCCCTGTCGACGTGGAGGTCCGCGTCGTCGACCCGCTGACCCACCACGAACTCCCGGCCGGCGCCGTCGGCGAGATCTGGCTGCGCGGCCACAGTGTGGCCCGCGGCTACTGGCGCCGCCCCACCGAGACCGCCCACACCTTCCGTGCCAGCCTCAACGACGAGGAGAGCAACTTCCTGCGCACGGGCGACCTGGGCATGCTGGAGGACGGCGAGCTGTTCGTCACCGGCCGGCTCAAGGAAGTCGTCATCGTCAACGGCCGCAACGTCTACCCGCAGGACGTCGAGTGGGCCGCCCGCACGGTCAGCCCCGCGCTGACCTTCGGCGCGGGCGCCGCGTTCTCCGTGGACGCCGGGGGCGAGCAGCTCGTCCTCGTCCAGGAGGTCCGCGGCGCGGGCGGCGCCGAGCTGCGGACGGTCGCCCAGCGGATCCAGGCCCTGATCGGCAAGGAGTTCGAGATCCCCGCCGGCAACGTGCTGCTCGTGCGCCCCGGCACCGTACGCCGCACCAGCAGCGGCAAGGTCCAGCGCACCCTGATGCGCGGGCTGTTCCTCGACGGCGTACTGCGCGGCGACTACGAGGTCCTGACCCCGGACGTACGGGCGCTGGCGCGGCCGCAGGACGTGCTCTTCGGCGAAGACCTGCTGCGGCCGGAGGGAGCCGACGGAGGAAGACGGTGGTGACGTCGCTCCTCGGCGAGCGGGCGGCCGGGCAGCGGCGCGAGCACGCCGTCCGGGCCCGGGTGGCCGAGCTGGAGGCACGGTTCGGCGATCCCACCGACCCGGCCAACCCGGTCGGCTACACCGCCCTGCTGGAGGCCGACCGGGCCGCTGTGCCCTTCGCCGCCGGCGAGGCGCTGCTCGACGACTTCAACATCGCCGACGAATACGTGCCGCACGCCCTTGGCGGGCGGCTGGACGGCATGGACACCCTGGTCAGGATCATGCGCCCGGTCTTCCGCCGGGACGTGGGACTGGCCATGGGCCACGGCATGACCACCTTCATGGCGGCATCCGACGTCTGGACCGCCGGCAGCTCCCGGCAGCGCCGCTGGCTCGCCGGGCTGCTGAGGGGCGGCGGCAAGGCGGCCATCGCCCAGCACGAGACCGCCCACAGCAACGACTTCGTCCGCAGCCAGGTCACCGCCCGCCGCAGCGGCGACGGCTACCTGATCAGCGGCGGCAAGCCGATGGTCAACAACCTGGAGCGGGCCGGGGCGCTGGTCCTGTTCTGCCGGACCGATCCCGCCCCGGGCAGCGGCAGCCACTCGGTGCTGCTGCTGGAGCCGGGGCAGCTGACCGGCGCACGGGCGGCGGTGACCGCCTGCCGGACCCCCGTCGGGCTGCGCGGCTGCCGGTTCGCCGGGGTGGAGTTCGACGACTGCCCGGTGCCCGGCTCGGCCCTGCTGGGTCCGGAGGGCAGCGGGATCACGACCGCCCTGCGGTCGTTCCAGATCAGCCGGACCGTGATCGCCGCGACGGCTGTCGCGGCCCTCGACACCAGCCTGCGCACCGCCGTCCGCTTCGACCGGGAGCGCTCCGGCGGATGGCAGGCCGGCGGCCAGGACGGCGGCCGCACCGGCGCGGCGCTCACCAACGCCTTCGTCAACCTGCTGCTGTACGACGCCCTCGCCGTCGTCGCCACCCGGGCCCTGCACCTGCTGCCCGCCGAGACCAGCGTGTACTCGGCGGCCCTCAAGTACCTGCTGCCCCGCGTGCTGACCGAGACCATGTACGACCTGTCCATCGTGCTGGGCTCGGGCTTCTACACCCGCGAGGGCACCCTGGGCATCTTCCAGAAACACGTCAGGGACGTGCCGGTGCTCAGCCTCGGCCACGCCGGGACGGTCGCCTGCCAGGCCACGGTCATCCCGCAGATGCCGCGCCTGGCCCGGTCCTCCTGGTTCGTCGAGGACGAGGCGCCCGCCGGCCTGTTCCGGCTGCACGGCGACCTGCCGCCGCTGCGGACCGAACGGCTCAGCCTCGCCTGCGGACGCGACTCCCTCAGCGCGACCATGCTCGCCGTCGCCGCGGGCATCGACGGCGCCGGCCCCGTCGAGCGGGCCCTGCGCACGCTCGCCGACGGACTCGTCGGGGAGCTGCGCGACGTACGCCGCCGGGTGCTCGCGCTGGAGGCGGCGGGTGCGGCGACCACCGCCCGGCCCGCGAGGTTCGCCCTCATGGACCGCTACGCGCTGCTCCTCGCCGCCGCCGCCGTGCTCGGCCTGTGGGACCAGGCCCGCTACGGCCCCGACCCGTTCCTCGCCGACCCGTCCTGGGCGGCCGCCGCACTGCACCGCATAGCCCGCCGGCTGGGCACGCGCGTCGCCGACCTGCCGGCGGAGTGCGAGACCCGGATCCGGCACGAGGTCCAGCTCCGCTTCAGCACGCAGACCAGCTACGACCTCTACTCCACTCCCATCCCCGGCTGACCGGCACCCGGCCGGCCCGCGGATGCGCCGTACGCACTGAAGGAGCCCCACGATGACCGTTCACACCGGCCGGCCCGCCGCCGACGGCGTCCTGCCGCACGAGTGGCTGTACGCCCGGCTCTCGGTGTACCTGCGGCGCGCACCCGAGACCATCGACCCCACCGTGCCCTTCGCCGAGTACGGCATGGACTCGGTGGCCGCCCTGAGCCTGTGCGGCGACCTGGAGGACGAGTTCGGCCTGGAGGTGGAACCGACGCTGCTCTGGGACCACCCCACCGTCGAGAGCCTCGTCGCCCACCTCGCCTCGGTGATCCCGGCCGCCCCGGCCCACGCGCGGGACCGGCACTGATGGGGGACGTCGCCATCGTCGGGATCGACTGCGCGTTCCCCGGGGCGGCGGGCGTGCAGGCGTACTGGGACCTGCTCATGCGCGGCGGCGACGGTATCGCCCCGGTGCCCGCGCAGCGCTGGGAGGCCCGGGACTTCCCCGCCGTCGCCGGCAGCGGCGGCTTCATCGACGACGCCGATGTCTTCGACAGCGACTTCTTCTCGGTCGCGCCCCGCGAGGCCGCCGCCATGGACCCGCACCACCGGCTCCTGCTGCCCTGCGCCTGGCGGGCCCTGGAGGACTCGGGCCGGGCCCCCGGCGACCTCGCGGGCACCGAGACGGGGGTGTTCGTCGGGGTGATGGGCGGTGAGTGGGGCCGCCTCACGATGAGCGACCTCGCCCGCGTCACCCCGCTGCTCGGCTCCGGCAGCAGCGCCGGCATGGCGGCCAACCGGATCTCCTACCACTTCAACTTCACCGGACCGAGCCTCGCCGTGGACACGGCCTGCTCGTCCTCGCTCGTCGCCGTCCACCTCGCGGCGGGCTCACTGCTGGCCGAGGAGTGCGACACCGCTCTGGCCGGCGGGGTCAACATCGTGCTCTCGCCCTCACTGGGGATGGTCTACGGACAGCTCGGCCTGGCCGCCGCCGACGGGCGCTGCAAGCCCTTCAGCGCGGACGCCGACGGGATCGGCCGCAGCGACGGCGTCGGCCTGGTGGTGCTGCGCCGGCTGGCGGACGCCCTCGCCGACGGCCAGCGGATCTACGCCGTGCTGCGCGGCAGCGCCGTCAACCAGGACGGCCGCAGCAACGGGGTGATCGCCCCCAACCGTTGGTCGCAGCAGCGCGTCCTTAGCTCCGCCTACCGGCGCGCGGGGGTCGCCCCGGACCGGGTCGCGTTCGTGGAAGCGCACGGCACCGGGACCGTACTCGGCGACGCCATCGAGTGCGCGGCGCTCGGCGCGGTCCACGCAGTGCCCCGCGACACCCCGTGCGCCATCGGCTCCGTCAAGGGCAACCTCGGCCACACCGAAGGCGCGGCGGGCATCGCCGGCCTCATCAAGACCGCGCTGGCCCTGCACCACCGCATCGTCCCCGCCAGCCTCTTCGCCGACCGGGAGAACCCGCAGCTGCGGCTCGGCGAGCGGGGCCTGCGGCTGTTGAAGTCCCCGATGCGGCTGCCCCGCGGGGAGACCCTCGCCGGAGTCAGCAGCTTCGGCATGGGCGGGACGAACGCCCACGCGGTCCTCGGCTCGGCACCGCGCACCGCGCGTGGCGCGGGCCCCGACGGCGCCCGTACGCGCGCCGCGCGCGACGCCGCCGGCGTCTTCACCGTCAGCGCCGACACTCCCGAGGCCCTGCGCCGCAACCTCGCCGCACAGGCCGACGCGGTCGCCGGACGGCCGCGCGGCGCGGCGGCGGCACTGTGCCGGAGCAGCAACCTCGTCAAGACCGGCCTGCCGCACCGCTTCGCGGCCGCCGTGCGCGACACCGGCGAACTCGTCGACGCCCTGCGCCGGGCGGCGGCGCCGACGGACACGGCCGCCGAGCAGGGACGCCCGTGGGGCAGGCCCGTCGTTGCCTTCCTCTTCACCGGCCAGGGCAGCGAGTACCCCGGCATGACGGCGGGCCTGCACCGCGAGTCACCCCTCTACCGCCGCCACCTTGCCGAGGCCGACGAGGCGCTCGCCCCGCACCTCGGCGCGTCGGTGCGCGACCTCGTCCTCGGCGGCGACGAGCGGGTGCACCGGCCGCGGTTCGCCCAGCCCGCCCTGTTCGCCGTCGGGTACGCCCTGGCCCGCACGCTCACCTCGCTCGGTGTCACCCCGGCCGCCGTCCTCGGACACAGCCTCGGCGAGTTCGCCGCCGCCGTCACCGCAGGCGCCCTCGGCCTGGAGGAGGCCGCCCGGCTCGTCACCCGCCGCGGCGCGCTGACGGCCGAACTGCCCGCCGGAGGCGGCATGATCGCGGCGGGCGCCGGCCCCGGGGAACTCGCCGGTCTGCTGGCGGCCGAGCCGGGCACGGCCGTGGCGGCGCTCAACGGCCCCGCGGACACCGTGGTCTCCGGGCCCCTGGACGCCCTGGAACGGATCACGGAGCAGCTCACCGGCCGCGGCGTACGGGTCGTACGGCTGCCGGTCACCCACGCCTTCCACTCGCCCCTGATGGCCCCGGCCGCCGCGGGCCTGCGCGCCGAGACGGTGCGGTGCGCTCCGCCCGCCGTACCGCTCGCGTCGACCCGGCACGGCCGGGTGCTGCGCCACGACCTCATGGACGCCGGCTACTGGGCCGCCCAGATCGAGGAGCCGGTCCTGATGGACACCGCGCTGGCAGCGCTCGTCGCCGACGTCGCCCCCACCCATCTGGTCGAGATCGGCCCGCGCGGCGTGCTCCTGCAGATCGCCGCCCGGGGCGGGCGCGCGCCCGGCGCGGAATACCTGCACCCGGTCCCGGGACCCGCGGCCACCGGCCTGGAGCTCGCCGAGACCGTCGCGGCCCTGTACCGCGGCGGACTCGACCCGCTGTGGGAGGAGCTGTACGAGCCCGGGCACCGCGGCGTCGAGCCCCTGGCCCCGTACGTCTTCTCGTCGGCGCGGCGCTCCTGGGACCGGGAGTCCTTCGTACAGCCGGCCCGGCCGGTCACCGTGACCGTCCCCGACGCCCCGCACCCCGCCCGCGGCGCGGCGGACGGCCGTGACGCCGAAGACCCGGTGCTGCACGCGGTGGTGCAGGCCGTCGCCGAGGTCGGCGGCCACCCGTCGGAGCGCGTCGTGCGCGAGGCCCGCTTCTACGAGGACCTCGGCTTCGACTCGGTGATGGTCATGCAGCTCAAGAACCAGGTGGAGGCCCGGCTGCCCCGGGTCGGAGAGGTGTCCGTGCAGCAGATGCTGCCCGCGCTGCGTTCCGTCGGCGCCCTGGCCGATTTCCTCTCGGACGTGCTCATGGCGAGGTCCTCGTGACCCGGGCACCCGACGCCGGCGACCGGCCCACGGTGTACCTCGCCTCGACCGGCACGGCGCTGCCCGGCGACCCGGTGGACAACACCGCGCTCGGCAGGCTGCTCGGCGTCAGCGAGGAGTGGATCGACATCTTCGTCGGCACGCGGACCCGGCACTTCGGCTGGGACCCCGTCACGGGCGAGGTCCGGGGCTCACTCGCCGACCTGTGCGCCGAGGCCGGGGCCCGGGCCATGGACGCCGCCGGACTCGGTCCCGCCGACGTCGAGTTCGTGGTCCTGGCGACCGCGACCCCCGACACGCTGCTGCCGACCACCGCGAACGAGGTGGCCGACCGGCTCGGCCTCGACCACCTGCCGGTCTACCAGATCCAGGCCGGCTGCTCCGGCGCCGTCCAGGCCCTCGACCTCGGCCGCACCCTGGTCCTCGGGGGCCGGCGGGCCGGACTGGTCCTCGGCGGGGACGTCACCCACCGGTTCCTGTCGCCGCGCCGGGACACCGCCCGGATGCCCACCGAGGAACTGGTCAACCACGTGCTGTTCGGGGACGGGGCCGGCGCCGCCGTCCTCACGGACGAGCCCGAGGGCGAGCGCATCGCCCTGCGCTCGGTGCTCAACTCCTGGGCAGGGCGCGGCCGTCCGCCCGGCCAGCTCCTCGACTGGTACGGCACCACCGACCGGGACTCGCAGCGGAGGATGCTGGCGGAGGACTACAAGGCGATCGAGGAGCACGTGCCCGCGATCTCGGTGGAGATCCTCTGGGAGCTGCTCGGCGGGCTCGGGTGGAGCCTGGACGACATCGCCTTCCTGCTGCCGCCGCAGCTGTCCGAGCGGATGACCGCCCGCATCGTCGAGCGGCTGCCGGCCGGACCCGCCCGGGAGATCTCCTGCGTCTCCGAGACCGGCAACACCGGCAACGCGCTGCCCTTCCTGCAAGTCGAACGGCTTCTGCCGGAGTTCGCCACCGGGGACCGGGCGCTGGCCCTGTGCGTGGAGTCCAGCAGGTGGATCAGAGCCGGGTTCGCCCTGGAGAAGGTGTGAGGGCCCGATGACGAGGGGACCGGACCGCTTGCGCGAGCTGCGCGGGCGAGGGCTGCTGGAGAAGGCCTACGACCAGGTGCCGGCACTGCTCGCCGAGGAGGACGGGCCCGGCGCCGCGGCGGCGGGCCGGCTGCTCGCCGGCCTCGACCACGCCGCCGTACTGGAGCACCACCCGCACACCCCCGTGGTGACGGTGGCGGTCACCGGCCAGTCCACCGCCGGACACGTCGTCGAACCCCTCAGGGGCGAACTGGCCCGCCACGGGATGCTGCTGCGCCCGGTGCTCGGCGAGCACGGGACGTACCTGCGCGACCTCACCGATCCGGCCGGCGAACTGCGGACGGCCGCACCGGACCTCACCCTGTGCCTGCTGGACGCCGAGACCCTCTTCTCCCAGGTCCCCGCGGTGTGGGGACCCGAGGACGTCGAACGTGCCGGGGAGGAGGCGCTGGGCCGGTGCGCCGCCCTCGCGGCCGAGGTCCCCGGGACCCTGGTCCTCAACACCGTCCCGCTGCCCCGCTCCTGCAGCCACCAGCTCGTAGACCACCGCTCCCGGGCCCGACTGGGAGCCGTCTGGCGGGAGTTCAACGCCCGACTGCTGCGGCTGACCGAGTCCGCCACCCGGCTCGTGGTGATCGACCTGGAACCGCTGATCGGCGAGGGCGGGCCGGTCACCGACCCCCGGCTGGCCCGCCACGCCAAGGTCCACCTCGGTGCCGGACTCCTGGCCGCCTACGCCCGCGAGATCGGACACCTGGCCCGCGCCCTGCGCGGCAGGGTCCGCAAATGCCTCGTGCTCGACCTCGACGGCACCCTGTGGGACGGGGTGCTCGGCGAGGACGGGCCCGACGGCATCGCCGCGGCCGGCACCCTGCGCGGGGAGGCGTTCGGCGCCTTCCAGAAGTGCCTCAAACAGCTCGCCTCCCAGGGCGTGCTCCTCGCCGTGAGCAGCAAGAACGACGAGGGCCCCGTCCTGGAGGCGCTCGCCGCCCACCCCGACCTCGTCCTGCGCGAGCCGGACTTCGCCGCGGTCAGAGCCAACTGGGAGCCCAAGGACGGCAACCTCGCCGACATCGCCCGGGCCCTGGACCTCGCCCCCGACGCCCTCGTCTTCGCCGACGACTCCCCGGCCGAGCGCGCCCAGGTACGGCTCGGCGCGCCCGAGGTCGCCGTCGTGGCACTCGACGGGGAACCCGCGCTGCACGTGACCCGGCTCCTCGCCGACGGCTGGTTCGACACCCTGCGGCTGACCGCCGAGGACCGCGCCAGGACCGGCGAGTACCGCGGGCGGCGCGAGCGCGGGGCGCTGCGGGCGGGTTCCGGCTCGTACGAGGAGTTCCTGCGGGCCCTGCAGGTGAGCGTCGGGCTCGGCCCGCCCCGCCGTCACGAATTCGCCCGCGTGTCCCAATTGACCCTGCGAACCAACCAGTTCAACCTGAGCGGCGCAGGCCTCCCGGAGGACGAACTGGCCCTGCTGGCGGCCGCTCCGGGGCGGCTCCTGCTCGTGGTGCGCAGCGCGGACCGGTTCGGTGACAACGGCCTGGTCGGCGCGGTGCTCGGGACCATCGCCGAGGGGGTGCTCCGGCTGGACGGCATGTGGCTCAGCTGCCGGGTGCTCGGCCGCGGCGTGGAGCGGACCTGCCTCGCCGTGCTGCTGGCCCGGGCGCGGGAGCTCGGGCTGACCGCGGTGAGCGCACGGTACGTTCCCACCGCCCGCAACCACAGCGCCCGGGACTTCTACCCGTCCTGCGGGTTCACCCCGGCGGAACCCGCCGGAACCGACGGCTCCGCCGACGGTCCGGTGGTGTTCCACCATGACCTGGTACGGCTGCCGGAGGTCCCCGCGCACGTGCGCGTCACCGAAACCCCGGGGGGAGGGCGGGCCGATGGGCCTCGATAGCCTCGAGGTGTTCCTGCGGACGGTCCGTGACGACCTCGGCCTGGACATCGGGTTCCCCGAAGGCGCGGACACGGCCCTGGCAGACCTGCCGGGCTGGGACTCGCTGAACCTGCTCCGACTGGTGGCGCTGCTGGAGGAGTCCGGCCACCGGGTACCGGTACACCGCCTGCTGGAGGCACGCAGTCTCCGGGAGGTCCACACCCTCGTGAAGGAGTACGGATGACTGCCCCGGGCAGCCCCTCGCTCGGCCCGCCGCTCGGTGAGCCCGTCGCCGTGGTACCGGGAGGTGACTCGTGGGACCGGGTGCGGGACGACCTGGCCACGCACGGGACCGCCCTGGTGTACGCGTGGCTGAGGGACCTGGAGCCGGTCGTGCCCTCCGGCGACGGGCTGCGCGAGCTGCTCGGCCGCGACTGGACGCGCTACCTGGACCTGACGCACGCCGACGTACGGGGCCGCTACATCGCCTCCCGGATGCTCCTCAAACACGCGGCGAGCGCGGTGCTCGGCAGCGATCCCGCCGACCTGGAGCTGGCCTACGGGCCGACCGGCCGCCCGTACCTGCGCGGCTGCGACCAGATCGACATCAGCCTCAGCCACACCGACGACCTGCTGCTGGTGGGCCTGACGACCTGCGGGCTGATCGGGGTGGATGCCGAGCGCGCCGACCGCGAGATGCACGGCAGCGGACTCGGCCGGCACATCTGCACCCCGTACGAGTCGGTGCTGCTGTCGGGGATGCCGGAAACGCAGCGCAACGACGCCCTCGTGCGGCTGTGGACGCTCAAGGAGGCCTACAGCAAGGCGATCGGGCAGGGCATGCAGTTCCGCTTCACCGAGTTCGGCTTCGGCCCCGACGGCCGGGCCGTGCGGGTCCAGCGGCCCGACGGCACCGCGGGGACCGGGGACGAGTGGATCTTCCGTACGTTTCCGGTCGCCGACGGCTACGTGGTCAGTGCCGCGGTCTACGACGCGGGCTTCGGCCGGCTCCAGGACGCCCACGTCACGACGATGCTCGACCAGGACTGCGTGGACGCCATCACCGAGGCGCTCGACGAGGACCTGGACAGCCCTTAGGTCGTGTCGTCGAAGTCCCGCCTGGCCGGCGGGGCCTGGACGACACTCCCTAGGAGGGCACCGAGCCCCCGGCGAGCATCTCCTGACGGGCGGCGTTGTAGCCGGCCTGGAAGCGGCTGGTGGCCTCCAGCTCCTCGGTGATCTCGGCGATGTGGCGGCGGCAGGTGCGCACGGACATGCCGAGCCGCCGGGCCACCATCTCGTCCTTGTAGCCCTTGGTCATCAACCGGATGATCGACCACTTCAGCTCGTCGGAGGAGGCGGGGGAGCGCTGCGAATCCACCACGTAGGGGCTGGCCCCGTCCCACAGGTACTCGAAGACCGAGCACAGGAACGCCACCAGGGTGGGCTCGCGCACGATCGCCGCGCCGGGCGTGCGGTCGCCGGCGGAGCGCTCCGGCAGGAAGGCCACCTCCCGGTCGTAGATGATCAGCCGGTCGATGACTTCGTCGGCGGTGCGGATCTCCGCGCCCTGTTCGCTCACCTCGCGCACGTAGCTGCGGGTCGGCAGGTCGTTGCGGGCGGTGTGCTGGTAGATGGTCCGGATCCGGACCCCGCGCGAGAGGGTCGTCAGCGCGGACTCCCGGGCCTGTGCCAGCGCGTAGGCGGGCCGCGCGCCGCCGGGCTGGACGGTGAGCATCTCGCTCTGGCAGCTCTGGGTGAGATGGTTGAGCATCGACTGGATCCGGGAGACGTCGGTGATGACGTCGAAGGCCTCCAGCCGGTTGCGGACCCGGCGGCCCTCGAAGTACAGGGGAGTCAGGGACAGCAGCTTGGCCCGGACGTCCGTGACCGCCTGCTGGAGGTCGCGTATGTGCCGCTCGGCGGGTGCGACGAGGGACGCGGCGGCGACGTCGGGCGTGACGGGGGTCAGTTCGGCGGGGTTTCCCGGCATCGCCTGTAAGAGGCGGACCCCGCTCAGCACCTGTTCCACCCGGGAGATCTCCTCGGGTGTCAGCGACAGCTGTTCGGCGATCCGTTCGCGCTCGAAGCGGCCGTACTCGACGGCCAGGCCGTATGCCGCGGCACTGACGTCGTCCAGCTCGGCGAACCCCGAATCCGAGCCCTCCCCTGCAAACATGTCAGCCCCCGCTGATTGATGTATTTGCTGCCACGTAACTTTACGCCAACGTACCGCCCTTGGCGGGATTGATCGAGAGCCAGCACTCTGTTCCCATCAACCGGGCCGCTGAGCCGGAAGTGGCGAGCGGTTCGGATGAGCAGATCTCGATCTTCGACTGGGGGAAGTCGTGAGAACAGTTTCCGTTAAGGTCTTCTCGATATGCTTGACTGCGGTGGCGGGTGTGGTAATGGCGGTGGGAGTTCAGCACATGTCCGGACCGGTCGTGTCCGGCGCGTCCGCCGAGTCGTCCGTCACCGTCCGGCTGACCGACGTCGACACCGGTGCCGGTACCGGTACCGACGTCGGCGCCAAGCCCGAGGACGACCAGTGGACGTGACCTGACGTCACGTCCGGCGGTTCACGAAGCGCTCCCCGCACGGCAGATGCGGGGAGCGCTTCCGCGTACCGGAGCGCCGACGGCGGCGAGCCGGGCAGCCGGCACCGCTATCGCGCTCAGCAGTACGCCCCGCTCCGCGGACCAGCGACCGTCGAAGGCGGTCGGCCCGGCCGGCGAGAGGGCCTCGGGGTCCGGCAGCAGCCGGGCGTGGAAGGTGCCCCGCCCCGGGTCCACGCTCACCAGGGCGTCGGTGAAGTCGAGTTCCTGGCCGGTGAGCGGGAACCAGGTCTTGTAGACGGCCTCCTTGATGCTGAAGAGCAGCCGGTCCCACGCCACACCGGGCGCGGTCCGTTCCAGCCCGGCGACGAGATCGAACTCGCGGGGCAGTGCGATCGAGTCGAGGACGCCTTCCGGCATGGGGGCGTTGGGTTCCGCGTCCACCCCGACCGAGGCGAACTCGGCGGAGCGGGCGAGTGCCACGCCCCGGAAGCCGGCGCAGTGGGTCATGGATCCGACGACCGAGGGCGCCCACTGCGGGGCGCCGCGCCGGCCCGGCACCACGGGAGCCGGGGGCAGCCCCAGCTCTCCCATGGCGCGGCGGGCGCACCACCTGACGGTGCCGAACTCCAGCCGCCGCTTGGGTACGGCGTTGCGGATGAGGCGTTCCTCCTCGGGGTAGAGGAAGACGTCGGCGGGGTCGGTGGTGGCTTCGGCAGTCGCGACGTTCGCGGGCAGGAGCTTTGTGAGCACGGTGTTCCCTCGGGTCGCTGTTCCGGTCGGACAGCTCCCACGTTCACGCCGCCGCGCCACCCCGGCCAGCGTCGAAGGCGCAGGTCAACCGCACACACCCGGGTGCGGCCCGGTTCTCTCCCAGACCGCTGCCATCCAACGGCCGGCCGGCCCCGAGCCTGCCGGTCCTCCGGCAGCCGGCGGCCCCGGCATTGCCATCCCCCTGCCATGTGCCCGAACAGGGGTGCGTCGGCGTCAATTGAGGGGTGGTCAAGGGGTGTTGGAGCGGGCGCCGACCGGGCACACTCGCGTAATGCCGCACGGAAACCTCATGGGTATCAGCGACCTCCATGTCGGATTCCCGGAGAACCGCCGGATCGTCGAGGACCTCTATCCCGACAGTCCCGCCGACTGGCTCATCGTGGCCGGCGACGTGAGCGAGTCACTCGACGATCTCCGGTGGGTGCTCGACCTCCTCACCCGGCGCTACGCCACCGTGGTGTGGGCGCCCGGAAACCATGAACTGTGGACCGTCCGGGACGACCCCGACCCCCTGCGCGGGGAGGCCCGCTACCGGCGGCTGGTCGAGATCTGCCGGTCCTTCGGCGTGCACACTCCGGAGGACCCCTACCCCGTCTGGGCGGGGCCGGGCGGCCCGCTCGTCGTGGCCCCGCTCTTCCTGCTGTACGACTACACCTTCCGCACGCCCACCGCCGCCACCAGGGAACAGGCCCTGGAACAGGCCTACGAGGCCGGGGTGGTGTGCTCCGACGAGTTCATGCTGCACCCCGATCCCCACCCCTCCCGGCAGGACTGGTGCCGGGCCCGCGTCGCCGCCACCGAACAGCGGCTGGCCGCGTGCGGCCCCGACCTGCGCACGGTCCTCGTCAACCACTTCCCGCTGGTCCGCGCCCCGACGGACGTACTGCGCCACCCCGAGTTCGCGCAGTGGTGCGGCACCGAGCTCACCGCCGACTGGCACGTCCGCTTCCGCGCCGCCGCCGTCGTCTACGGGCACCTGCACATCCCGCGGACCACCTGGTACGACGGCGTGCGCTTCGAGGAGGTCTCCGTCGGCTATCCCCGCGAGTGGCAGCGGCCCGGCCACCCGCGGAATATCCCCCGCCGGATCTTCCCCGTCGCCCGTCGCGGGGATTGATGCCAGGCAACTTCCGGACACCACCGGGTGCCGGATCCGGCCCCTAGACTGAGCGGGAATTCTCGCTCGCTCCACGCTCGAACACCCCCGTTCGGTATTCGTGTTCACATTTCGAATTCGTCGAATACATCGAATGCTTTGAACGCCTCTCATACGCGGAACGGGGATCCTGGGGGATTTTCATGCTGCCGTTCCGCCGTGCCGAGGAAATGTCCGTGTCAGCAGCGCTGCTCGACGGCTGCACCGAGGGAAATGCCGGACTACTGCTCGTCGAGGGGGCGGTCGGCTGCGGAAAGAGCGAATTCCTCGAAACGACCGCCGCGCACGCCGAGGACCGCGGGGCCCTCGTCCTGCGGGCCGGCGGCGACGCCGGCGGACGCGGCCGCCGGCTGGGAGTCCTGCGCCGGCTGGCCGCCGACGCACCGCCCGGGGCCCTGCCCCTGCCCTCGTCACCGGACGACGCCGAGGACCCCTTGGCCCTGCGGGACTTCGCGGTCGCCGTCCGCGAACTGAGCGCCGCCGCACCCGTGGTGATCTGCGTGGACGACCTGCACCACGTGGACGAGCCCTCGGGCCGCCACCTGCTCCACCTCGCGCGCGAGATCCGCCGCGCCCCCGTCCTGCTGGTCCTGACGGTCTCCCCGCACGAATACGGCAGTGACCCGCTGCTGCGCACCGAACTGCTCCGCCTGCCCCACTTCGTCCGCCTGCGGCTCGGGCGGCTCACCCCCGACGCCGTCCACGCCCTGCTGCCCGGCCGCACCGAGGCGGAGGCGGCCCGGCTCCACGAGGTCAGCGGCGGCAATCCGCTGCTGCTGCGGGCCCTCCTGCAGGACCCGTCGGAACGGCCCGGCGACACCTACGCCCAGGCCGTCCTCACCTGCCTGCACCGCTGCGGACCCGCCACCCCCCGACTCGGCGCGGCGCTCGCCGTACTGGACGGCCCGGCCACGCCCGCACACCTCGCCCGGCTGAGCGGCACCGACGAGAGCACCGCCCTACGCGCCCTCGCGGCCCTGGAGGACGCCGGACTGCTCGCCCCCGACGGCCCGCACGGACGGCGCGGACACCACGGACTGCGCCACCCGGCCGCCCGGGCCGCCGTACTGGACCGGCTCGACCCCGCCGACCGGTCCGCCCTGCACACGGAGGCCGCCCTGCTGGCGCGCGCGTCGGGCGCGCCCGACACCGAGGTCGCCGGACAGCTCCTCGCCGCACACGACACCCGCCCGGAGTGGGCCCTGCCCGTCCTGCGCTCCGCCGCGGACCAGCACGTGGCGGAGGGCGACCCCGACCGTGCCGTGGCACTCCTGCGGCTCGCCCACGAGGCCTGCCCGGACGCCACGTCCCGCGCCGAGGTGGACATCAGGCTCGGTGTCGTCCTGGGCCGCACCGACCCGGCGGCCGCGGAGCACCGCCTCGCGGCCCCGCTTGCCGCCGCCGGCGCCGGACAGCTCGGTCCGCAGGCCCTCGCCCCCCTGGCCAGGGCGCTGGCCGCGCAGGGCCGCATCGACGAGTCCGCCGACGTGCTGGAGCGGCTGACGGCCGGCGGCACCCGAGCCGGCGGCGCCCGCCACGGCGGCATCCCCGGCGGCGACCCGCTGGACGGCCTGTCGGCGTTCCCCCGGTGGGCCGCCGGCCGGCGGAGCGCCCCGGCGGGGTCCGGCACCTGCCCCGCCGTCAGCTCCGCCGGGACCACCGTCCACCCGGCGGCCCTGTGGGCGCTCCCCGTGGAGGCGGAGGAAGACGCCGCCGCCCGGTCGGCCGAGCTGTTCCTGCGCGGCGCCACCCTCGCCGAGGGCACCGTCGAACCGGTGGCGCAGGCCCTGCGCACCCTGCTGTACCTGGACGGCGCGGCCCGGGCCCTGCCCTGGTGCGAGGAGTTCACCCACCAGGCGGCCCGGCGCGGGGCCACCGGCTGGCAGGCCGTGTTCGCCGGGCTCACCGCCGAGGCCCGGCTGCGCCTGGGCGACCTGACGGGCGCGGCGGAAACCGCCGGGGAGGCCTTGCGGGCGGCGCCGGCCCGGGGCGCCAGCGTGCTGCTCAGCGCGCTGGCGGGCACCCGGGCGCGGGCCCTGACCGCGACGGGCCGGCTGGAGGAGGCAGCGGCAGCCCTGGGCGGGCCCGCCCCCGCCGTGCACACCGGCGGCGTGCACGCCCTGGCGCACCTGCGCGCCAGGGGCCACCACGCCCTGGCGACGAGCCGCTTCCACGCGGCCCTGGGCGACTTCCTGGACATCGGCCGGCACGCGAAGCGCTGGGGCCTGGACCGGCCCCGGGTCCTCCCCTGGCGCACGGACGCCGCCGAGGCCCTGCTCCGGCTCGGCGAGGCCCACCAGGCGGAGCGCTTCCTCGCGGACCAGCTCACCACCCGCGACGCCGCCGACCCGTGGGTGCGCGGCATCTCCCTGCGGCTGCGGGCGTCCCTGCGCGAGCCCAGGGAACGCCAGGCGATGCTGGCCAAGGCCGTCGACGAACTCCAGCGCTCGGGGGACGCCTACGAACTGGCCCGCGCCATGTCGGACTTCGGGCAGGCGCTGCGCGAGGCGGGCGATCCGGCACGGGCCGCCATGGTCAACCGCAAGGCATGGCACCTCGCGAAGACCTGCGGGGCCGACGCCCTGCGCGAGCGGATCCTCCCCGGCCACACCGAGGACGACACCGGCGGGGGAGGCCGGGCCGACGCCCCGGACCCCGGACTGGTGGCGGCCCTCAGCGAGTCGGAGCGGCGGGTGGCGCTGCTCGCGGTGCACGGCCACACCAACCGGGAGATCGCCAGGAAGCTCTACATCACGGTCAGTACGGTGGAACAGCACCTCACCCGCGTCTACCGCAAACTGAACATCCCCGGTCGGCAGGCCCTGCCGGTCGACCTCGACCCGGCGGCCGCCGGGCAACCCGTCTGAGGCGGGCGGCGGGCGGCGCGTGGGCGGCTCCATGGCAAGGCCGTGGCAAGGCCGTGGCAAGCCCGGCCCGGTGGGCCCTCCCGTGGCAGGCTCCTGGCACGGATCGGACCCGCCGCACCCCCCCCGTTACCGTCTCCGAACGCCGAACAGGTGGCTTCCGCGCGCCGCGTCCGGGAAAGTCGGTCATGAGCCGTAGCCCGCAGGGAGGGCACCATGACCACAACACACGACCAGCCGTGGCGCACCGCGTCGCCCGGAGAGGTCCGCGACGCCATGCTCGACCGGGTCGAAGAGGAGCTCGCGCGGCTCCTCGCGCAGGAGCACCGCCGCCGGCGCACCTCCGACCCGCGCAGCGCCGTCCTGGTGATGGGCGTGGCCGAGCTCGTCCAGGCCGGCGGCGAACGGGCCCGCCCCGCCATCTGCCTCACCGGCTACCTCGCCGCCGGCGGCGACCCCGACGACGGCGCAGCCCCGGCGGCCGCCGCCGCCCTCGAACTCCTTGACACCTGCTGGGTGATCCGCGCCGACGTCCGGGACAACGCCCCGCTGCGCCGCGGCATCCCGACCCTGCACATCAGCCACGCCGCCGAACACGAGCGCAACGGCTGGCGCGGCGAGCCGCGCCGGTTCGGCGAGGGCACCGCCGTGCTCGCGGGCGACCTCGCGCTCGCCTACGGCGACCGGCTCGCCGCCGCACTGCCCCAGGAGGCCCGCCTGTTGTGGGACGACCTGCGCGTCGAGCGGGCGATCGGCGCACACATGGAGGCCGCCGCGGCCACCGAGTACCTCGACGACGCCTGGCCCGGCCAGTGCCTCGACGGCTGCGCCACCGGATGCGGCGCCGGCTGGTACGGGCTGCGCCACGCACTGCTGATCGGCGCCGCGCTCGCGGGCCGCGACGACCTCCGCGAGGCCTACGAGGAATACGCCCGCGTCCTGCACGCCGCATGGCGGATCCGCGGATTCCTCGGCGGCGGCCCGGGCTTCGACGGCGACGCCCAGTTCCTGCGCGACGTGTTCTTCGACGACCGGGCGCGGGACCGGGCCGAGGAGACCATCGCCGCGCTCGTGGTCCGCGCCGACAAGGCCGTGGCCGGAGCCGGGATCACCCCCGCGTGGCGCGGGGAACTCGGGGCCCTCGCCCGGGAGATCGCCGGCTGACGCTGTCCTGTCGTCCGGGACGCCCGCCGGGCCGCCGCCACCCCGCCCGACTCCCGCCCGAGCCCCGCCCCGGCCCCCGCCGAGTCCCGTCCCGGCCTCGCGCCCGGGGCCTGTCCCGGCTTCCGCCGAGTCCCGTCCCGGCCTCGCGCCCGGGGCCTGTCCCGGCTTCCGCGGAGTCCCGTCCCGGCCTCGCGCCCGGGGCCTGTCCCGGCTTCCGCCGAGTCCCGTCCCGGCCTCGCGCCCGGGGCCTGTCCCGGCTTCCGCCAAGTCCCGTCCCGGCCTCGCGCCCGGGGCCTGGCCCGGCTTCCGTCCGGGGCCCGTCCCGGCTCGCGCCCGAGACCCGTCCTGGCCCGCGCCCGTGGCCTGTCCCGGCCCCGCCTCGTCCGAGCTCGCCCCAGCCCTGCCCGAGGCTCGTCCAGGCTCGCCGTCCGAGGCCCGTCCCGGCCCGCGCCGAGGCCCGTCCCGCCCCGAGGCCCGTCCAGGTTCCCGGCCGGTCTCAGGTGGGAGCCGGACGGGGGGTGCCCGGCCGTAGCCGGGCCAGCCAGCTCCGCAGGGCCTCCCGGCGCACCTGGCCCCGGTCGTCGCGCGGCAGCGCCCCGACGATCTCCAACCGGGTGGGCAGGAAGGCCTCCGCCACACCCAGGGAGACGAGGTGCTCGCGGAGCTCTGCCGGCCCCGGCGGCCCCTCGTCGGCGGCCGGGACCACGACGGCGCACGGCAGCTCTCCGTGTTCCGGGTCGGTGTAGGCGACCACCGCCGCCTCCCGTACCCGGGGGTGGGCCAGCAGCCGCTCCTCCACCTCGGAGACCGGCACCATGAAGATGGCGCCGGTCCGTGTGCCGGCCCGGGACAGGACCCGTATCCCGCCGTGCCGGTCGGCCGCGGCCAGGTCCCCCGTGTCCAGCCAGCCGTCCGCGTGCTCCCAGGTCGCCACCGGCGCCGGAGCACCGTGCCGCCAGGTCGCCAGGCAGACCGACGGGCCGCGCACCTCCAGCGCCGAGCCCGCGGGCCCGGCCGACACCTCCAGCCCGCCCAGCGGGCGGACCCCGTCACCACCGCCGGGCACGTCCCCGGAGAGCGCGCCCATGCCCAGTTCCGGTGCCCCCCACACCGAGAGCACCGGTACCCCGAACACCTCCCGCAGCTCCTCGGCGAGCGGCGCCGGCGTACTGGTACGGCCCCCCGACAGCACAAGCCGCAACCGCCGCTGCGCCCGCGGCCGGCGGCGCTGCGCCGTCACCAGCTCGGAGAGGTAGGCCGGTTCCGCGTACACCTGGTCGACCCCGGCCGTGGCCATCAGGTCCAGGCAGCGGCCCGGGTCCCACACGTCCTGGCACACGCCGGTCCCGCCGACGGCCAGCGGCCAGCACACGGTGTAGATCAGGGAGCCCAGGGAGGTGAGCGGCAGGGTGCTGAGGAAGACCTCGCCCGGCCGCCGTCCGGGCCCGTCGGGAGCGCTCTGCGCGGAGATGTTGGCGTACAGGGTGTTGGGGGAGTGCAGCACCGAGGTGTAGGCGTCCCGCAGCCCCATGACGCTGATCAGCAGGGCGGGCCGGTCGGCCCGCCCGCCGCGCGGCCTGCTCCGCCGGCCCGCCGCCGTGCGTTCGTGCGCGGTCCGCAGGAAGTGCGCGGTGAAGTCCACGGCTGCGGTCGCCGCCGCGTCGCCCACGACGACCCGGTGGCGCAGCCACGGCAGCCGGCCGGCCAGGTCCGCCAGGGCCTCGGCGTGGGCGAAGCCCTCCCACACGTCGGGCACCACGCAGATCCGGGCCCGGGTGGCGTCCAGGATCCGGTGCAGACCGTGGGCCCGTACGGTCGGCAGCACCGGCACCGCGACCGCGCCGACCCGCAGACAGGCCAGGGTGAGCGCCGCGGTCTCCCACCAGTTCGGCAGCTGGTAGGCGACCGGGTCGCCCGCCACGACGCCCAGGGACGACAGGGCGGCGGCGAACCGGTCGACGTACGCGGCGAGCTGGGCGTAGGTGACGGTCACCAGGCGCCGTCCGGCGGGCCGGTGGGCCCGGTCGGAGACGATCGCGGGACGCTGCGGCGCACGGGCGGCCGTCCGGTACAGGTCGTCGAGGAAGGTCTCCCCGCGCCACCAGCCGGCGGCCCGGAACCGCTCGGCGACCTCGGCGGGCGGCGTCAGGTCCGGCGGCCGGGCGGGCGGGCGCCCGGAGCGGCCCGCCGTACGGACGGCGCCCGCAGGGGACGTCGGGTGCGTCGGGCCCGTCGGGGCCGACCTCGTCAGGCCCATCTGCCCACCGCCCCCGCGACCTGCACCCGGGAGGAGCACCCCAGGCGGCGCATGACCTGCCGCACGTGGTTGACCACCGTCCACTCGGAAATGTCCAGCCTGGCTGCTATCTGGCGATTCGTCATACCTTCGGAGACCAGCAGCGCCACCTGGACCTGGCGCGGGGTCAGCGACTGGTCCTCGGGAGCCGGTCCGCTCGACGGGCGGCGCGCCGGCGCGGGAGCCGACAGGGCCTCCGCCACCGCCTCGGACGCGGTCATCCGTACGCCCTCCGCCCAGGCCAGCGCGAAGTCCGTCCAGTCCATGCGTGCGCCCAGGTCCGTCCGGGCCCGCTCGGCCGCCGACCGCCACTCGTCCGGGACCGCGGCGCCCGTCGCGGCGCGCAGGGTGTCGGCCGCCGCCAGCAGCCGCACCGTCCGCGGCCGCTGGGCCGGTGCGGTGCGCATCAGCAGCAGCGAGAACTCCTCCAGCAGACCCGGCAGTTCCGTCCGCTCGCCAACGGCCCCGAAGAGCTGCAGGCCCTCCCGCAGCGCCCGGTCGGCCCGGGCCGGCTCGTCGCCGTCCAGGGCCAGCGCCGCCTCCTTGCGCAGGGCATGGGCGAGGCCCCGTCCGTCCCGGCTCCGCCGCAGGACCTCCACCGCCCGGTCCAGCAGCTCCTGGGCCCGGCGCCGGTCGCCCTCGGCGCGCAGGACGCCGGCCAGCGAGACGGCCGCCCCGGCGGCGCCGCCGGTGACGCCCATCGCCTCCAGCGCGCTGAGCGCCGTCACCAGCACGGCCCGCGCCCCCGGCGGGTCGCCGGCCTCCAGCAGGGCCGCGCCGAGGTGGGCGGAGACGAGCGCGTTCTGTCGGCGGTCGCCCACGCCCTTGCCCAGGGCGAGCGCGTGCCGGTGGCGGCGGACCGCCTCCTGCGGATCGCCCAGGGCGAGTGCGAAGACGCCGGACATGTCGGCGAGGCGGGCCCGCACGGCGTCCGGCAGCGCCGGACCGCCCTCCCCGTCGAGCTCGTCGCACCACTCCAGGCCCTCCCGCAGCCGCCCCTGGACCAGCCAGGGCAGGCGGCAGCCGAGCGCCATGGTGGCGGCCGCCCCGGCGTCGCCCCGTTCGCGCAGCCGCCGCAGGGCCGCCGTCACGTTCGCCCCCTCGGCGGCCAGCTCCCGCAGGAGACGGTCCTGTCCGGTGCCCCGGAGCCCGGCCCGCGCGGAGCCCACCAGCGTCCGGTAGCGCTCGGCGTGCGCGTCACGGGCCGCGTCCTCGCCGTCCGCCTCCGCCAAGGCGTCGCGCGCGGCGGAGCGCACGGGCTCGGAGACGGCCAGCCGCAACTCCCCTCGCTCCTCACCCACCACGACGAGCAGGCCGCGGTCCATCAGCGTGTCGACGGCCGGCTCGGCCGACAGCCGCGCCGCCGACAGGCCGAAGCCCGGCTCGTACACCGAGAGCCGGCCCAGCAGCGCACGGGCCGGGGCGTCCAGGCCGCGGCAGCTCCACTGCGCGAGGGCGGCGAGCGAGCGGTGCCGCTCGGGCGCGTTCGCCGGCCCGCCGGACAGGACGGTCGTACGGTCCCGCAGCCGCACCGGCAGCAGGTGCGCGGGCAGCAGCCTCATCCGCCGCGCGGCGAGTTCGACGGCGAGCGGTAGCCCGTCCAGCAGCGTGCAGATCTCCGCGACGGCCCCGGCGTTCTCCGGAGTGAGTGCGAAGGCCGGGTCGGCGGCCCGGGCCCGCCGTACGAACAGCTCCACCGACGCCACCTGCTGGAGCTCGTGCGGATCGGCGGCGGCAGCGTCGCCGCCGGCCGGACCGCCGACCGGGCCCGGGACAGGCAGCGGGTTCAGCGGCAGCAGCAGCTCCCCGTACACCCCCAGCGGCTCCACCGCCGTGGCCAGCACCACCACCCGCGGGTCACCGGCGAGCGCCTCCAGCGCCCCGGCGGCTCCCGGGCGGGCCTCGTGGTCGCAGCCGTCGAGCAGCAGCAGAACCCGGCCGGGCTCCTGCTGCCCGTCGCGTGCGGGCGGTGCGGACAGGGCGGGCAGCGCGGACAGGGCGGGCGGCGCGGGCGGCGCGGACAGGGCCGACAGCGTGCCCGGCGCCCCGGCGTCGAGGACCTCCACCCGGCGGAACTCCGCGCCGATCTCCCGTACGACCTCCAGCGCCAGCCGGCTCTTTCCCACCCCGGCCCGCCCGGTGACCGTCACCAGCCGTACCAGCGGGTCCCGCAGCCGCTCGCGCAGCATGGCCGCCTCGAGCTCCCGGCCGACGAGCTCCGTCACCGGGCCGAGGGCTGCCGGCAGGGTGCCCATCGTGCTCATGGTGCTCCTTTCGCAGGGTTCGCGGTGACCGGCCGGGCCGGCCCGTTCACGTGGGGACACCGGCCGGGTGGATGCGCCACAGGCCGGGGCTGATCTCCACGGCGCGTGACGCCGGGCCGCAGCCGCTCTCCGGCGGCCGGCTCATCGCCCGCAGCGAGCGCAGCGCGTACACCTCCAGCCGCCGGTCGCGCAGCGCCCCCGCCAGCTCCAGGCACTCGCCGAACCACGTCCGGGCGCTCTCCGGCCCCTCCTGCGCCAGTGCCAGCAGCGCCCGCGCGCGGCTCGCCTCGTACCGGCCGCGGGTGCGGCCCGGCGCCGACAGGGCGGTGAGGGCGGGCTCCAGCAGTGCGGCGGCCTCCGCGGACTGCCCGGCGTCCAGGCGCAGTTCGGCCAGGCCCACCAGGGCGCGGGCGGCCTCCTCCTCGTCGCCGGCCCCGCGGGCCAGTTCCAAGGCGCCCGAGAACAGCTCGTGCGCCTGCTCCACGCGCCGGTACTGCCAGGCGAGTTCACCGAGCGAGCGCCGCATCCGTGCCTGCGCCGACCGGTCGGCGCAGCGCCGCGCGGCGTCCAGCCCCAGCGCGTACACGGCCTCCCCGTCGTCCGGCACCCAGCCGGCCAGGGCGTCCGTCAGCCGTACGGCCAGTGCCCACAGCCCCGCCCCGTACGCGGTCCGGGCCAGGCGTACGAGCCCGCGCGCGCCGGAGTCGGACACCCGGCCCGGCTCCGCCGCGGCGGCGGCCGCGTACGCCCGGCACACGCGTTCCGCCGCCGCCCGGACCACCTCGGGCGGGTCCTCCAGCGCCAGCCGTTCCACCGCGAGCAGCCGCAGCAGCTCCGGAAGCCGGCAGCCGTCGTGGTCCACGGCCACCAGCCGCTCGTCGGCCAGCGACTCCAGCACCGACGAGGCCTGTGCCCCGGTCAGGTCGAGGGCGGCCGCGGCCTGCCGGGCGCCGAACCGGCCGGGAGGCAGCAGGGACAACAGCCGGAAGGCCCGCCGCTGCGGTTCGGGGCAGGCTCCGTAGGCGTCCAGGAGGCGGGCCCGGACGTCCACGTCACCCGTGCGCAGCACGTCCAGGCGTCCGGCCTCGTCCCGCAGCCGGTCCGCCAGGACAGCGGCCGTCCAGTGCGGACGGGCGGCGAGCTGCGCCGCGGCGGTCCGTACGGCGAGCGGGAGCCGGCCGCACAGCTCGGCGATCTCGGCGACCGTGTCGGGCCCGATGCCCGGCCCGAGGGCCGGCGCGGCCGCGGCGCCGAGCGCCCCGGGCCGGGTCCCGGCACGTCCGGTGAACAGCCCGACGAGCCGCTGGGCCTCGTCGGGACGCCACGGTCCGAGGAGCACCGACCGCAGCCCGGGGAGCCCGGCGGGCACCCGGCGTGCCACGAGCAGCACCACGGCGCCCCGCAGGGCGGGCAGCAGGGGCCGTACCTGGGCCTCCGAGCCCACCCCGTCCAGGACCAGCAGCAGCCGGGGGGCCTGCCGAGCGCCGTCGGCGGGGGTCGCGCCGGGCCCGGCGGAAGCGGGCGGCAGCCGCTTGAGGACGGCTCCCGCGCCCGGCGGCAGACCGGGGCCGGCGCCGTCCCGCAGGTCCAGGTAGAGCCGTCCGTCGGGGAAGGCGTCGGCGACCCGGTGCGCGGCCTCGACGGCCAGCGCGGTCTTGCCGGCGCCCGGCATGCCCGTCACGGCGACGCAGCCGCCGGCCGGGGCGCTGCGCAACATCCGCTCCAGCTGGTTCAGTTCGTCCGTGCGGCCGGTGAAGCAGGGGTCGGCGGCGGGCAGTGCGCCGGGCGCCGAGGACCAGCCGGCGGCGCCCGCGCCCGCACCGCTGTCGGCGACGGCCGCGGGCAGCCGGTCGTGACCGGGGTCCCGGGCCGCCCCGGCCTGCCTGCCCGCCGTCACCGCGGTCGTGCCCGCGGTCGTCCCCACGCCCGGGCCCGGGCCGGCGGCCCGGCCCCCGGCACGCGTCAGCGCCGGGTCGCCCTCCAGGATGCGCCGCTGGAGCCGGGTCGACGACGGGCCCGGCTCGATCCCGAGCTCCTCCACGAGGGTCCGGCGCAGCGTCGTGAACACCCGCAGGGCCTCGGCCTGCCGTCCGCACCGGTACAGCGCCACCATCAGGTGCGTGTGGAACTCCTCGTGCATCCGGTGCTCGGCGACCAGTTCCTGCAGCTCGGCGACCAGTTCGCGGTGCAGCCCGAGGTGCAGCTCGGCCCGGATCCGCTCGTCCAGGGCGGTGGTGCGCGCCTCGGCCAGCCGCACGGCGGCGCCCTCCAGCACCGGCCCGTGCGGGGTGTCCGACAGCAGCGGCCCCCGCCACAGCGCCAGCGCCCGCCGCTGCAGATCGGCCGCGGCGCTGAAGTCCGAAGCCTGCAGGGCCTGGTGGCCCCGCCGGGACAGGTCCTCGAAAGCCAGCGCGTCGACGGCGTCCGCGCCGACCCGCAGCAGGTACCCCGGGCGCCGGGTCACCAGGGCCTCGCGGCCGTTCACCGGATCGGCGCTCCGGAGGGTCTTGCGCAGGTGGGACACGTACACCTGGAGGGTGGTCGTCGCCGTGCGCGGCGGTGCGTCCGGCCAGAGCTCGTCGATGAGGCTCTCCACCGACACGACCTCGTTCGCGCGGATCAGGAGCGTGCCGAGGACGACCCGCAGCTTGGCGGCCTGCGGAGCGTACGAGGGCTCCCGGCCGCCGTCCGTGGGGGCCGCGGCGCCGGTGACCTCCAGCGGGCCCAGGATCCCGAAGCGCATCGCGCTCAGTGGTCCTGCACCACGGTGGTACGGGCCTCCGCCACCGCGCGCCGCCGCTGGGTCAGGGTGAGCGTCACCGGGACGGACGGCCGGCCCTCGTCGTCCCGCCCGAGCGGTCCGGCCACCGCGACGCAGCGCAGCGGCAGTTCACGCTCCGCAGGCCCGCGGAAGTGGATCCGGCAGGCGCCGAGGGTGCTGTGCGCGGAGCTCAGCCCGTGCGCGCGGCCCGCGGCGAGCAGCGAGGTCTGGCGCAGCGCCTCCAGCAGGTGCAGGCCGGAGTACTGGCCGTCCTCGCCGGTGAACAGGGGGCTGACGGGGGTGGGGAGGAGCCAGGTGCTCAGCCGGCCGCGCGAGACGTCGGTGGGCTCGCTGACCACGATGTTCTCGGGCGCGTAGCGGCCCGCCTCGGCGGAGCCGGCCGGGCGCAGTGGACCGTCCGGCGCGTCGTCGATCTCCGGTGCGGCCTGCAGGGCCCGCCGGGAGTGCTCCACGTGCTTGCGGTACAGCTTCGGCATCAGGAAGACCAGCCCGGCCGCTCCCGTCGCGCACGGGCGGCCGTCGATGGTCACCTGGAGGTGGAAGTCGAGACCGCGCGGTACCTCGGCCACCACGTTCGCCGGACGGGCCCGGATGTGGGTGGCCAGGGGCACGGGACGGGGGCCGCCCGGGTCCGTGCGCCAGGCGGAGAGGTCGGTGAAGTCGAGGGTGAAGCGGTAGAACAGGCCGGGCCGGTCGTCCGGGACGCCGAAGTAGCGGTGGCCGACGAACTCGCCGATCTCCCGGACCGTCTCGGTCGCGATCTGCAGGTCGTGGAAGCGGCCCGGGCCGTCGTTGAAGAGCGGGTGGGTGACGGGAGTGGCGCCGACGAGGGTGAAGTTCTCCTCACCCAGGCTGGGTGCGTCGAGGGCGTAGTACGCCCGCGAGGGCGGACGGTGGATCAGGTGCTGGGTGCCCGCGGTCGCATGTCCATGGATGGTGGGGGGCGAGGCCGTGCCGTTGTCGACTGTCATGTCCCTCTCCTTCTCTGCAGCCATGGTGGGGCGGCCGCGGAGCGGGCAGCCAGCCGGAGCCGGTGTCAGCAAAGTGCATGGCAGGAACTCGTCCGGCCCGCCGGCCGGGCCCGCGGGGCCGGGGCTTTAGCGCCGTCCATGCCGCCTGCGGGAGTGTGGGTACCGGAGAGCCTCCGTCAAGTCCCGTAAGAGCAAAGGGGACTTCACGGACCCGAGCCAAGGCCCCGCCCCCTGGGGGCATCCCCCACCCTTCGGGCGCGGGGCCTTGGCATCCCCGCTTCCCCCGTTCCGCCCGACGTCCCGTTCGCCCGCCCCGTTCACCCCGCTCTCCCCGATCCCGGAAGGGAGCCCCCGATGGCCACCACAGGGACCGTGCGCACGCGAGGCGCGGCGCCGCCCGCGCCCGGGCCGTCGGCCGGCCCGCCGGCCCGGCTGCGGTTCGGCTACGCCTCGGGGTCCCTCGTCACCGCGACGTTCACCACCCTCCCCGGCCTGCTGCTGCTCCCGTACCTCACCGACACCCTGGGCGTGGGAGCGGCGCTGGCGGGGCTCGTGGTGTTCGTGCCCAAGGCCTGGGACGCCCTGCTCAACCCGCTCGTCGGCCGCGCCAGCGACCGTACCCGCACCCGCTGGGGCGCCCGCCGCCCGTACGTCCTGTGGGGCGGGCTCGCCATGGCCGCGGCCTTCGCGCTGACGTTCGCGGGCCCGCTGCCGGGCCCCGCGGGCGCCTGGTTCACGGCGGCCGGATACCTGCTCACCGCCACCGCCTTCGCCTTCTTCCAAGTGCCGTACGTGGCCATGCCCGCCGAGCTCGCCACCCGCGACGAGGACCGCATGCGCCTGGTCGGCGGGCGGGTCGCGGTCATCGGAGTGGCCGCCCTCGTCACCGGAGCCGCCGCCCCCGCCCTGATCGACGCCGGGGGCGGCGGCCTCGCCGGACACCGCTGGGCCGGCGCGTTCGGCGCCGTGGTCATCGCCCTCGGCGCGCTCTGGGTCTTCGGCGGCACCTCCGGCTCCGGGTCGTGTGCACAAAGTCCCGCCGGCGCGGCGGGGTCCGGCCCGGAGCCCGCCGCGTCCGCCCTCCGGGCGGCCGACGCCACTGTGCGGACACTCCCTGGTCCGCCCGCCCCGGTCCGGGCCGCCGACATCGAGCCCGGCCTGCGCCGCCAGTTCGCCGCCGCCCGCGCCAACCCCTCCTTCGCGGCGCTGCTGCGGTGCGCGGTCGTCCAGTCCGCGGCCACCGGCGTCCTGCTCGCGGGCGCCCCGTACTTCGCCGACCACGTGCTGCGGGACCCGGCCGGGGTGGCCCCCCTCGTCGTCGCGTTCGTCGCCCCCAACCTGCTGACCGTCCCGCTCTGGTCGCGGCTGCGCGGCCGCCGCGGCCACGCCCTAGCGTCCGGCCTGTTCGCGGCCGGCTGCCTGCTCCTCCTCGCGGCCCCCGTGCTGCCCGACGCCGCGGTGCTGGCCGTCATGGCCCTCGCCGGCACCGGCCACGCCGGTCAGCTGCTGTTCCTGTACGCCATGCTGGCGCAGTGCACCGCCCGTACCGAGCACCGCAGGGCGGGCGTCCTGTCCGGGCTGTTCACCACCGGCGAGGGCCTCGGGGTCGCCGCCGGGCCCTTCGTCTACGGACTCGTCCTCCAGCTCTCCGGCTACGTCTCCTCCGGCACCGGCCGCGCCGCGCAGCAGACCGCGGCCGCCGAACTGGGCCTGCTGGCCGGCTTCGCTGCCCTGCCGGCCCTCGCCACCGCCACCGCCGTCGTACTGCTGCGCGGGTACGAACGCCCGCCCGCCCCTACCGACCCCTGATCGGTCGCCGTACGGGTGACACGGGTATGCGGTGCCCCGTAGGCGCAGGATGATGGGACGATCATGAATCGGGCGCATCGGGGGATGGCGTGACGTACGCACGGGGATGGGACGCGGCCCAGGTCGGTTTCGGCCCGGGCGTGCGCGCCCTGGTCGAGGAGGAGCTCCTTCCGGACCGCGACGTCGTCGTCCGCACCGGGACGTACGTCGTCGATCCGCCCTTCTTCGGCAACGGCGACATCGGCCGCGTGGCCGTCTGCGGCGCCGTCAACGAACTGGCCGTCACCGGCGCCGAACCCCGGCACATCGCCCTCGGCATCGTGCTGGAGGCCGGACTCCCGCTGGAGCTGGTCCGCCGGCTGACCGCGTCGGTGCGCAGCACGGCCGCCGAGGCCGGGGTCACCATCGCCGCGGTCGACACCCAGGTCGTCCGCGCGGGCGAGGCCGACCGGGTCTTCGTCACCACGACCGCGTTCGGGGTGGCGGCCGGCGGCCCCTCCCGGGAACTCCACACGGTCCGGCCGGGGGACCGCATCGTCGTGACCGGGCCGCTCGGCAGCCACGCCGCCCACCTGGTGTCGTTGCGCGACGGCCTGGGGTACGAGCACCACGTGCCCAGCGACTGCGCCCCCTTGGGCGGCCTGCTGCGGACGGTGGGCGCCGATGTCCGCCACGCCCGGACCGTGGTCGCCGGCGGTCTGGCCGAGGTGCTGCGCCAGAGCGCGGCGGGCCGCGGCCTGACGCTGCGCGTCGACGAGTCCGCCCTGCCCGTGCGCCACGCGGCCCGGGTGGCCCTCGGTGCCCGCGGCCTCGCCCCGCTGGACGCGGCGTGCGCCGGCTGCCTGTGCCTGTTCGTCCCGCCCGGGCGCACCGGCCGGGTCCTGGCGGCCCTGCGCGCACACCCCCACGGCCGGCGGGCCGCCGTCGTCGGCGAGGTCACGGCCGACCCCATGGGCGGCGTCGAGTTCCTTTCCCCCGACGGGCGCCCGCGCACGCGCACCGTTCCCGCCGGCTCCGTTCCCGAACGCCTCCTCTGACGGACGCGGGGCGCGCCGGCCGGCGCGCCCAAGTGCCTGGAACGAAGAGTCGGTTGTTCCACGGGTGGAGCGGCCCGCGGCCGCATATGCTCGGCGCGTACCGCCGTACGCCTGAACACCGGAACGCCTGAACACTGGAACATCTGAGCACCGGAACGTCTGAACACCCGCACATCCGTGCCTTCACACGCCCGTGCGCAGCACGTCTGGCGAACCGTAAGGGGACCGCGCCGTGAGTGTCCGCATTCAACCGACCTCGCAGGTGGACGAGAGCGCCGAGCTCGGCGAGGGGACCACGATCTGGGATCTGGCGCAGATACGCGAGGAGGCCCGGCTCGGGCGCGGGTGCATCGTGGGGCGCGGCGCGTACGTCGGGCCCGGCGTACGGATCGGCGACCACGTGAAGCTCCAGAACTACGCGCTCGTCTACGAGCCGGCCGAGCTGGGCGACGGGGTGTTCATCGGCCCGGCCGCGGTCCTCACGAACGACTTCTACCCGCGCGCGGTCGACCCCGACGGCACTCTCAAGCGCGACGGTGACTGGGAGGCCGCCGGGGTCGTCGTGGCCGAGGGCGCCTCGCTGGGGGCCCGTTCGGTGTGCGTGGCCGGGGTGCGGGTCGGGCGCTGGGCCCTCGTCGCGGCCGGGGCGGTGGTCTCCAAGGACGTTCCGGACTTCGCCCTCGTGGCCGGGGTGCCGGCCCGCCGGATCGGCTGGGTGGGCCGGGCCGGGGTCCGACTGGTGGAGCGTGACGGCGAGCCGGGCACGTGGGAGTGCCCGCGCACCGGGGCGCTGCACGACGAGAAGGACGGCACGCTCGTCGAGCGCACCTGACGGATGCCGGCGATTTGGGCCACAAGCATTTCCTCAAAACCGCAATCAATGAACATCCATGGGCATAACGTGTCCCTGCACACGGGATCTGAGCAGGCAACAGGCCTTGTTCAGTGGGGGGTTGTGTACGACGAGGGCACCGCGGGCAGCGTCCGGCGGAGCGTGGTTCCACCGCGCCCGCCGACACTGCCGTGCACGCGTGTCCCGGTCCGAGGCATCGCTGGGGGGATCCAGACGGCAGCCTTCGGACGGCTCGTGCCCCGGCGTCGGACGCCGCGGGCACGGGCGCCGTCACGCGCAGTCCCCCTCCGCGGAATGACGACCGCCAGGTCCGTCCGAGGAGCGATCAGAGGGGGTAGGTGTGTTGGAGCCGAAGAGCTCGGACATGCGGGGTGCGAGCGGCACCCGGGGAGTCGGGGTGGGGACCCGATGACCACCACACGATTAGCAGCACTGGCCGAAGAGGACCCGAAGCTGCACGTACTGGCGCAGCGGCTGCTCGGGCTGGCCGAGGCGGGTCTGCCCGCCATGTATCTGCCCGAGGCCGAGACCTTCGCCTTCACCAGGGCCGCGGCGGTCTCGCCCGAGGGCACCCGACGCCTGGAACCGCGCGGGACCAGCACCCGGTACGCGGCCATCACCGCACTGGGCGCCCGGTTCCTGCCGGAGGACCGCCAGCGCGCCCTGTTCGGCGGACGCTCCGCCGAGGAGTTCACCGGACTGCTGGTGGAACGGCTGCCCGGGGTGGTGAACCTCGGCGACGCGGCGCTCGTCGCCTGGGCCGCCGCCGAGACCGGCCACCCGAAACTGTCCGACGCCCTCGACCGGGTCGCCGCCCTGGACCCGCCCGGCCGGCCCCGGTACACCGTCGAGGCGGCCTGGGTGCTCTCCGCCCTCGCGGCCGCACGCGCCGCGGTGGACGTGGAGGAACGCCTCGCGGACGCCCGCGCCCGCCTGCTGACGGCCAGGACCGGCAGCGGCCCGCTGTTCGCGCACGCCACCGGCCCGGGACTGCTGCCCGGCTACCGCTCGCACGTGGCCTGCTTCGCCGACCAGACCTATCCGCTGCAGGCGCTGGCCCGGCTGCACACGAGCGGCGCCGACCCCGAGGCCCTCGCGGCCGCCGACGCCTGCGCCGCCCGCATCGTCGACCTCCAGGGCGACGGCGGACAGTGGTGGTGGCACTACGACGCCCGCGAGGGCGCCGTGATCGAGGGCTACCCCGTCTACAGCGTCCACCAGCACGCGATGGCCCCGACCGCCCTGTTCGACCTGGCCGAAGCGGGCGGCACGGACTTCACCGCGGCGATCCGCCAGGGACTGCGCTGGATGACGGCGGTGCCCGAACTCGCCGGGCCCGCCGGAACCCCGCGCGAGCCGATGATCCGCGAGGACCTCGGCGTCACCTGGCGCAAGGTCTACCGCGGTGACCCCAAGAAGGCCGTCCGGGCCGCCCGCGGGCTCACCACCCGCCTCGCCCCGCACGTCCGGCTCGCACCCCTGGACGTGCTCTTCCGCCCGCGGTGGGTGGATCGGGAGTGCCGCCCGTACGAGTTCGGCTGGATGCTGTTCGCCTGGCTCGGGGGGCCGCAGAGATGAGCCGTACCACCCTCTTCGGGGTCACGCTCGACCCCCTGACCATGGACGAGACCGTGCAGCGCTGCCTCGACGCCGTACGGCGCGGGGAGCAGATCGAGATCGGCATGGTCAACGCCGCCAAGCTGGTCAACATGCGGCGCGACCCGGCCCTCGCCGAAGCGGTCGCCGGCTGCGACCTCGTCCTGGCCGACGGCCAGGCCGTGGTCTGGGCGGGCCGCGTCCTGGGCGTCCGGCTGCCCGAACGCGTCGCGGGCATCGACCTGTTCATGCGCCTGCTCGCGGCGGCCGAGGTGGCGGACATCCCCGTCTACCTCCTCGGAGCCCAGCAGGAGGTGCTGGAGATGATGCTCGGGCAGATCTCCGAACGCTTCCCGAAACTGCGGGTCGCGGGCAGCCGCAACGGCTACTTCGGCGACTGCGAACAGGAGGGGATCGCCGACTCCGTCGCCGACAGCGGCGCCCGCCTGCTGTTCCTCGGCATGACCTCGCCCAAGAAGGAGATCTTCACCGCCGGCTACGGCAAGCGCACCGGCGCCCACGTCGTCCACGGCGTCGGAGGCTCCTTCGACATCCTCGCCGGCATCACCAAGCGGGCCCCCCTGGCCTGGCAGCGGATGGGCCTCGAATGGTTCTACCGCACCCTCCAGGAGCCGCGCCGCCTCGGCAAGCGCTACCTCACCACCAATGCCGCATTCCTCGCCATGACGGTCCGGGAGCTCATCCACCGCACCCCGTCCGCCGGTTCCGCGAACAGGAGTCACTGCTGATGCGCGTCGTCGTCGTGGGACAGGGATACGTAGGCCTTCCGCTGGCCGTCCGGGCCGCCGAGGTCGGCCACCAGGTGATCGGCTACGACGTGGACGCGCTGCGGGTCAAGAGCCTCGCCGCCGGAGAGTCGTACGTGGAGGACGTCTCCTCCGAACGCCTCGCCCGCGCCCTGGAGCGCGGCACCTACCGGCCCAGCGAACTCGCCCGGGATTGCGGCGGATTCGACGTCGCCGTCGTCACCGTCCCCACCCCCTTGCAGGACGGGGCCCCCGACCTGCGCTACATCGAGGAGTCGGCCCACACCCTGGCCCGCTTCCTGCGCCCGGGCGCGACCGTGATCCTGGAGTCCACCACCTACCCGGGCACCACCGAGGAACTGTTCGCCCCGATCCTGGAGGACGGCTCCGGCCTCACCGCCGGTGCCGACTTCCACCTGGGCTACAGCCCGGAGCGGATCGACCCGGGCAACACCGTCTGGGGCTTCCAGCAGACGCCGAAGGTCGTCTCCGGGGTCGACGCCGCCTCCCTGAAGGCCGTCGAGGCCTTCTACGGACAGCTCGTCGACACCACCGTGCCCGTGCGCTCGCCCAAGGAGGCCGAGCTGGCGAAACTGCTGGAGAACACCTTCCGGCACGTGAACATCGCCCTCGTCAACGAGATCGCCATGTTCGCCCGCCACCTCGACATCGACGTCTGGCAGTCCATCGAGGCCGCGTCCAGCAAGCCCTTCGGCTTCATGAAGTTCACCCCGGGACCGGGCGTCGGCGGACACTGCCTGCCCATCGACCCGTCGTACCTGAACTGGCGCGTCCAGCGCGAACTCGGCCAGAACTTCCGCTTCGTCGAACTCGCCAACGACATCAACAACCACATGCCCGAATACGTCACCCGCCGCGTGATCGACGCCCTCAACGCCAAGCGCCGCTCCGTCAACGGCTCCCGCGTCCTGCTGCTCGGCCTCGCATACAAGAAGAACACCGGCGACGCGCGCGAGTCGCCCGCCGTACGCATCGCCGAACTGCTCCTCGACATGGGCGCCAAGGTCCGCGCCGTCGACCCGCACGTGGTGGAGAGCGTCAAGGTCGACGCACGCCTCGCCCGCGTCGAAGCGACCCGCAAGGAACTGGCGGCCGCCGACGTCGTCGTCCTCCTCACCGACCACGACTCCTTCGACTACCCGATGATCACCGAACACGCCTCCTTCGTCCTCGACACCCGCAACCGCATGACCGGCCCGAAGGTGGAGGTGCTCTGAACCCATGACCAGGATCGTCTGCGTCGCCGGGGCGCGCCCCAACTACATGAAGATCAAACCGGTGATGGACGCACTGGAGCGCCGCGGCGCCGAGGTGGTCCTCGTCCACACCGGACAGCACTACGACGAGTCCATGAACGACGTCTTCTTCCGCGACCTCGGCATCCGCCCGCCCGACCGGTACCTGGGCGCCGGATCGGGCAGTCACGCCCAGCAGACCGGCCGGGTGATGGCCGCCTTCGAGCCGCTCGTCGAAGAACTGGCGCCCGACGCGGTGGTGGTGGTCGGGGACATCAACTCCACCCTCGCCTGCGCCCTGGTGACCGCGAAGGCCGGCCCGCTGCTGGCCCACGTGGAAGCCGGCCTGCGCAGCCGCGACTGGAGCATGCCCGAGGAGGTCAACCGGGTCGCCACCGACCGGGTCAGCGACTACCTGCTGGCCCCCTCACCCGACGCCGCGGCCAACCTGCGCGCGGAGGGCTACCGCGAGGACCAGATCCACGTCGTCGGCAACGTCATGATCGACACGCTCCTCGCCAACCTGGACCGGGCCCGGCAGTCGGACGTCCTCACCCGCCACGGGCTCACCCGCGGCGGGTACGGCCTGGTCACCCTGCACCGGCCGGCCAACGTGGACGACCCCGGCGCGCTGCGCGGCCTGCTCAAGGCCCTCGGCGAGATCGCCGGCCGCTGTCCGCTGCTGCTGCCCGTGCACCCGCGGGCCGCGCAGCGGCTGGCCGAACTGGGCGTCCCCGACGGCATCCGGCTCGTCCCGGCCGCCGGGTACCTCGACTTCATCGCCCTGCAGGACTCCGCCCGGCTGGTGCTCACCGACTCCGGGGGCGTCCAGGAGGAGACCACCGCCCTGGGCGTGCCCTGCGTGACCCTGAGGGAGAACACCGAGCGTCCCATCACCGTGGTGGAGGGCACCAACGTCCTGGCCGGTACCGATCCCGACCGGATCGTCGCCACCGTGGACAAGGTGCTCGACGATCCGCCCGCGCCGCGCTGCCCCGCACTGTGGGACGGCCGCGCCGGCGAGCGCATCGCCGCCGTCCTCCTCGACGGCGGGCCCGCCCGCCCCCGGCCCAGACCCACCGACCTCGTGCCGGCCGCCGGGCACGGACCGCAGTAGCCGGAACATCCGCAACAAGGGGGAAGACCATGGATCTCGCCGAGATAGGGCGGGTCATGCGCAGGCGCTGGTACGTGCTGCTGCCCGGACTGCTGCTGACAGCGGCACTGACCACCGCCGTGCACCTGCTGATCCCGGTGGAGTACCAGTCGCAGAGCACCGTGACGCTGCTCAACTCGGCGAAGGCCACCGAGGCCTTCGACGGCAACCCCTTTCTCAGCACGCAGGCCTCGCTCACCGGCATGGCCGACGGCCTCGCCCGCAACCTCAACTCGGACGGCGCCAAAGCCGACCTCAAGGCCCTCGGCGTCACCGGCAAGCACGAGGTGAAGATCGCCGACAACGCCCAGGGCCCCTTCATGTGGCTGACCGTCACCGGCACCGACCCGGCAGCCGTCCTCACGTCCGACCAACTCCTCGCCTCCTACGCCGACAAGAGGCTCAAGGAGTTCCAGACCCAACAGTCCGTCGCCCCCGAGGCCATGATCCGGATGGCGACCATCGTGCCCCCGCAGAAACCGCAGGCGCAGACCAAGACCCGGCTCCAGTACATCGTGATGGCGGGCGCGCTCGGCTTCGTCCTCACCCTGGTCGCCACCTTCTTCGTGGAGGCCCGGCGGCGCACCCCGCGCGCGAAGGACCGCCCGGCCCCGGCCGGGACGCCGGCCGCCCCCGCCGTACCCGCCGCCACGACACCCGTCGCCACCGACGAGACCATGGCACTGCGCACGGTCGGCCCCGGCGGGGCGGGTTCGCCGTGACCGACACCGGTACCAGCACGCAGACCACCCCGGCGGAGCCCTCCCTGGGACGCAGGGTCGGCTCCGCGGCCAAGTGGAGCCTGATCAACACGGTCGTCATGCGCCTCGGCAACTTCGCGACCGGCATCGTCCTCGCCCGCTACTTCCTCGGGCCCGAGGCCTGGGGCGTGTACGGGATCGCTCAGACCGTCCTGCTCGTCCTGCTCTCCGCGAACGAACTCGGCGTCTCCCTCGCCATCGTCCGCTGGGAGGGCGACCCGCGCCGCTTCGCGCCCACCGTCCTCACCCTCAGCGCCGCCTCCAGCTGCCTGCTCTACGCGGTGCTGTTCGCGACCGCCCCGGCCGTCGCCGACGTCCTCGGCTCGCCCGAGGCGTCCGGGGTCCTGCGGGTCATGTGCCTGTGCGTGGTCCTCGACGGACTGTCCCAGGTCCCGGCCGGCTTCCTCACCCGGGAGTTCGCGCAGGGCCGGCGGATGGCCGTCGACGCGCTCAACTTCGTCCTCAGCACCGCGGTGACCCTGATGCTCGCCGTCCAGGGCTGGGGGGCGATGAGCTTCGCCTGGGGATCCGTCGTCGGCAACGTGGCCGCCCTCATCGGCTGCTGCCTCGCCGCGCCCGGCACCCTGACGTTCGGCTGGGACAGGGAACAGGCCCGCGCCCTGCTGAAGTTCGGCCTCCCGCTCGCCGGAGCCAGCATGCTCGCGCTCGGCGTGGTCAACGTGGACACCATGGTGGTGGGCTCCACCCTGGACCCCCTCGCCCTCGGCTTCTACGTACTCGCCTTCAACATCTCCGGCTGGCCCGTCCGCGTCGTCTCCGAAGCCGCCCGCCGCGTCTCCTTCGCCGGCTTCTCCCGACTGGCCGACTCACCGCAGGCGCTGGCCGCCGGCTTCGCCCGCGCCCTCGGCGTGGTGACGGCGGCCACCGTCCCGCCTTGCGTCCTGCTGGCCTCCCTCGCCGCACCCGTCATCGAGCTCGTCTACGGCGAACGCTGGCTGCCCGCGGCCGGCCCCCTGCCCTGGCTGATGGCACTCGGCCTCGTCCGCATCGGCTGCGAACTCGCCTACGACTGCCTGGTGGCCACCGGCCGGCGCCGCTCGCTCATCGGAGTGCAGGGCCTGTGGCTGCTCGTCCTGATCCCGGCCCTCGTGATCGGCGCCCGCGGCGGCGGGATCACCGGTGTGGCACAGGGACACGTCGCCGTCGCCTGCGCCGTCGTGGTCCCGGTGTTCCTCCTCGCACTGCACCGCGGCGGCATCCGCCTGGGCACCCTCGTACGGGCCTGCGCCCTGCCGCTGCTCGGCGGCGCCGTGATGACCGCCGTGCTCCTCCTCCTGCAACGCTCCCTCGGCGACTCCGTGCCCGCGCTCCTCGCGACCGCGACCGCAGGCACCCTGTGCTACGCCGCATGCCTCCTGCCCGCCCGAAAAACGCTCCGAGGATAGGCGACCGGCCATGACAGGCAACCGAAGGCGCCTGGGGGCGTGGCTGCTCGCCGGAGTGGTCCTGGCCGTCGTCCTCACCCTGTACGACGCCGACCGCACCGGGGTGAGCGATCCGAAGGCCGCCCCCTCCGCGACACCGACGGGCGCTGCCCCCGCGACGCCGGTGCCCGCCACCGGCGGCACGCCGAGCCCCTCGGCCACGGCCTCACCGCCGCCCTCGCCGGGAGCGGGCGGACCGTCCCCCGCCCCCTCCGCCACCGCCTGCACCTCACCCGGGGCCTGCGGATACCCCGACGCGAACAGCACCGGCCCGCGGATCGGCCTGGAGCGGCACGACACCGGCAACCTGTCGGTCAAGAAGGACGGCACGGTCATCAAGGGCTGGGACATCCGCGGCTCGCTCGACATCTACGCCGACGACGTCACCGTCGTCGACAGCAAGATCACCTCCACCAACTGGTGGGGGATCAACCTGCGCCCCGGCTTCAGCGGGCTGAAGGTCCTGCACACCACCATCACCGCCGTACCGGGCCAGGGCCCCGACAACGGAGGCGTCAACTACGCCGTGTCGAACATGGGCGGCAGCTCCATCGAGGTCGGCTGGTGCGACATCTCGGTGTTCGGCAACGCCCTGTCCATGGGCCAGGGCGACCTGCACGACAACTACGTCCACGACCTCGTCGCCTTCCGCAACCAGGGCGGCGAATGGCAGCACACCGACGCCGTCATCAGCGGCGGCGGCAACAAGGGCCGGCTGACCGTCCGGCACAACACCCTGCTCAACGCCACCCCCGTGGACAAGGGCGCCACCGCAGCCGTGGGCCTCTTCGCCGACACCGGCGTCGTCTCCTCCGTCATCGTCGAGGACAACTGGCTGGCCGGCGGAGCGTACGCGCTCTACGGCGGAGGCCCGGGCGCCACCGGCATCCGGGTCACCGGCAACGTCTTCTCCACCCAGTACCACCCGGCCAGTGGCGCCTACGGCCCCGTCACCGCCTGGAACCCCGGCGGCTCCGGGAACGTGTGGAAGGACAACCGCATGTCCGACGGCCGCCCGGTGGAACCCGCCCCCTGACACCCCACCCCACCACCACGGAGATTCCACGATGCGCCGTATCGTCCGGGCCCCCTGGGAACTGCTGAAGCGGGCCTTCGGCTGGCTGGTGCTCTTCGAGGCCCGCAACAAACTCCTGCTCCTGCCCTCCGCCGTACGGCTGCGGCGCTTCGAGGACACCGAGACCACCCGCCTCGCGGCCCTCCTGGGCCGGCCCCCGGCCGCCCGGGTCGCCACCGTGATCGCCACCCACCGGCGCCCCGACGCGCTGCGCGCGGCGGTCCGCTCCGCCCTGGCGCAGACCGTCACCGACCAGGTGGTCATCGTCGTCGACGACGGCGCCGGCCTGCCCGAACTGCCTTCGCACCCAAGCCTGTTCGCGGTCTCCCTGACCCGCAACACGGCGACCGCCGGAGTCGTGCGCAACGTGGGCATCCGGCTCACCCGCTCCCGGTACGTGGCCTTCCTCGACGACGACAACCTGTGGGAGCCTGACCACCTGGAGCAGGCCCTGACCTGCCTGGACGCGGCCGGCGGACCCGACGCCGTCTACACCGCGCTGCGCAGGGTGCTGCCCGACGGCACCGAACGCGACGTCCTGTCCGTCCCCTTCGACCGCCGCCGCGCCGCCCACGAGGCCTTCCTGGACACCAACGCCTTCGTGGCCCGCCGCAGCCGGGCCCTGCACTTCAGCCGGCTGCGGCGCACCCCCGAGGTGCTGCCCCGCGAGGACTGGGAGCTCATCCGCCGCTACGCCCGCCGCCACGAAGTACGCCACCTGCCCCGCCCCACCGTCCGCTACCTGGTCAACCCAGGAAGCTTCTACACCGCGTGGGACGGCCCGGCCGGCTGAGGACCGGGCGCGGCGCGCAGGGCCGGCCGGCCGGCCAGCGCGCGGGCGGCCGCCAGGCTCGCCGGCCGGCCCAGGGCCGCGCGGGAGGACTCCCGCAGCAGCACGGCCGCCCGGAAGGCGGTGGTGGCCGCAAGGCCGTGGCGGCGCCGGTAGAGCCGGACCCGGTTGACCGTCAGCAGCGTCCACAGCCGCGGCGACACCCGGGAGTCCCCGCCCAGGTGGGTGGCCGAGGCCGACGGCTCCAGCCGGGTCACGAAACCGCGGTCCCGGGCCCGCAGACAGTACTCGGTCTCCTCCGAGTACAGGAAGAACGACTCGTCCCAGGCCCCGCACGCGGCCAGGCACTCCCCGGACAGGGCCATCAGCGCCCCCGTCGCCCAGTCCGCCACCGTCTCCCGCTCGTACGCGGCCGGATCGGTGACCAGCTCGCTCCAGCGCGGGAAGCGCCCCGCCCGGCGGTTGCCGATCACCGCCTCGCCCAGTGCCCGGGGCACGCTGGACTCGCGGCGCAGCGAGTGCAGGAGCGTCCGGCCGTCCTCCTCGTACAGCAGTGGGACGCTGATCCCGACCCGGCCGCCGCCGGGCTGCGGCGCGCCGAGCGCGTCCACGAGCACCTTGGCGCAGCCACGCCGCATCCGGACGTCCGGATTGCTCACCAGGGCGGCCCGGAAGCCGCCCTCCCACCCGGCGGCGGCCGCCAGCGCGGCGTTCACCCCGGCCGCGTACCCGGCGTTGCGCCCGGTACGGACGACCGTCGCGTCCGGGGCCAGCGAGCGCACCACCTCCACCGTGTCGTCGGCGGAGTCGTTGTCGGCGACGACGAGACGCCAGTCGAGCCCGGCCATGCCCTCCGGCAGCGAGGCGAGGAACTCCGGCAGGACCTCCGCACTGTTCCAGGTGACGACGAGGACCGCTACCGGACCGGAGCCGGAGCCGGGGAGGGACTCGGGAGACGCTGATCGGCGGGAAGACATGGGAACTCCACGGATCGGGGCTTCGGCGCCGCGCGCCGGATGAAGCCGAGGTAACTGCCTCCGGCGGCGATCGTCAGGAAGAACATCCCGGCGAACATCGGGAAGCTGAGTGCGTCGAACGTGGCGCTGACGACCAGGGCGACGACCGCGGAGGCGAAGAACGCCTGCCCCAGCTCCCGGTCGGACTCGCCGACCGCCAGCCGGCGGATCGCCCCGCCCTGGTGGATGCCGGTGAGGAAGAGGAACACGAGCGCGAGCAGCCCCAGGAACCCCATCTCGGCCAGGGTCAGCATGTACTGGTTGTCGGTGAAGAAGTAGAGCTCGGGAATGAACGTGCCCAGCCCGCGCCCGAACAGGGGGCGCTCGTCCAGGTACGGGACGATCGCGCTGTACTTCACGGTCCGGGCCTGGGTACTGCTGTCGGAGTTCGACAGGAAGGACGCGAACAGGGCGGTGATGGTGCCGATCAGCCCCGGAATGATCACCTTGAAACAGGCGACCGCTCCCACCAGCACACCGATCGCGGTCCACCGCCGCTGCGGTTTCCAGCGCGGCACCATCACCAGGATCACGATCAGCGCCCCGATGATCGAGGTGCGCGACACCGTCAGCGGCAGTGCCCCGCCCATCAGCGCCACCGGCGCCCAGCGGCGCCAGGCCTTCAGGTGGCGCCGTACCGGATCGAAGGCCTGCTGCACGGCGAAGGGCAGCAGCAGCGCCAGCATCCCGCCGAACTCCAGCGGCTGCGCCGTCGTGGACCGGGGACGGGTGAACGCCCCGCGGTCCAGGGTCGTGATCTGGGGGACGCCCGAGGCCAGTCCCGGGATGCTGATGCTGTCGGCGATGTTGGTCGCGGTGAAGAAGTCGTAGAACCCGACGGCCGCCACGATCGTCCCCATCACCACGGCCCGGCGCATCAGTACGTCCAGGCGCGCCCGGTCCTGGATCCCGGCGGTGACCAGCACCACCAGCGACACCCACACCAGCAGGGCGATCAGGCCGCGGTCCGCACCGAGCAGCTCCTTGCGCACGCTGCCGCGGCCCGCGTTCGCGATGTAGGAGGCCAGCACCGACACGGCCAGCAGCCACATCGCCACCCGCGGCAGCCGGGTCCCGGCCGCCGGCCGGATCCGGCCGGCGAGCCAGGTCGCCAGATACCAGAACAGGGCCAGCAGGGCGAACACGTTGGCCGGGGTCCCCACCCCGCCCAGGCCCGGCAGCGTCAGGTTCGACGGGATGAAGAAGGCCAGCGCCAGATACCCGGTGAGCAGCGCGGTGGCGTCCACATGGCGGCCCCGCGACCTGCGGCGCCCGGCCCGGCCCGATGCGCCGGCGGCCTCGGCGGCCCTCTCGCGCCTGCGCCGGCGGGCCGCCGACAGCGCGTCCGCCACGAAGGAGAGGACGAACCCGCCGCCGACACCGAGGATGAGGACCCCCAGCACCTGCTGGTAGCGGCTCTTGAGCTGCGGCACCGGGGTCTGCGGCAGCACCACCGGCGCGGTCTGCACCATGTACGCGGGCTGCACCTTGGCTGCCGCCTGCAGCGCGTTGAGCTGCTCCCCGGCGAAGCCCGTCAGCAGGTTGGTCTCCTCCAGCACCTTCTCCCGGTCGGTGCCCGTGACCGTCAGCGTCAGCAGCGGCCCCGAGGTGTTCGCGGCGAACCCGACGGTATAGGGATCGCTCACGCCCAGGCTGTGCAGCTCACGGGCGGCGTCCGCCCCCGACAGCGTCCTGATCAGCACGTCCGCGGTCACCACCAGGGCGCCGCCCGCGTTGGAGATGGGATTGCCGAAGGCCGGCGGCAGCTTGGCCGCCGCCGAGGAGTCGAGCAGTGCCACCGAACTCTGCGACTGGTACGCCACCGGCACCGACCGGTACAGGTGGAGCGCCGCCAGCAGGCTGAGCACGATCGCCGGAAGCATCACGTACCAGCGCCGCCGCAGCACCGCGCCCAATTCACGAATGCTCACGAACACCCCTGCCGGGTAACGGATCTGATGGCGGACCTACCCGGGTCCTGCAAGGATCGGACATGAAGGAAAGGATCCCCGTGTCGCCTGGTGAGTTGGTCCGAGCGCTGCGCCGGCGCTGGTACGTCCTGGTCGTGGCGGTGCTGCTCGCGGCCGTCGGAGCGGCGGCGGTGCTGCGGCCCCAGCCGGTCCACCTCAGCTCCGCGATCGTGGTGCTCAAGCCGCCGGTGACCAGCCGGCAGCCCAACCAGCTCGCGAACCTCCAGCCGCCGCTCGCCGCCGTCTCCTATGCGGTGGTGCAGCAGCTGGACTCGCCCGCGGGAGCGGACGAGCTCCGGGCGGCGGGAGTCGCCGGCACCTATCGGATGACACCGCGCAACAGCGGCACCAGCGTCACCCCGCGCCACCTGATTCCCTCGCTGCAGATCCAGGTCGAGCACTCCGACCCCGACGTGGCCGACGCCTCCGTACGGAAGATCATCGAGGTCTACACCCGGCACCTGACCGACCTCCAGACGCAGCAGGGCATCCCGGACGCGGCACGGATGAGCGTGGACCTGCTGGTGCAGCCGCACGCCGTCGCGCGGACCGGCGACCGGATGCGGGCCCTCGCCGGTGTGGCCCTGGTGGCCGCGGTCGCCGGTGTGGCGGTGGCCCTGTGGACCGACCGGCTCCTGACACGCCGGGACCGGCGCCGGCGCGAGAGCGCCGGCGCCGGTCCGCAGGAGCCGCCGCTGGAAGCGGTGGAGACGGGTCATCAGATCCCTCGGCGCTTCCAGGACCGCCACCACAGCCACTCGCGCCCCCGGTCGGCCACGGCCGACAGCACCAGCGGCTGAAGGTAGGGCATCACGCGCGGACCGATCCGCCGGCGCCTGAGCAGCGCCCGGTACTCGGCCAGCGACGTGTAGCCGTCCGGCAGGCACTCGGCCGCGAACTCCACGAGCTCGTCGACCGGCACCACGGCGGTCCGCCCCCGGTCGTAGGCCCGGTAGGCGCGCCGCAGCGCGTACCGGGCGAGCCGGGTGCGCGCCGCGACCGCCAGCCGGTCCGCCCCCGGGAGCAGATCGCCGCACTTGACGAGCACCGAGTCGAAGGCGACCAGGCGCTGGCGCAGGTCGTCGAGCTGCCCGCCGAAGTCCGTGGTGGACATGTTGTCGCCGTGGATGCGGTAGAAGGCCTGGTCGGCTCCGCGGACGTAGCCCACGTCGGCGTGCGCCGCGAGCCGCATCCACATCTCGATGTCACCGGCGTGCGGCAGCTCCGGATCGTAGCCCCCGACCTTGCGCTGGAGACTGGTACGGACGACCACCTCGGGCGAGGTGATGCAGCCGGTGCCCTCCCGGAACCGCCGGTCCAGCCACCACCGCCCGGGGTAGACCACCGACCCGGCGGACCGGGTACGGGCCTGGGGCAGCGGACCGCCGTGCCGGAAGCGCAGCGGCCTGCCATAGGCGAAGCCGGCCTCCGGATGGGCGTCGAGCAGGGCCGCGGCGCGCACGAGGGCCCCGGGGACCAGCCGGTCGTCGGCCGAGAGCAGGGCGACGTAGTCCCCGTCGGCCCACTCCAGCAGACCCTCGTTGTAGGTCGCGATGTGCCCCTGGTTGCGCTCGTGGACCCGTACCTCGATCCTCGGGTCGGCCGCCGCCAGCGCGCGCGCCACGTCCGCGGAGTCGTCGGGCGAGGCGTCGTCGATGATCAGCACCCGGACGTCGACGCCCTCCTGCTCGTCCAGGACGCTCTTGACGCAGTCGGCCAGGAAGTGGCCGTACTTGTAGCAGGGGATCACCACGCTGACCGTGCTCACTGGCCGGACACCTCCGTGGAACCGTCCGTGGACTGCGGGGAGTTCGGCGGGGTCGTGGTGAAGACCGGACCGACCCAGTAGTTCACCGAACCGTAGGTGTTCGACGGGAAGACCGTGGCGGAGCCGTACTTGTAGAGCCCGTTGGCGCTCCCGGGCGCGTCGGCCGGGGCCACCAGCGGGTAGGAGCGGTGGGCGCCGGAGAAGTAGCCGCCGTCGACCGAGTAGTTGCCGTTCGGTGCGTGGTAGGAGGCCACGTACGTGGTGCCCGCCGTGATCGGCACCGGTGTTGCGAACTGCAGCTGCTGCCAGCCGGACAGGGTCTCGCTGCCGAAGGTGCCGGTGGCCAGCAGGGTGCCGGAGGAGGACCACAGGCTGCCCGTGTGGGTACCGGTGTTGCCGGGGCCCTTGTAGAAGGTGACACCGGTGATGTAGCCGTTCACCGCCGACTGGAAGCGGGTGCCCAGCTCCACCGAGTTGGCGTCGTCGCCCACGTTGGCGGTGCTCGGCGCCGCGGTGCCGTTCCACAGGGCGCAGGGGCAGTTCACCACCGGAGGGCTCGCGCTGGTCGTGAAGTTCCACGTGACCGGCCCGGTCATGGCGTTGCCCCACAGGTCGGACACCCGGACGGACGCCGTGTAGGTGGTGTTCAGGGCCAGTTCGGAGGACGGGGTGAAGGTCGCGCTGTTCGACGCGCCGAGGACCTTGCTGCCCGGGACGGTGGCGCCGCCCGCGTCCTTCACGGTGAAGGTGAGCGTCTCCGCGTCGACGGCCGTACTGAAGGTGGCCGTCACCGCCGCCGTGATCTGCGTACCGGTCGCGGCGGACTGCGGGGAGGTACCGGTGACGGTGGGCGGGGTCGTACTCGCGCCGGAGGTGTCCAGCACCGCGTCCACCCAGTAGTTGCTGCCGGACGAGGCCTTGTTCGGGAACCCGCCCGTCCCGCTGTAGCGGTAGACGCCGTTGCCGCCGTCGGTTCCGTTCTTCAGGGCCGTGAGCGGGGCCAGGCCCGCGTCGGCGGCGGCGAAGGTGTTGTCGAAGGAATAGCCGCCGTTCGGTGCGAAGTAGGAGGCGACGTAGGTGGTGTTGGGCTTGATCGGCACCGGGCTGGAGAAGTTCAGCTGCTGCCAGCCGGACGCCGTCTCGTTGGTGAAGGTGCCCGTGGCCAGGCGCTGGCCGGTGCTGCTCCACAGGCTGCCGGTGTGGGTCCCGGTGTTGGCGGGGGACTTGTAGAACCGGACGCCGGTGATCGAGCCGGCCACCGAGGAGCGGATCTTCACACCGAGTTCGACGGCGCTGCCGTCACCGGCGTTGACGGTGCCGGGCACGGCCGCGGCGGGCCACACGGTGCAGGGGCACTGCTGCGGCCCGACGGTCAGCGGGACAGTGGTGGTCGCGCCGATGTTGACGCTGTCGTCGACCGCGCGCACCTTGATCTGCACGGGGCCCGGGGTGGTCGGCGTCCACGTGTAGCTCCAGTTCGCCAGGCCGGTGGTCGCCTTCCACGTGGTCCCGCCGTCGGTGGACACCTCGACCCGGGCCACTACGCCGCCGCCGGTGTCGGTCGCCGTACCGGTGACGGTCACCGGCCGCAGGGCCGGCACGGTGGCGTTCGCCGCCGGGCTGGTGACAGTGATGCCGGGGCCCACCGTGTCCGTGGAGGCGGTCGAGGCGACCAGGTCGCTCTGCAGGGACTTGGGCTGGACGCCCATGTCGGCGAACACGTTCACCGTGGCCTGCTGCATCCGCTTGTCGGCGGTGACCACGGTGTCGTCCGGGTTGGAGGTGGGCATGTTGGTCAGACCCCAGGACCACTGCACCGTGCCCGCGCCGAACACCAGCGCGTGCGAGGTCTGGTCGCGGAACGCCACCAGGCTGTGCGTCGCGGTGCCGTTGCCGTAGGTGTTGCCGTAGTCCTTCAGGAGTTTGCCGTCCTCGATGTCGACCGTCGTGGACGACATCTGGATCTGCCCGGCCGGACGGCTGGCGTTCTCCACGTCGCTGTCCCACTCGTAGCCGAGCGTGCCCTGCGGGAACGTGGCGGTCTGCGAAGGAGTGAGGTTCGCGACGGAGGTGTTGCGCCACAGGCGCTGCTTGGCGAAGGTGCCCGGCACGGTGATCGCGTCGCTGCGGTAGCCGTTGACGCTGAACATCGAGCCGGTCAGCTGGTTCTGCGGCTGGAAGGGCCGGCCGCCCGCCGCGCCGGCCGGGTCCATGAAGGTGCCCGTCCAGATCCCGCTCGGGTCGGGGATGCCGTTCGGCTGGGGGAAGGACAGTTTGGTCTCCTTGTACGAGACCAGCGTCCGGTTGGCGGTGTTCGCGCCGTCGATGCTCGGGGCGAGCCGGGTCTTCCAGAAGATCTCGTTGCCCGCGAAGTACGTCTGGTGCTGCCCGGCCCGGCGCGCGTTGAGTGCGTTGGTGAACTGGTCCTGGGTCCAGTACTCGTCGTGCCCGGAGGACATGAAGACCTTGTGGTGGGACAGCAGGGTCGCGCCGCGCACCGACATGTCGATCCCGGACATGTAGCTCACGTCGTAGCCGTTGCGCTCCAGCCACGCCACCATCTGGAACTCGGAACCGTAGATCCCGTTGTCCCCGCCGATGTCCATGGGCCGGTTGTAGCTGACCTCGTAGGCCCGCCCGTCGGGCGCGGGCCCGCCCCCGTCGTAGAGGTCCTGGCCGCCGTAGTTGTTGTACGCCTGCCAGGTCTGGTCGCTGGTCTGCACCACGATGTCGGAGTGGCTGTCGTCCTTGCGGACGACGAACGGGTACGGCATCACGCCGTTGCCGTCGGCCTGGTCGAAGTTGGCCACGTAGAGCCCGGAGACGGCGTCGGCCGGCACGGACCACGTCGCGGTGACCGGCCAGTTGCCGCAGTCCACCAGGCCGGTGGAGGCCTTGGTGGTGCAGGTGGCCGGGTTCCCGCCGGGCGCGAAGTTCGCCGGATACGTCTGGGCGGCCTGCGCCGCGGTCGACACCAGCCGGGCTCCGGTGCCGCCGTAGTGGCCGAGGCGGTACACCGACACCTTGTACGGCGTCGGCGACTGGATCTTGAACTGCAGGGTGTCGCCCGCCTGGACGCTCGTCTGGGCCGGGAACCCCTTGATGTCGCCGTAGGCGCTCGGCGCGAACCACTCCTCCATCGGGGTGCCCGGCTTGGAGTTCTCGCAGACGATCGCGTTCGTCGTGGGACCGCAGGGATCGGCCGCCGCGGCCACGGAGGCCGGAGGCAGGACCGTGGCCATCAGGGCCGCCACCACGGTGAAGAGACCGTAACGGAGCAACTTTGTCCGTTTGTTCATCTGGACCTCATTGTGTACGTCTGCACGTGTCAGCGCAGGGCGTCGGAGAGCGCGTCCACGACCCGCTGCTGCTGGGCGGCGGTGATCTGCGGGAAGAGGGGCAGGGAGAGCATCAGGTCCGCGGCCCGCTCGGCGTGCGGAAAGGCCCCGCGCCCGTGCCCGAGGTGGGCGAAGGCCGGGGTGAGGTGGACCGGGGCCGGGTAGTGCACGCCCGCGCCGATCCCCTCGGCGTTGAGCTTGCCGACCACCGTGTCGCGGTCGGCACCGCCGACCCGTACGACGTACAGGTGCCAGACGTGGACGTTGCCCTCCGCGGTGACCGGCAGGGTGACCCGTCCGGCGGCGGCGAGCCCGCCCAGCAGCCCGTCGTAGCGGGCGGCGGCGGTCCGGCGGGCAGCGTTCCCCTCCGCCAGCCGGGCCAGCTTGGCCCGCAGGACCACGGCCTGCAGACCGTCCAGCCGGCTGTTGAAACCGGCCACGTCGTGGCGGTACTTGGCGACCCCGCCGTGGTTGGCGAGCGCCCGGACCAGATCGGCGCTCTCCTGGTCGTCGGTCACCACCGCGCCCGCGTCCCCGTACGCCCCGAGGTTCTTGCCCGGGTAGAAGCTGGTCGCGGCGATCCCCCCGCTGCCGGGGGAGCGGCCGTCCCGGGTCGCGCCCTGGCTCTGCGCCGCGTCCTCGACGACCTTGACGTGCGCCGGAAGCCGGCCCGCCAGCTCCGCGGCGGCCGCGCACTGCCCGTACAGGTGGACGGGCACCACCGCGCGGGTCGCCGGCCCGACCGCGTCCAGCGCGGCCTGCGGATCCATCAGCAGGGTGTCGGGCAGGCAGTCGACCAGCACCGGCCGGGCGCCGATCCGGGCGACGGCGCCCGCCGTCGCGATGAAGGTGTTGGCGGGCAGCACCACCTCGTCACCCACGCCGACACCGCTCGCCCGCAGCGCCAGTTCGAGGGCGTCGGTGCCGTTGGCGACCCCCACACAGTGCCGGACCCCGGCGAAGTCGGCGTACTCGTTCTCGAAGGCCCGGACCTCGGCGCCCCCGATGAAGGCGGTGTCCGCGAGCACCCGGTCGAAGCCGGCCCTCAATTCCTCGGCGACCTCGGCGTGCGCGGCCTTCAGGTCGACGAGCGGTATCTGGTTCATGCGACGGGACTCTCCATCCGTGTCTGAGGCCGCGGGCCGTTCGGGCCGGCGCCGTCTTCCGTGCCGTGCGCCGCTGCCCCGGCGGGCACCGGCGCCTCCTGCGCGGGTGCGCCCGCGGCGGACCCGCCGGATGCCCCTGGCCCGGCCGCCAGTTCGGCGAGGGCCGGGGCCCCCGCCGGCCGCAGCGGGCGGGCCGGGCTGCCGGCCCACACCTCCCCGGCGGGAACGTCCGCGAGGACGGTGCTGCCCATGCCGGTCAGCGACCAGGCGCCGATCGCGGCGTACTCCCGGACCAGCGCCCCCGCCCCCACGTACGCGCCGCGCCCGACCCGCACCCCGCCGCCCAGGCGTACGCCGGAGGCGAGCGTGGCGAAGTCCTCGACCGTGTCGTCGTGCGTGAGGACCACTTGCGGCATGACCGCCACGTGGGACCCGACCCGGACGGAGGCCGTCAGCACGCAGTGCGCCAGCAGCACCGAGCCCGCGCCGAGCACCGAGGACGCCGACACCGCCGCCGTGGGGTGCACCACCGTCGCGTACCGGTCCGCCGGCAGCCCCAGGCGCCGCACCAGGCGGGCCCGTACGGCGTAGTCGCGCGGACTGCCCACGCAGACCACCACCCGGGCGGCCGGCAGCTCGTGGACCAGCTCGCAGCCGCCCAGCACCGGGACCCCGTCGACCTCCCGGCCGTGCAGCGCCGGATCGTCGTCGAGGTGCCCGGCCGACCGCCAGCGGGGAGGACGGCAGCGCGCCACGTCGGCCGCGGCCACGTCCCGTACGGCCTGCGCGGTCTCCCGCGCGAAGCCGCCCGCTCCGACGATCAGCAGGTCCTCGGTCACCGGAGCGCTCATCCGCCCGCCTGTTCCCGCAACACGGCCACCACCCGGTCCTGCTGCGCCCCGGTCATGGTGTGGAACAGCGGGAGGATCAGCGAGTCACGGCTGATCCGCTCGGTCACCGGCAGCGCGGCCGCGCCGTGGCCCTCGTACGCCGGCTCCAGGTGGGAGGCCATGATCCCGCGCCGGGCCGAGATCCCGGCCTCGGAGAGCACCGCGAGCAGCTCGTCCCGGCCGACGGGAAAATCCTCGGCCAGCAGCACCCAGTACGACTGGAAGTTGCCCTGACCGTGTACGGGATCGCGGACCGGGCGGAGACCGGGGACCTCCCGCAACAGCTCCGCGTACCGGGCGGCGAGCGCGCGCCGCCGGGCCACGATCTCGTCCAGCTTGCCGAGCTGCACCAGGCCGACCGCGGCCTGGATGTCGGTCATCCGGTAGTTGTAGCCGACCTCCAGGTAGCTCTCGACGATCGGCTTGCTGCTCGCGTGACGCTGCGCGGCGGACACGTTCATCCCGTGCTCGCGCAGCCGGCGCAGCCGCTCCGCCCACTGTGCGTCGTCCGTCGTCACCATGCCGCCCTCGCCGGTGGTGATCACCTTGCGGGGGTGGAAGGACCAGGCGGCGAGGAGCGCCCCGTGGCCGACGGACTTCCCGCCGACCGTCGCGCCGATACCGCAGGCGGCGTCCTCCACCAGCGCCACGTCCCATTCGGCGCACGCCGCGCGCAGTGCGTGCACGTCCGCCGGCACCCCGCCCTGGTGGACGGCGAGCACCGCCTTCGTACGGGGGGTGCGAACCGCGTCCACGGTGGCCGGGGTCAGATTGCCGGTGGCCTCCTCGACGTCGGCGAACACCGGCCGGGCGCCCACGTGGCGCACGGCGTTGGCGGTGGCGATGAACGACAGGGACGGGACGACCACCTCGTCACCCGGTCCGAGGTCCAGCGCGACCAGGGCCAGGTGCAGGGCGGTGGTGCACGAGCTGACGGCGATGCCGTGCTCGGCGCCCACCCGCTCCGCGAAGGCCCGCTCGAACGCGGCGACCCGGGGACCCTGGGCGACCCAGCCGGAGAGCACCGCGTCGGCCGCCGCCTTCGCCTCCTCCTCGCCCAGCCAGGGCACCATCACGGGGATCCGCGCCTGCGCGGCGGCCGGGGCGGGGGCGGTCATCGGCCCGCCTGTGCGGCCGCGTCGGCGGCACGCTCGGCGCGCCACCACTGCACCAGGTCCCGCAGCCCGGTGCGCAGGTCGATGCCGGCCGTGAAGCCGAGCCGCTCCGAGGCCCGCGCGGTGTCCGCCAGGCGGCGGGTCACGCCGTTCACGGCCCGGGCCGGGCCGTGCTCGGGCATCAGGCCGTCCGCGCCCATGGCCTCCAGCAGGCCGTTCGCCAGCTCCAGCAGGCTCGTCTCGGACCCGCTCGCGACGTTGAACACCTCGTCGGTCAGGTCCGATTCGGCGGCCAGCAGGTTGGCGCGCGCGATGTCGCGCACGTCGACGAAGTCCATGGTCTGCAGGCCGTCGCCGAGGATCAGCGGCGGTTCGCCCGAGGCTATGCGCTCCATCCAGCGGATGAGCACCTCGGTGTAGAGGCCGTGGATGTCCATCCGAGGCCCGTACACGTTGAAGTAGCGCAGGGCGATGTAGTCGAGCCCGTACATCGAGTGGAAGCTGCGCAGCATCCCCTCGTTGAAGGCCTTCGCCGCACCGTAGAACGTGTCGTTGTTGTACGGGTGGTGGCGCTCGGTCGTCGGGAACTGCTCGGCCAGTCCGTAGACCGAGGCCGAGGACGAGGCGATCACCTTGCCCACTCCGGCCGCGGCCGCCGCCTCCAGCACGTTGAACGTGCCGTCCACCATCACCTCGTTCGCCAGCCGCGGCTCTTCCGCGCACTGGGTGATCCGGATGGCGGCCAGGTGGAAGACCAGGTCGGCGCCCTCCGTGACCTTGCGTACCGCCGCCACGTCGCGGATGTCGCCCTCGACGACCTCGACGACACCGCTCGGCAGGGCGCGGGCCAGGTTGGCGGTCCGCCCCCGCACGAAGTTGTCGAGCACCACGATCTCGCGTGCCCCGTTGTCCACCAGCTGGTCCACCACGTGCGAGCCGATGGTGCCCGCTCCGCCGGTGACCAGAATCCTCTTGCCTCGTACGCTGCTGCTCAACGCCCTGCTCCCACTGAATAGGTCGTGTCTTGCGTGTGTGCACGGTCCGCGAGGGATCCGTGGGTGGTCCGCGAGAGATCCGGAAGTGTTCCGGGAGGGATCCGGGACGTCAGCGCCCGGTGCGCAGTCCGACGACCGCGCCACGGAACTCCAGGCTGCGGGAGGCCGCTTCGAGGATGTCCAGGACCTTCAGGCCCGCCCGGCCGTCGGTCAGCGCCGGCCGTCCCGTCCTGATGGCGTCGGCGAACTCCTCGACCATGCTGCGCAGCGCCTCCTTCTCGCCGATCGCGGGCGCCACCATGTCACCGGTCCGGTAGGAGACGAGCATGTCGCGGCGCTCGTCGGCGCCGATCTCCTGAGGGGTGCTCAGCTCCACGCCGCGGTCGAACACCGAGACGCGCTGGGTCGGGTTGAGGTCGTCCCAGACCAGGGTGCGCTTGGAGCCGCCGACCATGGTGGTGCGCACCTTCGTCGGGGAGAGCCAGTTGACGTGCACGTGCGCGATGGCGCCCGTGTTCAGCTGGAGGGTCAGGTAGGCCACGCAGGACTGACCGGCCCCGATCGGATCGGCGCCGGTCGTGGCGACGGCCACCGGCTTCACGTGGTCGGGGAGGATGAAGTCGAGGACCGACAGGTCGTGGGGGGCCAGGTCCCACAGGACGTCGACGTCCTTCTGGACGAGCCCGAGGTTGATCCGTACCGAGTCCACGAAGTGGATCTCGCCCAGTTCACCGGAGCGGACCATCTCCCGGATCCGGCGCACCGCCGGGGTGTAGCAGTAGGTGTGGTCGCACATCAGGGTGAGACCGCGCTTCTCCGCCTCCGCCACCAGCCGCATCCCGTCCTCGTACGTGGAGGCGAGCGGCTTCTCCACGAGGACGTGCTTGCCGGCCCGCAGGGCGGCCAGCGCGACGTCCAGGTGCGTCCCGGCCGGGGTGGCCACGGCGACCGCCTGGACGGACGGGTCGGCGAGGACCGCCGCGTAGTCCGAGGTCGGCTGCACCGTGGAGTACCTGCCGAGCACCTGCCGTGCCCGGTCGACGTCCAGATCGCAGAGCCACCGCAGCCGGAACTGCGGACTGGACTGGAAGTTGCGGACGAGATTGGGTCCCCAGTAGCCCGCGCCGACCACCGCGATGCCCAACGGTGCCGCGGACCCCCGGCCGGAGATCCCGGCACTCTGCCCGACGGTCTGGGCGGCGCTCTGCGCGCCGTCCTTGGAGGTGTCCTTCACAGCGTTCCCTTCCTTCCGCGCACGCCGACCGGCGTGTCGACAACCCGTGGCCGGGACGCGTGTGGTGAGAGGAGGAACGCCGTCGTAGAGGGCACGCCGGACGCCTGCGCGTCCCGTGCGTGACCTGCTCGACGGTGATGGCCCCCCACAACCGATGTTCTGCGTGAATCGCGTATGCCGCCCCCCGGCCCGACCGCCCGTTCCCCACAAGCAGCCGAAGCCGTACCACCCTTGCCGGTTCCGGACCGTGGCCGGCCGCGCCGAAGCGTGCCGAATCCGGTCGGCGCCGCTCAATCTAGTCCACCGGGCGTACCCCCGGGCAGAGTTGGCGGAATCGCCGGGAGCCGGCGTTCGAGCGTGCATACTGCGCGGGTGACCAGCATCGTGATACCGGCCCACAACGAGGGCCGGGTCATCGGCCGGCTCCTCGACGCGCTCCTGGCCGACTCCTCGGCGTCCGGGCCCGACATCGTCGTGGTGTGCAACGGCTGCAGCGACGACACCGCCCGGGTGGCGGGCGCGCACGGCGCCCGCGTACGCGTCGTGGAGATCCCGACGCCCTCCAAACACACGGCACTTCGGGTCGGGGACGAGCATGCGCGCGGCTTCCCCCGGCTGTACGTGGACGCCGACGTCGTCCTCGGGGCCGCCGACGTACGCGCCCTGGCGGACGCGCTCGACGGGGACCCGGACCTGCTCGCCGCCGCACCCGGCCGGGACATCCCGCTCACCGGCTGCGCCTGGCCGGTCCGCGCCTACTACCGGGTGTGGCAGCGGCTGCCGGCCGTCCGCGAGGGCCTGTTCGGCCGGGGCGTCATCGCCGTGACGGAGGAGGGGCACCAGCGGATCGCCGCACTGCCCCCGCTCATGGCCGACGACCTGGCCGCCTCCCTCACCTTCGGGCCGGGGGAGCGGAGCGTGGTGGAGGCGGCCCGGGTCGTCGTGCGCCCGCCGCGCACCTGGTCCGACCTGATCCGGCGCAAGGTCCGCGCGGCGACCTCCTCCGCCGAGTACGAGCGCTTCCAGGCGGCACGGGAGGCCGGGGCGGGCGCCGCCCCCTCGGCGCGCACCGCAACGTCCGACCTCCGCTCCCTGCTGCGCGCCGATCCGGAACTGCTGCCTGCCGTCCTGGTGTTCGCGGCGGCCGCGCTCGCCGCCCGCCGGGGCTCCCGCAGGGCCGTCCGCGACCGGGACTTCTCCACCTGGCTGCGGGACGAGAGCAGCCGGCAGTGACGCAGCGGTGCGCGGGGGGTGTCCTGTAGGTCGGACCGGATCCGGGTGCGGCACCAGGGCCCGCGAGCCCGGCCTGACCGGCAGGACGCCCGCCAGGGCCGAATCGCCTCGTACGCACCACAGTTGGCCCGTACAAGCACTAGGGTTCGGGATCGACTCGCACGTCCGAACGACTCAGACCGTCTGCACGGGGGAGCTCCAGAGCATGTACCTCGCGGACCGCTCCGCGCCCGCGGGCGCGAAGACCGCGCCGGACCGGGGATCCGGCAGGGCGCCGGCGGTCGCCCCGACCGTCCTCGCCCTGGGCACGGTCAGTCTGATCACCGACGTCTCCTCCGAGATGGTCACCGCCGTCCTGCCCCTCTACCTGATCGCGGGGCTGGGCCTGAGCCCCCTCGGGTTCGGCGCGCTCGACGGCGTCTACAACGGCGTCAGCGCCCTGGTCCAGCTCACCGGCGGCCACCTCGCCGACCGGGTCCGCAACCACAAGCTGGTCGCCGGCATCGGCTACGGCCTGTCCGCGCTGTGCAAACCCCTGCTGCTGCTCGCCCACAGCCTCGGCCCGATCAGCGTCGTCCTCGCGCTGGAACGCACCGGCAAGGGCCTGCGCACCGCCCCGCGCGACGCGCTGATCTCCCTCTCCACCCCCGACCGGTTACAGGGCCGGGCCTTCGGCGTGCACCGGGCGATGGACACCACCGGGGCGCTGCTCGGCCCGCTCGCCGCCTTCCTCATCCTCGGCGTGGCCGTCGACGGCTACGACGCCGTCTTCGGCGTCAGCGCCTGCGTCGCCGCCCTGGGCGTCGTCGTGCTCATGCTGTTCGTCCCCTCCGGCGCGGGCGGCACACCGCCCCCCCGCCCCCGGACGGCCGCCGCACCCGCCGCGCCGCCCGCCCCCGAGCGGCCCGACCCCGTACGGCTGCGCGACGCAGCGGCCCTGCTGCGCCTGCCGCGGCTGCGGGCCCTGGCGCTCTGCGCGGTCCTGCTCGGACTCACCACCGTCAGCGACGCCTTCGTCTACCTGCTGCTCCAGCGCCGGACGGGCATCGACGACCAGTGGTTCCCGCTCCTGCCGCTCGGCACCGCCGCCGTGTTCCTGCTGCTGGCCGTCCCGGCCGGCGCCCTCGCCGACCGGATCGGGCGCCGCACCGTCTTCCTGACCGGCCACGCCCTCCTGCTCGCCGCCTACGGGCTGTTGCTGTGGGCCCCCGCCTGGCCGGCCCTGCCCTACCTGGTCCTGGCCCTGCACGGCATGTTCTACGCCGCCACCGACGGGGTGCTGCCCGCCGCCGTCGCCGCCACCGTCCCCGAGTCGCTGCGCGCCACCGGCCTGGCCCTGGTCGGCACCGGCCAGGCGCTGGCCCGCTTCGGCTGCTCGCTGGCCTTCGGCGGGGCGTGGACCCTCTGGGGCACCGGCCCGGCCCTCGCCGCCGCCGCGGCCGGCCTGCTCTGCTGCGCGGCCGTCGCCGGCTACGTGCTGCGGCCGGCCACGCCCGCGCCCTGCGCACCTGCGGCAGCTGCACCCACTCCGCCCGACCCGGCCCGACGCCCGTGAGGAACCCGATGACACGCTCCCGCCGCCTGCTCGTCCTCGCGGTGGCGGTGCTGCTGCTCGGGGGCGTCGGCGCCGCCCTGGTGCAGCGCGCCGCCTCCCGCGCCGACCAGCCCCGTACGGGCGGCGCGGAGGCGACCGCGGGGGCCGTCACGCTGACGGCCGGACGGGACACGCTGGCCTTCCTGGGCAGCGGGCAGGGCCCGGACCGCGGGGCCCTCACCTCCGTCCCGGCCGACGCGCCCGACGGCCCCCGCACCGTGTCCGACCTGACCTGCCGGCGCTTCCACGCCGCGGCGGGGACGGGCGTCTGCCTGCGCTCCAGCCCGGGCGCGCTCGCCCAGGACAACAAGGCGGTCATCGTCGACGCCGAGCTGCGCCAGGTGCGCAGCTTCCCCCTGGCGGGCACGCCCAGCCGGGCCCGCGTCTCCCCCAGCGGCCGCTTCGCCGCCTGGACCGTGTTCGTCTCCGGTGAGTCCTACGGCGCCGCGTTCTTCTCCACGCGCACCGCGATCCTGGACACCAGGACCTGGAAGCTCGACGCGAGCCTGGAGGAGTTCGCCATCACCATGGACGGGCGGGACTACCGCGCCCAGGACGTGAACTTCTGGGGCGTGACCTTCGCGAAGGACGACGACACCTTCTACGCCACCCTCTCCACGGCGGGCGAGACGCACCTGGTCAAGGGCTCGGTCTCGCGGCGCTCCGTCACCACCCTCGCCAAGAACGTCGAATGCCCGTCCCTGTCCCCGGACGAGACGCGCATCGCGTACAAGAAGCGGGTGCGGGCCGGGGCCTCGCTGTGGCGCGAACACGTCATGGATCTGGGGACGTCGCGGGACCGTCCGCTCGCCGAGAAGCGCAGCGTCGACGACCAGGCCGCCTGGCTGGACGACCGTACGCTCGCCTACGCCCTGCCCGCCGAGGGCGCCGCCGACCGTACGGACCTGTGGACCGTGCCGGCCGACGGCTCCGGCAGCCCCGAACTGCTGACCCCCGGGGCCTCCTCCCCGGCCCGTCTGGGCTGACGGGCCGGGGAGGGCCGTCAGACCTGGTCCACGAAGCTGCGTACCCGTGCCACGAGCGCGGCGCTGTCCCGGATCCAGGCGTAGTGCCGGCTGCCCTTGGCGCCCTCGCCGAGCGCGAGCTCCCAGTACGTCACGCGGGCGCTCGTGAGCTTCCCGGCGAGGGCGCGCACCCCGCCGGGCGGTGCCATGGCGTCGCCCTTGACGGCGACCGCCAGCACCGGCAGCTCCAGCTTCGCCAGTGCCGGCTCGAAGTCCACCTCGCAGGACGGCACGTGGTAGCGGCCCGTCCGGACCTGCGTGGCCATGTCCCTCAGGACCTGCGCGGAGTCGTTGCCCAGGACCCCGATGCGGCGGCCGGGGAAGTACCCGTACACCGCGGCGAACGCGGCCGCGAGCTGGAAGGCGGCGAGCATCCCCAGACTCTGCGGGAACGGCCAGCCGCGGTAGTGGCAGGAGGGGGCTCCCACCAGGACCGCGCCCGAGGCCATGTGCGGCTCCTGGCTGAGGTAGAGGGCGCCGAGCTGCCCCCCGAGGCTGTGCCCCAGGAGGTGGCGCGGAGCCGCCGGGAAGGCCGCCTGCACCGCGCGGAAGAGCGCCGGGTAGTCGTACGCCACCATCTCGTGATAGCCGTAGCGCACCCCCCGCCCGGCGCGCACGGAACTCGTGCCCTGCCCGCGCAGTTCGCCGACGGCCACCTGGAAGCCGGCCCCGGCGAGGGCGTCCGCCAGCGGGGCGTAGGCCGCGGCCCTGGTGCCCATGGCGGGCATGCACACCAGGACGGGTGCCGACGGATCGTCGGGCCTGCGGTGCAGCCGGACCTGTGCCGTGGCGCCGTCCCCGGCGCGCACGGTCTCGGTGGTCACTTCGACGGACGTGCTCACAGACCTCCCTCGCTCGTGGCCGTCCTGCGCATTTCGCGGAACACGTTCAGCAGCTGGATCTCGCTGGAGCCCTCGAAGATGGTCAGGGCGCGCGCGTCCCGCCAGCGCTTCTCGACGCCGTGGTCGGCGGCGATGCCGCGCCACCCGTACAGCTGGAGGATCTCGTTCGAGGCCCGGACGGCGAGCTCGGTGGCGTAGTACTTCGCCATGGAGCTCTCCTTGCCGAAGGGCAGTCCCTGATCGGCCAGGGCCGTCGCCTCGTCCAGCAGCTTGCGGGCGGCGCACAGCTCGACGTACAACCGGCCCAGTGTCAGCTGGACGTGGCTGAGGGTGTCCATGCGGTCGTCGGGGTAGACGCGGCGCTCGCCGACCCAGGTGAGCGCGTCCCGCAGCATGGCGGCGACGATGCCCGTGCCGCAGGCGGCGCCGCCGATGCGGATGGTCGCGAGGAGTTCGTTCAGCAGCATCTCCCCGTCCCCGGCCCTCCCGATCAGGCTGATCGGTTCCAGGGCGACGTCCCGGAAGGTGACCGAGGGCGTGGGCAGGCAGCGGAACGCCGCCTTGTCGATGTCCTCGCTCACGGTCACGCCCGGAGCGTCGCGCGGGACGGCGAAGAACGACAGGCCGCGTTTGCGGTTGTCCATCACCGTGTTGGCCAGGACGATGAACACGTCGGCGACGGTCCCGTTCCCGGACATGCACTTGCCGCCGTTGAGCAGCCAGCCCGAATCCGTCTGCACGGCGCGGGTGGCGGCCGCCAGCAGGTTGGAGCCGTTCTCCGGCTCGGTGAGCCCGAGGGCCGCGTAGCCGTTGTCCTTCAGCAGCCGCGTGACGAACAGCTCCTTCTGCTCCGGGGTGCCGGCGGCGACCACGGGGTGCAGCGCGCCGCGGTTGAACACCAGCGTCCACGTCATCCCCGGGCAGACCGCGGACAGTTCGCCGATGACCTGGCCGAACTCCGTGTAGGACAGTCCGGCGCCGCCCAGCTCCTGGGGGAAGGCCGCGTTGAGGATGCCCTCGGCGGCGGCCCGCTCGTGGATCTCGACGGGGAAGGCCCGTTCCTCGTCGTAGCGGCGTACGTGCGGGGCCATCACCTCATCGGCAAACGTGCGGAATTTCCGCTTCCACTCTGATCGACTGCGAGATTCTTCCACGACCATCCTAAGAAACGGTGACGACGAACTTGCCGATGTTGGCCCGGTTGCGCAACTGCGTGATCGCCTGCGGGGCGTCCTCGAAGGCGAAGACACCGCCCACCGAGGGACGGAGCACGCCCGCGTCGATCAGCTCGACGAGGCGGTCCATCAGCGGCCGCAGCCGGGACGGATCACGGGCCAGCGCACCGACGTTGACGGTGCAGAAGGAGCGGCTGCTCATGAACAGGTCGCGGCCGTCCACGGCCAGGTCGAGCACCCCCGCCGCCCCGATCTCGATGAAACGCCCCCCGGCCCGCAGCAGCTCCAGGCCGCGGCCCACCGCGTCCCCCGAGAGCGAGTCCACGACGAGGTCGAGCCCCTGGTCGGGGGTGAGCTCCCGTACGGCCTCGGCGAAGTCCGCCTCCGCGTAGTTGATCGGGTGCTGGACTCCCAGGGCCCGCAGGTGGTCCAGCTTGGCCTCCGTGCTCGCCGTCCCGAACACCGTGGCGCCGTGGTGCAGCGCCAGCTGCACGCAGGCCGTACCGGTCGCGCCGGCCGCTGCCTGGACGAGCACCCGGTCGCCCGGGTGGACGCGCGCCTCCCGCTCCAGGCACGCGATGGCCGTGAGGCCGCTGATCAGCACGGAGACCGCATCGACGGCGCTGACGCCTTCGGGCAGCGGAGCCACCGTGTACGCGGCCGTCGTCACGCGGGCCGCGTAACCGCCGTCCGGGGTCAGCGCGATGACCGCGTCGCCGGGCCGCACGTGTTCCACGCCGTCGCCCACCGCGTGGACGACGCCGGCCACCTCGTGCCCGGGGACGAACGGGGGCGTCGACAGGAACGGGTGGAAACCGGTGGTCGCCAGGACGTCGATGAAATTGACGCCGACGGCCCGCACGTCGATGACCACCTCGCCCGGCCCGGCCTTGCGCACGGGAACGTCCCGCAGCCGCATGTCGAGCCCGGCCGGGCCCGCGGCGATGGTGTAGCCGGGGACGGTGCTGTGCAGCTCCGCCTCGTCCAGCGTGACCTCCTGCGCGCTCTGCGCGGGCAGCTCGGGCAGCGCTTGCGCCCCCTCGGGCTCGGCCGGCCCCAGCAGCCCCTCCAGGTGGAGCCCCACGGCGTCCACCGTCCGGTGGTTGAACATGAACGTCGCCGGCAGCTCCAGCCCGAAGTGGGCGCCGATCCGGCGGGTGAGGGACACGGCCAGCAGCGAGTCGACCCCCAGGCGGTCGAAGCGCGCAGAGGTGTCGATCTCGGCGGGGGAGCGGCGCAGGGCCCGGGCCAGCTCCGCCCGGACGAAGTCCGCCGCCGAGCCGGCCGCGCCGTCCGGACGCGCAGCGCGCGCCCGCGGCGCCGCCCCGGCCTGTCCGTGCCCGCGGTTGAACCGGTCCACCAGACCGTCGGCGACCTCGTCGCCCACGTCCAGGACCGCCAGCTGCAGGTGGGAGCTGCCCAGGGACCGGAGGAACGCGGCGGCGCCCGCCTCCGGCGACATCGGGTGCAGCCCCGACTCCAGCAGCTGGGCCTGGTACTTGGGGTCGGCGACCATTCCCAGCTCCGCCCAGGGGCCCCAGTTGACCGTGCGCACGGGCGTGCGCCGGCTGCGCACCGTACCGGTCAGCGCGTCGAGCGTGGCGTTGCCCGCCGCGTACGCGCCCTGCCCGGGCGTCACGAACAGGCTGGCCATGGACGAGAACAGCACGATGAAGTCCAGGTCCTCCGACGCCACCGCGTCGATGAGGATCCGGGCTCCCTGCTCCTTCGGCGCGATGATCGTGTTCATGCGCTCGGCCGACGTCGACTCGACGAGCGCGTCGTCGAGGATTCCCGCGGTGTGGATCACACCGTGCAGGGCCCCGAAGCGGCGCAGCGTCTCGTCCAGGGCACGCCGTACCGCGGCCGCGTCCGTCACGTCCGCCTGGAGGTACAGCAGCCGCCCGCCGGCCGCGTCGACCGCCTCCTCCAGCCGCGGGTCGACCTCCGGACGGCGCCCGGTGAGTACCACCCGCGCGCCCGCCTCGCGGGCCAGCGTGACCGCGAGCGTGGAACCGAGCCCGCCCTGGCCGCCCGTGATCCAGTAGACGCCGCCGGGCCGGAGGTCCGCCTCGCCGGAGGCCGGCTCGACCGGGGACAGGGACGGGACGGTCCGCTCCCCGTGCCGGTAGCGGACGCAGAACGCGCCGGGTGCCGTCGCGAGCTCCGCGGCGATGTCCCGGGCGAGTTCCCGCGTCGCCAGCTCCTCCGGCTCGACCCGCACGGCCCGCCCGGACCAGCTGGCGCTCTCCTGCTCCAGGGCGCGCAGCAGCGGGGGCAGCGCGACGTCGCCGGTCACCAGCGCCAGCTCGCGGCGCGCGGCGGACCCGGTGCGCGCGGCGGCCCGCAGGAACGACAGGAACGCCTCGCGCTCCGGCTCCACGACGAGCAGGCGCGCCCGCTCCGGCAGCGACTCCAGGAACGCCGCCGCCTCCTCTCCCTGTGGCAGCGGGACGACCGAACACCCGCCGCCGCCCCGGCCCAGCTCCTCCACCAGCGCCGCACACCGGCCGGCGTCCGCGGTGAGGAGGACGACGGGCGTGGCGGCGGCGGTCGCGTCGGTCTCGGCGGGCCGCGGCTGCGGCCGCGCGTCCACGGCGAAGAAGCGCATGGAGTGCCGGGTGCGCATCCGCTTGAGCGACACGCCCGTGAACCGTACGAGGACCCGCCCGTCGGGATCGAGTACGTCCACGTCGCAGTCGAAGGTGTCGGCGTCGGCCTCGAGTTCGCCGAGCAGCCGCACGTGGGCGAAGGCCGGACCCGACCAGGGCGCGAAGACGTCGACCCGTCCGTAGCCGAACCCCACGAACGTCCCGTCGGCGCCGCCGTCGACGGACAGCCCGGCGATGGACTGCATGGCCCCGTCCGCGACGTCCGCCGGCAGCGGCCGGCCCGCGGTCCGCGGGGACGGGGGAGCGAGCCGGGTCAGCAGCTCCTTCTCGCCCAGCCACATCCCGGTCACCATCCGCATGGTGTCCCCGTACGAGAGCCCCGACGCCGCCAGGTGCTCGTAGAGGACATCGGGCTCGACGCGCCGCGGGCACCGCAGGCGGATCGCGGACAGGTCCGCCGCGTCCGGGGCCGGCGGGGCCTCGGACCACGTGGCGGAGACGTGCTCCTCCCACGCGGAGCCCCGATCGCCGGCCGCCCGGCTCTCCACGGACAGGAAGGGCTCGTTCCCCGCGCGGACCCGCCGGGAGACCCGCACGTGCCGGGCCTCACCCTCGGCGACGGCCAGGGGGTTCGTCACCAGTACGTCGCTCAGGCCGTACCCGCCGACCCGGTCCGGATTGAGATCCTTCAGCGCCGCGTCGAGCATCCACGCGGCGGGCGCGATCGCCCGTTCCTGCACCCGGTGGTCCCGGATGACCGGCAGCGCCCCGGTGACCAGCGTGCCCTCCGAGCGGGGGCCCTCGGGCTCCACCCAGTGCTCCTGGCGCTGCCAGGGGTACGCGGGCAGCCGCGTGCCCGCCCGGGGCCGGCCGCCGAAGAAGGCGGCCCAGTCGATCTCGCACCCGGCCTCGAACAGCGCGGCGACCGCTTCGTAGGGCGCCCGGCCGTCCGAGCGCCGCATCGCCGGGAGGGCGGCCGCGGCGCGGTCGTCGTCCTCCAGGCACTCGGTCACCGACACCGACAGCAGCGGGTGCGGACTCATCTCCAGGAACACCCGGTGTCCGGCCGCCCCGGCCGTGCGGACCGCGTCGGCGAACAGCACCGGCTCGCGCAGGTTGCGCCACCAGTAGCCCGCGTCCAGCGCCTGCGCGTCGAGGCGCTCCCCGACCAGGGAGGAGTAGAAGACGGCGGTCGCGGCACGCGGCGACAGCCCGGACAGCTCGGCGGTGAGGTCCTCCCGCAGGTCCTCCAGCAGCGCGCAGTGCGAGGCCACGTCCACCTTGACCCGCCGGCAGAAGACGCCCTCGGCGTCCATGGCGGTCACGAACGCGTCGACGGCCGTGGCCTCCCCGGACACCACCGTCGTGCTCGGCCCGTTGTGCGCGGCGAGCGAGAGCCGGTCCCCGTAGGGCTCCAGGGCCTTGCGCACGTCCGAGACGGGGAGCGAGACCAGCGCCATGGATCCTTGGCCGCGGTGACGCATCATCAGGGCGCTGCGCCGGCAGATGATCCGCGCCGCGTCCTCCAGTCGCAGCGCGCCCGCGACGTGGGCCGCCGCCACTTCACCCATGCTGTGCCCGACGACACCGGCGGGCCGCACGCCCCACGACCGGAAGAGCGCCGCCAGCGCGACCTGCATCGCGAAGAGCGCGGGCTGGACGACGTCGATGCGCTCCAGCAGCGCAGCGGCGTCCTCCTCGGTCAGGACCTCGCGCAGCGACCAGTCGACGTACGGGGCGAAGGCCTGCTCGCAGCGCGAGACGGCCAGGTCGAAGGCGGGCTCAGACTTCAGCAGGGCCCGGCCCATCCCGAGCCACTGCGCGCCCTGTCCGGGGAACACGAAGACGACGCCCGCCTCGTCCGGTACGCCCCGCGCGGCCGTGAACGGCTCGCGCAGGCGGCCGAGGAGCTCCTCCTTGTCCGCGAAGGCGAAGGCGGCACGGAACTCGCGCCCCCGTGGCCCGCCGCGTCCCCGCAGCAGCGTCGCCGCGGCGGTGTCCCGGCCCAGCTCGTGCTCGTCCACCCCGGCGGCCCAGGCCGCGTGACCGGCGGCCTGCGCGTGCAGGGCCGCCTCGGTGGCGGCCGACAGGGCCAGGAGCCGTACGGGGTGCCCGTCGCCCGCGGGCGCCGCGGGCTCCGCCTCCGCAACGGCGGCGGGGGCGGGGCCGAGCACCGCGTGCGCGTTCGTGCCGCCGAAACCGAAGGAGCTCACTCCGGCCAGACCGAGCTCCTCGGGAGACTCCCAGCGGCGCAGCGAGGTCTGCACGCGCAGCCCCAGCCCGTCGAAGTCGATGTCCGGGTTCGGCTCCGCACAGTGCAGGGACGGCGGGAGGGCCCCGTGCTCGAAGGAGAGGGCCAGTTTGATCAGGCCGGCGATGCCGGCCGCCGCTTCCAGGTGCCCGAGGTTCGTCTTCACCGAGCCGATCGCGCACGGCCGGTCCTCGGCGCGGCCCTGCTTCAAAACGGTGCCCAGCGCGGCGGCCTCGATCTGGTCGCCGATCGCGGTGCCCGTCCCGTGGGCCTCGACGTAGCCGACCTCCGACGGGCGGGCGCCCGCGCCCGCGAGCGCGAGGCGCACCACGTCCTCCTGCGCCCGGCGGCTGGGCGCCAGCAGGCCGTTGGTCCGCCCGTCCGAGGTCACCGCGGACCCGCGGATCACCGCCGAGACGCGGTCCCCGTCGCGCAGCGCCTCGCTCAGCGGCTTGAGGACGACCGCACCAGCGCCCTCGCTGCGCACGTAGCCGTCGGCCCGCGCCGAGAAGGCCTTGCAGCGGCCGTCGGGTGCCATGACGCCCGAGTTGTCGAACGCCTCGGTGATCGCCGGGGTGAGGATCACGTTCACGCCGCCGACGATGGCGACGCCGCATTCACCGCGGCGGATCGCCTCGCACGCGAGGTGGACGGCGACGAGGGACGAGGAGCAGGCCGTGTCGACGGACAGGCTCGGGCCGCGCAGGTCGAGTACGTAGGAGAGCCGGTTGGCGGCGACGCTGGACGCCCCGCCGAGCAGCGAATAGGCGTCCGCCGAGGGCGAGTTCGCCAGGACGTCGCGGTAGTCCGAGCTGGAGATGCCCACGAAGACGCCGGTGGCCGAACCGGCCAGGCCGTACGGGTCGATCCCCGCGTCCTCCACGGCCTCCCAGGCGACCTCCAGCATGAGCCGCTGCTGCGGGTCGATCTTGGCGGCCTCGTGCTCGCTGATGCCGAAGAAGTCCAGGTCCAGTCCGCCGACGCCGCCGAGGAAGCCTCCGACGCCGGCGCGGTCGGTGCCGCCGTCGCCGCGGCCCCAGCGGGCGAACCGGTCGTCGGGGACCCGGCCGACGGCGTCCACGCCCCGTTCGAGCAGGTCCCAGAAGGCCTCCGGGCCGTCGGCCCCGGGGAACCGGCACCCCATGCCGATGATGGCGATCGGCTCGTCGTGGGCCGCGCCGGCTGTGGCGTTGCGGCGCGGTGCGGTGAGGCCGCCCCGGTCGGGCCGCCTGCCCTGGAGGTGGTCCAGGATCTCCTTGAGCGTGGGAAATTCGTACGCGACCGTCGGCGAGACCTTCCGGCCCAGCAGTGCGCCGAGTTCACCGGCCAGCGCCACCGCGTCGATCGAGGACAGGCCGTAGGCGGCCAGCGGCTCGTGGACCGATATCTCGTCTGCCGAACTCATGCGGGCCAGCTCGGCGATGCGCCGGCGCAGCCAGGTTTCCAGCTCGGTGTCCTTCATGTGCTCCCCCTGTGTCGTGCTGTTCCGCTGTTCTGTGGTGGTGCGGGTCAGTGCTGGGCGTTCCACGGCGACCGGCCGGCCAGGTACTCCTTCCGGGTCTCGCGGCGCTGGAGCTTGCCGCTCGACGTCTTGGGGAGGGTCCCGGCGGGCAGGAGGACGACCTCGCGCACGGTCAGCCGGTGCTCCTGGGCCACCGCACGCAGCACGGCGTTCACGACGCCCTCCTGGGCCTCCCGGTCCGAGCCGTCGCCGGCCTCGCGGCGCAGCTCGGCGGCGACCACCACCTGCTCCACGCCGTCCGTGCTGACACCGAAGGCGGCGACGCAGCCGGGGCGGAGCGCGGGGTGCGCGCTTTCGGCGGTGCGCTCGATGTCGTGGGGGTAGTGGTTGCGCCCGCCCACGATGATGACGTCCTTGATGCGTCCGCAGACGAACAGACCGTCCTGCGTCTGGAAGCCCAGATCGCCCGTACGCATGTACGGGCCCTGGTCGTCGCCGTCGGCGAGCGTCGCCTCGAAGGCCTCGCGGCTGAGGTCGGGACGCTGCCAGTAGCCGACCGCGACGCTGTCGCCTGCGACCCAGATCTCACCGACCTGTCCCGGCCGGCACCGGGTGCGCGCCTGCGGGTCGACGACGGCCACGTCGAGGGCCCGGCTGACGCCGCAGCTGACCAGGACGCGCGCGCCCGGGCTGTCGTCGGGCACGACCACCGCGGCCCCGCGTTCGAGCTCGTTCTCGTCGAAGGACCGGAACACCCAGGGCCGTTCGATCGGAGCCCCGCTCACCAGCAGCGTGCTCTCCGCGAGCCCGTATACCGGAACGATGGTTTCCGGGCGGAATCCGGTGGACGCGAATGCCTCGGAGAACCGCTTCATCGACTCGGCGCGAATGGGCTCGGCACCATTCGTCGCGACGAGCCAGGACGAAAGGTCCAGGGTCGCGCGGTCCTCCTCGGTGACTTTCCGGGTGCACAGATCGAACGCGAAGTTGGGGGCCGCGGAAAGCGTTCCCCGGTACGTCGATATGGCGCGCAGCCAGCGCACCGGACTCTGCAGGAACGCCACGGTCGGCATGGAAACGGAATGGATCCCCATCATCGCCGGAACGATGATCATCGAGATCAGTCCCATGTCGTGATAGGGCGGCAGCCACCCCACGACAACCGTGGAGCCGTCCATTCCGAGAGACGTGCGGATGAGGTCGGTGTTGTGGGTGAGGTTGCCGTGGGTGACCATCACACCCTTCGGCCGTCCGGTCGAGCCGGAGGTGTACTGCAGGAAGGCGACCGACTTCGGTTCCGGGGACGGTGCGGACCAGTTCGCTCCGGTCCCCTCCGCGATCGTGTCGACCGCCAGCCAGGCCGTCTCCTGGACCTCGGGGATCGTACGCGCCGTCGTCTCGATGGCCGCCCGGATCCCGGCGGTGGTCAGCACGGCCGCGGGCTGCGCGTCCTCGGCGATGCCGGCCAGCCGCAGCAGGCCCCGGGCGCGCTGCGCCGGGTGGGGGAGGTACGCGGGCACGGCGACGACGCCCGCGTAGAGGCAGCCGAAGAAGGCGACGACGAAGTCCTGGCCGGGCTGGAACAGCAGGAGCGCACGGGAGCCGGGCTCCACGTGCGCGGCGTGCAGGCTCGCGGCGACGGCCCGCGCCTTGGCGTCGAGCGCCGCGAAGGTCAGCGAGGGCTCGGCCTCCTCGCCGTCGGGGAGGAAGGTGAACAGCGGATGGTCCGGTATGCGCGCGGCGTGCGCGCGCACGGCGTCGACCACCGTCTCGTAGTGGATCTGGTCCAGGGCAGCGTCAAGCATTCTCAGCCTCATTCAATGCCGGATCGGATGTTCGCACCGGGTGCGGGCCGGCAGGCGGACGGCGAACGTGACGCGCGGCGCCGGGAGGGCTGCCGCGCGGGGTTCCCCCTCTTCGGGGTGCCGGAGCTCCGGGGCTCACGGGGCCGGTGTTCTCCGCGGTACCACGGATCTGGGGACGAGGATGCGCGGAGCTCTCCGGGGCGATCGACCCGAGGTCACGCAGCCGGCGTCCATCGCATCCTGATCCGCAAACATCGGCCTGATTCATTCCCCTGCGATGGGATTGGCGGAGTGGAGCACGGAAACAGCCAAAGCTGGAATAGGAGTACTGGTCAGTACTGGTCCAAACCTTAGGTTGACCCTTGCTGCGAGGTCAACTCGCTTTGAATGGCCGGAAGTTGTCTGCAATTCCGGGCGGCCCGAGTGGTTTCGGCCATCCTCGGCCGGGGTCGGGGGCAGTCGACGGGCGGGGTGGGGGTATCCCGAGCGGGGGTGACGGGGGCGAGCGTCGGATGATCGTGTTTGAAGCTTGCTGAGCGAAAATGATCGTTTGGCGCGGAGTCATCTTGCCAATCTGGCGCAATATCCTCTCGGCGGTGCCGTGCGGGGTATGGGCCGTTCGGCCCGGCCGCGACACCTTCGGGCACAAGCGGGCGAACCGGGGGGTTCGGGGAGCCGCAGCGGGCAGGCGTGGAGCATGACCTTTGAGCACCCCGCGAAGAAGGGCGACGACGACGAGCTCGGGCGGTTCGAGAAGCTCGCGGAACTGGCGTCCAACTTCACCAGCTCCGCTCCCTTCTCCGTGTTCTGCGTCCTGCTGGTGGCGGCCTTCCTTGTGGTCCACCTGCTCCACCTGGACACGAGCTGGCAGCACCTGGTCGGCGACGCGATGGGCGCGGTGGCCCTGCTCCTGCTGGCCCTGCTGAAGAACTCCGAACGCCGCGCGGAACACGCCATCCAGGTCAAACTCGACGCCATCGCCGCGGCGCTGCTGGAACAGCAGGAGGGCGAATGGGGTCAGGCCCACAAGAACCTCCAGAAGGCGATCGGCCTGGAACACCACGAGTAGCCTCCCGCCGGGGTGGCCGGGTCCCTGCGGTTCGGCTGGGGCGGGTGGATGGGTGCCCGGGCCCTGCGGTTCGGCTGGGGCTGGCCGGTGGGTGCTGGGGCTCTGCCCCGGGCCCGCGCCTCAATCGCCGGCGGGGCTTGGTGGTGTGGGGCGGTGCCCCGCCGGAGTGTCTCCTCGGCTCGGCGCCCGCGGGCATGTCGCGGTGGTACCCGGTGGTCGCGCCTCGTCCTGCGGGGACACTCCGCCGTGTCCCCGCCCCA
>NZ_JBEZYV010000016.1:0-161691 GCF_040638905.1 Streptomyces virginiae | reverse complement strand
ACTCCCAAGGAGCTGTGGGAGCAGTACCACGCACTCGTGGAGCGCCTGGGCTGAGCCAGGACACGCCCTGAAGAAGGGCCGCGGCTTCGGCGCCGGTGCTCTGTGGGGCGAACCCGAAGGGTCAGACCGTCTCGGGGAGCTCTTCGAGGCCCTCGGCGACCAGCTTCGCGAGGCGGTCCAGGGCGGCCTCCGCGCCCTCGGCCTCGGAGGCGAGGACGATCTCCTCGCCGCCCTGGGCGCCCAGGCCCAGGACCGCCAGCATGGAGGCGGCGTTGACGGGGTCGCCGCCGGACTTCGCGATGGTCACCGGGACGCCGGAAGCGGTCGTCGCACGGACGAAGATCGAGGCGGGACGAGCGTGCAGGCCCTCGGCCCAACCGACGTTGACGCGGCGCTCTGCCATGGTGATGCCCTTCAGGTTCTTACGATTGTCTAGACCAGTCTCTCACGGCGCCCCGAATGCTCGGACCGACCCTCGGCCTGAATTCCTTGTTCTCGCCGCTGGACGAGCGTCCTCAGCTTGCACCGGTTCGTCCCGGCTTGCCTACTGCGCCGCGCGAGCGCTGTCCGGCCCGGTCCGGCCGTAAGGTATGCGCATGACCATAGAGTCGGACCCGTCCTACCCGGCCCACTGGGAAGCCGATGTCGTCCTGCGCGACGGCGGCACCGCCCGGATCAGGCCCATCACCACCGAGGACGCCGGCCGGCTCGTCAGCTTCTACGAGCAGGTCTCCGACGAGTCGAAGTACTACCGCTTCTTCGCGCCCTACCCCCGCCTCTCCGACCGCGACGTGCACCGCTTCACGCACCACGACTACGTGGACCGCGTGGGCCTCGCCGCGACCATCGGCGAGGATTTCATCGGCACCGTCCGCTACGACCGCATCGGCCCCGACGGCCGGCCCGCCTCCGCCCCCGCCGACGAGGCCGAGGTCGCCTTCCTCGTCCAGGACGCGCACCAGGGCCGCGGCGTCGCCTCCGCGCTCCTCGAACACATCGGCGCGGTGGCGCGGGAGCGCGGCATCCGCCGGTTCGCCGCCGAGGTGCTGCCCGCCAACACCAAGATGATCAAGGTGTTCACGGACGTCGGCTACCAGCAGAAGCGCAGCTTCGAGGACGGCTCCGTCCACCTCACCCTCGACCTCGAACCCACCGCCGAGTCCCTCGCCGTGCAGCGCGCCCGGGAACAGCGCGCCGAAGCCCGATCCGTCCAGCGCCTGCTGGCCCCCGGCTCGGTGGCCGTCGTCGGGGTCAGCCGTTCCGGCGCCGGGGTGGGCGCGGCCGCCCTGCGCAACCTGCGCGACAGCGGCTTCCACGGCCACCTCTACGCCGTCAACGAGGCCGTCACCCGCGACCTCCTCGACGGGGTGCGGGCCTACCGCACCGTCGAGGCCATCGGCGCCCCCGTCGACCTCGCGGTGATCGCGGTGCCGGCCGACCGGGTCCCCGACGCGGTGGCCGCGTGCGGCGAGCACGGCGTGCAGGGGCTCGTGGTCCTCTCCGCCGGATACGGGGACAGCGGCCCGGCCGGCCTCGCCCGCCAGCGCGAGCTGCTGCGGCAGGTGCGCTCGTACGGGATGCGCCTCATCGGACCCAACGCCTACGGGGTGATCAACACCGCCCCGGACGTGGAGCTCAACGCCTCGCTGACCCCCGCGCCGATGCCCGTGCGCGGCCGGACCGGCCTGTTCACGCAGTCCGGGGCGATCGGGATCGCCCTGCTCTCGGCGCTGCTGCGGCGCGGCGAGGGCCTGTCGTCCTTCGTCTCCGCGGGGAACCGGGCCGACGTCTCCGGCAACGACATCCTCCAGTACTGGTACGAGGACGAGGCGACCGACGTCGCCCTGATGTACCTCGAAACCCTCGGCAACCCGCGGAAGTTCACCCGCCTCGCCCGCCGGACGGCGGCCGTCAAACCGGTGGTCGTCGCCAAGGGCGGCCGACACACCCCCGCCGGGCACGTCGTCCCCGGCACCCGGCTGTCGGAGGACACCGTCTCCGCCCTCCTGCGGCAGGCCGGCGTCATCCGGGTCGACACGGTCACCGAGCTGGTGGACGTCGGCCTGCTGCTGTCCTCCCAGCCGCTGCCCGCCGGACCCCGGATCGCGATCCTCGGCAACTCCGAGTCCCTCGGGGTCCTCACCTACGACGCCTGCCTGGCCCAGGGCCTGCGCCCGCTGCCGCCCCTGGACCTGACGACCGCCGCGTCCCCGGAGGACTTCCGCACCTCCCTGGCCTCGGCCCTCGCCTCCGACGACTGCGACGCGGTGATCGTGACCGCCATCCCGTGGGTCAGCGAGCACGCCCTCGCCGACGACCTCGCCGACGCGCTGCGCGAGGCCGTCGCCGGCACCCCGGGCAAGCCGGTGGCGGTCGTGCACGTGGAACTGGCCGAGCTGGTGCAGGCCCTGTCCGCGACCCGCGGGCCCGCCGACGAGCCGCCGGCCCGCCCCGCCGACGCGACGACGGCCCACCCCGCCGCCGACGCCCTCCGGACCCCGGCCGCCCCCGCCGCCCCCGGCCGGGCCGCCTCCACCCCCGAGCCGGACCGGATCCCCAGCTATCCCGCCGCCGAGCGCGCCGTCAAGGCCGTGGCGGAGGCCGTGCGCTACGGCCAGTGGCGCCGCGCCCTCGCCGATGCCGGGCAGGTCCCCGAGTACGAGGACATCGACGAGGCCGGCGCCGCCGCACAGCTCGCCGGGCTGCTCGCAGACGTCGACGGCGGCGCCGTGCTGACCCTCAGCGACTGGGACGCCCGCGAGCTGCTCGCGCGCTACGGGATCCGCGTCCTGCCCACGCTCCCCGCGCCCAGTCCCGACGCCGCCGTCCGGGCCGCCGAGGTCCTCGGCTACCCGGTCGCCCTCAAGACCACCGCCCCGCACCTGCGCCACCGCGCGGACCTGGGCGGCGTACGGCTCGACCTCACGAACGAGGCCGAGCTGAGGCGCTCGTACGAGGAGCTCACCGACGCGCTCGGCAAGCCGGCCGAGCTCCAGCCCGTGGTGCAGCCCATGGTGCCGCGGGGCGTCGACACCGTCGTGCGGTCCGTCATCGACCCGGCCGCCGGCGCCGTCCTCTCCTTCGGACTCGCCGGGGTGGCCTCCGAGCTGCTCGGCGACACCGCCCACCGGCTGGTCCCGGCCACCGACCGGGACGCCGCCGCACTGATCCGGTCCATCCGGGGGGCACCGCTCCTCTTCGGCTGGCGCGGCAGCGACCCCGTCGACACCCCCGCCCTGGAGGCGACGCTCCTGCGGCTGTCCCGGCTCGTGGACGACCACCCCGAGGTGATCGCAGTCACCCTGGAGCCCGTCGTGGTCGCCGCCGAGGGCGTCTGCGCCCTCAGCGCGACCGTCCGCGTCGCCCATCCGCCCGCCCGCGGTGATCTCGGCCCCCGGACGCTCCCCAGTTACTGAGCGGGTACGGCGCGGTAGGAGGGCAGCCGGGGGGCCTTACCATTGACCCCATGGCGAAATCCGGTACGACGACCCAGGGGCTGCGCACGGCGATCGAGCGCAGCGGCTACTACCCGGCCCTCGTGGCCGAGGCGGTGGAGGCCGCGGTGGGCGGCGAGCCGATCTCGTCGTACCTGGTCCACCAGGAGACGACCTTCGACTCCAACGAGGTGCGCCGCCACGTCACCGTGCTGGTCCTGACCGGCAACCGCTTCATCGTCAGCCACACCGACGAGCAGGCCGCCGACGCCGGGTCCCCGTCGCCGTACGCTACGACCTCCACCGAGTCGGTCAAGCTCTCCAGCATCTCCTCCGTGGTGCTCAGCCGCGTTGTCGCCAACCCGGAGTCCTACACCCCCGGCACCCTGCCCCGCGAGGTCGTCCTGACCATCGGCTGGGGCGCCGTCTCGCGGATCGACCTGGAGCCGGCCGCCTGCGGAGACCCCAACTGCGACTCCGACCACGGCTACACCGGCAACTCCACCGCCGACGACCTCAGCCTGCGGGTCAGCGAGGCCGGCGACGGACCGGAGGCGGTGCGCCAGACCCTCGTCTTCGCGCAGGCGCTCAGCGAGGCGACAGCGGCCACGTCCTCCCCCTCCGCCCGCTGATGGCTTACTCGGCACCGCAGGACTGGACCGAGCCGGAGCTGCTGGACCTGGCCGGCGCCCCCGTCCCGGAGTACGGCGCCGGGTCGCTCGCCGATCTGCTGCCGACGCTCGTGGCCGGACAGGGCGTCCCCGGCTACACCGCCGCCATCGCCGAGCTGACGCCGGCCGACCGCAACTGCGTGTTCCTGGTCGACGGCATGGGCTGGGAGCAGATCAAGGCCCACCCGGACGAGGCCCCGTACCTGGCCTCCCTCCTCGGCAGCTCGCGCGGCGGCACCGGGCGCCCGATCACCGCGGGCTTCCCGGCGACTACCGCCACCTCACTGGCGTCCGTCGGAACCGGGCTGCCGCCGGCCCGCCACGGCCTGCCGGGCTACGCCGTGCGCAACCCGGCCACCGGTGAGCTGATGAACCAGCTCCGCTGGCAGCCGTGGGCGCCGCCGAAGCCGTGGCAGCCGTACCCGACGGTCTTCCAGGAGGCCGACAAGGCCGGTGTGGCGACCGCGCAGGTGTCCTCGCCCGCCTTCCAGACCACCCCGCTCACCAAGGTCGCCCTGAGCGGCGGCACCTTCCTCGGCCGGATGACCGGCGAGGAGCGGATGGACCTGGCCGCCGAACGCCTCGCGGCCGGCGACCGCTCGCTCGTCTACACCTACTACAGCGAGCTCGACGGGGCCGGCCACCGGCACGGCGTGAACTCCGACGCCTGGCGCGGCCAGCTGATGTATGTGGACCGGCTCGTCCAGCGGCTCGCCGAGCAGCTGCCCGCGCGCACCGCGCTGTACGTGACCGCCGACCACGGCATGGTCGACGTCCCCTTCGACGAGGACTGCCGGATCGACTTCGACGAGGACTGGGAGCTCGGCGCCGGCGTGGCCCTGCTGGGCGGCGAGGGCCGGGCCCGGCACGTGTACGCGGTGCCGGGAGCCGAGGCCGACGTGCTGACCGTGTGGCGCGAGGTGCTCGGCGACCGCTTCTGGGTCGCGAGCCGCGAAGAGGCCCTGGACCTGGGCTGGTTCGGCCCGCCGGGGGAGTGCGACGAGCGCGTGCTCGGCCGGATCGGCGACGTGGTCGCGGCGGCCCAGGCCGATGTCGCGATCACCGCGTCGCGCAACGAGCCGAAGGAGTCGGCGCTCGCCGGAATGCACGGCTCCATGACCGCGGAGGAGCAGCTCGTCCCGCTGCTCGAAATCCGCACCTGACCGGTCACGCCGGCCCCGTCACTCCACCCACGATCCGAAAGGTCCCGTACTTCCCATGCCCGAGCTGGTGTTCTTCTCCGGAACGATGGACTGCGGAAAGAGCACACTGGCTCTCCAGATCGCCCACAACCGTGATGCGCGGGGGCTCCAGGGCGTGATCTTCACCCGTGACGACCGGGCGGGCGAGGGCAAGCTGTCCTCGCGCCTGGGACTGGTGACGGAGGCGGTCGAGGCGCCGGAGGGCATGGACCTGTACGCGTACCTGGTCGCGCAGCTGTCGAAGGGCGGCAGGGCGGACTACGTGATCGTGGACGAGGCCCAGTTCCTCGCCCCCGAGCAGATCGACCAGCTGGCGCGCATCGTGGACGACCTGGACATGGACGTCTTCGCCTTCGGCATCACCACGGACTTCCGCACCAAGCTCTTCCCCGGCTCCCAGCGCCTGATCGAGCTGGCGGACCGGATCGAGCAGCTCCAGGTCGAGGCCCTGTGCTGGTGCGGAGCCCGCGCCACGCACAACGCCCGTACGGTCGGCGGCGTGATGGTCGTCGAAGGCGAGCAGGTCGTGGTCGGGGACGTGAACCGCCCGGCCGAGGAGATCGGCTACGAGGTCCTCTGCCGCCGCCACCACCGCCGGCACATGACCTCCGCCGCGGCCCACGCCGCCGCCCTCTCCCCGGACGTCCTCCCGGTCAACAGCCGCTGATCGAATCGATCAGCCGGGGCGGTGGCGGGCGCCGATGCCCTGGGGATCGGTCGTGCGGGCCAGGGTGCGGCGGGCGGGGTCGGTGTACGCGCGGTCGACGGACTCCCGCAGCAGGGACAGTTCGGTGTCGACGGCCGGCCGGGACACGGCCGGCACGGCGTGGAGGAGGCCCTCCAGCAGGGCGCCGAGCCGCCGGCAGACCTGGACGGACGAGGTGCCGTACTCACGGATCTCCGTCACGGCCAGCTGGAGGTAGTCCTCCCAGTCTCGGCCCTGGACCACCAGCCGCGGGGTGCCGTGCGGGTCGCCGAGCACGTAGCGGTCGCGCAGACCGGTGCGGCCGACCGTGTGGAGGAACGCCTCGATGTGGTTGAGCACTTGCACCGCGGTGGTCGGGTCGTTCACGGCGGGGGAGAGCGCCCGGACGGCGATGTCGACGAGGACCCGCAGCGCGAACGCCGGGTCCTGTTCGATGGTCCGCTCGGAGCCGAAGGCGATCAGTCCGGTCACCCGCCGCGGATCCGGTGCCGATGACCCGCCATGGACCTCGACGACGACCGCGCCCGGCGGTACGTAGTCCCCGACCAGGCGGGTGAGCACGAGGACGCAGTCGTGGCGCGCCGCCAGGGCCGTCAGCCGCCCCGCGTGGCACGCCTGGATCACGCCGCCTCGCTCGGACCGTACGTAGGCGACCGGTCCGCCGTCCGCCGCCGGTACGGGGTCGCCCCCGCGCGGCGCGGCGCCGAGGACCGCCGCTTCCCCGCGGGCCAGGACCGTTTCGCCCATCCGTCCGACCAGTTCGGCGATGGCCACGGGCCGGAGGTTGTGGGTGAACCGGTTGAGGTAGACGAGCAGCAGCAACAGGCTGACGGACACGGCGGCGCCGGCCAGGGTGACCCCGATGTCGGGCACGGAGTCCGCCTCGATGGTGCGCAGCAGGGCGAAGGAGAAGGAGAAGGTCCCGGTGAAGGTGGCCAGCACCGCCTTCTGCAGCCGGTCCCGGTACCACAGGCGCATGTAGCGCGGGGACAGGGTGCCCGTCGCCTGCTGGACCACGAGCACGCCGATCGTGACGACGAACCCGAGCAGGGCGATCATCGCACCGACGATGGCGGTGAGCACGCCGGTGGCCGTGGAGGCGGAGTACCGCCAGCCGGCCGGGAGCCCGCTGGTGTCCACGGAGACGGCCCATTCCGCGAGCAGTACGCCGAGGAGCAGACCGAGCAGCGGCACGATCCAGAGGCTGGCCTTCGTGTACTGCAGCAGCCGGAACCGGGAGGCCCAGGACATCAGGGGCCGCAGCGGAATTCCGGTCGCCGGCCGGGCGGCGTCGTACGTCGGTACGGCACGGGTGACCTCCGACCTCCGGTTCGCGGTTCGGGACGGCCTTCAGCCCCACGGTAAGGCCGCTCGGCGCCCTCCGCACGCCGCCGCCGCAGGCCGCCGCCCCACGCCGCCGGACGTGCTGCCACGCCGCCGCCGGACCCGTCGCGGCCCCCCGGTGCTCCGCAGGAGCGGCCCGGACATTCCTGCCTAAGCTGACCGTGTGACATCGGATCGGCCTTCTCCTGTCCGTGTTCCGGCCGGGCCGTACCCGCGGACCGAAAGGTGTTCCCGATGGACGAGTACCCCCTGATCGAGAACCACGGCCTGATCGGCGATCTGCAGACGGCCGCCCTGGTGGCCACCGACGGGACGATCGACTGGTTCTGCTGTCCGCGCTTCGACTCGCCGAGCGTGTTCGGGGCCCTGCTGGACCGGGAGAAGGGCGGGCACTTCAGGGTCGCCCCCCTGAACGCCACGTACACGACGAAGCAGTTGTACCTCCCTGACACGGCTGTTCTCGTGACGCGCTTCATGACGGAGTCGGGCGCCGGCGAGGTCATCGACTTCATGCCGCCGACGGGGAGGACGGCCACCGACCGGCACAGCATCGTCCGCATGCTCCGGTGCGTGCGAGGCAGCATGACCTTCGAGGTCGACATCGCGCCGCGCTTCGACTACGGCCGGGCGCCCCACACCCTGCACACGACCGAGCACGGCGCGGTGTTCGTGTCGGAGGGGATGGAGCTGACCGTTCACGCCGTCCGCGAGCGGGAGGACGAGCGGTTGCTGACCAGCCTGTCGAAGGAGCACGACCTGCACTTCTCGCTGACCCTGCAGGCCGGCCAACAGCGGGGGGTCGTACTGGAGTCGGCGGCCGGCGGGCCGCCGCGCGAGATCCTGCCCGCCGACTTCGACATGATGTTCGCCGAAGCCGTCGAGCACTGGCGTACCTGGCTGCGCCAGTCCCGGTACACCGGCCGGTGGCGGGAGGCCGTCGAGCGCTCCGCCATCACCCTGAAGCTGATGACGTACGCGCCGAGCGGCGCCCTGGTGGCGGCACCCACGGCGGGGCTGCCCGAGCAACTGGGCGGCGAGCGCAACTGGGACTACCGGTTCACCTGGATCCGCGACGCCTCCTTCTCCGTGTACGCCCTGCTGGGCCTCGGCTTCACGGAGGAGGCGACGGCGTTCATCGGCTGGCTGCGCGACCGGGTCAGGGAGAAGGCTGGCAGCGACGGGGACACCGGGCCGATGAACATCATGTACCGCGTCGACGGCTCGTCCGACCTCTTCGAAGAGACCCTGGAGCACTGGGAGGGCTACCAGGGCTCCCGCCCCGTACGCATCGGCAACGGCGCGGCCACCCAACTGCAGCTGGACATCTACGGCGAGGCACTGGACAGCATCTTCTTCGCCCACCAGCACGGGATCCAGCTGGACCACCGGGCCTGGACCTCGCTGCACACCCTCCTCGACTGGCTGACCGACCACTGGGACCAGCCCGACGAAGGCCTGTGGGAGACCCGGGGAGGCCGCCAGGACTTCACATACGGCCGGGTGATGTCCTGGGTCGCCTTCGACCGCGCCCTGCGCCTGGCGGCCTCCAGCGGCCGGCCCGCGGCCAGCGGCCGCTGGGTCCAGGCCCGCGACGCGATCTACGAGCAGGTCCTCCAGCGGGGCTGGGACCCGCAGCGCAAGGCATTCGTGCAGCACTACGGCAGCGCCGTCCTCGACTCGGCCCTGCTGCGGATGCCGACGGTCGGCATCATCACCCCCGACGACCCGATGTGGACGTCCACCCTGGAGGCGATGGACCGGGAACTGGTCACCGACAGCCTCGTCTACCGCTACAACCCCGAGGCATCGCCCGACGGGCTGCGCGGCTCCGAAGGGACCTTCTCGCTGTGCACGTTCATGTACGTCGACGCGCTCGCCCGCGCCGGACGCACCGACCAGGCACGGCTGGTGCTGGAGAAGATGCTCACCTACGCCAACCACCTGGGCCTGTACTCGGAGGAGATCGACCTGACCGGGCGCCAGCTCGGCAACTTCCCGCAGGCGTTCACCCACCTGGCGTTCATCGACGCGGCCATCACCCTGGACGCGAACCTCAACCGAGCTCGGACCCGGGCGGCGTGAGCGGTACGGGACCGAGCAGTACGAGGAGGTCTCCCTCCGCCGGGGTGACGGCCTCGCCGACCGGGACGAGCCGGCCGTCGGCCCGCACCACGAACAGCGTCTCGAAGTCCGGCGGGGCCGGCCGGGTGGCCGGCTGCACCAGGTACCGGGCGCCCTGCCGGTAGTGCTCCGCCAGGACGTGCCGGACCAGCCGGGAACCGAAGAGGACGTCGCCGCCCGTGTAGGGGGCGATGACGCCGCGGCTGGTGTGCGGCGGGCCGACGCGGTAGACGGGGCCTTCGACGTTGCCCTGCACCATGACCGAGGCCAGGGCGTTGAAGTCGTCGTCGTCCGTGAGCAGGAAGACGGCGGTGACGCCCTCCAGCCGTGCGCGCGGGTTGGTGGCCGTCGCCAGCAGCTCCCCCTGAGCCAGTTCGATCCCGGCGTCCTTGATCCGCTCCCGTTCGGCCTCGTCACCCGCCCACATGAGGACGTCGAGGCCGGCCGACCGCAGCGCCTTCCCCATGTCGACCACCCAGCGGTCTCCGCCCACCAGCAGGGGGCGTGTGCGGGAGGGGCGGACGACACCCAGTCTGCGGGCCACGGGGGCGGCGGTCAGCGCGTAGAGCAGAACCGTTCCCACGATCACCAGGAAGGTGACCGGGAGGATCTTCGAGGCCCCGGGCAGGCCCTTGTCGGACAACGTGGCTGCGAACGCGGAGGCGGTGGAGGCCGCCACGATGCCGCGCGGCGCCATCCAGGCGAGGAAGCCCCGCTCCCCCCGGGTGAGCCCTGAGTTCCGGGTCGACAGGAAGGCGATCACCGGCCGCAGGACCAGGACGAGGAACGCGATGAGGATGAGGGAGGGAAGGAGCACGGGTGTCAGGGACGCCGGGGTGACGGTCGACGAGATCGAGATGAAGAGCAGCCCGATGATCAGCTGGACCAGCGTCTCGAAGAAGGGGCGGCGGGCGGGCATGTCGAAACCGGGGAGGTTGGTGACGGCCAGCCCCGTGACGATCGCGGCGATCAGCCCGGTGTCGTCGCGGACGATGTCGCAGCCGGCCGACACCGTGATCACCACGGCCAGCTGGGCGAGCGTGCCGAGCGTCTCGCCGAGCCGCATGATCCGCAGCGTCAGCCACAGCAGGGCGCCGCCCACGGCCCCGCCGATCAGGCCGACACCCATGCTGATCAGGAACTGGCCGATCTGGTAACCGCGGCCGAGGTCGATCCGGTGGGAGGAGGAGACGGCGTGGAAGACGAGCGCGCCGAGGATGCCGCCGATCGGGTCGATCAGCGTCCCTTCCCAGACCAGGATGCGCCGTACCTTGTCCGTCGGCCGCACGTACTCGAGCAGCGGACCCACCACCGTCGGGCCCGACACCACGAGGATCGTGCCCAGCATCGCGCCGGTGGCGAGCGACATGCCGAACAGGGCGGGGGAGACGAAGCCGACGGCGAGGAAGGTGCCGAGGACGCCGACCGCCAGGAGCCTGCCCACGATGCCCCGGGTGCGGCCGGTGAGCCGGCGCAGGTTGAGTCCGAGACCGGCGTCGTAGAGGATCACGGCCACGGCCAGGGAGACCAGCGCATCGAACTCCGCGCCGATGAGCTCGTCCGGGCGGATGACGTCGGTCAGCGCCCCCGCGACGAAACCGGCCGGCAGCAGCAGGATCAGCGCCGGCACGCGCAGCCTGTTGGCCAGGATCTGCGAGACCGCGGCCAGCGCCACCGTCAGGGCGATGCCGAGGAGGATCTGGTCCTCGCTCACGGGGCCGGTGCCTCTCGGACGAGGCCCGCCGGGGGCCGGCGGCCGTCAGTCACCATCGCTCCTCCCGCCCGGTCCGGCGCCGTCGCGCCGCAGGTCGGCGTCGGTGAGCGACTCCAGCTCGCCGTGCGTGTCCAGCCAGTACAGGAGGGCGACGGCCGGGGCGACGATCACCAGGGCCACGAGCGTGACGAACGCCAGCCACGTCAGGGTGGAGGGGGCGCCCGCGGCGTCGGCCACGGTCAGCGAGGTGGGGATGAGGTAGGGCCGCTGGGCCATGCCCCAGGCGAGGACCGCCGCGGCGACGACCCCCACCGCCGTGACGCGTACCCAGATGCCCGGCGGGCGCAGCAGCAGCCATGCCGTGGCGAACGTGGCCGCCACGGCCAGGAGGACGAACAGGAGCCCCAAGCCGTGGGTGAGGCCGTGCCAGATGTGCGGGGCGTCCGAGCGCGTGACGAACAGCGCGACCACGGCCAGTACGGCGACGACGGCCAGCGCGGCCAGGGCCCGCCCCCGGAAGTGGTCGACCAGATCGGGCACGTCGAAGCGGCGGGCGTCACCGGAGAGGAACACGGCGCCGAGGAAGGCCGTCGTCGCGATGGCCAGCAGCCCGAACACCAGGGAGGTCGGGTTGGACCAGGCCCTGGCCGAGGCCTCCGTGCCGAGCGCGACCCGGCCGGAGGCGATGCCGCCGACGGCCGCGCCGAGGAAGAAGGGCGTCACGAGTGAGGACAGGGCGAACAGGACCCCGAACAGGCGCCTCCCGGCGATCCGCCGGGAGGCCTTGCGGAAGGCGAAGCCAGCGCCGCGCAGGACCATGCCGACGGCGGCCAGGGCGAGCGGCAGCCACATCGCGGAGAAGACCGTCTGGAAGAAGACCGGGAACCCGGTCCACATGATGACGAAGATGAAGATCAGCCAGACGTTGTTGACCTCCCACACCGGAGCCATGGCGTGGTCGATGAGCCACCGGGTCCGCTTGCCCCGCTCCGCCCCTCCCGCGGCCAGGTCCCAGAAGCCGGCCCCGTAGTCGGTGCCGCCCGCACAGGTGTACGCGGTCACGGCGAGCAGCAGCACGAAGGCGATGACGTCGGCGCTCACGGGCGGCCGTCCCCGGACGTGGACGGGACGGGCGAGCGCGGGCCGTACGGAGTGTCCGCCTCCGGGCCCTCACCCGGGCCCTCCGCCTCCTGTTGCGCGTCGGCGAGCCGCCATCGGGTGCGCATCTTGAGGAGGACGGCGAGGAACGCGCCGAAGACGAACACGTACACCACGATCACCAGCCCGAACGTGATCCACAAGGTCGTCGAGCGGGTCGCCGTGACCGCCTCGGCGACCCGCATGTTCTGGTAGACGATCCACGGCTGGCGCCCCACCTCGGTGGTGACCCAGCCGCACTCCACGGCGACGACGGACGCGACGCCCGCGCAGGCCGCGCTGCGCCAGAACCACTTGGATTCCGGCAGCCTGCGGCGCCGCCACCAGACCAGCGCGTACCAGAGGGCGAGCAGCACCAGCACCGACCCGATCACGACCATGAGGTCGAAGGCCCAGTGGGCGAGGGTCGCCTGGGTGGCGTTCGGCCGGTCGCTCGCGGGCACCGAGGTCAGCCCCGTCACCTTGGTGTCCGGGCTGAAGCCCGCCAGGACGGAGTCGAGCTGGGGGATCTTGATACCGCCCGAGACGGTCCCGTCCGGGTGCAGACGGCCGAACAGGTACTCGGGCATGTGGGTGTCGGTCTCCCAGACGATCTCCATGGCGGCGAACTTCACCGGCTGCTTCTGGAACACCTGCCGGGCGATGGAGTCGCCCAGGAAGAACTGGATCGGGGTGGCGATGGCCGCGACGGTGAAGGGCACGGTGAAGCCGAGCCGGTGGTAGTGGTCCCGGCGGCCGCGCAGCCAGCCGACGGCGTACACGCCGGCCACCACGTACCCCGCGGTCAGCAGCATCGCCACGACGAAGTGCCAGTACTGCGGCCCGAACATCGGGGTGAAGACGGCCTTCCAGATGTTCACGTCGACCGGGTTGCCGGCGGAGTCGAGGGAGAAGCCCCGCGGGGTGTTCATCCACGAGTTGGCGGCCAGGATGCCGAACGCCCCCATCAGGGCGGCGGCCGGCAGCGGCAGTCCGAGCAGGAAGTGCGTACGGGGTCTCAGCCGGCGCCAGCCGTACAGGTAGACGGCGATGAGCACCGCTTCGAGGAAGAAGGCCCACGCCTCGACGCCGAAGCCGATCCCGAACACGTCACCCCACTTGCCCATGAGCCCCGGCCAGAGCAGGCCGAACTCGAAGGACAGGACGGTGCCGGTGACGACTCCGACGGCGAACTGCACCGCCATGACGGCCGACCAGCGCCGTGCCAGCAGCAGGGCCGTGGGGTCGTTGTGGCGGAGCCCCCGGTAGTGCATCAGCAGGGTGATGAACGGCAGGGCCACGCCCATCGGCACCAGGATGATGTGCGAGGCGAGCGTGAAGGCCATGAGCTGTCTGGCCGGGAGCAGCTGGGCCGGGGCGTCCGCCGCCAGCAGGAGAACCGTGGTGTGCATGCGTGCCTTCGCTGCTAGGAAGCCGGGCCGTCCAGGCCGTCTCTTTCGGATCTTGCCGGGCCCGCGTCGTACGGCACCGCGCCCAGCCCCGTTGTCGGGGCTCCCGAGTGCGTCCGGTCCGAGAGGGACGACCTAGCCGCCGGTGGCGAACCCGGGGAAGAGGGTCATTCCGCCGTCGACGTAGAGGGTGGTCCCCACCACGTAGTCCATGAGGTCGGAGGCGAGGACGACGACCGCGTCGGCGATGTCCTCGGGATCGCCGATCCGGTCGTACGGGATCAGCTTCAGCAGGTCTTCGCGGGCCTGCGGGGTCTCCCAGGCGCTGCGGTTGATCGGCGTCCTGATGGCTCCGGGGGCGACCGCGTTCACCCGGATCTTCTGCGGTGCGAGCTCCTGGGCCAGGGTCTCCATCATCATCTGCACGCCGCCCTTGGAGGAGGCGTAGTTGACGTGTCCCGCCCACGGGATGAGCTGGTGCACCGAACTCATGCAGATGATCTTCCCGGCCGCCCGGGACACCTCGGGCACGACGCCGCGCCGCACGAACTCCTTCGTCGCCTCGCGGGCGCACAGGAACTGCCCGGTCAGGTTGACGTCCAGGACCTTCTGCCACTGCGCGAGGGTCATCTCGGTGAAGGCGGAGTCCCGCTGCAGACCGGCGTTGGCGACCATGATGTCGATCGTCCCGAACTCCCGGACCATCCGGTCCACCATGGCGACGACCTGGTCCTCCTGCGACACGTCCGCCTCGTACGCCGCCGCGCGCACGCCGAACGAGGTGATCTCCCGGACCACCTCCTCGGCGGACTCCTGATCGGCCACGTAGTTCACGACCACGTCGGCGCCGGCCCTGCCCAGCCCGATGGCGGTCGCCTTCCCGATACCGGAGTTGGCGCCGGTGACCAGCGCCTTCTGGCCCTTGACCAGTTGAGCCGGAACCACACCCTGCGGTGCGCCCACGGTGGAATCCACGTTGTGCTGCCTCCTCGACGAGCTGGCCCCGGCGTGCCCCGGCCGCGGCCGGCCGGACCGACCGCCCACGTAATCACCGGCAGTGGCGGGGGGCCTGCCGGGCGGGTCCTGGTTGGGCCGTTCGGCGGAGGTTCTTCCTCCGGTCGGCGCAGGTCGGCGCGGCTCGGGCGAGGACCCGCGCGAGGGCCCGCGCGCGGCCCGGGGAGGCGGTCAGTTCAGCCGGGACAGGAGGTGGTCGCCGACCCGCAGGGCGTTGGCGATGGCGGTCAGGGACGGGTTGACCGCGCCGATGCTCGGGAAGAAGCTCGTGTCGACGACGTAGAGGTTGTCGAGGTCGTGGGCCTTGCAGTTGACGTCCAGCGCCGAGGCGGCCGGGTCCGTGCCGAAACGTACGGTCCCCGCCTGGTGCGCGGTCGCCCCGATCGGCATGCCCTTGTGCAGGTAGATGCTGTGCGGCAGCAGGTGGTGTTCGTGCATGCCCAGGTGCCCGAGCATGCTCTGGAGCTTGTGCCTGAGCCGCCCCAGGCCCTCGATGTTGTTCTTCTCGTCGAGCGAGAGGTGGATGGCGCCGTCGGCGTCCAGGGTGACCCGGCTGTCGGGCAGCGGAAGGTCCTCCCCGCACAGCCAGAAGTCGACCGCGTGGTGCGCCAGCACCTCGAAGGGCATGTCCGGGGTGACGGCTCCGGCCCAGCGCGGGGCCTCACCGTGGATCTGCTCGGCGTCCGACTTGCCCAGCATCTGGATGCCGCCCAGCGGGAAGTCCCAGTCGTCCGCGCCCAGATACCAGTCGTGCAGCGCGAGGGTCTTCTGGAACTGCGTGGGGTTGGGCTCCTTCGACACCGCCATCAGGGCCAGGTTGTTGTGCCGCATGTAGTGCCGGCCCACCACGTCCGAACTGTTGGCAAGCCCCCGCGGGTGACGGTCGTTGGCCGAGGCCAGCAGTAGGGCGGCGGAGTTGACCGCCCCGCAGGAGACGACCACGACGTCCGCGCAGAAGCGGGTCTCGGACCCGTCGGCGAGCCGGACCACGACCGCCGTGACGGTGCGCCCGGTCGCGTCGGTCTCCAGGCGGACCACGTGGGCATGGGTGACCAGCTCGACGCCCGGGTGTTCCAGGGCGGGCTCCACGCAGATCACCTGGGCGTCGGACTTGCCGCGCACCAGGCAGGGGAAGCCGTCCACCCGGTTGCAGCGGATGCACACGCTGGAGGGAACGGCCCGCCCGTCGGCGTCCTGGACGAGGTCGACACCGATGGGCAGGTGGAAGGGGTGCAGCCCCCGCTTCTCCAGGTCTTCGCTCAACTGCTGGATGCGCGGCTCGTGTTCGACGGGCGGGTAGGCGTACTGCGCGCTCGCCGGCCCCTCGCCGGGGTCCTCGCCGTGCCGTCCGTGGACGCGGTAGAGGTGCTCGGCCTGCGTGTAGTACGGCTCCAGGTCCTCGTACCGCAGGGGCCAGGCGGGGGAGATGCCGCCGTGGTGCCGGATCTCGCCGAAGTCCTCGGGCCGCAGCCGGAAGAGCGCGGCCCCGTAGAACTTGGTGTTGCCGCCGACGTAGTAGTTGACCTCGGGCGGGAACTCGTTGCCGTGCTTGTCGAACCAGAACTCCGGCGCCCGGTACTTGCCCTTGATGAACACGGCGGTGGACTCCCAGTTGTCCCGCTCCCGCGGCAGGTAGCCGCCGCGTTCGAGGAGGAGCACGCGCTTGCCGGAGGGCGCCAGCCGATGCGCGAGGGTACCGCCCCCGGCGCCGGTGCCGATGATGATGACGTCGTAGTGGGGAGAGTCGCCCACGTCGACCACCGTCCTTGGGCTCGTGGCCCCGCCCGGCGGGCCGGACCTGTCACTCCGCGGAGCGGAGGCCAAGCATCCCCACCCATTCGAAGCTAGCCGCCCTTCCACCTGACGGCGACCCGGAGGAGACCCCCGCGGTTCGGCCGCGGCGGGCGGCCCCGGCCGCGGGCCGCCCGTTCACAGCACGGCGATCGGGTTCACGGGCGAGCCGGTGGCGCCGGGCAGGCGCAGCGGGGCGACCACGCACAGGAAGCTCCACCGGCCGGTCAGCGCGCAAGTCCCCGCCAGCTCCTCGAACTGCAGGTAGTCCATGAGGTGCACGCCCATCGCGTGCACCGCCAGCACGTGCACGGGGAAGGCGACGTCCGCCACCGCGCTGGGCGCGGTGTCGTTGTTCCCGTCGCCGCCCAGCACGGCCACCTCCCGCTCGGCCAGGAACTCCATGGCCTCCGGGTGCAGCCCGGCCCTGGCCCGGGCCGCCTCCCACGCCCCGAGCTCCCCGCGGCGACGCCGGTGCCCCACCCGTACGAGCAGCAGGTCCCCGGGGCCGACCCGGACGCCCTGGGCGGCCTCGGCCGCCGTCAGGTCGTCCGCCGTCACGTGGTCCCCCGGCTCCAGCCAGGGCACACCCCGCAGCAGTGGGACGTCCAACAGCACACCCCGCCCGGCGATGCCCTCCCGGACCAGGTCCACGGAGAGCGAACGGACCTCCGCGGCCGTCGCGCCGACGGCTGGGACACCGCCGTAGAGCTCGCCGTCGTACAGCACGTGGTTCAGCGCGTCGAGGTGGCTGTCCGCGTCACCGTGGACGTTCATGGCGAACCGGTCGAGCGCGAAGTGCAGTCCGTCGGCCCCGGCCTCCCCGGGGGCGGGGCCGGTCATGCGGTGCTTCGCCGGCTCCGGGTTGTCCGGGCCCGGCCGGGTCTCGATCGGCGCGGCCAGGGACACCGTGCGGCCCAGCCGGACCTCGGCCGCGGCCGCCGCGACACGGGCGGGCGTCAGATGGCGCAGCGCCCCTCGGTGCGCCCCTCGGCGGCCGCCGTCCGCGCCGCCGTCCGCGCCGCCCTGCACGCCCGCCCGTGCCGCCCGGCGCAGCCGTTCGTGGAGCGTCCGGAAGTCCTCCCCGCTCATGGGCCGTGCGACGGGCGGTTCCGGTTGCCCGGTCATCGGAACGCCGCCCCACCGGCGGTCACCCACGGGCGCAGGCCCCAGCGGAGCGCATGGCCCGCCCCCGGCTCCAGGACGGTGAGAGCGGTACCCGTGCGGAAGGCGTCCGCGGGGCACGACATGGCTTCCACCGCGACACCGCGCCGGCGCCGCTCGGGCTGCCCCAGGGTGTCGCCCGTGTAGACCTGCACGTACCGGGTGCCCTCGCCGAGCCACAGGTCCGTGCCGCGCCGCCCCGACGGATGCGCCAGCCGGACCACGGCGCGGCCGGTCCCGTCGCGTTCGAGTCCGGTGAAGGCGGTGTCCAGCGCCCCAGCGCCGATGGGACGGGCGGTACGGAAGTCGTACTCCGTCCCCTCGACGGGCTCCTCACCCGTCGGCAGGCCCTCGTCGTCGGTGGTCAGCCGGCGGCCGGCGGGCACGGTCAGCAGCGCCGTGTCGACGAGATCGGTGCCGACCGTCAGGTACGGGTGCTGCCCCACGCCGTACGGGGCCCTCGTGGTGCCGGTGTTGACGGCGCCGACCAGGACCTCCAGCCCGTCGTCGGTGAGCCGGTATTCGGCGGACACCTCCAGCAGGAAGGGGTATCCGGGCTGCGGATGGAGGGTGGTGCCGACCCGCACCGCTTCACCGGAGCGGGCCAGCAACCGCCACGGGACCCAGCGCAGCAGCCCGTGGATCGCGTTGTGCCTCTCCGGCTCGCTCAGCGGAAGGTGCAGGTCCGCGCCGTCGAAGCGGTAGCGGCCGCCGCCGACCCGGTTGGGCCAGGGCACGAGCAGCTGCCCGCGCCCCGAGGTGACGGGCTCGTCGGCGGCGAACCCGTCCAGCAGGGGCACGCCGTCGGCCTCGTAGTGGCGCAGGGCGCCGCCCAGTTCGACCACGACGGCGCGCTGCCCGCCGTGGCGCAGCTCCCACTGCTCACCTGTCGGGCCTGCGGACCGGGGTGCCTGCTCGGACACGGGAGCCTCCTCGGACGGGGCGGACGGGGCCGACGAGGCGGTGATGCCCAGTAGGGAGAGTGCGGCCGCCACCACGGCCCGCGGCGGCTGGTCGATCTCCACGACCACGGGGTGCTCGTCGGGCTGCGGTTCCTGGAGGTCGGCGAACTGGCTGTCCAGCAGGGCCGCCGGGAAGAAGTGGCCGTGCCGCGCCTGCAGGCGGGCCCGGAGCAGCTCCCGCGCCCCGTGCAGGTACAGCAGGCGCACGCCGGGCCGCCCCTGCAGCAGCCGGTCCCGGTAGGAGCGTTTGAGCGCGGAGCAGGTGACGACCGCCGGCCGGTGCGCGGCGGCCTCCTGGTCCATCCAGGCGCCGATGGCTGCCAGCCAGGGGGCCCGGTCGGCGTCCGTGAGGGGTTGGCCTGCGGCCATCTTGGCGCGGTTGGCCGGGGAGTGGAACTCGTCCGCGTCCCGGTGGGGCCAGCCGAGCCGCTCCGCGAGCAGCCCGGCCACCGTGGTCTTGCCCGAACCGGACACGCCGACGACGAGCACCAGCGGAGTCGGCTGCCCGGCTTCCGCCGGCATCCGGGCTCAGTCCCCCGTGAGACCGGGTGCCGTGCACAGCGCCCAGACGATCAGGCCGTCGATCGCCAGGAGCACCAGGGCCCAGAACGGCGTGTACGGCAGCCACATGAAGCTCGCCACCATGCTGAGGCCCGCCAGCACCAGGCCCACGATCCGCGCCCACAGGGCGCCCCTGATCACGGCCAGTCCGGCGAGGAGGATCACGATGCCCAGCATCAGGTGGATCCAGCCCCAGCCCGTGAGGTCGAACTCGTAGGCGTAGTGCGGGGTGGGGATGAAGACGTCGTCCCCGGCGATAGCGGAGAGCCCCGAGAACAGCATCATCAGTCCGCCGAAGACCATCAGGAACCCGGCGAAGAGCAGCCAGCCGTTGCGGGCGCCGAAGCCGCCCTTGCGCGCGGCCGGGGCAGCGCTGTTCGGGCGGGCTCCGCCCACGTGACTCGTCATGACACGCTCCTTGCGATCCGGATCGGCGGGCGGCCGCGCCTGTCACCTCGCGGCGGGGGCCGGGGCGCCGACCGCCTTGCCCACCGGGGGAACTTCGGGCCCGGGCGGCAGCAGTTCGGTGACCACGAAGGCGACCACGGCCGAGATGATGACGACGGGGATCATCGCGCCGCTGCCGAGCAGCAGGACGACGAGCACCACGCTGCTGACCGGAAGCCGCAGCGCGCTGGTGGCCGCGGCGGCCATGCCGGCCGCGAGGCCCGGTACGACTCCCAGCCCGGGCAGCGGCGCGAACAGCACACCCGCGGCGGCGCCCAGGAACAGCGCCGGGAAGATGGGGCCGCCGCGCAGGCTGCCCAGACAGAGCGCGTAGGCAGCGCCCTTGCACAGCAGGACGGCGACCAGCGCCCCGATGCCCCAGGCCTGCGGATCGGCGGCCAGGCTGCCCATCACGGCCTGGCCCGAGGAGGCCACGTCGACGGGGGAGTTGCCGGTGACGAGCGCGTACAGCGCGCCGAAGGCGCCGGCCGCCACGGCGCATACGGTCGTGTGGGCCACCGGCCGCCTGGCCACGTACACCGCGGCGTACCGGCCGCCGGCCAGCACCACGTGCATGAAGACGCCCATGACGGCCGCCAGGACCACCGACCACAGGACGTCGCCGGCGTCGAGACGGGGGAAGGGGGCGTTCAGGTCCAGCGTCAGGCTGCCCGACGACAGGCCCGTCCAGCGGCCGAAGCCGGTGAACACGAGCTCGCCGATCCCGCTGGAGAGCAGGGCCGGCAGCATGATCGCGAACAGCTGCGGTCCGCCCACTCCGGCCACCTCCATCAGCAGCACGGCGCCGACCAGCGGGTTGCCGAAGATCGCGGAGATGGCCGCGGCGGCTCCGGCCGCCGCCAGGATGACCGTGCTCTGCGGTGTGGCGGGCGCTTGGGCCAGGTCCCTGAAGAGCAGCGCGAGCCCGCCGCCGAGTGCGATGAGCGGCGCTTCCGGGCCGAGGGTCGCACCGAGCGGCAGACTGAAGACCGCCGCCAGGACGACCCCCGGCAGCGCCGCCGAGGTCGCGCCCCCGGCGTGCAGCCCGGACGCGGGGATGTGGCCGCCCGCCCCGGGCAGCCTGGTCACCACCAGGGCGACCAGGACGCCTGCGACCAGCAGCAGCGGCAGGGGCCACCACCAGGGCGGCTCGTTCCAGCCGAGCGCCTCCGGGAGGTCGGCCCACATCACGTGCTCCAGCTGGTGGAGCGCGACCAGGAACCAGAACGCCGCGAGGGAGACCGGGATGCCGATGAGGGCGCACAGGACGAGCAGCTTCAGGTAGCCCGGCGTGCGCAGCATGTCCCGCAGCCGGTCGCCCTCCGCGGATTCCCCGGCCGGTGCTGGTGCTGGGGTACGCGCTGCCGTCATGGGGCCATCCCCTTCCGTCCCCCGTGACCGACCGGCCTCTCAGCCGAGGAGTCTGCTCTTCTGCTGCGTGAACTCCTCCTCGGTGAGCAGCCCCTGGGCCTTCAGCTCGCCCAGCTTCTGCAGCTGGTCGAGCTTGCTGCTCATGTCGTCGCCGACGGGCGGGGCGGCCGGGGCGGGCGGCGGAGCGGCCTGCGGCTCCTCCTGCTGGGCCCAGCGGCCCGCCTGCCGCCGCGACACGCGGTTGGACACCGCGGTGGCGGTTCCCGCCACCACGGCGGTACGGGCGACACCGCGAAGAAGTCCGGGCATGGATCGTCATCTCCCAGGTTGTTCAAGGGGGGAGACGGCCGCGACGCGCGGCCGTCTCCCCGGATCGGGAAGCAGGGCCGAGCCGTGCGGCCCGCGCTCACGCCTCCATCGCGTCGAGCGAGGCCAGCAGTGCCTGGACCGGAATCCGGCCGCTGGCCACCAGCTGGGCTCCGCCGCGCCGCAGGGCACGGGCGAACGGCGCCGCCCAGACGTTCTCGTACACCAGGATCCCGGCGGAGCTGTTCGCCTCCAGGGCGGCACCGGCCTCGTCGATGTCGTCCTGGCCGAGCAGGCCCGAGGCCGCGCCCTCGAAGACGGACAGGTCCATCTCGCCGCCGCCGACGTCTCTCAGCTCCAGTGCGACGACCGAGCCATCGGCATCCTTGCGGACGAAGACCAGGTCGAGGATGCGGATGATCCCGCGGTCCACCAGATCGACGAGCAGGGGGAAGCCCTCTCCGGTCATCCTGTTGCCCGGGAACTCGACGACCAGGTAGTCGACAGGCCCCATCATCTCGATGTCGTCGCTCATCACCACTCCTCGTGTGCGCCGCGGTGGGGGTGACCGCGCCGTGGGCCGGCCGCCCGATTCCGGTGGCGCATTCCGCGGCACACCGGCTCAGGGGCGGCCCACCAGCTCATTGCAGCACCCCGCCGACGCCTTCGCACCTTCGGCCACCGGGCCGCGACGGACGCGGGTGGACCGGTGTCGTGAACGGCGTATGGCAGTCGTGTTGCGGGCCGCGCCGTCCCCTTCACCCGGGCCGGGCGGTGCGCCTACGGTCGTACCCGAAGCGCCACCACGACCGTGTGCCCGAGTGGCCCAGGGGCCGGACTGCAAATCCGGTGACGCGGGTTCGAATCCCGCCACGGTCTCTACGACGGGGGCTCCGCCCGGTTCCAGTCCATCCGGGACCAGGGCAGGGCCAGTCCGTCCCGGCCCACGACCTGCCGGGGAGCCAGCGAGTCGATCGGCGCGGCCTCGCGGTGCCGCGCGTACACGGTGTCCACGTAGCGGTGGCCGGTGTCGGCGGCGACGAAGAGGACCGTGCGCTCCGGCGACCGGGCGCGCTCCCAGCGGGCGGCGAGGTAGCCCGCCCCCGTGGACAGTCCGGCGAAGACCGCGTGCCGGCGCAGCAGGTCGACACTGCCGGCCAGCGCCGCGTCGAACGAGATCCAGTGGAGCGTGTCGTACGACGCGTGCCTGACGTTCCCGAAGGGGATGGAACTGCCGATCCCCGCGATGATGATCTCGGGGTCGGCGACGTGCTCGGCACCGAAGGTGACGCTTCCGAAGGGCTGTACGCCGACCAGCTCGGTGCCGGGAGCGTCCTCGCGCAGGTAGTGGGCGAGGGCCCCGGTGGAGGCGCCCGACCCCACGCCGCCGACGACGGTGAGCGCCTCGCCGCCCGTGGACGAGCGGACCAGGTCGGCCACGGCCCGGTAGCCGAGGTAGTGGATCTCGTCGTGGTACTGACGCATCCAGTGGTGACCGGGGTGTTCGGCGAGGATCTCGTGGACGCGCTCCACGCGCCGCTTCTGGTCCAGCTTCAGGTCACTGCACGGCTCCATCTGCTCCAGCGTCGCCCCGAGGACGGCGAGTTGGGTGCGCAGGGTGTGGTCGACCGTCGTCGAGCCGACGATGTGGCAGTGCATGCCGTGCCGGTGGCAGGCCAGGGCGAGGGCGTACGCGTAGATCCCGCTGGAGCTGTCCAGCAGGGTGTCGCCGCGCCGCACCACTCCGGCGTCGAGCAGATGGCGGACCGCGGCGAGGGCGGAGACCACCTTCATCGTCTCAAAGCGCAGGCAGACGAGCCGGTCGTCGAGGCGTATCAGGTCCGGTCGGCCGATGGCCTCCGCGATGTGCTGGTCCACTCGGGGACTCCTTGGGCGTCGGGAACTTCGGGAGGGTCGGATCATTCGGGCAGGGCGTGGGGTGGGGGAAGGTCGTGAACGTACGGGTGGCGGGGATGCCGTCGCTCTCCAGGGCCCGTACGCAGCCGCGGACCCGGTGGCGCAGCCCCGGGGCGGCCGGGTCCAGGAGCAGCCCGGCCACGGCGCCGCTGTGCGCGATCTGGACGCCCACGGCCCCGAGCCTGCGGGCGATGCCGACGAGCGCGTCGAACTCCGGGTGGCGCAGGACCCGCTGACCGCGCCGGGCGCTCGCGGTCGCCACCCGGCCGAGCAGTCCGGCGTCGCCCGTGGCCACGGCCCGCCGCAGCAGCACGCGCAGCCGCTCGAAGGCGCGTACGTCGTGGTCGTCGTGCACCCGGGCCGGGAGGGAGAGCGTGTCCACGGGCACGCCCCCGCCCAGCGCGCAGCCCACGACGACCAGCGGCGGCAGGCGGCTGCCGAGTACCTCCAGGACCCGTCCCTCGCGCTGGGCGAAGAGCACCGGGCGGGCATCGAGCATCAGCGGGTCACAGGCCAGCTCGGCACGGACGGCGAGCCGGGCGACGACGGCGGGCGCGAGCCGCACCGCGTACGAGTCCGCGACCGCGCGGATGACGGCGATGACGTCGCTGGTGGAGCTGCCCATGCCCAGGCCCAGCGGGATGTCGCCGGAGATCCGCAGCTCCCCGCCGCAGGGCGGCTCCCCGCGCCGCCGGGCGCACTCCTCGACGGCCAGGGCCGCCGCGCGCGCGGCCTTCGTACGGTCTGCGGGCCGTACGGTGAGCGCCGTCGGCGGGCTGCCGGCCCGCAGGGTGAACTCCGCCCGGCTGCCCGGGCCGCTCATCGGCAGGGTGACCAGGCCGGCGCACCGGCGCCCGGCGGAGTCGAGGAAGGTGCCCTGGAGGATCTCACCGTGGTGGCAGGAGGCGTGCCCGGCACCGCGTCGGTCGGTGCCGGGGTGATCCCGGCGGCCCGCCGGGATCACGCCGGCCCCGCCGTGCGGTAGCGGTACAGCGTGGTCGCATCGGCGCTGAACTGGGAGAAGGGGAAGGGCTCCGCGGACACGGCGGTCACCCCGGAGCCGAGGAAGGCGCGGGCCACCGCGCTGCCGCTCTGGGCGTAGACGACGAGCGGGATCCCCCTGGCGCGGCAGCGGTCCAGGATGGTGTCGAAGGAGCCGTTGCTCAAGGTCATGCCGGTGGCGACGACGGCGTCGGCGCGCTCCAGCACCTCGTGCATGTCGCTGGTGACGGGGTCGCCCCACTGGGTGGCCTTGAGGTTGAAGTCGCAGGGCAGCGGTTCGCCGCCACGCTCGCGGATCGCCGCGACCAGCGGGTTCACCACCCCGATGAGGCCGACCACGGCGCCGCTGCCGATGTCCAGCAGTCCGGCGATCGCCGCGTCGCGGGCCCTCGCGCGGACTTCGGGGGTGCCGGCGGGCAGGGTGACCGGTTCCGCCCCGGAGTCGCGGTGCGGGCGCTGCCGGGCGAGGTAGGCGTCGAGGGCGGCGATCCGCAGGGGACGCGGCGCCTCCCGCAGCAGGATGTCGAGCGGGGCGCCGGAGGAGTCGCGGCAGACCGCGGGGTCGATCTCGCCGGCCTCGAAGGCACAGCCGCCGAAGGAGTCGCCGAGGCGGACCAGGACGTACTGGTTGAGGTAGGTGGTGTCGCCGCCGGCCAGCCGGGTGCCGTGGTGGATCCAGAACACGCTGGTCGCCACCAGCTCGGAAGGCAGCGGGCCGTGCTGGCCGGCCAGTACGGCCTCGATGAGGGCGTCGACGGTCGCCGCGGGAGCGGTTCGGGTCCGGGGCGGGGTCTGGTTCGTCATGGGGTTCCTTCTCGGAGAGCGGATCGGGGCGCAGAGCGGGGCGCGGAGCGGCGCGCGGCGTCGCGGATCGGACCGCGGTAGGTGACCGCCGGCCGGCCCAGGGCGTCGGCGGACAGTTCGGCGTCCACCTCGAAGAAACGGGCGAGGTTCCCGGAGGTGAGGACGTCGGCGGGGGCGCCGGAGGCGACCAGCAGGCCGTCGTGCATGAGCAGCAGCCGGTCGCAGTGGCGGGCGGCCAGGGTGAGGTCGTGCAGGGCGACGAGGACCGTACGGTCGGCGCCGGCGAGGAGCTCCATCAGCTCCAACTGGTGTTTGACGTCGAGGTGGTTCGTGGGCTCGTCCAGGAGCAGTCCGTACGGTTGCTGGGCGAACGCGCGGGCGATGTGGGCCCTTTGCCGTTCACCGCCGGACAGGCCCTTCCAGGGGCGTCCGGCCAGCCCCGTGAGTCCGACGCGGTCGAGCGCGGCGGCGACGACGGCCCGGTCGTACGCGTCCGGTCCGCGCCAGCGGTCGCGGAAGGGGGTCCGCCCCAGCCCGACGACGTCGGCGACGCGCAGGTCGGTGTCGAGAGCGGAGTCCTGGGCTACGAAGGCGACCCGGCGGGCGATCTGTCGGGCGCCCAAGTCCCGTACGGGCACGCCGTCGTAGCGCACCGTTCCCGCGTCGGGCACGCGCAGCCCGGCCAGGCAGCGCAGCAATGAGGACTTGCCCGAGCCGTTGGGGCCGACCAGAGCGACGGTCTCGCCCGGTGCGATGTCCAGGCCGATCCCGCGCAGGACGGGCGTGCCCGAGGCCGACCAGCTCAGCCCTTCGGCGGTGATCCTCACAGTTCCCCCCTCCTGCGCAGGACGAGGAGGAAGAGCGGGACCCCGATCAGCGCCGTGATCACGCCGACGGGCACCTCCCGGGGGGCGAAGGCCACCCGGGCCAGGGCGTCGGTCCACACCAGGAACACCGCGCCCGCGAGCGCCGCGTAGGGCAGCAGCACCCGGTGCAGCGGCCCGGCCAGGAAGCGCACCCCGTGCGGGACGATCAGCCCGACGAAGCCGATGGCGCCGACGGTGGCCACCGCGACCGAGGTCAGCACGGCGGTCACCACGAGCAGCAGCATCCGGGTGCGCCGTACGCCGATCCCGAGGGAGGCGGCGGTGTCCGCGCCGAAGGCGAGCCCGTCGAGGGCGTTCGCGCACAGCAGGGCGGCGGCCAGCCCCAGGGGTGTGACGACCGCACAGACCACCACGGCGTCCCAGCGGGCCGGCGCCATCGATCCCAGCAGCCAGTGGGTGAGGGCACGCGTGGTGTCGGCGTCGGCCGACGCCATCAGGGTGAGCGAGGTCAGGGCGGTGAACAGCTGGCCGACGACCACCCCGGTCAGCACGATGCGGACCGAGTCGAGCCCCGTGCGGCGCAGCAGGAGCAGCAGTCCCGCGAAGGCGAGCAGCGCCCCGGCGAGGGCGCCGCCGGTGATGCCGAGGGTGCCGGCGCCGAAGCCGAGGACGACGACGGCGACCGCGCCCGCCCCGGCGCCCGAGGAGACCCCGAGCAGGTACGGGTCGGCGAGCGCGTTGCGCGTGACGGCCTGGAGCACCGTCCCGCAGACCGCGAGCGAGGCGCCGACCAGGGCGGCCATCAGGACCCGGGGCAGGCGCAGGTCCCAGACGAGCGAATCCAGCAGCGGCGGCAGCGGTTCGGTGCCCAGTCCGAGCCGCGCCCCGAGCACCCGGCCCAGGTCGGTCCATCCCACGTCGGCGCTGCCGATCCGGGTGGCGGCCGCCACCGAAGCGGCCAGTACGAGCCCCAGGGCGAGCAGCACCCCCGTCCGGGCCCGGAGTCGCCGGGGCGGCGCGGGCGGCGCGGCGACGGCCGCCCCGGGCGCGCGGGCCGCGGGATGCAGCAGGTCAGCGGACATGTCCGAGGTCCTTCATCCCGGCGGCCAGCAGGCCCAGGGCGTGCACGGAGCGCACGGAGGGGTCCAGCTCGATGCCGGGCACCTCGATGATCCTGTTGTCGCGCACCGCCGCCAGCCTGGAGACCACCGGGTCCTCGGCCATCGCCTTGCGCTTCTCGGCGGCGCTGTCACCGGGCCGGCCCCGCTCGGACAGGTCGCCGATCACGATGAAGTCCGGGTCGCGCTTGGCGACTTCCTCCCAGGACACCTCCGGCCAGTCCTCCTCCATGTCGTCGAAGGCGTTCCGCGCGCCGACGATCCGGCTCATCTCGCTGGGCAGCCCGGTCCGGCCGGCGACGTAGGGCATGCCGTTGAAGACGGAGTAGAGGTAGACGACGGTGGGCTGCTTGCCGTCCCGGGCCGTGCCGGAGGCGCCCTCGGCGGCCTTGGCGACGGCGGCGCGCTGCTCCTGGGCGAGCCCTGCGGCCCGCTCCTCGGCGCCGAAGGCCTTGCCGAGCTGCTCGTAGTCGGAGAAGAGCAGTTCGAAGGGGGACTTCCCGGCCTCGTGGTGCTGGGGGCAGTCCACGGCGCTGACGAAGGAGGGGACCCCCAGGGCCGCCAGTTCCTCCCGGGTGCCCGCCCGGTCCTTCGTGTAGAGGTCGGTGGAGCCGGCCACCACGAAGTCCGGTGTGGCGGCCCGTAGTTGCTCACCGGTCGCGATCTTCGGGGCGATCACCGGGACCTTCGCGTACGCGTCCCGGTACTGCGCGGGGATCTTCGTCTTGAGGTTGGCGGTCCCGGCCATCCGGTCCTGGAGGCCCAGTTCCAGCAGGGTCTCGGTCGAGGTCTGGTCCAGGGTGACGGCGCGCTGCGGGGACCGGTCGAAGGAGAGCTGACGGCCGCAGCTGGTGACGTCCGGCCGGGCGGCGGCCGCGCTCTGCGGGCTGCGGTCGGTGGTGGCCGAGCAGCCCGCGGCGACGGCCGTGGATACGAGGGCGAGGGTCAGGGCGATGCCCGTTCGGGCTCGGTGGCGCATGGGTTCTCCGGTCTGCGAGGCGGTGTGGGCGTGGAGGTGCACCGGGCAGGAGTGCCGCGTTCACAGAGTACTGTAATGGTTATCGTTTTCATTAACCGAATGAGGAGCACCACATCGTGGCGACCACACCTGCCCCCACGGAGTCCAAGAGCCGTCCGCCGGGGACGTGTTCCGTCCTGCGCGACATCGCCTTCCTGCGCCTGTGGGCCGGCACCACCGCCTCCGGACTCGCTACCTGGGCCCTGCCCTTCGTCCTCGGTCTCGCGGTCCTGCAACGCGAACTGGGTGCGGCCGGCCTCGGCCTCGTCCTCGCCGCGCGCACCGCGGGCTTCCTCGCCGCGGTGGCCGTCGGCGGAGTGCTGGCCGACCGGCACTCCCGCCGGGCCGTGGTCCTCTGGTCCGCCCTCGCCGCCGCGGCCGCCGCCCCCCTTCTCGCCGTCGGACTGGGCCGCTCGCTCCTGCTGATGACCGCCGCCGCCGCACTCGCCGGCGCCGGCCAGGGCGCATGCCGCCCCGCCTTCCAGGCGCTCACGGCCGAGGTCGTCGACCCCGGCCGCAGGCAGCAGGCCAATGCCGCGACGACCCTCGCGGTGCGCAGTTCCACACTGGCCGGGCCCGCCCTGACCGCGCTGCTCGCCGCCTTCGTCGACGTCGCGACCCTGCTGCTGGGGATCGGCCTGCTCTGGCTGGTCGCCGCACTCCTGCCGGGCCGGGGCGGCCCCGCCGCGGCCGGCGCACCGGGATCGCCCCAGCCGCAGCGGGCCTCGCTGCGCGCCGAGTTCGTCGACGGGATACGCGAGGCCCGCCGCCACCCCTGGTTCCTCGCCGGGCTCGGCGCCCTGACCGCCGTGATCGCGCTGGGCTACTCCGCCACCAGCGTCGCCCTGCCCCTGATCAGCCGCGACCGCTACGCCACCGAGTGGGTGCTGGCCGCCGCGATGACCGCCTACACCGTGGGCGCGCTCGGCGGCGCCCTGGCCACCGCCCGCTTCCGGCCGAGCTCCCAGGGCTGGGCCGCGTTCGCGGGCCTCGCCGCCTACGGCTTCGCACCGCTGAGCCTGGTGTTCCCGGTGCACCCGGCCGTGGTGATCGGCGCCTACGCGGTCGCCGGGATCGGGATCGAACTGTTCAACGTGCCCTGGTTCACCGCCACCCAGCGCGAGGTCGCCCCGGACAAGCTCGCCCGGGTCTCCTCACTGGACTTCCTCGTCTCCTACGGCCTCGCCCCGGTGGGCCTGGCCCTCATCGCCCCGGCCATCGACACCTTCGGGGTCACCGGGGTCCTCGGTGCGTGCGCCGCGGCCTGCTTCCTCGTCCCCGCGGCGGCCGCACTCGCGCCCACCGCCCGGCACTTCGGGCGCCCGCCGGTGCGGCACACCGCCTGAGCCGCGCCGAGCCGAAACTCAGGGCCGCGACCGTACGAGGACGAACACGGCACCCTCCGGGTCGGCCACGGTGGCCTGCCGCCCCCGCATGCCCTCGCGGGGGGGATCGACGACGCGCCCGCCGAGCTCCTGGACCCGGCGCGCGGCCGCGTCGGTGTCCTCCACCTCGAAGTAGGTCAGCCAGTGCGGGCCCCGGTCGTGCGGCAGCGAACGTCCCACGCCGTGCACGGCGGCGACGGGACGGCCCGCCAGGTTCAGGGTGAGGTGGTCGAAGTCGTCCGAGGCGGTGCCGTAAGTCTGCGCCTCGTGGCCGAACACGTGCTCGTAGAACTTGCCGACCGCCGAGGTGTCCTGGGTGATCAGCTCGTGCCAGACGGGGGTGCCCGGCCCGCCGTGCGGCCGGGCGGCCAGGCCGGGCTGCGCCTGCCACAGCCCGAAGACCGCTCCCAGCGGGTCCGAGCAGATCGCCACCCGCCCCGCGGCACCGGCGTCCAGCGGTCCCACCGCCACCGTGCCGCCGCACGCCCGGACCGACTCGGCGGTCGCGCCGGCGTCGTCCGTGGCCAGGTACGTGGTCCAGGCCGTCGGGAGGTGTGCGTCCGGCGGCATCTCGCCGATCCCGGCGACCTCGTGGCCGTCCAGCACGGCACGGACGTACGGGCCGAGCTGCTCGGGCCCGGGCACGTACTCCCATCCGAACAGATCGGCGTAGAAATCCTCGGTGCTCCCGAGGCCGTGCACCATGAGGCTCACCCAGCACGGGGTGCCGGGCGTGCGCCGGGTTGCTTCCGCTGCCTCGGTCATGTCAGCCGTCTCCTCCGTCGTGCCGTCACCGGTGCTGATGGTTCCACTCCGACGGACGCGGCGCGCCCCGACCGCGCCGCATTCCGGTGGTCCGGAACTGAGTTGACCGGATCAGGGTCCCCCGCGATGACGGCCCTGTTACGCGGGTGCCGGGTGGGGAGGAAGATGGCCGACATGACTGCGAGAACTGCGATCCTCTCCGCCGCCGAACTGAGGGACGAGCTGGCCGGTGCCCGGCCGCCGGTCCTGCTGGACGTCCGCTGGCAGCTGGGCGGCCCCGACCAGCGGCCCGCGTACGAGGCCGCACACCTGCCCGGCGCCGTGTACGTCGACCTCGACCGCGAACTGGCAGGTCCGGCCGGGTCCGGCGGGCGCCACCCGCTGCCGGACCCGGAGGCCTTCGGCGCGGCGATGCGCAGGGCCGGGGTCGTGGCGGACACGCCCGTGGTCGTGTACGACGGCGGCCAGGGCTGGGCGGCCGCCCGTGCGTGGTGGCTGTTGCGCTGGACGGGTCACCCGAACGTGCGAGTCCTGGACGGCGGCCTTGCCGCGTGGACGGCATCCGGCGGCGCCCTCACGGCTGAACGAGTGATTCCGGTTGAGGGCGATTTCAAGCCAAACCCCGGGGCGCTCGGGCTGCTCGACGCCGACGCGGCGGCCCTGCGGGCGCGCGAGGGCGTCCTCCTGGACGCCCGGGCGGGGGAGCGGTACCGCGGCGAGGTGGAGCCGATCGACCCGGTGGGCGGCCACATCCCGGGCGCGCTGTCGGCCCCGACCACCGAGAACGTGGGCCCCGACGGCCGGTTCCTGCCGGCGGACGCACTGCGGGCCCGGTTCGGGGCGCTCGGCGCGTCGAAGGGCACCCCAGTGGGCGTCTACTGCGGCTCGGGGGTCTCCGGAGCCCATGAGGTGCTCGCCCTGGAAGTGGCCGGTATCGAGTCCGACCTCTACGCGGGCAGTTGGTCGCACTGGTGCACGGACCCGGCCCGCCCGGTGGCCACGGGCCCGGACCCCCAGTAGGCGGGACGGGGCCGGCGTATGCCGGGGCGTCCCCGCGGGTCGCCGAACGCGATGTGCCCGGCAGCTGCGGCCCCTCCCTCACGTTCGCCGTCGGAGGAGGGGCCTCGGCGGACGCGCGGGCCCGGTCCGACCCGCTCGCACCGGTCCTGCCGTGCTGTGAGGCCCGCCGTTCCGGGCGTCGGCGCTATTCCTGCTTCTTGCGGCGGGTGCCGAAGACGATCTCGTCCCAGCTCGGCACCGCCGCACGGCGCCCGGGACGGACCCCGTCGGCCTCTGCCTGCCGGTCGGTGGTGCCCGTCAGCCGGTCGCGGTGGCCCGCCACCGTACGGGGCATCAGGACGTCGGCGTACGCGGCGCCGGCGCCGGCCGACGCGGCGGGCGCCGGCGGCTCCTCCGCCTCCGCTTCCGCCTCCGCCGGTTCGGTGCGCTCCGGGACGACCATGTCCCCGCGGAAGCTCGGTACCGCCTCCAGCAGGCTGGTCAGCGTGTCCCGTTCCTCCTCCGGCTCCGGCACCGGCGCGGGTCGGGGCTCGGCCCGCTCCAGCTGCCGGTCCAGGGCACGGTCCAGCGGCCGGTCACGCGGCAGGCGCGCGATCCTCGGCACGAAGGGGAAGCTCGGCTCCGGCGTCGCCGGCAGGTCAACCGACTCGCCGATGAGCGAGCGCGCCTCGTCGTCCACGGCCACGACCAGCCGGCGCGGCGGGTCGTAGGTCCAGCTCGCCGAGTGAGGCTCGCCGGCGACCCGGTAGACCAGGAGGACCTCCCAGGTGCCGTCGTCGCGGCGCCACGAGTCCCACTGGACGGATTCCTTCTCGGCCCCGCGCAGGGTCAGACGTTCCTGCACGGCCTCACCGAGCTGCGGCCCGGTGTTCTCGCCGGGGCGGCGCACCGGGGTCTTGCGGGCGCGTTCGGCCATGAAGGCGCGCTCGGCGAGCACGGGACCCTCGAAGCGGCGTACGCGGTCGACGGGGATGCCGGCGAGTTGGGCGACCTCCTCCGCGGAGGCACCGGCTCGTATGCGTGCCTGGATGTCGCGGGGACGGAGGTGGCTCTCGACCTCGATCTCGATCTGGTTCAGGCGCGCGCGGTCGTTGCGTACGGCAGCCCGAAGCCGCTCATCGATCGGAAGCGTGTACTCCGTGCTGTCCGCAGCCTTGAGCACCAGTCGTGTGCCGTCATTGGAGACGGCCACGACACGCAGTTCGGGCATGGGGACCTCCCGGGTGGTGCCTGCCGACGTCACGTGCGTCGCTGCTTCCGCTAGTCGAGTGTGGCCTGCCCGGGTGCAGCCTGCCACAACCTTGCCGTGTTAAACCGGCGTGTCGGGCATGCGCCCTTGATCGCCGTTATGGCACGGTTACCTGTTGAGCACGCACAGTGACCGGACGGTTACTGTGCGCAGCAGGATCCGTGCCATGCCGCGGCATCGCCGGTCTTCGAGTGCCGCTTTCCGTCAGCCGGCCCCCTCTCCCGGGTCCGGACATCCGAAAGGAAGGACAGCCCCAGGGCTCGCCACAGTACTCCATTCGGGCCACCTGGGTGGACCGCCGCGCCGCCGAAGTTTCCCCGGACGGCGGGAGTTGGGCTGCCCGCTGTCAGGTCCCACCTGTGTCCGCGGCCCGACGCCGGGTGTTCGGCTTCACAGAATCACCCGAAACGGAACTATCCCCTTCGCTCACCTGTCGGCAACTGCTGAAAGAGGAGGAGCGCGAGAGGTCGGGCACACGTGGGGCGGCGATGGGTCGGAGGACGACGCGTGCGGACCGACCGCCCCCCCGCCCCACCCGGACACGTCCGGGCGGCGGGGAGAAGAGCGGCGGGGCGGCGCCGAGACCCCCGGTCCGGGACCTCCCCGACCCCCTTCCGTCCGCACGGCGACCGGAGCCCGGACCCCGCCCCGCCGACGCCGAGCACCGCCGACGCCGAGCCCCGGCGGCGCGACGACGAGGCCGAGCGCCTCCGTGACCCGGGGACGTCGCCGATCAGGCGCCCAGGACGCGCCGCAGGTAGTCGTTGCCGAAGACCCGGTCCGGGTCGAGACGGTCCCGCAGCGCGGTGAACTCGCCGAAGCGGGGATAGATCCGGGAGAAGTACTCCGCGTCCCGCGTGTGCACCTTGCCCCAGTGCGGACGCCCGCCGTGCGAGGTGAAGATGTGCTCGGCCGCGGTGAAGTAGGCCTGGTAGGGGGTGCCCCTGTACATGTGCACCGCGATGTAGGCCGTCTCGCGCCCGGAGGCCGTGGACAGCGCGATGTCGTCCGCCGGAGCCGTCCGCACCTCCACGGGGAAGCTGATCCGCAGCCGGGAGCGGTCGACCATCGCCCGCAGCTCCCGCAGCGCCTCGACCACCGCCTCGCGCGGAAGGGCGTACTCCATCTCCACGAACCGCACCCGGCGCGGACTGGTGAACACCTTGTACGGGATGTCCGTGTAGGTGCGCGCCGACAGGGCGCGGCTGGCCACGCGGGCGATGGACGGGATGGTGGCCGGGACCGCGCGGCCCAGCGAGTTCACGGCCTGGAAGAGGCCGTTGGAAAGCAGCTCGTCCTCGATCCAGCCGCTCACCGGTCCGGGCGGGGCGGCGGGGCCCTGGCTGCGGTTGTTGCGCTTGGTGTTGCAGTTGCCGGTGTGCGGGAACCAGTAGAACTCGAAGTGCTCGTTCTCCGCGAAGTGCTCCTCGAACTCGGCGGCCACCCGGTCGAAGCCCATGGGCTCCTCACGGGCGGTCAGGAAGAAGAGCGGCTCCACGGCGAAGGTGATCGAGGTGACGATGCCGAGCGCGCCGATGCCCACCCGGGCCGCCGCGAAGACCGCGCGCTCCTCGGCGGTCCCCGACTCCGAACACGTCAGCACACTGCCGTCGGCCGTGACCAGCTCCAGGGCGCGGATCTGGGCGGCGAGGGAGGCCGAGTCACGGCCGGTGCCGTGGGTGCCGGTGCTGGTGGCGCCGGAGACCGTCTGCTCCATGATGTCGCCCATGTTGGTGAGCGAGAGGCCCTCCGCGGCGAGGGCCCGGTTGAGGTCCTTGAGGGTCGTGCCCGCCGCCACCGTGACGGTGCCCGCGGCGCGGTCGACCGACCGGATCCCCGCCAGGGCCTGCGGCCGTACGAGGACCCCGTCGGTCGCGGCGGCCGCGGTGAAGGAGTGGCCGGTGCCGACCGCCTTCACCCGCAGCCCGTCCTCGGCGGCCCTGCGGACCGTCTCCTGGAGCTCCTCGACCGAGGCCGGGGTCGCCACGCGGGTGGGCGTGGCGGTGACGTTGCCCGCCCAGTTACGCCACGCGGTCGCCGTGCTGCTGTTCCGTGCTGTCGCCGTCCCCATCGGTTGCTGGCTCCTCCCCTTGCGCCGGCCTCGTCAGCCGGCGGTATCCCGCGAACGCCACCGCCGCCGCGGCCGCCCCCGCCGAGATGGAGACGACGTATCCCGTCCGCGCGCCGGCCGCGTCGACGACCCAGCCGGTCACGGAGGACCCCAGCGCGATACCGACCGCGAGGCCGGTGCTGATCCAGGTCATGCCCTCGGTCAGCTTCGCGTGTGGTACGTGCGCCTCGATCAGGGCCATCGTGGTGATCATCGTGGGAGCGATGGCGAGGCCCGAGACGAAGAGCGCCACGGCCAGAAACGGAAGGTTCCCGGCCAGTAGGAGGGGGATCATACTCACGGCCATCGCGCATACGCCCAGTACCCAGCGCAGTTCTGTCCGGCCCTTGAGGTGGAGCAGGCCGAAGACGATGCCCGCCAGGCAGGATCCGGCCGCCCAGATGGCCAGGATGAAGCTTGCGGCGGACTTCTGTCCCTGCTCCTCGGCGAAGGCCAGCGTGGACACGTCGATGGAGCCGAAGATCGCGCCGGTCGCCACGAACGTGGCCGTCAGGACCTGCAGGCCGGGGGAGCGCAGGGCCGAGGTGCGGTGCCCGTCCGGCGCGCGCGGGTGCGGGGCGGGCTCGGTGGACCGCTGCGCGGTCAGCAGCCATACGCCGACGAGCAGGCAGACGGCGGCGATCAGCGGACCGGCCTCGGGGAACCAGGTGGTGGACAGTCCGATGGCGAGGATCGGGCCGAAGATGAAGCACACCTCGTCGACGACGGACTCGAAGGAGTAGGCGGTGTGCAGTTCGCGCGGGGAGTCGCGGTAGATCACGGTCCACCGGGCGCGGACCATCGATCCGACGCTGGGCACGCAGCCCGCCACGGCCGCACAGACGAAGAGGGTCCAGTCGGGCCAGCCGTTCGCGGCGGCCACCAGCAGCACGGCGACCGCGGCCACGCAGATCAGCGTGGCGGGGCGGAGCACCGCCCGCTGCCCGTGCTGGTCCACCAGCCGGGACACCTGCGGGCCGACCACCGCCGCGGCGAGGGCGAGGGTGCCGGTCAGGGCGCTCGCCATGGCGTAGCGGCCGGTGATCTCGGAGATCATCGTCAGGATGCCGACGCCGACCATGGATATCGGCAGGCGGCCGATCAGGCCGGCGGCACTGAACCCCTTGGTGCCGGGGGCCGCGAAGATCGCGCGGTAGGGACTGGGCAAGGGAGCCCTCCGTAAGGGACGTGATCGGCCCGTACAGGTTACGACGGCCGACCGGGCACCGCACGGGAGAGTTTCCGCGAGCCGGAACTTAGGTTCACCTTACCTTTATCGGTGTCCGCCTCGCGGACAGGGTGGTTCTCTCCGGAGCGGGCCGGGTGGCAGGATTCGAGGCATGTCAGACCAGCTCCCCCCGCCCGCCGGCGGGCCCGCCGCCCCGTACGACGCCCTGCTGCTGCTGTCCTTCGGCGGTCCCGAGGGACCCGACGACGTCGTGCCCTTCCTGGAGAACGTCACGCGCGGGCGCGGTATCCCGCGCGAGCGGCTCAAGGAGGTCGGGCAGCACTACTTCGGCTTCGGCGGGGTCAGCCCGATCAACGCGCAGAACCGCGCGCTGCTGGACGCGCTGCGCAAGGACTTCTCCGAGCACGGGCTGGACCTGCCGGTCTACTGGGGCAACCGCAACTGGGCCCCGTACCTGACCGACGTGATGCGGGAGATGGCCGCCGACGGACGCCGCCGCATCGCCGTGCTGGCGACCAGCGCCTACGCCTCGTACTCGGGCTGCCGGCAGTACCGCGAGAACCTCGCGGACGCACTGGCCACCCTGGCCGAGGAGGGCGTGGAGCCGCCGCGGGTCGACAAGCTGCGGCACTACTTCAACCACCCCGGCTTCGTGGACCCCATGATCGAAGGCGTGGTGGCGGCGCTCGGCGAACTGCCCGAGGCGGTCCGCGAGGGCGCCCACCTCGCCTTCACCACCCACTCCATCCCGACCGCCGCGGCGGACACCTCCGGCCCCGTGGAGGACCACACCGGGGGCGGCGAGGGCGGCGCTTACGTCAAGCAGCACCTCGACGTCGCCCGGGTGATCGCGGACGAGGTGGCCGTGCGCACCGGCGTCGCCCGTCCCTGGAAGCTCGTCTACCAGTCCCGCAGCGGCGCCCCGCACATCCCGTGGCTGGAGCCGGACATCTGCGACCACCTGGAGGCCCTGCACGCCGAGGGCGCGCCCGCCGTGGTCATGGTGCCCATCGGCTTCGTCTCCGACCACATGGAAGTCCTGTACGACCTGGACACCGAGGCCACGGCCAAGGCGGCGGAACTGGGCCTGCCCGTCGCGCGCTCGGCGACCGTCGGAGCCGACCCGTCCTTCGCCGGGGCCGTACGGGAGCTCGTGCTGGAGCGTGCCGCCAAGGAGCGCGGGGAGCCGGCCGAGGAGTGCTGGGTGGGCATGCTGGGCCAGAGCCATGACCTGTGCGCGGTGGGCTGCTGCCCGGCGCGCAGCCCCCGGCCGGCGGCCGCGGGCGCGGACAGCCCGTACTAGCGGGCGGCCCGTTCGAGGCGTACGAGGAAGAGGAACCGTGATTTCCGAAGAGCTGAAGGCCGAACTGCTGGACGTCGGCATGGAGGCCGCCCGGCAGGCCGGGGCTCTGCTGCGCGACGGCCGGCCGGCCGACCTGGCGGTGGCGGCGACGAAGACCAGTCCCATCGACGTGGTGACCGAGATGGACATCGCGGCGGAGAAGCTGATCACCGGCATCCTGGCCGAACGGCGGCCCGAGGACGGGCTGCTGGGCGAGGAGGGCGCGGACACCCCGGGGACGAGCGGGGTGCGCTGGGTCGTCGACCCGCTGGACGGCACCGTGAACTACCTCTACGGGCTCCCAAGCTGGGGCGTGTCCATCGCCGCCGAGTACGGGGGCGAGACCGTGGTCGGCGTCGTGGCGGCGCCGATGCGCGGGGAGGTCTACCACGCGGTCCTCGGCGGCGGCGCCTGGCTGGGCACGGCCCGCCTCGCCTGCCGCCCGGCGGCCCCGCTGGACCAGGCGCTGGTCGGGACCGGCTTCGCCTACGTCCAGACCCGGCGGGCGCACCAGGCCGACGTGGCGCAGCGGATCATCCCGCTGGTGCGGGACATCCGGCGGGGCGGCTCGGCGGCGCTGGACCTGTGCGACGTGGCCGCGGGGCGGCTGGACGGCTACTACGAGCGCGGCCTGAACCCCTGGGACCTGGCCGCCGGCGAGCTGATCGCCCGCGAGGCGGGGGCCGTGACCGGCGGCCGCCCGGGGGAGCCGGCCTCGGGCGAGCTGGCACTGGCCGCCAGTCCGGCCGTCTTCGCCTCGCTCCAGCCGCTGCTGGAAGAGGCCGGGGCCTGGCACGACTGAGTGCGGCGGCGGTCAACGCACGTGGACCCCGGCCGCCCGAAGGGGCGGCCGGGGTCCACGTCGTCCTTGAGCCGGCGCTCAGCGGCCGGTCGGCTGCCGGGCAGGGCCGGTCAGCGGCCGGCCAGCAGGCGGGTACGGCGCCCGGTCAGCAGGCGGGTACGGCGGCCGTGACCGGGACGCCGTGCTCGGCGGCCAAGCGCTGGAGGTCTTCCAGCTCCGCCTGTTCCACTTCCGCGAGGAAGTCGTCGCCCGTCTCACGGGCGTGCCTGAGATCCGACTGCGTGGCCCTGATGCGGTGCAGGAGACCCGCGGTGAATGCGTCCATGATGGGTTCGCCCCCTCTTCGTGGGTCGGCGGCGGCACGTGGCTATACCGCCGTCAGGGAGTGGATGGGGTGTTCTCACGTCCTCCCCGGCACCCCGGGCCCAGAAACCTCTGAAGGCCGGGGAATCCTCACTTCAGCCCCGGGAGCCCCTCCCTGACCCGCCTTACAGCCGGTTTACGGCTGAAACGTGCAGGATGTACGACGCAATACAGGTGTGCCCTTCAGGGCTCGGAGGAAGGAAACGACGTGCGCGTACTCGTCGTCGAGGACGAGCAGCTGCTCGCCGATGCGGTGGCCACCGGGCTGCGCCGGGAGGCCATGGCCGTGGACGTCGTGTACGACGGCGCCGCCGCCCTGGAGCGGGTCGGCGTGAACGACTACGACGTGGTCGTGCTCGACCGGGACCTCCCGCTCGTACACGGCGACGACGTGTGCCGGAAGATCGTCGAGCTCGGCATGCCCACCCGCGTGCTGATGCTGACCGCCTCCGGTGACGTGAGCGACCGCGTGGAGGGCCTGGAGCTCGGGGCGGACGACTACCTGCCCAAGCCCTTCGCCTTCACCGAGCTGACCGCCCGGGTGCGGGCCCTCGGCCGGCGCACCACCGTCGCGCTGCCGCCCGTACTGGAGCGGGCCGGGATCAAGCTGGACCCCAACCGGCGCGAGGTGTTCCGCGAGGGCAAGGAGGTGCAGCTGGCCCCGAAGGAGTTCGCGGTGCTGGAGGTCCTGATGCGCAGCGAGGGGACCGTGGTCTCGGCCGAGCAGCTGCTGGAGAAGGCCTGGGACGAGAACACCGACCCGTTCACCAACGTGGTGCGCGTGACGGTGATGACCCTGCGCCGCAAGCTGGGCGAGCCGCCCGTCATCGTGACGGTGCCCGGCTCCGGATACCGGATCTGACCGCGTGGCGACCACCCCGGCGCCACCGGCGGCGCCACCGAAACCGACGTGGGACCCCGGCCAGCCCGAGGGTCCCTTCCCGTGGCTGAGGCCGACCATCCGGATACGCCTCACCCTGCTCTACGGCGGGATGTTCCTGATCGCGGGCATCCTGCTGCTGTCGATCATCTACCTGCTGGCGGCGCAGGCCCTGCGGCAGGGCAACGCACTGCCGTTCCAGATCGTCGGCGGCCAGGTCAAGGTCACCAGCAGTTCCTGCCCCGGAGTGGTGGGTCTCGAACTGACGCCCGACCAGTTCAACGCCGCGATCGGCCAGTGCATCCTCGAACAGCGCAGGCACGCCCTGGACGACCTGCTGAGCCGCTCGCTGATGGCCCTGCTGGGCCTGAGCATCATCGCCTTCGCCTTCGGCTACGCGATGGCCGGCCGGGTGCTCTCGCCGCTGGGCAAGATCACCCGTACCGCGCGCCGGGTGGTCGGATCCGACCTGACCCGGCGCATCGAGCTGGACGGCCCGGACGACGAGCTCAAGGAGCTCGCCGACACCTTCGACGAGATGCTCGACCGGCTGGAGCGGGCCTTCACGGCCCAGCAGCGGTTCGTGGCCAACGCCTCGCACGAGCTGCGGACGCCGCTGGCGATCAACCGGACCCTGCTGGAGGTGCACCTGTCCGACCCGGGTGCCCCGGTGGAGCTCCAGCAGCTCGGCAAGACCCTGCTCGCCACCAACGAGCGCAGCGAACAGCTGGTCGAGGGTCTGCTGCTGCTGGCCCGCAGCGAGAACCAGATCGTCGAGCGCAAGCCCGTGGACCTGTCGGAGGTCGCCTCGCGCGCCGTCGACCAGGTGCGGGGCGAGGCCGATGCCAAGGGCGTGGAGTTCCGCGGCGAGCGCGCGCCGGCCGTCGTGCAGGGCAATGGCGTCCTGCTGGAGCGGATCGCTCTCAACCTGGTGCAGAACGCCGTCCGGTACAACGTGCCGGAGGACGGCTGGGTGGAGGTCACCACGGTCGCCCAGCACGGCCAGGCGGTGCTCCTGGTGTCGAACACGGGTCCCGTTGTTCCCGCGTACGAGGTGGACAACCTCTTCGAGCCGTTCAGGCGGCTGCGTACGGAGCGTACGGGCAGCGACAAGGGTGTCGGACTGGGCCTGTCGATCGCGCGCTCCGTGGCGCGCGCACACGGCGGCAGGATCCAGGCGATGCCCCGGGAGGGCGGTGGCCTCGTGATGCGTGTCACTCTTCCTTTGTGACACCCTCACCCCGTGTTCGCTTTTGGCTGAATACTTGGCCGCTGAATCCATCCGCCTCTGTGTGATCGATCACAGTCGGTGGTGTCCGGCCATGTGCGTTCGGTGACTCGGGGGCGGCCGGAACGCCCGGGAAGTCCGGGTTTCCGGCCCGCCGAATGGCGGGAAATACACGGGGTGGCGTTTGTGCAAGACGGCACCCGGACCGTGTACGGTCCCGGTCGTCATCCCAGCCAATCGCCGCTTCAGGCGGGCGGCTGGGTGTCGATTGAGTAACAGACCTTGATGTGAGGCAAAATCTCCGCCTCAGGTCGGGCACAAGTCCGGCCTCTCGTGCGTTACGTGCGCTGAGACACCGCTAACACCCAGAGGGGGAGAGCGAACAATGGCAACGGACTACGACACCCCGCGCAAGACCGACGACGACGTCGACAACGACAGCATTGAAGAGCTGAAGGCTCGACGCAATGAGAAGTCGTCCTCGTCCGTCGACATGGACGAGTTCGACTCGGCCGAGAGCCTGGAGCTTCCCGGCGCGGACCTCTCCAACGAGGAGCTGGCCGTCCGGGTCCTGCCCAAGCAGGCCGACGAGTTCACCTGCATGAGCTGCTTCCTGGTGCACCACCGCAGCCAGCTGGCGCGTGAGAAGAACGGTCAGCCGATCTGTCGCGACTGCGACTGAGAGGCGTCGGCCGTGGCTGGCTCGACACCCTTTCGGAAGCGCCGCTTCCGAAAGCCAGGTGATGCGGCGGAGACGCAGGCGGTGACCACGGACCCTCAGACGGGTCCCGAAGCCCCCGGCGGCTCCGCCAGTGCGGCGCTCGTCGTGCCCTCCGCCGCCGCCCCGGCGGCGTCGGCCACGGAGCCCGGCGAGGGATCCCGGCGCGGCCCCGGGGGACGTCGCCTGCAAGCCGTCAAGAACGGTGTGCGCAGGGGCGGCGAAGGCGTGCGCGGCGCCGCTCTGTACATCACCGACAGGATCATCGAGAACGCACCGCGCGTTCCGGTCAGGGACCTCGCGACGCTGCGCGCGCAGTTCCCCGGCCTCGGCCCCGAACAGCTCGCCGACAAGCTGATCTCGGGCGCCGCAGCCGCCTCGGCGACCGTCGGGGCGAGCATCGGCGCGGCAGCCATGCTGCCGGTGCCGCCCGCGATGCCCGCCGAACTGGCTGCGGAGATCACCGGCGTCGCGGCGATCGAGCTCAAGCTCATCGCGGAGCTCCACGAGGTGTACGGCCAGCGGCCGCACGGCAGCCTCAAGGAGCGCACGTTCGCCTACCTGACCGCGTGGACCGAAGAGCGCGGGGTCGACCTGACGAAGCCCACGACGCTGAACGCGGCGCTCGGCGGTCAGATGAAGCGCGAACTGCGCCAGCAGATCGTCAAGCGGATGATCCGCAGCCTGCCGAACCTCATGCCGTTCATGGTGGGGGCGGCGGTCGGAGCGGTCATGAACCGCCGCGACACCCGCAAACTCGCCGAGAAGGTCCGTGGGGACCTGCGCCGGCAGGCGGTGGCCTGGGAGGCCCTGCGCACCCTGCCGCCCCTGGAACGGCCCGTGGAGCCCCTTCCCGAGGCCACCAGGGCCGCCCTTGAGGGGCCGGAGTACTTCACGCGCGACTGATGCCGTCCGCCGCCCCCGCCGAGGGCCCGGCGCGTCAGGCCGCCCGCGCCGCGCGCAGGGCCGAGACCAGGGCCTGCGGCTCGCGGGTGGAGACGTAGACGTACGGGGTCGGGTCGGCGGGGTCGGTGACCTCGACGCGGACCGCCGTCGGCACGTAGCTGCGCATCAGCATGAAGGCCCGGGTGTCCGCCTTGTACGTCCGCCAGGCGCGGGCCTCCTCGGCGTCGAGGACCTCGGGCTCGCCCAGCGCCGACACCGGGATCCGCGCGTCGCCGACGGCCAGCGCACCGTTCACCACGCGCACGCGCGCGGAACCGTACGAACTCACCAGCAGTCCGGCCAGCGCGGTGCCGCCGACCAGGCCGGCCAGCAGCGGCAGCGTGCCCAGGGGCAGCAGCATCAGCGCGCCCGCGAGGCCGGTCAGTACGGCGATGCCCCACCAGGAGCGAGGGGCGGTCAGGCGTTCGTCGTGGTGCGCGGTGGAGAGCTGCATGCGCTCAAGCCTGCCACGAGGCGACCGGCGGGTAGCCGCGCGGGTAAGGTCTGCGGCTGTGAGTGGACGAAACACAGTGCTGACGCCCCCGGCCGATGCCGCCGCACCGGTCCGGCATCCCGACGCGCCGGCGCCCGGCGAGCTCCTCGGTGCCCACTACGAGCACTGCTTCGGCTGCGGCGGGAGCCAGCCGCACGGTCTGCACCTGGAGGCCCGCGCCGGTGACGGCGTGCGCGTCACCGCCGAGTTCACCGTCAAGCCCGCCCACCAGGGTGCGCCCGGGCTCGCCCACGGCGGGGTGCTCGCCACCGCACTCGACGAGACGCTGGGCTCGCTGAACTGGCTGCTGCGCGTCATCGCCGTGACGGGCCGGCTGGAGACGGACTACGTGCGGCCGGTGCCCGTGGAGACCGTGCTGCACCTGGAGGCCGAGGTCACCGCCGTCGCCGGTCGCAAGATCTACTGCACGGCCGTGGGCCGGATAGGCGGGCCGGACGGCCCGGTCGCGGTCCGGGCCGACGCGCTCTTCATCGAGGTGAAGGTCGACCACTTCACCGACAACGGACGGCCCGAGGAGATCCGGGCGGCCATGGCCGACCCGGACCAGGTCAGGCGCGCACGCGCCTTCGAGGTGAACCCCTGATGCCCCTGAACGACAACGGATCGCGCCATGACGTCGACGTGCTGATCCGCCGCCTCGACCCGGAGGTTCCCATTCCGGCGTATGGGCACCCGGGTGACGCCGGCTGCGACCTGGTGACCACCGAGGCCGCCGTGCTGGAGCCCGGCGAGCGCGCGGTGCTGCCCACCGGGGTCTCGATCGCCCTCCCCGACGGGTACGCGGCCTTCGTGCACCCGCGGTCGGGTCTGGCCGCACGCTGCGGGCTCGCGCTCGTGAATGCCCCGGGGACCGTGGATGCCGGGTACCGTGGAGAGATCAAGGTGATCGTGGTCAATCTCGACCCTCGCGAGAGCGTCCGGTTCGAGCGTTTCGACCGCATTGCCCAGCTGGTTGTCCAGCGGGTCGAGAAGGTGCGCTTCCACGAGGTGGCGGAACTTCCCGGCTCGGCCCGGGCCGAGGGGGGTTTCGGCTCCACCGGCGGTCATGCGGCCGTGGCCGGATCCGGGGCTGGTCAGCAGGGTGGGAATGGCTACGCTTCGGTCGTAACCGACCGGGAAGGACAGTGACGTGTTCGGACGTCGCAAGAAGAACGACTCCGCCCATGACGGCGGCGCGGCCGAGCAGGTCGTAGACGGCGTCGCCGCCGGTGAGCAGGACGACGCGGAGGAGTCGGACAGCGCTGCCGCGCCGCGCCGGATCAACCTGCCCCCGGCCCCGCGGCCGGACGGCCCCTGGGACATCTCCGAGGTGCTCGGGAACCCGGCCGACGGCCGGGTCGACCTGGGCGGCATCTTCGTACCCGGTGTCGACGGCATGGAACTGCGCGTCGAGGTCGCCGGAGACGCGATCGTGGCCGCCACCGTGGTCCTGGGCGACAGTGCCGTGCAGCTGCAGGCCTTCGCCGCGCCCAAGAAGGAGGGCATCTGGGGCGAGGTCCGCGACGAGATCGCCGCGGGCATCACCCAGCAGGGCGGCATCATCGACGAGGTCCAGGGCACGCTGGGCTGGGAACTGCGTGCGCAGGTGCCCGTCCCGCTCCCGGACGGGCAGACCGGCGCCCAGCTGGTCCGCTTCGTCGGCGTCGACGGCCCGCGCTGGTTCCTGCGCGGCGTCATCTCCGGCCAGGGCGCGGTGCGCCCCGAGTCGGCGGGCGTCCTGGAGCAGATCTTCCGGGACACCGTCGTCGTCCGCGGCGACGGCCCGATGGCCCCGCGCGACCCGATCGTCCTGAAGCTGCCGAACGACGCCCAGATGGTGCCGGACGGCGTGCAGACGGAGGAGCAGGAAGGCTCCCGCTTCGGCGGCGGCATGGGCCAGCTCGAGCGCGGCCCGGAGATCACCGAGGTCCGCTGACCCCGGACGGCCCCCGCGCAGAGGGGGTGCGTCGTGTTTCCGGCCGGTGGGCCCCATCCCGACGGGGTGGGGCCCACCGGCTTTCGCGCGCCCGCCTGCGACCCGCGCCGTACCCCGCGTCAGAGATCCGTCAGGGATCGGTCCCGCCGCCGCGATCGGTGCGTGCGCCGCCCGGACGTCCCCGAGAATGAGCCCATGGGACGCGGCAGGCTCAGGATCTATCTCGGCGCGGCACCCGGTGTGGGCAAGACCTACGCGATGCTCTCCGAGGGGCACCGCAGGGTGGAGCGGGGCGCGGACTGCGTCGTCGGCTTCGTCGAGCACCACGGGCGGCCGCGTACGGAGGTCATGCTCCACGGCCTGGAACTGGTGGAGCGCAGGACCCTGGCCCACCGCGGCGCCTCCTTCACCGAGATGGACGTGGACGCGGTCCTCGAACGCCGGCCGGCCATAGCGCTCGTGGACGAGCTCGCGCACACCAACGTCCCCGGCTCGCGCAACGCCAAACGCTGGCAGGACGTGGAGGAGCTGCTGCGAGCCGGTATCGACGTCGTGTCGACGGTCAACATCCAGCACCTGGAGTCGCTCGGGGACGTGGTCGAGTCGATCACCGGGGTGCGGCAGCGGGAGACCGTGCCCGACGAGGTCGTCCGCCGGGCCGACCAGGTCGAGCTGGTCGACATGTCCCCGCAGGCGCTGCGCCGGCGGATGGCGCACGGAAACATATACAAGCCCGAGAAGGTCGACGCGGCCCTCTCCAACTACTTCCGGCCCGGCAACCTCACGGCCCTGCGCGAGCTGGCGCTGCTCTGGGTCGCCGACCGGGCGGACGAGTACCTCCAGCAGTACCGGGGCGAGCACGGCATCCGCTCGACCTGGCAGGCGCGGGAGCGGATCGTCGTCGGGCTCACCGGCGGACCCGAGGGACGGACCTTGATCCGGCGCGCCTCGCGGATGGCGGCGAAGGGCTCGGGCAGCGAGATCCTCGCCGTCTACATCGCCCGCAGCGACGGCCTGACGGCGGCCTCGCCGAAGGAGCTCGCGGTCCAGCGGACGCTGGTCGAGGACCTCGGCGGAACGTTTCACCATGTCATCGGCGACAACATCCCCGACGCCCTGCTCGCCTTCGCGCGCGGGGTCAACGCCACCCAGATCGTGCTCGGCTCCAGCCGCCGCCGCTCGTGGCAGTACGTCTTGGGCCCCGGTGTCGGCGCGAGCGTGGCCCGCGACTCGGGACCCGACCTCGACGTCCACATCGTCACGCACGAGGAGGTCGCCAAGGGGCGGGGCCTGCCCCTGGCCCCCTCCGCCGCCCGCCTCGGACGCAGCCGGATCCTGGCCGGCTGGGTCGTCGGCACGGTCTTCCCGGTCCTGCTGTGCCTCCTGCTCACGCACATCGCCGCGGACCTCGGCATCGCCAACGACATGCTGCTGTTCCTGGCGCTGACCGTGGCGGCCGCCCTGCTGGGCGGGCTCTGGCCGGCCCTGGCCTCCGCCGCCGTCGGCTCACTGCTGCTGAACTACTACTTCGCCCCGCCGCTGCACCGCTTCACCGTGTCCGACCCCAGGAACATCGTCGCCATCGCCGTCTTCTTCGGTGTGGCCGTCGCGGTGGCCTCCGTGGTGGACCTGGCCGCCCGGCGCACCCACCAGGCGGCCCGGCTGCGCGCCGAGTCCGAGATCCTCTCCTTCCTCGCCGGGAGCGTGCTGCGGGGCGAGACCACCCTGGACGCGCTGCTGGAGCGGGTGCGCGAGACCTTCGCCATGGAGTCGGTGGCCCTGCTGGAACGGGCGGACGACCGGGACCTGTGGAAACGGGCCGGCAGCGTCGGCCCCCGCCCGGTCGCCCGCCCCGAGGACGCCGATGTGGACATGCCGATCGGCGACCACATGGCGCTCGCCCTGTCCGGGCGGGTCCTGCCCGCCGAGGACCGCCGGGTGCTCGGGGCCTTCGCCGCCCAGGCCGCCGTGGTCCTGGACCGCCAGCGACTGGTCGGCGAGGCCGAGGAGGCCCGCCGGCTGGCCGAGGGCAACCGGATCCGGACCGCCCTGCTGGCCGCCGTCAGCCATGACCTGCGTACGCCGCTGGCCTCCATCAAGGCCTCCGTGACCTCGCTGCGCTCCGACGACGTCGAATGGTCCGAGGCGGACCGCGCCGAGCTGCTGGAGGGCATCGAGGACGGCGCCGACCGCCTCGACCACCTGGTGGGCAACCTGCTGGACCTGTCGCGGCTGCAGACCGGGACCGTCACCCCGCTGATCCGGGAGATCGACCTCGACGAGGTCGTCCCGATGGCGCTGGGCGGCGTACCGGAGGACAGCGTGCTGCTGGACGTGCCCGAGTCGCTGCCGATGGTGGCGGTGGATCCCGGGCTGCTGGAACGGGCCGTGGCCAACGTCGTCGAGAACGCCGTCAAGTACAGCCCGGCCGGGACGCCGGTGCTGGTGGCGGCCAGCAGCCTCGGCGACCGGGTCGAGGTGCGGGTCGTCGACCGCGGTCCCGGGGTCCCCGACGACGCCAAGGACCGCATCTTCGCCCCCTTCCAGCGGTACGGGGACGCCCCGCGCGGCGCCGGAGTGGGCCTCGGGCTGGCCGTCGCCCGCGGATTCACCGAGTCCATGGACGGCACGATCGCCGCCGAGGACACCCCCGGCGGCGGGCTGACCATGGTGCTGACCCTGCGCGCGGTACACCGCGGCGCGCCGGCCCGTGGCACCGTGGACGCCGGCGAACGCGGGGACGGGGACGGGCTCGCCACCCCCGGTGCGGACGCATCGCAGACCGGTCACGACCGTGACCGGAAGACCAGGACGCGACAGAAGGCAGGACCTCAATGACCCGGGTGCTCGTGGTGGACGACGAGCCGCAGATCGTCCGAGCCCTCGTGATCAATCTGAAGGCACGCACGTACGAGGTCGACGCCGCCGCCGACGGCGCGAGCGCCCTGGAGCTCGCGGCGGCCCGCCACCCCGACGTGGTCGTCCTCGACCTCGGTCTCCCGGACATGGACGGGGTCGAGGTGATCAGGGGGCTGCGCGGCTGGACCCGCGTCCCCATCCTGGTCCTCTCCGCCCGGCACAGCTCCGACGAGAAGGTCGAGGCCCTGGACGCGGGCGCCGACGACTACGTGACCAAGCCCTTCGGCATGGACGAGCTGCTGGCCAGGCTGCGCGCCGCCGTCCGCCGGGCGGAACCGTCCGCCGGTGCGGGAGAGGGCGAGGTGGTCGTGGCGACCGAGGGCTTCACGGTGGACCTGGCCGCCAAGAAGGCGGTGCGCGAGGGGCGTGACGTACGGCTGACCCCCACCGAGTGGCACCTGCTGGAGGTCCTGGTCCGCAACGGCGGCAAGCTGGTCAGCCAGAAGCACCTCCTGCAGGAGGTCTGGGGGCCGTCGTACGGCACCGAGACGAACTACCTGCGGGTCTACATGGCCCAGTTGCGGCGCAAGCTGGAGGCGGACCCCTCGCATCCGCGGCACTTCATCACCGAACCGGGCATGGGATACCGCTTCGAGAGGTAGTCGGCGCGCCGGTAGGCTTTCCTGTATGAGTGCTGAACCGCGTCCCGAGAAGCCCGCGAAGCCGGCCAGGCCGGCGGGCCGGTTCCGCCGGATGATCGAGCGGCTGTCGACCTCGCAGGAGGACCTGCATTCCGCGGAGCTGCAGGAGGACGCAGAAGCCGCGGGCTGTACGCGGATCTGCGACTGCGACGACCGCCAGATAGTCAAGGTGACCGGCACCCTGCGTACGGTCACCCTCCGCCCGAGGGCCGGCGTCCCCGCTCTGGAGGCCGAGCTGTTCGACGGCTCCGGCGCACTGGACGTGGTCTGGCTCGGGCGTCGCTCGATCGTGGGAATCGAGCCCGGGCGACGCATGATCGCCTCCGGGCGCATCTCGCTGAGTCACGGCCGTCGGGTGCTGTTCAACCCGAAGTACGAACTCCGACCGCTCGGACAGGAGCAGTAACCGGCGATGTCACTCGACAAACCGACCAATCCGGAGCCCGGCGCCGAGCCCCCCGCGGAGCAGTCCGCGGACCAGAAGGCCGTGACGCAGGCGGCGCTGTTCGACGCGTTCGGAGGTGTCCGGGGCACCGTCGAGACGATGCTCCCCGGGCTGCTCTTCGTCATGATCTACACGGTCAACAAGGACGTGAAGATGTCCGCCGTCGCGGCGGGCGCGGTCGCCGTGCTGCTGGTGATCGTGCGGCTGCTGCGCAAGGACACGGTGAAGCACGCCTTCAGCGGCGTCTTCGGCGTGGGCGTGGGCGTGGCCTTCGCCCTCTTCACGGGCAGCGCGAAGGGGTTCTACCTGCCGGGCATGATCTACGGCGTCGGCCTGGGCGTGGCCTTCACGGTCTCGGCTCTGGTGGGCTTCCCGCTGCTGGGCGTGATCCTCGGCCCGGTGTTCAAGGAGAACCTGTCCTGGCGCACGCGCAACCCGGGGCGCAAGAAGGCGTACACGAAGGCCAGCCTGGCCTGGGGGCTGATCTTCCTCGCCAAGTACGCGATCCTCTTCCCGCTGTACTGGTGGGGCGACGCGACGCAGCTGGGCTGGGTGCTGATCGCGCTGAAGCTCCCGCCGATGGTGCTCGCGGTGTACTTCACCTGGGTCTTCCTGGCGAAGGCGCCGCCGCCGATCGACGTCATCGCGGAGTGGGAGGCCAAGGAGGCCGCCGAGGAGGCCCGCAAGGCGACGTCCCACCGGAAGCCCTGACCGACGGGCAGATGTAACGAGGGGCGGGACGGCCGAAGGGCCGCTCCCGCCCTTCCGCATTGCGGGCCGCAGCCACCGGGCAGCCCCTGGCCGCCCGGCCTCCGGGCCCGGCCCCAGGCCCGACCGGGCCCGGCCCCAGGCCCTGGCCTGCCCGGCCCCGGTCGAGAACGGCCCTGGGCCGCGGGCCGATCCGGGCACCTGGTGGCCGCATTCGCCGAGGTCGCACCTTCGGGAAGCCACGCTGAACGTGTCGTGGGGGCCGGGCTGCCGTCGACCTGCCGGCACGCCGTCCGCGTACAGCGCCACCTTGCCGCGGCCGCCATCCCGCACGAGCATGCAGCGCCGCGGGGGAGCCCGTCAGGCACCCGTACGTCGAGTGCGCCCCTCAGGGCCGGCGGCCGCCGAGAAGGGGGGGCACCGGCCGCCCGGACGGTGGCAGCGGCGGGCGGGGCTCCGTCCGTCGAGCGTGCCCGCAGGGCCGGCCGACGGTGCGTGGCGCTGCCCATGCGCAGGCCGAGGGGTGGCCGAGCCTGCCCGGGCGGGCCCGCAGGGCCTGTGGTGGGGAAGCGCGAAGGGGGCGCGCCGTGCCGGGCGCGCCCCCTTCGTCGGCCGAGCAGGTCCGCAGGTCCGCAGGACTAGCGGCGGGCCTGGAGGAGGTCCTCCAGCTGCTCCTCGCGGGCCTGGGCCGCCACGAAGAGGAGCTCGTCGCCCGGCTCCAGGGTCTCCTCGCCGTGCGGGGTGAGCACCCGGTTGCCCCGGATGATCGTCACCAGCGAGGTGTCCTCGGGCCAGCTGATCTCGCTGATCTGCGTACCCGCGACCGAGGAGTCGGCCGGCAGGGTCAGCTCGACCAGGTTGGCGTCGCCGTGGCTGAAGCGCAGCAGCCGCACCAGGTCGCCGACGCTCACGGCCTCCTCGACCAGGGCCGACATCAGGCGCGGCGTGGAGACCGCGACGTCCACGCCCCAGGACTCGTTGAAGAGCCACTCGTTCTTCGGGTTGTTGACGCGGGCCACCACGCGCGGCACGCCGTATTCGGTCTTCGCGAGCAGCGAGACGACGAGGTTGACCTTGTCGTCACCGGTCGCCGCGATGACCACGTTGCAGCGCTGCAGCGCCGCCTCGTCCAGCGAGGTGATCTCGCAGGCGTCGGCCAGCAGCCACTCGGCCTGAGGCACCCGCTCCACCGAGATGGCGGTCGGCGCCTTGTCGACCAGGAGCACCTCGTGGCCGTTCTCCAGCAGCTCGCCCGCGATGGAGCGGCCCACCGCGCCTGCCCCGGCGATAGCGACCCTCATGCGTGTGCCTCCTCAGGCCCCTCGGCGAAAGCCGCCTCGACCTTGTCGATCTCGTCCGTGCGCATCATCACGTGGACGAGGTCGCCCTCCTGCAGCACCGTCTGCGACGTCGGCAGCATGGCCTCGCCCAGCCGGGTGAGGAACGCGACACGGACGCCGGTCTCGTCCTGGATCTTGCTGACCTTGTGCCCGATCCAGGCGGGAGAGGTGTGCACCTCGGCGAGCTGAACGCCGCCGCTCGGGTCCCGCCACAGCGGCTCGGCGCCCGACGGCAGCAGCCGGCGCAGCATCTGGTCGGCGGTCCACCGCACGGTGGCGACGGTGGGGATGCCCAGGCGCTGGTAGACCTCGGCGCGCTTGGGGTCGTAGATGCGTGCGGCGACGTTCTCGACGCCGAACATCTCCCGGGCCACCCGCGCGGCGATGATGTTGGAATTGTCACCACTGCTGACGGCGGCGAACGCGCCCGCGTCCTCGATTCCCGCCTCCCGCAGGGTGTCCTGGTCGAAGCCGACCCCGGTGACGCGGCGGCCGCCGAATCCGGCGCCGAGCCGGCGGAATGCGGTGGGGTCCTGGTCGACGACTGCGACCGTATGCCCCTGCTGTTCCAGGGTTTGCGCGAGGGCGGAGCCCACTCTTCCGCAACCCATGATGACGATGTGCACGGCCGTCCTTCCGGCTGTCAGCGACTCGCTGGTTCCCAGCCTCATTGCATCTCTGGTTTAACAGGGTCTCAGACCATGGCCCAAGCTACACACGGGTGGTCACGGGTGAGGCCTCTTGTTCGCTTCTCGGGACGCACCCGGGCCCGCCCGGGCCCACCGGGGCACCTCCGCGACGTATCCGCGGCGCACTCGGGGCACGTCCGCGGTGCGGTCGTGGTGCGTTCGTGGTGCGGTCGGGGAGGAAATGCGACGGGATTGCGTTATGAGGGGGTGGGGGGTTCGTCAGTCTGATTTCGAACGCTTACGATCCTCTGCGTGTCCAAACTGACCGACGTGCCCAAACGGATCCTGATCGGCCGGGCGCTACGCAGCGACCGCCTCGGGGAAACACTCCTTCCCAAGCGGATCGCCCTTCCTGTCTTCGCGTCCGACCCTCTCTCCTCCGTGGCCTACGCCCCGGGCGAGGTCCTGCTGGTCCTGTCGATCGCGGGCGTGTCGGCGTACCAGTACAGCCCCTGGATCGCCCTCGCGGTCGTGGTGCTGATGTTCACGGTGGTCGCCTCCTACCGGCAGAACGTCCACGCCTACCCCAGCGGCGGCGGCGACTACGAGGTGGCCAACACCAACCTCGGCCCCCGGGCCGGCCTGACCGTGGCGAGCGCCCTGCTCGTCGACTACGTCCTGACCGTCGCCGTGTCGATTTCCTCCGGAGTGGAGAATCTCGGCTCGGCGGTGCATTTCGTCATCGAGCACAAGGTGCTCTCGGCGATCGTCATGATCCTTCTGCTCACGCTGATGAATCTGCGCGGCGTGAAGGAGTCCGGCAAACTCTTCGCGATCCCGACCTATGTCTTCGTCGCCGCCGTCTTCGTCATGATCGGCTGGGGCGCCTGGAAGGGCATCGTCCTCGGCGAGACCATGTCGGCGCCGACGGCCGACTTCGAGATCGAACCCGAGCAGAAGGGCCTCGCCGGCTTCGCGATGGTCTTCCTGCTGCTGCGCGCCTTCTCCTCCGGCTGTGCCGCACTGACGGGCGTCGAGGCCATCAGCAACGGCGTCCCCGCCTTCCGCAAGCCCAAGAGCAAGAACGCCGCGAGCACCCTCGCCCTCATGGGCGGCCTGGCGGTCACCATGTTCTGCGGCATCATCGGCCTCGCCATGGCCACCGACGTGCGCATGGCCGAGAACCCCGCCGTGGACCTGCTGCAAGACGGAGTACCGGTCGGCCCCTCGTACGTCCAGGACCCGGTGATCTCCCAGGTCGGCGAAGCCGTCTTCGGCGGCGGCAGCATCCTGTTCATCCTGCTCGCCACGGCCACCGCGCTCGTCCTCTTCCTGGCGGCGAACACCGCGTACAACGGCTTCCCGCTGCTCGGCTCGATCCTCGCGCAGGACCGCTACCTGCCGCGCCAGCTGCACACGCGCGGCGACCGGCTCGCCTTCTCCAACGGCATCGTGCTCCTCGCCGGCGCCGCCATACTGCTCGTCTGGATCTACGACGCGGACTCGACCAAACTGATCCAGCTGTACATCGTCGGCGTATTCGTGTCCTTCACGCTCAGCCAGATCGGCATGGTCCGGCACTGGAACCGGCACCTGAAGACCGAGCGCGACGCCGCCACCCGCCGGCGCATGCACCGCTCCCGGGCGATCAACACCTTCGGCGCCTTCTTCACCGGCATGGTTCTGGTCATCGTCCTGGCCACCAAGTTCACCCACGGCGCCTGGGTCGCCCTGCTCGGCATGGTGATCTTCTACGGCACGATGACCGCGATCCGGAAGCACTACGACCGGGTCTCCGCCGAGATCGCCGCCGCCGAGGGCCCCAGCGACGACAGCGTGCGCCCCTCCCGCGTCCACTCGATCGTCCTGGTCTCCAAGGTGCACAAGCCCACGCTGCGCGCCCTGGCCTTCGCCAAGCTCACCCGCTCCGACACCCTGGAAGCGGTCAGCATCAGCGTCGACACGGCCGAGACCAAGGCGCTGCGCGAGGAGTGGGACCGACGCGGGATCAACGTCCCGCTCAAGATCCTCGACTCGCCGTACCGCGAGATCACCCGCCCGGTCGTCGAGTACGTCAAGGGCCTGCGCAGCGAGAACCCGCGCGACGCGGTCAGCGTGTACATCCCGGAGTACGTCGTCGGCCGCTGGTGGGAGCACCTGCTGCACAACCAGAGCGCACTGCGCCTCAAGGGCCGGCTGCTCTTCACCCCCGGTGTGATGGTCACCTCGGTGCCCTACCAGCTGGAGTCCTCGGAGCTCGCCAAGAGGCGGGCGAAGAAGCGCCAGGACTGGAACGCCCCGGGCTCGGTCCGCCGCGGTCCGGTCGACACCCCGCGACCGTCGAAGGCGCCGACCGGCAAGGGCTGAACCGGTTGGTGAACGGCCGGACGAGATCCACGTAAACTGGTGGGTCGGTCGTCCGGCCGTTCACTTTTTTGGTCTTTCTTATCCTTGGAGCCTCCCCGCCATGACGGAGCAGAACGAGAAGCAGTCACTGGTCGGGGAGGAGTACGAGGTCGAGGTCGGTCCCGTCGCGCACGGCGGCCACTGCATCGCCCGCACCGCAGAGGGCCGGGTCCTGTTCGTCCGCCACACCCTGCCCGGCGAGAAGGTCGTCGCGAAGGTCACCGAGGGCGACGTCGACTCCCGCTTCCTGCGCGCCGACGCGATCACCGTGCTCGATGCCTCCAAGGACCGCGTCGAGGCCCCGTGCCCGTACGCCGGCCCCGGCAAGTGCGGTGGCTGTGACTGGCAGCACGCCAAGCCGGGCGCGCAGCGCCGGCTCAAGGGCGAGGTCGTCGCCGAGCAGCTGAAGCGGCTCGCCGGGCTCACCCCGGAGGAGGCCGGCTGGGACGGCACCGTGATGCCCGCCGAGGGCGACAAGCTGCCGGCCGGGCAGGTGCCGCAGTGGCGCACGCGCGTGCAGTACGCCGTCGACGAGGACGGCACCGTCGGCCTGCGCAAGCACCGCTCCCACGAGATCGAGCCGATCGACCACTGCATGATCGCGGCGCAGGGCGTCAGCGAGCTGGGCATCGAGAAGCAGGACTGGCCCCAGATGGCCACGGTCGAGGCCATCGCCGCCTCGGGCTCCCAGGACCGCCAGGTCGTCCTGACCCCGCGTCCGGGCGGCCGCCTGCCCCTGGTCGAGCTCGACAAGCCGGTCTCCGTCCTGCGCGTGGAGGAGAAGGACGGCGGGGTCCACCGCGTCCACGGCCGCCCCTTCGTCCGGGAGCGCGCGGACGGCCGTACGTACCGCGTCGGCATGGGCGGCTTCTGGCAGGTCCACCCGCAGGCCGCGGACACCCTGATCAAGGCCGTCATGCAGGGCCTGATGCCGCGCAAGGGCGAGATGGCCCTCGACCTCTACTGCGGTGTCGGCATCTTCGCCGGGGCCCTCGCCGAACGCCTCGGCGAGACGGGCGCCGTCCTGGGCATCGAGTCCACGAAGCGCGCGGTGGAGGACGCCCGGCACAACCTGGCGGACTTCCCCCGGGTCCGCATCGAACAGGGCAAGGTCGAGACGGTCCTCCCGAAGACCGGCATCACGGAGTGCGACCTGGTCGTCCTGGACCCCCCGCGCGCGGGCGCGGGCAAGCAGACGGTCCGCCACGTGGCGGGCCTCTCGGCCCGCCGCATCGCCTACGTGGCGTGCGACCCGGCGGCCCTGGCCCGCGACCTGGCCTACTTCGCGGAAGCCGGCTACAAGGTCCGCACCCTCCGCGTCTTCGACCTCTTCCCGATGACCCACCACGTGGAGTGCGTGGCGATCCTGGAACCGATCGCGAAGTAGGAATCCTGCCCCGCGGTTCGGGTGGCCGAAATGTCGGCTCGGCTGTCGTTCCGGCAAATCGCTCAGTGTCTTGCCCCCGGATGACCGTCATCCGGGGGCATTGCTGACGCTCCGTCAGAGGAGGAGGGGTCGCCGCTCGGGCCGCGCTCCACTGGGTAGTGCTCGGCATTTCCGGACTGTGGACCGGCGTGGCCGGTACGGGTTCGTCGTACCCGTACCGCCCCATCCACATACGGTGCTCAATGCTGTAGACCCCGGAGGCCGGGACGCCCTCCGTGCCGTGCGCGTGAGCGGCCGTCGGTGGCCGGGCCGACCTTGCAGCCGTCTCGACGAGGGGCGTCGGCCGCCCGGGGGCGCTGTGGTCGAGGCCACAGGCGGGCCGCGCAACCGGAGGCCCCGCACTCCGCGTGTATGCGCCGAGAACCGCGCCGCGCCCCGTGGGTCCGAGCGCGACTTTGCTCCTACCTCCGGAGTATTCGCTGAAGTGAAGGCTGGGGTAGTAGAGCGTTTCTGCAGGGTGGGGCTTCCGGCGCTGTCGCTCGGCGTGCGGTAAGCGTGCGAAGGGCGCTCGGTCACCCCGAGGGGCCCGTCGAAGTCATGCCGCCGCATTCCCGTGAGTGTGCCGAGAGGGTTCCACTTCCGGGCTTCCCGGATTTCCTGGCCGGATCGAGTGAGGGCGACGGAGGATCGTGCTGCCGCAGCGGCATCGCGGGGCGCGGTGAGCTCTCGTAAGTCTCTCACCTGCTGGTATGGGGCTTGACACAACTGTGCTGGTCGGTCCCGGGGTGTGGGTGAAGTGGCCCCGGAGCCGACAGTCGTCGTGCAGGTGGAACTCGGACGGGTCCGGTGTCGGGGGTTCGTGGGTGTGCACAGAGTCTGGCGACCGATCGATATGTGAGACGGGTCTGGATTCCCCGCCCGAGGTGTCCTTGTCGACTTAGCGCTAGTTGAAATTTTTGACTGATGATCACATGTCTCTTATGGTTTGCCGCTGCTGCATGTGCCAACACATGGCAGCTGGGGGGCGGGCACGTCGGCGTGAGGTCGAGGCGTGCGCCGGAACGGCGGGAGAGGCGTGGGGGGAATGGGCTCGTTTGCGAGAATGACCCGGAAGGTGATGGGCCTTCCGGAACCGGTGGACCAGAGCAAGCGAGGACTTCCGGAGGGGCCGTCCCGACAGGAAGAGAAGCCGGGCTCTCAGACGGTGAATCCGTGGGAGGCCGCGGGCGCCGAGCTGGTGGCGGCGCGTGAGCGTGCCTCCGCGGCGCCCAATGAGACGGTCCGTCAGGTGGTGACGCCGACCGCTCCGTGGGTGCCCCAGGACGAAAGCTCGGGTGTGGTATTCGCCCGCAGGCTCGGCCGCGGCCTGCTGTGGACCGTTGTGGCCCTCGCGGCCGTCACGGGCGTCCGTGCCTGGGTGGTTCCGCCCAAGGCCCCGGCCGCCGCCACCGCTCCGGCTCAGGCAGGGCCGACGTACCCGACCGCCGAAGCCCAGGCGGCCGCCGCCCGCTTCGCCCGCGCCTACCTCGGCTGGGACGAGACCAGGAAGGAGGAGCGCGCTGCGCTCCTCGCCTCCGCACTGCCGGCCGGGGCGGACAGCACCATGGGCTGGGACGGCAAGGGCCGTCAGGAGGTGCTGGCCGTCCAGCCCGGCGCGGTCACCCCGGCTGAAGCCGGTCGTGCGCTCGTTCGCGTCGACGTCCTGATCCGTTCCGCGGGAGCGGCCGAACCGTCCACCAGCCCCGCCCCCTCCGCCGCCCCCGGGGGAACCGCGCCCCGGGCGGAGTCGGGCGCCCGCTGGGTGGGGCTCGACGTCCCCGTGTTCCAGGCCGGTGGGCGGTTCTCCGTCACCGGACGTCCCGCCCTGGTGGGCGTGCCGGCCACGGGCCCCCAGCTGCCTGACACGCCGGCCGTCCAGACGGACGCCGAGCTCACCGGCCAGACGAAGAGCACCATCGAGAAGTTTTTCGCCGCCTACGCGGGCGGTGACACGGAGAGCGTCTCGGCCCCCGGCGCGCGACTGCCGGCCCTGCCGCAAGGGATCGAGTTCAAGGGTGTCCTCTCCTGGTCCGTCGACGCCTCCGGAGCAGGCGACCGCTGGGGTTCCGCCCGGGTCGGCTGGGCACTGGGCGGCACCACCGTCGAAGTCGCCTACCGCGTGAAGCTCACCCGGGTGTCCAGCTCGGACGCCCAGCGGTGGCAGGTCGCGGACATCCGCGGCGGCGCTCTCTGAATCTCCGTTCCCGTCGCTCACCGGGGTGAGTCGTCGTCACGGAAATCGCTTCAGCATGACAGTCATCACAACAACGGGGGAATCCTGTGCTGCACCAAACCGCCACCGAGACGCTCGCGCTCACCACGGGCGCCGACCTCAAGGGTTGGATCCTCGCCGTGGTCGGCAACCTCTTCGCCGCATTCCTGGCAGTCAGGGCCCTGGGCCACTTCCTGAAGAAGGAGTGGGGCGAGATGCTGACGCTGTTCGTCGCGGCCGTGTTCGTCGCTGGAATCGTGTGGTTCCCGGACGGCGTCAAGACGCTCCTCGGCGATGTCTGGAAGAAGGTCGCGGGGGCCTGATGAGAGTCGGTCGCACCTACACCAGCCACCTCAACCTGGAGACCAAACAGCACGAACTCCTCGGCATGGACCTGGGCGAAGGTGTGCCCCGCCGCGCGCTCGTCATGGGACTCGTGCTGTACCTCGTGTGGGCCGGGCCGCTCCTGCTGCTGTTCGGCTTCCCGTCCAAGGTCACGTTCACGTTCTACTTCCTGCCCCCGCTCCTCACCGTGGTCTACGGCACGCAGAAGAGCCGGGACGTGGACCGGCGGTGGAACGTGACCCGCTGGTCCATCGGGGCCCGCTACCTGGTGCTCGGCCACCGGCCGATCATCTCCGGCGGCCGCCGAGCCGCCACCCGCGGCGAGTGGATCAGCCGTCGCGCCCGCTGGTCCGGGAGGACCGAGATCCTCCTCGAAAGCCCCCTCGGGGGACCGCTGGAGCGGTGGCTCGGGGCCGAGGAGGCGGTGCCCGCCGGCGCCGGGGCGCCGATCCGCCTCGCCGCGCGGCCCCGTCTCTACGGTCCTGACGCCGTGGCCCGCGCCTACGGCCGCAAAGCACTTCAGCACCAGGAGGGGAAAGCATCTTGAAGATCCTGCAGAGAGTGGGCACGTTCCTCGGGATCGGGGGCGACCGGTCAGCGGGTGCCCCGCGGTACGTCGCCCTCGCCGACGGCCTGATCATCACGGACAGCCACACGGAGGCCTGGTTCACCCTCGCCTCTTCGAACACCGACCTCATGAGCGAGGGCGCGCGCGACACCGAACTAGACGCCGCCTCGGCGGCCCTCGCCCGTACCCTCGCCGGATTCGACTGCCACTTGCGCGTGCTGTGGTCGCCCCTGCACGCCGAGGACTACGTCGCCGAGGCCGCCGGAACGTTCAGTCACGGCGCGTGGCAGGAGTGGGCCGATCTGCGCGTGCGCCGACTCGAACAGATCGGCCTGCCCACCCGGCACCTCCTGCTCGGCGTACGGATGACCGAGCGCGCGGGCACGGTCCGTACGGCCGGCAAACGAGGGGTGCAGGACGGGTTGGGCCTCACCTCGACAACGGTCTCCACCCGCGAACTCAGCAAGTTCGACGCGCAGATGCGCCGCCTCGGGCGCCGTCTGGAGGCCAGCCCGTGGAAGGCGCGGCCCGCCGCGGTCGAGACCCTGGCGTGGATGATCTCCCGGGAGCAGCATCGTGCGGCGCCGCTGCCGACGGCCAACGGGGGAGTGATCACGGGTGCCAAGCTGGCCGCGCTCACCCGTGGTCGGATCCTGCCCCACCCCGATCACCTGCGCGTGGTGGACGCACACGGTGAAGTGGTCGCCTGGACGGCCGTATTGACCATGACGGGCTTCCCCGAGGAGATGCAGAGCCCCGGCAACGGCGAGTGGCTGCGCGTCCTCTCCGAGATCAACTACGTTCCGGACCTGGACGAGGACGACCTCGACCCGGGCACCGACCCCACCGCGCTGATCCTGCCGGTTTCCCCGGAGGCGAGTGTCCGCTTCCGCGTCCAGCCGAAACGGGACGCGCTCAAGCTGGTCGACGAAGCACGGCGGTTGGCCAAGGAGCAGAGGCGTTCGGCGGCCCGCCAGTCCGCGGAGGACCCGGGGCGCGAGATCGAGGAGACCGAGCAGGTGATGGCCGGTCTCACGCGTGACATGCGGCGTGAGGACCTCACCCTGGTCGAGGACCACCCGCGGCTCGTCGTCACCAGCACCATTTCGCTCGCCGACCTGCGCGACCGGGTGGACGCCGTCATCACCCACTACGGCGGCATCGGCATCGAGGTGGTCGTCGGCGAGGAGGAGCAGCGGGAGCTGTTCATCGAAACCCAGCCCGGCGACCAGCTGCGCGTGCCCGACCTGGGACACGTCCGGGACGTGACCGCGCTGGCGGGATCGTGGTGGTGGGGCGGGGCCCAGGTCGGTGACGACACGGGTCCGATCGTCGGCTACCTGACGGGCTCCACACCGGGTGTCTTCCGCAATGACGTGACCTCGGGCTCGGACCGCGGTGATGCCACGACCACTGCCTACGTGGGCCGTTCGGGGCGCGGCAAGACCATGGCGATGATGCTGTCGATGCTGGACGCGGCCTTCCGCGGCGCCCACGAGATCGCCTTGGACTTCAAGGGGGACCTCGGCGGAGTGGTGAACGCGGCCCGCCGATACGGGCTGAACGCCCACCTCGTTGAGACCGGTCCGCGCTTCGCCGGCTCCTGCGACCTGTTCACCCTGCTGGCCGCCGACGGCATCGACGCCGCCCGCGGTGAAGTCCCCGCCCAGCTGAGCATCGCCGCTCCCGAGCACCTGCGCCAGCGTGGCGCCGAAACCCCCATCACCCACGCCGTCAACGCCGTGGTCAAGGCGGGAGAGCCGGCGACGTGGAAGGTGATCGAGTACCTCCGCACGATGCAGGACCCGCTCGCCCGTGAGACCGGAGAGGCCCTGTACGAGCTGGCCCAGTCCTCCTTGGGTGCCCCTTTCATGGGCCGCCCGACCGGGGACGCGCCCCTCATCAGCCCGGGACCGGGCATCTGGGTGGTGCAGATGCCGGGCCTGAGCCTGCCCGGAGTCGAGGCCGGCCGTCACGAATGGACCCCGACGCAGCGGCTGTCGGTGGCCCTGATGCACAGCATGCTCGCCTACGGCATCACCACCGCGGGCCGCCGCGACCTGCGCCACCTGCGCAAGAGCGTCTGCGTCCCCGAGGTCCACGTCCTGACCGCGACCCGCGAGGGCGCCAACTTCCTCCAGTACATCGCCCGTGTCGGCCGAGCCCTGGGAACCTCGCTGCTCCTGGACACCCAGGACCCGGAAAGCCTCGTCGAACTCGTCGGCATCACCGAACAGCTCACCACCGTCGCCGGGTTCCAGCTCACCACCAAGGGACAGCAGGACGGCCTCGCAGAACTCCTTGGCCTGCCCAAGGACGACCACACCCGCGCCCTCATCCGCTCCGTCGGGCTCCTGCCGGACGGCGAGATCCGCCACGGCCACTGCATCATTCGCGACCGTCGCTTCAACTGCGCCACCGTCCAGTGGGACGTCCCCAGCCTCGAACTCCTCGAACTCCTCGACACCTCGCCCAAACCCGCGCGCCAGGCCGCGGACTCCGACGACTCCGAGAAGGTGCCAGCATGACCCGTCGCACGACCCACGTCGCCGCCCTGGCCCTGGCCGCCTCGCTGCTGGCGGCCGGCTGTTCCTCGTCCGGGGAGGACGGGGAGGGAGGCGTCCTCGCGCCGAAGGACCCGAAGGCGGCGGCGATGGCGGCGGCCCAGACCTACATGCAGGCGGTCAAACGCCAGGACTGGAAGACGGCCTGCCCGCTCGAGTCCCAGGGGTACCTGAGGGGGTCGGTCGAACAGTGCATCGCCTCGAGGACGGACGGAGGTCCGTCGCCGTCGCCGTCCGGCAGCGGTCCCGAGCCTGCCGGTGCGGGACAGTTCAAGGCCTCGGACGCCGTGGAAGTCGCCGCCGTCGGCAAGCACCCCGCAGGGCTCGGAGTTCTGGTCGCTCAGACCGAAACGGAGCCGGGCAAGCCCACGGAGACCGAACGCGTCGCACTTCGCCTGGTCGAGGAAGGCGGTTCCTGGAAGGTCGACCAGCGAGAGAGGGTGCGTGCGAAGGACATGGCACGCGAGCCCGACATGCCCTCCCTGGTCCGTGCCCTGATCACGGCGGGAGGGGAGTAGGAGATGTCCATGCGCTTGCCACGGCTCAGAACCGTGGCGATCCCCGCTCTCTTCGCCTTCACCTCCGTCATGGTCCTGGCCGGCCAGGCACACGCCGAGGACATCAACCCCGTCGGTATCGGAGACCTCTTCTGGTCGCCGAGTGACGGGAACATCCCCGAGGGCGGGGAGACGATGTACGAGCTGTACGACCCGGGGCGCTGGTTCATCGATGCCGACCTCAACATGTTCGAGGGCATCGACTCGAGCATGCACTTCATCGTCAGCATCCTCATGGCCCTCCTGCTCATCATCGGCCTCGCCATGACGGTGATCGTGGGCTGGGTGTTCCGGTTCACGTCGATCCCGGAGATGGAGAAGGCCATCTCCACCATGATCGGCGGCGCCTCGCAGAGCCTGATGGAGTTCATTCTCCCGAGCTGCCTCGTAGTCGGCGGGTTCATCGCCTTCGTGCAGCACAGGAAGGGCGGTGGCGGAGGCGGGCTCTCGCAGATCGCCTGGGTTCTGATCTCGGGCGTGGTGTCCGTATCCCTCCTGACCAGCCCCCAGTCCTGGGTGAGCGGAATCGATTCGGCGCGGCAGGTCGGCGCGAGCGTCACCATGACCGCCACGGCCGAGGGCCTTGGTGACGGATCCGGAGATTTCCCCTTCGCGCTCAAGAACGCGCCGAAGTTCACGGACAACGGCCGCGACACGCTGCTGCGGAAGTCGCAGGACTCCATCTGGCGGGGGTTCGTCGCCACGCCTTGGTGCATCGCCGAATTCGGCAGCCTGGAGGCCTGCAAGAAGTACGGAAGGCAGGTCCTGGACCAGGGGACCAGCGCAGAAGACCGTGTTGACTACATCGACAAAGAGGTCGAGGACCATATCGGTGGAGCCTCGAAGGACTGGGTGGACGGCGACACCCCGGTCGGGCGCATCATGGTGCTGATCCCCTCCGTCGTCGTCGCCCTGCTGTTCGCGGTCCTGTTGCTGGTCCTCGCGTTCACCTCCCTGGCGGCCTTCCTCGGGTCGCTGTTGCTCCTCCTGACCGGCGTCTTCTTCGCCTGCCTCTGGGTCATTCCCGGGCGGCCGAGGCAGTGGGGGCTCGCCTGGTTCGACCAGCTCCTCGCCCGCACCCTCGAGAGCTTCATCGCGACCCTGGTGCTCGGCGCCGTGCTCTCGGCGCAGACCGCGACGATGCAGATGTTCGGGAAGTACGGATGGCTGCCCACCATGGGCCTGTCCATCGCCCTGTCCGTGGTGGCCTTCCAGTTCCGGTCCGTACTCGCCCAGATCTTCGGCGTGCGCGGCACGACGGGCGGGTCGATCGCCGGCATGCTCGCCACCCGTGCCCTCAGCGCCGTCGGCAAGGGAGGCGGGAAGCGCTCCGGTTCCGGCTACGACCGTCCCGGGGAGACCCTTCCGGGCCGGACCGGCGGGGGCGGCGGAGGCGGGGGGAGGAACCGTCCGGGAATTCCCACCGGTTCCGGCGGTTCGGGTGACGGTGCCGACGTCACGGTCACCCGCGTTCCGCCGGCGCGCCCGCCCGCCCCGGCGCCCCTGCCGGCCGGCCACCGCCCCAAGATCGCACTCCCGCCGGGAAGGTCCGCCGAAGCCGCCGGCGGATCCGTTTCAGGGGCGGCCGGTGCCACGAAGACGGGCGCCGCCGCGGTCTCCGGGCCGTCACCGCGCCCGACGCCCGCCGTACAGGCCTCGCAGCCGCGTCCGGCCCTGCCCCCCGGCCCCTCGAGCGGCGCCGGGGCTCCCGGCGACCGAGGCCACAGCAGCCCGAGTGCCCCTTCCGGCAACCCGGCTTCGCCGGCCATGCGCCCTGAGTCCGGCAATCGGCCGAACTTCGCCTTCCGCCAGGCCCCGGTACCGCAGTCGCCGGGCGAGCCCCGCCTCATCTCGGCGACCGTCATCCGCAGTACGCCCAACCGGCCCCCGCGCAGGCCCGCGAGCACCTCGCCCCATTCCTTCCGACCCCCGGTCAGGCAAGCATGAGTGACCGAACGCCACAGGAGTGGCGCGAGATCCTGGCCGACATCCGTCACCCGGAGGAGGTCCGGAAGGCGGGCAGCCGCCGGGCGCGTCGCCGTGCGAAGGCGGTACACCACCAGCAGATGCGGCGCCGGTCGCACGAGTGGGTGCGCGAACAGCGCCGCCGCGACCCGATCCGCCCCACCGGCGCCGCGATCATCGTCGTGGTGGTGCTGGCGCTCGGAGTGGGCACCCGCTGGGTGTGGCCGGGCCTGCTCGGCGAGAAGCAGCCCGCCGCCACAGCCGGCCCGGCCCCCGCGGCACCGGCGCGCGGGGACGGTGCGGCGGAGGTCCCGGCGGCCTCCGCCCCGCCCGGCGCGCCCTCGGCGACGCCCGCGACGCCGCCGTCGCCGGCCGACCTGGACAACCCCGACCGGGTCGCCGAGCAGTTCGCGCGCGTCTACCTCACCCGCAACCCGCCGCAGGACCAGACGCACAGGACGGTGGTGGAGCGGGTGCGCCCCCTCCTGGCGCCGGCTCTGGCCGCGAACCTCTCCGAACACACCGACCCGGCCTGGGACAAGCTCGTCAGCCAGGGCGGTATCTCCACGGTGCGCTCCGTCGCCGTGACCCCCTCGGGCAAGGACCTGCCCGGGGACTCCCCGTTGCGCGTCTGGCGTCAGGCGACCACCGTCGTGGCCGTCGACGGCTACTCCGACTACAGCGAGACCACCGTCCTGCAACTGGAGTTGATGACCTCCGGCGGGAAGTGGCACATCACGCGAATCCTGGGCGTCTAGTGCGGGCCCGTGATGCGGCGGGTCTCCTGCTCGATGCCAAGGGGATCGTCTTCAAGCTCAAGGCGGCGGCCGTGCTGTCCGTCGTCATGGTCTTCTGCCTGCTGTTGCTCGGGCTGGTCGCAGCCATGGGCGGCGACGCCTCCGCCGTCGGCTGCGGCGACCGGGGCCGCCCCGGAGTGGACCCGGGGGACTCAGAAGGCGGCGGCGGGGCGCAGCGGCCCGGCGAAGGCATACGCAAGGCACAGCTCGCGAACGCAGAGATCATCGACACCGTCGCCAAGGAGGGCGGACTGTCCGGCCGGGCCACCCTGATCGCCCTGATGACGGCCTTGCAGGAGAGCACGCTCCTCAACCTGGACTACGGCGACCGCGACTCGGTCGGCCTGTTCCAGCAGCGTCCTGTCGCGGGCTGGGGCACCAAGGAACAGATCATGCAGCCCAAGTACGCCGCCAAGATGTTCTTCTGGGGCGGCGACGACGGCGACCCGCCGGGGCTCACCGACGTCCGCGGCTGGGAGTCCATGAAGTACGGCGCCGCCGCCCAGGCGGTCCAGCGCAGCGCGTACCCCGACCTCTACGACCAGCACGAGGACTACGCCCGCGAGCTGGCCGGCGAGGCGAAGATCGACCTGAACCGGCGCGGCACGAACGGAAGCCCTCCGGGTGGCGGCGAATCGGACAAGCCCCGGGACAAGGGCTGCCAGGACGGGGGCAAGCCCGGTGAACCGGGCCAGCCCTTCCACGACGGCGCCGCCGGCTGGCCCCCCGAGGTCAAGAACCCGCGGAGCACGAAGGAGGCCATCGCGGCGGCCCGAGAAGAGGCGCGCAGCGGTCCCAAGAAGTGGTACCAGATGTGCCTCGCCTTCACGTCCGTCGCGTACGGATGGTCTTCCTCCGGTGTCCCCTACGCCATCGACCACTACCGGGAAATGCCCACCAGCATGAAGCACGACAAGGACAGGACCCCGCCCCCGGGGGCGCTGATGTATTGGGACACCGGTCAGCGGGCCGGCCATGTCGCCGTCTACCTCGGGGACGGCGAGATCGCGAGCAACGACATCCGCAGGCCCGGGTACATCGACGTCGTCCCGGCGACGGAGATCGAGTCGAAGTGGGGCGCCACCTACCTCGGATGGGCGCCTCCCTACTTCCCGAAGGGCGGATGACGCAGTGACCACCGATGCCGGCCAGGTGCCGGCCACCCCGCTCTACACCATCACCCTCACCGGCTCCGGAGTCAGCATCGACGGGGAGCCGGTCGGCGCCCCGTCCGGCGACCTCCCGGCCGCCCGGCTGGCCGCGCTCGCGGAGATCCGCGTCCGCGCCGCGCTACGGGGCCGGCCCGTCCGGGTCACGGCCAAGGAGCCGGACGGCTCGGCGTGGCCCCTCGTCGTCGACCCCGACGGCCACGTGACGACGCTGTCCGTGCCGCACCCCGTCGTGCCCCCGCCGGCCCGGGTCGGCGACGGCTCCGGCCGCTCGGCCGCGCCCGCCGTGCCCTTCGTGCCCGAACCGGCCGTGACGTGGGGAGCGCCGCTGCCGGCCGCCCACCAGGAGGCCTGGGCGCGGCTCCTGGCGGCGCACGGGGCGGGGGACACCGCCACGGCGATCGCCCTGGCGGAGCGGACCGAGGCCGCGCTGGAGGCCGAGTACGGGCCGCTGCACCCTTACACCGTGCAGGTCCTGAGCGCGCGGGCCTGGCTCGTACTGGGCCGGCGCGACGACCTGTCCGCCACCGTGCGGCTGCTCGTCCGGACCGCTCTGCGTCGCCGCCGCGCCGGAGCGGAGCCGAGAAGCGAGACCGCGCAGGTGGCGGGCAACGCCCATGCCGCGTGGCGCTCGCTGGCCGCGACGGACCCGCGCCGAGCGCTGGAACTCAGCGGACCACTGACCGACATGCTCGAGGAACTCGGGTGGCCCGGCCACACCCAGGACGTCGTCCGCTGGGTGGAGGAGACCACACGTCAGCCCACCCTCCCGGAAGACTCTGCCTCCTCGGAAGGGAGAACATGACGATGACCAACGAACAGCAGAAGGAGCCCCGTCCCGGCGACGCATGGGCGAAGGAGGCCGCGCTGATCGCCGCCGCGCTCCTGGTCGTCGCGTGCGGGGCCTGGATCGCCGCCGGCCTCGGCGCCCGCGCCGACGACGGCCCGGACCCCGGCAGCCTGGTCTCCTTCACCATGGGGCTGGCCACGGGTACGTACACCTGGCCCGGAGGCGCTGCGAACGCCTACGTGGCGGGCGAGCTGTCGGTGCTCGCTGCGGCGGCGGTCGCCGTGCACCGGCTCCGCCTGCGCCGACGCCGCAAGCCCGACGTCGACGGCGCGGCCCACCACCTGGCGCAGGGCGAGGAACTCGGCCGCCTCAGCGCCAAGGGCGCCGCCTCGACCGCCGCGCGCCTCGGTGTGCGAAGCCGTGTGCCCGGTGTCCTCATCGGCCGCTCGGTGCGCGGACGGCAGCCCCTGTACGGCTCCTTCGAGGACATGCACGTCGACATCTGGGGACCGCGCACCGGCAAGACCACCCGGCGTGCCATCCCCGCCGTCCTCGACGCACCGGGCGCCGTGCTCGTCACCTCCAACAAGCGGGACATCGTCGACGCCACCCGCGGACCGCGTGGCGCGCGGGGCGCCGTGTGGGTCTTCGACCCCCAGCAGGTGGCACAGGAGGGGCCCACCTGGTGGTGGAACCCACTCTCCTACGTGACGGACGTGGCGCGTGCCCGCAAGCTGGCCGAGCACTTCGCCTCGGGCTCCCGCGACGCCGACGCCTCCACCGACGCGTACTTCGACCCCGCCGGCCGGGACCTGCTCGCCAACCTCCTGCTCGCCGCCGCGACCGCCAAGGCGCCGATCACCCAGGTCTACAGCTGGCTCGCCAACCCGAAGGACGACAGCCCGGAGCGCATCCTGCGCGGCGCGGGGCACCACATGCCGGCGGACGCCCTGTTCGGTGTGATCACCGCGCCGGACAAGCAGCGCGGCGGCATCTACGGTGTCGCCCAGCAGATGGCCTCCTGCCTCGTCAACCCGGAAGTCAACAGGTGGGTGACGCCGGTGGCCGAGGACGACGACCGCCCGGAGCTGGACCCCGCCGAATTCGTCCGCGGTGAAGGCACCCTCTACTCGCTCTCGCGGGAGGGCAGCGACTCGGCGGGCCCGCTGGTGACGGCCCTGACCGTGGCCGTCGTCGAGGCCGCCGAGGAGTACGCCGGTTCCCAGCGCGGCGGCCGGCTGTCGAAGCCGCTGCTGGCCGTGCTGGACGAGGCGGCGAACGTCTGCCGCTGGCGTGCCCTGCCCGACCTGTACTCGCACTACGGCTCGCGCGGCATCATCCTGATGACGATCCTCCAGTCCTGGGCGCAGGGCGTGGAGGTGTGGGGTGAGCGGGGCATGGAGAAGCTCTGGTCCGCCGCGAACGTACGGGTCTACGGCGGCGGTGTCTCCGACACCCGCTTCCTCGGTGACCTCTCCGAGCTGGCGGGGGAGTACGACGTCCGCGAGTTCACCGCGACCCGTGAGGCGGCATTCGTCGGCTGGTCGGGCAACCGCACCGTGAACGAGTCCCACCGGCGCGACCGCGTCCTCAAGGTCTCCGACCTGGGAGCAATGCCCCCGGGCCGGGCGCTCGTCCTGGCCTCCGGAACCAAGCCGGTCCTGGTCGAGACGCTGCCCTGGTGGCAGGGACCGCACGCAGCCGCGGTCAAGGCCTCCCTGACACGGCACGACCCGGACGCCCGAACCTGAGCACGCGTTCGACCGGGATACCTTCGAAACGCACCGACCGAGCAATGGAGAGAAGGATGTTGACAGAGACGACGGGCCGCAGCGCCTCGGACCTGACCGCGGAGCTGGAGAACTGGCGCGGGGTCGACTGGGTCTCGGTGTGGAACGGGCCGCCGCAGGGCGGTTCTCCGGAGTTCCGGGAGTGGTGCGAGCGGTACGGCTGGGTGCCGGAGACCTTCGACCGGCAGCTGAACGTGACGACGCGCAGCGGTGGCAGCTGGACGTTCTCCGACGTCCTGGGCGGGCATTGGAGCCCGGTCAGGAGCCTCGACCACGACGCCTGGCAGGTCAGGGCCTCCGCCGCCGCCGAGAATGGTGAGGTGCTGTCCACCGCCGCCGAGATCTGGCCTGCGTACCTGCAGGCGGCCGAGGCGGTCCTGGGCACGCCCACCTGGACGGGCACCTGGGACGCCGAGGACTTCCCGGAGCCGCCGGAGCCCGGGTACTGGCCGGATCGGGAGTTCCGGCTGGAGAGCCGTCGGCCCTACCGGTTCGCCTATTGGAAGCCGGCAGGTGCGACGCGCGGTGAGCCGTACGTCGTGCTGAGCCAGTCCGTGTCCTTCCAGGTCTGGACCGCAGACATGCCAGGGGGTTCGACCATCTCGGTCGACGTCCACGCACCGTCCGAGTTCCTGCGGGCCCGCCGGTGACGAAGGCCGTAGCTCCCACGCGCGAAGAGCTCGCGTCGGCCGTGGAGCGCCAGAACGAGTACGAGGCGAACGTCCCCCGCACAGGTCGTCAGGTGTCCGAGGTCCGGGACCGGATTCTCCGGGACTGGCGCGAGGCGAACGAGAAGGGCGAGGGCCATCCGGACGTCCAGTCCTTCATCAGGAGCGTCGCCGCGAACGCGTCGGTGACCAACGAGGATCGCGGCGACGTCCGGGCGTTCTGGTCCTACAAATCCCAGCCGGAAGGCTCCACCGAAGTGGTGGAGCACCGGTACGTGGCGCAGGCCTGTGGCGAGAGCCGGGGCTACCAGGTCTTGGAGGACAGTCCGGCGGGCCGCCGACTCGACTCCTACCACCTGTGGCGGCCCGAGGTCCGGCAGATGCTCACACGTGACTTCGACGTGCCGTCGAAGGAGGCCGTCGACCTCGCGCCGGAGGTCTGGAGCACGGTCTCCCGCCGCTATGCCGAGGAGGCCAAGGGGCCTGTCGTCGTCTTCGCCGCGGACATCGGAGAGGAGTCCGTCCTGGGCAAGGACGAACTCCCCCAGCTGCTCGCACACGAGCGGGTGGGTAAGGACGGCGTGGAATTCGCGCTGCCCTCGCCGCGCCACGGACACCTGCCGCCCGAGATCGACGAGTTGATCGCGGACGACCCCGTGCGTTGCCAGATACGCATGGAGGACTTCGACCCGAAGGAGACGACGCCGAAGAAGTTCGCACAGAAGCTGGCCGCCGTCTCCGTGCCGGAGAACCGGCGGACGGCGCACCAGGCCGCGATCTCACGGCTGATGTCGGCGGAGAGCTACCCGGAGTTGAAGGAACAGCCCGCCGCGTCCGCCGCGCGTGGCCAGGACCGCGCGCACGGCTACTTGGTGGCGGTGGACATACCTGACAGGGTCCCCTCGCAACGGCCCACAGGGCACTTGGGCCACGGGGTGGTCAACCCCGTGCCGGAACTCGCGCCGCGCACCGCCGGGGTCGAGCGCTGATGCCTGCCGATACCGGGGCACGGGAAGTGCCGGCGGAGGGTGCGGAGTTCCACTTCGCCGATGTCTTCGCCTTCGTCTCGGAGTATCTGGCGCCGACGATCCGGCGGCGCCTGAACGGCACGTCCGCCACCTGGTGCCCCCGCTGGTGGGAGCACCCGGAGGCAGGCGCCAGGCTGGCCGCGCTGTGGCTGGCCTGGGAGCAGCTGCGCCTGGATCCCATGCTGGGAATGTCGACCTGGTGGCTGCACCACGCCGACCCGCACCTGCGGGTCCTGACGGATCCGGACACCGGCCCGTTCGGCGCCTGCTCCCCCAGGGGTGGGCACACGGCCCACCCCTTCGACCCGCTGCCCGTCGACCCGTACGAACCGGGCGCCGACCAGCCCTGACGGCCGCCCCGGCCCGCACTCCGTGTCGGGCCGGGCGCCACCGTGCAGCGGCTCGCCAGCCCCCGGCACACTGGCATCCGCTGGCCTCACGCGGGGAGGCAGACTCACAGATTCGGCCATGATCGACTCAGTTCTGGCCGACAGCCGTGGCAGCGTTTTCGGTCCGCCAGTCCTTATCTAGGATCACCTCAACCGATTGCGGCCCGACGGGCTTCCTGGCAAGGACAAGGACATGCCCCCACCCGCACGAGTCACTCGTGCCCTGGGGGAACCATCTCGTGTCCATGCTCCTGCTCAAGCTGTCGGCGGAGGACCTGCTCACTCTGAACGCGCGGCGTCGGATGGTGCCGCACCTGGCTGCCCGATGGCGGCATTTCAGGGGCGCGGACGCTTCGTTGTCAGAACGCTCAGCGTGGGCGGAGAGCCTGGTGAGCCTGGCGAACGATCTGGTCGCTGCGGAACGCGGCAACGTGGAGATGATCGTCGAATGTGCTGCCACGGTCGACGAGGCCATCCGATCCGAGAACGCGCGCCTCATTGACGTCGTTCTGGTGGGTCGTCACCCGGAACGTGGTGTGCCCTCCGTGCAGCTGGTCGAGCTGAAGCGATGGTCGACGGTTACGCGGGTGGAACGGGCCACGGCAGACCTGCTGTACGTGCCGGCCATGGATGAGGTGAAACAGCATCCTGCGCTACAACTTCGCTCGTACTACCAGGCGTTCACGAGTGAACGGGGCCCGTTCCGGACAGCGGAGTTCGAGTGCGGAGGTTTCGCCTATCTGCACAACGCCACGGAAGAATCAGTGCGACCGTTGATCGAAGTGGACGCACCGACGGGTGCCTACGCCCGTGTGTACACGCGTGACCGGCGCACAGACTTGTTGCACGACCTGCGGAAGCACTTCGCTGTTGATGGCGCGGATTCAGAGGCCGAGAAGATGCTCGGGAACATGGGTTTGCGTAATACTCGGTTGCTCGACGCGATGATCTATTCCCGCGGCGCCGACTCGGTATTCACCCTGCGGGGGCGCCAGAAGGACGTGGCCGACCAAGTGCTGGAGACAGCGGCCAAGGTGCTGCCGGATCCGGAAACGCCCGCCTTGATCCCGGACGAGCGGCGGGTGATCTTTCTGGTGACCGGCGGTGCCGGCACCGGGAAGAGCGCGATCGGACTGCAGATCAAGGCGGAGCTGGAGGCACAAGGCCGCACGGTCAACTATGCCAGCGGTAGCCGGGCGTTCAATGGTGCATTGCAAGAGCACGTGGGTTACGGGGACCGGGCGTTCAAGGAGACGTTCACCTACTTCAGCAACTTCGTCAAAGCGCCGGAACCACCCCTGGACGTGCTGATCTGCGATGAGGCACACCGCCTTCGAGACAGGTCCACGAACAGATTCTGGAAGCCGGAGGATCAGGGCACGGGGCCGCAGGTGGATGAGCTTCTCGCGGCATCGCGACTCACTGTGTTCCTCATGGACGAAGGGCAGTCCGTCAGGCCGAACGAGGTCGGCACCGTCAATTTGATCAAGGAAGCGGCCGCACGGCACGATGCCCACCTCGTTGAGATGGGACTCCGCGAACAGTTCCGCTGCGGCGGGAGCGATGCCTACCCCCGTTGGGTACGCGCCGTCCTCGGCGTGAACGACGACGCAGCCGACCGTTGGTGCCCGGACGGCCTGATGCACGTCGAAGTGGCGGATACTCCCGAGGAACTGGAGAGGATCATCCGTACTGAGGCCCTCGCCGGGGCTTCCGCGCGAATGGTCGCCGGCTATTGCTGGCCCTGGACGAAGCCGCTCGGGAAGGAAAAGAGGCTGGAGGCAGATGTGCGCATCGGTGGCTGGCACCGGCCGTGGAACGCGGACAGCGACAGCTTTTGTGCCGATGCCGCGCCCCCGTCCAAGATCTGGTCCGTGCATGAGAACGGGCTCGGCCAGATCGGGTGTGTGTACACGGCGCAGGGCCTCGAATGGGACTGGTGCGGTGTCATCATGGGCGAGGACATGGTGCGCAGGGACGGGCAGTGGGTTTTCCGTCGGGGTAAGGAGCGCAAGGAGGAGGGCTCCGACGTCAAGCGGGTAGACCGGCCGGGCTCGTTCGACCCGAAGGTGAAGGCGGGCAGTGTCGACGACGAGGAATTCGCCCGGCTCGTCCGCCACGCCTATCACGTGTTGATGACCCGAGCGAGCAGGGCGGCCGTGCTCTACTCCACTGACGAGGAGACCCGGACCTATCTCAAAGAACTCGTCGGGCCGGTTGAGATCCACGCGCTGCGGCCCACGTGGGAGAACCTGCCGGCGGAGGCCCGTAAGCCGCACATGCCCCGGCCCGGCAGGGGAAGTCGCGGCAAGAATCGGCGGAAATCGCGCAAGAAGGGGGGTTCCGACCTGACCCTCTTCTGAATGGGCTCGTCGCGCCGGTATGAGTGGCGGGCTCGCCGGGCCCGCCACCCGCCTGCTCTAGAAGAGCAGACCTGCGACCGACAGCAGGGCCGTCACCAGAAGATTGGTGACGACTCCGACAGCGATCTCGATCAGGATCTCGCGGATCCTTTCACGACGCGCAGGCTTGTACTCGACCGAGGTCATGGCCGCTCCAATGCAGTGAGATCGGAATGGCAGGGGGACGCCCTGCGGGCATCCACGCTCGCGCCGTGTGTCACCACCCGACGGGCACAACCACTCGTCGCTCACGGGTCATTGGGGCATCCACAGCGACCCTTGCCTCGTACCCTCCGGGAAGGTGCGCAGCGTGATCATGCTAGCTGGCGGATCGGTCTCGCGCGCGGGGTTCTCGAAAGCTCAGGAGGCTGCAGGTCTCCTGGCTCCGCGTGTTCAGGGGTGGGCTCACGGAGTCGGCGGGATCAGCGAACGGAGCTTCTCGCGTGTCTCGGAGTCCGTCGAGTAGATCACCGTCCCGATCATCCCCCGGGTGAGAAGCACCTTGTACGTGTTGCGTACGAGGCGATCCACGTCGTCGTCCGATGTCGCCTTGGTGAAGGAGGGATCCTTCGACGCCGTGCGGTCCACCACCCAGCGGTCGGTCCGCCAGACGAGGTCGGGGCCGATGATGACACCCGACCAGTCATACTCGAAGCCCTGGGCGGTGTAGACGCATCCGACCTGTCCGAACCCCTCGGGGGCGGTGGCCCACAGCGGCGCCGGCGGTGCGCCGAGCAGAGCCCGGTCGCCGTAGAGGTTCCACGGTCTCGCCCAGTCGCCGATGACCACGTCGGTGGGCAGTGCGTTCATGCTGGAGGTGATCTTCGTCGTCCATTTCCAGCAGTAGCCCGCGGACATGCGGGCGCTGTACCCCTGTTCCCGTTGAGCGACCAGGAAGTCTTCCAGCTGCTGAGGGGTGTCGACGGTCAGCAGGCGTACCTTGTCATCCGGCTCCCATACGGTGGGAGCTTTACCTTCGAGCCCCAACAGGTCGATGACCCACCGCAGGTACGCGTCGCTGCCACCGCAGCGGAACTGACTGTCCAGTTTCACCACGGTGCATGTGAGGTTCAGGGCGGCGGCCGCCTCCCGGATCTGCTCCTCCGTCCCCATCTCGCCAGGACGGACCACCTGGTGCTGGTCGAGAAGGAAGACCGGAACCTGGGCCGCTGCCATGAGTTCCGCGATCTGCGGCCGCCCTGTGCGGAGCGTCGCCTTCGTGTAGCGGTTTGCTGAGGTCTTGCGCAACCGGTGGGCCTCGTCGCAGATCAGGACGTCGAGATCGTTGGGCTCGGCCTCCATGAAGCTGTTGAAATAACGGAAGAGCCGTTGGACCTCGGGCTTGCGAGTGCCCGCAATCTTGCGCATCGTCTTGGTGAACGATTGGGAGCCAGTGGCGTGCAGGGCGGGTACACCACGCCGGTACAGGTCTCCCAGCAGGGACAGGGCGATCACGCTCTTGCCGGAGCCAGGCCCACCGGTCACCACGACGACCTCTTTTTGGTTGGTCCATCGAGCCCGCCGCACAGCCGCCATGACAGTTTCGTAGGCGGTTCGCTGTTCGTCGAGCAGGACGAACTGCTCCCGGTCACGTACCTCTGCAGCAGCGACGGCAATCAGTTGCTTTGAAGGCCGGATTTTGGCCTGCAGTAGTGCATCGGCCGCCTCGGCGCCGGGCTTCGCGGCCAGCTGCGAGCGCAAGTAGCCGATCAGGGCGCCACGCTGATCGCGCGTGAACATCCGACCCCGGCCGTCCTCCGTCACAAGGCGCAGGCCCGCGACCTTGGACTCCGGAGCGTTGTGCAGGTAGGCGATGCCGACGACCGATTCCGGACTGTGTTCCAGCGCCCCGTTGAACGAGACCAGGTACTCGCAGTAGCCGCGGACCTGCTCGATCGGGTTGAGGATCGGATGTGCCCAGGCGTCGATGCGGCACAGCAGGGGGTCCTCCGCCTCAGGGTGGGCCTCGCCCCACTGCTTCAGCTCGACCACCACGTACGACGGCTCGCCAGTGGCCGGATGTTCGCCGGCCAGTATCACGTCAGCGCGCTTGCTGGTCAACGGCAGTCCGTACTCCAGCAGCATTTCGACTTCGCCGAGGCCTGCTTCCACGAGCACGTTGATGAGTGCCGGAATACTGCGTTCCCAAGCATTGACCTCCGCTGGCTGCGGTCGGTGGCGGTGCTGGTGCAGGAAGTTCTCGGTCAGGAGCCGGGCCAACCGACCCTCGACGTGGGTACGAGTGGCCAATGATGCCGCGGACTCACGGAACAGCAAGAAAATGCCCCCAGGCAGCACGAAGTAGCTCGTGCGGGTGGGGGCATGTCCTGAGTTCCGCGGACGCGGAGCGGAAGCCTGTCGGGCCGCTGAGTCTGTCCTGATCATCCTAGAACAGGCGGTGGATCAAGGGATCGGTCCGAGCCCTACTCGGAGGAGGCGAGGTAGAAGCGTACGGTCTCCTGCAGGGCCGCGCGCGCTCCATCGAAGTCGGCCAGCCGTGCGGCAACGGTGGCCACCGCAAGGCGCTGGGGGAGCGCGGCTGAGAACTTCAGGCCGTGCACCGCTCGGTGATCGACATCAGGGAGGACCAGTGCATTCCCGCTGTCGGCATCTACACGTGCCACTCGCCACATGTCGGGTGTGAGGTCTTCCCGCAGCCGCAGATAGCAGTCCGTCGGCCGTTGCACGGGGTCGCTGATCGACGGGAGGGTGGCGGCCAAGGTTGCGTTCGCTCGGTAGCCGGCCCACGTCCACCAGCGCACGTCGGTTCCGAGGCGGGTGATCAGGGAGCAGTCGGCATCGGTGATCTGGGGAGCGTCCTGCTCGCGCCACTCGGTCAGGCAAGCCTCGGCACGACGGGTGAGTAAGACCGGAGGGTCCGCTCCGAGGAGTACGTCGCGCATTGAGCGGGTCAAGGCGTAGGAGAGCCCGGCGAGCCCGCTGCCCGTCCACTTGGCAACGCCGCCACCATCGGCCGGTTCGACGAAGGCCCGCTTTCGTCCCCAGTCGATGAACGTCACCTGCCAGCTGCGCCCACCGAGTAGCAACCGACGCGGGCCCGGACGCTCCTCTGTCAGGACGGAAGGGTCGGTTTGCCCGATTTCGGTACGACCCGACAGGACTGTGAACTGAGGGGGCGCGGTGAAGGAGGCGGTCAACTCGATGAAGTGACGTCGGCCGAAGCGTCGCTCTGCCTCCGGACCGATGAACAGCATGCTGCCGTCCTCGTCGAGGAAGCCTTCGTTCACCAGGTGTCGCAGGACAGGAGCCGCTGATCGGTCGAACGGCGCCAGTCCGTTCCACATTCCTTGCCACGTACGGTCGCCGATGCGGTGCTGTTGGAGCGTGGCGGAGAGGAGTTGTTGTGCCACGAGATGGCGGGGTTCGGGAGGGGGCGTCACCGGTTCGACCCAGCCGCGGCCCCAGAGCAAAAGGAGGGCGGCTGCCTGCAGCAGGGTGTCCTTGCCAGTCGCGAGGAACAGGCAGTTGCGTGTGGTCGCCGAGCGCCTGCCGGTACGGCCGATGCGCTGCAGGAAGGAGGCCACTGTGCGGGGCGAGTCGATCTGAATGACCCGATCCAGGTCGCCCACGTCGATGCCGAGCTCCAGTGTGGAGGTGGAGACAATGACGCAGTCCCGTGCCTCAGTGAAGGCTTGTTCCGAGCGGGCTCTTTCCTCGGCCGAGAGCGAGGCATGCGACAGGAACACCGTCACTTCTCGTGCCCTCAGGGCGGCTCCCAGCAGCTCGACCTGTCGCCTTGACTCGCAGAACACCAGCCGCTTCTCGCCGCGGTGGAGGGCTGAGATCAGCTTGGCCGCGTTCTCGAGCGACCCTACGTAGTCCAGCTCCACCTCCCCCGGCGGTCGGCGGTCCACGGGTGAGGTGGCCGCGGCCGACGCGGTGACCGGTGTCAGTGCGACGCCGGGGGCGACGACCCGGCCGGGGCGTTTGCCGGCACCGGATCCCTGGAGCCAGGTGAGGAGCTGTTGAGGGTTGCCGACGGTGGCAGAGAGACCGATCCGCTGGATGGGGCGTCCCGTGACCTGCTCCAGGCGTTCCAGGACCGCAAGCAGGTGCCAGCCCCGGTCGTCACCCGCGAACGCGTGCACCTCGTCCACCACGACGGCCCGTACCTCGCCCAGGAGCTGGGCGTGGTCGGTCTTGACCCCGATGAGCATCGCCTCGAGGGACTCGGGAGTGGTGAGGAGGATGTCTGGTGTGTCCGTACGGATGCGCCTGCGCTGGGACTCCTTGGTGTCTCCGTGCCACAGCTCGGCTCGGCGGCCGAGCCACTGGGCGTAGGAGTCGACTCGGGTGACCAGGTTGTTGAGGAGCGCTTTGAGCGGGCACAGGTAGAGAACGGATGTTCCGGACCAGTGCCTGCGGGACATGGCCGACAGGATGGGAAGACAGGCTGCCTCGGTCTTGCCGCCCGCCGTGGGCGCGAGCAGCACGACGTCCTCGCCGTCCATGAGGGGATCGATCGAGGCCCGCTGCAGAGGGCGGAGGTCGGGCCAGCCGAGGGTATTCACAACATGGTGAAGGATGACCGGGTCGAGGCGGTCGACCGGGTCCGTGCCGGCGTCACCCGCTTCGTCTCCGCTCATCAGACGTCCAGGTCGATGTCGTCGGCCGATCCCGATGCCGCGTAATTGCGCTCCACGTCCGTCAGCTCGCTGCTCGTCACGGTCAACCGGTAATGCTTCCGGGGGTCGAAGTCCTCGAACTGGTCGATGCGGTCCAGAACGTCGCCGACGAGCTTCTTGAGGAACAGCCGGGGCGCCACACCGACCTTGCCCCCGAGTGCTCCGCCCACCGCGCGGGCGAGGTCGGCAACGTACGCATCGTCGGCGAGCGACTTCACACGCTCCGGCGACGTGGCACCCTCCGCGTAGAGGTCCCGAATGGTTGCTCCGAGGCCGACCAGGGACTCCTGCGTGAAGCCGGGCAGTCGGACCTGCGCCGCGCGCGGGTTGTCGAAGCGGGGGTCGGTGGTGAAGTCGGTGGCGAGGCGTTGCGCGAGAGGGGCGAGCCGCTGAACCCCCTGCTGCCCGTCGTAGAACGCCGGAGTTCCGGTGATCAAGAGATAGAGACCGGGGAACCGGCCCGAGTGCACCTCGTCGATGAGCTGTCGGAGAGCGTTCAACGCCTTGTCCCGCGCATCCGAACGGACACGCTGCAGAGTCTCGACCTCGTCCAGGACGACGAACAGGCCGTTGTGCCCGGAGTCGCGCAGTACGGTCAGGAGACCTTGTAGGAAGCCGAGGGCCCCGAAGTGATCGAGGTCCCCGCGTACGCCGGCGGAGCGGCGGGCGGCCGCTGCCACGTGGGGCTGGCCGCCCAGCCACGCCAAAACGGCTACGGCCGTCGCATCGTCGCCGTCTGCGATGGCCGACTTGTATCCGCGCAGTGCGGTGGCGAACGACGGGGCATGGCGGGACACCTCGGTGAGTCGAGCCACCAGCAGCTTCTCGACCGCCTCTGGGAGGTGCTCGTCGTTAGCGCCGTCCGCAAGGGCATCCTCTTCCAAGGCGTAGAACCAGGCGTCCACAACGGGCCGGAGCGCGCTCGGCGGGAAGCTTGCAGTGGCCAGCCGCTCGGTGAGGCGTCGGTATACGGTCTCCAGCTTGTGGAGTGGGGTCTCGGTCTCGGAGATCTGGATCTCCGCCAGTGCGAAGCCCCGCCGCTTGGCCCGCTCACCCAGCCATCGCGTGAAGAAGGTCTTGCCCGACCCGTACTCGCCGCGGACGGCCTTGAACACCGACGAACCGGAAGCCACCGCTTCGAGCTCGGCATCGAGCGCCGCTTCGAACCGGTCCAGCCCAGTGGCCAGAAGATCGAGCCCGCTTTCGGGTACGGCGCCGCGGCGCAGAGCGTCGATCACAGCGCGGCGACGCGCCGCGCTGGCCGGGGAGGGACGGGAGGAAGCAGCGGTACTCACGCCATCAGTGTCCCATTCCAGCAGCGCCCCGCGACTGGCTGAACTTCATTGCCGGTCCTTCCTATCTCGTTGACCGCTATGTCGCGTGGTTGGTCTAATCGCCGCCCGCGTGAAGAACGCGCAGCACTGCGAGGGTGGGGAACGAGCACGTGGCAGGACTCGACAATGTGAAGCTCAAGGCGCTCCTGGCGGATGTTGCGTCAGGATCTCTTCAACTGCCCGACTTCCAGCGGGACTGGAAGTGGGATGACGATCGAATTCGAGCCATTGTTGCGACGGTGACGCTCGACTACCCCTTGGGCGTGGTGATGACGCTGGAGACGGGGGGTGACTCGCCCTTCCGTGCCCGCGCACTCACGGGCGCACAGGTGGCGGAGGAGACGGCACCCAGCCTGCTACTCCTCGACGGACAGCAACGGCTCACCTCGCTGTTCCAAGCGCTTTTCCAGGACAGTCCCGTCGAGACCAGCGATGCGCGAGGCAACGCCGTCAGGCGCTGGTACTACGTGGACATCGAGAAGGCGATCGGACTGCCCGCGGATCGTGACGAAGCGATCGTCTCCGTACCCGAGGACAAGGTCCTACGCGCGAACTTTGCCCGGGACGTCGTCCACGACCTGACCACCACCAACGGGGAGTGCGCGGCCGGACTCTTTCCCCTGAGCATCGTCTTCGACACGGCGAAGGTGAATGCCTGGCGACGGGCGTACGAGAAGGCTGATGACGGTCACTTCGATCGGTGGAGCCTCTTCGAGGACCAGGTTCTCGAGCCCGTGCGCTCCTTCCAAGTACCCATGATCAAACTGGCCGCCTCCACGTCCATGGACGCTGTGTGTGCCGTCTTCGAGCGGGTGAACACGGGAGGTGTGCCCCTCAACGTCTTCGAGCTGCTGACGGCCACATACGCCGGTGACCGCGCCTATCGCGAGCGGACTGGAGACTACTACCAGCTGCCGCAGGTCTGGCGGGCCATCAAGGAGGAGCTCGCCGGCCGCCATCCCGTGTTCGGGCGGCTGGAGGCGGGCCTCGACGACGGACTGAGCAGCAGCGACTTCCTCCAGGCCGTGGCCCTGGTGCGCACGTGGTCGCGGAAGCAGGACGGGGTGGGCACAGGTGTCTCTTGCAAGCGTCGCGATCTTCTTGAGCTCCCCCTCGCGGACTTCGAGTCACTCGCCCCGCGACTGGCCAAGGCGTTCGCGTGGGCGGGAGCGTTCCTCGAGCGGCAGTGCATCGTGCGTGCTGCTGAGCTGCCCTACCGAACCCAGCTGGTACCACTCGCCGCCATCCGGGCCATCTTGGGGGAGGCGACCGACAGGCTCGGTGCCGAGGACATGATCACGCAGTGGTACTGGTGCGGCGTGCTCGGCGAAATGTACGGCGGCTCCACCGAAACCCGCTTCACGCGGGACGTCGAACAGCTGGTGGCATGGGTCCGACGTGAGGGTCCCGCGCCGGAGACCGTCAGCGACGCCTACTTCTTCCCCGAGCGGTTGGACACGCTCACCACACGGAACAGCGCTGCCTACAAGGGAATCTTTGCGCTGCTCATCAAGCAAGGTGCCGTGGACTGGCACCACACGGAGACGCCGCTGAAGCCCAGCCTGATGGACGAGTACGGTGTGGACGTCCGGCACATCTTCCCCAGGGCCTGGGTGCGGCGGCAGTACAACGGGGCCAAGACGCCTCCGGCCAACTCCATCGTCAACAAGACGCCGCTGTCCTTGCGCGCGGCTCAAGGTCTTACAGGTGCCCCCGGTACGTATCTCGACTCGCTCGCCGCTGCTTCGGACATGCGCCGGGAGTGGTTCGACGACGTCATCGCGACGCACCTGATCGATCCGTACCTTCTGAGGAAGAACGACTACGAGGCGTTCTACGCGGCACGAGCCAAGCAGCTCGAGGACATGGTGTATGCAGCCATGGGCAAGCGGACGATCCTGCGTGACATGACCGACGCCAAGGCGGTCAAGTGAACCGGAAGCCGACCACCGAGGAACTACTCGCGCTCAAGGGCACGGAGGTCCCACTCGGAGAACTGCTGGACCTCTTCGGCGTGCGGGTGCGCAGACCGTGGAACGTGCACGAGATTGCACAGGCTCTCACCGACACAGGGCTCGCCACGCTCCCGGACTTTGCCAACTGTGCGCCGGGTGAGCGCGTCCACATCGTCGCCTTCGCTGCGGCAGTGCAGGTCACGCCGGAGAGTGATGAGGCCGAAGAGACCGAGAGGGATCCCCTTCCTTCGGCCGCACTGCCGCAGCGGCTTCTGATCGGTGACCTTCCGTCTGCCCGCGGCGGGGTCCGATGTGTGTCGCTCACCGCGGAGCTTTCTCAGGCGACGTACCTGATGCGCCAGCGGGGCTATGCCCAGATCCCCGTTACGACGGGCATGACCACGGTCCACGGTGTCGTCACCTGGCGTTCCCTGGCCCTCATGTACGAGCGGGGGAAGGAGGTCAGCCTGGAGAACGCCATGCAGCAGGACTCGCTGCCGTTGGCCGACGCGCGACAGGAGTTCTTCTCGTGTCTGCCCATGCTCTTGGAGCACGGCTATCTTCTGGTCCGAGGCGAGGACGGGAGTCTCTCAGGCATCGTGACCCAGGCCCATGTGATCCACCGTTTCGAAAGCGCTGCCCGCCCCTTCTTCCTTCTCGGTGAGATCGAGTCCCTCCTGCGCCGATGGCTGGGAGCCGGCCTCACCGAGGAGGCGATCAAGGCGGTGCAGACGAACAAAAAGGCCGAGCACCGCTCCGGCAAGGTCGAGGACCTGACCTTCGGCGACTACGTCTACCTCCTCAACGGAGAGCAGAAGAAGCCGACCATGGCCCAGCAGGCGGACCTCAACTGGGCCGCGCTCCAGTGTGAATCTCTGGACCGCGGCCAGTTCGTGCGTCATCTGCAGCGGGTGAAGGACATCCGCAACCGCATTGCCCACTTCGATGCGGAGCCTTTGCCCCTCGAGTCCATGCGGGAGCTGACGGCCTTCACCAACCTGCTGCGGGACTACGCGGGCTGAGCCACTCCGTCACACTCCGAACTGCAGCTGCAGCAGACTCCTGTCGAGGCGGAGCGTTCGCCCGTCCGGCAGGGTCTGCAGCACCTGCACTCCGTCGTAGTTGAGGAGTTGGCGCAGCACGGCGGCAAACCCGTCCGCCCGGCTGGCCGGGTACTCGACGCGCTGCGCCACGGCCGTCACGGGCAGGGTGCCGGCCTCCAGCAGGGCCTGGATCGCCTTCTCCACCTTGTCCATGGGTGGCTTGCGGGCCAGCACCCCCACCTGGTCCTGGAACGCCTCCGATGCGAACAAGGCAGCGATCAGTGCATCATCCGGCGCGACCAGCACGGGTGTGACCAAGGCACCCTCGTGTTCGGCTGCCGGAACGAGAGCGACGTCGAAGAGTGAGTCGTGCGTCTCGGCAAGTTCGGCCTGCGCTTTCGTCGGCTTGGGGCGGCTCTGCTTCTCCGGACGGGGAGCGGTCGACGCCCCGCCCGGAGGGGTGCTCTGGACAGGTGTGTGCCCGTCGAGTAGCCACCATGGCGGGCGCTGATCACCCAGTTCGCGCCAGCCGCCGGGCGGCACCGCACCGAACGGGAGGAAGGCGAGCACGGGGATGGTGACTTCACGCAGGGAAGCCCCACCGTGGTAACCCGCCTTGAGTGCGGTGTAGCGGGAGTCGGCGTCCCAGAGGGCAACGATCGAGCCGCCTGCGTCGGGCCAGACCACGCGGGGACCGGACAGGGCGACCTCCGTGTCTCCGAGGGGGCCACCGGGGGAGCGGTGGCGGGCGGAGTCGGGTGCACCGGCATCCACCTTGACCCCTTGCCGGTCCACGACATGGCCGTGGTCGCTGGTGAGGATCACGGCCATGCCCTGGGTCGCGGCGACCCGCAGCAGATCGCGCAGTCGCCCTATTTCATCGACGTGCCAGGCTCCGTCACCGAGCTTCTGTTCTTTCGCGAGCCGGTCGTCGATGGTGTTCAGCACGACCGCGACGTGCGTGCGGCCGTCAGCGAGGGCCTCCGTGAGTGCCGGGCCGAATGTGTCCCCGGAGCCCTCGGCGCGCAGGTCGTCCTTGTGGAAGACCGCAGCCGGCGCTCCGCCCCAGAAAGCATGGGCGGGAAACAGCCGCTCCTCCTCCGCCTGCGTGCCCTTCAGCAGTCGGCCTGCGAAGAGGGACGTACGGCAGACCGCCGTCACGGTGGGCAGGGCAGCGGCCATCGCGCGGCGGCGGGGTGTTCCCTCGTCGAGCGGGTCGAACTCGGCCCACGATGCACGCAGTGCCTCGCCCAACTCGGAGGCGATGGCGGCGCTCATCCCGTCCAGGACGAGCAGGAGTACGCGACGGTCGGTCCCGGCGCGCACGACCGGCTTCACCACCCGGTCGAGGAAGGTCTCCACGGTCAGCATAGAGCCAGGCTGCGTGCCGGCCGCCGTCCAGCCGGCCAGCGCGCGGGCGAAGTCGGCGTCGATCTCGTGGCGCCTGCGGCGGACCTGACGGCCGAGTGCGCCATATGCCGACTTCAAGACGGGATCCGGGTCCCCGCCCGCCTCGATGTGCTCGAGAGCACGGTCCACCCAACCGGTTTCGCTGACGTGGCGCTGCAGGGCATCGGCCACGGTGTCCGATGCGACGGCCGGTTCGCCTGCCATCCACGCCGCCAGCCTCTGGCCCATGCGGGCACGCTCCACCCGGGCCCGTGCCTCCGGGCCGTCGGCCTGGCTGTGCTCGCCCAGGGCGCGTACCGCATCCGCGACGGTACGTGGATCCCCGGCGGTCAGAGCCCGTCCCACCGCAGCGAAACGTGCCTCGAGGCCCGCGGCCAGCATCGCACTGGACTTGGCGGCCTCCTCCGCGCCGAACTGGCGCACCAGAGTGGAGGCCCGGTCCAGGACGGTGTCACTGAGCCGTCGGGCCTCGCGCACTGCCTCTGTGTCACTGCTGGTGCCACGGGCCGCAGAGGTCAGCAGCGTGGCGACGTACTTCTCGGCAGCGAGCGCGAACCGGGACACGAGCAGGTCGAGCTCCTCGCCCTTGGCGAGGGGTTGCTCGCCCAGCCACCGCTCGGCCCGCCCACGGGCCCGATACACGGCCTCGTCAGGCTCACTGTGCACCCACAAGGCGGCGCAGACCAGGCCGAAGGCCACGGCGTCGGGGCCGTGGTCGGCTTCGACCAGCGCGAGGAGGGTCCGTCCGGCGTGACCGGCCTGGTCCTCCTCGCCGAGGAACGAGGACAGGCCGTCCCGTTCCGGACGGCGGAGCTTCAGCAGCAGCTCGGGCCCGCCGGCGGACAGGGACCAGCCGAACAGCGTCTGAGGATCCAGGGTGTCACCTGCCGGGGCCCGGCCCGAGGACTCCGCCTCGCTGTCGTACCGACCCAGCCGCAGCCGGCGCAGGGCCAGGGAGGTGAGGGCGCTGCGCCGGGAGAGCATGCCGCCGGCGACGGGCGGCCAGCCGCCCTTCGGCGGGGTGGCGTCCAACAAGGCCTCCGCGGCCCAGTTGGAATCCTTGAGCCGGGGATCGACCTGCTGGGCGCGGAACGCGTCGCGGACCACGTCCCAGCTGTCGACCGTGTCGACGCGCTTCTTGTGCGCGCGGGCCAGGATGGCGGGGTCCAGCTCGTTCTGCTCGCGGTCGGTGAGCACGACCAGTACGGCGGGTCCGGGCACCGTGCCGTCGAGATGGCCCAGCAGCAGCTCGTGTACGGCCAGGGGTGAGGGTGCGGCAGCGATGCGAGCCGTCAGCCCCTCGCCCCAGGAGGGCTCCGCGGGACCCTCCCACTGGGGCGCCGAGCGCAACAGCACGGCGCGGCGACGGTCATTGCCGCCCAGGGACGCGGTGAGGGAGGTCTGGGACGACAGGTACTGGGTGACGGTCGCGAGGTTCAGGCGCACGGCGACGGTCGGGGAAGCGATGCTCATCGGCCGACGACCCGCCACGTGATCTCTACGGTGACACCCGGCTCGGCGGCAGCCAGCTCCGCCAGCTCTGCCTGGAGCTCGGCGACGGCGCGCGAGGCCGTCGTCGTACGCGCCCCGCTGGTGCGGCGCTTCCCGGCAGGGGTGGCGGGTGCCGTCTGAGGTCCGGCGTAGGGAATCCGAGGATCGCTGGTCTTCGTGTCCAGGGGAACGTCCGCGGGACCCTGGGGGCCGGGAGCTGGGGCCACCGGCGGGGGTGAGGAGACCGCCCGGTTCCGCTTGACCAGCGCCAGCACCTCGCGCTGGGTGCGGACGAGAGCCTCCTCCAGTTTGTCCGTCCGCTGCTGGTCGCTGCGGGCGACATTGCGCAGGGAGTCGAGGAGCGCGTCACCCTCCGGGCCTTCGGCGGACGCCAGCTCCAGAGTGCTCCAGGAGGTCGCGGCGAGTGCTTCGGCCACCTTCCGAGCCTGCTTGATGGAGGTCCCGTACTGCTCGGGCGACATCTGGCCGAGGTCGAACCGGGCGAGAGCCTCCACCGTCTTCTTGGCACCGGCCGCACCTTGGCCGGCCGTCGAGGTCAGGGCCTTGAGGAGCTCCACGGCCCGTCGGGCGAGGGCGAGGCGGCCGGTCTCGACGGTCTGGTCGAGGTGGAGGAAGCCGGCGTGCTCGGTCAGCCGCTCGGCCAGCTCGGCGGTGGCCTCCTGGAAGGCACGGGCCTGCTCGGTGATCTGGCGGGCGAACTGGTTGACGATGCGCCCGCGCAGCAGGGTGGGTGCCGACTGCCCGAAGACGGCCGCGAAACGCTGCCTGGCGGACTCCCAGTCCTCCGGGGAAGGCAGCGGCTGGCTGCGCAGGGCGTCGCGGTCCTTGACCTGCGCCAGCTCGGGAGCGGGGTCGAGGGGCATGCCCTCGCGCACCCAGACCCGGTCGTCCATCTCGGCGAAGGCCGCCACGACGAGCCGCCCGAGGAAGTCCGGCAGGCCGCGCGGGGCGGGCTTGTCGGTCCAGTCGGTGAGCGTGATCAGGGTGAGGTCGCCGGTGACGCCGTTCTCCCGGGCGAGCTGGCGGAAGTGATCGGCCCAGTACGGGGACAGCTCGAAGTACGCCTCCTTCTGCTGTCCGAGGCGCAGCGGCCCGGCGATCCGCTTCATCAGTGCCCGGTCGCCGGCGGGAACCTCGGTGCGGCCGTCGCGGGCCTCGGCCGCGGCGCGGACGTGCGTGAAGACCTTCTTGGCGTCGGTGCCCTTGACGACCGTGCCGGTGTGGTCGGGGTCGAAGTCCGGGTGGTCCGGGAACTGCGTCGCCAGCAGCTTGCCGGCGATGTGCCGGATGCCGTCGCGCAGGGACTGGCCGAAGGAGAGGGTGAGGCCGTCGACCTCGCGCAGCGATTCCAGGTGGTCGCCGAAGCCCAGCTCCACGTCCGTGGGCTTCTTCTCGGCGAGCCCGTACGCCTGCTTGAAGGCTGCCTTGACGGTCTTGAGCAGGGATTCGCGCTGGGTTTCCAGGAGGCCCTTGGCGCGGGCGCGGTTGTCGGCGTTCAGGTGGCCGGCGTACTGGCTGTCGAAGCGCTGGTCGTCGGCGAGCGCCTTGTCGATGACCACGAGTCGGCAGAAGTCCCCGTACCGCTGGCTGGAGAGGTGGGTGGGCAGCCAGGCCACGGTGCGGGACCGCTCGCCCTGCTGCTTCTCGCGCAGGCGCCGGATGCGGTTGGCGTCCTCGACGGGGCCGTACTCGCCGTCGTCGAAGGGCAGGTCGACGGCGATGCGCCAGCGGCCTTCCTCGCGGGGCATCAGGTCGTGGTCGGGCAGTTCGTCCTCGTCCGCCATGTTTCCGAAGATGACCTCGACGGAGCGGTTCGTGCCGCGCCAGACGAACTGCAGCTCCTCGACCAACTGGCCGTGGCTGACGTCGAGTTCCTCGGCGAGCAGCCGCTTGGCGAGGGCGAGGCGGTTGCCCGGGTTGTTGTTGACGTTGGCGTTGGCGATGACCGAGTCGACGTCGACGCCGGAGAGCTCCAGGCGAACGCCCGGGTTGGTGTCGGTGCCGGTTTCCTTGATCTCGGGGAAGCGGCCCGCCCAGTCGGCGACCTTGTTCTTCAGGATGCCGTACTCGCGGCCGGGGATCGGGGCGACGACCGAACCGTAGTTGAGTGCGGACAGCCTGCGGATGGTCAGGTCGGCGAGGGCCGGCACGCTCGGCGCGAGGGCGGAGAGCAGCAGGGTGCCGATGATCCGGTTGTCACCGACGAAGGTCTTCACCCGGCCGCGCAGGGCGGCATCGGTGATGCTGTCGGGGCGGTGGGTGTACTGCTCGATGTCCTCTTCCGACACGTTGTACGTGGCGAGGAGGAACGGGCGCAGCTTCGTCCGGTACAGCTTGTCGGCGGCCTCGAAGACGACCTTGAGGCTGTCGGTGAACGGCTTGTCGCCACCCGCGGTGATCAGCGGGTACAGGTCGCCGACCGGGATCAGGTCGCCCAGGCGCAGCTCGTGGCGGTGGTCGGCGAGGAGCTGGCCCATCAGCTTCATGCCGGTGCGGTTGCGCTGGAGCGCGGAGGAGACGTGGACGAGGGTGTCCATGAAGGCGGGGGAGAACGGGTAGGTGAGCCGGAAGCTGTCCTCGTCGGCGCCGACGCCGTCGGCCCCGCGGTCAGAGCCGAGCAGGGTGTCCCAGACTTCCTGTCGGACCTTGCGCGTCTTCTCGAACTCGGCCGTGATGAGGGCGGCCGACTCGGAGTCCTTGGGCTGGAGCAGGCGGGCGTGCGCGACCTGGGGGAGGTTGCGGTCCTCCAGGGTGATCTTGTCGAACCGGCCGGAGGCCTGGTTGAGGGTGTCCTGGATGGAGGACTCTGCTGCGCCGGACAGCTCCTCGCCGACGAGCTCGCGCAGGTCGCGCTGGCGGGCGATGAAGGACACGATCGGGATGGCGCGGCGGGCGTCGGCGCCCTCGACGAAGTTGGTGATCTTACCGGCCTCGCGGCCCACGAACTTCTGGTCGTGGATGAGGGTGGCCAGCCAAAGGATCAGCTCGTCGAGGAAGAGGATCAGGCCGTCGTAGCCGAGGGACTTCGCGTGCTCGGCGATGACGGACAGGCCGGCGTCGAGCGAGATGAAGCCGTGCTCGTTCTCGTGCGCGTTCTGCGTGAAGCCGGGGAGGAGGTTCGCGCTGGCGTCCTGGACCAGGCGGGCACGCAGCTCCACGGGGGTGGAGGGAGTGACGAGGTTGAGGGCGTACCCGGCCTCGTGGATCTCCTCGGCGGCGAGCGCGGTGTCGAGGAGGGCGGGGGTCCAGGCGAAGGACTCGCCCCACTCGTCGTCCTCGTCCGCCTCCCCGCCGATCGAGCCGAGGCCCTTGATGACGGCCTCGTCGCCCATCCGGTCCCGCATGGCGTGGATGTCGGCGAAGAGGGAGTCGGTGCGGTAGACGCGGGGGGTCGGAGCCTCGGGGTGGAGCTTCTTGACGTGGCTCACGTAGGTGCCGAGGACCCGCTGCTCCAGGGCCTTCGCGCCGAGCATGTGGTACGGGACGAGGAGGAACTTCTTGCCGTCCGTGCTCAGCCACTCGTGCTTGGCGAGGACGGAGTCGAAGTCGGAACGGCGGTGGGCGGCCGGGCTGCCACTGAGCAGAGCGTGCAGCACGGCCATGAAGTGCGACTTACCGGAACCGAAGGAGCCGTGGAGGTAGGCGGCCTTGGAGGTGTGCCCGTCGAGAGAGGCCTTGATCAGTCCGAGGGCCTCGTCGAAGTTCTCCAGCAGCCGTTCCGTGACGACGTAGTCCCTGAGCGCGAGCTCGGCACCATCGGGGGTGGTGGCCTCGGACAGCTGAAGGACGAAGTCGGACGTGGAGATCGACTCCTTGATGTTGATGACATCGCGGAGCAGGGGCGGCTGCTGGGCCATTGCGCGTCTCGCTCACCTTCTGACGGCCGTCGCCGTCGCTGTCCGTGCCGGTACGGGGACCGGGGCAGGTTCCTCGGGCCATTGTCCGGCATCATCGCTGGTTACGGGCCTGATGGGCGGAAATCTCCCGAGGATCGGGACGACAGAGGGCACGGACAAACGACGGGGTGCGGTGGCGGGTGGCTGGCTCAGCCGCTCGGAGGGCGCTTGCGACTGCGGGCGTTGACCTCAGCGAGGCGGGCGCGCAGCACCTCGGGAGGCGTGGCCGACTCGACGTGGGCGGGGTCGGCATCCCACTCGAGGCCCCCGGCGAGGGGACGGAGCTGGAGGTAGGGGCCGAGCCGCTCGGTGACGACGCCGATGCGGTCGTGGCGGGTGTCGCGGACGGTATCGCCGATGGCGGGTTGGGGGCTGCGGCCGGTCCCTGTCACCGGGAGGCACCCCTCGTGATCACTTCCGCGAGCGCGTGGGCGACGGGAGCGGAACACAGCCCGAGGTGCACGAGGGCGTAGCGGGACTCCTCGGCCCAGGGGGTACGGATGTCCATGGCGGGGAGCTGGATGCCGGCCTTGGTGAGGGCGGTGGCGAGGGCGTCGCGGGCGTCCACGGCCTCCTTGATCTTGCGCTGGGCAGGGGTGGCGGGGCGACGGTCGGGCACGGGGGTCTCCTTCGGCTGGCGGTGCGCTGGTTTCCCGGACCGGGGGATGGGAGTTGGATTACGGTGCGTAGTCCGGGCACTACGAGCATGGATCCGCAGGAGGCCGTTGATGTTGTGGGTGGGGTTGTGGTTCCCCGGCCCGCAGCGTTAGTTCCACACCTTCCACTTCCATGGTCATCAGGGAGGAAGCCGTCATGCCGCCACGCCGAGCGGTCACGGGCCGGAGCAGGGAGCCGCGGCAGCGGTTCGCGGAGGAGCTGCGGCTACTGAGGACGGGGAGCGGGGCGAGCCTGCGGCAGCTGGGGGAACGGCTGGGGTGGGACTGGTCGCTCTTCGGAAAGATGGAGAAGGGCGAGACCTTGGGCGGGCCCGAGGTCGTCCAGGCGCTGGACCAGCACTACGGGACGCCGGGGTTGTTGTTAGCGCTGTGGGAAGTGGCGGCGGCGGACAAGACCCAGTTCAAGGCGCGGTACTGGCGGTACATGACGCTGGAGGCCGAGGCGGTGAACCTGTGGCATTTCGCGGTGAGTGTGCTGCCGGGCTTGTTGCAGACGCGGGGGTACGCGACTGAGCTGCTGGCCGCGGGCGGGTTTACGGGGGACGGGCTGACGCAGCAGGTGGAGGCGCGGCTGGGGCGGCAGGAGCTGTTGGAGGGTGAGGGGGCGCCGCCATTCCGGACGATCTTGTCGGAGGCGGCGCTGCGGATGGCCCTGCGGGATGAACGGTCGTGGCGGGAGCAGTTGGCCTACCTGGCCGAGGCAGCCGAGCGTCCAAACCTGACCATTCATGTGCTGCCGGAGAGTGCGGGACCGCACGGCCTGGTCAGCACTGACGTGTGGTTTCTGCGGATGCCGGACGCGCGTACCGTGGCATACACCGAGAACGCCTATCAGGGCGAACTGATCGAAGAAAATGGCACAGTGGAGCGATTGCAACGCGCCTACGATGTGGTGCGTGACCTGGCACTATCCCCGGCCGAGTCGCGAAAGTTCGTCCTGCGCATGTTGGAGGAAGTGCCGTGCGATCCATCGACCTGAGCGCCGCGACTTGGCGTAAGAGCAGCCACAGCAACCCTGACGGTGGCGCGTGCGTCGAGGTCTCCGACGACTTCGGAAACGTTGTCCCGGTGCGGGACAGCAAGGACCTGCGTGGACCGGTACTCGTTTTTCCGGCAGGGAACTGGCGGGTCTTCGTTGCCGCGGTCAAGGGTGGGCAGTTGTCCGCTTGAGCCAGTGAACGAAGCGATGGCCCTCGTGGACTCATTGAGTCCACGAGGGCCATCGCTGTTGAGGCGGGCTACTTCTTGGTGGCGCGCCGTCCACGGGCGGCAGCGGCCGGGCGCCAGGCGCGCAGGTCGTCGTCGGTCAGGCCGTGCTCGCCCTGCACCATCTGCCGGTCGCCACGGAAGAACGCGGCCGGCGAGGCACCGAAGTTCGCGTCGAACTCGTCGTGCCACTGCTCAAGCCAGGGCTGGAGTTCCAGCAACCCAGCAAGGAACGGCGTCAGCTCCTCGCTGGTCAGCGCCTCGTGGGAGGCGATGTAGGCATCGAGCGCGTACGCCTGCTCCCGGTGGTCCCAGCCGGCCCAGCCATAGAGGTCGGGGGTGGGGGCGTTGGTCTGCCCGTACGAGATGAACCGCTCCTTGGGCACGTCGAGCTTGCCGCGCGCCTTCCAGTAGGAGGGCCTCAGGAAGTCCGCCGAAGTGTACTTCGGCGGTACGGGGATCGTGTCCCGGATCTTCCGCTTGGCTGGCTCGTCCGGGGCGGCGTCCTCCTGCCGCTGGAGGTCCCAAACGTGCTCCCAGTCCTCGCGCTTCTTCAGCCCGGAGGGCTTGTAGCGCAGGGCGGGGAGGAACGGCACGTGCTCGTCGGTCATCAGCTCGGCGACGACGGCGGGCAGTGCCTTGCGGGGCGCGAAGATCTTGGTGACGGAGACGAAGTCCTCGTCGCGGGACAGGGCATCGGTGAGCTGGGAGAGTCTGACGAGGGCGGGCATCCCGTTCTCGTCGAACCAGTGGTCCCGGTTCTCGATCCGGTCGAGCAGCCATGAGCGGAGCGCCTTCTCCTGAAGCGCGTCCCACCCCTCGGTAGCCCACCGCCGCTTGTACTCCGGCCGCTCGACCATGCCAATGGCTCGGCTCGACTCGATGGCATCGATCCGCTTCTGCACGACCGCCGAATAGGCGGCAGGCCAGTGGGCGGGAATCTTGGTGACAGGCAGGTACTTGTGGTTGTGATGTCTGAACCAAGAGGTGTTCACTTGGCCAGCTTCAGACTTGCGGGCAAGTACGATTGCGAAGGCGCGCTCGGCGGGCGCAACTTCTGGTACATCGGCCGCGGGGGCGCAAATTTCTTCATCGAGTAGACCGAAACTGCCATAGACCTGCCAATCCAACTCCTCCTGCAGTGCAATCATCCGGGCGCGGAGTGAATGCCAGGCGACCTTGCCGTCTCGAAGTGCGGCAGTGGTGGGAACTCTGTTGGCTGCGATGGCTGACGGGCTCGTGGCCGCCAGCTGCTGAGCAAGGGCGTCCAACGATGATGCATGCATTGTTGGGATCTCTTTGGGGAGCGGGAACTCCTCCAGTTTCGTTCCTGTGAACTCGAAACGATGCTCCCAAGGTTCGTCGGCTCCCGCTGCATCGGCGCCAGGTCGACCCTTGTCATGGCTGACTTGGCGAAGCCAGAACCCGGCCGCCGAGCTGTTTAGCAGTCCAAGTAGCCCGAGATATTCCTGCTCGCTCGCCCCCTCAGGGAGTTTGATCACCGGCGCGGTGCGGATGAAACCGCTTTGGTCTCGACGCAGGGTCACCTGGTTGTGAGTAGACACGTATGAAAACGTCAGAAGGTACGGTGACCAGTAGCGCGTTGGATTAAAGCTGGAGAACTCGAACCACTTGAGTCCCTGCTCTTCTTGCGTGCCGGACAAAGCTTTGCGCATACGGAGGTGGACTCTATTGCGCCACATCAGGCGTTCTGTCGAATCATCGATCTGCGCTGAACGGTCTCCGTCAACATAAGGGAAAACAGTGCCGACCCCGTCGTTTAGCGACCAGTCGCGGACGGAGGCGCCCCCATGGAACAATCGGACATGGGTGGCAGGAACTCCGAGCCTGCGGGCGGGACCCTCGCCGATCATGTAGGCGTCGTCCTCGCGAGTTACTGCACAGAATCCGATGCTTTCGGCGATATCGCCGAGCTTCGCTGTGCCTCCGGCGTTGATTCTCTCATTCATTTCGAGGCCGCCGTCAGTCAGAATCCACGGCTGCTTGCCGAAATATCGACCCCGCTCGAGGTCATCCACAGAGACCCATTGACTGACGGACCCGGGGTCGTTGATTTGTTCCACAATCGCTCGCCACACCTGTCCGTCCTCGCCTCGCTCTGGTGTTGACGGCTCTCCCTGGACGCTTCGCACGGTCCGGATGGTCTCGGACCGTCCGTTTCCCTTGCGGCGCTTTCCGATCAGGATGACAGTCGGCGTACCGTGCCCTGGGATGTACGCCCCTGAGGTGTCGATGACCTCAGTCAGTTCGACCTCGTGCGCGAAGTATGTCTCGATGAGCTTGGTGCCGAACTCGCGTTTCATGAAAGAATTCGCCGTGATCTGGCCGACTGTGCCGTATCCGTGACCGTTGGCATCGCCTCGCTTGGCCAATTCGAAGAACCTCTGAGCGAATGGCACAGATAGGGCGTACTGGAGGGCGCAAGCGTCGTACAATTCCTTGTAGAGTTTGTTCAGTCCCTTGTCCTTCACCTGAATGTACGGGGGGTTGCCTACCACCACGTGGTACCGACCCTGCTGCAGGATGCCAGGGTGCTCGTGAACATCCTCCGTGGTGTACGCGAACGAGGCCGGTACGTCATCGTCGCCGTCTTCATCCCCGCCCAGCGTCAGTTCCAGCTGCCGAGCCTTAATCAGGGAGTCGCCCACTGCGAGGTGAATCGGCCACTCGTACTTTGCGGCCTCCGTCACCGTCCGGACGTTGCTCGTGGCCATAGCCGCAACCAGCAGTCGGAACCGGGCGATAGCCACAGCGAAGGGGTTCAGGTCCACGCCGTGCACCGAATCCAGCGCTGCGCGTACCCGCTCGTGCACATCCTTGGCTGGGTGGCCCTCAGCCCACAGCCGGACCAGGCGACGAAACGCACCCAACACGAAGTGGCCAGACCCGCACGTGGGGTCGATCATCCTTAGGCCCTCGTAGCCGAACTCGCGGACCGCCGGGTCCATCGTGCGGTCGAGGATGAACTCCTCCACGAACTCCGGGGTCTGGAGCAGCGCGTAGGTCTTCCGGGCTGCCTCGCTCAGGTCCTGGTAGAGGTCGCCCAGGAAGCGGGTGTCCCAGCCCTCTGTGCCGTCCTCGTTCAGCTTGTCCGTGAAGTCGTGGACCAGGACGCCGGCCTCGTCGCGCTCGCGCCAGAAGGCGATGAGCTCGCGGGCGCCGTCGTGGGACAGGGGGATCTGAAAGAGGGGGTTGTGCTTGCGGTCGAAGAGGAGGCGGCCTGCCTGGCCCGCGCCCAGGTCGGCGAACGCGCGCTCCAGCCAGCCGCGGAACGTCGGGTCCGGGTCCTTGGCCACGTACTCCTCGTAGCGGGCCAGGGCCAGGTCACGGCGATCGGCATCCGGGGCCGTCAAGTACGGCTCTGGGATGAGCTCGTTGTCCTCACAGAAGCGGACGAAGACCGTTCCCAGGACCCAGGCCACCGCGACCTGGGTGATCCGCTCGTCAAGCCAGGAGTTCCACGTCGCCGCCGTGCGGCCCAGCTTGCGGGCCTGGTCGTACTCGGCGCGGAGGCGAGTACCTACCTCGGTGACAGCTTTGACCTGCTTGCCGAGGTCCGTCTCGACCGCTTTGACCTGCTTCTTGAGGTCTTCCAACAGGGCCTTGCGGTCGATCACTTGGTGTCTCCCTCGGGTCGATCGGTTACTGCTGTCGTGTTCGTCCTCGCGTCCTTGACCCACGAGTCCGGAAGTTCGATCCACTCACCCAGCCCGGCCTGGTACGCCACTGCGACCTGGCCCAGCTTCGGCTCCCTGGCCGGGTCGCCTTGCGGGACCAGCAGCCACAGGCCTCGGCCGCCCTGGCGGGCCGCCTCCGCCAGGCGGTCCAGGACGCCCATCGCGTCGTAGCGGGCGAAGACCGAGGCCTCCGTGAGGAGAACTGGGCCGGACCCGGTCGCGGGGTCCAGCAGGGTGCGGATCTGCGGTTCTACCGAGCCCCATGCCGTTCGTGTGTACTCCGCGAATTTCATCGCGCCCCGTGAGCCAGCCTCTGCCACGTCTGCCTTGAGGAGGGTTTCCCACGTCGGCTTCGACCCTTCCGGGGCCAGGGCGTGCATGGCCTCCAGGAACAGCGCCGTCACCGAGACGGCCTGGGCTCCGATGGGGGCCGCGCCCAGCGCGCGTGCCGCCTCCTCCGGGCGGTGGTGGTGCACGGTCAGGACGCGGTAGCCGTCGCGGCGGGCCGAGGCGGCCAGGCGTTCTTTCGCCCGGACCGCGGCCGCCAGTGCCGGGTCGTCCGCGTAGCGGGTGACCGCTCCGACGTCGGTGGCCTGGCGCCACGCGCCCGTGGTCAGGTAGCTGGACGCGCTGTCCATCCGCGTCGGGAGGTAGCGCAGGGTCTTGGTGTCCTCGCGCGTGGACAGGGTGAGGTCGAAGCCCGCATCCCGGAGGGCCTTGGTGAGCGGGCCCGCCGTCGGGAGGTCGTGGGAGAAGCCGCCGCGGGAGTCGGGCAGGACCAGCTCCGGGAAGCGGGCCCGAACGCGCTCGTGGACGTCCTCGCCCGTCACGCCCGGCTGGCGGGCGTCCGGGACCCCGGGAATGAGCCGGACCAGGCCGGCCTGGGTCAGGCGGAGGGCGCGGACGAGGGACAGGTCGCGCGGGTAGATCTCCAGGCGGGGGGTCGCCGCTGCGTTGAGGGAGGCGGCGGCAGCCAGCTCCACCAGGCGGCGTTCGTCCCACTCCACCGAGCCGGGAGGCGGAGTGAGGGAGCCCAGCTCGCCCAGAACCGTCGTCGCCGTCGGCAGGGTTTCGAGCTTGGCCAGGCGGTCGGCCGTCTTGCCCAGGCGGGTCGCGTAGTCGAGCAGGCCCGGCGCGGTCGGGGTGTCCGGGGCGTCGTCCTCGCGGACGTCCAGGGCGAGGAGGCCCGCCCCCAGCGCTTCCTCGGTGGCCTTGCGGTTGGGCTGGTGTTGGAACTCGGCTTCCTCCGGCTCCAGTTGCTCCACCTCCACCACGGCCCGGACGGCGGCCAGCGCCAGCGCGCGCCGCTGCTCGCGCTCAGACAGCTGCGTACCCCGACGCACGGCGAGGGCGTCGGCAATCTCGGCGGCCGAGGCGACACGGCCCAGGTCGGTGAGGAGGTCCAGGATCTCGGCGCGGAGGGCCTGGATCGCCGGGTGCTTCTTCCAGCGCTTGCGCTCCTCCTTCAGCAATTGCGGGATGCGGCCGGCCGACAGGCCGAGTGCGTCCGCGATGTCCTTCTGCTTCGGCCAGACCCCGATGTCGGGCAGCTCACCCTGTGCGTTGGGCAGGCGCAGGAGCAGGCGGACCGTCTCGACCTTGTTGTGGTTCGAGCGATTATTGTTGAGCTCCGGGACGAAGATCGTAGCCAGGGTGTCCAGGCTGACGGCCCGCAGCGCGGATCCGCTGAGGCCGCCGGCCTCGTCCCCGGTGGCCAGGGTGCCCAGCAGCGCCGACTCGGTGGCGGACAGCTGGGCCAGTTCCTCCTTGGCCTCCGCCCGACCCCTCGGGGTGAGCGGCGAGACCGGCGTCTCGCGTAGCCGGTCGCCCCACTCGCGCTGACGGCGCTGGATCTCGCTTCGGGTCTTCGCACCCAGGCCGGGTGCGGTGAGGAACTTTCGGCGGCTGTAGTCGAGGAGTTCGCCGACCGTGGTGATGTGCAGTCCGTAGAGGAATGCCTCGGCAGCGGGGGTGAGGCCGGCGGCCGAAAGGTGGGTGTCGAGGGTGACCTCCGCCGCCAGCTGCTCGCGCTGCTGCTCCGCGGTGAGCGGTTCGGCGTCCGCGATGGCGGCCTGGCCGGCGTCGACGGCCGGGGTCTCGGCGGGCTCCGGGTGGCGGGAGCGGTGGCTGGAGGGGACGGTCTGCGTGGCGTCCAGGAAGATCTTCTTCCAGGCGTCGCGCATCGGCTTCAGCTCGGGGAAGCGCCGGGCGGCGTCCCGGTGCAGGGCCTTCTCGAAGAAAGCGACCAGACCGTCGCGCACACCGGGCTCGAAGGCGTCCTTCGCGATGGTCGGGTACGGGTGCTGCTTCGGGTCGGTCATCCGGGGCAGCACCGAGCCGTCGCCCCACTTGGGGAGCTCGCCCGAGGCCATCTGGTGCAGGGTGACCGCGACCGCGTACCGCTCGGCGTGCGAGTCGTACGCGGTCCGGGTCAGCGTCCCGATGAACGGGTCGAGGTAGCCCTCCGTGCCCGCTTCGTAGTCCTTCGCCGGGTATCCGGCCAGGGAGAAGTCGATGAGGACGAGCTCACGGGTGCGGTTGGGGCGGATGCGGATGGCGATGTTGTCCGGCTTGATGTCCCGGTGCCAGACGCTCTCGCCCTCCAGGAAGTCGACGGCGCCGAACAGGTAGTCGCCGTAAGCCTCCAGCTGGTCGATCTGGAGACGCCCGCTCTCGCGGAGCTGGCGGGCGACGGTCTCCTCGCGGCGGCGGGTGCGGGGGGTGGCAGACTCCTCGCCCTCGCCGCTCTCTTCCCGCTCGTCGCCCACGTACTCCAGGACGAGGACGGTACGGTCGGCGATCTTCAGCGGCTCCGGCTCCACGAGCCGGATGATGCGGGAGTCGGCGCGCAGCCGTCCCATGACCTCGGCCTCGTGGGCGAGGATCTCGCCGCGGTTGTCGGAGAGTGCCACCTTGAGGACTGCCAGGGGTCGCGTCTTGCGTGCGACGTAGTCCTGGTCGTGCACGAGGAAGGCCCTGCTGGTCGAGCCGGTGCCCAGACGGCGCCGGACCTGCCAGCGGCCGCCCAGTACGTCCCCGGCGACGGCTTCGAGGGGGTCCTTCTCGGGGGCTTCCGGGACCGGCGGCGTGGCGGGTGTCGTGAGGGAGTCCTCGACGAGTTCCAGCATCTCCAGGAACTCGTCGATGCTGGAGAGGCGCTGGCTGGGCCGGTAGGCGGTGGCCGCCTGAACGAGGTCGTCGATGTCCTCCGAGAGGCCGTCCACCAGCGAGCTGGGACGCAGACCCTCACCGGCTTCGAGCCGGGTCAGCAGCTCGGCCTGGCTCGCGGCCGGCGCCTTGCCCGTCACCAGGAGGTAGGTGAGGACCCCGAGGCCATAGACGTCGAGGTAGACCGGGTCGGCGTTGAGCGCGGTCAGCTCGGGAGCCAGGTACGGGTCGGAGCCCTCCGCCAGGTGCATCGCGGACAGGGCGGTCGGAGCGAACCGGGTCGCCCCTTCACCGGAGCCCGTGCCGCTGCGCTGGGTGGCGATCTGCCAGTCGGAGATCTGCAGGTGAGGGGAGAGCCAGGCAGCATCCTCGCCGAGAGCCTGCCCCTCGCGGCCCCGGTTGCGGGGAAGTACGTGGACGGAGCGGGCGGCCAGTGCCCGGTGGTGGATGCGGCTGGAGTGCGCGGAGCGCATGGTCTCGGCGAGCTGCCGGACGAGGGCCATGCGGCCGAGGATGTCGATCTTGTCCCCGTACTGGAGGAGGTACTCGTCCAGGCGCAGGGTCTGCGGGTGGTAGTCGAAGATCAGGGCGGGGCCCGAGAGGTGCCCGGACGGGTCGTACTGCTTGAGCTGGACGACGCCGGGGTGGCGGAAGCGGCGCAGTACCGCCGCCTCGCGCCGGGCGGCATTCTCGACGGACTGCCGGATCGAGGTGTCGGAGCCGCGTTCGCGCAGGTAGATGCGGACGCGGGCGACCTCGGGGAGCTCGGTGTGCTCGGCGAGGTAGTCGGCCCAGGTCTCGCCGGAGTCGAAGGACTTCCGCTTCAGTTCGTACGGGCCGACCTTGTACTTGGCGTCGCTGGGGCGGACACCGACGCGCTCCAGGGCCGCCTTGATCTCGCGGGAGTCGACTGCGGTGATCCGTCGGCGCTCGTCGCGCGGCGGCTGCTGCAGCATCGCGACCAGCTCGGCGACGGTGTAGACGCCGTTCTCGTCGTGGGCGGGAAGCCGGATGCGCAGGCCGTCGTCCGTGAAGCAGACGGCCTCCGCGACCCAGACACGCTTGCCGTTCTGGCCGAGCAGCCCGGCGAGCTCTTTGGCCTTCTTGTTGACGAGGTGCAGGGGGTTGCCGTGCAGGACGCGTCGGCCGTTGGGCGCGGTCTGTACCCAGGTCCCGTTTTCGCTGGTCACGGAGCCGTGCCAGTTCTTGAGCTCGATCATGCAGACGCCGCCGGGGGCGATGACGAGCAGGTCGATCTCGCGGACGTGTCCGGTGTTGGCCGTGAAGGTGAAGTTCGACCAGGCCCGCCAGGGGTCGGAGTCGGGGAGATTCTCGCGGATGGCCTCCAGGCCGCGGTGCTCGTGCTCGTACTCGGACTCGGTGACCGTGGTCCACCGGCCTTCCCGCATGTGCCGCCCCCGCTTCGTCGCCTCGTGCTGGAGAGCTGCCCGGTTCGGCCATCCGGCGGTATGCAGCTCAGGGGGGATCCTATCCGTGGGCTGCGACATCCGGGGCAGGTACGACCAAGCGGGCAGCGCAGGTCAGCGGGCTTCTGGTGAGGTGCGGCCGAGCCTTTTGATATCGGCATGAACCGTGGCAAGGGGCTGCGGTGAATTATTTTCCGGTCAATCCGGCTGGAAAGGCGATGTTCCGAGGTGTCCGGAAACAGGAGAACCTGAAGCGCGAGGGAAGAGGGCAGGGGTTGAGCCGAGGGGGAGCTGCCATGTCCGTACCGCTTTACGTTCCCGTCCTGCCGGCCAAGCCGCATGCTCTGGCCGCCTACCAGCACCTCGACCCCGTCGTACAGGCGGCTGTCGTGCCGCTCTGGAACCTGCCGTCGCGGCCGGGCCTTCCCCCGGGCGCCCTCCGCGCAGAGATCCGGCGGGACGCACACGCCGTGAGCCGGAGGCAGCGACACCATCCCGCCTGGATCGACGCCCCGTTCGCCGATGCGGCGCAACTGAACGCACTCGCGGCGGTGCTGGCGGAACTGGGCGAGCTGGGGCCGCTGCGGCCGGTCACCGGCCCCGACCGTCCAGCTTCGCACCAGGCGGCTTCCCTGGCACACGCCCGGATCGCCGGGAACGGCCTCGGCATACGGGTCGACGTGCCCGGGGAGTGGGACGGTACCTCAGCCCTCGCCGTACGCGATCTCCTCGCACGAGTGGATCCGGCCGTCGAGACGGACCTCTTGCTCGACCTGGGCGCCGTCCTGGCCGATCGAGCCGAGGCCGCGAAGGAGGCCCTGCGCGCACTCGACGCCCTGATCCCGCTGATCCCGTGGCGCACCGCCGCCGTGCTCAGCGGTGCGTTTCCGGACGTGACCGCCGACAAGCTGCAGTACAGCTTGTATGCCGAGCCACGGATGGACTGGCACACCTGGGGCGAGCTGGCGGGCAGCGGCCGCGACTACGCGAGCTGGCTCAGCCACGGCGACTACGGGATCCAGTCCGTGCGGGCCCTCGCGCGGGAGGCGTCCCAGGGGGGCGGCCCGCCCTGGGGAACGCTGCGCTACACCACCGAGGAGTCGTTCGTTCTCGCCAAGGTGCTTACTCGCGGCGAGGGCCGCGACAGTGTCAACCGCGCCGCAGCCCGGCAGCTCACGGAGCTGCCGGGCTTCCGGGGCCCGGCTGCCGGGGCGGGCGAGAGCTGGCTGCGGGATTGCGCGTACGGGCGGGGGCCGTCCGGGACGGGCAATGCAGCGGTCTGGCTCCGCGTGGGCAACGTCCAGCACATGTCGTACGTCGTCCGGAGCCTGCGCGCGTGACCGTCAGGGGAAGAGCGGGTCCAGGAGGGCCGGGCCCGCCGGGAGGCGCCAGGCCGGGAGGCGGATGGTGCGGGTCACCGGGGCGGGTTTCGCTCCACGGCCGCCTGAAGGGAGGCCGATCAGTAGGTCGCCGCGGGCGTGGGTGAGCCGCAGGTGGCGGGCGGGGTCCTGGCCGGGCGGGGGGCCCGGGTCGATGAGCACCGCCGTGTTCTCCCCGTCCACCGTGAACAGCAGGTCCACTGTGTGCCCGCCGACCACCGCCGCGCGTTCCAGGTCGGTGATGCCGCGGGTGCCGAGGTAGTCCTGGAGCTGGTCGGCCAGTTCCTCGCGGAAGCCGGGCCTGGGTGTCGGACCGGCGTCGATGTCCTGGTCCGACGACGCTTCCGCTCGCAGCAGCGTCGAGCGGGCCGCGAGCAGGGCCGGCAGGCCGGCCTGCCCCTGCCAGAAGCGATGGCTCCCCACCGTGATCAGCTGCGACTTCGCCCGGGTGACCGCGACGTTCCAGAGGTTGACCTGGCTCGCCACCCAGTGCGTCGTCCTCGGCGGGGTGTTGTCCGTGGCCACCGGGCTCAGGACCATGACATCGCGCTGACCGCCCTGGAAGGCGTGCACCGTGCCGACCCGGACCCGGTCGTCGCCGGCCCACAGGCGGGCCAGCGCCTCCTTCTGCGCGCGGAAGGGCGTCACCACACCGACCGTGGCTCCGTCGGGCAGCCGTGCCAGCAGTCCGTCCACCGTCCGCCGTACCTGGTCCGCCTCGGCCTGGTTGCGCCAGGACCGGCCTCCGCTGCCTGCCGCGGACTCGCCGTACGGTACGTCCACCCAGCCGAGCACCGGAGCGGGATCGGCCGCCCCCGACGGGTCGACCGGCGGGACCTGCCTTCGGACATCGGTGAGGACCTGCAACTGGCCCGCATAGCAGTAGCCGTTGACCACGTCGGCGATCTGCGGATGGCACCGGTAGTGCTCGTCGAGCAGCAGCGCCGCCTCGCCGTGCTGCGCCGCCGCGTGGTACGAGGCGTACACGTGGTAAGCCAGCCGGTGGTCCTCCAGCTGCGCGGCGGTGAGGCCCGCCCGCACACGGGCCTGCCGCTCCTGCTCCGGGCTGATCCCGGGAATGTGCCCGAGCTGCATCGGGTCGCCGATGATCAGTGCCCGCTTCGCCCGGAACAGCAGCGGCAGCACCGACGGGATCGAGCACTGGCTCGCCTCGTCGATCACCACGAGGTCGAAGACCTTCGGAGCGAGTTCCAGTTGGCGCACCGAGTGGGTGCTGATGGCCCATGCCTTCAGGTGCGCCATCAGATTGCGTTGGCTCTTCTGGAAGCCCGAGCGCCTGCGCAGTGCCTGGAGCCGCTGGTTCATCAGCGACCGGCCCCGCACCATGGCCTCGGCGGCCACGGAATGCGCCAGCTCCCCCGACACCGCGGAGGACGCGTCCGAGCTCTCCAGCCTGGCCTGCTTCAGTGCCTCCTCGTCCCAGGCCAGATGTGCCGGTACGAGTTCTCGCAGCGTGCGTTCGACCGCCACGGTCTCCGCGAGGTCGAGCAACAGCTCGGGCACGGACGGGCGCTCCACGGCCCAGTCTGGCCACGCGGCTGCGGAGTCACCGCCGCAGGAGCTGGTGAATGCCGCGAGGGCCCGCCCCCGGCGCCACCTGCCGAGCGTCAGCCACCCGGCACCGGCAGCCCTCCGCGCGCGCTCCTCCCAGCGGGCGAGAGCGTCCGGCTCCTGCGCGGACCAGGCGCCCTCCAGCAGCCGTACGGGCAGCGCGAGCGCCTCCGCACGCCGGGCCCGCTCACGGAACAGCTCCAGCAGGCGTGCCTCCTCACCGACCCGCCCGGCGGCCTCTGCCCGGAGCGCGGTCGTACGCGCGCGGCGGTTGCGCAGCTCACCGGCGACGGTCGCGGCACCCCGGGCCGGTCCTGCGGCCGGCTCGGCCAGCAGTCCGGCCAGCTTCTCGGCCTCCCGTTCCCGGGCCTCCACGTTGCCGGTCCGTATGAGCAGGCCCGGTGAGATCTCGTCGCACCGCTCGGCCACCACGTTGACGGCCTCGTTGTTCGTGGACGCTACGAGGACGGACTGTCCGGCGGCGACGGCGGTCGCGACCACGGCCGTCACCACCTCGCTCTTGCCGGTACCGGGCGGACCGGTCGCGACGGTGAGGCGGCGGGTCATCGCCGAGGAGACCACCTGCTCCTGGCTCTCGTTGCACGGGCCGGGGGACACCACCGTCACGGCTGCCGTTTCGCGGTCCGTGCCGTCGCGATCCGGCCCGTTACCGCAGTCGCCGCCGGTGAGGAGGGCCTCCAGTGCGGTACCAGCGACCTGACCTGCACGGGTCGACATCTGGAGCAGGTTGTCGACCAGGCCCTCGGTCGCGACCCGTTCCATGCCGGAAGGCACCAGCAGCACTGAGGCGTTGTGCGCACCCGGCCGCAGTGAGTCCATCACGGACCGCTCGCTGAGCGAGGAGAGGTCGAGGGGTTCCAGCTCCGGAACGCCGAGCTCGGTCAGGAGCTCCCGTACCGCCTTGACCATCTGGGTGCCGTTGCCGTCCTGCCAGCTCGGCTGCCAGCGAGCCAGCAGCTCGGCGGCCTCGTCGTCCGACAGCAGCTCGGTGATCACGCCGGTGTGCAGGGACGGGACCCCGCTCGGTCGCAGCAGGTCGCGGCCGCTCTCGTCCGGGGCGAGCTCCATCGGCTGGACCAGAAGCGGCGCGATCCGCACCGCCGCCCGCCGACGACCGTCGCCGCCGCGTTCGGGAAGGGTGATCGCGGGATACCCGTACCAGTACTCCTGGAGCCCGGCCGCGTCCGCCTGCGCACCCGTGCTCTTCGGCTTGGGCAACTGCCCGGGTGCGGGGAAGGAGTGTTCGACGCCGGACTGGATCGACTCCGGACCCTGGCCCAGCAGGAAGTATGCGGAGCCCCGGCCGCTGTCGCGGTCGGGCAGCATGCCGGACGCCGCCTGGGCGCCGAGGCAGTGCGCGTAGTACCGCAGCAGCCGCTGCGGGTCGAGGCCCTCCCCAACGTCCTGAGCGACCAGCTGCCGCGCCTTCAGCAGTGCGGGCGAGACCCCGGACCGGGCGGCGGCCCGGGCCGCGTCGCGCGGTGCGTCGGGAAGACGGACCGGACGGGCGACCGAGCGGGCGAAGGGCAGCGAACGGGTCGCCCGGATCGTGGACTTGGTGGGCCGCTGTTCTTCGGGGACGCCCTTGACCACCATCTGCGCCGTGAGGTACTCGAAGAGGTCGTCCGGGGTGATCCAGCCGCCCTCCTTGATCCGACCGCTGCGCAGGCCCTCCACGATCTCCCCGGTGAACCGGGAGGTGCCGAGGGAAGACCCCTCCGGCGCCATCGCGGACGCGGTCTGGAGGGCGTCGGATGCGGTAATGAAGTACACGCCGGTCGGGTGCAGCAGCGTACTGGGCGCGGGCCGATCTCCGGCGTCCGCGCCGCCCTTGGCCGTCCACCCCTGGACGACGGACCCGCTGGAGCAGCAGTCCAGCAGCACCAGCTTGGACGAGGCCCGGCAGGACTGGAGCATCCGCTCCAGGAACTCGGCCGGAACCGCCGTGCCCGGCAGGTCGTCCGGGTCGGCGTCCCGGGTCAGGAAGTACAGCTGTCCGTCGGCCTCGCAGAACTGGCCGTGCCCGCTGAAGTAGAGCAGCGCCGTCTCACTGGACTGCCGCTCCTCCAGGAACTGCTCGACGGAGTACAGCATTTCGGCGCGGGTCGGCTCGGCGACCATCGCGCAGTCGTTGTACATGCCGATCTCGGTGCTCTCCAGCACCGCGCGCATGTAGTGCAGGTCGGCCCGGACGGGCGGCAGATCGTGGTAGCGGTCGCTGTCGTACGTGGATACGCCGATGAGCATGGCGTACCGGTCGTTGTCGCTCACGGGGTGCCCGGCTCCGCCTCGCCGCCGTCTTCCTGCCCGGTCCCGTCCGCACCCTCGCCGGCGAGGAACCGGGCGATCAGCTCGCTGTCGGCCCGGGCCTCCTTGCCGGACACGCTGAGCGCCGTCCCGTCCGGCCGGGTGATGACGATGCTCCTCTGGGGTACCCGGGCCAGCCACACCTGGATGCTCGCCGCGACGAGCGAGCCCCCGCTGAAGACCAGCCCCAGCAGGTCGGTGACCGGGCCGCCCTTGAGGCTCTCGTCGCCGGGCCGTGGACGAGGGACGTCGAGCGAGGCCCGAGGGTCGGCCTCGGTGAGGGCGGCGAGCAGCTCGCGTGCTTCGCGCCGGGCGCGCAGCGGGTCCTCGTCGACGATGGCGATGCGGTGGCCGGCGGCCGGTCCGGTGGTGCTGCTCACGTTCTTCGTCCCCCTGGATCTTCCCCGTGCGGTGGGCACACGGACGGGCGAGCGTATCGGAGTCCCTCCGCAGCGAACCCGACAATTGCTTGAACTGCACTGGTCATTGGCCTGAAACAGCGGGCACGCGGTCTGCCGGATTGGTGGCTTTGCGTCCTATGATCGCCACTCCGTGTATGAGGGGGGCTGGCATGCGCGAGGTGCGGAGGCAGGAGCGGTTGCTGCGGGAGCAGTGGGAGGCCGCGCGGAGGCAGGTTCGGCAGTGGGGCGGGGTCGGGGACGGGGAGCGGCGGGTTCTCGCGCAGCTGTTGGTGTTGACCGTGCGGGGCTGGCGGTTGCTCGTCGGCCGTGACCGGAGCGGGAACGCGAGCGGGAACGTGCTGTTGGTCGGGCCCGGAGGGGTGTTCGTCGTCGGCGTCGGGGAGGCGGACGCCGTTCGGGACGAGGACGCGGCCGGGCTGCTCGCCGCCACGAAGGTCGCCGAGAGCGCGGTGGCGTCGCTCGGGATGTCGCCGGTGGCGGTCCAGCCGGTCATGGTGCTGGCCGGGCAGAGCCTCGACCGGGGGCTCGGGCGGATACGGCTGCTGGGGGAGCAGCAGGTCGGGCCCGTGCTGCTGGCGCAGCCGCGGCGGCTGCGGGCGGAGTCCGTCCGGGCGATCGCGGATCACCTGGAGAGGGTCCTCCCCGGCTGTGAAGGGCTCGTGCTCGAACAGGGTGCGGCGCCGGATACCACCCGACAGGACTCCCCCGACGGGCTGTTCGATCTGGACGGGCTGCGCGAGGCGGCCCTGGAGGGGGCGCGGCGGACGCCGATCGAGCAGTGGATGACCTTCCTCCACCCCGATCAGGTGGCACTGGTGCGCCGCAACTGGTCGGGCCCGGCGCGCATCAGCGGGCCGGCGGGGACCGGCAAGACGGTCGTAGCCCTGCACCGTGCGGCCCATCTGGCCCGGCGTACGACGGGCCGCATCCTGTACGTCACCTTCGCCAACAACCTGCCCCGCGTGCAGAGCACCTTCCTGCGGACCATGGCTCCCGCCGTCGCCGACCGGGTGGACTTCCGCAGCCTGCACTCATGGGCCCAGGAGTTCCTGCAGGAGCGCGGCGTACCGGTGCGGCTGAACGGGGACAAGGCCGAGACCGCCTTCAGCCTGGCGTGGAAGAACCTCGGCCGCGGGAGCCGGCTGGCCCAGATCGACCCGGGTCCGGCCTACTGGCGGGAAGAGATCGACTACGTCATCAAGGGGCGCGGCCTCACGCGCTTCGAGGAGTACGCGGTCGTCGTCAGGAAGCGGCGCAAGGCGGGCCTTCACCGTACGCAGCGGCAGTCGGTGTGGGAGCTGTACGAGGAGTACGAGGCACGGCGTCACGAGCGTGGCGTCCACGACTTCAACGACGTGCTCTCGCTCGCCCTTGGCGAGGTGTCCCGAGAGACCGAAGAGAGGGGCGGGCCCCCGTACGCGGCCGTCGTCGTGGACGAGGTCCAGGACCTCACGCTCGTCGGGGTGCGCCTGCTGCACGCGCTCGTCGGCGACGCGCCCAACGGTCTGCTGCTGGTCGGCGACGGCCAGCAGACCGTGTACCCGGGCGGCTTCCGCCTCACCGACGCGGGCATCGACATCCGCGGCGACCGCGGGCAGGTGCTGCGCACCAACTACCGCAACAGCAGGCAGATCCTGGACGCGGCCCTCGCGGTCGTGGCCGACGACGCGTTCGAGGACATCGACGGGGAACCCACGCCGGGCCGCCGCGACGTCGACCTCACGTACCACGACGGGAACGTCGTGCGGGTCGCCGAGCCCACGGTGGACGCCCACGACCGGGAGCTGGTGGGTGCTTTGAAGGCCCTGCCCGACGGCGCGCTCGCCGACACCGCCCTGCTGTGCGCCTCCAAGTGGGCCCTCGGCCACTACCAGCGGCTGCTGGCCCGGGCCGAGATCCCGGTGTGCCAGCTCGAGCAGTACGACGGCAACCCCGTCGACGCCGTCAAGCTGGGCACCTATCGCCGGGCGAAGGGGCTGGAGTTCAAGAACGTCTTCCTGCCCCGGTACGACGCCGAGTCCGCGGTCGGGACGCCGGGGACGGACACGGCGCGCGAGCGTGCGGAACTCCGGCGCAGCCAGCTCTTCGTGGCCATGACCCGGGCCCGTGACCTGCTGTGGCTCGGCAGCGTCGCCGACCCGCCGGCGCGGTGATCCCCGTGTGATCGTTCCGGCGCGGGCCGGCTGTGGCTGCGGGCATGCTCGGACCGGGCCCTCTCCTTCACAACTTCCGCCGCCCGAAGGACGGATGGTCGTCGGTGGAGACGACGGGCCGGCCCGGCGGCCGGCGCACGAGCTCCAGGACGTGCACCGGGAACGGGTGCCCCTCGTGCTGCCCGGACTGACAGACCGCCGTGCGGCCGTACCGGACCTGCGGTACGGCCGCACGCGGCGCTCGGACCTGGAGTCACTGGAGAGCGCGGGCGCCGAGCAGGGTGAGGGCTTCGGCCGTCGGGGTGCCGGGGGCGGCCTCGTAGACGATGAGCTGCTGGCCCGGGGCGGCGCGGACGTCGAAGGACTGGTACGTCAGGGTCAGGGGGCCGGCCACCGGGTGGTGGAGGTGCTTGGCGTCCCGGGTCTTGGCCAGGACGTCGTGGGTGGTCCACAGGCGGGCGAAGTCCGGGCTGTGCGTGGTGAGGGTACGGACGAGGTCGCGCAGGCGGGGGTCGTCCGGGGCGATGCCGGAGGCCTCGCGGAGGTGGCCGGCCGTGGCCCGGGACGCGGAGGCCCAGTCCGCGTAGAAGCGGCGGCCCGCCGGATCGAGGAAGACCATGCGGGCCAGGTTGTCCGCCGGCGCGAACGGCGCATGCAGGGCCAGGGCGCAGTCGTTGGCCGCCAGGACGTCCAGGGCGGCGTTGACGACGAACGCCGGGAAGGCGGGGAAGCCGTCGAGGAGTCGGCGCAAGGCCGGGTCGACCAGGTCGGTGGCCGGGCGCTCGGCCGGCGGTGAGCCGGCCAGGCGGTGCAGGTGGGCGTGGGCGTCGGGGCGCAGCCGCAGGGCGCGGGCGAGCGCGTGGAGGACCTGCGGGGAGGGGTGGCGCTCGCGGCCCTGCTCCAGGCGGGCGTAGTAGTCGACGTTGACGTCGGCCAGGACGGCGACCTCCTCGCGGCGCAGGCCGGCGACCCTGCGCACGCCGTGGCTCGCCATGCCGACGTCCTGCGGCCGCAGGGCCGCCCTGCGCGCGCGGAGGAACTCTCCGAGGGCCCTGTCCGTCGTGGTCGTGGTCATGGCCACAGGTTAGGCCGCGGGGCTGCGCCGTGCCTGGGTGTGCCGCACCCGGGCAACTCGCGCCCTGGCCGGCCGTCTTCGGCGCGCGAAGACTCGGTCGGGCAGGACGGACCTGCGCCCGTGGTCGAGGAGTAGGGCAGGCATGAGGAACGAACCCAAGGTCGTGGCAATCACCGGGGCGAGCAGCGGGATCGGGGAGGCGACCGCACGGCGGCTCGCCGCCGACGGGCATCGGCTGCTGCTCGGGGCGCGGCGCGCGGAGCGGCTGGAGGCGCTGTGCAAGGAGATCGGCGCGGCGGGCGGGACCGCGGCGTTCCGGCGGCTCGACGTCACGGACGCCGGGGACGTACGCGGCTTCGTGGCCGCGGCGGGCGAGCGGTACGGGCGGCTGGACGTGGTGGTCAACAACGCCGGCGTGATGCCGCTGTCGCCACTGGACGCGCTGGAGGTCGAGGAGTGGGACCGGATGATCGACGTGAACGTACGGGGAGTGCTGTACGGGATCGCCGCCGCGCTGCCCGTGATGCGCGCCCAGGGTGCCGGGCACATCGTGAACATCGCCTCCGTGGGTGCCTATGAGGTCTCGCCCACCGCCGCCGTGTACTGCGCCACCAAGTTCGCCGTACGGGCGATCTCCGCAGGGCTGCGGCAGGAGTCCGGAGGGGGCCTCCGGGTCACCCTCGTCTCCCCGGGGGTGACCGAGTCGGAACTCGCCGACGGAATCTCTGACCCTGCGGCTAGGGAGGCCATGAAGGCCTACCGCGCGGTGGCGCTGCCGGCCTCCGCCGTCGCGGACGCCATCGCGTACGCGGTGTCCCAGCCGCCGGAGGTCGATGTCAACGAGCTCGTCGTGCGTCCTGTCGCGAGCGTCCGATGACCGCCCCGGGAGACTGCGACGGCCCGGTCCGGCGGCTGCGCGTGCTGGAGGACAAGGAAGCGCTGCGGGGGCTGCTGGTCCGGGGGTGGCGGGCGCTGGACCGCAAGGACTGGCGGACCTGGATCGAGTGCTGGGCCGAGGACGCGGTGCTGGAGTTCGGTCCGTGGGGGGAGATACGAGGCAGGGAGGCGATCCGGGCGAAGGTGGAGGAGGCGGAGGCGCCCTTCCCGAGCATGCAGCACCACATCCTCAACACGCACTTCGAGGTGGACGGGGACCGGGCGGCCGGCGTCGGCTACATGTGGTTCGTCGCCGTCACGGGCGAGGCGGCGAGGTCCGCGCCGTACTCCATGGGAGGCCCGTACGACTGGGAGTTCCGCAGGGGCCCGGACGGCGGCTGGCGTCTGACCCGCCAGCGGCTCGGCGTCTGGTGGAGCGCGGGGGAGGACTCCGGTCCGGAGGCCTTCCGGTAGGTCAGGCGTGTCGATCTCGTGGCTCGGGCGAGCCCGACAATGGTTCCCCAAGCACAAGAGAGCAGGTAACCGTTGATGCATGCGCACTCCTACCCGCCCGCCGACGACCCGCTGTTCGGGACCGTCACCGTCGAACTCGACCACGAGGCGGGGACCCTCGCCGTGCACGGCGAGGGGATACCGCGGGTCGAGATGAGGCGGACGGGCGCCGCGGCGGCGGAGAGCCATGTGCCGATCGGGACCCGGGACCCCGAACGCCTGGCGATGGAGGTCGGGGGAGCGGAGGTGGAGCTGCGGCCCTCCAAGGGGTTCCTGACCCGCACGTCCTACCGGGTCGACGTCGGCGACCACCGGTTCGTTCCGGTCTCGCTCGACGGCAGCCGGCTGTCGCGCGACGGTGCGGTACTCGGGATGTTCATCTCGACCGGGGACGGGCGGGTGACCGCCGAGTGGGGGGACGTGCAGCCGGAGGGGTACGACGCGGCCGTCGGGTACGCGCTTGCCGCGGCGTTCGGGACCGGCGCCGAGCCGGCATGGAAGCTCACCCTGGACGCCGTACTGGAGGCCATGCCCTGAAACCGGAAATTGGCCACCTGTTCACCCGCTCCTATTGAGTGCGGCGGCGGCGCGGATATCGTGGCACGAGGTATCCGTGAACCGACTCCGCATCGAGGGAAACCATGAGCCAATCAGGGCGAACGGCAAGGCCGCGGCATTATCTGATGTGCCGTCCGCACTATTTCGACGTTCGGTATTCGATCAATCCGTGGATGGACCCCACGAAGCCCACGGTGACGGAAACCAGCCTTTCCCAGTGGAAGCGGCTGCACGACCTGTTCGTCGAGCTCGGGCACCGGATCGACCTGATCGAGCCGGTGCCCGACCTGCCGGACATGGTGTTCGCGGCCAACGGGGCGACCGTGCTGGACGGGCGGGTGCTGGTCGCCCGCTTCCGGCACGACTACCGGGCCGGGGAGTCGCCGGCGTACCTGGACTGGTTCGCGGAGCGGGGGTGGGGCGAGGTCCGGCAGGCGGCGTACGTGAACGAGGGCGAGGGCGACTTCCTGCTCGTCGGCGACACCCTCCTGGCGGGCAGCGGGTTCCGCAGCGACCCGCGCTCGCAGCGGGAGGCGCAGGAGTTCTTCGGGCGGCAGGTCCTCGGGCTGACGCTGGTCGACCCGCGGTTCTACCACCTCGACACCGCGCTCTCGGTCCTTGACCGCGACGAGGTCATGTACTACCCGGCGGCCTTCTCCCCGGAGAGCCGCGAGGTGCTCGCCGACCGGTTCCCCGACGCGGTCCTGGCCGAGGAGGCCGACGCGGTGGCGTTCGGGCTGAACGCCGTCTCCGACGGCCTGCACGTGGTGCTGCCCGAGCAGGCGCGGGGGCTGGCCGCCCAGCTCGCCGAGCGCGGGTTCGAGCCGATCGGCGTCGACCTGTCCGAGCTGCTCAAGGCCGGCGGCAGCGCCAAGTGCTGCACGCTGGAACTGCGTCCGGCACCGGCCGCCGACCGACCTGGCCGGTCGTAACCGCCGCTTTGCGCTCGCCACCCTATCCGCTTCCCGGGTGCGCTTTCAGTGGCGCGGGGCTCTCGACACCGCCTCCGCCCGCATTCGGCCGGCGAAATGCACGGAACCGCCGCGGGGCCGTCCTGTCGACAGGACGACCCCGCGGTCACATTTCGGAGGCGCCGTGAATGCTTATGCGTTCCGGCGGATGATTGGGAATGTGCCCCCGCGGAATTCCCGTGCCGCGATCCCGCGTGCCGCGCGCCGGAGCGAGCCGGTCCGCCTCTTCCGGGTCTGTTCGGACACGGCCCGGCCCGGCCCCGGCCCGGCCCCTGCCCTGCCCGGCCCGGCCCGGGCACGGCCGCGGCCGCGGCCCCGCTGGTTCCGCGGTGGCACCCGGAGGCTCCGGCCTGCCGGCATCAGTCGAGTAGTGGCGCCACTTGGCTCAGCTTGGCTCCCTAGTGGCACACGCTCTGACCTGCATCTTTATAAATGGCGGCATATCTGGCGCCAGATTGGCTCGCCATGGCGCCATGTGTGTGTCATGCTGGGGACATGGACCTCAGCCCCTATGTCGCAAGTCTTCGCCGCGAGCTCGCGGTGGCCGCCGAAGCGGGCGGCGAAGAAGCCCGCGCTCTCGCCGAGCGGCTCACCGCCCCGCTAGAGTCGGCAGCCAGGCTCACCCTCCTGACCGCCCTGTCGGACGCCATGGGCGAGGTCACCCGGGAGCTCGCTCCCGGTTCGGTCGACGTGAGGCTGCGGGGGCTCGAACCCGAGTTCGTCGTGACCGCCCCGCCGAAGGAAGAGCCCTTCGAGGCGGGCGGCTTCGACGAAGCGCCCGCCGCCGCCCTGCCCGCCGTGCCGCTCGCGCCGGAAGGGGAGGACAGCAGCACCGCACGCATCAACCTCCGACTCCCCGGCCACGTCAAGACGCGGGCCGAACAGGCGGCGGCGCGTGAGGGGCTCTCCCTCAACGCCTGGCTCGTCAGGGCGGTTTCGGGCGCCCTGGAGACCGGCGGCGCCCGGCCGGCGGCCGAGACGCAGGCGCCCCGGCGCGGCAGCGGCAGGCGGAGCTTCACCGGCTGGGTGAGCTAGGGCGCACCGGGCGACCCGGTGCCGCAGGGGCGGCACCGGGGCACACGACACCGGCGTACGGGAGCCCACCACTCCTGCGCCGTCTTCACGTCCCCGGAGCGGGGGCGACCACCAGACCCACGAGGACGGGACAGCCATGCCTTCTTACGCGACCGAGGGACCCATCACCGCGACCATCCACGTCGAGGTCGGAGTCGCCCGCATCAGCGCCACGGACCGCACCGACACCGTGGTCGAGATCCACCCGCGCACCGCCGGGGACAAGGACGACCAGCGCGCCGCCGAGGAGACGAAGGTCGACTTCACCGACGGCAACCTGACGATCCGCACCCCGAAGGCGCGCGGCCTCTTCAGCGCCCGCGGTTCGGTCACCGTCGACGTCGCCCTGCCCGAGGGCTCGCGCCTGCTCGGCACCCTGGAGATGGGCGACATCACCTGCAAGGGAACGCTGGGGGAGTGCGAGGTCCGCACCAGCGCCGGCTACATCCGCCTCGACCAGGCCGGCCCGGTCAGGCTCAAGACCCAGCACGGCGACATCCAGCTGGACTCGGCGGCCGGCGACGTCGACATCACCACCGGCTCGGGCGAGGTCCGGGTCCGCGCGATCGGCGGCGACGCCGACATCAAGAACTCCAACGGCAACACGTGGCTGGACGACGTGGCGGGCGATCTGCGACTGAAGGTCGCCAATGGAAACATCACCGTGGGCCGGGCGCAAGGGTCCGTGTCGTCAAAGAGCTCGAACGGCAACGTACGCATCGAGGAAGTGGCGCGCGGCACCGTCGAGCTCCAGACTAAAGCCGGCAACCTCGAAGTCGGGATCCGCCAGGGGACTGCCGCCTGGCTCGACATCAACTCCCAGTCCGGGACGGTCTACAGCACCCTCGGATCCGCCGAAGGCCCCACCGAGGGCGCGGAGACCGTCAAGGTGCACGCGAGGACCAGCCTCGGTGACATCACCATCCAGCGTGCGCACGGCGCCTGACGTCAGAGCTCTGCCTCGCAACAGCTACGAAATGGAGGGGGCACGATGAGTGCCGCGACCGAACAGATGGCCCCGCCCAGGGGAATCAGCGCAGTCGGCCTGCGCAAGTCGTACGGCGAGAAGCTCGTACTCGACGGGATTGACCTGCACGTGCAGGCGGGCACGATCTTCGCGCTCCTCGGTCCGAACGGTGCGGGGAAGACCACCACCGTCCAGATCCTCTCGACGCTCATCTCCGCCGACGGCGGCGAGGCGACCGTCGTGGGGCACTCGCTGGACCGGGACGCGGACGCCATTCGTGCCAAGATCGGTGTCACCGGACAGTTCGCGGCGGTGGACGGGCTGCTGACCGCCGAGGAGAACATGCTCCTCATGGCGGACCTGCACCACCTCGACCGCGCGGAGGGCAAGCGCCGCACCGCCGAATTACTCCGGCAGTTCGAACTCACCGAGGTCGCCGGGAAGATGGCCTCCACCTTCTCCGGAGGCATGCGCCGCAAGCTCGACCTGGCGATGACCCTCGTCGGCAACCCCAGCCTGATCTTCCTCGACGAGCCGACCACCGGCCTCGACCCGCGCAGCCGCCGCACCATGTGGCACCTGATCCAGCAGCTCACCGCCCAGGGCGTGACCATCTTCCTCACCACGCAGTACCTGGAGGAGGCCGACCAGCTCGCCGACCGGATCGCCGTCCTCGACAAGGGCAAGATCGTCGCCGAGGGCACCGCGGACGAGCTCAAGCGCCGGATCCCCGGCGGCCACATCCGCCTCCAGTTCTCCGACGTGCTCAGCCTGGACGCCGCCGCCCGCCGCCTCGCCCTGGGCCCCGGCGCCCGCGACGAGGAGAAGCTCACCCTGCAGATCCCCAGCGACGGCAGCATCCCGGCGCTGCGCTCCGTACTCGACCTGCTGGAGAGCGCCGGAGTCGAGGCGGACGCGCTGACCGTCCACACACCCGACCTGGACGACGTCTTCCTCGCCCTCACCGGCGACGGCTCCCGCCACCACGCCACCACCGTTCCCAGCCCCGCCGACGCGGTGAAGGAGGCCCGGCGATGAGCACGACGTACGCGATGCGCGACTCGATGACGATGCTGCGCCGCAACCTCAAGCACGCCCAGCGCTACCCCTCGATGACGATCTCGATCGTCGCGATGCCGATCCTGATGCTCCTGCTGTTCGTCTACGTCTTCGGCGGCGCGCTCGGCGCCGGCATCGAACTGCCGGGCGGCGGCACGGGCGATCGCGGCGACTACACCAACTTCGTCGCCCCCGGCATCCTCCTGATGGCGGCCACCGCCGGCGCCGTCTCGACCGCCGTCTCCGTCTGCACCGACATGACCGAAGGCATCATCAACCGCTTCCGGACCATGTCGATCTCGAAGTCCTCCGTGCTGACGGGGCACGTCGTCGGCAACGTCATCCAGACCATGATCAGCCTGGTTCTCGTCATCGGCGTCGCGCTCCTGGTCGGCTTCCGGCCCAACGCCACCTTCGTCGAGTGGCTCGCCGCCCTCGGCATCCTCGCCCTGCTCGCCTTCGGCCTCAGCTGGCTCTCCGCGGCCATCGGCCTGGGCTCCAGCAGCGTCGAGGCGGCGAGCAACGCCCCCATGCCGCTGACCTTCCTGCCCTTCCTCGGCAGCGCGATCGTCCCGCCGGAGTCCATGCCGGTCGGCCTGCGCTGGTTCGCCGAGTACCAGCCCTTCACCCCGATGACCGACACCCTGCGGGGCCTGCTCATGGGCACGGAGATCGGCAACAGTGGCTGGCTCGCGCTGGGTTGGGGCGTCGTCCTCAGCCTCCTCGGCTTCCTGTGGGCCCGCTCGGCCTTCAAGCGCGAGGCGAAGATCTAGGGATCCGCTGCACCCGCCGAAACGTGAACGGGGCCGCCCGGCCGAAGGCCGGGCGGCCCCGTTCTTCGTGCCGGCTGTCCCGTCGACGGGACAGCCGGCACGGACAACGGGACGCGATGGCCGAAAACGCAAGCGGTAATAGCTCAGCAGTACCGCCGCGGCAGAGCTGTACCGGCATTCCTTGCCTCGCCCATGGGCCACTCCTACGATCAATCCGGAAGGGCGGGGAAACGAATTCACGGCTGATCCGGTCCGGCCCCCTGTGCCATTGAATCCGGCACCGCATTCCGCATTTTCGTTTCCCTCTCCGTGCTTCCCGCTTCCGTCCGACGAAACACAGAGGGGCCATGGTCATGCACACCCGCAGCCACGCAACGGAAACCGCCGCCGGACTGGTCGTCGAAAGCCCCTTCATATGGCGGGCCAGACGGCCCGGACACCGTCACCAACTGGTCTGCTTCCCCCAGGCGGGAGGCGGCGCCGGCGCCTTCGGCGACTGGGTGCACCAGCTCCCCGCCGACATCGAGGTCGTCGCCGTCCAGCTGCCCGGCCGGCAGAACCGGATCCTGGAGGACCCCGCCACCGAGGTCGGCCCGCTCGTACGGACGCTGGCGCAGGCCCTGCGGCCCGTACTGGACGGGCCCTTCTCCTTCTTCGGCCACTCCTGCGGGGCCCTGCTGGCCTTCGAGCTGGCCCTGGCCCTCCAGGCCCGCGGCGGCCCCCGCCCGGCCCACCTCTTCCTCTCCGGCCAGGCCTCGCCCGTGCCCTTCCGCGACCGCCCCCAGCTGCACGGTCTCTCCGACGAGGAGTTCCGGGCCGAGGTGCTGCGGCTCGGCGGCTTCGACGAGGAGCTCGCCGAGGACGAGGACGCCATGGAGGCCCTGCTGCCGCCCGTCATGGACGACTTCACGCTCTGGGAGCAGCACGCCATGCCCGTCGACGCCCGCCTGGACGTCCCCATCACCGCCCTCGTCGGCGCGTCCGACAGCAGGGCTCCTCGCGGCGAGATGGAGACCTGGGGCGCCCACACGGACACCGCGTTCGACCTGCGCGTCTACCCCAGCGGGCATTTCTATCTCTTCGAGCCCGGACTGAGCTCCGAGCTGCTCGAATTCATCGCCGGAACGGTTCTGGACTCATAAGCTCCCGATGGGCAGTGCCTGTATGGCAGCTTTTTCGGGTTGCCGCGCCACCGGCCCGGCTGCGCTTAATTGAGAAATCAAACCCACGAGATCCCGGTCTTCATGTCCAACCATTGGGGGATGGTCGCTTTGTGCTCGTTCCATGACGCGGCGGTGCCGGTGGCGACGATTCCTGAAATGTTCGAGAAGCAGGTCGTCGCCTCACCGGACGCCGTCGCCCTCGTCTTCGGCGAGACGTCGCTGACCTACCGCGAACTCGACGCCCGGGCCAACCGCCTGGCCCGTTTCCTGGTGGCGCGCGGCGTCGGGCCCGAAACGGTCGTGGGCGTGGCCCTGCGGCGCTCGCCGCAGCTGTGGACCGCCGTCCTCGCGGTCCTCAAGGCGGGCGGCGCCTACCTCCCCATGGACGCCGCGTACCCGGCCGAGCGCCTGCGCTACATGGCGCAGGACTCCGGCGCCCGCCTGGTCCTGGCGGACACGCCGACCGGCGGCGAACTGCCCGAACTGCCCGCCCCCGTACTGCTGCTGGACACCCAGGAAACCCTCACGGCGGTCTCCCGCGAGGCCGCCGGGCCGCTCACCGACACCGACCGGATCCGCCCGCAGCGCGTCGCGCAGACCGCGTACGTCATCTACACGTCGGGCTCCACCGGCCGGCCCAAGGGCGTCGCCGTCACCCACAACGGCCTCGCCCCGCTGCTCGCCACGCACGTCGAACAGCTCAAGGCGGGGCCCACGAGCCGCGTGCTCCAGTTCGCCTCGCCGAGCTTCGACGCCTCGGTGTGGGAGATGTGCATGGGCCTGCTCTCCGGGGCCGCCTTCGTGCTCGCCGGCAAGGAGGAGCTGGCCCCCGGCGACCCGCTGGCCGCCACCGTCGCCCGGTACGGCGTGACCCACGTGACGCTGCCGCCCCCGGTGCTCGCCGCGGTCCCGGCCGGCACGCTGGCCGGCGTCGAGACCCTGGTCGTCGCCGGAGACGCCACCACCCCCGAGCTGGTCGCCACCTGGTCGGCCGGCCGCCGCATGATCAACGCCTACGGGCCCACCGAGACCACCGTGTGCGCCACCATGAGCGCGCCCCTCGCCGGTGACGGCCGCGTACCGCCCATCGGAGGCCCGATCACCGACACCGGCGTGCACGTCCTCGACGACGGACTGCGCCCGGTGGACGCCGGGGTGATCGGCGAACTGTACGTGTCGGGCGCCTCGCTGGCCCGCGGCTACCTCGGCCGCCCCGACCTGACCGCGCAGCGCTTCGTGGCCTGCCCCTTCGGCGGGCCCGGCGCGCGGATGTACCGCACCGGCGACCTCGTCGAACGGACCCCCGACGGCACCCTCGTCTTCCACGGCCGCGCCGACACCCAGGTCAAGATCCGCGGCATCCGGATCGAACCCCTGGAGATCGAGGCGGTCCTCAGCGCCCACCCCGGCGTCACCGACGCCGCGGTCCTCCCCCACGAGCAGGCCGGCGGCCGCAGGCTGGTGGCGTACGTCGTCCCCGCCGCCTCCGGCCGCCCCGGCCACGGGCGCCCGCAGGGCAGCGGCTACGGAAGCATCGCCCTCGACTCCGGCTTCGGCGCCGGTGAGCTGCGCGCGTACGCCGGCCGCCACCTGCCCGACCACATGGTCCCCGCGGCCTTCGTCCTGCTGGACCGGCTGCCCCTGACGCCGAACGGCAAGCTCGACAAGGCCCGCCTGCCGGAGCCGGAGTTCAAGGCAGGCACCTACCGGGCCCCGCGCACCCCGCAGGAGGAGATCCTCGCCGAGCTGTACGCGAAGGCCCTCGGCCTCGGCCAGGTCGGCATCGACGACGACTTCTTCACCCTCGGCGGCGACAGCATCCAGTCGCTCCAGGTCGTGTCCTGGGCGCGGGCCCGCGGCCTGGTGGTCACCGCCCGCCAGGCCGTCGAGCACCGCACCGTCGCGCGCCTCGCCGAGATCGCCGCCGCGAACGGGCGGGGCGACGCCACCGGGACCGTCCTGGAGGAGCTCGACGGCGGCGGCACGGGCTGGATGCCCCTGCTGCCCGTGGCCCGCTGGATCCGCGACTGGGGCCCCGGCTTCGACCGCTTCCTCCAGGCGATGGTGCTGGAACTGCCCGAGGACATCGACGCGGCCGGCCTGGCCGCCACTCTCACGGCCGTCTTGGACCGCCACGACCTGCTGCGCTCCCGCCTGGTCCCCGCGCACGACGGTGACGCCGGCACCGACGGTCTGCTGGTCGCCCCCGCCGGCTCCGTGACCGCGGACCCGCTGCTGCGCCGCGTCGCGTGCGACGGCCGCTGGGACGACGCGTCCTGGCGCACCCTCCTCCTCCGTGAACTGGACGAGGCCGCCGCCCGGCTCGACCCGGCCGCGGGCGTGGTCGCCCAGTTCGTCTGGTTCGACCCGGCCTCCGGCGAGGGCGGCCCGGGGCGGCTGCTGCTCGCCCTGCACCACCTGGTCGTGGACGGCGTGTCCTGGCGCATCCTGATGCCCGACCTCGCCTCCGCCTGGCAGCAGGTCCGCGCCGGCCGCCCACCCGAACTGCCCCCCGTCGCCACGTCCATGCGCCGCTGGGCGCACGCGCTCGCCGACGAGGCGCAGCGCCCCGGGCGGGTCGCGGAGCTCGACCTGTGGCGGTCGGTCGTCGAAGGCCCCGACCCGCTGCTCGGCGCCCGCCGTCTGGACCCGGCCGTCGACGTACGGGCCCGCGTGCACACCACGCGCGTACAGCTTCCCGCGTCCGTCACCGAGGCCCTGCTGACCGACCTGCCCGCGGCGTTCCGCGGCGGCGTCAACGACGGGCTGCTGGCGGCGCTGGCCCTGGCCCTCGCGCAGTGGCGGCGCACCCGGTCCGTCGACGAGACCTCCGCACTGATCCGCCTCGAAGGACACGGCCGCGAGGAGGCCGCCGCGCCCGGCGCGAGCCTCGCCCGTACCCTGGGCTGGTTCACGACCGCCTTCCCGGTACGCCTCGACCTCGCCGGGGTGGACCTCGACGAGGCCTTCGCGGGCGGGCCGGCCGCCGGCCTGGCCGTCAAGAAGGTCAAGGAACAGCTCCTGGCCCTCCCCGACAAGGGCATCGGCTACGGTCTGCTGCGCCACCTCAACCCGCGGACCGCCGCCGTCCTGGAGCAACACCCCGTCGGCCAGGTCGGCTTCAACTACCTGGGCCGTTTCTCGTCGGACGCCGACATGCCCGCCCAGCTGCGCGGACTGGGCTTCACCCGGGCGCCCGAGGCGGCGGCGATCGCCGAACTGGCCGAACTCGACGCCGCCCAGGACCCGCGGATGCCGGCCTCCGCCGAGCTGGACGTCAACGCCTCCGTCGACGACCGGCCCGCCGGACCCGTGCTGAACGCCGTGTTCAGCGCCCCCGAGGGGGTGCTCGGCCCGGCCGAGGTACGGGAGATCGCCGACCTGTGGCGCGCCGCCCTGGAGGGACTCGCCCGGCATGTCGCCGAGCCGGGCGCGGGCGGGCTCACCCCCTCGGACCTGCCGCTGGTGACGGCGAGCCAGCACGACATCGACGGCTGGGAGCGGCGCTTCCCCGGCCTGACGGACGTCTGGCCCACCACCGCCCTCCAGTCGGGCCTGCTCTTCCACTCGGTCTTCGAGGACTCCTCCTTCGACGCCTACCAGGTGCAGTACGCACTGCACCTGTCGGGGCAGGTCGACCCGGCCCGGCTGCGCGCGGCCGGCCAGTCGCTGCTCGACCGGCACGCCGGCCTGCGGACCGCCTTCGTGCACAACGCGTACGGGGACCTCGTCCAGCTCGTCCTCGACACCGTCACCCTGCCCTGGCAGGAGCTCGACCTGTCCGCCCTGGACGAGGCGGAGCGCACGGACGCCTTCGAACGGTTCCTCGCGCAGGACCTGACCACGCACTTCGACCAGGTCGCGCCGCCGATGCTGCGGATGACCCTCGTGCGGACCGGCGCGCGGACCCACGAACTCGTCCTCACCGCCCACCACGTGCTGTTCGACGGCTGGTCGGTGCCCCTGCTCATGCAGGACCTGCTCACCTTCTACGGATCGGCCGGCCGGGCCACCGGGCTGGAACCGGCCCGGAACCACCGGGACTTCCTCGCCTGGCTCGCCCGCCAGGACCGCGAGGAGTCCGCACGGGTCTGGCGCGAGGAGCTCAGCGGCGTGGGGGAGCCGACGCTGCTCGCCCCGCTGCTCCCCGCGCCGGAGGCCGCCCCCGCCGGCGGATCCCCGGAACCGGCCGAGGACATCGCCATGCGGCAGGCGGAGGTGCCGCTGCCCGTGGAGGCCTCCCGAGACCTCCAGCGGCGCGCGGCGGACCTGGGCGTCACCCTGAACACGGTGGTCCAGGGCGCCTGGGCGATGTTGCTGGCCCAGCTCACCGGCCGCCAGGACGTGGTCTTCGCGTCCACCGTCGCCGGCCGGCCGCCCGCCCTGCCCGGTGTGGACTCCACGGTCGGCATGTTCCTCAACACCCTCCCGGTACGAGTGCGGTGCGCGCCCGCGGACACGGTCGCCGAGCTGCTCACCGCGCTCCAGGGCCGGCAGGCCGCGCTCATGGACCACCACCACGTCGGCCTCGGCGAGATCCAGCAGGCAGCCGGCGTCGACTCCCTCTTCGACACGATCATCGGCTTCGAGTCCTTCCCCATGGACCGGGCCGGCATCGTCGAGGCCAGCCGGCTGGCCGGGATCTCGATCACCGGCATCCGCTCCTTCACCGCCAGCCACTACCCGGTGACGGTGCTCGCCTTCATCGAGCCCGACCGGCTGCGCCTGGCGGTGCAGTACCGGCGCACCGTGCTCGACCCGGCCGCGGCCGAGTCCCTCGCCGTACGCTTCGGGATGGTCCTGCGGCAGGTGGCCGAGGACACCTCCCGCCGGGTGGGCACCGTGGAGGTGCTGGAGCCCGCCGAGCGCGACCGGCTCCTGCACGGCCCCGCCACGACGGGAGCGCCCGAGGACGACACGGCCGCCGGGGCGGATACGACGGTCCCCGCGCTCTTCGAGCGCCGCGCCGCCGACACCCCCGACGCCGTGGCGGTGGCCGACGGCGGGCGGTCCCTGACCTACCGGGAGCTCGACGAGCGGGCGAACCGGCTCGCGAAGGCCCTGACCGGGCGCGGGGCCCGCCCGGAGACCCCGGTCGCCGTGGCCCTGCCCCGGTCGGCGGAGCTGGTCGTCGCGCTGCTCGGCGTACTGAAGTCCGGGGCCGCGTTCCTCCCTCTCGACCCGCGGCACCCGGGCGAGCGCCTCGCGCGGGTCCTGGCCGACGCGCGGCCGCTGCTGGTACTCACCGACGCGGACACGGCGGCCGCCCTGCCGGACACCGGCGTCCCCGTCCTCACTCCGCAGGACGCGGGCACCGGTGACAGCGGACCCGCCCCTGCAGCGTCCCTCCCGCGGGCCGGCTCGCTCGCGTACCTCTCGTACGCCTGCGGGAGTTCGGGCGGGCCGACGGGTGTGGAGACCACCCACGGCAACCTCACCGGCCGGGTGCCCGGGCTGCTCGCGCGGCTCGGCCCCGCGGCGGGCCGGCGCCTGCTGTTGGGCGCCGACTCCGACACCGCGCTGCCCGTCGCGGAGATCGTCGCCGCGCTCTGCGCGGGCGGCGGTGTCGAAGTGCTCCCCGACGGCGCGGCGGCCACGGGCGGGGTGCTCACCACGACCCCCTCCGCCTGCGCCGACCTGCTCGACGAAGCCGTCGACGACATCGCCGCGGACACCCTCCTGCTCTCGGGCGAGCCGCTCCCGGCCATGCTGGCGCTGCGGGCGGCCGCAGCGGCCCCCGGCGCCCGCCTGGTCAACGTCCACGGGCATCCCGAGACCGGCCCCGCCACCGCGTACTCACCGCCGGACGGCGAGCAGCCGCCCGGGACCGGGACCGTGCCCGCGGGGACGCCGCTGGCCGGAGTACGCGCATACGTCCTCGGCGCGGGCCTGGCCCCCGTACCGCACGGCGCGGTCGGGGAGCTGTACCTCGCGGGCGGCGCTCCGGCCCGCGGCTACCGGGGCCATGGCGCCCTGACCGCCCAGCGGTTCGTCGCCGACCCCTTCGGGCCGCCCGGATCGCGGATGTTCCGCACCGGCGACCTGGTCCGCCGGAACGCCGACGACCAGGTGGAGCTCCTCGGCCGCACCGGTACGGAGGCGGCCGTCCGCGGCACGCGGATCACCCCGGCCGAGGTCGAGGCCGTCCTCACCGGGCACCCCGGAGTGGAGCAGGCCGTCGTCGTCGTCCGCGGGGGCCACGGACCCGGCGGGACCGCCCAGTCGGTGGGCTACGTCGTGCCCCCCGACGGCTACGGCGTGCCCGACCCCGCGGCCCACGCCGACCGGGTACGGGCCCACGCGGCACGGGAGCTGCCCGCGGCCCTGGTCCCGGCGGTCGTCGTGTCGCTGGAGCGGCTGCCGCTGACGCCCGACGGCGGGACGGACCGGGCGGCACTGCCCGAGCCGGAACCGCCCGCCCGCCCCTACCGGGCGCCGCGCACCCCGCAGGAGGCGGCCCTCTGCGAGCTGCTGGCGGAGGTGCTCGGCGCCGAACGGGTGGGCATGAACGACGACTTCTTCGAACTGGGAGGCAACTCCCTGCTGGCGACGCGGCTCACCAGCCGCATCCGGAAGGTGCTCGGGGTGAGCGTGCCCCTGCGGTCGATCTTCGAGTCCCACGCAATTTCAGAACTTTCGCGCACGGTCAAGAACGCAGGCACGTCGAGCCGGCCTCGACTGCGCAAGATGGACAGGAGTGGACAGTAAAATGATCCCGTTGTCGTTCGCACAGCGTCGGTTGTGGTTCATCGACCGGTTCGAGGGGCCGTCGGCCACGTACAACGTCCCCTTCCTCGTGCGGTTGACGGGCGAGCTCGACCGGACCGCCCTGCGGTCGGCGGTGCGCGATGTCGTGGCCCGGCACGAGAGCCTCCGTACGCTCATCGTGGTCGACGAGCAGGGCGTGCCCTCGCAGCAGGTGCTGCCGGTGGACGGTGCGCTGCTGGACGTGCCGCTCGTGGAGGTCGCTCCCGACGCGCTCGACGAGGCCGTCCGCCAGGCGGCCCAGTACACCTTCGACCTGTCGGCGGAGATACCCGTCCGCGCCACCCTGCTGCGCTCCGGCGAGCGCGAGCACGTGCTGCTCCTGCTGGTGCACCACATCGCCAGCGACGGCGAGTCGATGGAGCCGCTCTCCCGCGACTTGGCCGCCGCCTACACCGCCCGGCTGCGCGGCGGGGCCCCGCAGTGGGCCGACCTGCCGGTGCAGTACGTCGACTACACGCTGTGGCAGCGCGAGCTGCTCGGCGACGAGAACGACCCCGGCAGCGTGGTCTCCACCCAGGTCGCGTACTGGAAGGACGAGCTCCAGGGCGTGCCGACACCGCTGCGCCTGTCCACGGACCGTCCGCGCCCGCCGGTGGCCAGCCACCGCGGCGACACGGTCGGCTTCCCGATCGACGCCGAGCTGCTCGCCGCCGTCGAAACCATGGGCCGCGAGAGGGACATGACCGTCCCGATGGTGCTCCAGGCCGCCCTCGCCGTGGTGCTCCAGCACCTGGGCGCCGGCCACGACATCGCCATCGGCTCCACCGTCGCCGGCCGCACCGACGACGAACTCGCCGACCTCGTCGGCTTCTTCGTCAACACCTGGGTGCTGCGCACGGACCTCTCCGGCGCCCCGACCTTCGACCGGGTGCTGGAGCAGGTGCGCCAGAAGGCGCTGACGGCCTACGACAACCAGGACGCGCCCTTCGAGCACCTGGTGGAGGTCCTCAACCCGGAGCGGTCCACCGCCTACCACCCCCTGTTCCAGGTCATGTTCACCTGGGAGAACGACGCCTGGATCGACCTGGAGCTGCCGGGGCTGGAGCGGGCGCGGTTCGAGGTGCTGGCCACCCCGACCGCCAAGTTCGACCTGGAGTTCAACTACTTCTCGGACCCCGAGGGCACGGGCATGCTCTGCTACCTGGAGTACGCCACCGACCTGTTCGACCGCTCCACGGCGCAGTCCGTCGTGGACCGCTACCTGCGGGTGATCCGTGAGGTCGTCGCCCGTCCGGACCGCCCGGTCGCCCTCGCTCCCGTCCTCGACCAGGACGAACTGGACACCCTAGTGGGCCAGTTCAACGACACCGCCGTCGAGCTGCCCCGGGTCACGGTCGGCGAGCTCTTCGAGCGGCAGGCCGCGGCCACCCCCGACGCGGTCGCGCTGGAGGCCGGGGACGAGACCCTCAGCTACCGCGAACTCGACGTGCGGGCCACGCGCATCGCGCGGGAGCTCGCCGCCCGCGGCGTCGGCGCCGAGACCCTCGTGGGCGTCGCCCTGCCGCGCACCGCGGACCTGGTGGCGGGCCTGCTGGGCGTGCTCAAGGCCGGCGGGGCCTACCTGCCGATCGACCCCAGATACCCCAGCCGCCGCCTCGACCTCATCCTGGAGGACGCCGCGCCCGCGCTGATCCTGACCGACGCGCAGACCGTCGGCGTGCTGCCGCGGACGCAGGTCCCGCAGCTGTTCGTCGGCGACATCGGCTCCGGCGACCCGCAGGAGGCGCAGGCCCCCGCCGTCGCCGGTGCCCGGCCGGGCCAGACCGCCTACGTCATCTACACCTCCGGCTCCACCGGTACGCCCAAGGGCGTCGCGATCACCCACGCCAACGTGGTCAACGACGTCATCGGGCTGGCCCGCGCGATCGGCGTCGGCGCCGGGACGCGCGTACTGGCCGGCACCTCGGTCAACTTCGACGTGTCCGTCTTCGAGATCTTCGCGACCCTCTGCTCCGGCGGCACCGTCGAACTGGTGCGTGATGCACTGGTGATCGGCGAGCGCGGCGGCTGGAGCGGCGGCGTGATCAGCACCGTGCCGTCCGTCTTCGCGGAACTGCTCGGCCAGGTGGGTGGCGACGGCATCCGCGTCGACACCGTGGTCTTCGCCGGTGAGGCGCTCCCCACCTCCCTCGTGCACCGCGTCCGCGAGGCGATCCCCGGCGTCCGCGTCGTCAACGCCTACGGCCAGAGCGAGTCGTTCTACGCCACCACCTTCGCCCTGCCCGCCGGCCAGGAGTGGGACGGCGCCGGCAGCGCCCCCATCGGCTCCCCGCTCGGCAACGTCCGCACCTACGTCCTCGGACCCGGACTGCGGCCCGTCCCGCCCGGCGTGGTCGGCGAGCTGTACGTCGCCGGCGAGATCGGCCGCGGCTACTTCGGCCGCGCCGCCCTGACCGCCGACCGTTTCGTCGCCGACCCCTACGGCGCTCCCGGATCGCGCATGTACCGCACCGGCGACCTGGCGCGCTGGAACACCGCCGGGCAGTTGGAGTACGCCGGCCGCGACGACGCCCAGATGAAGGTGCGCGGCTTCCGCATCGAGCCCGGTGAGATCGAGGCCGTCCTGACCGCCCACCCGGGCGTGGCCCAGGCCGTGGTCACCATCCGCGAGGGCCGCGGCAGCAAGCAGCTCGTCTGCCACGTCGTCCCGCTCGACGCCGACCAGGGCGGCTTCGGCACCGTCGCCAGCCTCGGCGACCTCGACGTCGACCTCACCACCAACGTGTCGGTGCGCGAGCTGCGGCGCTTCGCCGCGGGCCGGCTGCCCGAGTTCATGGTGCCGTCCGTGTTCGTCATGGTCGGCCGGCTGCCGCTGACCGCCAACGGCAAGCTCGACCTGGCGGCGCTCCCCGAGCCGGACTTCAGCGGCGGCGAGTACCGCGCCCCGCGCAACACTGCAGAGGAGGTCCTCGCCGCCGTCTACGCCGAGGTCCTCGGCCTCGACCGGGTCGGCATCGACGACGACTTCTTCGCCGTCGGCGGCGACAGCATCCGCTCCATCCAGGTCGTCTCCCGCGCCCGCGCCGCCGGCGTGGAAGTCAGCCCGCGCCAGATCTTCGACCACCGCACCGTCGCCGAACTGGCCGCGGTCGCCGTCCTCGGCGCCGAGGACGGCACCGGGCCGCAGCTCACCGAGCTCGACGGCGGCGGTACCGGCCGGATGCCGCTGCTGCCGATCGGCGAGTACCTGCTCGAACTGGGCGGGGACACCGACCGGTTCGCCATGGCCATGACCCTTCAGCTGCCCGAGGGCATCGACCGGGCCGCACTCGCCGCCACCCTCGGCGCGGTCCTGGACCGCCACGACGTCCTGCGCTCCCGGCTGGTCACCGGCGACGACGGCCCCGGCCTGGAGGCCGCCGAGCCCGGCACGGTCGACGCCGACGCGCTGATCCACCGCGTCGAGTGCGACGGCCGCTGGGACGAGCAGTGGTTCGAGCGGGCCACCGCCGAGCTGGACGCCGCCACCGGACGGCTGGACGCCGCGGCCGGCACCATGGCGCAGTTCGTCTGGTTCGCCCCGCAGAAGGGCGCCGGCCGGCTGCTGCTGGTCCTGCACCACTTCGTCGTCGACGGCGTGTCCTGGCGCATCCTGCTGCCGGACCTCGCCGCAGCCTGGGAGCAGGTCCGCCAGGGCCGAACCCCCGAGCTGCCCGGCACGGGCACCTCGGCCCGCCGCTGGGCACACGCCCTCGCCGACGAGGCGCGCACCCCCGAACGCGTCGCCGAACTCGCCCTGTGGCGCTCGGTCGTCGCGGGCCCCGACCCCCTCCTGGGCTCGCGCGTCCTGGACCCCGCCGTCGACGTCATGTCCACGGTGGACCACACCTGGCTCACGCTCCCCGTTCCGGTCACCGAGACCCTGCTGACCACCCTCCCGGCCGCCTTCCACGGCGGTGTCAACGACGGGCTGCTCGCCGCGCTGACCCTGGCCGTCGCCCGCTGGCGCCGGGCCCGCGGCATCGACGAGTCCTCCGCCCTGATCCGGGTCGAGGGACACGGCCGCGAGGAGGGCGTCGTCCCCGGCGCCGACCTGTCGCGCACCGTGGGCTGGTTCACCACCATGTTCCCCGTCCGCCTCGACCTCGCCGGGATCGACCTCGACGACGCGTTCGCGGGCGGCGCCGCCGCCGGCGCCGCGGTCAAGGCCGTCAAGGAGCAGTTGCTGTCGCTCCCGGACAAGGGCCTCGGCTACGGGCTGCTGCGGTACCTGAACCCGCAGACCGCCGACGTGCTGCGCCGGTACTCCACCGGCCAGATCGGCTTCAACTACCTCGGCCGCTTCTCCTCCTCGGACGTGCCCGAGCACCTGCGCGGCCTGGGCTGGACCCTCGCCGAGGGCACCACCGAGCTGATCGCGCAGCCGGGCGGCCGCATGCCGGCCCTCTCCACGCTGGACGTGGGCGCGCTCGTCACCGACACCGAGCAGGGGCCGCAGCTGCGCGCCCGCCTCGCCTACCCCGCGGGCCTGCTCGCCAAGGAGGACGTCGAGGAGCTCGCCGAGCTGTGGAGCACCGCCCTGCAGGCCCTGGCCCGGCACGCCGCCGCGCCCGGCGCGGGCGGCCTGACCCCCTCGGACGTACCGCTGGTCCGGGTGGGCCAGGACGAGATCGAGGCCTGGGAGGAGCGCCACCCCGGCCTGGAGGACGTATGGCCGCTGACCACCATGCAGTCCGGTCTGCTCTTCCACGCCCAGCTCGCCGGCTCCACCTTCGACGCCTACCAGATGCAGCTCGTCTTCCACCTCGCCGGCGAGGTCGAGCCGGCCCGCATGCGGGCCGCCGGCCAGGCGCTCCTCGACCGTTACGCCACCCTCCGCGCCGCGTTCGTCCACGACGCGGCGGGGGACCGGGTGCAGGTCGTACGCGACCGTGTGGAGCTGCCCTGGCAGTACCTCGACCTCAGCGGGTTCGGTGAGGAGGGCCGCGAGGAGGCGCTGAAGCGCTTCCTGTCGGAGGACCACGCCTCGCACTTCGACCTGACCCGGCCACCGCTCGTACGGATGTCCCTCGTCATGATGGCGCCCGACCGCTGGGAGCTCGTCTTCACCGCCCACCACGTCCTCTTCGACGGGTGGTCCATCCCGGTCCTCATGCAGGACCTGCTGCGGCTCTACGGCTCCGAGGGCGACGCCTCCGCGCTGCCGCGGGTGCCGGTCTACCGCGACTTCCTGGTGTGGCAGGCCGGCCAGGACCGCGAGGCCTCCGCCCGCGCCTGGACCGCCGAGCTCGCCGGGGTCGAGTCGCCGACGCTGATCGCCCCGGACGCGGGCGCCGCGTCCGACCCGGCCGGCATCGGCCAGATCGACATCCCGCTGTCCGCGGACGCCGCCCGCGACCTCGGCCGGCGCGCCGCCGAACTGGGCCTCACCCTCAACACCCTCGTCCAGGGCACCTGGGCGCTCGTCCTCGCCGGACTCACCGGCCGCCAGGACGTCGTCTTCGGCGCCACCGTCTCCGGCCGCCCTCCCGTCGTCCCCGGCGTCGACGCCATGGTCGGCCTGTTCATCAACACCCTGCCCGTCCGGGTGGACTGCACCCCGGGCGCCACCCTCGGCGGTCTGCTGCGCGACCTGCAGAACCGGCAGAGCGCCCTGCTCGACCACCACCACCACGGGCTGCTGGACATCCACCGCTCGGTCGGGCTGAACGTCCTCTTCGACACCCTCGTCGGCTTCGAGTCGTACCCGATCGACGGCGTCGCCATCAAGGAGGCCAACTCCGCCGCGGGCATCTCGATCACCGGCATCAGCCCGCTCAGCGGTGCCCACTACCCGCTGGTCGTGATGGCCTTCGCCGACCCGCACCTGCGCGTCGCCCTCCAGTACCAGCACCACCTCTTCGACCCGGAGACCGTCGAGGGCATCGCCGCCCGCTTCGCGCGGATCCTCCAGGAGCTCGTGGCGGACCCGGACGCCCGCGTCGGCTCGGTGCACGTCCTGGAGTCCGCCGAGCGCGCGACCGTCCTGGACGAGTTCAACGGCACCGCCGTCGCCGTCCCCGGCAAGACCGTCCCCGCCCTGTTCCAGGAGCGCGCCGCCGCGGCCCCGGACGACATCGCCGTCGCCTCCGGCAGCCGCACCCTCACCTACCGCGAGCTGGACACCCGGGCGAACCGGCTGGCCCGCGTCCTGGCCGCCCGCGGCGTCGGCCAGGAGTCCGTCGTCGGCGTGGCCCTGCCGCGCTCGCCCGAGCTGATCGTCGCCCTGCTGGCCGTCCTCAAGGCCGGCGGCGCCTACCTGCCGGTGGACCCCGACTACCCGGCCGAGCGCATCGGCTTCATGCTGGCCGACGCCGCTCCGGCGCTGCTCCTGGCGGACTCCGAGACCGTCGCGGGCCTGCCCGACGGAGCCTGCCCGCACCTCGTCCTCGACGACGCCGACACCGCCGCCGCCGTCGACGCGGCCTCCGGCGACGCCCCTGCCGCCGCCGACCACGGGCGCGTCGACCAGCTCGCGTACGTGATGTACACCTCCGGCTCGACGGGCCTGCCCAAGGGCGTCGGCGTCACCCACCGGGCCGTCGCCGGCCTGGCGCTGGACCGCCGGTACCGCGGCGGCGCCCACCGGCGGGTCCTCGTCCACTCCGCGCAGTCCTTCGACGCCTCCACCTACGAACTGTGGGTCCCGCTGCTCGGCGGCGGCACCGCCGTGGTGGCCCCCGTCGGCAAGCTCGACGCCGGAGCCCTGGCCGCCGTCATCACCGAGCAGCAGATCACGGCCCTGTGGCTGACCGCCGGCCTGTTCAAGGTCATCGCCGACGAGAACCCGGAGTGCTTCGCCGGGGTGGCCGAGGTGTGGACCGGCGGCGACGTCGTCTCCCCGGCCTCGGTGACCCGCGCGCTGCGGGCCTGCCCCGGCCTGAAGGTCGTCGACGGCTACGGCCCGACCGAGACCACCACCTTCGCCACCACCCACCCCATGCCCGACCCGGAGACGGTCGGCGAGCCGATCCCGATCGGCCGCCCCATGGACAACATGCGGGTCTACGTCCTCGACGCGGGCCTGCGCCCCACCCTCCCCGGCGTCCCCGGCGAGCTGTACATCGCCGGCGCCGGCCTGGCCCGCGGCTACGCCCACCGCTCCGCCCTGACCTGCGAACGCTTCGTGGCCTGCCCCTTCGGCGTCCCCGGCGAGCGCATGTACCGCACCGGCGACGTCGTGGCCTGGACGGCGGACGGCGAACTCGTCTTCCAGGGCCGCGCCGACACCCAGGTCAAGATCCGCGGCTTCCGCATCGAGCCCGCCGAGGTGGAGGCCGCCCTGGCCACCCACCCCGGCGTCGCCCAGGCCGTCGTCACCTGGAACGAGGACCGGGCCGGCGAACGCCGACTGGTCGGGTACGTGGTCCCGCGCGTCGACGGATCCGACACCTCCGGTGCCGAGGAGCAGGTCGACGAGTGGGAGGAGATCTACGACGACCTGTACGCCGTCTCCGACGCCGCCTGGGGCGAGGACTTCACCGGCTGGAACTCCAGCTACACCGGCGGAACGCCCATCGCCCTGGACGAGATGGCGGTGTGGCGCGACGCCGCGGTGGAGCAGATCACCAACTGGTCGCCGCGCCGCGTGATGGAGATCGGCGTTGGCACCGGCCTGCTGATGTCCCAGATCCTCGGGCAGGTGGAGGAGTACTGGGGGACCGACATGTCGGCCGCCGTCGTCGACCGGCTGCTCGTGCAGGTCGACGGGACCGGCTTCGGCGACCGGGTGCACCTGCGCCACCAGAACGGGGACGACGTCCGCGGGCTGCCGCGCGAGCACTTCGACCTCGTCGTCATCAACTCGGTCGTGCAGTACTTCCCCGACGCCGAGTACATGGACCGGGTCCTGGCCGGCGCGATGGACCTGCTGGCCCCCGGCGGGCGCGTCCTCGTCGGCGACGTCCGCAACGCCGCCACGCTGCGGCTCTTCCGCAGCGGCGTGCAGCGCGCACTGCACCCCGAGGCGTCCGCCTCGGTCGGCCGCGCCGCCGTCGCCCGCGCGATCCTCATGGAGAAGGAACTCGTCCTCGACCCCGAGTGGTTCACCCGCTGGGCCGAGCGGCACGGAGCGGGCGGCGTGGACATCCGGCTGAAGGCCGGCCGCCCCCACAACGAGCTGACCCGCCACCGCTACGAGGTCCTGCTGCACAAGGCGCCCGTCGCCGCGACCGACCTGCGCGACGTCCCGGCGCTGCGCTGGGGCCGCCAGGTCGAGGACTTCTTCGGCCTGGAGGAGTTCGTCCGCGGCCACGGCGAGCAGCCCGTACGCGTGACCCGCATCCCCAACGCCCGGCTCGCCGACGAGGTCGAGTCCGCCGCCGCGGTCGGCGTGATCGAGGCGCCCGCCACCGCCGGCCCCGTCCTCGACCCGCAGGACCTGCGCGAATGGGCCGCCGAGCGCGGCTGGGGCGTACTGCTCACCTGGTCGGCCGCCGCGGCCGAGTGCTTCGACGCGGTGATCGTCCCCGCCGGACCCGTCACCGACCAGGTCTTCACCGGCGGCTTCACGCCCTCGGGCCGCGCCGACCGGGTCCTGGCCAACGAGCCCGCCGCCGCCGGCCGGATCGGCACGCTCGTCGGCGCCCTGCGCGGCTACCTCCAGGAACGGCTCCCGGACCACCTGGTGCCGTCCTCCGTCGTCGCCATCGCCGAAGTGCCGCTGACACCCAACGGGAAGCTGGACCAGCGGGCCCTGCCCGCCCCGGACTTCGCGGCCGCCGCCACCGGCCGGGCCCCGCGCACCCCGCAGGAAGAGGTCCTGTGCGGCCTGTTCGCCGCGGTCCTGGGCCTGGACCGGGTCGGCATCGACGACGACTTCTTCGCCCTGGGCGGCCACTCCCTGCTCGCCACCCGCCTCGTCAGCCGGATCCGGCAGGTCCTCGACGTCGAACTGCCCATCAGGGTCGTCTTCGAGGCCCCGACCGTCGTCGAGCTGGTCGAGCACCTCGCGGCCGGCGCGCCCGTCCGGGCCCCGCTGCGGCGCACCGCCGAGCGCCCGGACTCCGTACCGCTGTCGTTCGCCCAGCGCCGCCTGTGGTTCATCGACCGGTTCGAGGGCCCCTCGGCCACCTACAACGCCCCCTTCCCGCTCCGCCTCACCGGCGAGCTGGACCTGCCGGCCCTGCGGGCGGCGCTGCGCGACGTCGTCGCCCGCCACGAGAGCCTGCGCACGCTGATCGTCGAGGACGCCGACGGCGTCCCGGCCCAGCACGTGCTGCCGGCCGACGAGGCGGGCCTGCAGGTCCCGCTCGTGGAGGTGGCCCCCGGCGGCCTGGCCGACGCCATGGCCGAGGCCTCGGCGCACCTCTTCGACCTGGCCACGGAGATCCCGGTCCGCGCCCCCGTGCTCCGTCTCGGAGAGCGGGAGCACGTCCTGGTCCTGCTCATCCACCACATCGCCAGCGACGGCTCCTCCATGGCCCCGCTTGCCCGCGACCTCGCCACCGCGTACGCGGCCCGCAAGGACGGCGGCGCCCCGCAGTGGGCGGAGCTCCCCGTCCAGTACGTCGACTACACGCTGTGGCAGCGCGACGTGCTCGGCGACGAGGAGGACCCGGCCAGCGCGCTCGCCGCGCAGGTCGGCTACTGGCGGGAGGAGCTGGCGGGCGTGCCGCAGCCGCTCCAGCTCGCCTCCGACCGGCCGCGCCCGGCCAAGGCCTCCCACCGCGGCGGTTCCGTCGAGTTCGCCCTCGCCCCCGAGGTGGCGGCCGCGGTCGAGGACCTGGCGCGCCGCAGCGGTGCGACCTCCTCGATGGTGCTCCAGGCCGCGCTGGCCGTCCTGCTGCACGGACTCGGCGGCGGCGACGACCTCACCATCGGCTCGCCCATCGCCAACCGCACCGACGAGGCCCTCGCGGAACTCGTGGGCTTCTTCGTCAACACGTGGGTGCTGCGCGTCGACCTGTCGGGCAACCCCGCGTTCACGGAGCTGCTGGAGCGCGTGCGGGCCAAGTCCCTGGCCGCGTACGACAACCAGGACGTGCCCTTCGAGCGGCTGGTGGAGGTCCTCAACCCCGAGCGGTCCACCGCCTACTCCCCGCTGTTCCAGGTGATGTTCGCCTGGCAGAACTTCGCCCGGAAGGACTTCGCGCTGCCGGGTCTGCAGGTGGAGTTCGAGCGGGTCCGCACCGAGACCGCCAAGTTCGACCTGTTCTTCAACATGGCCGATCTGCCCGGGATGGGCGTGGTGGGCCTCCTGGAGTACGCCACCGACCTGTTCGACCGGGAGACGGCCCAGGCCGTCGCCGACCGCTTCGTACGGGTCGTGGGCCTGTTGGCCGCCGCCCCCGAGCAGCGGGTGGCATCCGTCGAGCTGGTGGACGGAGCCGAACGCGAGCTGGTGCTGCACGGCTTCAACGCCACGCAGGAGCCGACCCCCGAGGTCACCGTGCCCGCCCTGTTCGAGCTCCAGGCCGCGCGGCGGCCCGACGCGGTCGCGCTGGTGTGCGGCGAGGAGTCGCTGACCTACCGCGAGCTGGACGAGCGGGCGAACCGGCTGGCCCGTGAGCTCGGCCGGCACGGCGTGGGCCCCGAGCGCGTGGTGGGCGTCGCCCTGCCGCGCACGGCGGACCTCGTCGCGGCCCTGCTGGGCGTGATGAAGGCCGGCGGCGCCTACCTGCCGATCGACCCGAAGTACCCCAGCCGGCGCCTGGAGCACATCCTGGCCGACGCCCGGCCGGCGCTGGTGCTGACGGACGCGGCCACCGCCGGGATCCTGCCGGAGTCCGGGACCACCCGCCTGTACCTCGGCGACCTGGCCCTCGGGGCTCCCGCCGACACCGCCGCCGCCGCGCCCGCGGCCGCGCTGCCCGGCAACGCCGCCTACGTGATGTACACGTCCGGCTCGACGGGCGTCCCCAAGGGCGTCACCGTCACCCACGCCAACGTCGTCAACGGCGTGCTGCGGCTCGCCGACGCCGTCGGCGTGGACTGCGGCACCCGCACCCTCGCCGCCGCCTCCGTCAACTTCGACGTCTCCGTCTTCGAGGTCTTCACCACGCTGACGGCGGGCGGCACGGTCGAACTGGCCCGCGACGTCCTCGTCGTCGGCGAGCGGGGCGGCTGGACCGGCGGTGTCATCAGCACCGTCCCCTCCGTCTTCGCCGAACTCCTCGACCAGGTCGAGGGGAAGATCACCGCGGACGCCGTGGTGTTCGCCGGCGAGGCACTGCCCGCGTCCCTGGCAGCCCGCGTCCGCGAAGCCGTCCCGGGCGTCCGGGTGGTCAACGCCTACGGACAGACCGAGAGCTTCTACGCGAGCACCTTCGTGCTCCCGGCCGACGGGGAGTGGGACGCCGGGCACACCGCCCCGATCGGCGCGCCCCTGGGCAACATGCGCGCGTACGTCCTGGGAGCCGGCCTGGCACCGGTGCCCGTGGGCGCCGTCGGCGAGCTCTACGTCGCCGGCAACATCTCCCGCGGCTACCACGGCCGCGCCGCACTGACCGCCGAGCGCTTCACGGCCGACCCGTACGGTGCGCCCGGAACGCGGATGTACCGCACCGGCGACCTGGCCCGCAGGCGGGCCGACGGGCAGCTGGAGTACGTCGGCCGCGGCGACGCCCAGCTCAAGATCCGCGGGTTCCGCATCGAGCCCGGCGAGATCGAGGCGGCTCTGACCGCCCACCCCGGCGTCGAACACGCCGTGGTGACCGCGCAGAGCGCCCCCGACGGGTCCAAGCGCCTCGTCGGCTACGTGGTCGGCGCGCCGGACTCCGGCGGCCAGGTCGACGCGCAGGGCCGCTTCGAGGCCGACATGACCTCCGGCCTCACCATGCGCGAGCTGCGCCGCTTCATCACGGGCCGGCTGCCCGAGTTCATGGTCCCCGCCGTGCTCGTACCGCTCGACCGGCTGCCGCTGGCGCCCAACGGCAAGCTGGACCGCGCGGCGCTGCCCGAGCCGGACTTCACCGGTGAGAGCTACCGCGCCCCGCGCAACCGGACCGAGGAGGTCCTCGCCTCGGTCTACTCGGAGGTCCTCGGCCTGGAGCGGGTCGGCATCGACGACGACTTCTTCGCCGTCGGCGGCGACAGCATCCGCTCCATCCAGATCGTCTCCCGGGCGAAGGCCCAGGGCGTCGTGGTCAACCCGCGGCAGATCTTCGAGCTGCGGACGGTCGCCGAGCTGGCCGCCGCCGCGGGCGCCCAGGACCTCGGCCCGGCCCTCGCGGAACTGGAGGGCGGCGGTACCGGCTCCATGCCGCTGGCGCCCATCGCGAAGTACATGCTCGAACTCGGCGGCAGCTTCGACCGGTTCTCCATGTCCGCGGCGCTCGAACTGCCCGAGGGCATCGACGGGGACGGCCTGACCGCCGTACTGAACGCGGTCCTCGACCACCACGACGTCCTGCGCTCCCGCCTCGTCCTCGACGCGGGCGGCAGCCTGGACGTCGCCGCCCCCGGCACGGTCGACGCGGCCGCGCTGGTGCGGCGGGTGGCCTGCACCGGCACCTGGGACGGGGCGTGGCTGGAGACGGCCAGGGCCGAACTGGACGCCGCGACCGGCCGGCTGGACCCGGCCGCCGGCACCATGGCCCAGTTCGTCTGGTTCGCCCCCGAGCAGGGCGCGGGCCGGCTCCTGGTGGTCCTGCACCACCTCGTCGTCGACGGGGTGTCCTGGCGCATCCTCCTGCCCGACCTCGCCACCGCCTGGGAGCAGGTCGAGGCCGGCTCCGCCCCCGCCCTGCCCGCGGTCGGCACCTCGGCCCGCCGCTGGGCGCACGCACTGCTCGACGAGGCCTCCGACCCGGACCGCATCGCCGAACTCGCCCAGTGGTCGGAGCTGCTCGACTGCGACGACCCGGTCCTCGGCACACGGCCGCTGGACCCGGCGGTGGACGTCATGTCCACCGTGGAGTCGGTCTCCCTGGAGCTCCCGGAGCAGGTCACCGAGACACTGCTGACGACCCTGCCCACCGCCTTCCACGGCGGCGTCAACGACGGCCTGCTGGCCGCGCTCGCCCTCGCGGTGACGCAGTGGCGCGCCGAGCGGGGCGTCGAGGCGTCCTCGACGCTGATCCGGCTGGAGGGCCACGGCCGCGAGGAGCAGGTCGTGCCCGGCGCCGACCTTTCCCGTACGGTCGGCTGGTTCACCAGCATGTTCCCCGTACGGCTCGACCTCGCCGGACACGACGTGCAGGAGGCGATCTCCGGCGGCGCCGCCGCCGGCGGCGTCCTCAAGGCCGTCAAGGAACAGCTCCTCGCCGTCCCCGACAAGGGCGTCGGCTTCGGCCTCCTGCGCCACCTCAACCCGTCCACCGCCGCCGAGCTCGACTGGCGCCCGACCCCCCAGATCTCCTTCAACTACCTGGGACGGGTCGCCGCCGGAACCCCCTCCGACGGGCGGCAGGGTGCCGGCTGGAACCTGGCCGCCGACGCGCTCGGCCTCGCCGCCGACCTCGACGCCGACATGCCCGCACTGTCGACCGTCGAGATCAGCGCCTACGTCACCGACACCCCCGACGGCCCCCGGTTCAACGCCCGCGTCTCCTACCCGGCGGGCCTCCTCGACCGGACCGAGGTGCGGGAACTCGCCGACCTGTGGGTGCGCGCCCTGGAGGGCTTCGCCCACCACGTCACCACCCCCGGCGCCGGCGGTCTCACCCCGTCCGACGTCCCGCTCGTCCGCCTCACCCAGAGCGAGATCGAAGGCTGGGAGGAGCAGTACCCGGGCCTGGCCGACGTCTGGCCGCTGACCCCGCTCCAGTTCGGCCTGCTCTTCGAGACCATGCGCCTGGACGAGGACGCCTTCGACCCGCACATCGTGCAGGTGGCCTTCCACGTCCAGGGCCCGGTCGACCCGGCCCGGATGCGGGTGGCGGCGCAGGCTCTCCTGGACCGGTACGCCAACCTGCGCACCGCCTTCGTCACCGACGCGAACGGCGACCTCACCCAGCTCGTGCTCGACAGGGTCGAACTGCCCTGGCGGGTCGCCGACCTGCGCGGCCTCGACGAGAGCGCCCGCGAGGAGGGGCTGGAGGGGATCCTCGCCGAGGACCACTACGCGCAGTTCGACCCGGCGAAGCCGCCGATGCTGCGCGCCTCGCTGGTCCAGCTCGCCGAGGAGACCTCCGAGCTGGTGCTGACCGTGCACCACGCCCTCTTCGACGGCTGGTCCTTCCCCCTGCTCGTACGGGACCTCGCGTACCTGTACGCCTCCGAGGGCGACGCCTCCGGGCAGCCGCGCGTGCCCGAGTACCGGGAGTTCCTGCGCTGGCTGTCCCGGCGGGACGACAAGGCCGCCGCGGCGGCCTGGGCCAAGGAGATGCAGGGCGTCGGCGAGCCCACCCTGCTCGCCGCCGAGACCCCCGCGGACGGCGGCGACGACGCCCGCGTCGGACAGGTCGACGTCCCGCTGCCGCTGGACGAGGCCCGCGCCCTGAAGAAGCGCGCCGCCGAACTGGGCGTGTCCATGGGCACCCTGGTCCAGGGCGTCTGGGCGCTGATGCTCGGACAGCTCACCGGCAAGCGCGACGTCATCTTCGGAACGACCGTCTCCGGCCGTCCGGCAGAGGTGCCCGGCGTCGACCAGATGGTGGGCCTGTTCGTCAACTCCCTGCCCATCCGCGCCGAGTACGCGCCGAGCGACACGCTCGCCCAGGTACTGCAGAACCTCCAGGAGCGCCAGACCGCGCTGTTGGACCACCACCACTTCGGGCTGCACCGCATCCAGCGGGAGGCCGGCCTGAAGGAGCTCTTCAACACCATCGTCCTCTTCCAGTCCTTCCCCGTCGACAAGGAGGCACTGGGCGCGGCCAACACCGCGGCGGGCGTCTCCTTCACCGGGATCCGGCCCTCCGCCGGCGCCGCCTATCTCGTGGGCCTCGCCGCCGACGCCGAGCCCTACCTGCGCATGATCCTCCAGTACCAGCGGCAGGACATCAGCGCGCGGACGGTGGAGCGGATCGCCGAGCGGGTCCTGCACATCCTGCGGCAGCTCATCGCCGACCCGCACATCCCGGTGGGTGCGCTGGACGTCCTGCACGAGGCGGAACGCGACCGGCTCCTGCTCGACTTCAACCGGACGCGGACACAGGAGCCGGGGCTCACCCTGCCCGCCCTGTTCGAGCGGAAGGCCGCCGAGGCACCGGAGGAGATCGCGGTCCTCTTCGAGGACCAGAAGGTGACCTACGGGGAACTGGACGCGCGGGCCAACCGGCTGGCGCGGACCCTCGTCGAACGCGGCGTCGGACCGGAGACGGTCGTGGGCGTGGCCCTGCGGCGCTCCCCGCAGTGGCCGGTCGCGGTCCTCGCCGTGATGAAGGCGGGCGGCGCCTACCTGCCGCTCGACCCGGCCTACCCGGCCGACCGGCTCACGTACATGGTCGAGGACTCCGGGACCGGGCTGATCCTGGTGGACCGGGCGACGTCCGATCGGCTGCCCGACCTCCCGTCGGAGCTGCTGACGCTGGACGACCCGGAGTTCGCCGCGGGCCTGGACGGCAGGGACGGAGCACCTCTGACCGACGCGCAGCGAACGGGCCGGCTGGTGGTGGCCAACACCGCGTACGTCATCTACACCTCGGGCTCCACGGGCCGGCCCAAGGGCGTGGCCGTCACGCACACCGGCTTCGCCAACATGGTCGCCGAGGTGACGGGGCTGCTGGGCATCACCGCCCGCAGCCGGGTCCTGCAGTTCGCCTCGCCGAGCTTCGACATCTCCGTCGGCGAGATGTGCATGTCCCTCTTCGCCGGGGGAGCCCTGGTCATGGCGGACCCGGACCGGCTCGCCCCCGGCGCCCCGCTCGCCGAGACCGCCGACGCGTTCGGGGTGACCCACGCGATCCTGACGCCCACGGTGCTCGCCGCCATGCCCGCCGGATCACTGTCCACCGTCGAGGCGCTGATGGTGGCCGGCGAGGCCACCTCGCCGGAGCTGGTCGCCACCTGGTCGGCCGGGCGCCGGATGTTCAACGGCTACGGACCGACGGAGACCACCATCGGCGCGACGGCCGGCGAGCTCACCGCCGACGCCGTCGTCTCGATCGGCAGGCCCATCCGCAACACCCGCGTCTACGTACTGGACTCCGCGCTGCGACCGGTCCTGCCGGGCGTGCCCGGCGAGCTCTACATCGCCGGCGCGGGACTGACCCGCGGCTACGTCGGCCGGCCGGACCTGACCGCCCAGCGGTTCACGGCCTGCCCGTTCGGGGAGCCCGGCGAGCGCATGTACCGGACCGGCGACCTCGTCGAGTGGAGCCGGGACGGCGAGCTCCTCTTCCGCGGCCGCACCGACAACCAGATCAAGGTGCGCGGCTACCGCATCGAGCTCGGCGAGATCGAGACGGCCCTCGCGGCCCACCCGACCGTGGACCACGGCGTCGTGACCGCCCGCGACAACCTGGCCGGCGACAAGCAGCTCGTCGCCTACGTCATCCCCGCCCAGGGCGAGAGCGTGGTGGCCGAGGACCTGCGCAAGCACCTCACCAGCCGCATGCCGGAGTACATGGTGCCGTCCGCGTTCGTCACCCTGGAGCGGCTGCCGCTCACCCCGAACGGCAAGCTCGACCGGGACGCCCTCCCGGACCCGGAGTACACCGGCGGAGTCGACTACCGCGCGCCGCGCAACCCGCTCGAGACCACTCTGGCGAAGCTGTTCGCCGAGGCGCTCGAACTGGAGCGGGTCGGCATCGACGACGACTTCTTCGACCTGGGCGGCCACTCGCTGCGCCTGACCAAGCTCATCAGCCGCATCCGCGCGGTCCTCGGGGCGAAGGTGCCCATCCGCGTGATGTTCGGGGCCACCACGGTGGCCAAGCTCGCCGAGTACCTGGAGTCCCAGGTCAAGACGGCCCGGGCGCCCGTCTTCGCGGACCCCTTCGCGGTGGTCCTGCCGATGCGGACCGAGGGGTCCAAGGCGCCCCTGTGGTTCGTCCACCCGGGTGTCGGACTGTGCTGGTCCTACGTGGGCCTCGCCCAGCTCCTCGGGGACCGGCCGGTGTACGGCATCCAGGGCCGCGGCTTCGACGGCACCGGCCGGGCCGAGTCCACGCAGGCGATGCTCGACGACTACCTGGAGCAGGTCCTGAAGGTCCAGCCGGAGGGCCCCTACCACCTGGTGGGCCACTCCACGGGCGGCACCTACGCCCACGCCCTCGCCGCCGAACTGAAGCGGCGCGGACACGAGGTGGCGCTGCTGGCCCTCATGGACAGTCCGCCGAGCGGCTGGTTCCGGCACATCGAGGACCCGGTGAACATGCCGGAGGTCCGCGAGTTCTTCGAGGAGTTCTTCATCGGCTCCGGCGTGGACGAGGACCGCGAGGCCCTGGTGGAGAACGGCAGCCACCTGTTCAAGTCGCACGCCGAGATGCTCCTGGAATGGGACTCGCCCGTCTACGACGGCGACGCGGTCTTCTTCAACGCCACCCAGAACCCGGACGAGTCCTACGCGGCCATCTGGGCCGCGCACATCGGCGGCACGGTCCACGAGTACGACATCGACGCCACGCACATGGGCATGCCGAAGGCCCGGCCCGCGGCCGAGATCGCCCGCATCATCAACCAGCACCTCGGGGGGAACTGAAAATGACCGGGACATCAGCCGGCGCGGAGGAGAAGGAGGCGGCGGCCTTCGTCGACCGCCTGGGCATCAATGCGGACTTCTTCTGGCTGCGCGGGCACCGGCCCGAGCACCCGGTCGAGGTCGACGACTACGGCATCGTCAACGTCTACGGATACAAGGAGGTGCTGGAGGTCGTCGGCAACCCGGGGACGTTCTCCAGCGATGTCGCCGAACTCATCGCCGGCGACGTGGAGATCGACCCCGAGTTCAGCGACGGCACCCTCCTGCAGTCCGACCCGCCGGACCACACCAAACTGCGCAAGATCATCAGCAAGGCGTTCACCCGCGGGATGGTCGCGGCCCTGGAGCCGCGGATGGTCGAGATCACCCACGAACTGCTCGACGCGGTCGACGGCCGGGACAGCATCGAGATGGTGGACGACCTGGCCTACCCGATGCCGATCATCGTCATCTCCGAGCTGCTCGGCGTCCCGCAGAGCGACCGCGACCTGTTCAAGACGTGGGTCGACCGCATGGCCCACAGCGCGGTCGCCCTCACCTCCGGCGAGCGCGACCTCGACGAGGACGTCGACGCCCAGGCCGCCATGCGCGTGGTCCCGGAGATGTTCCAGTACCTGCGCGAACACGCCGCCGAGCGCCGGACCAAGCCCCGCGAGGACCTGCTGACCAAGCTCGTCGAGGCGGAGGTCGACGGCGAGCGGCTCAGCGACAACGCGGTGGTGAACTTCGCCAACGAGCTGCTCGTCGTCGGACACGCCACCACCAGCGCGCTCCTCGGCAACACCCTCCTGTGCCTGGACGCCCACCCGGAGCACCTGGCCGCGGTCCGCGGGAACCCCGACCTCACCCCCGGCCTGATAGAGGAGTCCCTGCGCTACCTCAGCCCCATCGCGACGGCCTACAAGGCGTGCGTCGCCGAGGGCGAGCTGGCCGGCGTCCCGGTCCACCCGGGCCAGCTCGTCGCCATCTCCCTCTCGGCGGCCAACCGCGACGAGCGCATGTTCGCCCGCCCGCACGTCTTCGACCCGTACCGCGACCCCAATCCGCACATCGGGTTCGGCCGGGGCATCCACTTCTGCCTCGGCGCCCCGCTGGCGCGGATGGAGGGCCGGATCGCCACCGACATCCTGCTGGACCGCTTCCCGAAGATGCGGACGGACCCGGACAACCCGCCGGCCTTCCTGCCGCTGCCCCACGTCATCTCGACCTCGGAGCTCCCGCTCCTCGTCCGATGAGGCGCCGACCCGAGGCCCGTGACCGGGCCACCGAAGGAGACCCCCGATGACCCCCGCGAGCAGCCCCCTCGACAAGTGGGAGATGCATCCACGGCACTTCTGGCTGCGCGGCATCCAGCCCCAGGCGCCCGTCGAGTACGACGCCGAGGTCGGGATGTGGCACGTCTACGGCTACCCGGAGACGCTGGAGATCCTCAGCGACCCCGCGACGTACTCCTCCGAGGTCGCCGCGCGCTACGTCAGCCCGGAACAGGCGGCCGTCGCCTTCGACGGCAACCTCACCCAGGCCGACCCGCCGGAGCACCAGAAGCTGCGCAAGCTGGTCGGGCGCACCTTCACCCTGAAGATGGTCGCCGAACTCGAATCGCGCATCGCCGCCCTCACCCACGAACTGCTCGACCGGATCGAGGGGGACACCTTCGACCTCGCCGAGGCCCTCGCCTACCCGCTGCCCGTGATCGTCATCTGCGACATGCTCGGCATCCCCCGCGAGGACCGCGAACTGCTCAAGGAATGGGCCGACCAGTCGCTCATGGCGAGCACCCAGCTCACCACGCACCAGGGCGACAAGGCGCAGGAGGAGTCCCTCGACACCCAGGCCGAAGCGGCCATGGCGATGGGCTTCTACATCCTCGAACTGGTCACCGCCCGGCGCGCCCGGCCGCAGGACGACCTGCTGTCCCGGCTCGTCGAGGCGGAGGTCGACGGCGAACGGCTCACCGACCGGCAGATCGTCAACTTCGCCAACCTGCTGATCTCGGCCGGCCACATCACCACCACCATGCTGCTGGGCAACACCGTCCTGTGCCTGGACGCCTTCCCCGACGTCGACGAACGGGTACGCAAGGACCGGTCGCTGGTGCCGACCCTGCTGGAGGAGTCCCTGCGCTACCTGAGCCCGCTGGCCGCGGGCTACCGGGTCACCACGCGCGACGTGGAGATCGCCGGCGTGAAGGTGCCCGAGGGCGATGTGCTGGAGGTCTGGTTCTCGGCCGCCAACCGCGACGCCCGGGTCTTCGAGGACCCGGACGTCTTCGACCCGGCCCGCACCCCCAACCCGCAGATCGGGTTCGGCCGGGGCATCCACTTCTGCCTCGGCGCCCCTCTCGCACGGCTGGAGGGCCGGGTGGCCATGAACATCCTGTTCGACCGCTTCCCGAAGCTGCGGGTGGACCCGGACGACAAGCCGACCTTCCTCACGTCCCCGGAGTTCACCGGGGTCTGGCGGCTCCCGATCCGGGTCGGCTAGGGCCTCGTCCGGCACCCCCCACCCCGCACGACCCCGTGAGGCATGCGCCGGCCGGCGCGTCGGCGCATGCCGCACGGGCCGTCTCCACTGGGCACGACGACACCGGCCACCGGAGCCGGCGCAGGACAAGGAGCATCTCTTGACCCACTACGACGTGATTGTGGTCGGCGCGCGCTGCGCCGGGGCTCCGGCCGCGATGCTGCTCGCGCGCGCCGGCTACCGGGTGCTCATGGTGGAGCGGGGGACCTTCCCCAAGGACACCCTCTCCACGCTCTACATCCACCAGCCCGGCGTCGCCGCCCTCGCCCGGTGGGGCCTGTTGCCCGCGGTGCGGGACACCGGCGCCCCCGCCCTCGACCACGTCCGCTACACCCACGGCGACATCCGCCTCGAAGGGTGCTCCTGGGCGGCCGACGGGCAGCGCGCCGCCTACGCGCCGCGCCGCTACCTGCTCGACCCGATCCTCGCGCGGGGCGCCGTCGACGCGGGCGTGGAGTTCCGTGAGAACTGCGCGGTGAGCGATCTCGTCTTCGACGGTGACCGCGTCGTCGGCGTCCGGCTCGGTGCCGCCGCGGGCGGGGCGGTGGAGCGGGCCACCCTCGTCATCGGCGCCGACGGCATGCGCTCGACCGTGGCGGCCAAGGCCGGCGCCCCGATGATCGCCGAGGACCCCACCTCGACCTGCGCCTACTACTCGTACTGGTCGGGCCTGCGGCCCGGCTTCCGGCTGTTCGACACCCCCGGCCACTGGGTCGGCACCGTCCCCACCAACGACGGCGCCACGCTCGTCGCCGGCTACTTCCCGCAGGAGCAGTTCAGGAGCGTGCGCGGCGACGCCCTGAACGCGCTGCTCACGAACGTCGAGAAGACGGCCCCCGAGCTGCGCGAGGAGATGGCCGCGGGCGCCCGCCTCGAACGCGTCTACGGCACCGGCGACCAGCGCAACTTCTTCCGGCAGGCCGCAGGGCCCGGATGGGCGCTCATCGGGGACGCCGGCCACCACAAGGACTCGATCACCGCCCGCGGCATCACCGACGGCTTCTTCCAGGCCCAGCTGCTCGCGGACTGCATCGGGGACGGCCTCCACGACCCCGACCGGCTGCGTGCGGCGCTGCACGCTTTCGCCGAACGCCGGCTGGAGGCCCTCATGCCCGAATACCACGCCACCTTGAAGACGGCCCGCCTCGACCCGCCGCCGCACCACGTCGAACTGCTGCGGGCCATCGCCACCAGCAGCGACCTGACCGACCGGTACTTCTCGACGCTCTCCGGTGTCTGCCCGATCGACGAGTTCGTCACCCCCGAACTGCTCGACCTGATGGAAGAGATGGAAATGAAAGGACTGAACGGATGACCGACGGGACGACCGACGGGAGGGCCGTCGGGACGGCCGGCGACGACCGGACGCCGCTCACCTTCGGGCAGGAGCTCATCCGCTCCGGGCACCGCGCCGGGCAGGAGGGGGTGTACGGCCACCACCCGGTCGTCGCCCTCCGGCTGACCGGCACGCTGGACCGGGTCGCGCTCACCTGCGCCCTGCGGGGCCTGGTCGCCCGGCACGAGCCGCTGCGCACGACGTTCACGGGGAGCGGCACCGCGGCCGGCACCGGCGGCACGTCCGGCGCGCGTGTCTGGCCGGCGGGCCCCGTCGAGCTGGAGTACGCCGACCTCACGGCGCCCGGCGCGGCGAGTGACGGGCTCGAAGCCCGCGTCACGGAACTGGCCGCCCGCCCCCACGACCTCGCCTCCGGTCCGCTGCTGCGCTCGCTCCTGATCCGTCTCGGCGCCGACGAGCACGTGCTGGTGCTGACTGTCCACCGCATCGCCGCCGACACCCGCTCCCGCACGATCATCACCGCCGAGCTTCCCGAGCTGTACGCCGCCGCCGTCACCGGGCGGACCGCCCGGCTCCCCGAACTGCCCGTCCGGTACGCGCAGTACGCCGCCGAGCAGCGCGCCCGCGTCACCGACGCCGAGCTCGCCGCACAGCTGGACCACTGGCGCGGCCGGCTGGCCGGCCTGCCCGCACTGCGGCTGCCCACCGACCGGCCCCGGACCCGGGCGCGCGGTGCAGCGGCCGCCCGCCACGGCTTCCGCGTACCGGTCAGGGCCGCGCACGGGCTCGCCGAAGCGGCCCGCGCCCACGGCGGCACCCTGTTCGCGGGCCTGTTCGCCGCCTGCCAGGTGCTGTTCTCCCGGCACACCGGCCAGGAGGACCTGGCACTGGGCACCCTGGCAGCCGGCCGCCCCCGGCCCGTGCTCCACGGCCTGGTCGGCGCGTTCGACAACCCCCTCCTGGTCCGCGGCCTCATACGCCCCGACGCACCGTTCACCGAGGTGCTCGCGGGGGCCTGCGCCGCGCTCGCAGAGGCCCACGCCCACCAGGACGTCCCCTTCGAGCGGGTGCGCGCCGCCCTCGGCGAGGGCAAGGACGCCGGAGACACTCCCGACGTGCAGGTGATGGTGGCGCTCCGCGGGGCAGGCGAGGCCGCCGAACCGGCGCAGAGCCCCGCGCTGGCCGTGCGCACCGTCCAGCCGCCCGGCGTACCCGCCGCCCACGACATCACCGTGGAGTTCACCGAGACCGGCTCCGGCGACCTGGCCGGCGTACTGGAGTACGATGCCGCGCTCTTCGACCCGGTCACCGTTGAGGTGCTGGCCCGCCACCTGTCGGTCCTGCTCGACGCCGCCGCCGCCGACCCCGCGCGGTCCGTCGGGGAACTCCCCCTCGCCGACGAGGAGGAACTGCGCCTGCTCACCACCGAGTGGGCCGTCAACCGCGCCGACTTCCCGGCCGAGAGCTGCGTGCACGAACTCGTCGCCGAGCAGGCGCGCCTGCGTCCCGACGCGGTCGCCGTCACCGCCGGCCTGGAGACCCTGACCTACGCGGAACTGGACGCCCGCGCGGGCCGCCTGGCCAACCTGCTCGTCGCCGACGGCGTCCGGCCCGGCACCTTCATCGCCGTCTGCCTGCCCCGCGGCCCCGAGCTCATCACCGCCCTGCTCGCCGTCCTCAAGGCCGGCTGCGCCTACCTGCCGCTCAACCCCGACTACCCGCAGGACCGGCTCGGCTTCATGCTCTCCGACGCCGGGGTGCCGCTCTGCCTCACCGAGTCCTGGCTGACCGGCAGACTGCCGTCCGCCGGCACCCGGATGATCTGCCTCGACGAGCAGGACGAGGCCCTCGCCGCCCAGCCGGCCCAGACGCCGGCCGTCGCCGTCACCGCCGACGATCCCGCCTACATCATGTACACGTCCGGCTCGACGGGCACGCCCAAGGGGGCCGTGATCGGTCACCGTTCGGTCGTCCGGCTCTTCTGCAACGCCGACTGGGTCCGGCTCGGCCCCGACGACGTCATGGCCCAGGGCTCCGACGTCACCTTCGACGCGGCCACGTTGGAGATCTGGGGACCGCTGCTCGCCGGCGGCCGGATGGCCGTCATCGACAAGGACACCCTCCTCGACCCGGCCGAGCTCACCGCCGCGCTGCGCCGGCACGGCGTCACCACCCTGTTCGTGACCACCGCCGTGTTCAACCAGATCGTCGCCGCCGACCCCTGCGCCTTCGGCGCGCTGCGCCACGTGCTCTTCGGCGGCGAGGCGGCCAATTCGGTACGGGTGGCCGAGGTCCTGGCGGCCGCCCCGCCGCAGCGGCTGGTGAACCTCTACGGGCCGACCGAGACCGCCGTCCTCGGCACCTGGCACCTCATTCGCGAGGCCGACGAGCACATGCCCGTCCCGATCGGCCGGGCCGTCGCGAACACCACCGCCTACGTCCTCGACGACCGGCTCCGGCCGGTGCCGATCGGGGTGGCGGGCGAGCTGTTCATCGCGGGCCCCGGAGTGGCCCGGGGCTACCTCAACCGGCCCGGACTGACCGCCGACCGCTTCCTGGAGAACCCGCTCGGCGAAGCCCCCGACCACCGGATGTACCGGACCGGGGACCTCGTGCGCTGGACCAGCGCAGGCGTCATCGAGTACGTCGGACGGGCCGACCACCAGGTCAAGGTGCGCGGCTACCGCATCGAGCCCGGGGAGATCGAACTCGTCCTCCAGCAGCATCCCGATGTCGGCGTGGCCCTCGTCGTGGCCCTGGCCGACGGCGAGCACAAGCGCCTCGTCGGCTACGTGACCCCCGGCGCGACCGGACGCCGCCCGCAGCCGGCACAGCTGCGGGAGTTCGTCTCGGCCCGGCTGCCCGTCCACATGGTGCCGTCCGCCGTGGTGTGCCTGGAGCAGTTCCCGCTCACCCCGAGCGGCAAGGTCGACCGCAAGGCCCTGCCCGCCCCGGAGCACGCCGCCGCCCCCGCCGGGGCCGGGGCACCCCGTACCGGCACCGAGCGGCTGCTCGCCCAGATCTGGTCCGACGTCCTCGGCGTCCCCGCCGTGGGGGTCACCGACAACTTCTACGAGCTCGGCGGCGACTCCATCCTCGGCATCAGGGTGGTCGCCCGGGCGAAGAAGGCCGGCCTGGTGATCTCCGCGAAGGACGTCTTCCGCAAGCAGACGATCGCCGAACTCGCCACCACCGCCGTCGCGGCGGAAGCCGCCTGAGGCCTGACCCTGCCGCGGCCCCGCTCCGGGGCCGCGGTTTTTCGGAGGAGAAGCACCATGACCGCCCCCACCCTGCAGGCCGCCGCGCCTGCCGCCCCGGCCGAAGCGGCCGACCCGGCAGCCTTCGACCTCACCGACCCCCAGACGTTCGACGACAACGACCCGCACGAGATGTGGCGGCCGTTCCGCGCGCACAACCCCGTCTTCTGGCACGCCCCCAGGGACGGCAGGCCCGGCTTCTGGGTCCTCACCAAGTACGACGACATCATGGCGGCCTACCGCGACAACAAGCGGTACACCTCCGAGCGCGGCAACGTCCTCAGCACCCTCCTGCTGGGCGAGGACTCCGCGGCGGGCAAGATGCTCGCCGTCACCGACGGCCCGCGCCACCGCGAGATCCGCAACCTGATGATGAAGTCGTTCTCGCCGCGGGTCCTGGCCCCGGTCGTCGAGAACGTCCAGCAGCTCACCGACCGGCTGATCTCGGAGGCCGTCGAGGAGGGCGAGGTCGACTTCGTCACCGCCGTCGCCGACCGGATCCCCATCCACACCATCGGCGACCTGATGGGCATCCCCGCCGGCGACCGTGAACAGCTCGTGGACTGGAACGCCCAGACTCTGTCCCGGTACAGCGCCGACGACGGAGAGGAGGTCTCGCTGATGGCGCGCAACGAGATCATCCTCTACATCTCCGGCCTGATGGCCGAGCGCCGCCGCAACCCCGGCGAGGACGTCCTCAGCACGCTGGCCACGGCCACGATCGACGGCGAGCCCCTCACCGAAGAGGAGATCATCTACAACGCGTACAGCCTGATCCTGGGCGGTGACGAGTCCAGCCGGGCCACCGCTTCCGGGATCGTCCACGCCTTCAGCCAGTACGGGGACCAGTGGCGCCGGCTGAAGAACGCGGAGGTCACCCTGGAGAGCGCCACCGAGGAGGTCATGCGCTGGACCACCCCGACGATGCACTTCGGCCGGCACGCCCTGGTGGACATCCCCATCCGCGGCCACGTCGTCAAGGCCGGCGAGATCGTCACACTGTGGAACAGCTCGGCCAACTTCGACGAGGACGCCTTCAGCGACCCCTACACCTTCGACCTGGGCCGCACCCCCAACAAGCACGTGAGCTTCGGCCACGGACCGCACTTCTGCCTCGGCGCGTACCTGGGCCGCGTCCACATGATCTCCATGCTGGAGTCGCTGCGCACCCGGGTGTCCGGCATCGAACTCCTCGCCCCGCCCACCCGCCTCTTCTCCAACTTCGCCAACGGCCACGCCACCCTGAAGGTCCGCCTCACCCCGGAGTCCCGCACCTGACGTTCCCCTCGCGCGGAGCGGACCCACCGCGAAAGGCGGCGCCACCGGCCGAACCGGTGGCGCCGCCTTTCGTGCGCCGTAGATCACTCCGGCGGTGGCCAGGGACCGGCGAGCAGCCGTTCGGCCTCCGTGACGATCGCTTGCTCGCGTGTTCTGTCCTGGACCGCGTCCCATGCGTTGTACGCATCGACCGTGTCGACAAGCGGCTGCAGACAACGGGGCCGGGCCAATGCGCCCCAGCCCTCGTACGTGATCACGTCACCGCCGGCTCCGGGAGCCAGGCTCCCGTTCACGATCAGCCGGAGCCACCAGCGCACCAGCTCCCAGCGTGCCGCCTGCCAGGGGACATCGGTGTCATCGCCGGGGAGAGTCTCGGGCAGACCGAGTTCGGCCAGTACCTGGTCGAAGAGCCCCTCTGCGCTCTCGTGATCGGTGCGGCACAGGCCGGCGAGCAGCGGGAGCGACTCCGTCTCGACGCCGAGAACCAGCGCCGTGAGCCCTGCTTCGATCAGCTGGTGCGGGTGGTGCTGACGGCCGATCAGGCGCTCCAGGGCCAGCATCCGCAGGCACTCGACCGCCTCCTGCGCGCTCACGGCACAAGGGGTGTGCGGCGTGGGCGCGGTGACGTCGGTGCCGGGACTGCCATTGACGAAGTACGACCAGAAACCGACGGTCGCGCGGGCCGGGAGAGTGCTCGCCCGGCCGGTGAACTCGTGCCGCACGTAGTCGGAGAGGTCGTTCCCGTAGAAAATGATGTCGCTCTGGTGGACGGACAGCACGGGGTGCCCGGATTCGCCTGCCGTGCCGGGCAGGTAGCGGTGGCTGTAGAGGGGCACCAGCTGCGGTACGGTCGCCAACTCGGACCGTGCGACCTGCAGCGCGTCGGATGTCCGTGCGGGCCTCGGGCTCCAGGCAGGGTGCCAGAACCGGTTGTGCTCGACGTCGAAGAGCACACCCTCGACCGGCCGGGAGAGCCGCCCGGCCAGGTCCTCGGGGTTGCCGTTGCGCCAGTCCGGCCAGCTGCGTGACCCGTGGGGGAGCCCGGCGGCGAGGAAGACCCTGTGGTCCGCGGAGAAGGTGAAGCCGAACCGTGCCTCGACCGCGTCGAGTTCGCGCTCGCTGAGGCCCGGCCCGATCTCGGCCCCGAGCATGCGCTGCAGGTCCCTGGCGGTTTCCAGGGTCAGTGGAGGGGGCGACTGCGTGGTCATCCCGGCAGCCTAGTGACCGGTACGACGGCAGATGTGACGAGGCCGTCCGAACCCGGGTCGGGGGTTCTGCGGTCTGTACACGTCCCCCGAGCCCTCAAGCGATCTCCTGCCCGAGATGCGGCGTCAGCACGGGCGACCACCGCCGGCAGGGACCGGATCTCGGCCGGGGAGCGCGGTGGTGGCGAGGGTGCGGAGGTCGGAGGCGAGGGCGCGGGCCACTTCCGGTTCCTGGGACTGGAGGTAGAAGTGGCCGCCCTCGAAGAAGCGGACCGTGAACTCCGACGACGTGTGCTCGCTCCACCGCAGCAGGCCCTCGCGCGGCACGTTGTGGTCCTGCGCCCCCGAGTAGGCGTACAGGGGGCAGGAGACTCGGGTGCCCGCCGCGCCCCGGTAGCTCTCCGCCGCCTTGAAGTCCGCTCGCAGGGAGGGGAGTACGGCGGACATCAGGTCCTTGTCGGCCAGCAGCTCCGGCGGGGTGCCGGACAGGTCCGAGATCGACGAGGCGAGGTCCTCGTCCGCCAGCCGGGACAGGCCGCGGCTGAGGTGGATCGCCGCCGCCGGCCGACCCGAGACGATCACGCCGATCGGCGCACGGTCCGGGTGCAGGCCCTCCAGCCGCAGCGCGACCTCGTACGCGACGAGGGAGCCCAGGCTGTGCCCGAACAGGACCAGCGGGCGGGCCGCCCGGGGGAGCAGCGCCTCGACGACCCGGTCCGCCATCTCCCCGATGTCGTCGACGCAAGCCTCGCCGAGCCGGTCCTGGCGGCCCGGATACTGCACGTTGAGTACTTCGGCGCAGCCGGACAGGGCCTGCGCCAGGGTGTAGTAGCCCGTCGCCGAGCCGCCCGCGTGGGGGAAGACGACCAGCGTGGGACCCTGCGCCGGCGGCCGGTGGTACTGGCGCAGCCAGCCCGTCGGGTCGGAGCCGGGTCCGTAGGTTCGTGTCATCGTCGATCTCCGTTCGCGAGGAGGTGCGGCCCGACGTCCGCCAGGGACGCGCAGCCGGTCAGGGCCAGGGCCAGCCCGAGGTCGGTGAGCAGGCAGCGCAGGACGTGCTCGACGCCGCGCTCCCCGTCGAGGGCGAGCCCGTACACGTACGGACGGCCGTACAGGACGGCGTCCGCGCCCAGGGCCAGCGCCTTGACCACGTCACTGCCGGTCCGGATCCCGGAGTCCATCAGCACCGGTACGTCCGGGCCGACGGCCGCGCGCACCGCCGGCAGGGCGTCCAGCGAGGACACGCCCCCGTCGAGCTGGCGGCCGCCGTGCGTGGAGACGACCACGCCGTCCGCGCCGTGCTCCAGCGCCAGCCGGGCGTCGTCCGGGTGCAGGACGCCCTTCACGAGCAGGGGCAGCCGGGTCAGCCCGCGCAGCCAGGCCAGGTCCTTCCAGGTCAGAGTGGGGTCGGTGGAGATCTGCGCCCACCGCAGGACGGTCGCGGTGGCGTCCGCGTCCGCCGGCAGCCCGGCCCGGAAGGCGGGATCGCCGGTGAAGTTGGCGATGCCGGTCCCGCGCAGGAACGGCGAGTACCCGCTGTCGAGTTCCGCCGGGCGGAAGCCGAGGTGGGTGGCGTCGACGGTCACGACGATCGCCCCGTACCCGCTCGCCTCCGCGCGCCGCACCAGGGACTCGCCCACCGCCCGGTCCGAGGGCAGGTACAGCTGGAACCAGCGCGGGTGGCCTCCCGCGACCTCCGCAACCTCCTCCAGCGAGCGCGAGGCGAAGGTCGACAACACCATCGCGACCCCGGTGGCGGCCGCGGCCCGCGTCGTGGCCGACTCCCCCTCGGGGTGGGCCACCTGCTGCGCGGCCAGCGGCGCCAGCAGGACGGGCACCGGCAGCCGCTGCCCGAACAGCGTCACCGAGGTGTCGGTACGCCGCGTACCGCGCAGCATCCGCGGTACCAGCTGCCGGCGGTCGAAGGCCGCACGGCCGGCCCGGCCCGTCGCCCCGGATCCGGCGGTGCCCGACACGTACGCGAAGGCCTCCGGGGCCATCACCTCGCCGGCCACGGCCTCCAGGGCGGTCAGGTCGGTCGTCAGCCGCGGGGTCCGGCCCGCGAGGCCCTCCAGCATGAGCTCCCGCACCAGGTCGGCGAGCGGCTCGGCATCCGGCGCCGCGGACGCCCCGGACGGCGCCGGCCGGGCGAGGTCCTCGCGGATGCGCCGCGCGAGCGGCGGCGCGCTCTCCCCGGGCCGTTCGACGAGCGAGAAGTGCCCGCCGGACAGTGCGGTGATCTCGTACCCGCCCGCGGTGTGGCGCGCCCAGTCGGCCATCTGCTCCAGGGAGTTCTTCGGGTCTGCCGACGCCAGCAGCACCGTGACGGGAGCCGCCACCCGGGTGTCCGGCGTACAGCGGTGGCGCAGCAGCGCCCGGTGGTCGGCGCGCAGCAGCCGCAGGATCTCGCCGGCGACCTCCGGGTCGGCCAGCAGCGGTTCGGGGATGCCCCCGAGCCGCCGGAGCCCCGCGGTCAGCTCCTCGTCGCCGACGAGCGCCAGGTCGGGCTCCTGCCAGTCCTGCGCCGGCGGCCGGGCCGCCGACACGAACAGCCGTGCCACGCTGCCGCGTTCCTCCAGCAGACGGGCCGTCTCGAAGGCCACGAGCGCTCCCATGCTGTGGCCCAGGAGGAACAGCGGCCGGCCGTCGTGGCCGGCGAGGGCCTGCGCCGCACCCGAGGCCAGCTCGGACAGGTCCTGCGCGCAGGGCTCGCCGCGCCGGTCCTGGCGGCCGGGGTACTGGACGGCGAACAGCTCGACGTCCTCGGGCAGCGCGGCCGACAGGGCCGTGAAGGCGTTCGCGGCCCCGCCCGCGTGCGGGAAGCACACGAGGCGGGCGGCCGCCGCCGGGCGGGGGTGGTAGGCGCGCAGCCACCGGGACGGGCTGGCGGCCCCGGCCGGTGAAACCGGGGCGGCCGTCGGAGTGTTGGTCATGCCCACGCGGAGTGATCCTCCTTCATAGAACCCAGTTCGGTCAGCAACTCGCGCAGCCGCTCGCTCACCACGGCGCCCTGCGCCTCGCTCAAGGGCCGGTCGGCCACCGCCGCCTCCAGCCGGGCGATGTCGGCGAGCAGCGCCACGGTGACGCCGGCGTCGTCCACGGTGGAGGCCGGGGCCGGGGCCTGCACCGGGTCGGCGGCCGGCTGCGGGAGCTGCTCGCGCAGATGGACGACCAGCTCGGCCGGGGTCGGCCAGTCGTAGATGAACGTGGCGGGCAGCCGGACGCCCGTCGCCGCGGCCAGCCGGTTGCGCAACTCCACCGCGGTGAGCGAGTCGAAGCCCAGTCGGTCGAAGGCCCCGTCCCGGTCCACCGCCGCGCCGGAGGTGTGCCCCAGCACGGCGGCCACCTCGTGCAGCACGGCGTCCAGCAGCCGGTCGCCGGTCGGCGAAGCCCCCTCGGCCGGCGCCGCAGCCTGGACCCGCGCCGGTGCGGTGCCCGTCGCCGCCACGGGCCCGGGCACCTCGTCCGGCACCAGCCCCCGCAGCAGCGGCGGCACCGCCGCGCCCTGCGCGGCCGCGGCCCGCAGCCCGTCGAGGTCCCAGCGCGCGGCCACCGCCACCGGCCGGTCATGGCGCACCGCGGCGTCCAGCAGTTCGAGCCCCCGCTCCGAGGTGATCGGGGCCACCCCCACCCGCGCCATGCGGGCGACGTCCGCGTCGGTCAGCCCGGCGCCCATGCCGCCGGCCCCCTCCCACAGGCCCCACACGACGGAGACCCCGGGCCGGCCCACCGAACGCCGCTGCTCCATCAGCCCGTCGAGGAAGGCGTTGCCGGCCGCGTACCCGGCCTGCCCCGGAGCGCTGAGCGTGCCCGCCAGCGAGGAGAAGGCGACGAACGCGTCGAGTCCGAGCGGCTCGGTGAGCTCGTGCAGGTTGAGCGCCGCGTCCACCTTCGGACGCAGGGTACGCTCCAGGCTCGCGGCGGTCAGCGAGGTCAGCAGGCCGTCGTCCAGGACGCCCGCCGCGTGTACGACCCCCCCGACGCGGACCCCGGCGCCGGCCAGCCCGCTCAGGGCGGCGGCCAGCGCGTCCCGGTCGGCCGCGTCGCAGGCCACCGTACGGACGTCCGCGCCCAGGTCGCGCAGTGCCGCGATGTCCCGGGCGGCGTCCTCCCCGGGCAGTCCGCGGCCCATCAGGACCAGCTGCCGTATACCGTGCCCGGCCACCAGGTGGCGGGCGGCGAGCCGGCCCAGCCAGCCGAGTCCGCCGGTGATCAGGACGGCCCGGGAGGTGTCCCAGCGCTGCTCGTCCTCGTCGGCCAGGTCCAGGACGACCTTGCCGATGTGCCGGGCCTCGCTCAGGTGACGGAACGCGTCCGGCGCCCGGCGCAGGTCCCAGGCCGCCACCGGCGGGGCCTGGAGCGCACCCCGCTCGAAGAGGGTAAGGAGTTCGGCGAAGATCTCCTGGATCCGGTCCGGCCCGGGGTCGCGCACGTCGTACGTGCGGTACGTAACCCCCGGATACGCGGCCGCGACGTCGGCGGGCTCGCGCCGGTCGGTCTTGCCCATCTCCAGGAACCGTCCGCCGCGCGGCAGCAGCCGCAGCGAGGCGTCCGCGAACTCCCCGGCGAGCGAGTTGAGCACCACGTCGACGCCCCGCCCCCCGGTGGCGGCGAGGAAGGACCGCTCGAAGTCCAGGGTGCGGGAGGAGGCGATGTGCCCGTCCGCGACCCCGGCACCGCGCAGGGCGTGCCACTTGGCGGGGCTCGCGGTCGCGTACACCTCGGCACCCAGGTGGCGGGCGATCTGGAGGGCGGCCGTGCCGACGCCGCCGGCGCCCGCGTGCACGAGCACCGACTCGCCCGCGCGCAGGTCCGCCAGGTCCACCAGGCCGTAGTAGGCCGTCAGATAGGTGACCGGAACGGCGGCCGCCTGCCGGAACGACCAGCCCTCCGGGATCCGGGACACGAACCGGCGGTCGGTGACCGACGTCGGGCCGATGCCGTAGAACAGGCCCATCACCCGGTCGCCGGGCTTCAGGTCGGTGACACCGGGGCCCACTTCGAGGACCGTGCCGGCGCCCTCTCCGCCCTGCCCCGAACCGCCCGCGTGCCCGTCGACGGACGCCGGGATCACCCCGAGGGAGAGCAGCACGTCGCGGAAGTTCAGGCCGGCGACCCGCATCCGGACCCGCACCTGTCCCTCCTCCAACGGGGCGGCCGCCTCCGGCCAGGGCTTCAGGGCCAGGTTCGCGAAGGTCCCCTTGGCCACGTAGTCGAGGTGCCAGTGCGGGGTGTCGGCGGGCGCGGTGAGCAGCGGCTCCGCGGCCTCCGCGGTGAGCGAGGGACGGTACGCGGCGCCGCCGCGCAGGGCGAGCTGCGGCTCGCCGGTGGCCAGGGCCGTCGCGACGGCCCGGCGGGAGGCGGGGGTGCCGTCCTCATCGAGCACCGTGAACCGGTCGGGGTGCTCGGCCTGCGCGGAGCGCAGCAGGCCCCACACGGCCCGGTGGGACAGCTCACCGGGCAGCTGCTCGCCGCCCAGGGTGACGGCGCCCCGGGTGAGGACCGCCAGCCGGGTGCCGGCCAGCCGCTCGTCGGCGACGAGCAGCTTGACCGCGTCGAGGACGGCGTGCAGGGCCGTACGCACGGCCGCGGCCCCGGTGTCCGGTGCGCCGGCGCCGCCCCCGGGAAGCGGGCACGGCAGCAGGAGCAGCGCGGGGGCCTCCGCCCCCGCGTCCAGCGCCTCGGTCAGGGCGGCGGTGTCGGACAGGGCCCCGCCGAGGCCCAGTTCGTGCTCGCGGTCGTACGCGCCGAGCAGCGTCCAGCGGTGCGTCGCGGGGGCGGGGGGCAGCTCGGGCAGCTCCTGCCACGTCGGCAGCAGCAGACCGTCGCCCGGCTCGGCCGCCGAGGCCAAGGCCCCCGCCGGGAGCGGACGCAGCACCAGCGAGCCGATCGAGGCGACCGGCCGGCCCGAGGCGTCCGCGACCTCGATGCCCACCGCGTTCGCCCCGGCGGGCGCGAGCCGGACCCTCAGCACCCGCCCGGTCCCGCCGTGGGTGCGTACGCGGGACCAGGCGTACGGCAGGAAGGTCCGCCCGTCGTCACCGCCATCCTCGGGGCCGTCGGCGCCATCGATCAGGCCGCCGAGCGCGATCGGGTGCAGCGCCGCGTCGAGGAGCGCCGGGTGCAGGCCGTACCCGTCCGGGGCCGGTCCGGCCCCGGCGGGGAGCGCCACCTCGGCGAAGACCTCCTGCCCGCGCCGCCAGACGGCGCGCACCCCGCGGAAGACCGGGCCGTAGACCAGGCCCTTGGCGCCGAGGAGGGAGTAGAGGTCCGCGACCGGGCCGGGGACCGGCTCGGCGTCCCGTGGCGGCCACACCCCGGCCGGTTCTCCGCCGTGCCCGGCGGACGGCTCCGGCGCCTGCCCGGCGCCGTCCGGCAGGACCGTGCCGTGGGCGTTGCGGGACCAGCCCCGCCCGTCGGCGTCGTCCTCGGGCCGGGAGTGCACGGCGACCGCCCGGCGGCCCGTGCCGTCCGTGGCGTCGGGGGCGCCCACGGACACCCGCAGCCGGACCTCGCCCTCCTCCGGCACGACCAGCGGCGCCTCCAGGACGAGTTCCTCCACCAGCTCGCAGCCCGCCTCCCGGGCGGCGCGCGCCACCAGGTCGAGCAGACCGGTGCCGGGCAGCAGCACCCGGTCGCCGACCCGGTGGTCGCCCAGCCACGGGTGGCGCGCCAGGGACAGCCGCCCGGTCAGCAGCAGCCCGCCGGTGTCCGGCAGTTCCGCCGAGGCGCTCAGCATCGGGTGGCCGACCGCGGTCAGCCCGGCCGACCGTACGTCCCCGGTCGCCGCCGGCTGGTCGATCCAGTACGGGCGGTGCTGGAAGGCGTACGTGGGCAGGTCAACGCGGCGGGCCCCGTGATCCGCGAACACGGCGGCCCAGTCCACGTCACCACCGCAGGCGTGCAGCCGGGAGACCGCCGTCAGCAGCGCGGCCACCTCCGGCAGGCGCCGTCGCAGCGACGGGATCAGCGTGTGGCCCGCCGGGCGCCCGCGGCCCGCGTCCTCCAGGCACTCGGCGGCCATCGAGGTGAGGTCGGTGCCCGGCCCCACCTCCACGAAGCGGGCGCAGTCCAGCTCGGCGAGGGCGGCGACGCCGTCCTGGAAGCGGACGGCGTGCCGCGCGTGCCGCACCCAGTACTCCGGGTCCGCGAGCGCGTCCGCGCCCACGGGGCGGCCGGTCAGATCCGAGACGAAGGTCAGCTGCGGTTCCGCGAAGGCCAGGCGCGCGACGACGGCCCGCAGCTCCTCCATGGCCGGTTCCATCAGCGGAGAGTGGAAGGCGTGGCTGACGCGCAGCCAGGTGGCCTTCCCGCCGGCCGCCTCGAAGTCCGCGACCACGCCCACCAGGGCGGCGCGGGCGCCCGACAGGACGGTGGCGGCCGGCCCGTTCACCGCCGCCAGGGAGATCAGCCCCTCGTGGCCCGCGATCAGGGCCGCCGCCTCCGCCTCGGAGGCGCGCAGCGCCACCATCGCCCCGCCCGACGGCAGCCGCTGCATGATCCGCCCGCGTACGGCGGCCAGCTCGGCCGCGTCCGCCAGCGACAGGGCCCCGGCCGCGTGCACGGCCGCGAGCGCGCCGACGGAGTGCCCGAGGACGGCGTCGGGCCGGACGCCCCAGGATTCCAGGAGCCGGAAGAGGGCTACCTCGAAGGCGAACACCGCCGGCTGCGTGTAGCCGGTCCGGTGCAGCAGGGCTCCCTCGGGGCTGTCCTCGGCCGCGAGGACCACGTCCCGCAGCGGCCGCTCCAGATGCGGGTCCAGGGCCGCGCACACCTCGTCGAACGCGGCCGCGTACACCGGGAACGCCTCGTACAGCTCCTGGCCCATCCGGGCCCGCTGGGAGCCCTGGCCCGCGAAGAGGAACGCGGTGCGGCCCTCGGCGGCGGTCGCCCTGACCACGTCCGCACCGGGCACGCCGTCGGCCAGCGCCCGCAGCCCGTCCAGCAGTTCGTCGCGGCTCTCGGGGAGCAGCACCGCACGGTGCGGCAGGTGCCCGCGGGTGGTGGCGAGGGAGAAGCCGATGTCGGCGAGCCCGTCGCCGTCGGGTTCGGTCAGGTGCTGGTACAGCCGGTCGGCCTGCGCGCGCAGCGCGGGCTCGCCCGCCGCCGACAGCACGACCGGTACGGGCGCCGCCGCGGCCGGGCGCACGGCCGCGGCCGGCTCCGGCGCCGCCTGGGGCTCGGGTGCCGCCTGGGGCTCGGGTGCCTGCTCCAGGATGACGTGCGCGTTGGTACCGCTGATCCCGAAGGAGGACACCGCGGCCCGGCGCGGCCTCTCGCCCTGCCCGGGCCACGGGATCGTCTCGGTCAGCAGGGAGACGGCGCCGCCCGACCAGTCCACGTGCGGAGTGGCCTCCTCCACGTGCAGGGTCCGCGGCAGCACCCCCTCGCGCAGCGCCATCGCCATCTTGATGACACCGCCGACCCCGGCGGCGGCCTGCGTGTGCCCGATGTTCGACTTCAGGGAGCCCAGGTGCAGCGGCCGGTCCGCGGGGCGCCCGCTGCCGTAGGTGGCCAGCAGTGCCTGCGCCTCGATCGGGTCGCCCAGCGAGGTGCCCGTGCCGTGCGCCTCCACCGCGTCGACATCGGCCGGGCCCAGCCCGGCGGCGGCCAGGGCCCGGCGGATGAGCTGCTCCTGCGCGGGGCCGCTGGGCGCGGTCAGCCCGTTGCTCGCGCCGTCCTGGTTGACGGCCGATCCGCGGACCACCGCCAGCACGGGGTGCCCGTTGCGGCGGGCGTCGCAGAGCCGCTCGACCAGCAGCAGACCGGCGCCCTCGGCCCAGCCGGTGCCGTCCGCGGACGCGGAGAACGCCTTGCAGCGGCCGTCGGGCGCGAGCCCGCGCTGCCGGCTGAACTCCACGAACGGCATCGGCGTCGCCATCACCGTGGCACCGCCGACCAGGGCCATCGAGGACTCGCCGCTGCGCAGCGAGGCACACGCCAGGTGCAGGGCGACGAGGGAGGAGGAGCAGGCGGTGTCGACGGTGATGGCCGGGCCCTCCAGCCCGAAGGTGTAGGACAGCCGCCCGGAGGCCACGCTGCCGGCGCCGCCGACGCTCAGGAAGCCCTCGTACTCCTCCGGGGCGGGGGAGAACCGGTTCATGTAGTCGGCGTACATGGTGCCGACGAACACGCCCGTACGGCTGCCGCGCAGGGTGGCCGGGTCGATGCCCGCGTGCTCGAAGGCCTCCCATGCCGTCTCCAGCAGCAGGCGCTGCTGCGGGTCGATGCTGTGCGCCTCGCGGGGCGAGACCCCGAAGAACTCCGCGTCGAACTGCGCGGCCCCGTACAGAAACCCGCCCTCCCGCGCGTACGAGGTGTGCGGCCGGTCCGGATCGGGGTCGTACAGCTCCGCCAGGTCCCAGCCCCGGTCGGCGGGGAACGGGCCGACGGCGTCCACCTCGTCGGTGGTCAGCCGCCACAGGTCCTGGGGGGAACGGACGCCACCCGGGTAGCGGCAGGCCATCCCCACGATCGCGACCGGCTCGTGCTCGCGTTCCGTGCTGCGGGCGTGGTCGGCCTTGAGCCGCTCGTTCTCCTTCAGCGCGGCCCGCAGCGCCTCGACGACCTGCTGCTGGGTTGTGGAAGCCATCCTGTTCTCTCCGTACTTCCCCGTCGGGGTCTGGGTCTGGGTGTGGTCTCTGGGCCCGGGTCCGGAACGCGTCCGGACCCGGGCGGGGGTGTCTTCCTCAGCTGTGGCCCAGGGCCAGGCGGACCAGGTCGTCGGCGCTCATCGAGTCCAGCGCGCTCTCGTTCCCGGTCGCGTCTGCGCCGTTCGCGTCGGCGCCGTCGGCGCCGTCGGCGGCCTCCGCGGGGGAGTCCTGCGCCGGGACCCCGGGTACGAGCGCCGCCCGCAGCCGTTGCGCCAGGGCGCCCGGCGTCGGGTGGTCGAAGACGAGCGTCGGCGGCAGTTTGACGCCGGTCGCGGCCGCCAGGCGGTTGCGCAGCTCGACCGCGGTCAGGGAGTCGAAGCCGAGGTCCTGGAACCGGCGGTCCGCCGGCACCCGGTCCGCGTCCGAGTGGCCCAGTACGGCGGCCACTTCGGTCCGTACGGTCCCGAGCAGGATGTGGTGGTGCTCCCGCGGGGCCGCCCCGGCCAGCCGGTCGCGCAGACCCGCCGCGGTGTCCCGGGGCGCGGCCTGCGCGGACCCTCCGCGGCGGCGGGCCGGGACCAGCCCGCGCAGCAGGGACCCGACCGCGTCCGGATCCGCCGTCCGCAGGTCGAGGTGGGCCGCCGTCAGGACCGCGGCGCCGGAGGCGACGGCCGCGTCGAACAGGGCCAGGCCGTCCTCGGCGGACAGTGCCCCGATCCCGGAACGGGCCAGCCGCTTCAGGTCCGCCGCACCCAGGTCACCGGTCAGTGTGCTCTCCTGCGCCCACAGCCCCCAGGCCAGGGACACGGCAGGCAGCCCTTCGGCACGGCGCCGGTGGGCCAGCGCGTCCAGGGAGGCGTTGGCGGCCGCGTAGTTGCCCTGGCCCGCCGAGCCCAGGGTGCCCGCCAGCGAGGAGAAGAGGACGAACGCCGACAGGTCCAGGTCCCGGGTCAGCTCGTGCAGGTGGAGAGCGGCATCTGCCTTGGGCCGCAGTACCCCTTCCATCCGCTGCGCAGTGAGCCCGGCCAGCACCGAGTCGTCGGTGACGCCCGCCGCGTGGACGACCGCGGTCAGCGGCCGGTCCGCGGGTACGGCGGCCAGCAGGGCGGCCAGCGCCGCCCGGTCGCCGGTGTCGCAGGCGGCCACGGTCACCTCGGCGCCCAGAGAAGCCAGTTCGGCCGTGAACTCCTCCGCGCCCGGCGTCGCGGCGCCGCGCCGGCCGGTCAGCAGCAGCCGTCCCACCCCGTGCTGCTTGACCAGGTGCCGGGCCAGCAGCCGGCCCAGGGTGCCCAGACCGCCGGTGACCAGGACGTGGTCGTCCGCTCCGAAGACCGCCGGGGCGTCCGCGTCGGAAGTGACGGGCGTGACGGAGGTGGCGGGCCGGTGCGCGCGCAGGGCCGGCGCCGATGCCCGGCCGGCCCGCAGCGCGAGCTGCGGCTGCGCCGAGGTGAGGGCCAGGGCCTGGGCGAGAGCGCGTACGGACTCGGGCCGCCCGTCGGTGTCGAGCAGGGCGAAGCGGCCGGGCTGCTCGGACTGCGCCGAGCGGATCAGGCCCCAGACCGCCGCCAGGGCCGGGTCCGGGCGTTCGGTGTCCGCGACGGCGACCGCTCCCCGCGTGAGGACGGCGAGCCGGGAGTCCGTGAACCGCTCGTCCGCCAGCCAGGCCTGGGCGAGTTCGAGGACCGCGAGCACGGCCCGGCCGCCGGTGCCCGGTACGGCGTGAGCGGCCGGCACGGCGGCCAGGACCACGGTGGGTACCGGAGCCCCTCCGTCGACCGCCGTCCGCAGCTCCGCCGGGCCCGGGTAGTCCCGGACGGCCACACCGGCGGCGCGCACGGCGTCCACGACGGCTCCGCCGTCCTCGCCGAGGACGGCCCACGGACCGGCCGGCACGGGCGCTGCCGCCCGCAGCGGGGACCAGTGCAGGTCGAACAGCCCGGCCCCGTGGACGGGACCGGCGGCGACCGCCGCGTCCGCCTGCAGCTCCCGTACCGCGAGGCCGCCGGCCGTGAACACCGGGACGCCGTTCTCGTCCGCGATCAGCAGCGAATGGGCGTCGCCCGGGCCCCGGCGCAGGCGGACCCGCAGCCGCGCCGACCCTGTGGGCCGCAGTGCCAGGGCGCTCCATGCGAAGGGCACCACCAGCCGCTCCCCGGCACCGGGCCCGACCAGGGCCGTGTGCAGGGCGGCGTCGAGGGCGGCGGGGTGGAGCGCGAAGCCGTCGGCGCCGGTGGCGGTGTCGGGGAGGGCGATCTCGGCGTAGAGGTCGGTGCCGTGGCTCCAGGCCCTGCGCAGGCCCTGGAAGGTGGGGCCGTAGGCGTAGCCGCGTTCGGCGAGGCGGGCGTAGAGGCCGTCGACGGGGATCTCGGTCGCCTCCTGCGGCGGCCGGACGGCGAGCCCGGCGTCCTCCCCGGTCTCCGCGGAAACCTCGTCGGCCAGCAGACCCGAGGCGTGCCGCACCCAGGCGGCGTCCGGGGTCCCCTGCGGCCGGGAGTGCAGGGCGAGCGGACGCGTCCCGTCGTCACCCGCCGAGCCCACCATGAGCTGGAGGGCGACGGGACCGTCGAGCGGCAGCGGTTGTTCGAGGGTGAGCTCGGCGACCTCAGCCGCTCCCGTCCGCCGGGCGGCGTACAGGGCGAGCTCCGCGACGGCCGCGCCGGGCAGCAGCGGCCGGCCAAGGACGGTGTGCTCCGAGAGCCACGGCTGCGCCTCGGCGTCGAGGATGCCGGTGAACAACCACCCCTGGTCGGCGGCGAGTTCGACCGCCGAGTCCAGCAGCGGATGCCCGCCGGCCGGCTTCGTCGCCACGGGGGCCGCCGGAGCGCTCAGCCAGTAGCTGTCGCGCTGGTACGGGTACGTCGGCAGGGCGACGGCCCGGCCGCCGGGCAGGAACCCGTCCCACCGGACGTCCCGGCCGCGTACGTGGACCTCCGCGAGCGCCGCCGCGAGGGTCCGCCCCTCGGGGCGGCCCGCGCGCAGCAGCGGGGCGGCGGTGGCCGGCTGCCCGGCCGTCTGCCCGGTCCCCGGCTCCCCGGAGCCCAGGATCGTACGGGCCATCGCGCTGAGCACACCGTCCGGGCCGAGTTCCACGTACGTGGTGACGTTGTGGTGGTGGAGGTATTGGACGGCGTCGTTGAAGCGGACGGTGTGGCGCAGGTGGTGGACCCAGTAGTCGGGGTTGGTGAGTTG